>CAWBTB010000006.1:0-624790 GCA_963791605.1 uncultured Actinomycetota bacterium | reverse complement strand
TGCTCATCCGAGCGGACGCAGCCACTGCGGTTGCACTGGCGCGCGGTGCCGGCGCTTCTACGGCTTCCTCGACACCCGCGTCACGCCGACCGGCAGTGGCGCCGAGAGCAGAGCGGAGATCTGCATGGCCTGGTCGCGGTCGAGCCCTCCGGTGATCTGCGCGGAATCGGAGAGCGACTGCCCACATTCGAGCTGGAGGATCGGGGCCGTCAGGATCTTGCCGTCGAGGAGGATCGCGAATCGCTTGAGCTGCTCGTCGTCCTGGCACGCGACGGCATCGGTGAGCTTCTTCATCGCGGCGGCGCCCGCGCTCGTGAAATCGAGCTGCACGGCCCATTGGCCTTGCGCATCGACGGCGGCCGCCTTGCGGAGGTGCGTGCTCGTGACGGCGGACGGGCCGAGCACCAGGTCCTCGTGCTGATCGGTCGATACGGCGCAGGGTTCCGCCTCCTTCGTGCAGTCGGTCGCGACGGCCGTATCGGCGCCGATCGCCGTCACGGGACGGATCCCGAGCTCGCCCGCAGCCGTGAACAGCTCCTCCTTCACGGCGGCGCTCTTCCCGCCCTTCTGCGGAGGGTTGTAGCGGACCGTGACCGTGTCGTCCTTCGCACTGATGCTGCGCTCGGTGATTCCGGCGACATCGAGGCGGTGTCCGAGCTTCTCGGCGACCGTTGCCGCACTGCCTGTCGGCGCGTTCAGCACGACCTCGTTCGAGAGCGGCGGAGCGGGGAAGGGGAAGGCGGTGCAGCCCGTCAGCAGGACGAGGGCGGCGACGAGGGCGCAGGAACGGATCGAGCGGCTCATGCCGGGAGCCTACCTGCGCGGCGTCCAGGCCCGTCGGGAAGATTCCGGCGGGTCTGGCGACCCGAGATCCGACGCCGAGACACGCGAAAGGGGCCATCTCCCGAAGGAGACGGCCCCGTTCAGAGCATCAGTGCCAGCAGAATTACTTGGCGGCGACGACCTGCAGCGTGATCACGGCGGTCACGTCGTCGTGCAGACGAACGGTGGCCTCGTGGTCGCCGACCGACTTGATCGGCGAGGTGATGTGCACCTTGCGCTTGTCGATCGCACCGACCCCCGCAGCCTCGACGGCGGCGGCGATGTCGGCGGTCTTGACCGAGCCGAACAGACGGCCCTCGGCGCCGGCCTTGACGGCCAGGCGGACCTTGGCGGCCTCGAGCGCGTTCTTCAGCGCCACGGCGTCGTCACGGTCGTGGATCGCGCGCGCCTGACGGGCGGTGCGGATCTGCTCGACCTGCTTCTCGCCACCGCGCGACCACGCGACGGCGAAACCCTGCGGCACGAGGTAGTTGCGGGCGTACCCGTTCTTGACCTCGACCACGTCACCGGCGCTACCGAGCCCGGCGACCTCATTCGTGAGAATCAGCTTTGCCATGTCGGTACCCCTTAGCGGCCAGCGCCGGCGTAGGGCAGGAGCGCCATTTCGCGCGCGTTCTTGATCGCCTTGGCGATCAGACGCTGCTCCTGCACCGAGACACCGGTGATACGACGGGCGCGGATCTTTCCACGCTCCGAGATGAACTTGCGGAGGGTCGCGACGTCCTTGTAGTCGATGACACCCACGCGGATGGACTTCGCGGGAGCGGCGTTCTTCGCGCCCTTCCGCGGCTTGCGGCGGTCGCCGCTCGACTTTCCAGCCATGAGTTTTCCTTACGAGAAATGATGATCGGATCCGAGGATCCGGAATCTTGTGTGCGTTCGGCTCAGCCAGCGACCGAAGACGCTCCCTAGAACGGAGTGTCGTCGCCGAAGCTGCCGGGAGTGCTCCACGCGTCGGCGCTCGAGGAACCCGACGACCCGGGGGTCGACCACGGCTCCTGCGAGGCCTGCTGCTGCGGACGTCCGCCGCCCTGTCCGCCCTGGAAGTTCCCGCCGCCGCCGTTCGAGGCGGCACGGGTGACCTGAGCGGTCGCGTACCGGAGCGAGGGGCCGATCTCGTCGACCTCCAGCTCGATCGACGTGCGAGTCACGCCTTCCCTGTCCTGGTAGGAGCGCTGACGCAGGCGACCCTTCGCGATGACCCGCATGCCCTTCGTCAGGGATCCGGCCACGTGCTCGGCGAACTCGCGCCACACGGACGCGCGGAGGAACAGCGCATCGCCGTCCTTCCACTCGTTCGCCTGGCGGTCGAAGGTGCGCGGCGTCGAGGCGATGGTGAAGTTCGCCACCGGCAGCCCGTTCTGCGTGTAGCGCAGCTCGGGGTCGGCGGTGAGGTTTCCCACCACGGTGATGACGGTCTCGCCGGCCATGATGCCTTAGACCTTCGCGGCCTTGGGCTTGCGAGCGGCCTTCTCCTCGGCCCGCTTGGCCTCGGCGGCGACCATCGCCTGTGCCTCTTCAGCGCGCAGCACCTTGGTGCGGAACACGAGCTCGCTGAGGTTCAGCTGGCGGTCGAGTTCGTTGGTGGCATCGCTGCTCGCGGTGAAGTTCACGACGGCGTAGATGCCCTCGGTCTTCTTGTTGATCTCGTAGGCGAAACGGCGCTTGCCCCAGATGTCGACCTTGTCAATCGAGCCACCATCGTTGGTGATGACCTTCAGGAACTTGTCGAGGTTGGGGGCAACCTGGCGCTCGTCCAGCTCGGGGGTCAGAATGACCATGAGCTCGTACTGGTGCGTCACTTACCCACCTCCTTCGGACTAGAACGGCTTCCGGGACTTTCCCGGAAGCAGGAGGGTGTGTGCACGTGCCCGGGCGCAGATGTGCCCAGACAACCTGCACAGCTTAGCGGATCCCCGACGACCTGCAGCGTGATCACGGCGTCACGTCGTCGTGCAGACGAACGTGGCCTCGTGGTCGCCGACGACTTGATCGGCGAGGTGATGTGCACCTTGCGCTTGTCGATCGCACCGACCCCCGCAGCCTCGACGGCGGCGGCGATGTCGGCGGTCTTGACCGAGCCGAACAGACGGCCCTCGGCGCCGGCCTTGACGGCCAGGCGGACCTTGGCAGCCTCGAGCGCGTTCTTCAGCGCCACGGCGTCGTCACGGTCGTGGATCGCGCGCGCCTGACGGGCGGTGCGGATCTGCTCGACCTGCTTCTCGCCACCGCGCGACCACGCGACGGCGAAACCCTGCGGCACGAGGTAGTTGCGGGCGTACCCGTTCTTGACCTCGACCACGTCACCGGCGCTACCGAGCCCGGCGACCTCATTCGTGAGAATCAGCTTTGCCATGTCGGTACCCCTTAGCGGCCAGCGCCGGCGTAGGGCAGGAGCGCCATTTCGCGCGCGTTCTTGATCGCCTTGGCGATCAGACGCTGCTCCTGCACCGAGACACCGGTGATACGACGGGCGCGGATCTTTCCACGCTCCGAGATGAACTTGCGGAGGGTCGCGACGTCCTTGTAGTCGATGACACCCACGCGGATGGACTTCGCGGGAGCGGCGTTCTTCGCGCCCTTCCGCGGCTTGCGGCGGTCGCCGCTCGACTTTCCAGCCATGAGTTTTCCTTACGAGAAATGGTGATCGGATCCGAGGATCCGGAATCTTGTGTGCGTTCGGCTCAGCCAGCGACCGAAGACGCTCCCTAGAAGGGGGTGTCGTCGCCGAAGCTGCCGGGAGTGCTCCACGCGTCGGCGCTCGAGGAACCCGACGACCCGGGGGTCGACCACGGCTCCTGAGAGGGCTGCTGCTGCGGACGTCCGCCGCCCTGTCCGCCCTGGAAGTTCCCGCCGCCGCCGTTCGAGGCGGCACGGGTGACCTGGGCGGTCGCATACCGGAGCGAGGGGCCGATCTCGTCGACCTCCAGCTCGATCGACGTGCGAGTGACGCCTTCCTTGTCCTGGTAGGAACGCTGACGAAGGCGACCCTGCGCGATGACGCGCATGCCCTTCGTCAGGGATCCGGCCACGTGCTCGGCGAACTCGCGCCACACGGACGCGCGGAGGAACAGCGCATCGCCGTCCTTCCACTCGTTCGCCTGGCGGTCGAAGGTGCGCGGCGTCGAGGCGATGGTGAAGTTCGCCACCGGCAGCCCGTTCTGCGTGTAGCGCAGCTCGGGGTCGGCGGTGAGGTTACCCACCACGGTGATGACGGTCTCGCCGGCCATGATGCCTTAGACCTTCGCGGCCTTGGGCTTGCGAGCGGCCTTCTCCTCGGCCCGCTTGGCCTCGGCGGCGACCATCGCCTGTGCCTCTTCAGCGCGCAGCACCTTGGTGCGGAACACGAGCTCGCTGAGGTTCAGCTGGCGGTCGAGTTCGTTGGTGGCATCGCTGCTCGCGGTGAAGTTCACGACGGCGTAGATGCCCTCGGTCTTCTTGTTGATCTCGTAGGCGAAACGGCGCTTGCCCCAGATGTCGACCTTGTCAATCGAGCCACCATCGTTGGTGATGACCTTCAGGAACTTGTCGAGGTTGGGGGCAACCTGGCGCTCGTCCAGCTCGGGGGTCAGAATGACCATGAGCTCGTACTGGTGCGTCACTTACCCACCTCCTTCGGACTAGAACGGCTTCCGGGACTTTCCCGGAAGCAGGAGGGTGTTGTGCACGTGCCTGGGCGCAGATGTGCCCGGGCAACCTGCACAGCCTAGCGGATCGACCTGAAGACGCCGAATCGTCTCATGCGAACGGTCTCCGTTGCGGTCGCGCGGGCCTGAGCCGGTACCGTGACGGGATGAGCGAAGCCACCGCGAGCGATGTCAGCATCAGCTGGGTGCGTGCCCGCGACGCCAACCGGGAGAACTGGGACGACCGCGTGCCCCTGCACGTGGAGGCGTACGGGTTGGACGCCTTCGAGGATCCTGAACACCTCTCCGCGGTCGTCCGCACCGATGTCGCGGCCCTCGCGCCGTTCCTGCCGCAGGGCCTCTCCGGCCTCGATCTGTGTCATCTGCAGTGCCACATCGGCACCGACACCCTCTCGTTCGCTCGACTCGGGGCTCGCGTCACCGGCGTCGACTTCTCCCGGCCCGCGCTCGACGCCGCTGCCGCGCTCGCCGGTCGACTCGGGCTCGACGCGACGTGGGTGCAGACCGATGTGCTCGACGCCCGCGCCGCGGTGACGGGCGAGTTCGACCTCGTCTACACGAGCATCGGAACGATCACCTGGTTGGACGACCTGGAGCGCTGGGCGAAGCAGGTCGCTCAGCTGCTCCGCGCCGGCGGCACGTTCTACATCCGCGACGGGCACCCGGTGCTGTACGGCCTGGACGAGACCCGTGACGAACTCGTGCACCGCTACCGCTACTTCGAGAACGGCGATGCACAGGCCTGGGACGACGAGAGCACCTACGCCGGTGACGGCACCGTGGCGCATGCCCGCACCTACGAATGGCCGCACCCGATCTCGTCTGTCGTGAACGCGCTGATCGGCGCAGGGCTGCGCATCGTGTGGATGGACGAGGGCAGGACGCTCCCCTGGCGGTTCAGCCCGCGCATGCTCGAGGTCGACGGCGAGTACGTCTGGCCCGAGGCCGAACGCGACCTGGTGCCGTGCACGTTCACGATCGTCGCCGCGAAGGTCTGATCCCCCGCGGGTAACCTGGCCGCATGCGCTGGCAGGACGATGTCGAGGTCGGGAGCTGGATCCGGGATCGCCTGGATCCCTCCTTCGAGACCATGCACGGCGTCGTGCCGTGCGGGTTCGAGGCGTACGCGCGGATCTTCCACCCCGCGTGGGTGCGCAGCGTTCCCGGCGGAGCGGTGCCGACGAGTGATGAGATCCGACGCATGAGCGACGACGAGCGCGACCGGGTCTTCGCTTCGCTCCGCGACGAGGACATCCCCTGGGCCGGGGTGGCCTCCGCGTTCGGAACCACGATGCATCCGCTCGCGCAGTGGAACCGCCTCGTGCGGACGCCCGAGGGCGAGGACTGGCGCCAGCGCCGCACGGCGGACGGGCGAGAGGTCATGGCGCCGCGCGAGGGCGCGCTGTCCCCGGGCGCACTCGCTGTGATCGCGGAGCACCTCGTCGCCCATACCTCGACACCGGACGACGGCATCGCCGGCGTGTGGGAAGGCTGGGGCGGTCTGACCGGTGGCTACGGATCCACCGGCCGCGCCTTCCTGACCTTCACCGACGACCCGGTCGAAGCGCACGCCGCCATGCTCGCCGAGAGCATCCACGACCCGTTCAACCACCCGTACCAGAAGGCGGTGTGGCAGGACGGGATCCTGTCCCGCGAGATCTCCGAAGGCGCGCGGCTCGCGCTGCCGATGCGCGACCATGTGCTTTTCGCCGTCCCGCCGCGGGCGTTCGCGGATCCGGACTGGGTCCGGCACGTGCCCTGGAGCGACCCTTCGGCAGGCTCAGGGACCGTGGCAGGCTCAGGGACCGTGGCGGAGGGCCGCGGCTTCCCGCCCTCCGCGCAGCACCCGAACCTGATCTGGCCGGCCGACCGCGCCTGGATCCTGGTCAGCGAGATCGACTTCGACTCCACGATCGTGGGCGGATCCGCGGCGCTCATCGCCGCGCTGTGCGCGGATCCGCGGATCGAGGCGCTGCCTATCCCCGAGGGCGCCGATCTGCGCTGGGACGCCGACGCCGTGAACCGCTGACTCTCCGCGTTCAGTCGACGGAGCCGCGCGGCACGATCCACCGGTGCGAGAAAGACGGCTCCACCAGGGCGACCTGCTCGAAGTCCGCGTCGTAGTGGACCACTGTCACGCGCCGGCGGTCATCGGTGTGGCGGATGGCGGTGGCGGCGATCTGAAGATCACTCACTCCCGCCGATCGGCCGATGCCCGCGTCGAAGAGCCGGCCCTGCAGCACGAGCGCGAGCTCCGCGGTACGCGCATCCGGAGCAAGGAAGACCCGGGCACGCCTGCTCGCGTCCATCAGCGCGTGGTGATCATGTGCGCTCTGTGCGGAGTATCCCTCTTCCAGCAGCTGCGGGAGACAGCTGCCCAGATCCCCCGCGTCGAGCAGTCCGACGACGGCTTCAGCTATGCTCTCGGATCGGTGGATGCGCTGGATCACCGAATTGTCGAGCAGGAAGATCGTGTTCATCGCTGCGCGCGATCCCTCACCTGCGGATCGTCCAGGTCGATGGCGATGCCCGAATGGAGCAGGTCGATGTAGCCGAGCGCGTCGCCCCTGCGCACCACCTGGGCGAGGGCCTCGTTGACGGCGGCTTTCTTCGTCGGCGCACCGGTGAGTTCCATCGCTCGCTGAAGCAGCGCATCATCCACGTCGATGAGGGTCTTCGTCATGGCTCACCTCCGAGATATCCGATTGTCTCCACCAGTATATCCTGTCGCGTCGAGGGAACCTCGGATCCGCCGCCCGTCGTCGCGACGACGCGGATCCGCCGGGTTAGCGTGGACGCGTGACCGCCCCGACGAACCAGCCCACGGCCTCGTACCCGTTCGACTCCCGGCCGCTGACGGATCCGGTCGACCGGGCCGCGCTGGCCGCGTACGTGCGCACGGCACGGGCGAGCGGCACGGGCACGAGCGCGTCGACGGTGTTCACGATCGTCCTCGCCTGCGTCGTCGCCGTGTTCGGGCTGGCGATCGGCGGCGCCGTCTTCTCCGCCCTGCTCTCGAATTCCCTCGGCGTCGGCAGCGCCTTCGTCGTCCCGCTGCTGTTCCTGATCGTCGCGGCCGCGATCGTGTTCGCCATCGTGTTCTGGACGAGGAGCAGAAGGATCCGGCAGTTCCGCCTCTGGGGATTCGCCAGCGCCAACGGCATGTCCTACCTGCCCGAGCTGGCGAACCCGCAGCTGCCCGGGATGATCTTCAGCCTCGGCAGCGGCCGGAAGTCCGCCGACCTGCTGCGCGGGACGACCCCGCGCTTCGTGGAGTTCGCGAACTACCAGTACACGACCGGATCGGGCAAGGACAGCGAGACCCACCCGTGGGGGTACATCGCGATCAAGCTGGACGTGCCGCTGCCGAACATCGTGCTCGACTCGCTCGCGAACAACGGCTTCCTGGGATCGAACCTCCCCGCGCGCTACGCCAAGCACCAGCGGCTCTCGCTCGAGGGCGACTTCGACAACTCCTTCGCGCTGTACTGCCCTTCCGGCTACGAACGCGACGCGCTCTACCTGTTCACGCCCGACATCATGGCGCGCTTCATGGACCACGCGGCCAGCTTCGACGTCGAGATCGTCGACGACTGGCTGTTCCTCTATGCCCAGCGCCAGCAGATCTCGACGCTGGATCCGGCGCAGTGGGCGAGGATGTTCGGCACCGTCGGCGCGGTGATCGACAAGCTCGCGCAGTGGGCCCGCTGGCGCGACGAACGGCTCGCCGCAGCCGGCGGTACGGTCGCGGGCGCTCCGGGAGTCGCCGGCGCTCCGCCCGCACCGTTCGCGTTCGCGGGCGGTGTCGCCGCCCCGACCCCCGGCGCCTCGGGCCAGCCCTGGTCCCCTCCCCCGGGCGTCGCCGCCCCCGGCCGGCGACTCAAGCGCACGGTCCCGTGGGTGACATTCCTCGTGATCGGCGGATTCATCGTGGTGTGGTTCGCGATGCAGATCCTCCGCCTGCACTGACGGCCACGGCCGCCCCGCCGCGGATCCTCGCCGACCCGACACCCCACCCAGCCCCGTCTATTTCTGCCGAATGGTCGCTTCAAGCGGCCGGAAGCGACCGTTCGGCAGAAATAGACGGGGGCGGGGCGGGGTCAGCCGCGGCGGACGGCCTGCCAGAGCGCGCGGCGTTCGGCCTGCTCGACCGGATCCGGCACGGGGAGCGCGGCAAGCAGCTCCTTCGTGTACTGGTTCTTCGGGTCGTTCAGCACCTGCGCGGTCGTGCCCTGCTCCTGGATCGTGCCGCGCTGCAGCACGATGATCCGATCCGAGACGGCGTCGATCACGGCGAGGTCGTGGCTGATGAACAGCGACGCGAAGCCGAGATCGGCCTGCAGCTGCACGAACAGGTCGAGCACCTTCGCCTGCACCGAGACGTCCAGCGCGCTGGTCGGCTCGTCGGCGATGAGCAGCTTCGGATCCAGCGCCAGAGCGCGCGCGAGCGAGGCGCGCTGGCGCTGACCGCCGGAGAGCTCGTGCGGGAAGCGGTCGCCGAAGCTCACCGGCAGCCGCACCGCGTCGAGCAGCTCGTCCACCCGGGCGCGGGCCGCCGCGACACTCGACGCCCTGCCGTGCACGATGAGCGGTTCGGCGATGCACTCCGCGATCGAGAGCAGCGGATTGAAGCTCGTCGCCGGATCCTGGAACACGAACCCGATGTCGGGACGCAGCGGCGCCAGCTGACGCTGCTTCACGCCCTTCATCTCCTGGCCGAGCACCTGCAGCGACCCGCCCACGACCGTGGTCAGGCCGACGACGGCGCGCCCGATCGTGGTCTTGCCGGATCCGGACTCGCCGACGAGGCCCACGACCTCGCCCGGTCCGACGTGGAAGTCCACGCCCTTGACCGCGACCACACCGCCCCGGCCGAACCTTCCCGGGTAGCCGATCTCGCACGCGCGCGCCACGATGAGGCTGCCGGCGGGTGCGACGTCGGGGTCGTTGAGCGAGGACGCCGCACGCGACAGATCGGGGTCGTTGAGCGAGGACGCCGCAGGCGACCGAGACGAAACGCGGTCCTCCGCGTACGACGTTTCGTCTCGCTCCGCTCGCTCAACGACCCCGCGAGAGGACTTGCCCTGGCCGACGTGCGGCACCGCGGCGAGCAGCTCGCGGGTGTAGTCCTGCTGCGGATTCTCGAACAGGTCGCGCACGGGCGCCTGCTCGACGATGTCGCCGCTGCAGCATCACCACGACCCGGTCGGCGAGGTCGGCGACGACGCCCATGTTGTGCGTGATCAGCACGATCGTCGCACCGAACTCGTCGCGGCAGGCGCGCAGCAGCTCGAGGATCTCGGCCTGCACGGTCACGTCGAGCGCCGTGGTCGGCTCGTCGGCGATGATCAGCCCGGCGTTCAGCACCAGCGCCATCGCGATCACGATGCGCTGCTTCTGCCCGCCGGAGAACTGGTGCGGGTAGTCGTCGACGCGGCGATCCGGATCCGGGATCCCGACCTTGCGGAGGATCTCGACGGCCTTCGCCTTCGCGTCCTTCTTGGAGAGCTTGCCGTCGTGGTGCGCGCGCAGGCCCTCGGCGATCTGCCAGCCCGACCGTGTAGACCGGGTTGAGCGCCGTGGACGGCTCCTGGAACACCATCGCCGCGTCGCGCCCGCGCATCGCGCGGAGCTTCGCCGGCGTCGCGTGCACGACGTCGGTCTCGCCACCCGAGCGGCCGCGCACGATGACCGCGCCCGACATGGTCGCGGTCTCCGGCAGCAGGCCGAGCAGCGCGTTGGCGGTCACGGTCTTGCCGGATCCGGATTCGCCCACGATCGCGAGCACCTCGCCCGCGTGCGCCTGGATGTCGATGCCCTTGACCGCGTCGACGGGCTCGCCGTCGGTCGCGAACCGCACCCGGAGCCCCCGGATGTCGGCGACGTCGGGCGAAGGCAGAGTTCAGCGTGTCGGTCATGCCGCACCTCCCGCGCGACGGCGGGTGCGCAGTCGCGGATCGCTCAGGTCGTTCAGGCTCTCGCCGACGAGCGTGATGCCGAGCACCACGAGCACGATCGCGACGCCGGGGAAGATCGAGGTCCACCAGATGCCGCTCGTGACGTCGGCCACCGAGCGGTTCAGGTCGTAGCCCCATTCGGCGGCCGACGTGGCCTCGATGCCGAACCCGAGGAAGCCGAGCCCGGCGAGGGTCAGCAGCGCCTCGGAGGCGTTCAGCGTGATCACGACCGGCAGCGAGCGCGTGGAGTTGCGCAGCACGTGCCGGAGCAGGATCCGCCCGGTCGGCACGCCGATCACCTTCGCCGACTCGACGAACGGCTCCTGACGCACCCGCACCACCTCGGCGCGGATCACCCGGAGGTACTGCGGCACGAACACGACCGTGATCGACAACGCGGTCGCCATCACGCCCGACCACAGGCTGGACTGGCCGTGGCTGATCACGATCGACATGACGATCGCGAGCAGCAGCGACGGGAACGCGTAGATCGCGTCGGCGATGACGACGAGGATCCGGTCGAGCCAGCCGCCGAAGTAGCCGGCGACGAGTCCCAGCGCGATGCCGAGGAAGATCGAGCACGCGATCGCGGCGATGATCACGAGCAGCGCGGTCTGCGCACCCCAGATCACCCGGGAGAACACGTCGAAACCGCTGACCGTGGTGCCGAGGAGGTTCAGTCGCGCTCGGCGGCTGCTGCGTGCCGAACTTGTGCCCGTCGGCGGTGGCCTGCTGCGCCCAGGAGTAGGGCGCGATGAGCGGGGCGAAGATCGCGACGAGCACGAACACCCCGGTGATCACGAGGCCGGTGATCAGCATGCCGCGCTGCAGGCCGACGCTCTGGCGCAGCTGCGAGATCACGGGCAGCCGCTCGACCCAGCGGCGCTTGCGCGGCGCCTGTGCGGCCAGTGCCGAGGTCTCCGGGCCCGGCCCGGTCCCTGAGCCCGGCCCGGTCCCTGAGCCTGTCGAAGGGCGGTCCACCGTCCCGGCCATCTCAGTACCTCACCCTCGGGTCGATCACGGCGGCGACGATGTCGACGATGAAGTTGGTCACCGCGACGATCACGGCGATCATCACGACGATGCCCTGCACCGCCACGAAGTCGCGGGCCTTCAGGTACTCGGAGAGCATGAACCCGATCCCCTTCCATTCGAAGGTGGTCTCGGTGAGCACCGCGCCGGCCAGCAGCATCGCGATCTGCAGTCCCATGACCGTGATGATCGGGATGAGTGCGGGGCGGAAGGCGTGCTTGGTGACCAGGCGGTACTCGCTCACGCCGCGGGACCGGCCGCGAGTGACGTACTGCTGGCCGAGCGTGCCGATCACGTTCGTGCGGATCAGCCGCAGGAACACCCCGGCGGTCAGCAGGCCGAGCGCGAGGGCGGGCAGCACCGCGTGCCACAGCACGTCGCCGATCGCGGCGCCGTTGCCGAGCCGGATCGCGTCGAGCAGGTAGATGCCGGTCGGGGTGTCGATCCCGCTCATCAGCAGCTCGGTCTGGGTGCCGGCCCGGCCGGAGACGGGCAGCCAGCCCAGCCACACCGAGAACACGAGCTTCAGCAGCAGGCCGACGAAGAAGATCGGGGTCGCGTACGCCAGGATCGCGCCGATCCGCAGCGATGCGTCCTGCCACTTGTCGCGGCGGTACGCGGCGACAAGGCCGAGCGGGATGCTGATCGCGAACGCGACGATGAGCGCGTAGATGGCGAGCTCGAGGGTCGCGGATCCGTAGGTCAGGATCACGGTCGTGACCTTCGTGCCGTCCGTGAGGGTGGTGCCGAAGTCGCCGTGCAGGATGTTGCCCAGGTATTCGAAGTACTGGATCAGGATCGGCCGGTCGTAACCGGCCGCGTGCACCCGCTCGGCGAGCTTGTCGGCGGGGAGGCGGCCGCCGAGGGCCGCCGTGATGGGATCTCCGGTGATCCGCATCAGGAAGAAGACCATCGTGACCAGGATCAGGACGGTGGGGATGATCAGCACCAGGCGGATCAGGATGTAGCGCCAGAGTCCGCCTGAGGAGGAGCTCGAGCGCGTCGCCACGGGATCTGCGGCGAGGACGTCTACGGCCATGGGAAACCTTCGTGAGGAGGGGTGGGCGCGACTCTGCGCCCGGAAACAGAGACGGGGCACCGTCGCGCGTGCGGCGGTGCCCCGTCCGGGTGTGCTACTTGCTCAGCGGCGCGTAGCGGAACTTGAACGACGCGTCGAGGGTCGTGCCCTGGACGCCGGTTCCGACGATCGCGACCTGCTTGCCCTGCAGCAGCGGCAGCGTCGACAGATCCTTCGCGACCATGTCCTGGATCTGTGCCAGGTCGGCCATGCGCTTGTCCTTGTCGGTCTCGGTCTGCGACTTGACGATGAGGTCGTTCACCGCGGGGTTGTCGTAGTGGTTGCCGAGGAAGTTCTCCTTGAGGAAGAACGGCGACAGGTAGTTGTCGGCGTCGGAGTAGTCCGGGAACCAGCCGAGCTGGTACGCCGGGTACACGTCGGCGGTGCGGTCCTTGGAGTACTGGCCCCACTCGGTCTGCTGCAGCGTGACGGCGAACAGGCCGCCCTTCTCCAGCTGCGCCTTGATCGCGGCGTACTCGTCACCCGACGACGGGCCGTAGTGCTCGCCGTTGTACTGCAGGCTCAGCGCGATCGGGGTGGTCACGCCGGCCGCCGCGAGTGCCGCCTTCGCCTTGTCGAGCGAGGGTCCGCCGTTGCCGTCGCCGTACATCGACTTCAGCGGCTGGGTGGCGCCGGCCAGGCCGTCGGCGACGAAGGAGTACAGCGGGCTGTAGGTGTCCTTGTAGACGTCCTTCGCGAGAGCCGCGCGGTCGACGAGGTCCGCCGCGGCCTGGCGAACGGCCTGGGCCTTGGCCGGGTCGGCGTCGGGGGTCGTCGCACCGTACGGCTGCGTGTTGAAGTTGAACACGATGTAGCGGATCTCCCCGCCGGGACCCTCGACGAGCTTGACCTTCTTGTTCTTGCTCAGGTCGGAGACGTCGGTCGCGGACAGGCTGCGGAAGGCCACGTCGATGTCGCCGTTGCCGATCGCGAGCTTCAGGTTGGAGGCGTCGGCGTAGTACTTGACGTTGACGGCCGAGTTCGCGGGCTTGCCCAGCTCGCCCTCGTAGCCGGAGTACGGCTTGTAGGCGATGAGCTGGTTCTTCTTGTAGTCGGTGATCTCGTACTGACCGGCGAACGCCTTGCCCTTGATGATCGTGTCGTCGTCGGTGACCTTGTCGGCCGAGAAGACCTTCTCGTCGACGATGGGGGCGGCGGGGCTGGAGAGGATCAGCGGCCAGATCTGGTCGTTGCCGTTCTTCAGCGTGAACACGACGGTGGTGGGATCCGGTGCTGCGGTGCCGGCCAGGTTGCCGAGCAGGGATGCGGGGCCGTTGGGGTCGTTGATCTTGACCATGCGGTCGAAGGAGAACTTCACCGACGCGGAGGTGAGCGGGTCGCCGTTGGCGAACTTCAGCCCCTTCTTCAGCGTGACCGTGTACTCGGTCGGCGAGGTGAACTCGGCCTTCTGCGCGATGTCGGGGTGGACATCGGCTGACCCCGGCTTGCTGTTCAGCAGGAACGGGTAGATCTGGTTCATCACGGCGAAGGAACCGTTGTCGTAGGATCCCGCCGGGTCGAGGAACGTGATCTTGTCGGTCGTGCCGACGGTGATCGTGCTTCCCGACGAGCCGCCGGTCGAACCGCCGCCACCCGTGCTGCTCGTGGCGCAGCCCGCGAGGACGAGGGCCGAGACGCCGAGCGCGCCGATGGCGAAGCCGAGACGGCCTCGAGTGCTGTGGAATGACATATACACCTCTGTATCGGTTCCAGGCCGCGCTTGGTCGCGGCCGCCAGATCCATGGCCGTCGGGTTCACGGCGCACGGGACACCCGATTGTAGGCATGCCCGTGCGGATCCGGTGCGTTCTGACACCGAGACGTGACCTCGACGGCACCGAGTCTCACACCAGCACGGACGTACACAGCCACTCCGGCAAGGACCACAACCGACCGGATCCGCTGAGACTCAGCCCCGCGCGGCCCACCAGTCCCTCAGGCGCTGCTCGGCGGCCTCCGGGCCGATCACGCCCTCGTCCAGACGCAGATCGAGCAGGAACCTGTACGCCTCGCCGACCTCGCGGCCGGGAGCGATGCCCAGGATCCGCTGCACGTCGTTGCCGTCGAGCTCGGGACGGATCGCGTCGATCTCCTCCTGCGCGCGCAGAGCAGTGATCCGCTCCTCGATGTCGTCGTACGCCGTGGCGAGCCGCGCCGCCTTGCGCTTGTTGCGCGTGGTGACGTCGGCGCGGGTGAGCATGTGCAGCCGCTCCAGCTGGTCGCCGGCGTCGCGCACGTAGCGGCGCACGGCGGAGTCCGTCCAGGCGCCCTCGGAGTAGCCGAAGAAGCGCAGGTGCAGCTCGATCAGCTTCGCGACGGCCTCGGTCGACTCCTTGTCGAACCGCAGCGCCTGCATCCGCTTGCGGGCCAGACGCGATCCGACCACGTCGTGATGGTGGAAGCTCACGACCCCGCCGGGCTCGAGCTTGCGCGTGCGCGGTTTGCCGATGTCGTGCAGCAGCACGGCCAGACGCAGGATCGCGTCGGCGGGCTCGCCCGGATGCCGTGAGCGCTCGAGCGACATCGCCTGGTCCAGCGCGGTCAGCGAGTGCTCGTAGACGTCCTTGTGATGGTGGTGCTCGTCGACCTCGAGCCGGAGCGCACTCACTTCGGGCAGGAACTCGTCGATGAGCCCGGTGTCGACGAGCACGCGGATCCCGCGCACGGGGTCGTCGGACTGCAGCAGACGCACGAGCTCGGCCTGGATCCGCTCGGGGCTGACGATCTGCAGGGTCTCGCGCAGCTCGGCGATCGCCGCGAGCGTGCGGTCCTCGATGCCGAATCCGAGCTGGGCGCTGAACCGCGCCGCGCGGAGCATGCGCAGGGGATCGTCGCCGAAGCTGATCTCCGGCGCGGTCGGGGTGCGCAGGATCCCGGCGAGCAGATCCTCGACACCTCCGGTCGGATCCACCAGCTTCGTCTGCGGGACCAGCAGCGCCATCGCGTTGACCGTGAAGTCGCGGCGGACCAGGTCGCCTTCGATGTCGTCGCCGAACGATACGACGGGCTTGCGGGTGACCCCGTCGTAGGCGTCGGCGCGGTAGGTCGTGATCTCGACCTGCTCGGCCGGGCCGTCGGGCGAAGGGACCTTCGCCCCGATCGTGCCGAACTCGCGGCCGATGTCCCACTGGGTCGTGGAGACGGGCTTGACGATTCGCAGGATGTCGTCGGGGCGGGCGTTCGTGGTGAAGTCGAGGTCGTGCGTCGCACGGCCGAGCAGCGCGTCGCGCACCGGTCCGCCGACCACGGCGAGGTCGAACCCGGCGTCGGCGAAGGCGGTGGCCAGGGTCCGCACGACCGGGTTCTCGGCCAGCGCCCCCAGGCGCGCGAGGGATTCGGCCATGTTGAGCATGGATTCCAGGGTACCGGGGCGGTACGGGCTCCTGGCATCCGGTCCGCCCCGGGCGGTTCACAGCAGATCAGTAGGATCGCGGCATGGGCAGACGGAAGAACTCCCCCACACCATCGGACGAGAACTCCGGCGAGGGCGCCGAGCCCGCAGCGGACCCGGGCTCCGAGAAAACGAGTGCCGGGCGCTCCCGACGCGACTTCCTCCGCATCGGCGGGCTCACCGCGGCCGGTGCGGTCGTCGGAGGGACAGGGGGCGCCGCGGCCGGATACGCGCTCGGGCAGCGGAGCGGATTCGACGAGGCCATGAACGACTACGGCGAGCTGGCGCCGCGGCACGCCCCCGGCTTCGACCACATCGTGGTGGTGATGGGCGAGAACCGCTCCTTCGACAACCTGCTCGGCTACCTGTACACGCGGGACGACCTGCCCGAGGGGCAGGACTTCGAGGGGCTCGACTTCGGCCAGTACTACAACGAGCTGGACGGCGTGCGCTACGACGCGCACATCTACGAGGGCCCGACCGATGCGATCATGACGTACCCGGATCCGGATCCCGGCGAGATGTACCCGCACGTCAACACGCAGCTGTACAACGTGATCAACCCGGCCGAGAACGCCGCGCTGTACGACGGCGGCTTCCACCCGCCGTACAACCACCCCGAGGACGGCCAGCAGCCGACCATGAGCGGCTTCGTCACCGACTACCAGGTGAACCTGATGCGGCTCAAGCACGGCAAGGAGCCCACCGAGGACGAGCGCAGGCGCATCATGGGCTCGTTCTCGCCCGAGATGCTGCCCACGGTCTCGACGCTCGCGCGCGAATTCGCCGTGTTCGACCACTGGTTCTGCGCGGTGCCGTCGCAGACGTTCTGCAACCGCACGTTCTTCAACGCGTCGACGTCGCACGGCTACGTGACCAACCACGAGGGCGGCGACTACGACAAGTGGCTGAACGCGCCGAAGTCGCCGACGATCTTCAACCGCCTCGACGACGCGGGCCTGAAATGGAAGGTCTACTTCGACGAGCTGCAGATGGTCTCCTTCACCGGGGTGCTGCATGCGCCCGTCCTGGAGAAGTTCTGGCGCACCGAGCACTTCGGCACGATGGATGACTTCTACGCCGATGCCGAGCACGGCGAGCTGCCCGCGTACTCCTTCATCGAGCCGCGCATGATCTACAACCACAACGACTTCCACCCGCCGTTCGGCAGCCGCCACGAGAGCGACGTGCAGGGATCCGAGATCATCAACAGCGCGTATTCCGACGTGCGCGCCGGCGACGACCTCGTGCACGACATCTACGACGCGATCCGCACGAGCAAGTCGCCGAAGGGATCCAACGCCGTCAACACGCTGCTGCTGATCACGTTCGACGAGCACGGCGGCACGTACGACCACGTCGTGCCGCCCAGGGCGACGCCGCCGGACAACTCCGGCGTCGGCGAGATGGGCTTCGAGTTCGACCGGCTCGGCTGCCGGGTGCCCGCGATCGCCGTGTCGGCGTACACGCGCAAGGGCACGATCGTGAACGACGAGATGCATCACGGATCCGTCATCGCGACCCTCACCCGGCTGCACGGCCTGAAGCCGCTCACCCGGCGGGACGCCACGGCGAACGACCTGTTCCAGATCATCAACCTGACCAAGCCGCGCCACCCGGCGGACTGGCCGGTGACGCGGTCGCAGTTCACCCCGCCCAACCCGGAGGCGAAGGCGCCGCACCCGGCGCACTCGCACGCCAACAAGCCGCTGACCCCGCCGGCGCAGGGGCTGCTGGGACTGCTGCTCGCGCGCGCCGGTCTGCCGGGCGACAAGCAGCCGCAGACGTTCATGGACGCGTACAACCTGCTGCACACGCACGGCAAGGGGCTGTTCGGGCCGCCCGAGGAGGACTGAGCCGGCGCAGGCCGATTCAGCCGACCGGGTCGCCCTGCACCGGCCCCTCGGTGTTCGGCTTCCAGCCCAGCGCGGGGGCGACGTGCTCGGCGAACGCCTGCAGCACGTGCAGGTTGTACTCCGGCCCGAGCTGGTTCGGGATCGTCAGCATCAGCGTGTCGGCGGACATCACGGCCTCGTCTTGCTTCAGCTGCGCGATGAGCACGTCGGGCTCCGCCGCGTAGGTCTTGCCGAACGTCGAGCGGAACCCGTCGATCACGCCGATCTGGTCGCCGTTCTCCTCGCTGCGCAGGCCGAAGTACGCGCGATCCTGATCGTTGATCAGCGGGAACACGCTGCGGCTCACCGACACGCGGGGGGCGCCGGTGTGACCGGCTTCCTTGAAGGCCGCGCGGAACAAATCGATCTGCTCGCGCTGCAGCTCGTGGAACGGCTGGCCCGTCGCCTCGGTGACGAGCGTTGAGCTCATCAGGTTGAGGCCCTTGCGGCCGGTCTCCTCGGCCGTGGCGCGGGATCCGGATCCCCACCAGATGTGATCGCGCAGCGTCGCCGAGCGCGGCTCCACGGGCAGGTAGCGGCCCTCGCCCACCATGCGCGGATCGCCCGGCGCGACCCCGGCGCCGTCGATCGCCTCGAGGAACAGGTCGAACTTGTCCCGCGCGAGCACGCCGCCGCGCTCGCGATCCTCGTCGTCGACGTAGCCGAACGCCTCGTAGCCGCGCAGCGCGGTCTCGGGTGAACCGCGGCTCACCCCGAGCGCTATCCGGCCGTCGGCGATGTAGTCGAGCGCCGCAGCCTCCTCCGCGAAGTACAGCGGGTTCTCGTAGCGCATGTCGATCACGCCCGTGCCGACCTCGATCCGCTGCGTGGTCGCGGCCATCGCCGACAGCAGCGGCATCGGAGACGCGGCCTGGCGGGCGAAGTGGTGCACGCGCACATAGGCGCCGTTCACGCCGATCTCGTCCGCGCCCTGCGCGAGCTCGATGCTCTGGTGCAGCATCTCGCCGGCCGTGCGTGTCACGGATCCGGGCACGTTGGCGTAGTGCCCGAAGGAGAGGAATCCGAAAGCCTTCATGATTTATGCGAACGCATGGATCCCGACATGCATTCCCCTTCCATCGTTCCGCGAGACTCCAACTCCGCGACGAGACTGCGGCGCCGCGGTGCAGTCTCGTCGCCCAGATGGAGTCTCGCGGTCCCTTTCATCGGTCGGCCGGGGTCAGGAAGCCGTCGGTCACGAGCGTGCGCAGCCGGGGCTCCAGGTCGGCCCAGAGATCTGGCAGCGGAACCTCGAACAGGTCGGCGAGCGCGGCCGCGATCTGCATCACGGTGAGCTCGCCGTCGCACGCGCCGACGAATCCCGCGAGCGCGGGATCCACCGACACCGTGCGCCCGAAGCCTCCACCCTGACGCAGCTCGATCACGCTGGGCGCGTCCTGGCCGGGCAGGTGGTGGCGCGCCTCGGTCACGTCGGGGGCGACCAGTAGCGTGTCGGGGATCCCGTCCGCGAGCGCGTCATGGCCGGCCAGGCCGTCGCGGAACGCACGGCCGGGACTCGTGACGGGCTGTGCGAGCGTCTCGAACCGGCGCAGCGGCGGCCGCACGGTTCCCGATCCGCCCGGCGTCGCGGGCCGGCGGATCAGGACGTACCCGAACCCGATCTCGGTCACGTCACGCGCGGCGAAGTCGTCGAGCCACGCGTCCAGCAGCGGCTCGAATGCGGCGTCGCGCGGCGTCGTGCCGCCGTCGCGGATCCACAGCTCGGCATAGCCCAGCGGCGACAGCGTCTCGCGCTGCACCACCCACGCGTCCAGCCCTGGCTCTATCCAGGACTCCAGGCGTCGCAGCCCGAGCGCCCCGGTCCCTGAGTCGGGCCCGCGCGCCCCGGTCCCTGAGTCGGGCCCGCGCGCCCCGGTCCCTGAGTCGGGCGCGCGCGCCCCGGTCCCTGAGCCTGTCGAAGGGCCGATCGACTCCCAGTTGCCGAGCAGCTGCGCGGATCCGCCCGGGGCGAGGTGCGCGGGCGCCTCGCGGACGAAGGCCTCCACCAGCGCATCGCCGACCAGGCCGCCATCGCGGTAGTCGTACTCGGGCACGTCGGCTCCGCGCGGCGTGATGACGAACGGCGGATTCGACACGATGAGCCCGAAGCTCTCCCCCGCCACCGGCTCGAACATGCTCCCCCGCCGGAACTCGATGTTCCGCACCCCGGCGAGCCGGGCGTTCAGCTCCGCGTAGGCGAGCGCGCGTGCGGAGATGTCGGTCGCGACGACGGATCCGGCATGCCGGGCGACGAGGAGCGCCTGGATCCCGCACCCGGTCCCGAGGTCCAGCGCCCGTTCGACCTCGATCGGCATCACGAGCGCGGCGAGGGTCCGTGACGCCCCGCCCACGCCGAGCACGTGATCCGCCGGCAGGGCGCCGCCGAGCGCGAGTTCATCGAGGTCGCTGGCGATCCACCACTCCCCCACACCGTCGGCGTCGACGAACGACTGCGGCCGGATCAGCGCCGTCGGCACCACGACGCCGCCCTCGCGGTAGCCGAGCCCCAGCGTCTCCAGGCCGTCGAGTCCGGTGCGCGACAACGCGGCCGCCACGTCATCGGCGGGTTGCGGCATGCCGAGTACGAACAGCCTCCCGAGCGTGACGAGCGGGTCGCTGCGGCCCTCGACCGCGCGCAGCAGCGGAGAGCGGATTCCCCGCGCGAGAGCGTCGTCGGCCTCGGCCCCCCAGGCTGCGCGCAGGGGCTCGGAGCGGAAGTCGGCGGCATCGAGATCGCCCGCGAGCGCCGCGCAGAGCAGGGGATCGGGGCGGGGGACGAGGTGACGGACCACGGCGTCACTCTACGCGGCGAGGGTCGCCTCGGCCGCCGCGATCCTGCCCGCCTCCAGGGATCGACCGGCCTCGCCGCCTAGAATCTCAGGGCCAGCACTCTCCGCATCCGCGGGCCGAGCGCGGGCAGGATCCTTCATGACAACGACCTCTGCATCCCCGCGCGCCGGATCGGCGGCCCCCACGGCCACGGCACGGCCGATTCGACGACTTCGGCGCGCGCTCGGCGCGGCCGTCGTCGCGCTCGGGATCATGCTGCCGCTGTCGACCGTGTCCCCCGCGCTGGCCGCGGAGACCCCGGCGCCGTCGCCCACGCCGACCCCGGCGCATGCCGGCCTGCAGGTGACGCTGCTGCCCGATGCCCAGGGCGCCTACACCTCCGGTGCGCCGCTGACCACGACGCTCGACATCCGCAACGACGACACCGCGGGCCTCGGCCCTGGCACCGTGCACCTGGAACTGGGGCGCACCGCCCTCGCCGATCGCGCCGCGGTGAGCGACTGGCTGGACGGATCCGGCACGTCGCCGGTCCTCTCCTCGATCGGCGACGCGCACACCGCCGCCCTCAACGCCGGCGACGACTATCGCACCTCGGTCGTCGTCCCCGGCGCGGACATCGGCGCGCTCATGCCGGGCATCTACCCCGTGCGCGCCACCTTCCAGGCCTCGACCACCGCGGCCACCCCGCGTGCGGCCACCGTGGTGTCCTCGAGCGTCCTGGTCGTGGCCCGGGGCGCCGCGCCCTCGGTGACCACGATCGTGCCGATCACGGCGACCCCGGCCGGGGACCTGCTCAGCTCCGCGGAGCTCACCGCGCTCACCGCCCCGGATGGCGCCCTGACCGCGCAGCTGGACGGGGTGACCGGAACCTCGGCCGTGCTCGCGATCGACCCCTCGATCCCCGCAGCGATCCGCGTGCTGGGTGCGAGCGCACCCGCGACCGCGACCGCGTGGCTGGCCCGGCTGGAGGCGCTGCCGAACGAACGCTTCGTGCTGCAGTTCGGCGACGCCGACGCCGCCGCGCAGGCCGGCGCGGGGATGACCTCGCCGCTCGCCGTCCCGACGTTCGAGCCCTTCACGAATCCCTCCGGCAAGACACCCCCCACCCCGACGCCGGCACCGACCGCGACGCCGAGCACCTCGATCGCGCCCCCGGGCACCGACATCGCCGCGATCGCCGGGGCCCGCGACGACATCATCTGGCCGCGCGCGCAGGTCTCCGCCGAGGAGATCGCGACGATGTCGCACTACGCGCCCGCCGACGTGCCCGGCGCCGTCCCGATCCTCCCCTCCACGTCGTTCGCAACGGGAGCCAAGGGCGACCCGATCGCGGCGCACGGCACGGTCGGCGGCACGCCCGTGCTGGTCACCGACGCCGCCGTGTCCGCGGCGCTGAGCAGGGCCGCGGCGGAGCCGGATGCGACCCGGCGTGGGGCCTGGATGACCGCGGCGAACGCGATGCTGTGGTTCGCGTCGCCCGGGTCCACCGTGCTCGCCGGTCTCTCCCGCGCCGAGGTGCGCTCGAGTGCGGGGCTTGCTGCCGCCACGACCGCGTTCAGCGGCGGCCAGGACGGCCGTCTCGGCCGGGTGCTGTCCGATCCCACCGTGGATCTCGCGGTCGCCACGTCCTCTGCCGAGGACCGCAGCGCCGCGGTGACGGCGTTGAACGCCGATGCCGGGCGGCTCGCCCAGTTCGCGACGATCCTGGATCGCCCCGCGGATCTGACCGTGCGGGAGCGGATCTCGATCATGCGTCTGCTCGGAGTCGGGGTGCACACCACCCCGGAGGACTTCGCGACGGCGCTGAAGGCACATCGCACCGCGACCAGGACGACCCTGGCCGCGGTCGGGATCCAGCAGTCCAACCCGATCCTGATCAGCGCGAAGGTGGATGTGCCGGTCTGGGTGCGCAACGACCTGCCCTACCCGGTGCACGTGACCCTGCACGTCACCGCGAGCGACCCGCGGATCGACGTGCCCGCGACGACCGTCGTCGATGCTCAGGCGTCCAGCACGACGCGCATGAAGCTCCCCGTCGAGGCGCGGGTGGCGAATGCCGAGGTCGGGCTGACCATGAACCTCACGAGTCCGACCGGTATCGCGATCGGCCCCGCCCAGACGGCGCAGCTCACCATCCGCGCCGAGTGGGAGACCATCGGTCTGATCGTGTTCGGTTCGATCGCCGTGCTGCTGATCGGCGCGGGAGTGTTCCGCACGGTGCGGCGCCGCAAGGTCGCCGCCGCGAAACATGCCGCAGATGGCATGAACGCGGATCCTGCCGATGAGAACCCCTCCGCAGCGGAACCGGCAGGCGAGGATCCGCATGAGTAGCCTCGGCCGTGCCAGCGCCCTGCTCGCCGCGGGGACGATGGTGTCGCGGATCACCGGACTGCTGCGCACGATCGTGCTCGTGGGCGTGATCGGGGCATTCGGTAAGGCGACCGACGCCTTCTCCCTGGCGAACCAGCTGCCCAACGACGTGTTCTCACTGATCTCGGTGGGCGTGCTCACTGCGGTGCTGGTACCGCAGATCGTGCAGGCGGTCGCGGGTGAGGATGGCGGCAGCGCCTTCATCTCCAAGATCTTCACGGCGGGCACGGTCGTGCTGCTCGTCACCACGGCGTTGGCCATGCTCGCCGCGCCGTGGCTGATCAGCCTGATCATGAAGGCCACCACGACGCCCGCGCAGCAGCAGCTGGCGGTCGCCTTCGCCTACTGGTGCCTGCCGCAGATCTTCTTCTACGGGCTGTACGCGCTGATCGGCGAGACCCTGAACGCCCGGCGCATCTTCGGCCCGTTCACGTGGGCGCCGGTGGCGAACAACGTCATCTCGATCGTCGGCTTCCTGATCATCGGGTTCATGTTCGGCACGCCGTTGAACTCCGTGGGCGACTGGACCCCGGAGCGCATCGCCTGGCTGGGCGGCACCGCGACGCTCGGGATCGCCGTACAGGCCGGTCTGCTCCTGGCGTTCTGGCCGAGGACGAGACTCGCGCTGCGACCCGACTTCCGCTGGCGCGGCGTGGGGCTGGGCAAGGTCGGGCGGCTCGCCGGATGGACCACGCTCATGGCTCTCGCGAGCCTGACCGCGGGCTTCTATCAGCACCGCATCGCTCTCGAAGCCTCGGGGTCCGACGCGTCGCTCACGGTGATGAACAACGCGTGGCTGATCTTCATGCTGCCGTACTCGGTCATCGTGCTCTCGATCGGCACCCCCTACTTCACTCAGCTCAGTGAGCACGCCCACGCCGGTCGCGACGACGACGTGCGCGCCGACATCGGCCGCAGCATCCGGACGCTCGGGTTCTTCCTGATGGGCGCCCTCGCCGCGGTCCTCGCCGCCGCGATCCCCGCCTCCCGGGTCTTCACCGGATCCACTGCCGAGGCGCAGGCGGCCGCGCTCGTCCTTGTCGCCTACCTCGCCGGGCTCCTGCCGCTCGCCGTGCTGTTCATCGTGCAGCGGACGTTCTACGCGTACGGCGACACCCGCACGCCCTTCCTCTTCACGCTGTTCCAGTGCGCGCTCATCGTCGCGACCGCCTACGGCGCGAGCCTGCTCCACCAGGCCGGTGTGGTGCCGCTCTCCGCCCTGGCCGCGACGGTGGCGCTCGGCCAGTCGCTCGCGAGCATCGTGCAGACCGTGGTGGCGACGATCCTCC
This sequence comes from uncultured Actinomycetota bacterium, assembly GCA_963791605.1. Classification (GTDB taxonomy): domain Bacteria; phylum Actinomycetota; class Actinomycetes; order Actinomycetales; family Microbacteriaceae; genus Microbacterium. Next base: position 600,499 of record CAWBTB010000006.1, on the reverse strand, counting down.
TGAATCGTCGCCTCACGGGCATCGGCGCAGCACGCTGGATCCTCGCGCTGATCCGGTTCGTCATCGCCGCCGTCCCCGCCTCCGCCGCCGGCTGGGGCGTCTTCCTGCTGCTGGGCGGCCCCCACGGGTGGACGACCGCGGATCGGATCCCCGGCGCCGTCGGCTGCATCATCATCGCCCCGGTCGTCCTCGCCGTGTACATCGGCGTTCTGGCACTGATGCGGGCGCCCGAGCTCGATGCGCTGAAGGGCCTCGTCCGGCGCTTCGTGCCCTCGCGCTGAGCCGGGATCCGGATCCGCCGCGCTCACGCCTGCGGCAGCGCGGACACGCTCGCATCACCCGCTCAGCCGCGCGGAATGCCGCGCGACTACCATGTGTTGAAGCGTGCGAAAGCAAGGAGAGGCAATGCGACAGGTCATCATCATCGGCTCCGGTCCGGCGGGGTTCACCGCGGCGATCTACGCAGCTCGGGCGAATCTGAACCCGGTGCTCGTGGCGAGTTCGGTCGAGGTCGGCGGCGAGCTGATGAAGACCACGGAGGTCGAGAACTTCCCCGGCTTCCCCGAGGGGATCCAGGGCCCCGAGTTGATGGCGAAGATGCAGGAGCAGGCCGAGCGATTCGGCACCGAAGTCCTGTACGACGACGTCACCGAGCTGGACGTGGACGGCGAGGTCAAGACGGTGACGCTCGGCAGCGGTTCCGTACTCGAGGCCGCGACGGTGATCTACGCGACCGGATCCGCCTACCGCACCCTCGGCATTCCTGGCGAAGAGCGCCTCTCCGGCCACGGCGTCTCATGGTGCGCGACGTGCGACGGCTTCTTCTTCCGTGACCGCACGATCGCCGTCGTCGGCGGCGGCGACTCGGCCATGGAAGAGGCCGTCTTCCTCACGAAGTTCGCCTCGAAGGTCTATGTGATCCATCGCAAGGACACTCTGCGTGCGTCCAAGATCATGCAGGACCGCGCCTTCGCGAACGACAAGATCGAGTTCATCTGGAACAGCGCGGTCGAGGAGGTCCTCGGCGAGGACGCCACCACCGGCGTGCGGCTGCGCGACACGGTGGACGGCAGCACGCGCGACCTGGCGGTCGACGGGCTGTTCATCGCAATCGGCAACGACCCGCGTACCCACCTGGTGCACGGCAAGCTCGATCTGACCACCGAAGGCACGATCTGGGTCGACGGCCGCTCGTCGCGCACGTCGGTCCCGGGCGTGTTCGCGGCCGGCGACGTCATCGACCCCACCTACCGTCAGGCCGTCACGGCGGCCGGATCCGGCACGGTGGCTGCCCTCGACGTCGAGCACTTCCTCGCCGCCCTGTCCGACGGCGCCCCGGCCGAGGCGGCCGTCGCCTGACACGCGCGGGAACAGTTCCGCCCTCATCAACGTTGACGCCTCTGAGCGTCGTACACAATCAAGGAGAATCATGACTGCCAAGGCAACCAGCCAGGCGACCTGGGAGCAGGACGTGCTTCAGGCCGATGGCCCCGTCCTCGTCGACTTCTGGGCCGAATGGTGCGGCCCGTGTCGCATGGTCGCGCCCGTCCTGGATCAGATCCAGTCCGAGAACGGTGACAAGCTCACCATTCTCAAGCTCAACGTGGACGAGAACCCCGACCTGGCGATGAAGTACCAGATCACGTCGATCCCGGCGATGAAGGTCTTCCAGGGCGGCGAGGTCAAGACCACGATCATCGGCGCCAAGCCGAAGTTCGCCCTTGAGCAGGATCTCGCCGCGTTCCTCGGCTGAACACCCGTACCATCCCGAAGCCCGCTCTCCCCCGCGGAGGGCGGGCTTCGCTGTTTCCTGGGGTTTTTCGGTCGCTGAGCCCGTCGAAGCGTCCTGCTCACGGATGGGGCCGTTTCACGTGAAACATCCTGGCCGTGTGGTCGGTCGCTGAGCCTGTCGAAGCGTCCTCCTCAGGGATGGGCCGTTTCACGTGAAACATCATTGCCGCGTTGCTGGTCGCTGAGCCTGTCGAAGCGTCCTGCCTGCGCCACAATGTCCCTTCGACAGGCTCAGGGACCGGATCAGGGTCGACAGGCTCAGGGACCGGATCAGGGTCGACAGGCTCAGTGACCGGATCAGGGTCGACAGGCTCAGTGACCGGATCAAGGTCGACAGGCTCGGGGACCGGATCAAGGTCGGCAGACTCGGACTGGATAGAGATCCAGCGGGCGTGGGGAGCGGAGATCGACCGCTACCGGGCGTCGTCGGAGAGCAGATCCCACCGGCGGTACTTCGGACCGTCCCCGAGCAGACCCCAGACGATGGGCGTGAGCGGCGGATAGTCCAGGGCGATTCTGCGCAGCACGTCGAAATTGCGGGCGTCATCGGGACGGATCCCGCCACTTTCGATGATCTCGTCCGCCCGGAGCAGATAGATCACGAGTTCGTCCACGCTGGGGAGTTCCTCCATGAAGTCCCACGGGTCCTCTCCCCCGAGCAGGCGCTCCTGGACGAGCACCGCCAACTCATCCGCCGCCTCCGCACGCAGCACTTCGAGGCTCGCACGCCTGGTCGGGGAATCAGTCACCCGACAAGCCTACGTGCCGCTGTACGCGAAAGGGCCCGGAACGACCGCGTCGAGCGGATCGTTCCGGGCCCTTCTCGGGGATCCGGAGCGGTGCGTCAGGACGCGCCGTAGTTCTCCTCGCCGATCTCCGTCAGAATGCGATTGAGGTCCTGAATGGACGCGAACTCGATCTTGACCTGGCCTTTTCGAGCGCCGAGTGCGATCTGGACTCGGGTGTTCAGACGGTCGCCGAGTTTGCCCGCGACGTCGTCGAGGTAGGCGCGGCGCGCCCCGGCCTGCGGCTTCACCGCGGGTGTGGCGGTGCCGGCGGAGATCGTCTTGGCCGCCTCCTCGGTGGCGCGCACAGACAGATCCTCGTTCACGACCTTGTCCGCAAGGCGCTGCATGAGATCGGCATCGTCCAGCGAAAGGATCGCACGTGCGTGCCCGGCGGTCAGCACCCCTGCCGCCACGCGCTGCTGAACGGGCATGGGCAGCCGGAGCAGCCGGATCGTGTTGCTCACCTGCGGACGCGAGCGCCCGATCCGCGTCGCCAGTGCTTCTTGCGTGATCCCGAAGTCCTCGAGCAGCTGCTGGTAGGCCGACGCCTCTTCGAGCGGGTTCAGCTGCGAACGGTGCAGGTTCTCCAGCAGCGCGTCACGGAGCAGGTCGTCGTCCGCGGTCTCGCGGAGAATAGCGGGAATCGTCTCCAGTCCCGCCAGGCGGGCGGCACGGGTGCGTCGCTCCCCCATGATCAGCTCGTACGCGCCATCCGAGTTCTGCCGGACGACGACGGGCTGCAGCACACCGAACTCGCGGACACTGTGCACGAGCTCCGCGAGATCGTCCTCGTTGAAGTGCTGACGCGGCTGCCGCGGGTTCGGGACGATGTCGTGCGGATCCACCCGGATCAGCCGCGCCCCTGGCACGGCGACGAGTTCGTCGGCGTCCGAGGACGCCGGAGCGATCGACGTCGCCACGTCGACGGTCTTGACCCCCGGGAAGAAGACGTCGACAGGGCGCTCCGTCGCGTCGGACGTCGGAATGAGCGCGCCGATTCCCCGCCCCAGTCCCGTGCGTTTGGCCATCAGTGCCCCTTTTCGTTCTCGTTCGTCGCCCGTCGGGCGATCTCCACAGCTGCCTCGCGGTACGCGACCGCGCCGACCGATTGTCCGTCGTAGGCGATGACCGTCTGACCGAAGCTGGGAGCCTCGGAAACCCGCACGGAGCGCGGGATCACGGTGTTCAGCACCTCATGCGGGAAGTGCCCGCGTACCTCCTCCGCGACCTGCTGCGCCAGGCGGGTGCGTCCGTCGAACATCGTCAGCAGGATCGTCGACATGCTCAGCGACGGGTTGAGGTGCTTCTGGATCATCCGGATGTTGCCGAGCAGCTGGCTCAGCCCCTCAAGCGCGTAGTACTCGCACTGGATCGGGATCATCACCTCGGTGGCCGCCGTGAACGCGTTGATCGTGAGCAGCCCGAGTGAGGGCGGGCAATCGATGATCACCACGTCGGTGGGATGAGTAGCCAGATACTCGTGGAGCGCGGTGCGCAGGCGATGCTCGCGGGCGACCTGCGACACCAGCTCGATCTCGGCGCCGGCGAGGTGGATCGTGCTCGGTGCGCAGAGGAGGCTCGGGTGCTCCGGGCTGACCTGGATCACGTCGGCGAGAGGGTCATCGCCGATCAGGACGTCATAGATGCTCGGCAGGTCGGCGGTGTGCGGCACACCCAGCGCCGTGGAGGCGTTGCCTTGCGGATCCAGATCGATCACGAGCACCCGGCCACCCAGCTCCGCCATCGCCGAAGCGATGTTGACGGCCGTGGTGGTCTTCCCCACGCCGCCCTTCTGATTGGAGATCGTGAAGACCCGCGTCGGTCCGTCGAAACGGACCGTGACGCCTTCGAGGGCCTTGCGGCGGGCCGTGAGATCCGCGAGTTCCCGAGCCAGCGGGGTGTCCGCCCCGTATCCGGCAGTCGAGGTGCGTGAGGACTGTTTCACGTGAAACATCCACTCCTTTCGACGAGCTCCGACGGGAAACGACGGAACCTCCACTCTAACTTGCGAGGCTGACATTCCCGCAGCCGAGGGTGGGATGTGGGGGATGTTTCACGTGAAACGGCCCTGTGCAGGACAGACGCCCGATCGTCCGGCCCGCGATGTTTCACGTGAAACGTGCTGCCGAGACGCCACCGTGCGCAGCCGGCCGGCACCGTCATCCGCGCACGGTGGCGCGCAGCACCCGGGTGCTCTCCGAAAGGACATTCTCCCCGAGGGTCTCCACCCGGACGTCTGTGAGCAGGAATTTGCGAATGGCCTTCTGAGCGGCGGAGATCTCGTTCTCCGCGTTACGACCTTTGAGCAGCGCGAGCTCTCCCCCGTTGCGCACGAGCGGCGCAGTCCACGGGATCAGGGTACGCAGCGCACTGACGGCGCGTGCGGTGACCATGTCAAACGTTCCGCTGAGACCGACGTCCTCCGCGCGACCCCGGAGAACGGTGACGTTGTCGAGCTCGAGCTCGGCGACCTGCTCATCGAGCCAGGCGACGCGGCGCTCCATCGGCTCGATCAGGGTCCATGCCACGTCGGGGCGGGCGATCGCGAGCACGATCCCCGGCAATCCAGCACCCGACCCGACGTCGGCCACGGATCCGTGGAACAGCGGTGCGGCGATCGCACTGTTCAGAATGTGCCGGGTCCACAGGCGAGGCAGTTCGAGCGGACCGATCAGTCCGCGCTCCTCCCCCTCCCGAGCAAGCGCCGCCGTGAACCGACGCGCGCGCCCGATGCCGTCTCCGAACAGGGCGGACGCCACCTCCGGTTCCGACTCGAGCGGTGCGGAAGTCGACTCCACGTCAGACATGTTTCACGTGAAACGTCAGCGCCGGCGAACCACGGTGTGCCGGGTCGGGCCTTCGCCGTAGGACTCGGAGACCAGACCGCGCTCGGCCGCGATGTCGTGCACCAGCTTGCGCTCGTAGCTCGACATGGAGGGCAACGACGCCTGCGAGGCGCCCTCGTCGAGCTTCACCACCGCGGAATCGACCAGTCGCTCGAGCTGAGTCCGTCGGGCATCCCGGGAACCGGCGACGTCGAGGATCAGCCGGGAGAAGGATCCGGTGGAGTTCTGCACCGCGAGACGGGTGAGCTCCTGCAGAGCCTGCACCGTGTCGGGTGCCGAGAGCAGGCGCAGTGCGTCGCCCTCCGCCTCGACCGACACGTAGGCGCGACCCTGCTTGACGTCGAGGGTCAGGTCTCCGTCGATGTCGGCGATGTCGAGGAGGCCCTCGATGAAGTCCGCCGCGATGTCACCCTCGTTCTCGAGGTCGGAGATCGTCGGTTCCGCCACATCCTGTTCGGTCATGCCGCACTCCCGTTCGGGTCCTTCTTCGCACGTTTGGCGCTCTTCGGCTGCTGCCGCTTGGGCTGCTGCGCCTTCAGCCGCTCCGCATCTTCGAGCATCTTCTGCTGCTCGGCCTGGTACGCCGCCATCGGGACGACCTTGCCCTCGGAGTTGATCGCCTTGCCCTTGCGGGCCAGGCGCTCCTCACGCGCCTTGGCGGCGTCGGATCCAGGCGTCGGCATCTCCCGGAGCACGAGGAACTGCTGGCCCATCGTCCACAGGTTGCTGATGAACCAGTAGATGACGACACCGAGGGGGAAGAACAGTCCCGAGAAGATGAAGCCCAGCGGCAGGATGTAGAGCATGATCTTCTGCATCTGGTAGGCCTGGCCGGTCTTGGCCTCGGGCGCCAGGTTCTTCGAGATGATCTGCAGCTGCGTGAAGAACTGCGAGCCGATCATCAGGATCACCAGGACCACGAGGATCGCGACCGTCGTCTCCCAGCCGTGCGGCTTGTGCTGCACCGCATCGACGAGGCTGGTGTGCAGCGGGGCGACGCCGAACAGCGTCGCGTCGTAGAACTGCTTCGTGAGCTCCTTCGTGAGCAGCCATACGCCGCCCTCACCGGCCACGGCGTGCTTCTTCACATCGCTGAGCGTGTAGAACATGCCGAGCAGGAAGGGCATCTGCACCAGCAGCGGAAGACAGCTCGACATCGGCGTCGTGCCGTGCTTCTTATACAGCGCCATGGTCTCGCGACTCATCGCCTCACGGCTCAGCTGATCGCGCTTCCCCTTGTACTTCTCCTGGACTTTCTTCAGTTCAGGGGCGATTTCCATCATCTTGCGCTGGCTCTTGATCTGCCGCACGAACAGCGGGAAGACCGCCGCGCGGATGACCAGCACGAGGCCGATGATCGACAGCACCCAGGTGAGGCCGGCCGCCCCCGGCATGCCGAGCGTCGTGAACAGCCAGTGCCAGGCGACGAGGATCGCCTCGACCAGAGCCTTGAACGGCCACATGACCGTGCCGAGCAGGTCGAATCCGCCGGAGGCGGCGGGCGTCGGCGTGGACGCGGCAAGCAGGAGGTCGGAACCCACTGATCAGTCCTTTCGGGAAGGTACGACGAATCCTCGGGGCGTGAGGGCGTGTCGGAAGTTCTTGTGCAGCGGTACGTCGTCCACACCGCCGTGGCTCCAGGGATTGCAGCGCAGGATCCGCCACGCCGAAAGGCCTGCGCCCTTCACCGCACCGTGCTGCTGCACCGCACCTACAGCGTAGGCGGAACACGATGGGTAGTACCTGCACACGTCGCCGTACAGCGGGGAGACCACCGCGCGGTACGCCGTGAGGAACCCGAGCATCAGGTTCCGGGGCGCCAGGGGGACCGCCCGGAGCACGTCCCCGGCATGCAGATGCGCCGAACCGCGTGAGTACGCCGGCAGCGCGCTCATCGTGCGCTCCGGCCGACGGCCCGGTCCACGTCGGAGAGCAGCTCCGCGAACGGTGCATCGGCAGCGGCGGGAAGGGCGCGGATGACGACGTCGATCCCTTCGGGCAAGGGAAGCTGCCGTGCGCACGCGTCCTTCAGGCGACGGCGCACGACGTTGCGGACGACCGCGTTGCCCACCTGTTTGCTCACGATGAAACCGAAGCGTGCCGGACGGGACTCCCCCGTGTCGAGCACGGAGAAGATCAGCCGGCTCCCGCCGTATCGCCGCCCGCGCCGGACCACCGTGCGGTAGTCGGACCCGCGGGTGAGACGATGCGGGCGGGCCAGCACGGGTCAGCGGCCCCTGGCCGATGACCGACCAGGAGACGCGAATGTACCCGCCGCCTTCTCCGGGGACATTCGCGTCACGCCGAGAGCTCGGTGCGGCCCTTCGTGCGACGAGCCGCGAGGATCGCGCGGCCGGCACGGGTGCGCATGCGGGCACGGAAGCCGTGCTTCTTGGCGCGACGACGGTTGTTGGGCTGGAAAGTGCGCTTGCTCATGATTTCTCCGGGAGGGAAGCTGTCACCGGGATCGCTGCAACCGGAGACGGGTGGACAAAAGACTGCCAAAAAGGCACAAGTCAACCGATTAAGGCTACGACGTAGACCTCGACAGCGCAAACCGAGCACACGGATCCGCCATTATCCCCACCTGTGGATGGAGTTGCCCACAGGGACACGCCGCCGCCCCAGCACAGTCGCAGGTTGCCCTCGGCGCCCGGGCTGACTACCGTGGCACGAGCAGTTATCCACAGGCAGCGCGATCTCTTCCGCCGCCGTGCCGAGTCGCCGGGGGAACCATGTCCGCAGCCGAAGAGTCCGACGTCCCGATCTGGGACGACCTGCTCGCCGAGCTCGCCGGGGACGAGCGGGTGACCGCCCCTCTGCAGGGTTTCCTCAATCTCGCGGTGCCCGCCGGCGTCATGACCGCCACGCTCTATCTCGAGGTGCCGAACGATCTCACGGCCGGGCAGATCAACAAGCGGCTGCGACTGCCGATCATGGAGGCGCTCGCGCGCATCGGCGACGAGGTCACCTCGTTCCGCGTCACCGTCAACCACGACATGGCAGAGCAGCAGAATCTGCCGATCCCGGTCGCCGATTTCGCCTCAGGCCGCTCCGAGGCCGCCCGGGTCGAGTCCCCCATCGAGCAGCCCACGCCGATCCGCCACGAGTCCCGGCTGAACCCGAAGTACGTGTTCGACAACTTCGTCATCGGCCAGTCCAACCGCTTCGCGCACGCCGCGGCGGTCGCTGTGGCCGAGGCGCCCGCGAAGGCCTACAACCCGCTGTTCATCTACGGCGGACCCGGACTCGGCAAGACCCACCTCCTGCACGCGATCGGCGACTACGCCCAGTCCCTCTACCCGGGCCTCAAGGTGCGTTACGTCTCGAGCGAGGAGTTCACCAACGACTTCATCAACTCGATCGCCAACAACCGCGGATCCGCCTTCCAGGCGCGCTATCGCGAGGTCGACATCCTGATGATCGACGACATCCAGTTCCTGCAGGGGCGCGCGGAGACCCAGGAGGCGTTCTTCCACACCTTCAATCAGCTGCACGACCACAACAAACAGGTCGTGATCACGAGCGACGTGCCGCCCAAGCACCTGACCGGCTTCGAGGAGCGGATGCGCAGCCGGTTCGAGTGGGGCCTGATCACCGACGTGCAGGCGCCCGACCTGGAGACGCGCATCGCGATCCTGCGCAAGAAGGCGCAGAGCGAGCAGCTGCACGTCCCCGACGACGTCCTCGAATACATCGCCACCAAGGTGTCGTCCAACATCCGCGAGCTCGAAGGGGCGCTCATCCGCGCCACCGCGTTCGCGAATCTGAACCGCTCCCCGCTCGACATCGCCACGGCGCAGACCGCGCTGCGCGACATCGTCGACCAGGACGAGGACAGCATCATCTCGCCGACCGACATCATCACGACGACGGCGAACTACTTCAAACTCAGCGAGGACGACCTGTACGGATCCAGCCGGTCCCAGCAGATCGCGACCGCCCGGCAGATCGCGATGTACCTGTGCCGTGAGCGCACGAACCTGTCGCTGCCCAAGATCGGCCAGCTGTTCGGCAACCGCGACCACACCACCGTGATGTACGCGTACAAGAAGATCAGCGAGCTCATGAAGGAGCGCCGCGCGATCTTCAACCAGGTCACCGAGATCACCGCGCAGCTCAGCCGACGCTGATCCCGCGCGCCGCGGCGGCGGATTCTCGCACGACTCCGCCGCGGAATCCACATGTGGATAACTTGGGGATATCTCCCTGTCGCGAACCCCGAGATTCCCCACGCCGCACCGTGTCCTGTGGATAACTCCGCGTGCAGGCCTTGACCGCGACGGCCCGAGACCCCGCTGTTTCCGCAGGGTCTCCACAACTGACAGACGTGTAGTTCCCATGTCCCGTCACGCATCCCCAGAGTTATCCACAGTATCCACAGGCGTTAACACCGTTAAGAACCCTTCTCTTCTTCCACGTCCATCGATCACCTTCCGATCCGGACCTGGGGATGGATCTCCGCGGACGGCTTCACGAGCACCGGCGCGTATCGCCGCGCGGACCATGGCATTAGCATGGGATCCCGTGGCGTTCGCCATGCGGCGGGAGGGGAGCACGACATGACCCCTCCGCCACCCAACGACGAAGGAGCGCCGGTGAGGTTCCAGGTCAATCGCGATGTCTTCAGCGAAGCAGTGTCCTTCGTCGTCAAGCTGCTGCCTCAGCGCAACCCGCAGCCGATCCTGGCGGGAGTGCTGATCGAGGCCGGCGACGACGGGCTCACGCTGTCGGCATTCGACTACGAGGCCTCCGCACGCACCACGATCGAGGCCACGGTCGACGAACCGGGCACGATCCTGGTCCACGGACGGCTGCTCTCCGACATCGCGAGCCGGCTGCCGAACGCGCCCATCGAGATCTCGGTCGAGGAGGACGGCGGGATCGCGGTGCGCTGCGGATCCGCGCGGTTCACGCTGGCGGCCATGCCGGTGGAGGAATATCCCTCGATCCCCGAGGTCTCCGGCGCGTCCGGGCTCGTCCCGGCAGAGGACTTCAGCACCGCGATCGCCCAGGTCGGCTTCGCCGCATCGCGCGACGACGTCACTCCGGTGCTCACCGGTGTGCAGCTCGAGGTCAGCGAGAACACTCTCAGCCTCGTCGCGACAGACCGCTATCGGGTCTCGCTGCGCGACGTGCCCTGGGACGGCGAATCGGCCGGGCAGTCCGCGCTGGTTCCGGCTCGCACGCTGCTGGAGGTCGGCAAGACCTTCGGGCACGCCGGAACCATCCAGATCTCGTTCTCCGGCGCCGGGGATCGGGAGATCATCGCGTTCACCGCGGGCAACAAGACCGTCACGTCGCTGCTGATCAAGGGCAACTTCCCCCCGGTCCGCCGCCTGTTCCCGGAGCAGACCGACCACCACGCCGTCGTGAACACGTCCGATCTCACCGAGGCCGTGCGCCGCGTCGCACTGGTGCTGGACCGCTCGGCGCCGCTGCGCTTCACGTTCGCCACCTCGTCCGTCACCATGGACGCGTCGGGCGGCGAGCAGGCCCGCGCCTCCGAATCGGTCGACGCGCACCTCAACGGCGAGGACGTCACCCTCGGGCTCAACCCGCAGTATCTGCTCGAGGCGCTCGGTGCGGTCAGGAGCGAGTTCGCGCGGGTCACGTTCACGTCGTCCGACAACGCGAACAAGCTCAGCCCGGTGCTGATCACGAGCCAGACCTCGGTGGAGGCGGCGGGGCTGGACTCGTTCAAGTACCTGCTGCAGCCGAACCTGCTGCTGCGCTGAGCCGATGAGGCTGGATCCCATCGATCCGGCTCTCGCGGCGCGGATCGTCGCCCGTGACGAGCATGAGGGCGACGACTGGTATCCGGAATACCCGTTCCCGGACGAAATCGCACCTCTGCGCTCGCTCGCCGCTCGCGAGGATGCGGATCCGATCTTCACGCTGTACGCCATCCGCGACGACCACGGTGTCGCCGTCGGCGGGTTCGGCTTCTTCGGTCCGCCGGACGACACGGGGACCGTCGAGTTCGGGTACGGGCTGATCCCCTCCGCACGCGGTCGAGGCCTCGCGACGGCCGCGGTCGCCGAAGGCCTGCGGATCGCGGCGCGGCATGGAGCGGTCCGTGCGATCGCCGACACCGACGCCGGCAACCTCGCGTCGCTCGCCGTACTCGCGCGTTCGGGCATGACCGAGATCCGTCGTGTGGGCGCCATGGTCTACTTCGCGCGCGACCTCTGACGGTGCATGCCCTGGTCGGGGCTGAGCCTCGCGCTCGGTGGTCGCGAAATGCGACATCCACCGCCGCAAAGCCGCAATCCGCGACCAGTAAACGCGCACGACGATGCCGGGAAGCCGCTTCTTCCGACGATCCTGGTGTCGGAGCCCCCGAGTAAGGTTGCACGGGTGATTGTGGAGCATCTCAGCCTCGTCGACTTCCGCAATTACGCGACCGCAGAACTCGTGCTGCACGCCGGCCCGAACGTCCTCGTCGGGCGCAACGGGCAGGGCAAGACCAACCTCGCCGAGGCGATCGTGTTCCTGGCCACGCTCGGCTCGCACCGGGTGTCGTCGGACGCTCCGATGGTGCGCGACGGCTTCGACGCCGCGATCGTGCGCGCACGCCTCGCGCACGGTCAGCGGAAAGTCCTGGTCGAGGCGCAGATCAACCGGCAGGGATCGAACAAGGCGCGGATCAACGGCGCCCCGGGACGCACCGCCGATCTGCCCCGCTACGCGCACGTCGTGCTCTTCGCGCCGGAGGACCTGCAGATCGTGCGCGGGGATCCCTCCTCCCGGCGCCGGTTCGCGGATCAGCTGCTGATCCAGCGCACACCGCGCATGTCCGCCGTGCTCGGCGACTACGACCGGGTGCTCCGACAGCGCACCGCGCTGCTCAAGTCCGCCCGCGCCCGCGGCATGAAGGCCGAGGCGCTCACGACGCTGGACGTCTGGGACGACAAGCTGATCGCGCTCGGATCCGAGATCATCGACGCGCGCTCCCGACTGGCCGCCGACCTGCAGCCGGGCATCACCGACGCGTATGCGGCGATCGCCGGCGCCGATCACGACCCGCGCCTGCACTGGGCGCAGTCGATCCGGGGCGGCGACCCCGAGGAGAGCGCGCCTGGAGCGGGCATCGATGCCATCGAAGCGCAGGATCCGGTCGACCCACCGCAGGCGGCCGGCACCGCAGAGCTGTTCCGGGCGGCTCTCGCCGCGCGACGGTCCGCAGAGCTGGAGCGCGGTCTGACCCTGGTCGGACCGCACCGCGACGACCTGATCCTGCGGGTGCGGGACCTCCCGGTCAAGGGCTACGCGTCGCACGGTGAATCCTGGTCGGTCGCGCTCGCGCTGCGCCTCGCCTCGGCCGAGCTGCTGCGCCGCGAGTCCCCGGCCGGAGACCCCGTGCTCATCCTCGACGACGTCTTCGCGGAGCTCGACTCCGAACGGCGCCGGCGCCTCGCCGGGATCACCTCGGGCTACGAGCAGGTCCTCGTGACGGCGGCGGTCGAGGAGGACATCCCCGAGGTGCTGCACCGGCACGTGGTGCGGATCGAGGCCGGAACGATCACGGACGAGCGGGAACCCGACGCGGGGGTCGTTGAGCGAGCACCGACGGAGTCGGAGCGAGACGAAACGGGGTCATCACCGGGAAACCGCGTTTCGTCTCGGTCGTCGCTGGCGCTCCGTCCTCGCTCAACGACCCCCAGTGGCGGTGCTCGCTCGGCGACGCCGGGTGAGGGTGCTCGCTCGGCGACCCCCTCCGACCTGGACGACGAGGGGGAGCCGGATGACTGATCGCGAGCCGCGCGACGATTCCCGAGACGGTCGCGACGTATCTGCGGCTGCGCGGACTGAAGCCGAGCGCGAAGAACTGGAAGCGCAAGAAGCGTCTCGTCGACGACGAGAACGCGCCGTTCACCGCGGGCCGGGATCCGGGATCCCTCGGCGACGTGCTCGCGAAGCTCACCCGCGACTCCGGCTGGGAGGCCGCGCTCAGCCGGGAGGACCTCGTGCTGCAGTGGGCCGAGCTCGCCGGTCCCGACACCGCCAAGCACTCCGAGCCGGTCTCGCTCGAGGGCGGCATGCTCACGGTCAAATGCGACTCGACGGCGTGGGCGAAGAACCTGCAGTACATGCGTGCCGTGATCATCACGGAGATCGGCCGGCGGTACCCCGAGGCGGGAGTGCAGAACCTGCGCTTCGTCGGACCCGATGTCCCGTCCTGGAAATGGGGCCCCAGAGTCGCTCCAGGGCGCGGCCCGCGCGATACCTACGGTTAGGACATGATCCATCCCGTTCTGGGGAGTTGAGGCGCGCAGAACGCCGTACAACGCGACATCGAGAGTGGTTTCCGATAGGCTGGAGGTCTAGATCTTCGATGTGGAGCCCCCTCTCAGATGACACCTGAACACCCCTCTGACGCGAACGAATCGACCGAGAACGAATCGACCCGAACGGGGGCTTCAGAGACACCCGGTTCTGCGACGCAATCGTCATCCGAGACGGAGCCGGCCGGAGACCACGAAGCCGATGGGCAAGGCCACGAAGCCGACAGGTGACTACGGCGCCGACGAGATCCAGATCCTCGAAGGTCTCGAGGCGGTGCGCAAGCGCCCCGGCATGTACATCGGATCCACGGGCCCGCGCGGCCTGCACCACCTCGTCTACGAGATCGTGGACAACTCGGTGGATGAGGCCCTCGCGGGCGCCAACGACGCGATCATCGTGACGATCCTCCCCGACGGCGGCATCCGCGTCATCGACTTCGGCCGCGGCATCCCGGTCGACCCGCACTCCTCCGACCCCAACAAGTCGACGGTCGAGGTCGTGCTCACGATCCTGCACGCCGGCGGCAAGTTCGGCGGCGGCGGGTACGCCGTCTCCGGCGGTCTGCACGGCGTCGGCTCCTCCGTGGTGAACGCCCTGTCGACGCGGTTCGATGTGGAGATCCGGCGCCAGGGCTACGTCTGGCGGCACAGCTTCGCGAACGGCGGTCACCCGCAGCAGCAGCTGGAGCGGGGCGAGGAGACCTCCGAGACCGGCACGATCATCACGTTCTGGCCGGATCCGACGATCTTCACCGAATCCGTCGACTTCGACTACGACACCCTGCGCACCCGCTTCCAGCAGATGGCGTTCCTGAACAAGGGACTGCGCATCGAACTGCACGACGAGCGCGAATCGGCCGTGGTCGAGGAGGAGGTCGACGGCACGGTCGTCACGAAGCCGCGCGAGGACGTGTTCCTCTATGAGCGCGGGCTCGTCGACTACGTCGAGTACCTCAACCACGCGCGCCGCGCCGAGGTCGTCAACGACGAGATCATCGCCTTCGAGTCGGAGGACACCGAGCGCAAGATCTCGCTCGAGGTCGCGATGCAGTGGACCACGGGGTACACCGAGAACGTGTTCACCTACGCGAACACGATCAACACGCACGAGGGCGGCACGCACGAGGAGGGCTTCCGCGCGGCGCTCACCACGCTCGTGAACCGCTACGCCCGGGCGAACAACCTGCTCAAGGAGAAGGACGACAACCTCTCCGGCGACGACGTGCGCGAAGGGCTCACCGCGGTGATCTCGATCAAGCTCGGCGAGCCGCAGTTCGAGGGCCAGACCAAGACCAAGCTCGGCAACACCGAGGCCAAGGCCTTCACGCAGAAGGTGGTCGGCGACCAGCTCGGCGACTGGTTCGATCGCAACCCGACGCAGGCGAAGAACGTCGTGCGCAAGGCGATCGACGCGGCGACGGCACGTCTTGCGGCGCGCAAGGCGCGCGAGACCGCGCGACGCAAGAGCGTGTTCGAGTCGGCCGCGATGCCCGACAAGCTCAAGGACTGCACCAGCAAGGATCCGTCGATCTCGGAGATCTTCCTGGTGGAGGGCGACTCGGCCGGCGGCTCGGCCGTGCAGGGCCGCGACCCGCACACCCAGGCGATCCTGGCGCTGCGCGGCAAGATCCTGAACGTCGAGCGCGCGCGGCTGGACAAGGCGCTCGCCAACAAGGAGGTCCAGGCGATGATCCAGGCCTTCGGCACGGGCATCGGCGAGGACTTCGACCTGGACAAGGCGCGGTACCACAAGATCGTGCTGATGGCGGATGCCGACGTCGACGGCCAGCACATCACGACGCTGCTGCTCACGCTGCTGTTCCGCTACATGCGCGGACTCATCGAGGCCGGCTTCGTGTTCCTCGCGATGCCGCCGCTGTACCGCCTGAAGTGGTCGAACGCCGCGCACGAGTACGTGTTCAGCGACGGCGAGCGCGACGTCCGCATGGACCTGGGTCTCGCGAGCGGCAAGCGGATCCCGAAGGACGCCGGGCATCCAGCGCTACAAGGGCCTCGGCGAGATGAACGCCAAGGAGCTGTGGGAGACCACGATGGACCACACCACGCGGACCCTCCGCCAGGTGACCATCGACGACGCCGCGGCCGCCGACGAGATCTTCAGCGTGCTGATGGGCGAAGACGTCGAGTCGCGCCGCGGCTTCATCCAGCGCAACGCCAAGGACGTCCGCTTCCTCGACATCTAGCCCACCCCATCACAACAGAAGACCATCGCAGCGCCCTCAGAACGACGCAGGGCGCAGGGGATGTGATCCCGAGGAATATCGGGAGGGGCCCGCGAAGCGGGAAGGAACCCGCTGATTCCTCGGGATCACATCCCCGGAGCCCGGTACCCGGATCACATCCCCGGAGCCCCGGTCCAACGAAACACGACCGAAGAACGCAGAGAAGACGAGATGAGCGACGAAGAGATCACCACGAACGAGGGTGAGCAGGTCATCCGCGAGGGCCAC
This sequence comes from uncultured Actinomycetota bacterium, assembly GCA_963791605.1. Lineage (GTDB taxonomy): Bacteria > Actinomycetota > Actinomycetes > Actinomycetales > Microbacteriaceae > Microbacterium. The sequence continues at coordinate 584,315 of CAWBTB010000006.1, read as the reverse complement.
AACCACGGCAAGATCGACCAGGTCGATCTGCAGTCGGAGATGCAGCGCTCCTACCTCGACTACGCGATGGCGGTCATCGTCGGCCGCGCGCTGCCCGACGTGCGCGACGGACTGAAGCCCGTGCACCGCCGGGTGATCTACGGCATGTACGACGGCGGGTTCCGGCCCGACAAGTCGTTCTCGAAGTGCGCCCGTGTCGTCGGCGAGGTGATGGGTCAGTACCACCCGCACGGCGATTCGGCGATCTACGACGCCCTCGTCCGCCTCGTGCAGCCGTGGTCGCTGCGGTACCCGCTCGCGCTCGGCCAGGGCAACTTCGGCTCCCCCGGCAACATGGGCGCCGCGGCCCCGCGGTACACCGAGACCAAGATGGCTCCGCTCGCGCTCGAGATGGTGCGCGACATCGAAGAGCACACGGTCGACTTCTCCGACAACTACGACGGGCAGACGCAGGAGCCCGACGTGCTGCCCGCACGGTTCCCGAACCTGCTGGTGAACGGATCCGTCGGCATCGCGGTCGGCATGGCGACGAACATCCCGCCGCACAACCTGCGCGAGGTCTCCGAGGCGGCGCTGTGGGCGCTGGAGAACCAGGGTCTGCCCCGCGAGGAACTGCTCGAGGGCCTGATCCAGCGCGTACCCGGCCCCGATTTCCCGACCGGGGCGCAGATCCTCGGCACCAAGGGGATCCAGGAGGCGTACCGGACCGGTCGCGGATCCATCACGATGCGCGCGGTCGTCGGCGTGGAGGAGATCCAGGGCCGGACCTGCCTGGTGATCACCGAGCTGCCGTACCAGGTGAACCCCGACAACCTCGCGGTGAAGATCGGCGACCTGGTGCGCGACGGCAAGATCGGCGGCATCGCCGACATCCGCGACGAGACCAGCGACCGCACCGGTCAGCGCCTGGTCGTCGTGCTCAAGCGCGACGCCGTCGCGAAGGTCGTGCTGAACAACCTGTACAAGCACACCCAGCTGCAGGACAACTTCGGCGCGAACATGCTCGCGATCGTCGACGGGGTGCCGCGCACGCTCGCCCTCGACGGCTTCATCACGAACTGGCTCTCGCACCAGATCGATGTCATCGTGCGCCGCACGCAGTTCCGCCTCGATGAGGCCGAGAAGCGGATGCACATCCTGCGCGGCTACCTGAAGGCGCTCGACGCGCTCGACGAGGTCATCGCACTCATCCGCCGGTCGCAGACCACGCAGGACGCGAACGAGGGTCTGCAGAAGCTCCTCGACATCGACGACATCCAGGCCGATGCCATCCTGCAGATGCAGCTGCGCCGCCTCGCCGCGCTCGAGCGCCAGAAGATCATCGACCAGGCGAACGAGCTCGAAGCCCTCATCACGGACTACAAGGCGATCCTCGCCGACCCGGGGCGGCAGCGCACCATCATCCGCGAGGAGCTCACCGCGATCGTGGACCGCTTCGGCGACGACCGCCGCACGCACATCCTGCACGGCTTCGACGGCGACGTCTCGATGGAGGACCTCATCGCCGAGGAGGAGATGGTCGTCACCGTCACGCGCGAGGGCTACATCAAGCGCACGCGCAGCGACAACTACCGTTCGCAGCACCGCGGTGGCAAGGGCGTCAAGGGCGCCCAGCTGCGCGCCGACGACCTCGTCGAGCACTTCTTCGTCACGACGACGCACCACTGGCTGCTGTTCTTCACGGACAAGGGCCGGGTCTACCGCGCGAAGGCGTACGAGATCCCCGAGGCCGGCCGCGACGCCAAGGGCCAGCACGTCGCGAACCTGCTCGCGCTGCAGCCGGAGGAGAAGATCGCGCAGATCCTCGACATCCGCGACTACTCGGCCGCCGGCTACCTCGTGCTCGCCACCCGCGGCGGGCTGGTGAAGAAGAGCCGTCTCGGCGACTACGACACCAACCGCCAGGGCGGGGTCATCGCGATCCGCCTGCGCGAGGAGGACGAGCTGGTCAGCGCGTTCCTCGCAGATGCGACCGACGACATCCTGCTGATCAGCCGGCACGGCATGTCGGTGCGGTTCCACGCCACCGACGAGGCGCTGCGCCCGATGGGACGCGCGACCGAGGGCGTCAAGGGCATGAAGTTCGGCGGATCGGACAGCCTGCTGTCGGCATCGCTGGTCACCGGGGGCGGGTACGTGTTCGTGGTCACCGATGGCGGCTATGCGAAGCGCACCGCGGTGGACGAATACCGGGTGCAGGGACGCGGCGGGCAGGGCATCAAGGTCGCCAAACTGAACGATGACCGGGGCATTCTCGCGGGGGGTCTGATCGTCCAGGATGACGACGAGGTCCTTGTGGTTCTTGCCAGCGGCAAGGTGGTACGCTCTGCCGTGGCCGAGGTGCCGGCGAAGGGCCGCAACACCATGGGCGTCGTCTTCGCCCGTACCGACGATGAGGATCGGATCCTTGCGATCGCCCGGAACACCGAGCGCGGCCTGGCCGATGCCGACGAGTCCGAGGACTCGGCCACGGCCCCCGAGACCCCGACCCCCGAAGCACCTGAGGAGCGTGACGAATGAGCACGGTAGCCGACAAGCTCGCCAAGAAGTCGTCCCGGAAGTCGTCCAGCAAGCAGGTGCGCCTGCGCCTCGTCTACATCGACTTCTGGTCCGCCGTGAAGCTGGCCTTCCTCGGCGCGATCGCGATCGCCATCGTGACGCTGGTGTCGTTCCTGCTCATCTACATGGTGATGAGTGCGACCGGTCTGATCAGCAAGGCGGACGAGTTCGTCGGCGGCTTCACCGAGGGCGTCAAGATCAGCTCGATCGTGGGCCTGCCGCAGGTGCTCGCGTTCGGATCCGTCGTCGCGATCCTGAACCTGATCGTGTTCACCGTGCTGGGCGCGATCGTGGCGGGCATCTACAACCTCGCGGTCAAGGTCACCGGCGGACTGCTGGTCGGCTTCACGTCGAACTGATCCCATAGCGCACCGAAGGTCCGGTCCCTGAGCCTGTCGAAGGGCCTCAGCCCATCTCGGTCCCTGAGCCTGTCGAAGGGTCCGGACCTCCGCCGTGTCGGGACCCCGTCAGACCACGCCGGCCGTGCCGAGCAGAGTCCCGATGAGCCAGGTCGCGGCCAGGGCGAGCCCGCCGCCGAGGACGAGGCGGATCGACGCGCGACCCGGAGAGGATCCGCCGATGCGGGCGGAGATGAATCCGGTGAAGGCAAGCGCCATCAGCACGGCGACGAACGTCACCGGAACCCGCCAGCCCGCGGGCGGGAGCAGGATCGCGAGCAGCGGCAGCAGCGCCCCGAGCGTGAACGAGATCGCCGAGGAGATCGCGGCATGCCACGGGTTGACGAGGTCGTCCTGGTCGATGCCGAGCTCGACCTCGAGGTGCGCGGCGAGGGCGTCGTGCGCGGTCAGCTCTTCGGCGACCTGGCGCGCGGTGTGCTCGGAGAGGCCCCGCTGCCGGTACAGCTGCGTGAGCTCGGCCAGCTCCTCCTCGGGCATGGTGTGCAGTTCGTGACGCTCCTTCGCGATCAGCGCCTCCTCGCTGTCGCGCTGACTGCTCACCGAGACGTACTCGCCGAGCGCCATCGAGATGGCGCCGCCGATGAGGCCGGCCAAGCCCGCGATGAGCAGCGCCGAGTTGTCCGTGGTCGCCCCGGCCACTCCGACGACCAGTGAGGCGACCGACACGATGCCGTCGTTGGCGCCGAGCACGCCCGCGCGCAGCCAGTTCAGCCGCTGGCTGAGGCCGATGCCGTGGGGTTCATCGTCGTGCAGTGTCATGTGATCACGAAAGCACCTGCGTGCCCCGGCGTCCATCAAGGCAAGGCATGCATAACCGCGTCACGGCGTGTACGGCACCGGCGCGCCCGTCGCATCCAGGCACTGCGGATTTTCACCCAGCACGTCGGCGGGGAAGCTCGCCGCGGCCAGCGCGCTGCATCCCGGATAGTTCTGCAGCTGCATCAGCACATCCCAGTGCCCGCCTCGTTTGACCCACAACATCTCGGATCCGCCCCCGCTCGGCGGGTCGCAGCCTTCGTCTCCGGCGGCGAAGCCGCTCAGGCGCAGCCGGCTGACCGAGATCACGCTGTCGCAGCCCGCCCCGCCCGCCTTCTGTTTCAGGCCCCACACGAAGTCCTTGAAGTCCTGGGGCGCGCCGTCGAGATACGTGAGGTCCGCCTGCTTCCGCACCGGCACGGCGGGGTCGTAGATGATCAGATCGCCGGAGATCCGCGCGCCGCGCGCGGGCAGCTTCCCCGGGGGCGCCCCCGTTGTGACGACGCCGCCCGGGGTGAGCCGCCCGTAGACGAAGGCGAGCGACGTCCAGCCCGTTCCGCTGGCGCAGCAGCGCGGATCGCCGTCGGCGAGGTACTTGCCGGTCACCACGATCTGCCCGTCGACGAACGACACGGCGTCGTGGCTGAGGGTCGAGCCGCTCTCGGCGACGCCGAGGTCGGTGCTCTGCAGGATCCCGGCGCGCTCCGGGCCGCCCGCGCCGGCGAAGAAGACGGCGATCGGGAACGCCCCCACACCGTTGGAACCCTGGAGCAGGCACGAGTACCGCAGCACCGCTGCCGACCGGCCCGCGACCTCGCCGAAGCCGGGAGGCAGCTCGAGCGTGACGGCGTACACGGTCTGCGCATCCACCTGCACGGTGCCCTTCCCGCCGACGAGGACGATGTCGCCCGTCGCTGCGGGGTCGCACGACGACGCCGGGAGCGTCACCGTGCCCCAGTCGTAGGACGTGAGCACCGCGGAATCGGCCGAGCCGGATGCGGCGGGCGATCGGGAGGGTCCGTTCGAGGTCGTGACGACCGTCTGGGCCACCGCGGTGCACGCGCTGAGGACGAACGAGACGAGGAGAAGAACTCCCAGCGCCGTCGCCCGCGATCGTGCACTCCGATGTGCCAGCACCGCTTCCCCAGTCAGCTCGGTGGCCTACTGAGCGCAACGTACACCCATTCCGCCGAAAGAGGCAGGGGAGAGACATCTCCATTCCGGAAAACCCGAAGCGGTTCCTCCGGATCCCTCCGTTCCGCGCCACCGGGAGCGCCCGTAGCGTGGAGTCATGCCCGCACCGAGCGAACGAAGTGAGTCGACGTGACCACAGCACCAGCCTTCACCCCGCCTGCCGCGCCGGTCGCGACCCCGCGGCCCGCGCCGCGCGCACCGCTGAGACTGCTCCTGACGGTGCTGGAGCTCGCAGCGCTCGGCGTGGTCGGATCCGCCGTGGCCGGAGTCATCGGCGGTTTCGCCGGACTCAGCTTCGGGCTGCTCTTCGTCGGCGTCGGCGTGGTCTTCCTCGTCGGCCTCGTCTACGCACTGTTCGGCATCGCGTGGTTCGAGATCGCCCGGCTGAACGGCCTCTACCGGTTCGGACTTCCGGCGCTGCGCCGGCGTCCACGGGAACGCGACGGCTTCGGCGGCTGGCTCCTGTCGCTCTGGCGGCAGGCGTACAACGGCCGGATGTGGCGCGCGCTGGCGAACTTCGCGATCGCGTGCGCCTTCGGCGGACTCGTGCTGCGACTGTTCTCGTGGCTCGGGTGGTCTGCGGTGACCGCGTTCCTGCCGCTGTTCGGCACGGGCGACGCCGACACCGGCTGGGGCACGAAGTACCCGGTCGCGTGGGCACCCCTGTTCGGCGGACTCGGGGTGGCGGCGTCGATCGTCGGCATCGTCGGCATCGCCCTGCTGCACCGGGTCATCTCCCGCGGGATCGTGGTCACCCCTGACCGCACCCTCGACCTCACGGAGCAGGTGCGCACCAGCACCGCGCAGCGTGCCGGCGCCGTGCGCGCCGCCGACCTGGAGCGCACGCGCATCGAGCGCGACCTGCACGACGGCGTGCAGCCCCGCCTGGTCTCGGTCGGGATGACGCTCGGCATGGCGCAGCAGAAGATCGACACGGATCCGGACGCGGCGAAGGCGCTCATCGCCGAGGCGCACACCTCGACCAAGGCGGCGATCACCGAGTTGCGCCAGCTGGCGCGCGGGATCCACGCCTCGGTGCTCGACGACCGCGGCCTCGATGCCGCGCTCTCCGCGCTGGCGGGACGCTCCCCGGTGCCGGTCGCGCTCGACGTGCGGCTGGACGGCCGTCCGCCGTCCGGCTCGGGAAGCAGATGGAAAGAGGCCGAGGCCGCCGTGTACTTCACGATCGCGGAGTCGCTCACCAACGCGGCCAAGCACTCCCGGGCCGGCGAGTGCCGGGTGGTCGTGCGAGTGCGCGACGGCGTGACGCTCTGGGCGCGTGTGGAGGACAACGGCGTCGGCGGTGCGACCGTCACGCCCGGCGGCGGTCTCGACGGGATCGGCAACCGCGTGCTCGCGGCGGGCGGCACGATCCGCCTGGACAGCCCGGCCGGCGGCCCGACCAGCCTGGAGGTGAGCGTGCCGTGCGCATCCTGATCTGCGAGGACTCCGTGCTGCTGCGCGAGGGCCTGGTGCGGCTGCTCGAAGACGCGGGGCACGAGGTGGTCGCCGCCCTCCCCGACGCGTCCGATCTCGATGCGACCGTCGACGCCACCGCCCCGGACCTGTGCATCCTCGACGTCCGCCTTCCTCCGACCTTCGTCGACGAGGGGATCCGCGCCGCGCTTTCGCTCCGCAGGCGGATCCCGCAGCTCGCGCTGCTCGTGCTGTCCCAGTACGTCGAGGAGCGCTACGCGAGCGATCTGATCGTCGCCCAGGGGATCACGGCGCAGGGGTCGGCCGGCCCGCTCGGCTATCTGCTGAAGGATCGCGTCGCGGACGTCGCCGAGTTCATCGATTCCGTCGAGCGGATCGCGGCGGGAGCCACGGTGCTGGACCCCGAGGTCGTCGCCCAGCTGCTCACCCGCCGCAACCAGGACGACCGGATGCGCAGCCTCACCGAACGGGAGCGCACCGTGCTCGCGATGATCGCCGAGGGCATGTCCAATCAGGCCATCGCGGCGACGGCTGTTCCTCTCCGAGGCCAGCGTCGAGAAGCACATCACCGCCATCTTCCAGAAACTGGGGCTCGAGCCCGACGAGTCCGGCAACCGCCGCGTGCTCGCCGCCATCGCGCACATCTCCAGCACGGGCACCATCGACAGCAGAGGGCTCGCGGGCCCACAGACGGGAACGACACCGATGACGAACCTCACTCCCCCGGATCCGATCTCGCCCGATCCGATCTCGCCCGATCCGATCTCCCCGGATCCGATCTCCCCGGTCCCGGCCGGATCCGCCGCCGCTCCGCCCCCGCGGAAGGGTGCCGTGACGTCGATCACGGTCGCCGCGGCCATCGTGGGCGCCCTGGCGCTCGCCTCGGCCGGGGGCGGCGCCGCGTTCGCGGCCACCGGGCAGATCGCGACCGGCGCGACCGCCTCCGGGATCTCGGTGGATGCGACAGGGATGACCCGGGTGAACCTGGACGCCGCCGGCGCATCCGTGACCATCCGCTACGGCGACGTCACGCAGGCGACCCTGCGCAGCGTGGGCCCCGGCAACGCCGACTGGACGATGCGGCGCGACGGCGACGCCCTCGATGTGCGCAGTCCCCGGGCCGTGTTCGGCTGGTGGATCGGCGGCTGGTTCCAGGACGGGCCGACGATCACGCTCACGCTCCCGAAGGACCTCGAGGGAAGACTGAACGCCGATCTGACGCTGGAGTCGGGGTCGCTCGATGCGGCCGGCGACTTCGACGCCGTCACCGCGACGGTGAGCGCCGGATCCCTGACCGTGTCCGGATCGATCGCCGATCTCGACCTGACCGTCGACGCCGGACAGGCGGACGTCTCCGCGGCGGACACCTCATCGGTCGCGCTCACCATGTCGGCGGGACGCGTGAACGCGGACATCACCGGCTCGCAGCCGCATCGGGTGAGCCTGGACGTGAGCGCGGGGAGCATGGCCGTGACCCTGCCGGCCGGCTCGTACGACCTGACCCGGGACGTGTCCGCCGGGACGGTCGACAGCGAGCTGAGTCAGGCCGCCGGATCGGCGCATCGCGTGTCGGCGAAGTGTCTCCGCGGGGAGCGTGACGCTCCGTCAGGCGCACTGAGTACCGATTTCGTGATTGCTCCGCCGTCCGGTAAAGTCTTGGAGGTTGATAAGGGGCTATAGCTCAGGCGGTTAGAGCGCTTCACTGATAATGAAGAGGTCCCAGGTTCAAGTCCTGGTAGCCCCACCGACACATGAGCGGATCCGAGGAATCGGATCCGCTCATTCGGTCGAGCGCGGGGCCTTAGCTCAGTTGGTAGAGCGCCTGCTTTGCAAGCAGGATGTCAGGAGTTCGAATCTCCTAGGCTCCACACTCCGAAGGAGGGGTCCGGGCACACGCCAGGACCCCTCCTGCTCAGGCCGGCGAAGCCGAGAACCGGCGCTCGTCCGCGTCGAACTCGAGCACGCGCAGAGTCAGCTCGGCCCCCACTTCGTCGCTCGCCTTCCGCACGAGTCCGGGCACGCCGGCGTGCTCCACGAGAACGCCGAACGGCAACGTCTTCGTGACGGTGGCCGTGATCACGTCACCGGCCGCCGGCACAGTCTGATCATCCATGCATTCACCCCCTCTCCCTGATCCGGGCGAAGGAGGACGGGCGATCACGGGGCGGGCGGGTCGCCCTTCGCTGTCGTGCCGCGCATCGCGTCCGGCACCATCCCGATCTTCACGCGCCGAGTCTACCCCGGCGCACTCGGAGCCGGCGCCGCTCACACCAGCGCCTCGGCCGGTGTCGGGCGCGGTCCGCTCGCCGGCGCGTCGACGCCGGCCGAGACCCGCCGCCAGGACGCCGCGAGAATCTCGACGGCGCGCTCGAGCTCGCGCGGCTCGGCCGTGAAGGGGATGCGCAGGTGTCGTTCGTGGCCGCCCTCGACCGCGAACCGCGGGCCGGCGCTCAGATGCAGTCCGTGATGGGCGGCGTCGATCACCAGGGCGGAGCTGAGCGGCGCGCCCAGGCCGACCCAGAGCGCCACGCCGCCGTGCACGTCGGGTACCGACCAGTCCGGCACGGCGTCGGCGAGGGCGGCGACGAGCGCGTCCCGCCCCGCGCGCAGCAGGGCGGAGCGCTGCGGCAGGATCTCGTCGAGGCGCGCCACCACGCGCGCCGCGATCGCCTGTTCGAGGTCTGGGGTGCCGAGGTCGTGCGAGGCGCGGGCCGCCCGGAGCCGGCGGATCAGGTCGTCGTCGGCGCGGATCCAGCCGATGCGCAACCCTCCCCACACCGACTTGCCCAGCGAGCCGACCCGGATCGACGCGGCCTCCGCGAGCAGCGGCGCCGCGGTGCGCGGTCCGTCGATGCGCAGTTCCGCGGTCGTCTCGTCGATCAGCAGCACGGATCCGGCATCGTGCGCGGCACGGGCGATCACCTCGGACTCCGCCGCGGTCATCGTGCGGCCCGTCGGGTTCTGGAACTCCGGCATGAGGTAGGCGAGCACCGGGGTGGTGCGCGCGAACGCCTGTGCTGCACGGTCCAGATCCCAGCCGTGCTCGACGTCCACCGGAACGCCCACGAGGCGGGATCCGGCGCGGCGGAACGTCTCCATCGCGTGCGGGTAGGTCGGCGTCTCGATGAGCACGCGATCCGCCCGGCGCAGCAGCGTGCCGGCGATGAGGTTCAGCGCGTGCTGGGCGCCGTTCGTGACCATGATCTGCTCCGGCCGGGTGGGGATCCCCTGGCCCGTGTACCGCTCGGCGATCACGGCACGCAGCTCGGGGTGTCCGAGGATGTCGTACCCGGTACGCGAGACGAGGGAGGTCGCCAGGCCCGCGACCTCGGCGATCACGCCCGGCAGCCCGGGCCACGCGGGAGGACTGGCCTGCTGCAGGTCGATCCCGCCGTGGTCGAACCAGCGCGCGGACGTCGTGCGTCCGAGCGGGCGGGTGACGCTGCCGGATCCCTGCCGGCTCACGATGTGCCCGGTGCTGCGCAGGGCGCGATACGCGGCGGCGACGGTCGTGCGGCTCACGCCGAGGGCGGCGGCGAGCTCGCGCTCGGCGGGCAGCGCCGTCTCCGGGGCGATCCGGTTGTCCAGGCAGAGCAACCGGATCCCGTCGGCGAGGGCGTCGTAGGCGGGATCGGCCGTGCGCCAGGGGCCGAGCAGCTCGACCAGGGCGCGGGCGGAGAGCCGGGAGTCCATCGGGCCAGGATACCCGAATTGGACTGGTGTGAAAGAGCCAGTTGTGCGGTGGAATGGACCCATGACACGACGGGTGCTGCAGCTGGTGGTCGGACTCGCGCTGTACGGCTTCGGATGCGGTCTCACGATCGTCGCAGGGCTCGGCGTGGATCCGTGGACCGTGTTCGCCGAGGGCCTCGCACAGCGCACCGGCATCGGCGTCGGCTGGATCACGAACATCGTCGGCCTGGCGGTGCTGCTGCTCTGGATCCCGCTGCGGCAGAAACCGGGTGCCGGCACGCTCCTGAACGTGCTGCTCGTCGGCACGGCGATCCAGGCGACAGTGACCGTCATCCCGCCCGTGCACGGCCTCATCGCGCAGGCGCTCGTCCTCCTCGCCGGCGTGCTGGTCGTCGCCGTCGCCAGCGGGCTGTACATCGGCGCCCGGTTCGGTCCGGGCCCCCGCGACGGACTGATGACGGGGATGCACAACCGGTTCGGCTGGCCGATCTGGGTCGCCCGGCTCACGGTGGAGGTGACGGTGCTGACGATCGGGTGGCTGCTCGGCGGCACGGTCGGCATCGGCACGGTGGTGTTCGCCGCTGGGCATCGGCCCGCTCGTGCACCTCGCGCTCCCGTTGCTCGACACGGCACGCCCGTCCCGGCGCGCAGATCGGGCGACCGCACAGGCGGGCTTGGCATGATGGAGGCATGGCGGCGAGATCGGGAGTGCGGCCGTTCGCGATAGCCGCCTGTGCGCTGGCCCTCGCGTTCGTGGCGACCTACTTCGTCTTCGTGCGCACCTACGTCGGGCAGATCGTCGACGAGCGCGCATTCGCCGGCGCGGCCGACCAGCACGACACCGTGTACCGGCTCACCGGCATGGTGCTCGGCAACGTGCCCGCCGTGGGGATCGGCGGCGGGATCCTGCTCACCCTGATCATCGGCGGGGTCACCCGGCGGATCAAGCACGTCGTGGTCGCCCTCCTGCGTCGGAACGATCGCTCTGGCGCTCGCGGAACTGGCCAAGCACGTGTTCCTGATCCGCGCGCAGACCGGCGCCACGGACCTTCTGAACAATTCATTCCCGTCCGGGCATGCGACCGTCGCGTCCGCGGCGGCCTTCGCCGTGTTCCTGGTCTCCCCTCCGCGCTGGCGTCCGCTCTCCGCGGTGCTCGGCGGATCCTTCGCCGTGCTGACCGGTGTCCTTCTCGTGATCCAGCAGTGGCATCGGCCGAGCGATGTCGTCGCGGCGTTCATGCTCGTCGCCGCATGCGGGTGTCTGGGAGGCATCGCCCTGATCCTGTGGAAGGTTCCGCCGGCCGCTCGGCCCGCGCGCTCGCTGCGTGCGCTGTGGTGGATCGCGGGAGTCGCCGCGCTCGTCTCGGTCATCGCGTTCGCCATCATCTACGTGACGGTCGAGCAGCACGGCAGTCATCTGCAGATCGCCTACGCGGGTGGCGGGACGGCGATCCTCGCCGTCGGATGCGGCCTCGCCGCGGCCGGGAACCGGCTGTTCCGTCGCGTCTCCTGACAGCATCTCGGTGCGGGCATGTGCGATTTCCGCACCCACCCGAGTAATCCACATGTGGATGAACCTGTTAATAGATCCGGGCGTCCCGTCGGTCCGTCCGACCCGGCCGTGCGACACAATGCATGCCGCCTACGGAATCCGGCGCCGATGCGCGCGGTCGTGATTGCGCGGATCCGTCGGCCCTGGTCCATACTCGTCGTCATGCCTTCCTCCCTCTGCCTCGACGGATTGCGCTTCGCCATGGTCTCCTCCACCGCGAGCACAGTCGATCCCGAGACGCCCACGACGTTCGACTACCACCAGCACGGGCGCTTGATCTGGGGCGAGTACACCGGTGACACGGTGACCGAGGGGCGTTTCGTGGGCGAGGTCGTCGACGCCGAGGTGCGTGTCTCGTTCGCGCATGCGATGGCGCGCGACGGCTCGATCGTGCGCGGCGATGCGGTCAGCCGCGCCGAGCGCGCGGACGACGGCCGGATCCGCCTGATCGAAGACTTCGCGGTCGACGGCGTCGATCACGTCAGCGTCTGCGTACAGGCCTGACGGGGACCGCGTTTCGTCTCGGTCGGCTTCGCCGTCCTCGCTCAGCGACCCCGGGGAGACTCGGCTTCGCCGTCCTCGCTCAACGACCCCGGGGAGACTCGGCTTCGCCGTCCTCGCTCAACGACCCGGGGAGACTCGGCTTCGCCGTCCTCGCTCAACGACCCCGGGGAGGACAGCAGGGATCAGACCCGCGTGCCCCGGCTCTGATCGGTGCGCGTGAAGCGCATCAGCCCGCTGTCCACACCGATCGGCTCGCGCCGCGGGATGTCGTCCGGCAGGACGAACGGGCGGCGGAACACCTCGCCCATCACGATCGCGGTTTCGACCTTGGTCACCTCGGGCCGGTCGGCGATCGTGCCGATCACGAGCGACTGCATGGCCTCCATGTCGACGCTGCGCACGATCAGCATCACGTCGTGCTCCCCGGTCATCACGCGGGCCGACTCGACGTCCGGCATCTCCGCGATGGCCTGCAGGAACGACGTCCACGATTGCGGCTGGATCGTGCAGAAGACCAGCGCGCTCACCCCCAGGCCGAGCCGCGCGGTGTCGACCTGGGCGGTGTAGCCGGTGATGATGCCGGCGCGGGTGAGCGACTCGACGCGCGAGTAGGCGCTGGCCCGGGAGATCCCGACCTCCTGGGCGAGCGCGGCGATCGAGATCCGCCCGTTGCGCCGCAGCGCGCGGAGGATGTCGTACGCGATTTCGTCGATGACGGGCGCGGATCGTCCAGAGGAGGCGGAGGGATCGTCAGTCATGCTGGACATATTGCCGTAGTGACGCAAGCGTGACAATGGAATGCTCGGATCCGGGGCGATCTCTCGGATATAGTGCCGGAAAACCCGATCCGGTCTTCTGACCTGTCCATCTTCACAGAGGAGGAACGCCTGTGGCTCGTTCATATCGCCACGCCGCCGCCGCGCTCATCGCGGTGGCCGCCATCGCGCTCGCCGGATGCTCCGGAGGCAACTCCGCGAACAACTCGAACGGTTCCTCCTCCGGGGGTGGCACCCTCGTCGTCGACACCGCGTTCTCCCTGGAGACCGGAGACCCCGGCCGCAACTACGTGCCCACCGGCAACATGGTGCTGCACGCCGTGTACGACACCCTGCTGACGTTCCAGGGATCCGACTCCAGCACCCCGAAGCCCGACCTCGCGACCATGAAGCAGAACTCGGATGCCACCGAGTTCACGTTCACGATCCAGGACGGCCGCAAGTTCTCCGACGGCACTCCGGTGACCGCGGACGACGTGGTGTTCTCGCTCGACCGCGTCGCCGGCATCACCGACTCGAAGGCCAACTTCCTGATGACGGGGATCACGGTCAGCAAGGTCGACGACAAGACGGTGAAGCTGTCGACGAAGACCCCGTCGCTGCAGCTGCCCGCGATCGTCACCAACCCGTCGCTCGCGATCCTGAACTCCAAGGTCGTGACCAAGAACGGCGGCAAGACCGACACCACCGACACCGCGAAGAGCTGGCTCGACGCGCACTCGGCCGGATCCGGTCCGTACACGCTGCAGTCGCTCGATCTCACCTCGCAGGTCGTGCTCGTGAAGAACCCGAAGTACGACGGCGCCGACAAGCCGGCCTACGACAAGATCGTCGTGCGCAACATCTCGCAGTCCTCCACGCAGCTCACGAACCTCAAGGGCGGCGACTCGAACGTGGCCGTCGACCTCTCCGGCGACCAGGTCAAGGGACTCGGATCCGGCTTCACGGTGAACTCCGCACCGTCGGCCGAGACGCTGTTCCTCCTGATCAACCAGGACAAGGCCGTCGGCGGCGTCACGGCGACGCCGAAGTTCGCCGAGGCGGTGCGCTACGCGCTCGACTACGACAAGCTGCTCGAGCTCGCCGGCGCCGGATCCGTGCAGGCCACCGGCGTCATCCCGCCGATGTTCCCCGGCGCGAACAAGACCGGCGTGAAGCAGGACCTCGACCGGGCCAAGGCGGCGCTCGCCGCCTCCGGTTACAACGGCGAGGAGGTCAAGCTGCAGTTCCCGAACGACAACCCGGTCGGCGGCGTGGAGTTCACGCCGGTCGCCGAGCGCGTGCAGGAGCAGCTGAAGGCCGCCGGTATCAACGCGACCCTGGCACCGGCGCCATTCGCCACCGAGGTGCAGCCGTACGTCAAGGCCCAGGAGGCGTTCTCGCTCTGGTACTGGGGTCCCGACTACGCCGACACCTCGTCGTTCCTGCCGTTCGGCCCGGGTCAGAAGGTCGGCCTGCGCGCCGGCTGGCCGGCCGCGGCCGACACCGGCATCGCGAACCTGGTGACGAAGGCGCAGAACGCGACCACCGTCGACGCGCGCAACACCGCGTTCAGCGACTACGCCAAGGCGATGCAGGAGTCCGGACCGTTCGTGCCGCTGATCGTCCCCGGCATCAACCTCGCCAGCTCCACGAAGGTCACCGGTCTCGAGTACAACGTGACCTGGACGCTCGACCTGCGGACGCTGCACCCCGCGAAGTGATCCCAGCGGGACGGATCCGCACGGATCCGTCCCGCTGCCACCTCTGATCCGGAAGCGCCGACGTGTCGCAGACCCAAGCCATCGCCACCCGCAAGACGCGGCAATCGCAGCGCACGCTGCTGCGATTCCTCGCCCGGCGGGCCGTGACGAGTGTGATCCTGCTGTTCGGGATCGTCCTGGTCACGTTCTCGCTCACCGTGATCGTGCCGGGCGACCCGGTGCGCGCCGCCCTCGGCGAGGGCGCCTCGTCGAACCCCGCTACGGTCGCCGCGTTCCGGGAGAAGTACGGGCTGGACCAGCCGGTCTGGATCCGCTTCTTCCGCTATGTCGGCAACCTGCTGCACGGCGACCTCGGCACGTCGATGACGACGGGACGCCCGGTCTCCGCCGATCTCGCGAAGGCGGTTCCCGCCACAGGCGAGATCGCGTTCTACGCGATCATCGTCAGCCTCGCCGTCGCGATCGTACTGGGCACCCTGGCCGCCTACCGCCGCGGCAAGGCCACAGACCAGGTCGTGCGGGTCGTCACCCTGATCGGCCTGAGCATCCCCACTTTCTGGATGGCGATCCTCTGCTACCAGCTGTTCTTCATGCAGCTGCACTGGGTGTCAGGATCCGGCCGGATCTCGCCGACGATCACCCCGCCGCCGCGGATCACCGGCTTCTACACGATCGATTACCTGCTGAACGGCGACTCGGTCGGCTTCTTCGACGCGGCGAGCCA
Source organism: uncultured Actinomycetota bacterium (assembly GCA_963791605.1). Classification (GTDB taxonomy): domain Bacteria; phylum Actinomycetota; class Actinomycetes; order Actinomycetales; family Microbacteriaceae; genus Microbacterium. Next base: position 568,998 of record CAWBTB010000006.1, on the reverse strand, counting down.
CCTCGCCCTGCCCGTGCTCGTGCTGAGCCTGTTCACGATCGCGACGCTCACCCGGTTCGTGCGCACCTCGGTGCTCGAGGTGCTCGACATGGATTACGCGCGGGCGGCGCGGGCGAAGGGTCTCTCCGGCCGCCGGGTCGTGGTCGGCTACGTGCTGCGCGGTGCGGCGCTGCCGATCCTCACCCTCGTCGGCATCGCGTTCGGGAGTCTGCTCTCCGGCACCGTGCTGGTCGAGGCCGTGTTCGCCTGGCCGGGCCTGGGCACGTACGCCTACAACGCGTCGAAGAACCTCGACCTGCTCGCCGTCACCGGCGTCGGCCTGGTCGTCGGCGTGATCTACCTCGTCATCAACCTGGTCGTCGACGTGCTGTACGGCGTCCTGGACCCGCGAGTGAGGCTGTCGTGAACCTCGTCATCCCCGAGAAGCTCGCGCCGAAGCGCCGCAAGCCGTGGCTGCCGCGCGCGTGGCGCACCCCGCTCGCGCTCGTCGGCACGGTCATCGCACTGGTCTGGATCGTCGTCGCGATCCTCGCCGCGTGGATCTCCCCGCACGACCCGCTCGCGCAGGACCTGCCACGCCTCGCGGCCCCGAGCCCGGATGCGATCATGGGCACCGACGGGAACGGGCGCGACGTGTTCTCGCGGCTGCTGCTCGGCGCGCAGACCACGATCCCGCTCGCGCTCATGCTCGTCGTCTGCGCGATGGTCGTCGGCACGATCGTCGGCGCGGTCGCCGGGTACCTGGGCGGCTGGATCGATGAGGTGCTCATGCGCATCACCGACATGGTGATGGCGTTCCCGACCGTGATCCTCGCGATGGTCATCGCCGCGTCGCTCGGCCCGTCGATCATGAACGCCGTGATCGCCGGCATCATCGTGGCCTGGCCGCCGTACGCCCGCATCACCCGGTCGCTCGTGCTCGGCCTGCGCACGCAGAACTATGTCATCGCCGGCCGGCTGCTCGGATCCTCTCCGCTGCGCTCGCTCGTGCGCGACGTGCTGCCGAACATCGCCGGCCCCGTGCTCGTGCTCGCCTCCCTCGACATCGGCACGGCGATCCTGCTGCTCTCCGGACTCTCCTTCCTCGGCCTCGGCGCCCAGCCGCCCACTCCCGAATGGGGCACCATGATCGCCGCTGCCATGCAGAACACCTCCGCGTGGTGGCTGGGGCTGTTCCCGGGTCTCGCGATCCTCAGCATCGTGATGGCGTTCAACTTCATCGGCGACTCGCTGCGCGACGCCCTCGATCCGCTCGCCGCGCGGGAGCGCGAGGCCGAGTCGCCGACCGCCGTCTCGGCGGCGGCCGCTGCGGTCGGCCCGGAGGTGACCCCGTGACCGCTCTGTCGATCCGCGACCTGCGCGTCGAACTCGGCCAGGGCAGACGCAACCGCAGCGAGGTCGTGAAGGGCATCTCGCTCGACCTCGTGCCGGGGCGGATCCAGGGTCTCGCCGGGGAGTCCGGATCCGGCAAGAGCATGACCGCGATGGCGATCCTCGGCCTGCTGCCCGCGGGCGGGACGGCATCGGGATCCATCGTCCTCGCCGGCGATACCGAGCTCGTCGGCCTGCGCGGATCGGCCTACCGGACGGTGCGCGGCAAGCGGATCGGCATGATCTTCCAGGATCCGTCGGCCAGCCTGCACCCGCAGATCACCGTCGGATCCCAGCTCGCCGACGGCATGCGCGCGCACCTCGGGCTCTCCCGCGCGGCAGCCCGTGCCCGCGCCGCCGAGCTGCTCGCGCTCGTCCGCGTACCGCACCCCGAAGAGGCGTTGCAGAAGTATCCGCACCAGTTCTCCGGCGGGCAGCGGCAGCGCATCGCGATCGCGATCGCCCTGGCCTGCGAGCCCGAGGTGCTGCTGGCCGACGAGCCGACAACCGCGCTGGACGTCACGGTGCAGGCGGGGATCCTGCACCTGCTCCGCGACCTCGCCATTGAACGCGACCTCGCCGTGCTGCTCGTCACGCACGACCTCGGCGTGATGAGCGCGATCGCCGACGAGGTCGCGGTGATGCGCGGCGGCCTGATCGTGGAGGCCGGATCCCGCAGGCAGGTCTTCACCGATCCGCAGCACGCCTACACGCGCGAGCTGCTGGATGCGATGCCCGATGCGCAGGACTCGCTGGTCGACGGGTCCGTCGACGGCGATGCGTCCGCCGCCGACACGGCCGCCGATCCCACGGCCGCCGCCGACGTCGATCCGGAGGAGACCCGATGAGCGGTCAGAAGCCCGTGCTGCACGTCGACGGCCTCGTCGTCGAGTACGGCGGTCGCGCGGCGTTCCGCGCGGTCGACGGCGTCTCGTTCGATATCGGTCCCGGCGAGGTGCTCGCGCTGGTCGGCGAGAGCGGCTGCGGCAAGTCCTCGACCGCGCGCGCCGTGATCGGCATGGAGAAGCCCGCCGCCGGAACCGTGCTGTACCGCGACCGCCCGGTGCAGCCGCTCGGCCTGCGCACGCGCCCGGCGGAGTTCACCGCGATCCAGATGGTGTTCCAGGATCCGAACTCCTCGCTGAACCCGCGGATCCGGGTGGCGCAGCAGATCGCGGAAGGATCCAGGGCCGCCCGCGCCCGCGGCGTAGACAGCGAGGCCCCCTCGCACTGGCTGAAGGCGGTGGGACTCTCCGCGACGCTGGAGAACCGGTACCCGTATCAGCTGTCCGGCGGGCAGCGGCAGCGCGTCGCGATCGCGCGTGCGCTCGCCGCGAAGCCCGACCTCATCGTCGCGGACGAGCCGATCTCGGCGCTGGACGCCTCGGCCCAGGCATCGGTCGCCGCCATGATGCGCGAGCTGTGCGTGGCGTCGGGTGCGGCGATGCTGTTCATCTCGCACGACCTGTCCGTGGTGCGGCTGATGGCCGACCGGGTCGCGGTGATGTACCGCGGCCGGATCGTCGAGTCGGGCGCGACGCCGCTCGTGTGGGAGCGGCCCGTGCACCCGTACACCGAGGCCCTGCTCGCCGCGATCCCGCACCCGGACGGTGAGGGCGTGCTCCCCGCCGCTCCGGCGTCGGAGGCTCCGGCGTCGTGGAGCGCCGACATCCCCGAGGCCCTCGACCGCGCGCGCTGAGGCGCTGCTCTCGGGGTCGTTGAGCGAGCACCGACGCAGTCGGAGCGAGACGAAACGCGGTTCTCTGCGGGAAACTGCGTTTCGTCTCGGTCGGCTCCGCCGTCCTCGCTCAACGACCCCTGGCTGTCGGCTTCAGGCCCCGGCGGGAGTCAGCCCGTGCGGGGCGACGTTCAGGCGCTCGCAGCCGTCGGTGGTGACGACCACGATGTCCTCGATGCGGGCATCCCCAGTCGCCGGGGAAGTAGATGCCGGGCTCGATGCTGAACGCCATGCCCTCGCGCAGCGGCAGGGCGTTGCCCGGGGCGATGTAGGGCTCCTCGTGCGTGGAGACGCCGATGCCGTGGCCGGTGCGATGCAGGAACGCCTCGCCGAGCCCCGCGGCGGTGAGGACGTCGCGCGCGGCGGCGTCGACCTCCTCGGCCGTGACTCCGGGGCGGACCGCGTCGACCGCGGCCTGCTGGGCGGCCACGAGCACGGAGATCCGACGGGCAGCCTCGGGATCGGGCTCCCCGACCACGTAGGTGCGGGTGCTGTCGGAGTTGTACCCCGACGGCACCGCGCCGCCGATGTCGACGACCACGATGTCACCGTCCTGGATCACCCGATCCGAGACCTCGTGGTGCGGATCCGCACCGTTCGGGCCCGACGCGACGATGACGAACTCGACAGTGCGATGCCCCTCGTCGAGGATCGCGGCGGCGATGTCGGCGGCGACCTCGCGTTCGGTGCGCCCTGCGCGCAGCAACCCGGGCACGCGGCGGTGCACCGCGTCGATCGCCTCGCCTGCGCGGCGCAGCTCTGCGATCTCGGCGTCGTCCTTGATCATCCGGATCTCGCGCAGCACCGGCGTCGCGAGCACCGGCAGGCCGAGCCGATCGGCGAGAGGGATGACGTGCAGCGCGGGCAATGAATCCGAGACGCCGAACCGCGCCGGGGCGAACCCCAGCGCGCTCTCGACCAGCGCGTACGGATCCTCGCCGTCGACCCAGTCCGCGATCGGCAGTTCGAGGGAACCGACGGCGGTGTCGCGCACCTTCGCGAGCTCCATCCGCGGGACGACCACGGTCGCCTCGCCCGCCGCGGCGATCACGAGCGCGGTGAGGCGCTCGATCGTGTCGCCCTGCACGCCGACGAGGTAGGCGAGGTCCGGCCCCGGCCCGACGACGATGCCGTCCAGGGCGGCGTCCGCCGTGAGATCCCGGGTGCGGGCGAGGCGGGCGGCGTACACGGCAGCGGGGAACGGGGTGGTCACCCCTCCACGCTAGGCGAGCCGCGCCCGGCAGAGCCAGGCCCCCTTGACCGCGAGACTCCAACCCCGCGGCGAGACTGCACGCCTGGACTGCAGTCTCGCCGCACAGATGAAGTCTCGCGGTCAGGGAAGGCCGCCCCGGGCACGCCGGATCCGGCCTGCGACGGATCCCACCCCGCGCATAGCCGGGCGGGATAGCTTCGATCCGGCCCGCACAGCAGATCGCAAGGAGCGCCTTACGCCCCCCGTCCCCGTCTTCCTGAGCACCTGGAGCCTGGATCCCACCGCGCTCGGGGTGCTCCTCGTCGCGGCCGGGCTCTACCTCGGCGGGGTCTGGGTGCTGCGCCGGCGCGGACACCGCTGGCCGCTGCGGCTCACGCTGATGTACCTCGTGCTCGGACTCGGCTCGTACGCGTGGGTGTCGTTCGGGTTCCTGGGCACCTGGAGCGTCGAGATCCGCTGGGCGTTCACGACCCGGATCGCGCTGCTGCTGTTCGTGGTGCCGGTCGCGATCACGCTCGGACGGCCGGTGTCGCTGGCGCGGGCGGTGCTGTCGGCGCGGCCGCGCGCCCGGGTGAACGGCTTCCTGCGCTCGTGGCTCGCGAAGTTCTTCGGCAATGCGATCATGGCGCCCGTGTTCACCTGCCTGGTGTTCGCCGTGTTCTTCACGCCGTTCTCGGCCGTGCTGCGGATGAGCCCGATCGCGGAGGGCGTGACCAGCGCTCTGGTGCCGCTGCTCGGCCTGCTGATGGTGCTGCCGATGGCCGCGCACACCGTGGCGCGCACGGGGCTGTTCATCGTGGCCGAGTTCCTGTTCGCGTTCGTGGAGCTCGTGCTCGACGCGATCCCGGGCATCCTGCTGCGGCTCAACGACACCGTGCTCGACCATGCCGGGATCTGGCCCGGCGCGGTGCCCGTGTGGTTCCCGAATCCGCTGCACGACCAGCACCTGTCCGGAGACTTCCTCTGGTTCATCGCCGAGGTCGTGGACGTGCCGATCCTCGTCATCCTGATGATGCGCTGGATCCGCAGCGACAAGCGTGAATCCCGCAGCATGGACGAGCTCAGCGACGAGGAGATGGCCGAGCTCACCGCCGCGCACCTGCGCGGGGAGTGACCCGCCCCTTCGACAGGCTCAGGGACCGGGGCGGGGCGGCTCAGGGGCCGATCACTCCGCGGGAGCCGCCCGACGGATCCGCTCGCCGAGGAAGTCGAGATCGGCGGGCGCGAGCGCGGTCACGGCGTAGGCGGTCGGCCACACCGCGCCGTCGTCGAGCTGCGCCGGCCACTCGAACTCGAACGTGGCGTAGCGCACTTTGAACTTCGCCTTCGGCTTGAAGAAGCACACGACCTTGCCGGCGGCGTTGGCCCAGGCCGGCATGCCGTAGTACGTGCGCGGGACGAGGTGAGGCGCGTTCTCGGCGACGAGCCGGTGCAGCGCCATCGCCAGTGGTCCGTCCTCGCCGTCCATCTCGGCGATCTTGGCGAGCACGTCCGCTTCGCCGGCGGCGCGGGCCTCCTCGGGCGAGATCTTCTTCCGCGCGACGCGGGTGCGGCTCTCGGACGCAGCCTCCTTGACGGCGGCGCGTTCCTCGGCGGTCAGCACCGGGGCGGTGTTCTCGGTCATGGCATCCTCCATTCGATCGCCCGGGCGGGCCGGGACGATCATCAGCCTAGGAACCTGCAGTTCCGTCCGCTTCTTCAGAACTGATCGATCCCCGGGCAGCGCCGACCGCGTCATACCGGTTCGCGCTCACTAGGGTGGTGCGCATGGACATGCGCGTCGCGGCATATGCGGTCATCGTCGATGACGATGCGCGCGTGCTGCTGGCCCGGTGGACCGAGGGGCGCCGGGTGTCGTGGACGATGCCGGGCGGCGGACTGGAACCCGGAGAGGATCCGGAGGTCGCCGCGCGCCGCGAGGTGCAGGAGGAGACCGGTTACAAGGTGGTCATCGAGGAACTGCTCGGGATCCACTCCCGGGTGATCCCCGCGCGTCGGCGCGTCACGGCGGGGGCGCACCGAACCGCTGCACACCCTGCGGATCGTCTACCGGGCGCGGATCGTCGGCGGGCGGCTGCGGTTCGAGAAGAACGGTTCGACCGACATGGCCGCGTGGTACCGCCTGGACGAGATCGCCGCCTTGCAGCGGGTGCGGCTGATCGACATCGCGCTCGGCATGGCGGGGCTGACCGGCTGACCCCTACGCGCCTACTCCGGCTCGGTGATGTCGGCGACGGTGGCGTCGTAGGCGGAGATCAGGGCGTCCGCGTCGACGAACAGGCTGTAGCCGTGCGCACCCGCGCCCATCGCGATCCGCTGGCCGCGAATGGAGGCGTCGGCGTAGACCGGCCAGGCGGTCGTGCTGCCGATCGGCACGATCGTGCCGCGTTCGTATCCGGTCGCCTCGAGGGCGAGCTCGGGATCCGGCAGCTTCAGCCGGTTCACGCCGACCACGGCCCGCAGCTTGGGCCAGGAGATCTTGCGGCCACCCGGCACGAGAGCGAACAGGAAATCGCCACCGGTCCCTGAGGCTCTCGAAGGCGCTTCACCACGAGGGTCTTCACGATGCCGGACGGGGGGATCCCCAGCAGCGCCGCCGCCTCATGCAGGCTGCGCGCGGCAGGGCGCTCCCGGATCTCCACCTCGAGGCCGCGTGCGGCCGCGGCGTCCAGGACCCGCGCGTCGCGTCCCTTCGACAGGCTCAGGGACCGGGGCGGGCTCGGGGACCGAGGGGACTGTGCTCACGCCTCGGGGGCGCTCAGCGGGTCGTCCGCGACCCAGAGCTCGTCGTCGGCGCGCAGCGTCTGCCACGCGGCGACGAGCACGCCGATCGCCGCGCCGACGCCGAGCACGATGGCGATCACGGTGCCGATGCCGGGGCCGCTCTTCGCGGGGGCCGACGGGGCGGACACGAACGTGCGCGGGGATCCCGTGCGCTTGGCGTTCGCGATGTCCCACGCGGTGAGGGCGGATCCGATCGCACCGCCGACGGCCGGGATGACCCGGTGGTCGACGACGTCGCGGGAGAGCCGCACGCCGCGGTCCACGACGGGACGCACGCGATGCTCGTACACGTCCTGCACGGTCGGGACGACCTGCTCACGACGGAAGTTGTCGAGCTGGCGTCCGGCCTCGCGGGCGACATGTGCGGCGTCGCCCACGATGACCTGCTGGGCGGACCACAGCTTGTTGGCTTCGTCCTGCAGACGACGGAGTTCCTTCTGACGCTTGCGGCTGAGGCTCACGGTGCCCTCCCAATCGAAACGGGTTCGGAACTCCCCATCTTGCCAGACAAGCAGCTGAATGGCGCGTGTGCGATCCGCGAACTCTTCGGGAACCTCTGCGAGAATGGATCCATGCCTCACGCCACTCACGTCGCCACGCTGCACACCAACCACGGAGACATCGTCGTCAACCTGTACGGCGACCACGCTCCCCGCACCGTGAAGAACTTCGTCGGCCTCTCCGACGGCACCGGATCCTGGACCCACCCGGCGACCGGCAAGCCCGGCGAGGGTCCGCTGTACCAGGACGTCATCTTCCACCGGATCATCCCGAACTTCATGATCCAGGGCGGCGACCCGCTCGGCCAGGGCGTCGGCGGCCCCGGCTACAACTTCAACGACGAGATCCACGGCGAGCTGAACTTCAACGAGCCGTACATCCTCGCCATGGCCAACGCCGGCCTGCGCCGCAACGCGATCACCGGTCAGGTCGAGGGCACCAACGGCTCGCAGTTCTTCATCACCACCGACCCGACGCCGTGGCTGCAGGGCAAGCACACGATCTTCGGCGAGGTCGCCGACGACGCCTCCCGGGCCGTCGTCGACGAGATCGCCGCGGTGCGCACGGGTGCCGGCGACCGTCCCGTCGAGGACGTCGTGCTGCAGTCCGTCGACATCGTCGAGAACTGACCCTTCGAGAGCCTGAGGGACCAGTGGACTCCGGAGCGCGCCGATGACGACTTCGGAGTTCCACGCGAATCCCGACAACTTCTGCTACCGGCATCCCGGTCGGCAGAGCTTCGTGCTGTGCCAGCGCTGCATGCGCACGATCTGCCCGGAGTGCCAGACCCAGGCGCCGGTCGGCGTGATCTGCCCCGAGTGCATGCAGGAGCAGCGCCGCAACCAGTCGCCCGCGCAGCGCAGGGCGCAGCGCCGGTCCCTGAGCCTGTCGAAGCGGGGCTCCCGCACGATGACCGCGGTGGGCGGTCGCCCGCTGGTGACCTACTGGATCATCGGGATCACGTCGGCGGTGAGCCTGCTGCAGATGCTTCCAGGTATCGGCATCCCGATCGGGCAGGCGCTGCAGTTCTGGGCCGGATACCTGTATCCGTCGCTGTCGGGCGACGCGTTCCAGCCCTGGCGGATGCTGACCACGCTGCTCGTGCACGGAGGGCTGATCCACCTCGGCCTGAACATGCTCGCGCTGTGGATGATCGGCCAGAGCCTGGAGCCGCTGATCGGCCGGGCGAAGTTCCTCACGCTCTACCTCGTGAGCGGGCTGGCCGGCTCCGTCGGGGTCGCGCGTGATCGCCCCCGAAGTCTCCACGGTGGGCGCGTCCGGGGCGATCTTCGGCCTCATGGCGGCGCTGCTCGTGATCGGCCGGCACCTCGGCGCGAACGTGATCGGGATCCTCGTCGTGCTCGTCATCAACTTCGTGTACGGGTTCATCGTGCCGGGTTAAATCGCCTGGCAGGCGCATGTCGGCGGCGCGATCGTCGGCGCTCTCATCGGGCTGATCTATGCCCGCACCGGCGGCCGCCGGAACGCGCGCTTCTGGTGGATCGGCCTCGTCGCCGCGCTCACGCTCGTGCTGATCCTCATCGTCGCCATCGTCCCGCCCCTCCTCATCACCGCCGGCCACTGACCACACCCCGCGACCCTTCCCGGGGTCGTTGAGCGGGCCTCTCTCGCGGTCGTTGAGCGAGGCCGGAGCGCAGCGACGACCGAGACGAAACGCGGTTTCCTGCGGGAGACCGCGTTTCGTCTCGCTCCTCGCTGCGCTCGGTGCTCGCTCAACGACCCCGAGAAGCGTCCGACCGGACCCAGAGCCCCGTGTGAATAACACCCGTGTAATTCTCCCCAGGTGGGGATAGATCTGTGGATAACTCCGGGGAGGGCGTGTGCATATCCATCCCCAGAATGTGGATAACTCCGGAAAACGGTGGAGAAACCGGGGATGGATTCCCGGACCGCGACGAAAAAACGCCCCCGCACGAGGCGGAGGCGTTCTCGATCGCGCGGGCGTCAGCGCCAGCGCGTGGTCATCAGGAAGCCGATCAGGGCGATCCCGAGACCGATCAGCAGGTTCCAGGACTGCAGGCCCGGGATCGGGTACTGCATGCTGGTGATGTAGAACACGAGGATCCACGCCAGCCCGAGCAGCATGAAGCCGACCATGACGGGCTTGAACCACACGGCGTTGGGAGCGGAGCCGCTGTCGACCTTCTCGACGGCGGCTTCTTCGGGCTTGCGGGATCGTGCCATGCGCCCAGTCTACCCAACAGCCTGTGCCTGGCCGAGGTCGATAGGATCGCGGGATGACCGACACCGCGGCAGCAGCACCGCGCCGCGGCTCCCGTGGTCGACGGCCGCGGCGCCGGGCGACGGTGGTGAGCGTGCTCGGCGAGCTTCTGCTCACGGCGGGTGTGGTCGTGCTGCTGTTCGTCGCGTGGCAGATGTGGATCGGCGACATCATCATGAGCGCGGCCGCGAACGACAAGGGGCACGCGATCAGCGAGAGCTGGGCGAAGGATCCCGCACCCGCACCGCCGCCGGTCGTGCCGGGCACGGGGGCGAGGGGGGTTCCGGTGCAGTACGAGCCACCGCTGATGACCGCACCGGAGAACGGGGTTCCCTGGGGGGCGCAGATGCGCGTTCCGCGCTGGGGTGCCGACTACAACGTGACGATCGCGGGCGGCGTCACCCGGCCGGACACCCTGGATCACGGCTGGATCGGCCTTTACCCGGGTTCGGGCATGCCGGGCCAGGCCGGGAATCTCACGATGGCCGCGCACCGCACCACCTGGGGCAAGCCGTTCAATCAGCTCGACAAACTGCGCCTGAACGACCCGATCGTGATCGAGACGCCGCAGGGCTGGTACACATACCGGTTCCGCACGCTCGAGTACGTGACGCCGGACAGCGTGGACGTGCTGGATCCGGTCCCGCAGGATGCGGGTGCCGAGACCGGCGAGCGCTACATCACCCTGACCGCGTGCTCACCGCTGTACTCCCTCGCGGAGCGGATCGTGGCGTACGGGGTGTTCGACAGCTTCCAGCCGCGCGCGCTGGGGCTCCCGCAGTCGTTGAAGGAGGCGGTGCACTGATGTACGGCGCGCTGTGGCGGATCCTGCCCGGACCCTCGTGGGTGCGGGTGCTCATCGTGCTCGTGCTGGTCGCGGCGATCCTGTACGGGCTGTTCTTCTACGTATTCCCCTGGGTGAGCCCGTTCATCTCCCCCGGCGACGTCAGCATCGAACCGACACCGACCCGCACCTGAGGGTTCCCGCTGCACCGGAGCCCAGGGCCGGACCCTTCGACAGGCTCAGGGACCGGGCTGGCTCAGGGGCCGGGCCCTTCGACAGGCTCAGGGACCGGAGCGCAGTGGTGGGTCTCTCGGGTGCGCAGGCATCGGGCCTGGCGGGGCGCGCGCAGCGCGCCGGGACTGCGCGCCCGAGAGACCCACCACGGAGCGGGCCCTTCGACAGGCTCAGGGACCGGACAGGCTCAGGGACCGGTAACCCCTACTTGCCGGAGCAGTACGTGAGGTCGATCGTGGAGCCCACCGGGACGTCACCCGGCGCCGCCGACATCGCGGCGACCGTCTTCGGATCCGTCGCCTTGCAGTCCGCCTTCGCCACCGGGTTCGCGGTCAGCCCCGCCTGCTGCAGGGCGGCGGTCGCCTGATCCAGCGTCCAGCCGGTGAGGTCGTTCAGGGTGACGACGCCGCTGGCGACGACGAGGTCGACCGAGGTGCCGGAGGGGACCTCGGTGCCTGCGGCGATGCTGGACGACAGCACGATGTCGTGCTGGCTCTGCGGATCGTTCTTCTGCGTCACCGAGCCCAGCTGCAGCCCCGCCTTGACCAGCGCGTCCTTCGCGGCGGCCTGCGTCAGGCCCGTCAGGGTCGGCACCGCGCTCTTGGCGGCTCCGGTGGAGACGTACACGGTGACGGACTGGCCCTTGTCGAGCTGCGTGCCGGCGGAGGGATCCGTGCTGATCACGGTGCCGACGGCGACGTTCGCGTCGGCCTGATCGATGCGGACCGCGCGCAGATCCGCCTTGTTCAGCTGGGCCGACGGCGGAGTCGTAGGCCTGCCCGGCCAGGTGCGGCACGGTCCTCGCGGCACTGGGCAGATCGGTGCTCGGACGCATCGCGAGCACCCAGATGAGCACCGAGGCGAGCAGCACCGCGAGCAGGGCGACGCCCGCCCAGATCCATGCCACGGGCGGTCCGGACTGGGTCCGGGTCATCGTGGTGTCGCTGGAGAGCTGGCGCAGCGTCCGCGCGGTCTCCTGCGCGTGCCGCGGGCTCGGCCCGTACAGCTCGCTGGTGAGCGAGTGCAGCTGCTTCTTCGTCGGCACCACGCCGGTGGCCGCGTCATCGAGCGCCGTGCGGAACGAGACGGCGTCGGGGAAGCGCTGGAACGGATCCTTCGCCATCGCGCGCAGCACGATCGGATCGATCGCGCGGATGCGCTCGAGCTCCTTCGCGTCGTGCTCCTCGTCATGCACCTCGCTGGGGGTCAGCGGGGTCTCGCTGACGTGCTGATACGCGACCGCGACCGGCGACTCGCCGCGGAACGGCTGGCGCCCGGTGAGCATCTCGTACAGCACGACGCCCGCGGAGTACAGATCGGTGCGGGCGTCCACCTGCTCGCCCTTGGCCTGCTCGGGCGAGAAGTACGCGGCGGTGCCGATGATCTGCGTGGTCTCGGCGACGGTCGACGACGAGTCCGAGACCGCGCGCGCGATCCCGAAGTCCATCACCTTCACGGCGCCGGACGGCGTGATCATGACGTTGCCCGGCTTGATGTCGCGGTGCACGACGCCGGCGCGGTGCGAGTACTCGAGCGCCTCGAGGATCCCGTCCGCGTAGCGGACCGCGTCCGACGGTGGGCACAGGGCCCCGGGCGATGACGTCTCTTCAGCAGCTCGCCGTGCACGAGCTCCATGACGATGAACGGCACCGGTTCCGCGGCGGTGCCGCCGGCCTCCGCCGAGGAGTCCTCACCGGCGTCGAACACGCGCACGATCGACGGATGCGACATGCGGGACGCGGCCTGCGCCTCCATGCGGAACCGGGTGCGGAACGCCGTGTCCCGCGCGAGCTCGCGGTCCAGGATCTTGATCGCGACGTCGCGCCCGAGGGTCAGGTCGTAGCCACGGTGCACATGCGCCATGCCACCGCGGCCGATGAGGTCATCGACCCGGTATCGGCCGGCCATGACGCGCGTTGTCGTCGACACGAAGACCCCCCTCCTGTTCCTTGGTTCTGCGGCTGCCGCGTGTCGCGCCGCTCAGAGCGTCGGCGGGTCGGCGACCGGCGACGGGTCGCCGGCTGGATCTGCGCGCCATCTGCGGCGACGCACCGGTCTCGCGCTTGCTGTCCCCGCAGAGCGCGGTGTACGTCGCCGTGACCTGTTCGCCGGGCTGGTTGGCGATCGAGATGTCGGCGCTCAGCGTGTTCGCGTCGAACGACTTCGTGCGATCCGGCATCCCGGGAACGTCGCGTTGGTGAGGGTCACGTTGTACCCGGTCACGTTGCCGGTGCCGCTGGGGCACACGTAGTCCCGCCCCAGCTCAGCGTGGCGTGATCTCGCCACCGCCGGCTTTCGCCGCGACGGTCGGAGCGGCCGGCGGCGTCGGGGCGCCGACGGAGACCAGGTCGGCGTACACGTTGAGCGTGACGGAGGTGCCCTTCGTCACGTTGCCGCCGCTCGGGTTGGTGCTTGTACACCAGGCCGACATGCGCCTGATCGCGGGGCGTGGTCGCCCGTGGTGCAGGTGCCGTCGAGGCCGGCGCCCTTCAGGGTCTTGCACGGCGGCGATCGCAGGTCTGGCCGATGAGGCCGAGCGTGCCGATCGCGACGCCGACTGCGGGTCGGTGTCGGCGTGGGCGCGGTTCGGAGTCGGGAGGCGTCGGACGCGCTGGTCGTCGGTCTGCACCGGACCCGGCGCCTTCTGGTTCGACAGCAGCGCGAACAGCGGTGCCGCCGAGCACGAGCACGCAGCAGCACGATCAGGGCGATCAGCGGCCAGGTCCACGGGCTGCGCTTCTTCTTCGTCCGGGGCCTCGTCGGCCTCGGTCGGGATCTGCGCCGTGGTGGGCATGATCGTCGTGGCGCCCTGGGTGGCGCCGAGCAGCTGCGTCATCGCGTCGTCGCCGCCCGCGGCGGCGGTCGCGCCCGACGACGCCCGCGATGACGGCGGGCACGGCGATCGCGGCCGAGTTCAGGTCGCCGCGGCGCAGCGCCTGCGCGGCGCGCGCGACGGTCGCCGCCGAGGACGGGCCGATCCGCCGGCTTCTTCGCGATCATCGCCATCACCAGGTTCTGCACCGGCTGCGGGACGGTCGCCGGCAGCGGCGGCGGGGTGTCGTTGATCTGCGCCATCGCGATCGCGACCTGCGACTCGCCCGTGAACGGGCGCTTGCCGGCCAGGCACTCGTACGCGACGATGCCGAGCGAGTAGATGTCGGTCGCGGGCGACGCGGCGTGCCCCGACGCCTGCTCGGGCGAGAGGTACTGCACCGTGCCCATGACCTGACCGGTGGCCGTCAGCGGCACCTGGTCGGCGATGCGGGCGATGCCGAAGTCGGTGATCTTGACCCGGCCGTCCGGGCGTGATCAGCAGGTTGCCCGGGCTTGATGTCGCGGTGCACGAGGCCCGCGGCGTGCGCGGCCTGCAGCGCCGAGGCGGTCTGCGCGACGATGTCGAGCGTCTTGTCGGCGCTGAGGGATCCCTCGCGCTCGAGGATGCGTGGAGAGCGCCTCGCCGGGCACGAGCTCCATGACGAGGTACGCGGATCCGTTCTCCTCGCCGTAGTCGAAGACGCTCGCGATGCCCTCGTGGTTCACGAGCGCGGCGTGCCGGGCCTCGGCGCGGAAGCGCTCGAGGAAGCCCGGATCCCCCATGTACTCGTCCTTGAGGATCTTGATCGCGACCGTCCGTCCGATGACGTGATCGGTCGCCTCCCACACCTCGCCCATGCCACCGATCGCGATCCGCGACTGGAGCTCGTAGCGACCGCCGAAATGCACACCCTGCGTCGGCCTCATTTGTTCAGCACCGCCTCCATGACCTTCTTGGCAATCGGCGACGCGATCGCATCACCTGAACCCGACTGACCCTGTCCGCCGCCGTCTTCGACGACGACCGCAACAGCGATCTCCGGGTTGGTGGCGGGCGCGAATCCGGTGAACCACAGCGTGTACGGGTTGCTGTCGCCGTTCTCCGCGGTGCCCGTCTTACCGGCCACGTCGACTCCGTCTATTCTTGCACCCTGCGCCGCGCCACTCTGGACGGACGCCTGCATGGCGGCGGTCAGCGCCTTGGCCTGGTCGGCGCTCATCGCCTGCCCGAACTGCGTGTCGTCGTACTGCTTCTGCGCCGACAGGTCGGCGCCGAGGATCTGGTCGACCATGCGCGGGTTCATCACCACGCCGCCGTTCGCGATCCCGGCCGCGACCATCGCCATCTGCAGCGGGGTCGCGATGACCTTGCCCTGCCCGAACCCGGTCAGGGCGGTCTGCGCCGCGTCGAGGCCGGTCGGGTAGCTGGACGGCGTGGACTTCAGCGGCGTCGAGAAGCTCTTGTTGAAGCCGAACTTCTCCGCCATCGCGTGGATCTTGTCGTCGCCGAGCTGCGCGGCGAGCTCCGCCATCGGGATGTTGCAGCTGAGCCGGATCGCGTCCGCGAGCGTGACGGTCGGGCCGTCGCCGCAGGTGCCGCCCCAGGCGTTGTGCACGGCGGTGGTGGTGCCGGGCAGCGTGTAGGCGGCGGGGTTCGGGAACGTCGACTGCCATCGTGAACTTGCCGGAGTCGAGGGCGGCCGCGGCCACCACGAGCTTGAACGTGGATCCCGGCGGGTTCAGGTTGCCGGCGATGCCCCGGTTGTAGAGCGGGTTGCCCGCATCGTTCTGCAGGGCGTCGTAGGCCGCGTTGGCCTTGTCGGCGTCGTGCACGGCGAGCGTGTTGCGTGTCGTAGCCCGGGGTGGAGACCATCGCGAGGATCCGGCCGGTCTTCGGCTCGATCGCGACGACCGCGCCCTGGAAGCCGCTGCAGCGCGTCGTAGGCCGCCTTCTGCGCCTTGGGGTCGAGGCTGAGCACGACGTTCGCGCCCTTCTGCGGCTGGCCGGAGACGATCCGCTCGATCGAGGACAGGAACTGCGAGCCGCCGGTGCCGCTCAGCTCGCTGTTCATCGCCTTCTCGATGCCGGTCGCGCTGCCCAGCGCCGGGTTGTAGTAGCCGGTGACCGCCGACCACATCTGCGGATCCGTGTACACGCGCTGGAACGAGTACATGTCGTTCGAGGGCACGGAGGTGGCGATGGGGGCGCCGCCGGCGATGATCGATCCGCGCTGG
This sequence comes from uncultured Actinomycetota bacterium, assembly GCA_963791605.1. GTDB lineage: Bacteria > Actinomycetota > Actinomycetes > Actinomycetales > Microbacteriaceae > Microbacterium. The sequence goes on along the minus strand of CAWBTB010000006.1, from coordinate 553,082 downwards.
ATCTCGTAGCTGTCCAGCCGGGTGCGGGTGTTCGCGTCGTTCTGCGCGAGCGAATCGGCCTGCACGACCTGGATCCAGCTCACCGACCCGAACAGGGCGAGGAACATCACCAGCACGAGGATGCTGATGCGACGGAGTTCTTTCGTCATGACGCGGCACCTCCCCGAGGTGCCGGCAAGACCGGTCCCTGGCTCGACTGCTCAGCAACGGACAGAAGGTCATCCGATCACCACCCGGGGTTGACGGCGCACGCCGTCGGAGATCCGCAGCAGGAGTCCGACGATGAGCCAGTTGGCGACCAGGGAGGATCCTCCCGCCGCGAGGAACGGGGTGGTCAGGCCGGTCAGCGGGATCACCCGGGTGACGCCGCCGACCATGATGAACACCTGCAGGCCGAGCGTGAACGAGACGCCGACCGCGAGCAGCTTGCCGAAGTCGTCCTGGCCGGCGACGCCGATCCGCAGTCCGCGGCTGACGAACACCATGTACAGGCAGAGGATCGCGAACAGGCCGATCAGGCCGATCTCCTCGCCGAGGCTGGTGATGATGAAGTCGCTCTCCGCCACCGGCGTGACCTGCGGGCGGCCCTGGCCGAGGCCGGTGCCGAGCAGGCCGCCGTGCGCGAGGCCGAAGATGCCCTGCACGAGCTGGTAGCTGCCGCCCTTGGCTGTCGATGAGTTTCGGGTCGAAGGCGTTCAGCCAGGCGTCGAACCGGCCCTGCACGTAGGGCAGGAACTGCGCGGCGACCGCGATGCCCGCCGCGACCCCGACCAGGCCGATCAGCACCCAGCTGGTCTTGCCGGTCGCGACGTACAGCATCACGATGAACATGCCGAAGATCAGCACGCCGGTGCCGAGGTCGTGCTGGGCGACGATGATGCCGAGCGAGATCAGCCACACCACGATCACCGGGCCGAGCTCGCGCATCCGCGGCCAGGTGATGCCGAGGAACCTCTTGCCGACCGACGCCAGGCTCTCCCGGGTGCGCACGAGGTAGCCCGCGAAGAAGATCGCGAGGAAGATCTTCGCCAGCTCGCCGGGCTGGAAGCCGAGCCCGCCGATGTTGATCCACACGTCGGCGTTCGCCTCGGCCTTGAGGCCGGGGACGAACGGCAGGATCAGCAGCACGATGCCGACCAGGCCGGAGAGATACGTGTAGCGGTACAGCACGCGGTAGTTGCGCAGCAGGATCACGAGCGCGATCGCGCCGATGACCGAGATCGCCGTCCACATCAGCTGCTTGGTGGAGTAGGCCGTCCCAGCCGGTGCGATGCTCGGCGATGTCGATGCCGGTAGATCTCGGCGATGCCGACGCCGGTCAGCAGCGTCGCGATCGGCAGCACGAACGGATCCGCGTCGCTCGCGACGAAGCGCAGCACGATGTGCAGCGCGAACACGAGCACGGCGAGGCCGCCGCCGATGACCAGGATCATCGGGTCGATCGCGTGCAGGGCGCCGAGCTGGACGAGGGTCAGCGCGGCGCCGGCGATGCAGCACGGCGAAGAGCAGCAGCCAGAACTCGCGGTTGCGCTGGGTCTGCGGGCCGCGGATCTGCCGCAGCGCGCGCAGCACGCTGGTGTCGGCGGTCACTCGGCGGTGGTGGTGGCGGTCACGGCTTCTTCCCCGTCGGGATCGATGCGCGCAGCCGTTCGACGATGCCCTGCGCGTCCTGGCAGCGAGCTCGGCGCTGATGGTCTGCTGCACGGTCGACTGGTCGAAGGCGGGGAGGTCGGTCACCTTGATCTCGGTGTCCTGGTAGACGTGCGAGAGCGAGATCGGCCCGAGATCCTGCTGGATCCCCTGGAAGATCGCGACCGTGTCCGGGCCCGCGATGCCGACGAAGTACCGGGTCTGGGTCCACGCGTAGCCGCCGAACAGGGCGGCGGCCATGAGCGCGATCACGACGACGAAGCCGGTGATCCAGCCGACGCGGCGGCGCACGCGCGCGCGGTGATCCTCTTCGATGAGCTCCTCGAGGTACTCCGCCGCGCGGCTCGAAGTGCGTGGGCTCGTTGGCCGCCTGGCGCACCGGGTGCAGCCAGTTGGGCCGGGCGGAGCGGGCGGCGGGGACGACCGACGCCCTGCGGGTTGGCGGCGGCGCCCACGATCGTGGCGGTGCCGCTCATCACCGGGTGCTGTCCGCCGACGTCGACGATCACGACCGTGACGTTGTCGGGCGCGCCGCCGTCCAGGGCGAACTTCAGCAGCCCGTCCGCGGTGCGACCGGGGGCCATGCCCAGGCGCAGGGCCTTGAGCATGTGCGCCTCGTCGACCACGCCGCAAAGACCGTCGGAGCAGAGCAGCCAGCGGTCGCCGGGCTGGGTCGGCATGACGAACATGTCGAGCTCGGGATCCGCGTCCATGTCGCTGAGCACGCGCATGAGCACCGAGCGGCGCGGGTGGTAGCGCGCCTCCTCGGGCGTGATCCGGCCGGAGTCGACCAGGCGCTGCACGAACGTGTGGTCGGTGGTGATCTGGGTGAGCGCCTCGTCGCGGTAGAGGTAGATGCGCGAGTCGCCGATGTGGCCGATCACGGCGTAGTCGTCGACCATGATGATCGCGTCGAGCGTGGTGCCCATGCCCGGCGAGCTCCGGACGCTCCTTCACGGCGCGGATCATGTCGCCGGCCGCGGTCGATCGCCGCCGCCTGCAGCGACGCCTGCGCGTCCGTCGGTCGACGGGTAGGCGTGGTCGAGGTTCTCCAGGCGGTGGATCGCGATGCTGCTCGGCGACGTCGCCGCCCGCGTGGCCGCCCATGCCGTCGGCGACGACGAACAGGTTCGCCCCGGCGTAGCCGGAGTCCTGGTTGTTGGAGCGGACCTTCCCGGTGTGGGAGATCGCGGCGCTCGAGCCCTCGAAGACCATGGCCGCCGGTTACGCCCGCAGCTCGAACGTCGTGGCGCCGACCTTGATGGGCGTGCCGATCGCGACGGCGACGGGAGCGCCGACGCGCTCGCCGCCGAGGAACGTGCCGTTGGTGGAGTCGAGATCCTGGATCATCCACTGGTCGCCCCACAGCAGCAGGCGGGCGTGGTGGCTGGAGGTGTAGTCGTCGCGGATCACCAGGCCGGATTCGCTGGAGCGGCCGATCGACATCGGCTCGGTGCCGAGCGGGACCTCGAGCCCCGCCTTCGGTCCGGAGGTGATGACGAGCTTGGAGACCGTGGAGGTGGTCGTGGCCGGTCCCCCGGGCTTGCTCTTCGGCGCGGCCTTGGGCTTGCGCCGGCGGCGGCGGCTCGGGGCGCACGCGCGGGCGCCGCGGCGGCCGGAGCCTCGGGCAGCTTGCGCACCCGCACGCCGAACAGGTCGGCGCGCAGCGAGTAGACCACGGCGAACACGAAGAACCACATCAGCACGAGGAAGCCGATGCGGAGCAGGAGCAGCGTCAGTTCACTCATGCCGAAGGCCCCTCAGGCGCCTGCGAGACCGGGACGATCTGGAACGTCAGCTCCGTGCGCCCGATCGTGATGACCATGTCGCTGGACAGCTGCGCCTCGCGGATCCGCTGACCGTTCAGCTTGGTGCCGTTGGTCGAGCCCAGATCGCGGAGCATGGCGTGATCGCCGTCCCAGAGCACCTCGGCATGCTTGCGGCTGGATCCCGCGTCGTTGATCGTGATGTCGGCGTCGCTGCCGCGCCCGATCACGGTGCGCGCCTGGGTCAGCGGATAGCGGGTGCCTCCTGTCGTGATGACCGCCTGCCAGGTGACGCGCGCGCCGATCCTGCGCGGCGGCGGACTCGACCCGCACCGTGCCGGTGGCGAGCCGTTCGTCGGCCTCGAGGGCGATGTCCACGGGACCGGAGAAGCTGTAGCCCTGGGCGCGGGCGTGATCCTTGACCAGGCCGTGCAGCTCGTCGATGAGCGCGGGGCCGAGGCCGTGCATGGCGGTCGCGTCCTCGCCGCTGAGGTGCACGACGAACGTGCTCGGCACGATGATGCGGTCGCGGCTGACCACGGCGGCCTTCGTGTCCATCTCACGACGCAGTGCCGACGCGATCTCCACGGGCTGGATCCCGCTGCGGAAGGTCTTCGCGAACGCGCTGTTCACTGCGCGCTCGAGACCCTTCTCAAAGCTGTCTAGTAGTCCCACTGGGCTCCCATGGCTCACCGATCGGTAGGGACATCGTAGCCACCCGGCGCTGAATGATCCCCCGCGGCGCGATTCCGAGAGTCCGGCCCGACCGCAGCTCCGCGAGATGCACGTTGCGCAGTCTCGCGACACGATGCAGTCTCGCGGTCAGGAGCGGGCGGGTTTCGGGAGGGGCGGGTGGTTCGGGCGGGCGCCGCGGTCGTGATATTCTCGGGAGGTTGGTTCGCGAGGACCGACATGCGCGAGTGGCGGAATAGGTAGACGCGCTGGCTTCAGGTGCCAGTGCCGGCAAGGGCGTGGGGGTTCAAGTCCCCCCTCGCGCACAGATCGGAAGAGGCCGGATCCTTCGGGATCCGGCTCTTCCGCGTTCCGGTGACGGCTGTCCGGGCAGCCTCGCTTGCAGGTTTCGCGGGCGACGTCAAGGCGGAAGACCTCCGGCCTCGCCCCGGGCCTCGGTGCGGCACCCGAACCGCATGCAGGAGTGGTCGATGAGCACGATCGATGCGGCGTCAACCGAGGCCCTGCTCGACGGTCGATCAGCTGCTGCGGTCCGCGGGGGCGCGGAGGGGGGCAGAGGGGGGTCTGGGCGTACCACCCGTCGCTGATCAGCTGTACGACGCGCGGCTGGACCCGCCCACCCCCGCCTCGCGATGGAGTACGTCGACGGGCCGACGCTGGCGGCGCGGCTGACCCACGGCCCGCTCTCCAGCGGGAAGCGGCGTCGCTCGCGTGCGACCTCGCCGGTGCACTGCAGGCAGTGCACGACGCGGGCGTCATCCATCGCGACGGAAGCCGTCGAATGTGCTGCTCGCGCCCCTTCGAACGGCGGCGGGTGGACGGCGAAGCTCACCGACTTCGGAATCGCCTACGGCCTCGACGATGCGCGGGGTCGGACGGGGGGAGAGGGCGGGGAGTCAGCCCGCCGTCGACGTCTCCCTGGGTCTCGTGCTTCAAGTCCCTCCCGGAGAACGGCGTCGTGGGAGTGAGGGCGCCCCCGCGCCGGCGCCATCGTCGCTGCGGCGGACCTCGCGGCTCCGGCCGGGGCGCTGGGGGGAGGGCGGTCCGTGCCGGCGCCGCGCTCGCGGACTTGGACCTCGGGCCAGTCCGCGCTCCCCGCGCGCGTGAGGGGGGGAGGAGGGGGAGGGGGGGAGAACCATGGCAACGCGGAGCACCGCAGAACGGCAAGAATGACCCTCGTCCTGGCCGCCAGGTGCCGGACGCCGGCGGCGCGAACCGGAGGAGGAGCGCTCCGGCGAGCAGTGACGTGGATCGTGGACCGGAGCGCGCCGACGATGCGCAGGCGGGCGCGGCCGGGGCGACGACGATCCGGGCACGGCGTTATCGCACGACGGATCCGTCCCCGGTGAGCGGCCGGGCGGCCGCCGGCCTGCGGGTCGAGGGCGTGGAGCGCTCGTGGCGGCCCGCGGCGGCCGGGTCCTCGACGCGGACGAGCCGTCCGGATCCAGCAATCTCATAGCAAAACTGCGCTTGCGCAACCTTTCCCGCGTGTAATCTTGCAGGGCTGCAACATTCTTGCCGCCGCGTCGGCGCCCGGATCCGACGTCTCGGGCCGCGCGCGCCGTCCGGAACCACCCGAAGGGCCGTCATGTCCACCGCAACCACCATCACCGGGGCGACCCGCGCCGCGCGCAAGCGTCCGCCCCGATCATGACGCACAGGCAGATCCTGCTCGTCATCTACGGCCTCATGGCCGGCATGTTCCTGTCCTCCCTCGACCAGACGATCGTCGGCACCGCGATCCGCACGATCGGCGACGACCTGCACGGCCTCGACCAGCAGGCGTGGGTGACCACGGCGTACCTGATCACGTCGACGATCTCCGTGCCGATCTACGGCAAGCTCTCCGACATCTTCGGCCGCCGCCCGCTGTTCATCTTCGGCATCTCGGTGTTCATCCTCGGATCCCTGCTGTCGACGTTCTCCACCTCGATGCTGATGCTCGCCGGGTTCCGCGCCTTCCAGGGCATCGGCGCCGGCGCGCTGATGTCGCTGCCGCTCGCGATCATGGCCGACATCCTCGCCCCGCGCGAGCGCGCCAAGTACCAGGGCTACTTCTTCGCGGTGTTCGGCATCTCGTCCCTGATCGGCCCGCTGGTCGGCGGCCTGTTCGCCGGCGCGCACGAGATCCTCTGGATCTCCGGATGGCGCTGGGTGTTCCTGATCAACCTGCCGCTCGGCCTCATCGCGCTCGGCATGGTCATCGCGTTCCTGCACCTGCCCAAGGTCGCCAAGCACGAGAACCCGCGGATCGACTGGTGGGGTGCGACGGCCGTGATCGTCGCGCTGGTGCCGCTGCTGCTCGTCGCCGAGCAGGGCCGCGAGTGGGGCTGGGCCTCGGCCGCGCGATCGCCTGCTACGTGATCGGCGGCTCGGCGCGATCGCCTTCGTGCTCATCGAGATCGCGATGAAGGACGACGCGATCATCCCGATCCGGCTGTTCCACTCCAACACCTTCTCGATGGCGACCATCATCGGCGTGCTCGTCGGCTTCGGCATGTTCGGCGCCATGATGACCATCCCGCTGTACATGCAGATCGTCGCCGGGCTCACGCCGACCGAGTCGGGGCTCGCGATGCTGCCGATGGTCATCGGTCTGATGACCTCCTCGATGGCCGCGGGCCAGATCACCTCGCGGACCGGCAAGTACGGCATCTTCCCGCGCACCGGCACGCTGACCACCGCGCTCGGCTTCCTGCTGCTCACGTTCGTCTCGTCCAGCACCCCGGTCTGGTACATGATGATCGGCATGTTCGTGGTCGGCCTCGGCCTCGGCCAGCTCATGCAGTCGCTGACGATGGCCAGCCAGAACTCCGTCGCCGCGCCCGACATGGGCGTCGCGACGAGCGCGGCGACCTTCTTCCGCCAGATCGGCGGAACGCTGGGCACCGCGATCATGCTGTCGATCCTGTTCACGCTGCTGCCGCTGAACATCACGCACAGCATGGCCGACAAGCCGACCCTGACCGCGGCGCTGAACGCCGCTCTGGATCCCGCCGTCGCAGGCAAGGAGCAGAACAAGGCCGTCATGAAGCAGCTGTGGAGCCCGATCGTGGGGCCGCTGCAGACGAACATCCAGTCCCGGCTCGACAAGGGCACCGCCGCGGCCAAGGCCGCGGCCGACAAGGCCGTGACCGAGAAGGTCACCGCGGGCGTCGAGCAGGCGGTCGCCGCAGGACAGGTCCCTGCCGCTGCCGCGCAGAGCGTGATCGACCAGCAGGTGGCCGAGGCGACTCCCGCGGCCGAGGCCGCAGCGCTGCAGGCCGTCGCCGACAAGGCGCACGCCACCGTGAAGGACGGCGCGGTCGTCGTGGACTGGTCGGACCAGGCTCAGCGCGGCACTGGGTCGACAAGCTCGTGCCGCGATCACCAAGCAGCTCGACAAGGCGTCGTCCAAGGCATCGAGCGGATCGAACAGCACGGTCAGCGACACCTCGTTCCTGAACGGCGCCGACTCCGCACTCACCAAGCCGTTCATGGTCGGCTTCACGAAGGCGATCGACGTCATCTACTGGGTCGGCTTCGGCGTGCTCATGCTCGCGTTCGTGCTGAGCCTGTTCTTCAAGGCTCCGCCGCTGCGCACGCGCTCCGCCCTGCAGGAGCAGGCCGACGATGCGGGCTTCAGCGAGACCGGAAGCATCAGGACGCAGCAGGTCTGAGCGGACGGCCGGGGCGGGACGCCTCCCGCCCCGGCCGCCGCACAGCCCCCGTGAGGAGCACATGATGAGCATCGACGACAGCGTTCGCGATCCGATTCGCGAGGGCGCCGGCGAGGGCCGGCGCGAACGCAAGAAGCAGCAGACCCGGCAGGCGCTGCACGAGGCCGCGCTGCGGCTCGTGGAGGAGCAGGGGCTGGACCGCACCACGATCGAGCAGATCTGCCAGGCGGTCGACGTCTCCCCGCGCACCTTCTTCAACTACTTCCCGTCCAAGGCCGCGGCGGCCCTGAACCTGCCCGAGCACGGCGTCGCCGCCGACGTGGTCGAGCGGTTCCTGGCCGCGCAGGGCGAGATCGTGCCCGCGCTGTGCGAACTGGTCGGCTCGTCCATGGACGACGGCATGGACCGGCACCGGATCAAGGAGCTGCTCATGAAGCGGCCGGAACTGCTGCCCGCGTTCTCGCAGTGGATGGGATCCGTGCGGGAGCAGTTCATCGAGCTCGCCGAGCGCCGCACGACGGACCACGACCAGGCCGTGAGCGCCGTCTCCCTCGTGCTCGCCGCGATGAACGTGCTCGTGCACGCGCGCAGCACCCCGGATCGCCCCGGTGCGGCGCGGCTGCTGGCGGCCGTCGACGGACTCGTCGCGGTGCGCGCCACCTCGATGACGGACCCCGCGCCTACGCTGAAGGAGTGACCCGCTCCCCCGACGTTCTGGACCGCATCGACTGGCCGCTGCGCACGGAGCGGCTCGTGGTGCGTCGCGCGACTCCGGCGGACGCCGACACCGTGTGGCAGTACCGCCGGATCGACGACGTCGGCCGGTGGCTGGGCGCGGCGCCGCAGGACGCCGACGCGTTCCGCGCCTACTTCACGGACCAGGACCGCCTGGCGACCACGCTGATCGTGGAGCGGGCATCCGGGAGCGTCATCGGCGACGTGATGCTGCGGATCGAGGACGCCTGGGCACAGGCCGAGGTGCGCGACCAGGCGCAGGGCGTGCAGGCCGAGCTGGGCTGGGTGATGGATCCGGCCCACCAGGGTCGCGGCTACGCGACCGAGGCGGTGCGGGCCGTGATCGCCGCCTGCTTCGAGCAGCTCGGGCTGCGCAGGGTGAGCGCGGGATGCTTCGCGGCGAACGAGCCGTCCTGGCGCATGATGGAGCGACTCGGCATGCGCCGGGAGGAGCACAGTCGGGCCACGGCGCTGCACCGCAGCGGGGAATGGATGGACGGCATGGCGTACGGGCTGCTCGCCGAGGAGTGGCGCGCGACGCAGGACTGACAGCGTTTCCGCACCAACGCGCCGCACGCCCTGGACATCGCCCCCTCGCTTAGGGTTGAGGCGCGCACGTCGAAACAGCCGCTGCCGCCCGAGTCCCCAGCGAAGGCGGAAGGTCTTCCCCAGACCGGCGGCAAGTGCGTGCATTGGCCCCCTCGGCGCATCCAGTCCCCAAAATGGATCCCCCGAGGGGGCCGCTTCGTCCCCATTATTCCGATGTACTGCGATGATACGCCCGACATACTCTGGTTTGTCCCCCTTTTGGGGGACAACCATAGAAACGTGCTTATAGTGATTCCAGACGCACCCTCCGGTCGTCCTTGGGCCCCCATCGCTCCCCCCGCGGTGGGGGCCCGCTCCATTTCCCGCGGAATCACGCGCCTGTCGGCGTCCGACCCGCGGTCGCCGACCCCGTCCGGGGAATCGAGCCACATGCAACGTTTGTGTCTCCATGTCACACGGGGTGTTGCGATGCGGCTCTTTCAGATAGCTTGGGATCGTCTACGCGTCTGCGTCGACGTAAGCCCAAGCAAGAAGGCAGTACATGACTCAGGGCACGGTTAAGTGGTTCAACTCGGAGAAGGGCTTCGGCTTCATCTCCCCCGATGACGGTGGGGCTGATGTGTTCGCGCACTACTCCGCCATTACCTCGTCCGGTTACCGCTCGCTCGACGAGAACCAGCGCGTCGAGTTCGATGTGGCGCAGGGCCCCAAGGGCCTGCAGGCCGAGAACATCCGTCCGCTCTGAGCGACACGGACTCTGACTCCCCGGGGCTTCGGCCCCGGGGAGTTCTCGTTTGCGGCTGGTCCCGCGCAGGTCCGATTTCGCCCGATCCGGTGCGCCCGATCCGCGGAAGCCAGATCCAGCGTGCGAAACCACGCCGGACGTGATGTCTCATGTCGGAAGTGGTTTCTCGCGCGCGAGACGGGCTTCTCGCGGGCCCGCGTCAGGCCTCGGGAGGAGGATCCGCAGCAGCTCGTCGGCCGTGGAGACCTCGGCGACGGAACCGTGCGGACTCCCCCGGCTCGCGAATCCCCAGTCCACGAAGATCACCGGCACACCGACTGCGCCGCGCCCTCGATGTCGTGCAGGCGGTCGCCGATCAGGACCGGGCGGCTCACGTCGACGCCGGCCGCGACCAGACGGCCGAGCGCGCGCCCGATGACCGCCTCCTTGCCGTCGTGCTACCCCCGGATTCGGCAGGGCTCCCGCCACGACCACGAACTCGTCGATCAGTCCGTAGTGCTCCAGGATCGCGAGCACCTGGTTCTCCGGCTTCGAGCTCGCCGTGGCCTGCGGGATGCCCGCCGCCTTCACGGCCTGCAGCGCCTCGGCGATGCCGGGGTAGATCCGCACGCTTGCGGCATAGCCGTCGCGGGCGGCGAGGTCGCGATACTGCGCACGGCGAGCTCCGCGTCGTCGGCGACATCTCGCCGTGCTCCAGGAACGACTCGAACATCGGCGGCCCGATCCACAGCGGCAGGTCCTCCGCGGCGGGGGCGGGCATGCCGAACGAGGCGAACACCTCGACGAGGCGGGGCAGGATCCCGGCGGAGGCGTCGGCGATCGTGCCGTCGACGTCCCAGAGGACACAGGTGTACGGGGATCACGGGCATATATGCCTCCTATGGGCGCCCCGCCCGTCTATCCCACTTTCCGCCCTGGCAGACAGCGGGGAAGTCTGCTCAGAACAGCCGGGGGACGCCGGACTAGATGCCCTTCATGTCCTCGTAGTCGAGGACGAGGCAGCGGATCCCGCGATCCTCGGCGAGCACGCGGGCCTGCGGCTTGATCTCCTGCGCGGCGAAGACGCCCTGCACCGGGGCGAGGTGGGGATCGCGTCCGAGCAGCTCGAGGTAGCGGGTCAGCTGCTCGACGCCGTCGATGTCGCCGCGGCGCTTGATCTCGACCGCGATCGCGACGCCGTCGGCGTCGCGCACCATCAGGTCGACCGGGCCGATCGCGGTCGGATACTCGCGGCGCATCAGGGTCGCGCCCTCGGCGATCCGATCCACCTGCTCCGCGAGCAGGCGCTGCAGGTCGGCCTCGACGCCGTCCTTCTGCAGGCCGGGATCGATGCCGAGCTCGTGGTTCGTGTCGTGCAGGATCTCGTAGATCTGCACGCGCAGGGCGTCGCCGGTCTTCTGGTGCGTGACGCGCCAGACCTCGGTGACGCCGGCCGACGCCTCCTCCTCCCCCGGCGCTCGGCCTCGAGGCGGCACGGCGGGCTCATCCAGTTCAGCGGCTTGTAGCTGCCGCCGTCGGAGTGCACGAGCAGGCTGCCGTCGCCCTTGTGCACCAGCAGGCGGGTGGCGAGGGGCAGATGGGCGTTGAGCCGGCCGGTGTAGTCCACGGCGCAGCGGGCGATGACGAGACGCACTCGACGAGCCTAGCCCGCGGCGACCTTCTCGTCCTGCGCGGAGCGGGCGGGCGGCGCCCGAGAACAGCCCGGACAGGGCCGCCAGCGACGACGAGACGAACAGCGTGTTCAGCAGGCCGATGTGGTTGCTGATGAAGCCGAGCACGGGCGGGCCGCCGAGGAACGCGATGTAGCCGATCGTGCGGCGGCGCTCACCCGGGCCGCGGCCTTGGCGGGATCGTCGGCCGCCGCCGACATGCCGAGCGGGAAGCCGAGCGAGGCGCCGATGCCCCACAGTGCGGCGCCGGCGAACACCAGCGGCAGGCTCGGCGCGAGGATGAACAGCAGGATGCCGGCGGCCGCGGTGATCGCGAGGATCCGGAGCACCAGCACGCGGCCGAAGCGGTCGACGAGCGGACCGCCGAAGAGCCGCACCACGGTCATCGCGACGGAGAACGTCGCCAGCGCCGCGGCGCCGACGGCCGGCCCGGCGTCGTGACCCTCGACGACGCCGAGCGCGAGCCAGTCGTTCGCGCCGCCCTCGGCGAACGCCATGCCGAGCATGACGACGCCGAGGAAGTAGGTGCGCGGCTCGCGCCAGGCCTCGAGCGCGGCGTGCAGGCGCTCCCGCCAGTGCGGCTTCTCCCCCGGCGCCGGATCGAGTGTCGGCCTCGCGCGGCGGCACGTTGGCGTAGCCGGCGACCGGCGCACGAGGGCGATCAGCGACGGCGATCAGGAGGCGTGCGCGCCGACGCCGAGCCGAGCGCAGCGGCGCCGGCGCCGAGCCCCGCGCCGATGACGGTGCCGAAGCTGAAGAACGCGTGGAACACGGGCAGGATCGTCCTGCCCATCTGCTGCTCGATCGCCGTCGCCTCGACGTTCATCATGACGTCGAGGGATCCGTTGCCGAAGCCGAACAGCACCATGCCCGCGATGCACCACGGGCACGGATCCGCAGCACGCTCGTGCCGAGGCCGATCAGGGCGACGCCGACGGCGAAGCTCAGCATCGTGAGGAGCATGCCGAGCCGGGCGCCGGTGCGCGCCATCACAGCGCGGACTGTCGAGATGCCGACGATCGACGAGACGCCCATGCCGAGCAGCAGCAGGCCCATCTGCGCGTTGTCGATGCCGAGATCGACCTTGATGGCGGGCACGCGGGAGGCCCAGGTCGCGATGGACAGGCCGCTGGTGAGGAAGATCGCGAAGATCGCGGTGCGCCAGCGCACGAACTGGGAGCGGGTCAGGGCGGTGTCCATGACACCACGGTAGCGAATCCGATCCGTCCGGTCGAATCGATTCGATCGCACTGTTTCCCAACGATGTTATTGTCGAACCATGAGCTCGGACCGGATCCCGCGAAGGGCCGTCGGCGGGCCACGATCGCCGACGTGGCCCGCGCCGCAGGAGTCTCGCCGTCCACCGCGTCGGTCGTGTTCAGCGGCAAGGCGCCGGTCGCCGAGGCGACCAGGGAGCGCGTGCTCGCGGCCGCCGCCGAGCTCGGCTACACCGGGCCCGGATCCGCGTGCGGCGTCGCTGCGCCGGGGGAGGAGCGGCATCGTCGCGGTGGCGCTCGAGGAGCACCTGCGCACCGCGTTCCTGGATCCGGTGAAGACCGCGATGATGGACGGCCTCACCGACGGCCTCGCCGCGCTCGGCGCCGGCGTGCTGCTGCTGCGCGACGACCCCGACGCCGGCCCGGCGCCCCGACGCTCGCGACCGCGCCGATCGACGCGGCGGTGCTGATCGGATGCAGCCCGCGCATGCGGGAGACGCTCGACGCGGTGCGCGCGGCGCGGCCTGCCGGTGGTCGTCATCGAGGGCGACGCCGGCGAGGACGTGCCGCGGATCGAGCTGGACAACGGCGAGGCGGCCGCGCAGATCGCGAGCCACCTGCGCGCGCTCGGGCATCGCAGGGTCGCCGTGGTCACGCTGCCGTTCGACGGCCGCGCGCGGCGCGGCGACGCGACGCCCGACCGGATCGCCGACATCACCACGCCGGTGACGAGGGTGCGGCTGGACAGCACGCTGGCCGTGTTCCCCGATGCGCGGGTCGTCTCCGCCGGCGCCAGCCTGATCGACGAGGGCCTGCTCGCCGGTCGCCTGCTGTTCGCCGATCCGGCGAGGCGCCCGACCGCCGTGATCGCGCAGAGCGACCTGCTCGCGGCGGGCGTGATCCGCGCCGCCGAGGAGGCGGGGCTGCGCGTCCCGCAGGACGTCAGCGTCGCCGGCTTCGACGGGATCGCGGTGGACGGCCTCGGCGAGCACGTGCTGACCACCGCGGTGCAGCCGGCGGTGCGAGAAGGGCCGGGCCGCGGGCGACGCGATCGCGCGCATGCTGGCGGGGGAGCCGGCCGCGTCGATCCGGTTCACCTGCACGTTCCGCGAGGGCACGACGACCGGTCCCGCGCCGGCCGGCCCGGGAGCGCCCGGCCGACCGGTAGCCGCGCCCGGTAAACTGGACCGCAACCGCCCGCCTGAGTCGCTGAGACCGACGAGCCAGAGGAGCCGAGAATGCTGATCCTCCTCTGCGTGTTCGCCCTCGCCGCCCTGCTGCTGCCGCTGCTGGTCGCCCGGATCGGCGCGCGCGCCTTCGCGGTCGCGGCGCTCGTGCCGGCCGCGGCGTTCGCGCACGCGGTCGTGCTCACGCCGCAGGTGCTCGCCGGGCGCCGCGGACCCGCGCCTCACCCCGCAGGAGTCCGTCGAGTGGATCCCGCAGCTCGGGCCTCGCGCTCACCTTCCGGATGGACGAGCTGAGCTGGCTGCTCACGCTCATCGTCACCGGCGTCGGCGCCCTGGTGCTGCTGTACTGCCGCTGGTACTTCCGCGGCGCGACGGGCCGGGATCGGCCAGTTCGCGGCGGTGCTGCTCGCGTTCGCCGGCGCCATGTACGGCCTGGTCACCACCGACGACCTCGTGCTGCTCGTGATGTTCTGGGAGGTCACGAGCATCCTGTCGTACCTGCTCATCGGGCATTACCACCGCCGCGGCGCCAGCCGTCGTGCGGCGCTGCAGGCGCTGCTGGTGACCACGCTGGGCGGACTCGCGATGTTCGTCGGCGTGGTGTTCCTCGCCGTCGACGCCGGGACCTCGAGCATCTCCCGGATCCTCGAGCTCGCGCCCACCGGGCCCCTCGTCGACGCGGCGATCGTGCTGCTGCTGGTCGGTGCGCTGAGCAAGTCGGCGATCTTCCCGTTCCACTTCTGGCTGCCCGGCGCGATGGCCGCCCCGACGCCGGTCAGCGCCTATCTGCACGCCGCCGCCATGGTGAAGGCGGGCATCTATCTGATCGCGCGGTTCGCCCCGGTGTTCGCGCTGAGCGGGCCCTGGCGGCCGATCACGATCGCGCTGGGCGTGTTCACGATGCTGCTGGGCGGCGTGCAGGCGCTGCGCGAGACGGACCTGAAGCGGATCCTCGCGTTCGGCACGGTCAGCCAGCTCGGCTTCTTCACCGTGGTGCTCGGCTACGGCACGTCCGACGCGATCCTGGCCGGGCTCGCGCTCGTGATCAGCCACGCGCTGTTCAAGTCGGCGCTGTTCCTCATCGTCGGCGTGATCGACCGTCAGCTCTCCACGCGCGACATCACCGAGATCTCCGGACTCGGGCGGCAGGCGCCGCTGCTCGCGACCGCCGGGTTCCTCGCCGTCGGATCCATGATGGGGATCCCGCCCACGATCGGCTTCGTGGCGAAGGAGGCGACGCTCGCCGCGCTCTACGACGAGGCGCTGCGCGGCTCGCCCTGGGGGATCGTCGCCCTCGCCGGCGTGATCCTCGGATCCATTCTCACCGCGGCATATGGCGCGAGGTTCCTCTGGGGCGCGTTCTGGCGGAAGAGGGACCCGCGGCACGCGACGCTGAGCGGATATATGCCCGATACGGAATGGCCGGAGCCTCCGTTCGGATTCGTGGTGTCGCCGGTCATCCTCGCCGCGGCCACGCTCGTGGTCGGCGCTGATCGCGCCCGCGGTGGACGCGATGCTGCACGGCTACGCGGACGACGCGACCGCCCCCGGGTTCGACGGCGAGGACCTCGTCGCCCGGTCATCTGGCGCTGTGGCACGGCGTTCGCGCCCGCGCTGTTCCTCTCGGTCGGGGCGGTCGCTGCTCGGCCTCGGCCTGTTCCTCGTGCTGCAGAAGACCGGCTGGGACCGCAGACCGCACGCTGCCCCGCATCAGCGCACAGGACGCGTACTACTTCGTGATGCGCGGCGTGGACCGGCTCTCGGTCGCGACGACGACCTTCACCCAGCGCGGATCCCTGCCGGTGTACGTCGGCACGATCGTCGTGGTGCTCATCGCCGCCGAAGGCACGGCGCTCGTCGCCGGCGGCCCCGCGAACGCGCAGCTGAGCGCGTGGCACACCCCGATTCAGCTGGTGGTGGCGCCGATCATGATCGCGGCCGGGATCCTCGCGATCCGCGCCCGCAAGCGCTACACGGGTGTCGTGCTGGTGTCGGTCACCGGCCTCGGCATGGTGGTGCTGTTCGGCACGAGCGGCGCCCCCGACCTCGCGCTCACGCAGATCCTCGTCGAGACCGTGACGCTCGTGACGTTCGCGCTCGTGCTGCGCCGGCTGCCCGCGCGGATGGGCGAGCACAACGCCTCGGTCGGACGCATCCCGCGCGCGATCCTGGGGATCGCCGCGGGCGTGATGATGGCGCTGGTCGCGATCGTCGCGACCGGATCCCGGGTCGCCGCAGCCGATCTCGGACGCGTTCCCGAAGCTCGCGTACGAGCTCGGGCACGGCAAGAACGTGGTGAACGTGGCGCTCGTCGACCTGCGCGGCTGGGACACGATGGGGGAGCTGTCGGTGCTGGTGCTGGCCGCAACCGGCGTCGCCTCGCTCGTCTTCGTCACGCATCGCGCCGACCGGCTCTCGGCCATGAAGGCGCTGCCCGCGGGGTCGCGGAGGGCTCGGCGCCGCCCGCTCGTGGAGACCACGGAGGGCGTGCGCGTGCAGACCGCCGGCGACACCGCTCCGCGGGCGTGGCTGGTCGGCGGGGGCAATGTGAAGCCGGAGAACCGTTCGATCCTGCTCGAGGTGATCGTGCGGATCCTGTTCCACACCATCATCGTGGTGTCGATCTACCTGCTCTTCGCCGGGCACAACGCCCCGGGCGGCGGTTTCGCCGGAGGGCTGGTGGCCGGGATGGCGCTGGTCATGCGGTACATCGCGGGCGGGCGCTGGGAGCTCGGCGCCGCCGCGCCCACCGACGCGGGGCGCCTGCTCGGCGCCGGTCTCGTCCTCGCGGTCGGCTCGGCCGTCGTGCCGCTGCTGTTCGGAATGCCGCCGCTGTCGAGCACGATGTGGGAGGCCGAGATCCCCGGGCTCGGGCACATCGAGTTCGTGAGCTCCACGATCTTCGACATCGGCGTGTACCTCGTCGTGATCGGCCTCGTGCTCGACGTGCTGCGCAGCCTCGGCGCCGAGGTCGACCGGCAGACCCAGGCCCTGCGCGCGCGGGGGGTGGACATCTGATGAACGTCTCCCTCGTGCTCATCGTGATCATGGCCGTGCTGTTCGGCTGCGGCATCTACGCGATGCTCGAGCGCAGCCTGACCCGCGTGCTGATCGGGTTCCTGCTGCTCGGCAACGCCGTGAACCTGCTGCTGCTCATCGTGATGGGCCGGCCCGGTCCCGCGCCGTTCTACGGCGCATCGACGGGCCCGGGGGCCGAAGGGGTGAGCGATCCGCTGCCGCAGGCGCTCACGCTCACCGCGATCGTGATCACGTTCGCCGTGTCCGCATTCCTGCTCGCGCTGATCTACCGCTCCTGGCAGCTCGGCCAGGCCGACACGGTCGAGGACGACGAGGCCGACATCGCACTGCGCGCGCGCACCGGGATCGAAGAGGACCTCATGGACGACGAGGTCGATCTCGAGGGGGACGAGGCGACCACCGACTTCGTGGACGTGCCCGCGGCACCGATCCGCGTGCTGCACGCCAAGGATCTCGCCGGCCTCGTGGACGATGCGCCCGTGGACCGCCCCGACGAGAACGGCGTTACGACCCCGGGAGGGCAGCGGTCGTCGAGCGAGAACGGCGAAGCCGACCGAGACGAAACGCGGCGATCCGACGAACGGCCCGAGCCAGGGGAGGACGGCCGATGAACGCCCTCGTCCCGCTCCTCGTCGCCCTGCCGCTGCTCGGCGCCGCCGTCACGCTCGTGTTCGGCCGGAACACCCGCCTTCAGGTGATCGTCACCGTCGTGACGCTCGCCCTGGTCTCGATCATCGCAGCCACGCTGCTCGTGGTCGTGGACCGCACGCACCCGATCGCGGTCATGGTCGGCGGCTGGCCGGCGCCGTTCGGGATCGTGCTGTACGTCGACCGGCTCGCGGCTCTGCTCGTGCTGGTGTCGAGCATCGTGCTGGTCGCGGTCCTGCTGTTCTCGATCGGCCAGGGCGCCGCCGACGGCCCGGGCGAGACGCCGATCTCGATCTTCAACCCGTCGTACCTGATCCTCGCCGCGGGCATCTTCAACGCGTTCATCGCGGGCGACCTGTTCAATCTCTACGTCGGCTTCGAGATCCTGCTCGTCGCCTCGTACGTGCTCATCACGCTCGGCAGCACGGAGTCCCGGATCCGCACCGGCGCGGTCTACATCGTCGTCTCGCTGGTGTCGTCGGTGCTGTTCCTGGTCGCGATCGCGCTGATCTACGCCGCGCTCGGCACCGTGAACATGGCCCAGATCGCCGAGCGGATGGGCGAGCTCCCGCAGAGCACCCAGCTGGTGCTGCACCTCATGCTCGTGGTCGCGTTCGGGATCAAGGCCGCCGTGTTCCCGATGTCGTTCTGGCTGCCCGACTCGTACCCGACCGCGCCGGCGCCGGTCACCGCGGTGTTCGCGGGACTGCTCACCAAGGTCGGCGTGTACGCGCTGATCCGCACCGAGACCCAGCTGTTCGCGAGCGACAGCATCAACACCCTGCTGATGATCGTGGCGTTCGCGACCATGGTGATCGGGATCCTCGGCGCGGTCGCGCAGGCCGAGATGAAGCGGATCCTGTCGTTCACCCTGGTCAGTCACGTCGGCTACATGGTGTTCGGCCTCGCGATCGCGACGCCCGCGGCGATCGGGGCGACGGTGTACTACATCGTGCACCACATCATCGTGCAGACCACCCTGTTCCTGGCCGTCGGGCTCGTGGAGCGCCGGGCGGGCAGCACGTCGATCCTGCAGGTGCGCGGCCTGATGCGGGCCGCCCCGCTGATCGCGGTGCTGTACTTCGTGCCGGCGATCAACCTCGGCGGCCTCCCGCCGTTCTCGGGATTCATCGGCAAGTTCGCGCTGTTCCAGGCCGCGGCACAGGTCGCGACCCCGCTGATCTGGGTGCTCGTCGTGGGCGGCGTGCTCACGTCGCTGCTCACGCTGTACGCGCTCATGCGCGCCTGGAACCTGGCGTTCTGGCGCGAGAAGGGGGATGCGCCCGAGGAGCTGGAGAACGAGCGCATCGCCCACCTCGGCAGTGCGCCGGCCGCGGACGAGCAGCAGGAGCGCCGCCGGATCCCGACCATCATGACGTTCGCGACCGGCGGCATGGTCGCCGTCACGCTGGCACTGACGGTCTTCGCGGGCCCGATCTTCGGAGTGTGCGAACGGATCGGATCCACCCTGCTGCAGCCCGTGCACCTCGCGATGCTCGAGACCGACGGCGGCCAGTCCGGCGGCGACGGGAGCGGCTCATGAGCCCCGACGGGAAGCGCCGCCTGTGGCGCGAGATCGGCGTGCAGCTGCCGTTCCTGGTCTGGCTCATCCTGTTGTGGATGCTGCTGTGGGGGCAGTTCACGGTGCTGTCGGCGGTGACCGGGATCGCGGTCGCGCTCATCGTGACCCGCGTGTTCCGGCTGCCCACGATCGAGCTGTCCGGGCGGATCAACCTGTGGTGGGCCGCGATCCTCGTCGTGCAGTTCCTCGCGGCCGTCGTGCACGGATCCCTCAGCGTCGCGATCCAGGTGCTGAATCCGCGTCGCCAGCCGGGCACGGCGATCATCGCCGTGCCGCTGCGCTACGCCGACGACCTGATCATGACGCACGTCGCGGTGACCTCGTCGCTGATCCCCGGCTCCCTCGTCGTCGAGGCGGACCGCGACACCCGCACGCTGTACCTGCACGTGATCGGGGTGCGCTCGCGCGCCGACGTCGACCATCAGCGCGAGGGCGTGCTGCGCTGGGAGCGCCGGATCGTGCGCGCGGTCGGCTCGCCGGCGCAGATGCGGCTGCTGCGGGCGGACGACTCCGGATCCGGCGTACCGGGATCCCGGGCGAGAGGGGGGCTGCGCCGATGAATCCGCTGCTGACGGTCATCATGGTCGTGTTCGGGATCGCGGCGATCCTGACGGTGATCCGGATCGCGATCGGTCCGTCGATCCTCGACCGTGCGGTCGCGAGCGACGTGCTGCTGACCGAGGTGATGTGCGTGCTCGGCGCCGACATGGCGATCAACCACCACACCCGCACGCTGCCCGTGCTCATCGTCGTGGCGGCGGTCGGCGTGTTCGGCTCGATCGCGGTCGCCCGGTACGTCGCACGGAGGGACAACACGCCCTCATGAACGTCTTCGACCTGCGCATCCCCGACGCCGTGATCGACGGCGTCGTCGGGGTGCTCGTGCTCCTCGGGGCGCTGCTCTGCCTCACCGCCGCGATCGGCCTGCTGCGCTTGCGCGATGTGCCCACCCGGCTGCACGCCGCGACCAAGCCGCAGGTGCTGGGCCTGCTGCTGATCTGCCTCGCGATCGCGCTCTCGCAGCGCTCGATCATCGGGATCGTGCTGGGCCTGCTGCTCGTGGCACCGGTGGTGCTGATGCAGTTCGCGACCGCGCCGCTGTCGGCGCACATGGTCGGACGCCAGGCGTACCGCAACGGCACGATCGACCAGCGCTCGCTCGTCGTCGACGAGCTGGCCGAGTCCAAGCAGACCCCGCCCGGGGCCGGCTGACCACTTCGCGCTCACTGGTCGCAAAACGCCTCTTCGGAGCCCGGATGAGGGCATTTCGCGACCAGTGAGCGGGTCCGGCGGCGGGCGCGGCCGGCGCCCGCGGCGCCCGCCCGCGCTCGCGGGAGATGCTTTTCGCTGCTGCGGGCGGGCTGCGGGCGGCGTTTTCCATCTTCACGCGACGACTGCCGTTCGTTCGAGATGGATTTCGTCGCCCGGGCGATGCGGGGAGCAGCGAAAAGCATCGTTGATCTGCGGTGCCGCCCACGGGGACAGGCACGGTCGGGCGCCGCCAGGGAGCGGGGCCCGCGGCAGGCACCGGATCCCGCTCGGATCCGTCCTCGACGCGGCGCCCCAGGGCGAGTACCGTCTGGCCATGGGAGACCATGTAGACGAACGGGTGTTCACCCGTCAGGACCGCACTCTGTTCCGGGAGAAGACGGCGCGCTGCCTCGACGCGCTGGCGATGATGCTCGCCGATGGGCAGTTCGAGGTCGCAGAACCCCGGTTGGGCCTGGAGATCGAGTTCAACCTCGTCGACGAGGCGTGCGACCCGGCGATGGCGAACGCCGCCGCACTCGCCGCGATCGCCGATCCGGCGTTCCAGACCGAGCTGGGCCAGTTCAACATCGAGATCAACGTCGAGCCCCGCCTGATCGGGGGACGCAGCGTCACCGAGCTGGAGCACGCCCTGCGCGCGTCGCTCAACGCGGCCGACGAGAAGGCGCGCGGGACGGGGTGCCGCCTCGCCATGATCGGCATGCTGCCGACCCTCTACGAGCACCACTTCACGGGGGAGTGGCTGTCGGCGGATCCGCGCTACGACCTGCTCAGCCAGCAGATCCTCGCGGCCAGGGGAGAGGACATCGAACTGCGCCTCGACGGGCCGGCCCTGCACGGCGGGCTCGGCGAGGCCACGAGCCGGGAGACGCTCGACATCGTCTGCGACACGATCCTCCCCGAAGCCGCCTGCACCTCGGTGCAGCTGCACCTGCAGGTGGATCCGGGCGAGTTCGCCGCGTACTGGAACTCGGCGCAGGCGATCGCCGGCGTGCAGGTCGCCCTCGCGGCCAACTCGCCGTTCTTCGCCGGGCGCGCGCTCTGGCATGAGACCCGCATCCCGCTGTTCGAGCAGGCCACCGACACCCGGTCGGTCGAGCTGAAGAATCAGCACGTGCGGCCGAGGGTCTGGTTCGGGGAACGCTGGGTGACGTCGATCTTCGACCTGTTCGAGGAGAACTCGCGCTACTTCCCCGCGCTGCTGCCGGTGACGACCGACGAGGATCCGTTCGAGGTGCTCGCCCGGGGCGGGACCCCGGCCCTCTCCGAGCTGCGGATGCACAACGGCACCGTCTACCGCTGGAACCGCCCGATCTACGACGGCACCGGCGACCGTTACCACCTGCGCCTGGAGAACCGCGTGCTGCCCGCCGGCCCGAGCATCGTCGACGTGCTCGCCGACGCCGCGTTCTACTACGGCCTGGTGCACGCTCTCGCGCAGGCCGACCGTCCGCTCTGGACTCAGATGACCTTCGACGCGGCCGAGGAGAACCTGCACGCGGCGGCCCGCGACGGCATCGAGTCGCGCCTGTACTGGCCCGAGGTGGGCTGGATCGGACCGCGTGAGCTGGTGCTGCGCCGCCTGCTTCCGCTGGCGTCGGCGGGGCTGGACGGGTACGGGGTGGATCCGGCCGAACGCGACCGCTACCTCGGCGTCATCGAGCAGCGCTGCCTCACCGGGCGCAACGGCGCGGTCTGGCAGCGCGAGAGCGTCGCCGCCCGTGAGCGCGCGGGGGCGACGCGGTCCGAGGCGCTGCACGGCATGCTCGCCGACTACCTGGCGCACATGCACACCGGGGAGCCGGTGCACACCTGGGAGCTCTGACCCCTCCGCCCGGCGCCGGGGGTGGTACTTCCTTCGTTCGCTGGTCGCGTATTGCGGGTTTGCGGGCGCCGAACCCGCAATCTGCGACCAGTGAGCCGGGGGCGAGGGGGGGGCGAGCCGGGGGGAGGGGGTCCTCAGATCCTGGAGAGGAACTCCTGGATCCGGTCGGCGGCGGGGCCGGCGTCGCGGATCATCGTCTCGTGCCCGCAGCCGGGGATCTCCGCGAACTCGCCGCGGGGGATGGCCTCGGCCACGGCGCGCGTCCACACCGGAGGGCAGACCGGGTCGCGCGCGCCGCGAAGAACCAGGGTCGGCACGGTGATCCGCGGATAGGCCTCCTCGGGATGATGCGCGACGGTGGCGCGGATCTTGCGGACGATGTGCGGCCCGGCACGGAGGTACTCCCGCACGCCGCGGACCATCACCCGGGGATCGATCGAAGCGGTGTCGCGCAGGAGGCGCAGCGCCTGCCGCGCCACTCGCCGGGCGGCGGCGTCGACCGTGGGGGCCGCCAGCACGACCGCCCGAACGCGGTCGGGGTGGCGCACCGCCAGCTCCGCCGCGACCTGGCTGCCCATCGAGTGCCCGATCACGGTGACCGGCGGAAGGCCCGTGGCCTCGAGGTGCGCGGCGATCAGGTCGGCGTGCTCGGGCATCGTGAGCGGAAGCCGCGGCTCCGGCGCTGCGCCGTACCCCGGGAGATCGACGGCGACGACCGTTCCGTCGAGCCGGCGCGCCAGCTCGCCGAAGACGCTGCGCCCCATGCCGAGACCGTGCACGAGCAGGAAGATGTCCGCCCCGGATCCGGTGCGTTCGGCGATCAGCGTAGACGAACCGTCCGTGAACGCGGTGACGCTCCCGTCGAGCGCCGGCGTCAGATCGGGAGTGCTCACCCCTCCACCCCATCACATCCGGCTCGCGCCGTGCAGCCCCGAAGGGGGCTGCATCTTCGTCGCTCGGTGGTCATCTTCGTCGCTCGGTGGTCGCGAATTGCGGTTTGGCGGGCGCGAAAGCCGCAAACCGCGACCAGCGAGCGGGGGATCCTGGATCGCTTTCAGAGCAAGGATCCGGCGGGCGTGGCGGGCGGGCAGGGCGCGGGCCTCAGCGGCAGGCGGTCAGGACGCGGGCTTCAACACCAGTGTGTCGACCGTGGCGGCGGCGACGGCCTTGGCCGAGAACGGCCAGGGCGATTGCACCCCGTGCGACCAGTTCTCCGTCTGGTCCGTGTAGTGCGCGTTGAACGCGTGGCCGCTGGCGCCGGTGAGGTGATTCCAGGTCGACGCGTCGAGATCGGACAGGTCGACGACCATCCGCATCGAGGGCACCGTCGTGGTCGCGTACGAGCCGCCGAGCGTCCAGCCGGTCGCGTCCACGAGTGAGGATCCGCCGCCCACCGGGTAGGGGCCGCGGTTGAACAGCCACTCGATCGGGGCGATCCCGCTCTTGCCCAGCGTCTGGTGGGTCAGCGTGATCGCGTGCAGGCCGCCCCAGTTCCAGCCGTTCGGATCGGATCCCTGCGCCTTCACCAGCTCGTCGTACGCCTGCGTCGCCGACAGGGCGAGCATCTGATCCCGCCCGGTGACGCCGATCTTCGGGTTGGTCCAGAGCGGGTCGCCGGGGTCGTCCAGCATCGCGTCGACGACCGTGAACAGGCGGCCCTGCCCGTCCATTGGCAACGGCGTCGCACGGTTCTCGAAGATGTTCTTCGCGAGGTTCTGCCAGAGCACGCTCGCGTAGGCCGCCGCGGGGGAGTCGGCGGTCGCCTGCGCATCCCACGACTCCAGCATCTTGACGGCGGCCCGCACTCCGGCTCCCGGTCCCTGAGCCTGTCGAAGCGACGGAACCTCGGCGACCGCCGCGGACAGCCGCTTGCCGATCCAGCTCTGCTGGTCGAACTGGATGTCCCGCATGTCCTGCGCGGTGAGCGGGTGCTGCTTCGCCGTGTGCTGGATGAGCTCGGTGATCCGGGCGGCGCGATAGCCGTAATCCCAGTCCTTGGAGAGGAAGTACGGATAGCTGTCCGGCACGATCGCGTTGTTCGCGGTGACGATGTAGCCCTCGTCGGGGTTGTACGACACCGGGAGCTGGTCGAACGGGATCCAGCCCTTCCAGTCGTAGGCGCTGTCCCAGCCCGGCTGCGGGAGGTACCCGTTGCCGGCTCCGCGGATCGGCAGCCGCCCGGGCGTCTGGTAGCCGATGTTGCCCTTCCGGTCGGCGTAGACGAGATTCTGCGCCGGAACGTCGAAGAGCGACGCGGCGTGCCGGAGGTCGGCGAAGTCCTTCGCCGTGTTCATCGCGAAGATCGCCGTCGACGTCGTGCCCGGATCCAGCGCGGTCCAGCGCAGGCTCACCGCGTACTGCCCCGGAAGCGCAGCGACGGCCGCGTCCGGAGCAGTGCCGTTCTCGCCGCCGGGGGATCCGGGCGCGGCGGAGCCGATGATCGGCGTCGTCGCCAGCGCGGTGAAGTCGTCGGTCAGACCGGACAGGATCGGGCCGTGCACGGTGGACCGGACGGCTGAGCGTGATGTCCTCGGCCCCGGCGACCTTGATCGTCTCGGTGCGCGTGCTCAGCGGTACGAGCTGGCCGTCGCGCCAGTACCGGTCGCCGTCGACCTTCTCGATGTACAGGTCGGTGACGTCGGTGGTGAGGTTCGTGAAGCCCCACGCGATGTCGGCGTTGTGGCCGATCACGATGCTGGGCAGCCCGGAGAACGAGAAGCCGGCCACGTCGAACGGACAGGCGGCGGTCACGGTCCGGCAGCGCAGTTGCATCTGGTACCAGACCGAGGGGAGTGCGGCGCCGAGGTGCGGGTCGTTCGCGAGCAGGGGTTTGCCGCTCGCGGTGAGGGATCCGGAGACGACCCAGGAGTTGGATCCGATGCCCTCGCCCGGGTTCCCGAGCAGCGTCTGGACGGCATCGAGCGTGCTGGGCGCGGTGGTCCAGCGCACGGTTCCGGCGCGGCTCCGCTCGCCGAGGTTCCGGTCGCCGAGCCTGTCGAAGCGCCCGGCCACGGGCTACCGGTCGCCGAGGTTCCGGTCGCTGAGCCTGTCGAAGCGCCCGATCCACCACCCTGCGTCATCGGGGTGATGGCGGGGACGATCACCGGGTTCGTCCCGAACGGGTACGCGGGGTAGATCTCGTTCATGGTCGCGGCGTCGACGGTCGGCGCCAGCAGCGCTCGCGTCGTTTCGTCCTCGATGTTGTCGCGCAGATCCCAGGCCATCGCCTTCAGCCAGGCCACGGAGTCGGCCGGCGTCCACGGCTCGGGGGAGTAGCCGGGGGCGGTCAGGTCGAGCACCGCGTACTCGAGCGACGCGGTCGCGCCCTTGTGGTCGGCGAGGTACGCGTTCACGCCGTCGGCATAGGCCCGGTAATAGCCGCGGGTGGTCTCGTCCATCGCATCGACCTCCTGCTGCGCGATGCCGTGCCAGTCCAGCGTGCGCAGGAACGCGTCGGTGCCCGCCTGCGAGGGTCCGAACAGCTCGGCGACCCGGCCGCTGGTCACGTGCCGGCGGAAGTCCATCTCCCAGAACCGGTCCTGCGCGTGCACGAAGCCCTGCGCGAAGAACAGGTCGTGGGTGCTGTCGGCGGTGACCGTGGGGATCCCGCGATCGTCGCGCTGCACCGTGACCTGCGCCTGCAGCCCCTTCAGCGCGAGCGTGCCGGAGGTCTGCGGGAACGAGCGCTGCACCGTCCACACCAGGAAGAACGCTGCCGCCGTCGCGAGCACCAGGATCCCGGCGAGGACTCCGAACGCGACCCGCCCCACGATGCGTCCCGCGCGCCGCCGGTGCGATCCGGTGCTGGCGGTCGACGACATCGTGGCTCCCTGCGATGGTGATACGGAGTCTCACGACCCGAAGGATCGCGTCTCCGCGGCGAGGCGTGCTCGCATCCTAGCCCGTGCGGTCCCCGCTCACGCCGACGGTGCGCTCTTCCCCTGTGCGGGCGTCACGACGTGCGCGTGGATCTGTGTCGTCAGGTCGTGGATCTGCTGGGACAGGTCGCGGATCGTCCGGGTGAGGTCGGTGTTCTCGACGAGCAGCTTCTCCTGGTCGGTGTAATCGCGGTCGGCTTTCGCCTGCTGGAAGGCCGACTGCCGGTTCTGCCCGATCATGACGAACGTGGACAGGAAGATCGCCTCCAGCGACACGACGAGGGTCAGCGTCGGCCACGGGTTCTTCTCGATCCACAGCATCCACACGGCGAAGACCACGATGTGGATGTACACGAACGCCATGGAGCCGGCGAACGCGGTGATCCCGTCCGCGATCCGCAGTTGGAGGCTCCCCGCCCGGTGCTCCGCCTGCGCCAGCACGGTCGGGTGCAGACGCGTCGGGTCTGCGGTCTTCAGCAGCCGGGTCGGCCGCAGATACGCGTGATGCGGCTTCGAGCCCTTCGGCGCCGCTGTCGTCGTGGTCATGTCGTCCTCCGCCCCGCAGGCACGTCCTGCGCCGGCATGAGGATAGTCCTCGTTCTCGTGCCGGCGCTGGGCGCGCGCGGGGACGACCTCCTCTCGTTCCATGCTATCTCACTCACATGCTCCCGCGCGGGCAGGCTCAGGTGCGATGCCGGGAGCAGCGGACAACGCGGGACGCGATGCGCGGTTGCTGGCGACGGCCTGGGGATCGACAATCTCGGATCGGGCATGTTCCTGCCGTTGACCTTGGTCTATGTGACGCGGGGGCTGGGTCTTCCGCTCGGGGTGGCAGGTGGCATCGTCTCCGCCGGTACTCTGCTCGGGCTCGCCGTGCCGCTGCTGGCTGGTCGGCTCATCGACGCGCTCGGGCCGCGGCACATCGTCATCGCCGCGCAGGGTGTGCAGGCTCTCGCAATTCGTCTACCTCATCGCCCATGGTTCTGCGAAAGTGTTCCTCGCCTCGGATCCGACGCTGGGCGGCAGCCAGCTCTTCTACAGCGCACTGTTCACTCTCATCGAGCGCGTGTCCCCGGACGGTCCGTAGGACCACTTCTTCGCCGTGGTCGACATGGTGCGCTCGGGCTGCTTCGCGCTCGGCGCCCTGCTCGCAGACATCGCGCTCACGGTGGGAGGCGACCCCGCGTTGCGCGTGCTGGTGATCGTCAACGCCCTGTCCTTCCTGGCCGGCGCGATCATCGGGCTTGGCGTGACCGGAGGAGCCGCGTGCGGGCGACGGCGAGCATATCGACGGCGATCACGGACTCGAGCTCTGCCGGCCCGAGTGCGAGCGGATCCGCACGCGCCGGCACTCCGGATCCGAAGCTCCATAGTCGCCCGCGCCGGTGTGGCGGAACCGTCCATTTCTGCTGTTGACCGCCGCCGTGGGACTGATCATGTTCGCGGGGGACTTCTTCCTCGTCGGCCTGCCCGTGTTCGCCCTCTACCAGCTGCACGCCCCGGGCTGGGTGCCGGGTGTCTGCGTGACGATCCTGACCGTGCTCCTCAGCACGACCATGGCCGCAGTGGTGCGCCGCACGCGTTCGCTCGCGCGCACCACCGTGATCGCTCTCGGCGCCCTCGTCGTCGCGGTCTGTGGCGTGCTGTCCCCGGTCGCGCTCGCGCTGCCCGCGGGAGGCGCGCCGTTCTATCTGATCGGATCGACCCTGATATTCGCGGCGGGTCAGCTCATCATCGGGACCCGCGCGAACGCGCTCGCCGAGAGCCTCGCGCCCGAGGGGGCGAAGGGGCGCTACCTCAGCTTCTTCCAGTTCGCGTTCTCGCTGTCTAGCGTGCTCGCGCCGCTCCTCGTCGGCCTGCTCGCGCTCAGCCCGATCCTGCCCTGGATCGTCGGCCGTCGTCGCGCTCGCCGGCGGCATCGGCATCCTGCTCCTCGCCCGCCACCTGCCCGCCTCGGCGGTGCGGCCCGCGCCGTGATTCCAGTCCGACCGGTCTCGGGTTGTCGCTGGAACCCGGCGTTCGACGACGCGTCGGGCGAGATCTCAGGCTCGGGAGGAACGTATCCAGGGATCCTTGCGCCCGAAGCGGCTCTCCTCTCGCACCTGAAATACTCCGGGACGGGGGACGGGCCCGGGTCAGCCGATCAGGCTGGGCTGCAGGTCGCGCAGCGTGCGGGTGTGCGTCATGCGGGTCACGCCGATCATGGCGAGGATCAGCGCGCCGACCAGCCAGATCCCGAGCACGCCGATGTCGGTGAGGGCGCGGGACAGCTGGCCGCCGTACATGAGCTGCCGCATCGCGTCGACCACGTATCCCATCGGCAGCACGTGGTGCAGCGCGGCGAGCGGGCCGGGCAGGGTCTGCCACGGGAACGTGCCGCCGGCCGTGACGAGTTGCAGCACCATGAGCACGAGTCCCATGAACTGGCCCACGGATCCGAGCCAGACGTTGAGGGTGAGGATGATCGCGGCGTAGGTCGCCGAGGCGAGCACCATGATCCCGAGCGCGCCCCAGCCGTTCTGGAACGTGAAGCCGAGCGCCCAGGCGAGCACTCCGAGCAGGCCGACCATCTGCACGGCCCCGAACGCGGCGGGCGTGAGCCAGCCGGCGAGCGTGATCCGGATCGGCGAGTGCAGCGCCGTCACGGCCCGCCGCGAGATCGGCTTGATGATCAGGAACAGCGCGTAGATGCCGATCCAGCCGGCCAGCGCCGCGAAGAACGGTGCCAGACCCTGACCGTAGTCCTTCGCCGCCGCGACCTTGTCGCTCGACACGTCGACCGGGTTCGCGATGGTCTTCGCCTGCTGTGCGCGCAGCTCGGGCGTGGAGGCCGGGATCGCATCGACACCGGCCTGCAGGCCATCGCGCAGCTGCTGGATCCCGCCGCTGAGGGTGCCGAGACCGTCGTGCAGGCTCTTCGCACCATCGCGCGCCGAGGCGGCGCCGGTGCTCAGGGCTGCGGCGCCCGATGCGGCGGTCTTCGCCCCGTCGGCGAGCTGCTGCGATTTGTCCGCGAGCGTCGCACTGCCGCTGGCGACCTGGGCGCTGCCGTCGGCGAGCTGGTCGAGCTTTCCCACCGCGCCCTGCACGGTGTCGTTGCCGCTGCGCAGCTTGTCGGCGAGCGGATCGAGGTTCGCCAGCACCGCATCGATCTCGGGCTGCGAGAGTCCGCGGTTCGCGAGCGCGGTCGCGATGTCGCTGCGCACCTGGGGCAGCGTGTCGGTGGCCTGCTGCACGAGGGATCCGGCCTGGTCCGCGTACTGCGCGACCTGCTGATTGCCGTCGCTGACCTGCTGCGCGCCGTCGGCGAGGCTCGCCGCACCGTCGGCGAGCTGCTGGGAGCCGTCCGCGATCTGCTGCGTGCCGCCGGCGAGCTGAGATGCCCCGTCCGCGAGCTGGGCCGTGCCGTCCGCGAGCTGCCCGCTTCCCGAGACGGCCGTGTTCGCGCCGTCGAGCAGCTTGGTCGCGCCGTCGGTCGCCTCGCCGAGCTTGGTGCGCACGTCGCTGAGCGCGGTGAGCAGCTTGTCCGCCGCCTCCTGGCCGACCATCTCGGCGACCGAGCGCCGGATCCGCTCGACCGCGCTCGAGCCGATCGACGACGCGAGGTAGTTGTTCGCATCGTTCGTCTCGAGCTCGATCCTGGCCTGGTGCGGGTTCGTGCCGGAGGCCGACAGCAGCGCCGCGGAGAAGGTCGCGGGGATCGTCACCGTGAAGTCGACGTCGCCGCTCTTGAGGGCGGTGCGAGCGCCGGCCGCGCTCATCCGCTGCCAGTCGAAGGCGTGGCCCGAGACCAGGTTGTCGGCGACCTTCTCGCCATAGTTCGTGGTGGTGCCGTCGGCGGTCGCGCCGGCGTCGTCGACGACGAGCCCGACGGGGACCTCGGTGAACTTGCCGTACGGATCCTGGTTCGCCCACAGGTACAGCCCGCCGTACAGGATCGGTACGGCCATCAGCGCGATCAGGGCGATCACGGCCATGGGGCTCGCTGTCAGCCGGCGGAGCTCGGCGGCGATCATCGCGGGGATCTTCATCGCTCTGCTCCGTTCGTCGTGTCGGGGGGACGGTTCGCTTCGGTCCTGAGCCGGTTTCGTCGGGCGCTTAGCCTGTCTCGTCGGTCCCTGAGCTTGTCGAAGGGACGTCGTCCGGGTCGGGCGCTTCGACAGGCTCAGCGACCGGTTCGGGGTCGTTGAGCGAGGACGCCGAAGGCGACCGAGACGAAACGGGGTCTCCCACAGGCTCGTCGCCGTCGGTCCCTGAGCTTCGTCTCGCTCCGACTCCGTCGGTGCTCGCTCAACGACCCGAAGGGACGTTCGTCGGTGCTCGTCAGCGGGTCGGGCGCTTCGACAGGCTCAGCGACCGGTTCGGGCTCGTGAGCTGTCGGGCGCTTCGACAGGCTCGAGCGACCGGGGTCCCCGGGCGCTTCGACGGCGGATCAGCGCGCTTCGTCTCGCTCCGACTCCGTCGGTGCTCGCTCAGCGACCCTCGGGGTCGGATCTCGGCGTCCAACACTGCGGTCACGTCGGCGAGCGGGCGCACGGGGAGGGTCGCGTTCGACGGGTAGTCGCGGTCCAGCGTCTCGGGGAGCTGTTCGATCACCGCGGCGGCGGATCCTCCGACGATCACGAGTACGGCGAAGCCGCGCTCGGCGAATTCGGAGGCGATCCGCCACCAGCCCTCCGGGCGTCCGCCGTGGCGATCCGGGGAGACCAGCACGAATCCCTCGACGTCATCGCGGAGCACGGCCAGCTCGGCCATCACGCGCACCCGCACGGACGGCTTGATCGTGCCGATCGGCTGCGCGGCGAGTTCGCCGTAGCCGAGGTCGTTCAGCCAGCGGCGGGCGTGGATCGGCGAGGCGGGGAGGCCGGCGAACATCAGCTCCTCGCCGACGACGCCGGCCAGGGTGACCCCCGGGTGCGGGTCGCTCACCTCGGGGGCATCGACGAGGGCGGTGCGGCGGCGCAGCTCCTTGGCGTTCCGGGCGCCGTCGATCGTGACGGTGCCGGAGTCGGGGCGCATCCGCCCGGTCGCGATGAGCCCCAGCACGGTCGGCCGCATCTCGGTCTCGGCGAGGACGAAGCGTGCGTGCCCGGTCTCGATCTCGAGAGAGGTCGGCGGCAGGACGCGCCCTCCTTCCCCTTGCTGACGTCGTGCAGTGCGATCCTCATGCGTCGCCCTCCTCGGCCGGAATCGAGGCCAGCGTATCGGTCTGCCGCACCGGGACCAGCTCGGGGTGCCCGGCGAGCAGTGCGTCGGTCTCGCGCCAGGACAGGCCGGCGATGCTGAGCACGGCGCGCACCGCGATGCCGGCTGCGGCGGGGGAGGAGGCGTCGGCGCGGGAGACGACCGTGCGCGCGCTCTCCTCGATGAGCCGGGCGAGCGTCGGCGCGGCCATGTCCTGGCGCAGCTCGCCATCGTCCTGCCCGCGGCGCACGATCAGCGCGAGCGCTCGCCGCAACGGGGCCAGCGCCGCTGCGGTCTCCTCGACGTGCGCCTCGTCCAGCGCGATCGCGGCGGCGACCTGCACGTGCGCGGCCTCCTGCCAGAGGTTCGCGGCGAGGCGCGCCAGGGCGATCCTGCTGTCCGCGTCGTCGATGCGTTCCGCGATCGCGTTGAACCGCTGCGCCCCGTTCGTGATCAGCTCGTGCACGAGGGCGGTGCGGTCGTCGAAGTGCCCGTACAAGGCGCGCCGGCTGAGTCCGGCCGCGCGCGCGATCCGGTCGATCGACGCGTGCGGATCCGCCGCGAGGGTCTGCGAGGCGGCGGCGAGGATCCCCGCCCGGTTCTCGACGGCGTCACGGCGCGGGCGGCGGGGCGCGGAAGCATCGGTCACCGGACCAGTGTACGCCAATCGTGCACATCAATGTGCAAGATAATGGCGCGTGCCGACGCGAGGGATCCGGATCACGCGAGGAGCAGCCGGAACCCCTCGATCACGGCACCCGATCCGGACGAGGCGAGCGCCTGTGAGACGGCGGGCTGCGTGATGCCCTCCTGTGCGGCGAGTTCGCCCGGGTCGCGCCGAGACAGCGGCCGTAGGTGAGGCGGCGCGTCCGCGTGCTCATGTCGGTGATGAGCTGATCCCGCGCGAGCAGCGCGATGTTGGCCTGGCGGGCGAGGACGTGCGCGGGCTCGGGCTCGGAATCGTGCGCGACCACCCAGGTGCGCGCGCCGGGGACCGCCCGACGCTGCAGCGCGTGCGTGCGTTCGATCGCGATCCGCGCCGCCCACCACCCGGGCCCTCCGGAAGGGCCCCGGCGGCGGAGGGGATCTCGTCGACGCGGCCGATGCCCACGCCGAAGCGGCAGTCGAGGCCCTCCGGCAGTGCGAGGCGCAGCAGGGTCAGGGCCGCGAGCGCCGCGTCGAGGGTCGGATAGACCCCCTGCTGCTCGTCGCCGGCGGTGGGCCGCAGCGGTTGCGACGCGAGCGGCGCGTCGGCCTCGCACCGCGCGATCGCGTCATCGAGGGCGCGCTGCGCGCCGGCCCGGTCGGGCAGGGCACGCGAGCCCACGATGTCGAGAAGTACGGCGATCACACTATAAGGGTATCACTGATCTTGTTCAAAGATAAGCTGATTGCTTTTGATCCGAAGAAATCGGAGAAACGCCTATTGCCGGCTTCCAGGACTCAGTCGGTGCCGGAGTCGAAGGCTGCGCCCTCGCTGGCCGCGTCCACGGCGTCGGCGAGTTCCTCCGCAGCCACGGTGGGCTCCTCGACCGCCCCGGCGATCTCGCCCGACTCGCCTGCCGTGACGCGACCGACGAGCTCGCCCGTCGCGCCGCCGACCAGCCCCATGCCCGCGTACAACTCGAGGCGTGCGCGCGAGTCGGCGATGTCGAGGTTGCGCATCGTGAGCTGCCCGATCCGGTCGACCGGGCCGAACGCGGCATCTCCCACGCGCTCCATCGACAGCTTCTCCGGGCCGTAGGACAGGTTCGGCGAGACGGTGTCGAGGATCGTCCAGTCGTCGCCGCGGCGCAGCCGGATCGTGACGGTGCCGGAGATCGTGGATCCGACCCAGCGCTGGATCGACTCGCGCAGCATGAGCGACTGCGGCTCGAGCCAGCGCCCCTCGTACATGAGGCGGCCCAGGCGCCGGCCCTGCTCGTGATAGGTCGCGAGGGTGTCCTCGTTCAGGATCCCGTTCACCAGGCGCTCGTACGCGATGAACAGCAGCGCCATGGCGGGGGCCTCGTAGATGCCGCGCGACTTCGCCTCGATGATGCGGTTCTCGATCTGGTCGCTCATGCCCAGGCCGTGCCGGCCGCCGATCGCGTTCGCCTCCTGCACGAGCGCCACCGGATCCGTGTACTCGACGCCGTTGATCGCGACGGGACGGCCGCCCGCGAAGGTCACCGTGACGTCCTCGGTGTCGATCGCGACGGAAGGATCCCAGAACTTCACGCCCATGATCGGGTCGACGGTCTCGAGCGAGACGTCCAGGTGCTCGAGGGTCTTCGCCTCGTGCGTGGCGCCCCAGATGTTGGCGTCGGTGGAGTACGCCTTCTCGGCGGAGTCGCGGTACGGGAAACCGTGCGCGACGAGCCACTCGCTCATCTCCTGCCGTCCGCCCAGCTCGGTGACGAAGTCGGCGTCGAGCCACGGCTTGTAGATGCGCAGACGCGGGTTGGCGAGCAGGCCGTAGCGGTAGAACCGCTCGATGTCGTTGCCCTTGTAGGTGGATCCGTCGCCCCAGATGTCGACGCCGTCCTCCTTCATGGCGCGCACGAGCAGCGTGCCGGTGACGGCGCGGCCCAGCGGCGTGGTGTTGAAGTAGGTCCTGCCGCCGGAGCGGATGTGGAACGCGCCGCAGGACAGGGCGACGAAGCCCTCCTCGACGAGCGCGGTCTTGCAGTCGATCAGGCGTGCGGCCTCGGCGCCGTACTCGAGCGCGCGGCCCGGGATCGACGCGATGTCGGACTCGTCGTACTGCCCCAGATCGCCCGTGTAGGTGTACGGCACGGCGCCCTTGTCTCGCATCCACGCGACGGCCACGGAGGTGTCGAGGCCTCCCGAGAAAGCGATGCCGACGCGCTCGCCGACGGGCAGGGACTGGAGGACCTTGGACATGAGATCCAGTCTATCGGCGGGATTTCGCGGGTTTCGACGAGGGCGGGGAGCGGCGGTGGAGCGCGTCGGATCCGTCAGATCAGGCGCACGTCGACGCCCAGGGCGGCGTAGGTCGGGGCCGCGCGACGGTCGCAGGAGAGCAGGGTGATGCCGGCGGCTTTCGCGGCGAGGCCGACCAGGCCGTCGTAGACGGCGCCGCCCGCGATGCCTTCGCGGGCGAAGGTCGCGACGGCGTGAAGCGCGACAGGAGCGGGGAGCGGAACGGACGCAGCGAACTCGGAGTCGATGAAACGCTGAGCGGCTGCGCGAGTGCGGCGCGCGGCGCCGGGCATGCGCGTGAGCACCGAATAGGTCTCGACCATGGCGTGGCCGGCGAGGCCGAGCGTCTGCCCCTTGCAGACGCGTTTGACGTCGTCGTGGGAGGGGTGGTCTGGGCTGAGGAGGGCGATCGCCGTGCTGCTGTCGAGCAGGTAGTCAGCGCTGGTCGGCAAGACGCAGCTCCCGGATCATCTCGGTCGTGAGCGGCGATCCCGTGCGAGGGAGCACCAGCCGGCCGTCGTCGTCGACCTCGAAGTCGTCATGCGCTTCGATCTGGACCACGATGCTTCCCCCGTCGATGATCAGATCCACCGGACCCGGCACCATCCCGAGCCGCTCACGGATGACAGCGGGAATGACGATGCGTCCGGCCTTGTCCATGGTCGCCTTCATGCCATCAGAATACCATTCCGATGGCATACGACCCCGGGTCGGTTCAGTTCCCGCGCTTGCGGGAGGCCCAGACGACGCCGGTGCCGACCGCGAGGATCGCGACCGCGATTCCCACGATGTAGACGGCGACTCCGCCGTAGCCGCCCACGTTCGCCGGGTCGAGGAACGGGTACGGGTACCACCGGTGCTCTCCAGTGCGCGGGCTGATGATCAGATTCGCGCGCACGAGCGTGTACACGGCCCACACGATCGGGAACACGGCGGTGATCGCGACGACGCCCCAGCCGAGGCAGCGCCGACGCGGGGCGAACAGCACGTCGGCCAGCAGGATCAGCGGGCCGACGACGTGCAGCACCTCGTTCGCCCAGACGACCGTCGTCCCCTGGGGAAGCTCGATCCCGCGCAGCAGCAGGTTGTAGACGATGCCGGTGACGATCATGTACGTGGAGCCGCACGCCAGCAGGATCGCGATCCAGCGCGGCTCGGGGTCATTCGAATCCTGAGCGCCCACGGGGCGCAGGCTCCAGACCGCCGCGATGATGAGCATGACGGCGGCCCAGATGTTCGATTCGATCGTGAAGAAGCTGAGGAAGTTGGCGGCCACCGTCGGAATGTGGGATCCCCACGGCGTCGTGGAGTTCAGCGCGTTGTCCATCGTCACGGAGAGCTGGGTGACCACGGCGGCGAGGATCGCGGCGGCTCCGGCAAGGCGCACGAAGGACCAGATCCGGACCGGGCGCGACGGCGTCTGCATTCCTCGAAGATAGCGGCAGGCGCCCTCGGAGCGTATCGGTCCCGCGATCAGGGGTATTTCGTGAGCGCCTTCGTGAACGCGTCGACCTTGGTCTCGCTGAGCATGTAGCGCCCGACGACGGCGAGCTGCAGCCCCTCGAGCGGCTCGCCGGTGCGCTGCGAGGTCTGCTCGCGCGAGGCGCGATAGTCCCCGGTCTTGTCGTTCGCGAGGTCGGTCATCGTCGCGTAGAACCAGCCCGGATCCGGCTCGTCGTCGCTGAACCACTCCCAGTCGACCTGGGTCTCGGGAGTCGCGCCGCCGTACATCTTCGAGATCACGCTGGGATCGACGCCGCTCGACGGATCGTTGAACGCGACCATGCCGCGCCAGCCATGCTGCTCGATGATCGACTCGACGGTCTGCATGACCTCCAGCTTGTGCGCGTAGCCGGTCACCGGCTGGGTGGTCGCCCAGACCGGCGAGGTGTACCGCACGAGCATCGACTCGCCGCCGTAGCCGTTGCGCTCCGGACGCTCCTGCGCGTCGCCGACCTTGACCCAGGTGAAGCCGTACTTCGCGGTGAGCTGCGCGCGGACGTCGGACATGGTCTCGTCGCCGAGGCCCTGCAGCTGCTCGAGCGACTGCTGGTTCAGGAAGCTGTTCGGATCCTTGTCCTTGATGCCCGGATAGGCCTCCCAGAGCTTCTGCTTGTCGGTCTTGTGGCCCGCGTAGGATCCGGTCGCCGCGACCCGCACGGCGCTCAGGGCGCCCAGGGTTCCGACGTTGAGCACCAGGGCGACGGTGAGTGCGGCGGCGCCGAGCACGCGCCCGCCCCGCGTGGCGAGCGCGGCGATCACGAGGCCGAGCACCACCAGCTGCAGCACGAGCATGGTCGCGCCGAAGAAGGCGTCGGCGTTGCCGACGGCGAGCAGGATCAGCATCACGACGGCGAACAGGATCACGGCGCCGAGAGCGATCCAGCCGAGCGGGCTCTTCTTCGGCGCTTCAGCCGGGGTCGTTGAGCGAGGACGGAGCGCCAGCGACGACGGAGACGAAACGCGGTCCTCCGCGGGAAACCCCGTTTCGTCTCGGTCTGCGTTTCGTCTCGGTCGCTGCGCGTCCTCGCTCAACGACCCCGAGACGGGAACCGGCAGCGGCACCTGGCCGAGGAGGGAGCGGCGCGCGCCGCGGTATCCGCCGGGGGGCGGGAGCGGCGGAGCTCCGGCCGAGTCGGAGACGTACCGGGGCGGATCGCTGCGCTCTACCATGGCTTGTCCGTTCCGGTGCTGCCGCCGTTGTCGGTGCCGTTCTGCTGGTTCTGCTGGCGCTCCTGCTCGCCCTGCTGCAGCTTCTTCTGCAGGTCGTCGAGCTTGCCCTGGTCGGGCTGCTGCGGCGGCGGATCCTGCGGCTTGGGCTTGCCCTGGTCGGGGTTCTGCTGCTGCTGCTGTTGCTGCTCCTGCTGCTTCTGCTTCAACCGGTCCTGCTGATCCTTGTTCGACTGGCTCATGTCGCGCTGCGGGTCCGGGGACTGCTGCTGCGCCTGCTTGCTGTCGCACGCCTTGGGCTTGTCGGCACTGACCTGCAGTGCCTGCGCGTAGTACTCGAGCGCGGTCGTCGGATCCTGCTTGTCTGCGGCCGCGTCGCCCTCGCGCTCCAGCACCAGGGCGAGGTTGAAGCGCACCGCGCAGACCTCCAGGCCGTGTGCGAGCTGCAACGACTCCTCGAACTTCTTCTGGCCCGCGGCGAGCTTGCCGGACTCGGCCAGGCCCACGCCCTGATCGAAGGGCGCCTTGTACGGTTCGAACCAGTTGGCCGGGTCGAGGCCGTGCGCGGCGCTGACGGATCCGCTGTAGTCGCCGGCGACATACGCGGTGATCGACTGGTACGCGAATGCGTACAGGCTCAGGATCTTGCCGACGAACAGGGCGGCGACGATGAGCAGCGGGATCGACCCCCAGGCGATCCACCGGCGGACCGCGCGGCGCCGGCGGTTCGCGGCGAGCAGCGCGTGCGCGGCGGCGTCCGTCTCCGAACCCGTCGTTGAGCGAGCGAAGTGAGAAGAAACGCCCGCATCGTGGGGGTTCCGCGTTTCGTCTCGGTCGCCTTCGGCGTCCTCGCTCAACGACCCCGGATGAATGCTGGTCATGCGTTCTCACCTCCCGACGTCGGACGGACGGACAGTCCGCGCATGCGCATGATGAGGGTCGTCGCCCGTGCGATCTCGACGCACAGCAGCGCCACGACGACGAGCGCCACGATCCAGGACAGGTCGGTCGGCTGGGTGAGCGGGTCGTTCTCCCGGTACGCCATCGTCGAGGTCGGCGCGGGCGGGAACACGGCCTTCTGCTGCGCCGTGCGGTGCTGGTACTTCACGCCGAGTTCGCTCGCGATCTGCTGCAGGTTCTTCTCGTCGATCCGGCTCAGCGCGTCGGTGCCCTGGTACTGGATGTAGTCGCCGGTCCCGGCCGTCGAAGCGCCAGCGCCCGTGGTCTCGCGCATCGGGCCGCCCTGCGTGGTGCCATAGCCGAGCACCCCTCCGCCGGAGGCGTACTTCTTGGCGCCGGAGAACGACTCGGGGCTGGTCGACACGGTCTGCTCGCCGTCGCCGAGGTAGAACACCAGCCGGGCGCGGTCCGGCGACGCCTTCTGCGCGCTCTGCAGCGTCTGAGCGACGAGCTGGTCCGCGATGCCGATCGAGCTGCCCTTCGACTGCCGGGTCACCTCGGGCTGCAGCACGTCCACGGCCGAGATGAGCGCCCCGCTGTCGGTGGTCATCGGCAGCCGCAGCACGGGCGTGGCGTCGAAGGTGATCAGCGCGAACCGGGCGCCGGGATAGGCGGCGACGATCGCCCGCACGTCCTGGCGGACGCCGTCCATGCGCGGATCCGTGCCGTCCCAGTCCTCGGCGACCATGCTCGCGGTGGTGTCCACGGCGATCAGCACGTCGGTGGATGTGGCGAGCGTGCGCACGTGGCCACCGGGCACGCCGGGCCGCAGCAGCAGGAGTCCGCAGGCGAGCACGAGCAGGACGCGCAGGATCCAGATGGCCGGGCCCGCCCCGCCTGGGGTCGCCGAGCGAGCCTCTTTCGGGGTCGCCGAGCGAGCCTCTTTCGGGGTCGTCGAGCGAGCCTCTTTCGGGGTCGTTGAGCGAGCACCGACGGAGTCGGAGCGAGACGAAACGCGGTTTCCCGCGGAGGACCGCGTTTCGTCTCGGTCGTCGCTGGCGCTCCGTCCTCGCTCAACGACCCCAGAGGACCGCACCAGCATCCACACGGCTGCGCCGAGCACGGGCAGCACGAGCAGGATCGCCAGGAACGGCGCGATGACGGGCTGGAGGATCACAGGCGCACCCTCCACAGCAGCACGACGAAGCCGAGCGCGATCACGATCAGCGCGCCGATCCACAGCTGCGGCACGTCGGTCCAGATGACGGTGGCCTGGCCCTTGAGCTGCGAGGCCTCCTGCTTCTGCACCTGCGTGATGATGTCGCCGACCGTGGTGGTCTGCGCGCAGCGCGTACGCCTTGCCGCCGGTGGTGGCAGCGGCCTCCGCGAGGGTCTTGCTGTTCGGCACGTCCACCCCGTCGACCGGGTTGATCGTGTAGATGCGGATCTTCTTCGAGGCCGCGTAGTCGGCGGCCTCCTGCAGCGACACGATCGGGGATCCGTTCACCTCGTTG
Source organism: uncultured Actinomycetota bacterium (assembly GCA_963791605.1). GTDB lineage: Bacteria > Actinomycetota > Actinomycetes > Actinomycetales > Microbacteriaceae > Microbacterium. Next base: position 513,777 of record CAWBTB010000006.1, on the reverse strand, counting down.
TCGGTGGCGAGGATGATCGAGCGGGCGCGCTTCTGGTCGGCGTGGTCGAACCGCAGCACGCACGAGGCCAGTCCGTCGCCGATGAGCGAGGCGCCGACGCCGTTCATGGTGCCGACCCACTGCTCGGGCACGTCGGTCTTGTAGTCGAAGCCCTTCATCAGGCTGCGCAGGTGCTCCTGGACGAAGGCGTAGTCGTCGGTGAGCGGGAAGACCTGCACGGCCGAGCTGTTGAAGATCGTCAGCCCGATCCGCTCGCCCTTGAAGCCGTCGGCGAGCTTGTCGAAGATCGAGGTGATCTCCTTGTCGACGTCGGTCATGGATCCGGACACGTCCAGGCACAGCATGATGTCGCGGTTGGTGGACACCGGCTGGATCGTCTTCTGCGCCACGGGGCGCGCGGCGACGACGCCGCCGAGCGCGACGGCGAGGATCCCCAGGGCGACGATGCCGGCCAGCGCGGCCTGGCGGCGGCGGACGGCGCGGCGGAACGCGGGCAGGGCGCGGATCCGCTCGGCGCGGGCGATCGGCGCGCCCGCGGCGGAGTCGCCCCTGCCGCGACCGCGCAGCCCCAGCAGCACGCCGACGACGATCGCGACGAGGACCGCGCCGAGGACGGCGTACAGGATCCAGGCGTTCGCTAGTACCACGTCGTCACCACCTTGCGCGCGGCCTCGGCGCCGACGAGCGGATCGACCGGGGCGGTGCGCCGGAAGATGCTCGGGTAGTAGTTGCGGCCGATCGCGTCGACGAGGGAGGGGTGCACGCCCAGGCGCACCAGGTCGTCGAGGGCCAGCACGGGCGCCTCGATGCCGCTGTACTCGTTCACGAAGCCGCGCACCACGCGGCTGAGATCGAGGTTGGCGCGGCGGGCGTCGCTCGCGCCTGCGCGGTAGTCGGCCTCGATCTGCGCGATCGCGCCGAGGTACTCCTGGCGCAGCACCGTCGCGGCGTCGGCTGTGAGCACGGGAGGGGCGGCAGGGCCCGCCACGAACGCGATCGCGCGACGCGGCCGGGTCAGCACCACGACGAGCCAGGCGATCCCGGCGACGGCCACGAGCACCCCGATCGCGAGCAGGATCCATCCCCAGCCGTACTGGGCGGGCGGGTACAGCTCATCCGCGCCGGACATGGGACCTCGCATCCAGCATCTCGAGCAGCGCGCCGACCGCCTCATCCTGTTCGGCGAGGGCGACGTGCGTGATCTCCAGCCGCCGCAGCAGCGTCTCGGTGCGCGCGGCCTCGGCGGCGTCGGCGGCGTGCAGTTCGGCGGCGAGCTCGGCGTCGCCCTGCATGAACTCCGGGATCGCCCAGTGCGAGGCGACGTCGCGGCGCGCGCGAAGCGGCACGGGCCGCCCGGTCCCCGCCCGGGATGTCGTCGCCACCTCGAGCACGGGCTCCGCGTCGCGCAGCGTGATCCAGAGCACGTCGTGCTGCACCCGCAGGCGGCGCAGCAGCCGTTCGGTCTCGGCGCTGACCGGAGTGTCGTCGGTGACCACGACCACGATCATGCGCCGCGCGATCGTGCGCGCGATGTACGACAGCAGCGCGTCGCGGTCGCTCGGCGCCGCGGCCTCGTCGACCGCACGGTCGATCGTGCGCAGGGTGTGCTCCAGGGCGGCCTCGCTGCGGCCGATCTCGCGCCGTCGCACGGACTCGGAATCGCCGCTGACCAGGCAGAAGTCGTCGCCATGCCGGAGCGCGAGCAGACCGAGCACTCCGACCGTGAGGATCGCCAGATCCTTCTTCGGCTTCTCGTCGTGCGCGAGCGCGGTCATCGACAGGCCGGTGTCGACGGCGAACAGCACGGTGTGCATGCGGGTGGCGAGCGAGCGGCGCACCACGGGGGATCCGAGCCGCGCGGTCGCCTTCCAGTCGATGTCGCGGATCTGGTCGCCGTACTCGTAGGCGCGCAGATCGTCGAAGTCGAGGCTGTGCCCGCGCAGCAGCGACGCGTACGCGCCGTCGAGCGCGTGCGTCGACTTGCGCGACGACTGGATGAAGAGCTTGCCCTTCACCGGCGTCAGCAGGCTGGCCATGACTGGTTCCTCGGTGTTCGGACTCGCTCGAGGCTCCCCGGATGTCTTCGACAAGCTCAGCAACCGGATGTCGGTGGGCGCTTCGACAGGCTCAGCGTCCGACGGTCAGGGGGTGGGGACGGCGCCGAAGATGGCGTCGATGACGTCTTCGCTGCGCACGTTCTCGGCTTCGGCCTCGAACGTCAGCAGCACGCGGTGGCGCAGCACGAGGTGGCGCAGGTTCCGCACGTCCTCGGGGATCACGTACGAGCGCCCGGCCAGCAGGGCGAGTGCGCGCGAGGCCTGCAGGAACGCGATGGATCCGCGCGGGCTCGCGCCGTACTTGATGTAGCCGCCGAGCGTCTCGCCGATGTACGGCACCGGGTTCCGGGTGACGTAGACGAGCGAGACGATGTAGTTGCGGATCGCGGGGTCGACGTAGACGCGGGAGGAGATGTCCTGCAGCTGCTCGACGTCGTCGAGGCTGATCGTGGTCTGCGCGTGCTCGATCCGGGTCCAGAGCGCCGGAGTCGATGCGCGCGAGCACCTCGAGCTCGTCGGCCGGACTCGGGTACTCCACGATCTCCTTGAGCAGGAAGCGATCCATCTGCGCCTCGGGCAGCTCGTACGTGCCCTCCTGCTCGATCGGGTTCTGCGTCGCGATCACGAGGAACGGCCGCGGGCACCCGGTAGATCTCGCCGCCGATCGTGGTCTGCCGCTCCTGCATGGCCTCGAGCATGGCGCTCTGGGTCTTGGCGCTGGAGCGGTTGATCTCGTCGAGCAGAACGAAGTTCGCATGCACCGGGCCCAGCACGGTGCGGAAGGTGCCGCTGGCCGCGTCGTAGATCTGGGTGCCGGTGATGTCGCTCGGCAGCAGGTCGGGCGTGCACTGGATCCGCTTGAAGTCGGCCCTGACCGTGTCGGCCAGAGTGCTCGCCGCGGTCGTCTTGGCGAGGCCCGGCACGGACTCGAGCAGGATGTGGCCGCCGGCCATGAGGGCGAGGAGCAGGCTCGTGCGCAGGCGATCCTGTCCGACCATGCGCGTGGAATAGGCGGTGGACACCGTGCCCAGGATCTGCCGCGCGCGCGCCATCTCGGCCTCGGTCGGGGCGGGCTTGGCGGCGGCCCCGGCGGCCGCGGCGGTGCTGCCGGTCCCTGGCGCGGTCCCGGTCCCTGAGCCCGTCGAAGGGCCCCCCGTGCTCGGGGCCGGGGTCGCGCTTGCGCTCGGGGGCGCGGGCTGGGCCGGGGCTGCGGCTGGGGGCGCGGGCTGGGCGGGCGCGGGTCCGGTCGGGCGCGACGCGCAGGCTCGGTGCGGGCGGCATCGGCGGAGCCGGCGGGATCGCGGGGGCCGGGGCGACGTGCGATGCCGTGGGAGGGCGGGCCGGCGGCGTCTGCGCACCCGGAGTGCCGATGTGCTGCGGCGAGGCGTCGATGTCGTTGCTCACGTGTGGATCCCCCGATGTCCGACCGTGCGTCCGTGACCTCTGCCAGCGTAACCGCCGTCCCGCTCCGAGCCGGATGGGGAGTCCTCCCCATCCGCGGCCCCGACAGGCGACGGAGACTCAGGGATCCGCGCGCTCAGGAGGGCTGGTAGGTGGTGGCGCGCTCGCGGGGGTCGAGATGCGAGGACGATGACGGTGCCGACGATGACGCCCAGACCAGCAGGATCAGGCTCGAGACGATCACGCCGGTCAGAGCCATGCCGCGGCCGGCCGGCTCCTTGCGCAGCCCCATGATGCCCAGGATCAGGGCGGTGATCGGCACCAGGAAGGTGAAGCCCGCCAGGATCGAGACCAGCGCGAGCACCATCGACGCGATGCTCAGCCCCTTGGGCTCCGGCGGCGCGAGATAGGGCATCGGGTAGACCGGCTGGCCGTATCCCCCGTTCGGCGCCGTCGGGTAGGGCGGGCCGGGCTGCGGATTCTCCGGATAGGTCATGACATCCCCTGAGTCGCGGGACGAACCGTCCCCTCTCATTCCTATCGCAGTCGTCCTGATCGCGCCTCCCCTGCGGGTCAATAGCCGGATATCCGGCCATCTGGCAGCCGAGGGCCGAGCGCATCCGTCCCCCTGACCATTCCGATCCTGCAGACCCTGGTCGTGCCGTCGGGTTCAGATCGTGCGGCGGGGGCCCGGCTCGGCGTGGCCGCGCCGCCTCGTCGTCGCCACCGCAGTCGCGTGATGAGAACGCCGAGCAGGCAGAGCGCACCGCCGAGGAGCATGAGCGGTGTCGGCACCTCGCCGAGGATCAGCCACGACAGCAGGATCGCGATCGCCGGCACGACGTAGGTGGTCGCCGAGGTCTGGCCCGCAGTGCTCCGCTGCAGCACGTACGCCCAGGTCGTGAACGCGATCGCGGTGGGGAAGACGCCGAGGTACACGACCCACAGCGTCGCGTCGATCGGCGCCGTCTGCACCGCGCCGATCAGGCTGCCGGTCCACGGCAGCAGCGCGACCGTCCCGGCGGCGGCACCCAGCCAGGTGAGCGTTGTCGCATCGGCGCCGCCGGTCAGCAGGCGTTTCTGCAGCAGGGTGCACCCCGCGTACATGACGGCGGCGAGCAGTGCGAGCAGCAGGCCGGCGATGTCGAAGCCGGCGCCCTTCCCCGAGTTCACACCGATGAGCACCACCCCGCCGAACGCGATCGGGGCGCCGATCAGCAGCGGCCGGGGGAAGCCCTCGTGCAGGAAGAGTCCGCTGAACACGACGACCATGAGCGGGGCGAGGTTCACCACCATCGCAGCCGTGCCCGCGTCGAGGGAGTGCTCGGCGGCGTTGAGCGCCAGGTTGTAGACGCAGAACCAGCCCACACCCCACACCGCCACCAGGAACCACTGCCGGCGGGCCGGCATGCGGATCCCGTGCCGCAACGCGATGGCGCCGAGGGCGAGGGTCCCGACGATCATGCGCAGCAGGGCCAGGGATCCGGGGTCGAAGTGCGGTCCGGCGCCGCGGATCCCGATGAATGCCGACGCCCACAGCAGGACCGTGATCAGCGCCGCGATGAGGGTGAGCGCGCCGCTCCTCCTCGCGGGCGCGGCGGCCGCACGATCGCTCCCCGGGGGGTGCGTCGATCGTCCCTGCGTGGTCTCCGGCATACTCCGATCGTCGCAGCAGCCACCGACATCCGACGAGTGCCGTGGCGGTCATCGATCGCGGAATTCCCGCCACCGATACGCTCCGGTCGTCCCGGAACGGCGCCCAGCTCCTCCGATACGGCGTCCAGCCCCTCCGATAGGATGAAGGCGCCCGATCGGGCCAGCTCATCGGCCGGTGCAAACCCGGCGAAAAGCACGGCGGCCACACGCCGCACCCAAGGGGGATGAACCCATGCCAGGAATCGTGATCATCGGCGCCCAGTGGGGCGACGAAGGCAAAGGCAAGGCGACCGACCTGCTCGGCAGCCGCATCGACTACGTCGTCAAGTTCAACGGCGGCAACAACGCCGGCCACACGGTCGTCATCGGCGACGAGAAGTACGCGCTGCACCTGCTGCCCTCCGGCATCCTGACCGACGGCGTCACGCCGGTCATCGCCAACGGCGTCGTCGTCGACATCGAGGTGCTGTTCGACGAGCTCGAGGCGCTGATCGCCCGCGGCGTCGACGTCTCGCGCCTCAAGGTCAGCGCCAACGCGCACGTCATCACGCCAGTACCACCGCACCCTCGACAAGGTGACCGAGCGCTTCCTCGGCAAGCGCCAGATCGGCACCACCGGCCGCGGCATCGGCCCGGCCTACGCCGACAAGATCAACCGGGTCGGCATCCGCATCCAGGACCTCTTCGACGAGAACATCCTGCGCCAGAAGGTCGAGGGCGCCCTCGACCAGAAGAACCACCTGCTGGTGAAGGTCTACAACCGCCGCGCGATCTCGGTCGACGAGGTCGTCGAGGAGCTGCTGACGCTACGCCGAGCGGCTGCGGCCCGATGGTCGCCGACACCGGTCGCTGCTGCTCAACCAGGCGCTCGAGCGACGGCAAGTACGTGCTGTTCGAGGGCGGCCAGGCGACGATGCTCGACGTCGACCACGGCACCTACCCGTTCGTCACCTCCTCGAACTGCGACCGCCGGCGGCGCCGCGACCGGCTCCGGCATCGGCCCGAACCGCATCGACCGCGTCGATCGGCATCGTGAAGGCGTACACGACCCGCGTCGGCGCCGGCCCGTTCCCGACCGAGCTGTTCGACGAGTAGGGCGAGTTCCTGCGCGAGCGCGGCTTCGAGTTCGGCACGACGACCGGCCGCCCGCGCCGCACCGGCTGGTACGACGCCCCGATCGCCCGCTACGCGGCCCGGATCAACGGCGATCACCGACTTCGTGCTCACCAAGCTCGACATCGCTCGACCGGGCTCGAGCAGATCCCGGTCTGCGTCGCCTACGACGTCGACGGCGTGCGCCACGACGAGGTGCCGGTGAACCAGAGCGACTTCCACCACGCCATGCCGATCTACGAGGAGTTCCCCGGCTGGACCGAGGACATCACCGGCGCCCGCACGTTCGAGGACCTGCCGAAGAACGCGCAGGACTACGTGCTCGCGCTGGAGCGGATGTCGCGGCGCGCGCATCTCGGCGATCGGCGTCGGCCCCGCGCGCGACCAGATCGTCGTGCGGCACGACCTGGTCGACTGACCGTCCCTCCCCCCCCGTCTATTTCTGCGAAACGGTCGGAAACACGAGCTCGAGGCGACCGTTCGGCAGAAATAGACGGAAGGAAGGGGCGCGTATGACGCGATTCTGGGTCGGTGGCTACGGCGCCGACATGGACGGTGCGGGGGCCGGGATCGGGCTGCTCGCCGTGGACGCTCCTGTGAGGGCAGGGACCGATTCGGCGCTCGCCTATCGCGGAGCCGTCGTGCCGGCGCCCTCGCCGTCGTGGCTCGCGCAGCACCCGGTGCTCGACGTGGTCTACGCGGCGCTCGAGGGCACCGGCGAGGTTGCGGCCTTCGCGAGCACAGGCGCGAGCGCGCTGCGCCCGCTCGGGCGCCCGGTCGCGGCGGGGAAGTACGTGTGCCATCTGGCGGTCTCGCCGGACGGACGCTTCCTGCTCGCGAGCTGCTACGGCGACGGCCGGGTGGTGCGGATCGGGCTGGGCGCCGACGGTCCCCTGCAGCCCGCGGCGCGCGACAAGGCGGCGGAACTGCGCGCGGCCCTGTTCCCGCGGCTTCCGTCCGAAAGGTCCAGGGACCGTTTCGAAGAGGCGCGCGACGGCAGCGACGGCCGTCACGGACGGCCGAGCGGATCCCGAGCCGCCATCGATCCGTACGCCTCGGATCCGCACCGCCTGGACCCGAACGGCGATCCGCGCGTTTCTCCCATGCGCACGCGGCGGCGTTCCTGCCCGACGGGCGGATCGCGACGACCGACCTCGGCTACGACCTCGTGCGCATCTGGCGTCGCGGTGGGCGGGGGCCCGGCGCCAGCAGCGCTGGCTTGCCCGACCACGAGGTCGTGCTGCCGCGCGGATCCGGACCCCGGCACATGGTCGTGCATCCCAGCGGACACCTGCACGTCGTCACCGAGTACTCCTGCGAGGTGTTCACGCTGGCCGCCGACCGGGAGGGCCGCTGGGGTCTCGTCGCCGGCACGCTCGTGTCGGAGATCGCGACGCCCGGCTTCGACTACCCGTCCGAGCTGTCCCGTTCCCGCGACGGCGAGACCCTGTACGCCGGCGTGCGCGGCAGCAACACGATCGCCGCCCTCCGCGTGCGCGGATCGGGCGAGCGGGTCGAGCCGCTCGCACTCGCCGACTCCGGCGTGGACTGGCCCCGCCACCACCTCGTGCACGACGGCGCCCTGCTGGTCGCGGGCCAGCGCTCGGACGAGATCAGCGTGCTCGACCTGGACGACCGCACCGGTGTACCGGTCCGGATCCTGCACCGCACTCCTGCGCCGACCCCGACGCACGTGCTGCTCGCACGCTGAGCGGCCGCCCCCGCACGCACCTGAGCGAGCGGAGCGAGATGAAGCACGGCCACGCCGACGGCGTGGGAGGGTGGATGGATGCTGCTCACGATCACGTACGAGCCGGAACCCGGGCCGGACGAAGGTGTCGGCGTCGATGCCACCGTCTTCGGGTACCTGCTGCATAAGCATCCCGCCAGGCGCAGACGTTCTCGCCACCGGTCGGCGAGATCCACGTGTTCTACCCCGAAGCGACGGCGCGGCGCTGCACGGCCGCCCTGCTGCTCGAGATCGACCCGTCGGTCTGGTGCGCAACAAGAGATTCCGCGGCGACAGCGGCTCGCTGGACCACTACGTGAACGACCGCCCCTATGCCGCGTCGAGGATGCTCGCGGTCGCCCTCGGCAAGGTGTTCCGGACCGCCATGGCCGGCCGCTGCGACCAACGGCCGGACTGCCCGACCGCCCGTCCCGTTGGACGTCGACGTCTTTGCCGTCCCCACGCGGCGGCGCCGAGCCTCGTCCACCGTCTCTTCGAGCCGCTCGGCTGGGCCGTGACCGAGCACCGCATCCCCCTCGACCCGGCCGTCCCGGAGTGGGGTCCCTCGCGATACGGCGCGGTCCGCTGACGGGACGGATCCCCCTCGCCACGGCCCTGGCCCATCTCTACGTCCTCCTCCCGGTCCTCGACAACGCCAAGCACTACTGGGTCTCCACCGACGAGGTCGACAAGCTCGTCCGCAGCGGCGCCGGCTGGCTCGCCGCACACCCGGAGCGTGACCTCATCACCCGCCGCTACCTGCCCACCAGCGCGCTCGTCGAGTCCCCCGGTCGGCTCCCGCCCGAGGCGCCCGCCGGAGACCTTCGACGACGCCGGCACGCGGCGCCCCGCGGACCGCTCCGGCTCAAGAGACGCCGTCGCGGTGCGGCGCAAAGACGCGGTCATCGCCGCGCTGCACGACGCGGGTGCCACGCGCGTCGTCGACCTGGGTTGCGGACCCGGTGCATTGCTGACGCGTCTGGCGAAGGACCGCCGGTGCACGCCCATCCTCGGAGTCGACGTCTCCGCCCGCGCGCTCGCCCTCGCGGCGCAGGCCTTGCACCTCGACACCGCCCCGATGCCGAACGGCCAGCGATCCGGCTGCTCCACGGATCCGTCGTCTATCGCGACGACCGTCTGCGCGGCTTTGACGCCATGGTGCTGATGGAGGTCGTCGAGCACGTGGATCCGTCCCGACTCGCAGCGCTGGAGCACGCGGTGTTCGCCCATGCCGCACCGCGGCGGTCATCGTCACGACGCCCAACGCCGAGCACAACGTGCGCTATCCCGCGCTCGCCGCGGGATCGTTCCGGCACGATGATCACCGGTTCGAATGGACCAGGACGCAATTCCGCGACTGGACGGAGCGGTCGCCGCGCGGTTCGGGTACACGGCCGAGCCTGCCCGATGTCGGCACCAGCGACGCCGAGCACGGGCCACCGACGCAGCTCGCCCTCTTCTACCCGCCTCCCCGACACCGCGCGCCCGGACGCCGCGCGCCCCCAGCACGCCCCGCGCCCCCGGCGCCCGGTCATAGGAGGGGCGGGTCTCTCGACGTCCCCGCGCTGTCGCTCGTCGTGCTCGTCGGCGCCTCCGGGTCCGGCAAGTCGACCTTCGCGCGCGCGCACTTCGGCCGTTCGAGGTCATCTCGAGCGACTTCTGCCGCGGCCTGGTCTCGGACGACGAGAACAACCAGGCCGCAGCGCCGGACGCCTTCGAGGCGCTCGACTTCATCGCCGGCAAGCGGCTGGCCGCGGGCAGGCTCACCGTCGTCGACGCGACCAACGTGCAGCCCGACGTGCGGCCGGCAGCTGGTCGAACTCGCCAAGGCCCACGACGTGCTGCCGGTCGCGGTCGTGCTCGACCTGCCCGAGTCGGTCTGCCTGCAGCGCAACGCCGCTCGGACCGACCGCGCGCTCGGCGCCGGCGTCGTCAGGCGGCAGCACGACCAGCTGCGCGCGGTCGCTCCGGCAGCCTCGGCAAGGAGGGCTTCCGCAAGGTCCACGTCCTGCGGTCGTCGAGGACGAGGTCGCCGCCGCGGTCGTCGTGCGCGAGCGCCTGCTCAACGACTTCTCCGACGACCACGGCCCCTTCGACGTCATCGGCGACGTGCACGGCTGCCGGTCCGAGCTCGAGACCCTGCTCGGCGAGCCCGGGCTACGACCTCGTCCGGGACGCGCACGGCCGGCCGGTCGATGCCGCCACCCCCAGGGACGCAAGGCCGTCTTCCTCGGCGACCTCGTCGACCGCGGCCCCGACTCCCCGGGCGTGCTGCGCCTCGTCATGGGCATGGTCGCGGCCGGTCACGCGCCGTGCGTCGCCTGGCAACCACGAGCACAAGCTGGTCCGCGCGCTCGGCGGACGCCAGGTCACGGTGAGCCACGGCCTCGCCGAGACGCTGGCGCAGCTGGCCGGCGAGGACCGAGGAGTTCCGCGCTGAGGTGGAGGAGTTCTGCGACGGGCTCGTCTCGCACCTCGTCCTCGACGACGGCACGCTCGTCGTCGCGCACGCCGGGCTCAAGGAGGCCTACCACGGACGCGCGTCCGGCCGGGTGCGGTCCTTCGCGCTCTATGGCGACACGACCGGTGAGACCGACGAGTACGGCCTCCCGGTTCGGCTGCCCGTGGGCCAACGACTACCGCGGCCGCGGCGATGGTGCTCTACGGGCACACGCCGACGCCTCGAGCCGGAGTGGGTCAACAACACCATGTGCCTCGACACCGGGCTGCGTCTTCGGCGGCAAGCTCACCGCCCTGCGCTACCCGGAGCGTGAGGTCGTCTCCGTGCCGGCCGAGAAGGTCTGGTACGAGCCGGTCAAGCCGCTTTCCTCGTCGAGGCGCCCGAGCGCGCGCCCGGACGACCTCGACATCAACGACGTGCTCGGCAAGCCGCGTCGTCGAGACCCGCATCGCCGGCCGGATCAGCTGCGCGAGGACAACGCGGCCGGCGGCCTCGAGGTGATGAGCCGGTTCGCGCTCGAACCCTCGCTGGCTGCCCTACCTGCCGCCGACGATGGCGCCGTGCGCGACCTCGTCGCGCGCGCGACCTGCTCGAGCACCCGCCGTGGCCTTCGCGCATACCGGCCAGCGGGGTCGACGAGGTGCGTCTGCGAGGAGAAGCACATGGGCTCGCGGGCCGTCGTCGCTGGTCTGCCGCGACGGCTCGCCGCCGCGACGCCGTTCGCCGGACGGCAGGCGGGCGCGATCGTCTACACCCGTACCGGCCGGTCGTTCTTCGACGAGGCGCCGACCGAGCAGCTGCTGGCGCGGTTCGCGCAGCCATCGCCGGCGCCGGGCTGTGGGACGAGCTGGACGCGGACTGGGTGCTGCTCGACTGCGAGCTGCTGCCCTGGTCGGCGAAGGCGGAGGACCTGCTGCGGACGCAGTACGCCGCGGTCGGCGCTGCCGCGCGGGCCTCGCTGCCGGCAGCGGTCGCAGCCCTCGCCACCGCGGCCTCGCGCGGGCTCGACGTCTCGGCCGTCCTCGCCGACGCAGGACGCGCTGACCAACGCAGAAGCCGTTCACCGACGCGTACCGCCGCTATGTCTGGCCGACCGAAGGGCTCGAGGGCGTGCAGCTGGCGCCGTTCCAGGTGCTCGCGTCCGAGGGTCGGACCTGGGGCGACCGCGACCACCTGCTGGCACCTCGCGATCGCCGACCGACTGGCCGCCGCCGACCCCGATCTGGTCCGGGTCACCCGTCGGCTCGTCGTCGACCTCCTCAACGACGCCTCGGTCCTCGCAGGTGTTGCGTGGTGGACGGAGCTGACCGCCGCCGGCGGTGAGGGCATGGTCGTCAAGCCGCTGGCCAACCTGGTCCGTACGGAGAAGGGGTGGCACAGCCCGGCATCAAGGTCCGCGGGCGCGAATACCTGCGGATCATCTACGGCCCCGACTACACCGAGCCGGAGAACCTCGACCGGCTGCGGCCGCGACACTCGGCCACAAGCGTTCGCTGGCGTCCCGCGAGTACGCGCTCGGCATCGAGGCGCTCGAACGGTTCGTTGCCGGTGAACCGTTGTGGCGGGTGCACGAACCGGTCTTCGCGGTCCTGGCCCTCGAGTCGGACCCGTCGACCCGCGGCTGTGAGGAGGACGGGCGTTGGCGTCACACCTCCCACAGCGCGGCGATGGGTAGCGCCCCGAGCCGATCGCGCAAGAACCTCAGTCCGCGGAAGTGCTCCTGCTTGATCGTGCTGCTCGCGTTGATCTCGAAAGCGATGACGGATCCGTCCCGTAGCTCGATGACGACGTCGACGTCGATGCCGGTGCGCTCACGGAAATCCTCGGACAAGGCGTCGTCGCGCAAGTCGATGATGAAGTTCTCTTTGACTACGCCATTGAGTGCGGCCTTCTTCACCGCTTCGCGCACGGAGCGGTAGACAGTTCGCGCGCCGCCGCAGTCCGCCACCCTCGACGAGGATGAGCGGATCCTTCGGCCGGCGGGTGACCGGGTGACCGTCCCTGCTTCCGCTGAGGGGCTTTCACCCGCGGGGTGGGCTGAGTGCGTCGGCGAGGGTGCGGCGGGTACCTGCACGGATCCGGGGGCGGTGCCAGCCGCGGTGTGGGTCCCACCAGGAGGGTCCCCGGATCTCCGGGGTCCCTTGTCGCATGCGGATGTGCCAGCCGGAGGTGTCCAGGGTGCGGTGGTGATGCCAGCAGAGCGCGAGACACCGTTGCTCGTATGCGTCGGGCCGCCGTCCTTGTATTCGATCACGTGGTGGATCTCACACCACGTCGCCGGGATGTGGCAGCCGGGGATCACGCATTCCCGGTCGCGGAGGATGATCGCCCGCCGTTGCAGGGCCGTGAAGATCCTCGCGGTCGTCCCGATGGACACAATCTGCCCGTGCGCGTCGAACAGGACCCGTTGGATCCCGCCCGCGCACGCGGTCTGCCGGGCCACCCCGAACGGCACATCCCACCCCGTGCCCTCGATGCTCGCCCGCCCCGCCCCGTTCGCGTAGTCCTCCGCGGTGAACGGACACGACCAGCGTCGGGGCGGCACCACCCAGGGTCGGGAACCCGCCCCGCCCAGCGGTGGTGGTCAGGATCGCCGCGAACGCGTCATGCCGTTTCTGCGCCGGAGACCGCGGATCGCCCGGCACCGGCAGGACATCCGGGCCCGCCGTGGCCGCGAGCATCGGCGGCCGTGTCAGCCTCGACCTCGACATCGGCATCGTCGGTGTCGGTGTCGGAGCCGCTGCGGTGACCGCACACCGGACGTCCCCCCACCGGCTGCCACCCGCCGCCGCGTTGCCGCACCGCCCGCCGTGCCATCGCCGTTGTCCCTGGTGCGGTCGGCTTTCGGGTTCAGGAATGCGTCCAGCAGACGCTGCAATTGTCCGGCGACATCGGGGAGTAGGCCCCCCGGACTGGGACCGGCCCGTTCCGGATCCGGCCCACGTGAGGCCCCGTTTCCGGTGGGCCCGGTCATCGTCGGGGTTCTTTCCATCCGGGTCCAGCACCAACACGATGTACTTCGCGAGCGCGCCGAGCCCACCGTCGTCGGGCGAGGCCGGCCCGCCTGCATCACGCGAGGTCCAGCCCCCGGGCGGCGTCGGCGAGACACGGTCCCGGGGGGAGAATCGCGGCGCTGATCCGGGACGCCGCACGCGCCAACGGGCCCGTCGCGGCGAGGAACCCCGTCACCGACAGTTCCCCGTCCTGCAGGACCTGACCCGGAGCCGCGAACCGTGCAGGGAGATGCTCCCCCGTTGACAACGACAGGTCCTGGTGCATCCCGTCCGCGGCGGTCACATATCGGCGGGCCGTACCCGCATCCACCCGCAGGGCGCGCCGCAACAACTCCGTCGCGTCCCGACACCCGCCGCAGAACTCACCCGCTCCGCCGAGAGCCGACGGTCCCGAACCAGCACCTCCCCCGCCACCGACGTGACCACCGCATCCACGAGGCGTTGCGCCCGCCCGACCGCGAGCAGCAACCCGACCAGATCCGCCGGCGACACCGCATCGAGGGCGCCACCCTCAGCCGACGGGCACACCCCAGCGAGCAGGTCACTCACCTGCTCCAGAACCGGGGTCACCGTCGATGTCATACCCCCATTCAACCCGGAGCCACCGACATTCAACCCCCAGATCAACGCCACTATCCAAACTGTGGACAACTTCGCGAAACGCCCGCCTGTGCAGGACCAACACCCCTTCGGCTCGTTCAGGGACCGACGACAATCCGGTTCCGGAGCGAGCGGAGCAAGAACCGTCCGCAGCTCGATGACGACGTCGACTTCGATGCCCGTGCGGTCACGGCAATGGTAGAGGTCGTACTCGGTGTCGCTCCATGTCCGCTGCTTGAGGAGCTCCGTGACGACGAAACCCTCCATCGCGGATCCGAGCTGGAGCCCCTCCACCACGCAACTGTTCCTCGGCGACTCGTCCGATACGCAGAGCCAGGCCAGGGTCCGTCACGAACATCTTCGGTTTGCAGGATCGTCTCAATCCGGCCCGCATCGATACGACGCGCGATGTCGGCGACTCCCGTTCCAGCAGGCGTTCGATGTAGTTGTCGAACCGGCTCCCCGCTGCCGACCGGTGAGGCGCCCGGCTTCCGGGTAGCCCCCGCGCGCGATCCTCCGGATGTATCCGTCCCGTGTCTCTGGGCGCTCGAGACATCGTAGGCATTGATGCCGCGCAGGATCCGGGAGACGATGTCGTCCCGCCTCTCTGTCCACTCGCCCTGGCTGAATCCTCGGAGCGGAATGGTCACCGCGCGGCCGGCGAGGCTGTCCGGCGCGCGCGAAAGACGCAACAGGTTGCTGGATCCGGTCAGCACGAATCGTCCCGGTCGTCGATCACGGTCGATCGATGCCTTGACAGCCAGCAGCAGCTCTGGCGCACGCTGCGTCGTCGGCGCCGCATGAAAGTACCGGTGCGGTGCACGGCCAGGGCTAGACCCCTTCCTCCGGGATTGCGAGACTCGCGGCGAGGATTCCGCACGACCGCCGGGCAGGCCCACACGCCTTCTGCCCGGGAGGCGCGTCGACACGGAACCGAGAACATTTGGCGGCGCGAAGGAGAGCTCCCGTGATACTTGGAATGCCCAGACGACTGATCTTCGGCTATGTCGCGGTCGCGGTCTTCATGACCGGCGACGGTTTCGACCTCACTGTCCTGGCCCGTTTCCTGGCCGTGGATCAGGGCTTCGGCATCACGACGGCCGGCCTCGCCTTCACGTTCTACGGCCTGCTGGGAGCCGTCGCCGCATGGACCACGGGCGTCATCGCCGACCTGATCGGCGCGAAGCGGTTGATGCTGATCGGCGGCGTGCTGTGGCTGGGGCTGCACGTCCTGTTCCTCACCGTCGGCATCATGAACCCGGCGCTGGCCGTGCTTTCTACCCCTTGCGCGGAGTGGCATATCCGCTGTTCATGTACGGCTTCGTGGTGATCATCATGGAGACCGTCGAGCCCTAGGGCCGCGCCTCGGCGATGGGCTGGTTCTGGACCTGCTTCTCGTTCGGCCTCGGTGTGCTGGAGCGTTCATTCCCTCGCTCACGGTCCCCGTGCTCGGCGTCCATGGCACGCTCTGGCTGGCGCTCGCCTTCACCGCCGCCGGCACGCTGATCTGCCAGTTCCTCGTCCCGAACCCGCCCCCGCGGCGGCACACGGGCACAAGCTCACCCCGCGGAGCGCAAGCGCGAACTCCTGCGCGGCGTCACCATCATGGTCGAGAAGCCGGCGATCTCCCTGGCTGTGTTCCTTCGCGTCCTGTGCAACCTGTCGCTCTACGCGTTCCCTGTCTTCATGCCGCTGTACCTCACCGGCGACCCGCAGATCGCCGGAAGCCAGCCGTGGCTGACCGAGGTCCAGTGGATTCAGGTCTGGACCGTGCAGGCGACGACGTGCCTCGTCATGAACGTCGTGTGGGGCCGCATCGGCGATCGCTACGGCTGGATCCGCCAGATGCGCTGGTTCGGGTTCGTCGGCATGGCGGTGACCATGCTCGCATTCTTCTACTTCCCGCACCTCTTCGGCGGCAACTTCTTCATGATGTGCGTGGCCGCCGTGATGTTCGGCTGCAGCGTGTGCGCCTTCGTGCCGATGGCCGCGATCTTCCCCGCACTGGCGCCGGAGCACCCGGGCGCCGCCATCTCCGCGCACAATCTCGGCGGGGGGCTCACCACGTTCATGGGCCCCGGGATCTTCACGCTGCTGTACCCGCTGATCGGGATCGCGGGCGTGATCTGGACCTACGTCGCGCTGTTCCTCCTCGGTACCGTCAGCAGCTACTTCATCCACCCGCCGCAGCCCGGCATCACCGACGAGAACGGCCGGATCCTCCCGCGCGCCGAGCGTGCCAGGCTGCGCGAGGACCGGTCCCTCATGCCGGACACGCGGACCGTCCCCCTGCACTGAGAAGATCACCCTCGAGAGACCGAGAAAGAAAGCGAATCACGTCATGTCCACGATCGCCACGTCTCCCACCGGTCGCAGTTGGTCCGGCACCGTCGACTACGGGCCCGGCACGCTGTATGCGCCCACGTCGATCGACGAGTTGCAGGCCCTGGTGGCGCGCACGCCGCGGATCCGCGCGCTCGGCACCCGGCATTCCTTCTCCACGGTCGCCGCGAGCGACGCAGACCTCGTTTCCCTGCACGCGATGCCCGCCGACGTCGACTTCGACACCGACGCGGGCACGGTGCGCGTCGCGGGCGGGGTGCGCTACGGGGACCTGGCGCTCGCCGCCTGGGACGCCGGCCTCGCGCTGCCGAACATGGGATCCCTGCCGCACATCTCCGTGGCCGGGGCGAGCTCCACCGGCACCCACGGTTCCGGGGTCGCCCACGTCGCGCTGGCCGCCGGCGTGCGCGCGATCAGCCTGGTCACGGCGGAGGGCGACCTGGTGGAGCTGACGCGCGGGAAGGATCCGGACATCTTCCTCGGATCCGTGCTGTCCCTCGGCGCCCTGGGCGTGATGACGCACCTCGAGCTCGACATGCCCCCCGCCTTCGAGATGCGTCAGGCGGTGTACCTCGACCTCCCGCCCGAGCGGATGACCAGCGACGACCTGAACGCGTTGATGGGCAGCGCGTTCAGCGTGAGCCTGTTCCACGACTTCGACGGGCACATCGCCCAGGTCTGGGTCAAGCAGAGGGTGCAGGCCGAAGGGCACCCCGCCGACGGCGTCGACACCCTCCCCACCGATGCCGCCTCGCCGTTCCCCGACACCTTCTTCGGGGCCACGCGCGCCCCGGCGCCGTGCACCCGCTCGCCGCGCTGTCCGGGGAGTTCTGCACCGACCAGAGCGGGACCCCCGGTCCGTACTTCGACCGGCTGCCGCATTTCCGCCTGGAGTTCACGCCCAGCAACGGCGAGGAGATCCAGTCGGAGTATTACGTGGCGCTCGAAGATCTGGCCCCGGCGCTGGAGGCGTTGCAGCAGATCGCCGAGCGGATCCGTCCGGTGCTGCTGGTCTCGGAGATCCGGACGGTCGCCGCCGACGACGTCTGGCTGTCCGCCGCGTCTCAGCGTCCGAGCGCGTGCGTGCACTTCACCTGGAAGCAGGATCCCGAGGGCGTGCAGGCGGTGCTGCCCGAGGTCGAGGCCGCGCTGGCCCCGTTCGCGCCCCGACCGCACTGGGGCAAGGTGTTCACGCTGGCCCCGGAGGTCGTGCAGTCGCACTACCCGCATCTGCAGGACTTCCGGGCGCTGCGGGCGCGCATGGATCCTCGCGGCAAGTTCGCCAACGAGTACGTGGATCGCATGATCGGACGATGACCACTCCGGAGCGGCCCACGCCGGCGGATGCCGTGCGCGAGCACATCATGCTCGACGCCAACAGCGCGATCCGATGGTTCGAGCACGGCTATCCGCATCCCCTCGCCCGCTGGCACCATCATCCCGAGCTCGAGATCCACCTGATCCAGGCGAGCAGCGGCACCGCGCTCGTCGGGGATGCCGCCGTCGCCTTCGAGGCGGGAGACCTGTTCCTGATCGGCAGCGACCTCCCGCACAACTGGATCAGCGCGGTCGCGCCGGGAACCGTCATCGAGGCGCGAGACGCACTCGTGCAATTCGCGCCGGAGCTGTTGCAGCGCATCTCGGCCGACGTCTTGGACCTGTCCGCCGTGGACACGCTGCGGGATCAGTCCCGGCTCGGCACCAAGTACCTCGGCCGGGCGCGGCTCAGGGCGGGGAGGTTCTGCGCTCGATGCGGGACACGTTCGGGATCGACCGCTTCTCGCGCTTCTTGCGGCTGCTGAACATCCTGCTGGCCGCGCCTGCGGAGGAGCGGGTCAGCCTGTCGAGCACCCCGGCGGGGATCCCCCTGCCCAGCGCCGAGAGCGAATCGATCGCCGAGGCGCTCGCCTATGTGGAGGAGCACCTGCAGTCTCGCTGCGGCTGAGCGATGTCGCCGAGCACATCGGCTTGTCGACCTCCTCGACCTCGAGGCTCTTCACGAGAGCGACGGGATCCGGGTTCGCGCGCACCGTGAACATGCTGCGCCTGGCGGAGGCCAGGAGGCTGCTGCGGACGACGGACCTGCACATCGCCGACATCTGCTGGCAGGTCGGCTACACGAACCTCTCGCACTTCAACCGGCAGTTCCGCCAGGAGGTCGGCAGCAGCCCCCGCGAGTACCGGGCGATGGCGAACGGCTGAGGGGTGCCATCCGGGGTCGTTGAGCGAGCACCGGCGTAGCCTTTCGGGGTCGTTGGGCGAGCACCGGCGTAGCCTTTCGGGGTGGTTGGGCGAGCACCGGCGTAGCCTTTCGGGGTCGTTGAGCGAGCACCGGCGCAGCCTTTCGGGGTCGTTGAGCGAGCACCGGCGCAGCCTTTCGGGGTCGTTGAGCGAGCACCGGCGCAGCGTTCCGGGGTCGTTGGGCGAGCACCGGCGCAGCGTTTCGGGGTCGTTGAGCGAGCACCGGCGCAGCCGGAGCGAGACGAAACGCGTTTTCCCTCGGACAGCCTCCACCCGCTGATCCGCCATTCGACCGGACGCCTGCAACTCCGCAGGACGATCCGCGCCGAATCGTCCTGTGGCGTTGCACACATCCTTCAGAGTTGGCCGGCGGATCCGCCGCGGGGCGGAGATTCTGACGATTCTGTAGGAATCCGCGCCCCGCCGCTCGTGTTCTGGGAGGGTGGATCCTGCCCCACCCGGCGGCGCCGAGACCGAGAGGCGGATCATGACCGACGAATACGACCTGATCGTGCTGGGCGGCGGCCCGGTCGGCGAGAACGTGGCCGACCGCGCCGTGCAGGGCGGGCTCACCGCGGTGATCGTGGAGAGCGAGCTGGTCGGCGGCGAGTGCTCGTACTGGGCCTGCATGCCGTCCAAGGCGCTGCTGCGCTCGCCGCAGGCGCTGCGCGCGGCCCAGCACGTCGGCGGGGCGGCGGAGGCGGTGACCGGTTCGCTCGACGTGCGCGCGGTGCTGGACGCCGCGACGAGTTCACCAGCCACTGGAGGACGACGGCCAGGTCAACTGGCTCGATTCCGCCGGCATCGACCTCGTCCGCGGGCACGGCCGGCTGAGCGGCGAGCGGCAGGTCGACCGTCACCACCCCGAACGGCGAGGAGCGCATCCTCACCGCGCGGCACGCGGTCGCCGTCAGCACCGGATCCGACGCCGCGATCCCGCCGATCCAGGGCCTCGCCGAGGCGAAGCCGTGGACCAGCCGCGAGGCGACCAGCGCCGAGGAGATCCCGGCCTCGCTCGTCGTGATCGGCGGCGGCGTGGTCGCGGTCGAGATGGCCACCGCCTACGCCTCGCTCGGGTCGACCGTCACGGTGCTCGCGCGCAGCGGGCTGCTCGGATCCGTCGAGCCGTTCGCGGGCGAGCTCGTCGCCGACGGGCTGCGCGAACTCGGCGTCGACGTGCGCACCGGGTCGAGACGCTCTCGGTCGCGCGCGACGGCGACGGCGTGACCGTGCACGACCGACGGCGGCGAGGTGCGCGCCGCCGAGATCCTCGTCGCGACCGGCCGCACGCCCCGCGCACGCGACATCGGCCTCGAGATCGTGGGGCTGGAGCCCGGGCGCTCGATCGGCGTCGACGACACTCTGCGCGTGCCCGGCATCGACTGGCTGTACGCGGTCGGCGACGTGAACGGCCGCGTGCTGCTCACCCATCAGGGCAAGTACCAGGCACGCGCCGCCGGCGACGTGATCGCGGCGCGCGCGCACGGCGAGGCGGTCGACGACGAGCCCTGGGGCCGGCACGCGGCGACCGCGGACCACGCGGCCGTGCCGCAGGTCGTGTTCTCCGAGCCGGAGGTCGCGGCGGTGGGCCTCACCGAGGCGGCCGCGCGGGAGGCGGGGCACCGGGTCCGCGCGGTCGACGTCGAGTTCTCCTCGGTCGCCGGCGCCTCGCTGCACGCCGACGACTACAGCGGGCGCGCCCGCATGGTCGTCGACGAGGACCGGCAGGTGCTCCTCGGCGTGACGCTCGTCGGCCCCGACGTCGCCGAGCTGATCCATGCCGCCACGGTCGCCGTCGCGGGCGAGGTGCCGCTGGCCCGGCTCTGGCACGCGGTGCCGTCCTACCCGACCATGAGCGAGGTCTGGCTGCGGCTGCTCGAGGCCTACGGGCGGGGCTCCGCCTGACCGATCCGGAGCATCCCGCTGTGCGGGATCCCACTTTCGGGTCGCTCGTTCGGGGTCGTTGAGCGAGGACGCCGGAGGCGACCGAGACGAAACGCGTTCTCCCGCCGGATCACCCTTCGGGGTCGTTGAGCGAGGACGCCGGAGGCGACCGAGACGAAACGCGGCTCCCTTCGGGCACCGCGTTTCGTCTCGCTCCGGCTGCGCCGGTGCTCGCTCAACGACCCCGGCGAGGGGCCCCGGATTCCGTGATTCGCGCACTTCGAATTCGGCGGGCGGGAATCCCGCCGAAGAGCGGACTGTTTCCGATGTCGGAGGCATCGCCTACTCTCGGAAGGGCACCGCGTCGCCCGACCCGACCCGAGAAGCGCGTGAGCGGCATCGATCCCCCGAGGAGGGACGAGCATGCAAGCAGTATTCGAAGGAAGCGTCGTCGCCGAACGCCGATGACGAGGATGTGGTGATCATCGAGGGCAACACCTACTTCCCGCCCACGGCCGTCACCGAGGGCGTGCTGCGGAAAAGCCCCACGCCGTACACCTGCCCGTGGAAGGGCGAGTGCCAGTACTACTCGGTCCGCGTGGACGAGCAGGATCACACGGACCTCGCCTGGGCGTATCCGCACCCGTATCCCGCTCGCGATCGCACGGGTCGGCGTCGACTTCTCCGGCTATGTGGCGTTCGACCCGCAGGTGACCCTCCGTGCGGGCGAGGTGCCGCAGGAGGGATCCCTCGCCTGAGGGCGGGGCGGGCCGATGATCGAGTTCCGCTCCGTCTCCAAGACGTTCCCCGACGGCACGCGCGCGGTCGACGACTTCAGCCTGGTCATCCCCGCCCGCGAGACCACCGTGCTGGTCGGGTCGTCCGGATCCGGCAAGACCACGCTGCTGCGCATGATCAACCGCATGGTCGAGCCGACCGACGGCACGGTCGAGATCGACGGCGAGAGCGTGCTCGACCGGGATCCGGTCGCCCTGCGCCGCAGCATCGGCTACGTGATGCAGAACTCGGGCCTGCTGCCGCACTTCACCGTGATCGACAACGTCGCCACGGTGCTGCGGCTGAACGGCGTCTCCCGGAGCGAGGCGCACGCCCGCGCGCGGGAGCTGCTCGACACCGTGGGCCTCGACCAGTCGCCTCGCCGACCGCTACCCGAGCCAGCTCTCCGGCGGGCAGCAGCAGCGCGTCGGCGTCGCGCGCGGGCTCGCCGCCGATCCGAACATCCTGCTGATGGACGAGCCGTTCGGCGCCGTCGACCCGATCGTGCGCACCGAGCTGCAGCAGGAGCTGCTGCGGCTGCAGCGCGAACTCGACAAGACCGTGGTGTTCGTCACGCACGACATCGACGAGGCGTTCCTGCTCGGCGATCAGATCGTGATCCTCGACCGGGCCGCGCGGATCGTGCAACGCGGCACCCCGGAGGAGATCCTCACGGCCCCGGCGGACGATTTCGTCGCCGCCTTCGTCGGCGCGGATCGCGGTCGGCGCGCCCTGCATCTCAAGCACACGCCCGAAGGCACCGTCGTCGTCGACGCCGACGGCCGCGCGCAGGGGACGCTGGTGCAATCGCCGGCCGACGCCGTCGCCATCGACGCAGGGACCGCCGGCTGACATGACCTGGATCATCGACAACCTCGGGCTCATCGCCGGTCTCGCCGCCGTGCATCTGCAGCAGAGCATGATCGCGCTCGTGCTCGGGGTCGTCGTGTCGGTGCCGCTCGGCTGGATCGCCTGGCGGTACCGGCTGGTGCGCGGTCCCGTGATCGTGCTCACCGGCCTGCTCTACACGATCCCGTCGCTCGCGCTGCTGATCCTGCTGCCCGCGCTGCTCGGCTACTCGGCCATCAGCCCGACGAACCTGGTCGTGGCGCTGACGATCTACAACGTCGCGATCCTCGTCCGCGTCGGTCGCCGACGGCCTCGACTCGGTCGATGCCGACGTCCGGCGGGCGGCCACCGCCATGGGCTACGGATCCGCGACGCCGGTTCTGGACGGTGGAGCTGCCGCTCGCGGGCCCGGTGATCCTCGCAGGCGTCCGCGTGGCCGCCGTGAGCACGATCGCGCTGGCCACGGTCGGCATCCTGGTCGGAGTGCAGAACCTCGGCTACCTCTTCACGAACGGGCTGGACCGCCGGCTCATCGAGGAGGTCTTCGCGGGCGTCCTCGCGGTGATCCTGCTCGCCGTCGTCATCGACCTGCTGCTCGTGCTTCTCGGGCGCGTGCTCATGCCCTGGCAGCGCACGGCCCCGGCGAAGCGCAGGGGCGCCGCCGCTGAGCCCGTCGAAGGGCCCGCCGTCGTCGAGGGGGCCGCGGCATGAACCTCTTCGCCGATGCGATCCGCTGGCTGCTCGACCCCGCGCAGTGGACCGGCTCCTACGCCCTGCCCGTGCTGTTCGGACAGCACCTGCTCTACACCGCTCGTCTCCGTACTGGTCGCCGCCGTGATCGCGGTCCCGGCCGGATGGCTGATCGGGCACACCGGCCGCGGGCGCGAGGTCGCGGTCGCCGTCTCGGGAGCCGCGCGCGCGATCCCGTCGTTCGGGCTGCTGATCCTGCTCGTGCTGCTGTTCGGCGTGCTGCAGATCCCGGCCGCCGCGCTCGTGACGTTCGTGCTGCTCGCGATCCCCTCGCTGCTGGCCGGCGCCTACACCGGGATCGAGGCGATCGACCGCCGCGTGATCGACGCGGCCAAGGCCGTGGGCATGACGGGGTGGCAGGTGTTCTGGAAGGTCGAGTTCCGGCTCGGACTGCCGCTGCTCATCGGCGGTCTGCGCGCCGCGACCCTGCAGGTGATCGCGACCGTCACGATCGCCGGCGTACGTGAACCTCGGCGGCTTCGGCTACCCGATCATCCAGGGGATCCCCCTGGGCCGCTTCGACGAGGTCCTCGCCGGCGCGCTTCTGGTCGCCGTGCTCGCCCTCGTCGCCGACCTCCTGTTCGCGCTCGCGCAGCGCGCCGCCGTCCCCGCCGGGGTTCGCGCGGCGAACGGCCTCCACGAGCGAGGACGAACCCCGCGCCCGCGCGCTCCGCCCCGCCCGCTCCTGATCCCGCACCGACAGACACCGCGTCCGTCGAAGAGAGGAACACCATGTTCACCGCTCGTCTCCCCCGCATCGCCGCCACGGCCGTGGCCGCGGTCGGCATCGCACTCGCCCTCAGCGCGTGCGGATCCAGCAACCCGCTCGACAAGCCCACGGCGTCGGGCGGATCCGGTTCCTCCGGCACGATCGTGATCGGATCGCAGGCGTACTACTCGAACGAGATCATCGCCGAGATCTACGCGCAGGCGCTCGAGAAGGACGGCATGAAGGTCGACCGCAAGTTCAACATCGGCCAGCGCGACGCCTACATGCCCGACGTGAAGTCCGGCGCGATCAGCCTGTTCCCGGAGTACACGGGCAACCTGCTCGAGTACCTCGGCGGCAAGGCCGACACGAACAGCCCGGACGACGTCTACGCCGCGCTGAAGAAGGCGCTGCCGAGCGGCCTGACCGCGCTCGACTACGCCAAGGCCGCCGATCAGGACACCTACACGGTGACCAAGGCCAACGCCGACAAGTACGGCCTGTCCTCGATCGCCGACCTGTCGAAGGTGCCCGGCTCCGGTCACGGTCGGCGGGGCGCCCGAGTTCGAGAAGCGCCCGTACGGCCCCGCCGCGGCGAAGACGACCTATGGCGTCGACCTGGCGTTCTCCGCCACCGGCCAGACCACGCTCGAGGCCCTGCAGGCCGGCACCGTGCAGGTCGCCGACATCTACTCGGCCGACCCCGCGTTCTCGAAGGGAGACCTCGTCGCGCTGAAGGATCCGAAGAACCTGATCCTGCCGTCGAACGTCGTCCCGATCGCGAGCTCGACCGTGGCCGACAAGATCTCGAAGGCGATCAACGCGGTCAGCGCCAAGCTGACCACCGAGGAGCTCGTCAAGCTGAACGTGCAGAGCACGGTCGACAAGAAGCAGCCCGCCGACATCGCCAAGGCCTGGCTGAAGGCGCAGGGCCTGAGCTGACGCCCTCTCGGGGTCGTTGAGCGAGGACGCCGCAGGCGACCGAGACGAAACGCGGTTCCTGCGGATCACCGCGTTTCGTCTCGCTGCTCCTTCGTCGCTGCTCGCTCAACGACCCCAGGCGGGCCCTATCGCAGGTGCCGCTGGAAGAACCGGCCGGCGTCCTCGGCGGCGTGCGCCGGGATGCCGGTGTGCCCGCCGAGGTTGGCCTGCAGCGTCTTCTCGGCGGATCCGAACGCGTCGAACACGTCGAGGGCCAGCTGCCGGTCGTTGCCCGCGTCGTCCCACTGCAGCAGGACGTGCACCGGGATGGTGACCCGGCGCGCCTCCTCGAACATGCGGCGCGGGACGTAGCTGCCGGCGAACAGCCCGGCCGCCACGAGGCGCGGCTCGATCGCGGCGAGCCGGATGCCGATCGCGAAGACCCCGCCCGAGATCGCGACGGGGCCGTCGATCTCGGGAAGCGCCAGCACGGCGTCCAGCGTCGCCCGCCATTCGGGGACGGCCCGATCGACCAGCGGCAGCACGAGCCGGTCGATGACGTCCTCGCCGGGTCGGCGCCCGGCGTCGAGCGCCTCGATGAGCTCGCCGCGAGCGTGCTGCAGGTCGGCGATGGTGCGGGCGTGCGCCGGTGCCGGGGAGCTCGATCGCCACGGAGGCGCAGCCGAGTTCCGCGGCGGCTCGCGCCCGGCCGATCAGCCGAGGACGCATCCGTTCCAGCCCACCGGGGTGGCCGAGCAGGATCAGCGGGACGGGTGCGGACGGGGAGGCGGATCCGGGCGTCCACAGGATGCCGGGGATCTCGCCGAGGGTGAAGTCGCGCTCGACGATGTCGCCGTCGAGCGCGCGTGCGGAGGAGAACCGCAGTTCAGTGGTGGGGTTCATGGTCGTGCCTTTCGGGAGTGCTCAGTACGGCGCTCCCGGACGACCTATCGTCCGACCGTGACCTCGAAGAGGAGCACCCACGTCGATTCGTTCATGGGGATCACCTCCTGTTTCGTTGCCACACGGCGTAGGCGACAGTACACCCCTTGGGGTCGTTGAGCGAGCCCCGACACTTCGACTCGCTTCGCTCGCTCAGTGCGGGTCTCCGCGAGGCGCGAGACGAAACGCCGACTCTCCGCGGGATCACCGCGTTTGGTCTCGGTCATCGCCCGTTCGACAGGCTCAGGGACCGGCTCCGTCCTCGCTCAACGACCCCGAGGCGGCGCGGACGTCAGTCGATCGCGCTCATCACGTGCTTGATACGGGTGTAATCGTCGAAGCCGTACTGCGACAGGTCCTTGCCGTAGCCCGAGTGCTTGAAACCGCCATGCGGCATGTCCGACACGAACGGGATGTGCGTGTTGATCCACACGCAGCCGAAGTCCAGATCGCGGGAGAACCGCAGCGAGCGGGCGTGATCCTTCGTCCACACCGACGCGGCCAGCGCGAACGGCACGTCGTTCGCGTACGCGAGGGCCTCGTCGTCGTCCTGGAACGACTGCACGGTGAGGATCGGACCGAAGATCTCGTTCTGCACGGCCTCGTCGTCCTGCCGCATGCCGGAGACGATCGTCGGCTCGAAGAAGTAGCCGACGTCGCCCTGGCGCCTGCCGCCGGTCTCGATCACGGCGTGCGCGGGCAGCCGGTCCACGAAGCCCTGCACCTGGGCGAGCTGGGCGGCGCTGGAGAGCGGCCCGAAGAACACGCCCTCCTCGTGCGGAGCGCCCGTGCGGGCATGCGTGCGCACGCGCTCGACGAGGGCGCGCACCAGCTCGTCGTGCACCGACGCGTGCACGATCACGCGGGTCGCGGCGGTGCAGTCCTGACCGGCGTTGAAGAACGCACCGGTGACGATGCCCTCCGCCGCCTTCTCGATCGAGGCGTCGTCGAACACGATCGCCGGCGCCTTGCCGCCGAGTTCGAGGTGCACGCGCTTCACGTCGGCCGCTGCCGACTCCGCGACGGCCATGCCGGCGCGCACGGATCCGGTGATCGCGACCATCTGCGGCGTCTTGTGCGCCACCAGGGCAGCGCCGGTGCTGCGATCGCCGAGCACGACGTTGAGCGTTCCCGCGGGGGTGTGCTCGGCGACGATCTCCGCGAGCAGCAGGGTGGTCAGCGGGGTGGACTCGGCCGGCTTCAGCACCACGGTGTTGCCCGCGGCCAGCGCCGGAGCGATCTTCCATACGGCCATGTTCAGCGGGTAGTTCCACGGCGTGACCTGGCCGATCACGCCGATCGGCTCGCGGCGCACGTACGACGTGTGCCCGGCCAGGTACTCGCCGGCGGCCCGTCCCTCGAGGCTGCGCGCGGCGCCCGCGAAGAACCGCAGCTGGTCGACGGACTGGTCGATCTCGTCGGCCACGAGGTTCGCGCGGGGCTTGCCGGTGTCCTGCGACTCCAGGTCGGCGAACTCCTCCGCGCGGGCGGCCACCGCGTCGGCGATCCGGAACAGCGCGAGCTGCCGCTCGGCCGGCGTGGTGTCGCGCCAGATCGGGAAGGCGGCTGCCGCAGCGGCGTAGGCGGCGTCGACGTCGCTCGCATCCGAGATCGGAGCCTGGCCGTACACCTGCTCGGTGGCGGGGTCGATGAGGTCCATCCGGCCCTCGCCGTGCGCGGCGACGGAGCGTCCGCCGATGAAGTTCTGCAACAGTGCTGTTTCAGACAGTGGGGTCTGCATGCTGATCAGGATAGGTGAGAATCAACGAAATCGGAAGAATTCTGGACAAGATTCTGCGAAATCAGTTGCAGATGCCTGTCGAGAGTGTCAGGATCATCATATGACTGACAAGCCGAAGGTGCCGGTGCTGGACGACGTCTCGAAGCGGATCATCGAGCTCCTGCAGGAGGACGGCCGGCGACCCTACGCCGAGATCGGACGGGCCGTGGGCCTCAGCGAGGCTGCGGTCCGCCAGCGCGTGCAGCGCCTCACGGACAGCGGGGTCGTGCAGATCGTCGCGGTGACGGATCCGCGTCAACTCGGATTCTCCCGCATGGCCATGCTCGGCATCCGCGTCGATGGCGATCCGCGGGTCGTCGCCGAGGCGATCGCGAATATTCCGGAGATCGCATATGTCAATGTGACGCTCGGATCCTTCGACATCCTCGCGGAGGCGATCTGCGAGAGCGACGAGGATCTGCTGGCGCTGATCGCCACGCAGATCCGCACCATCGCGGGCGTCGCGCACACCGAGTGCTTCCTCTACGCGGGTCTGCACAAGGACCTCTACAACTGGGGCACGCGCTGATCGTCTGACGCGCCGCCGCCTTATCCTGACCACCCTCGCCCGATCAAGGAACCATCATGGGGAAGACCGTCTTCGAACGACGGCAGCCGAGCGCCTCGGTCATCGAGCGCTCTCTCGAACACACCTCGCACGCCGCCTTCTGGCTCGACGACGTCGAGCGCACCGCTTACCCGCAGCTGAGCGGCGAGGTCCGTGCCGACCTTGCGATCGTCGGCGGCGGCTACGCGGGCCTGTGGACCGCGATCCGTGCGAAGGAGCGCGACCCGCAGCGCACGGTCGTGCTGCTGGAGGCGAACCGGGTCGGCTGGGCCGCCTCGGGGCGCAACGGGGGATTCTGCGAGGCGAGCCTGACGCACGGCTACGAGAACGGCAGGAACCGCTGGCCCGATGAGATCGACGAGCTGGAACGCTTCGGGCTGGAGAACCTCGACGGGATCCAGGACACGATCGAGCGCTACGGCATGGACGTGGACTGGGAGCGCACCGGCCAGATGGCGGTCGCCGTCGAGCCGCATCAGGTCGAGTGGATGGCGGGCGAGGACTTCCTCGACGAGTCCGCCGTGCAGGCCGAGGTCGCGTCGCCGACGTACCTCGCCGGATCCTGGGATCGTTCCGGCTGCGCGATGGTGCACCCGGCCAAGCTCGCCTTCGAGCTCGCCCGGGTCGCCACCGAGCTGGGGGTGCAGATCTTCGAGCGCACGCGCGTCACCGGGCTTCGCGGTTCGGGAGCGGGCGGCAAGGGCGTGCAGATGCTTGCCGCCGAGCGGCGGATCCGTCGTCGCCGACCAGGTCGCCCTCGCCACGAACGTGTTCCCGTCGCTGCTCAAGCGCAACCGGCTGATGACCGTGCCCGTCTACGACTACGCGCTGATGACCGAGCCGCTCACGGCCGAGCAGTACGACGCGATCGGCTGGAAGAACCGCCAGGGTCTCGCCGACAGCGCGAACCAGTTCCACTACTACCGGCTGAGCGCCGACAACCGGATCCTGTTCGGCGGCTACGACGCGGTCTACCACTTCGGAGGCAAGGTCCGCCCCGAGTACGAGGAACGCCCGGAGAGCTTCCGCCGCCTCGCCTCGCACTTCTTCACCACGTTCCCGCAGCTCGAGGGGCTGCGGTTCACGCACCGCTGGGCCGGCGCGATCGACTCGTGCAGCCGGTTCTGCGCGTTCTTCGGTACGGCGCGGGGCGGCCGGGTCGCCTATGCGACCGGGTTCACCGGGCTCGGCGTCGGCGCGACCCGGTTCGCGGCCGACGTCATGCTCGACGAGCTCGCGGGGCTTCAGACCGAGCGCACTGCCCTGGAGATGGTGCGCACGCGGCCGATCCCGTTCCCGCCCGAGCCCGCCGCCTCGATCGGCGTCAACCTCGTGCGCGCGGCGATGAACCGGGCCGACCACAACGACGGCAAGCGCAACCTGTTCCTCAAGACGCTCGACGCCGTCGGCATGGGATTCGACTCGTGACCGTGCTGCCTGCTGCCGGTCACGCCGTCACCGACGCGGACCTCGAGCTCGCGCACGAGCCGCTGCCCGGTGCCGAGGTGGTCGCCGGATCCCCGACGACGGCGATCGCTGTGCTCGACGACGCCGGAGACCGCGAGATCGGTATCTGGGAGATGACGCCCGGCACCGCGCGCGACACCGAAGCCGACGAGCTGTTCGTCGTGCTCTCGGGCCGCGCGACGATCGCGTTCGAGGATCCGTCGCTGCCGGATCTCGTGGTCGGCCCGGGATCCGGTCGTGCGCCTGGCCGAGGGCATGCGCACGACCTGGACCGTGACCGAGACCCTGCGCAAGGTCTACATCGCCTGAGCTCGCGGTAGCCGGGCCGGCCCTGCTACCGCCGTTCGCTAGTCGCAGATTGCGACTCTGGGGATCCCGAAACCGCATTTCGCGACCAGTGAGCGCGGTAGGGGGCCGGGGCCGGGGCAGGTCGGGGTCGTTGAGCGAGCACCGAGCGCAGCGAGGAGCGAGACGAAACGGAGTGATCCTGCCGGGAACCGCGTTTCGTCTCGGTCGGCTCCGCCGTCCTCGCTCAACGACCCCCCGGGGTGCCGCTCAGCGCCCGCGCGCGAGCAGGGCCAGGTGCAGGGCGGACAGGGTTTCGCCGTCGTCGAGATCCGCGCCGAGCAAATCCGCGATGAGGGTGAGGCGCTGGTAGAACACCGAGCGGGACAGGTGCGAGGCGCTCGCGGCGGCGGTGCGGCTGCCCGGGTGCGTCACGACGGCACGCAGCACCGTCAGCAGATCGCCGCCCGTGGCATCGTCGTGCCGGATCAGCGGGGCGAGCAGGCGGGCGCTGTGCTCCTGCAGGCGGTGGTCGCCGCTGAGCTCCGCGGCGAGACGGGCGAGCGGGCGATCGGCGACGCGCAGCACCTCGCCGGGCTCGGCCTGCCGGGCGAGGCGGCGCACGACGGGGAGGGTCGCGAGCAACTCGGCGACGGACGATGCGGGGTCGCTGACGGCGCCGGATCCGAGCCCCTCGACGAGCGACTCGGGAGGGCGGGATCCGGACGGGAGCGAGAGGAGAAGGATCCGTTCGGGTCCGATGTCGGCTTCCAGGATCCGGATGTCCGGCTCGGATTCACGGGGTCGTTGAGCGAGCGAAGCGAGACGAAACGCGGTGGCACCCGATTCGTCAGGTACGTCGTTTCGTCTCGGTCGCTGCGCGTCCTCACTCAACGACCGTGCGGGTGCGTCCGCGGTCTCGACTGCGACGTGCAGCATCCGCCCCCGCACCGGGAAGCCGGCGGCCTCGAGCCTTGCCTCGATGTCGGCGACCGTGACGTAGCGCTCACCCAGCAGCGCCGCGATCAGTCCCTCCGCGCGCAGCCGCGCCCAGGCGCCCTCGCCGTCGGCCAGACGCGACAGGGCGAGCGCCGTGGCCGCCTGCTCCAGCACCGTGGCGGGGCCGGCGGGATGCGGCGGGCCGGGCAGCGCGACCAGTTCGCCCCACCGGGTTCCGCGGGCGGCGACCGGGACCCGCGTCCACTCCTCCGGCAGCCGCCGTGAGCGAGCCGCTCCACCCGGCGAGAACGGCTGCCTCGGCGAGATCGAACGTGTCGGCGACCACGACCTCGTGCGCGAGATCCTCCAGCACGACGGGCGCGCGCAGCGCCCGGGCGGTCTCGCGCACCACGACCTCGACCGGGGCGCCGCGCAGGCTCAGCCCGGTGAACAGCTCGTGCAGCCGCTGCCGCTCCTGCAGCGCCTCGACCTGCCCCGCGATGATCCGGCGGTGCACCTCTTCGGTCACCGTGACGAACTTCACCTCGCGCTCGAGGGCGACGAGTGCGAGATCCTGCGCCCGGCATGCCGCGACGAGCGCGGGCGGCGCGACCGCGAACCGGGTGCCGAGCTCGAGCACGATCCCGGCGAGCCCTGCACCCGCCAGTCCGCCCACGAGCCGTTCGAGCGACTCCGCGTCGCCGGGCCATCCCGCGCCCGTGGTCAGCAGCAGCTCGCCGCCGTCGAGCAGCGCCGCGACCCGCTCGTTGTCGGAGACGTGCACCCAGCGCACCGGCGCGTCGAGGGATCCGGCGAGCACCTCGGGAAGCCCCGCCTGCAGCGAGGCGACCTGAAGCGCGTCGGCAACGGTCGGCAGGCCCGGGTCGATGATGAGCGTGGGCGTCTCGTCACTTCGACTCGCTGCGCTCGCTCAGTGCGGCGCTCGGTCGCGCTGCGCGCGTCCTCGCTCAACGACCGGGGCGAGCCGTCCGGACGATCTGTCCGATCCGAGGCGAAGTCCAGACGATCTGCGGGCATGGATCCATCCTCTCCTCTGTGAGCATGGGAGAGCAAGCCCGCGGACACGTCCGATCAGAGTGTCCGGAGCTTCCCCTTAGCTCGCGAGAAACCACTTCCTGCATGAGAAACCACGCCTGCCGTGGTGTTTCATGCAGGAATCTGGTTTCTCGCGGAACCGCAGCTCGAACCGCAAACCCGAGGAGCCAACGTGACCCTGATCCCGCATTTCGTGAACGGCGCCGAGACCGCCGCCGCCGAGCGCACCGGCCCGGTCTACAACCCCGCCACCGGCGAGGCGCACCGCACGGTCGCCTTCGCGAGCGTCGACGAGGTCGAGCAGGCGATCGCCGCCGCCAAGGCCGCGCTGCCCGCCTGGCGCGCGTCGAGCCTGATCAAGCGCGCCGATGTGTTCTTCCGGCTGCGCCAGATCCTCGCCGAGCGCACCCCCGAGCTAGCCGCGATCGTCACGAGCGAGCACGGCAAGGTGCTCTCGGACGCGGCCGGGCGAGGTCTCCCGCGGCATCGAGAACGTCGAGTTCGCGGCCGGGCTCGTGCACCTGCTCAAGGGCGAGCGCGCCGAGCAGGTCTCCCGCGGGGTCGACGTGCATTCGGTCAAGCAGCCGGTCGGCGTCGTCGCGTGCATCACGCCGTTCAACTTCCCGGTCATGGTGCCGCTGTGGATGGTCGCCTCGGCGATCGCCTGCGGCAACACGGTCGTGCTCAAGCCGAGCGAGAAGGATCCCTCCGCGGCGATCTGGCTCGCGAAGGCGTTCCAGGAGGCGGGCCTGCCGGACGGCGTGCTGAACGTCGTGAACGGCGACAAGGTCGCGGTCGACACCCTGCTCGACTCGCCGGACGTCAAGGCCGTCAGCTTCGTCGGATCCACCCCGATCGCGAAGTCGATCTACGAGCGGGCCGCCGCCAACGGCAAGCGCGTGCAGGCCCTCGGCGGCGCGAAGAACCACATGGTCGTCATGCCCGACGCCGACATCGACGGGGCCGCGGCCGCCGCGGTGTCCGCCGCCTACGGCTCCGCCGGCGAGCGCTGCATGGCCGTCTCCGTGCTGGTCGCGGTGGGCGAGGTCGCAGATCCGCTCATCGCGTCGATCACCGAGAAGGTGGCGAACCTGCGCATCGGCGACGGCACCGACGCCGCGAGCGAGATGGGCCCGCTGATCACCCGCGAGCACCGCGACCGCGTCGAGTCCTACGTCACGGGTGCCGCCGCCGAGGGCGCGACCGTGCTCCTCGACGGCACCACCCGGATCGCCGCGGGCCGGCCCATCGAGGGCGACGGCTTCTTCACCGGCATCAGCCTGATCGACGGCGTCAAGCCCGGGATGAAGCTGTACGAGGACGAGATCTTCGGCCCGGTGCTCTCGGTCGTGCGCGTGGACAGCTACGCCGAGGCCGTCGAGCTCATCAACGCGCACCAGTTCGGCAACGGCGTCGCGATCTTCACCCGCGACGGCGGCACCGCCCGCCAGTTCGAGTTCGACATCGAGGTCGGCATGGTCGGCGTGAACGTGCCGATCCCGGTCCCGGTGGGCGCGTTCTCGTTCGGCGGCTGGAAGGCTTCGCCTGTTCGGCGACTCGCACATCTACGGCCCCGAGTCGATCCACTTCTACACGCGCTCGAAGGTCGTCACCACGCGCTGGCCCGACCACACTCCGGCGCAGGTCGACCTCGGCTTCCCGAGCAACCACTGACGGCGGAAGGATCCGAGACATGACCGAGTACACCGACCGCCACGGCGACGTGCACCTGCTTCCCGGCCGCTGAGGCCGAGGCGCAGGTGCGCGCCGACGACCGCGCGCACGTCTTCCACTCCTGGAGCGCGCAGGCGCTCATCGACCCGGTGCCCGTCGCCGCGGGCGAGGGATCCACGTTCTGGGACTACCAGGGCAACGCCTACCTCGACTTCTCCAGCCAGCTGGTGAACCTCAACCTGGGTCACCAGCAGCCCGACCTGGTCGCGGCGATCCAGCAGCAGGCCGGCCGGCTCGCGACGATCCAGCCGTCGATGGCGAACGACGTGCGCGGCGAGCTCGCCCGGCTGATCGCCGAGGTCGCGCCCGACGGCATGGAGAAGGTGTTCTTCACCAACGGCGGCGCCGACGCGAACGAGTACGCGGTGCGCATGGCCCGCACGGTGACCGGGCGTCGCAAGGTGCTGTCGATGTACCGCAGCTACCACGGCTCCACGGCGACCGCGATCTCGATGACCGGCGACCCGCGGCGCTGGGCGAACGACACCGTCGACAACGGCACCGTGCGGTTCTTCGGCCCGTACCTGTACCGCTCGGCGTTCCACTCGTCCACGCTCGCGGAGGAATCGCAGCGCGCGCTCGAGCACCTGGAGCAGACGATCCAGCTCGAGGGGCCGAACACGATCGCGGCGATCATCATCGAGACGGTCGTCGGCACCAACGGCGTGCTCGTGCCGCCGCCCGGCTACCTGCAGGGCGTGCGCGAGCTGTGCGACCGCTACGGCATCGTCTACATCGCGGACGAGGTCATGGTCGGCTTCGGGCGCCTCGGCGAGTGGTTCGGCGATCGACGCGTTCGACGCGAAGCCCGATCTGATCACCTTCGCGAAGGGCGTGAACTCGGGCTACGTCCCGCTCGGCGGCGTCGTGATCTCGGACCGGATCGCGTCCGCGTTCGACACCGTCCCGTTCGCCGGCGGCCTCACCTACTCGGGCCACCCGCTCGCCTGCGCCGCGGGCGTCGCGACGTTCGAGGTGTTCCGGCGCGACGGGATCCTGGAGCGCGTGCGCGACCTCGGATCCCGGATCGTCGAGCCGACCCTGCGCGCCTGGGTCGAGAAGCACCCGAGCGTCGGCGAGGTGCGCGGCGCGGGCCTGTTCTGGGCCGTCGAGCTGGTGCGCTCCAAGGAGACCCGCGAGCCGCTGGTGCCGTTCAACGCGGCCGGCGCCGACGCGGCTCCGATGGGCGCGTTCGCGGCCGCGGCGAAGCAGGGCGGCGTGTGGCCGTTCACGCACTTCAACCGGATGCACGTGGCGCCGCCGCTCGTGATCACCGAGGACGAGCTCGTCCGCGGTCTCGCGGTGCTCGACGAGGCCCTGACGGTCGCGGACGGCTACACGGTCTGAGACGGCCGGCCGGTCGTCGCGTCCGGTCGGGTATACGGCCTGGCGGTCGGGTATACGGCCTGAGTTGGCCGGCCATACGGTCTGGCGGACGGTTACGCAGTCTGACGGTCGGGTCGCTGATCCGCGCCCCCGAGGGAGCCTTCCGCTCGCGCTGCTCAATCCTGAAGACGCGGCCGTTTCCTGACCGCGACCGGTCACGGAGCCGCCGTCGCGGGCCGATCCGGCCCTACGGATCCCGTCCTCACGAGGGGCGGGATCCGTCGCGTGGGTCAGGTTCCGGCGACGAGACGAATTC
Organism: uncultured Actinomycetota bacterium; assembly: GCA_963791605.1. Lineage (GTDB taxonomy): Bacteria > Actinomycetota > Actinomycetes > Actinomycetales > Microbacteriaceae > Microbacterium. The sequence continues at coordinate 478,859 of CAWBTB010000006.1, read as the reverse complement.
CGGCGGCGATCTGCGCGAGGAGGTACGGCGGCACGGCGCCTGCCGGATACGGATGGACGAACTCGCGACTCACCGGACCGACCTGCGTCACGTTCGCGACGGAGTCCCGATCCAGCCCCGACACCTCCGCCGCGACAAGGACGTTTCCCGGGAATGCCTCGAGGGCGGTGTTGGAGGTGAGCGGGACCACGAGGACGGTCTGAATCGAAGACTCCAGAAGCCAATCGGCCTGGATCACGATCGACGGGCGCACTTTCGCAGGCTCGGACCCGCGGGGTACGCCGAAGTCGACCCAGACGATGTCGCCGCGTCGGATCACCAGACGTTGCCTTCGGTCTGGATCCGCTCGCTCTCACGCAGGAAGAGTCCGTCCCTTTCCGCCTCGGTGACATTCGCGCGGGCCAGCACCCGATCGGCGATCCGGGTGAGCTCGGATCCATCCTCAAGCTGGTCTGCGAAGCGTGCACCCGCCTCTCGATAGAACTGCGAGCGGTTCATGCCGTGGAGCGCGGCCAGTCGCTCGAATCGCTCGAAATCACCGTCAGGAAGCGAGATCGCGGTCTTCATCCTCCAGAGTATAACCGGTCATACTCTCGCTGTGGATAGAAGCCGGTCCGCCGCTCGCGCTGCTCAATCCTGAAGACGCGGCAGATTCCTGGCGGTGACCACGGTCGCGCGGTCGAATCCTGAGAGTGCCGCACAGTTATCTGGCGCGGATTCAGGTTTCGACCGCGCGAGCGGCACGGATCCGCCGAACGGCACGGATCCGCGACCGGGACCGAACCGACGGCGATCCCGCGGGGCTCAGACGCCTTCGGCGACCGGATAGATCTCCCCGGCGACGAGGCCGTGCGCCTCGCGGTGCACGGTGGCGGCCGTCTCCGCATCAGGGGCCTCGACGAGGCAGAAGATCTTGCCGTCCTTCTCGTCCACCCAGTACCGCAGGTAGTCGACGTCGTGCGCGCCCTGGACGCGCAGATCCGCCGCGTGGGCCTGGGCGACATCGGCGAGTCCGACGGTGCCGTCCAGCGTGTGAACATCCATGAACAGAGTCATGTGGCTTCTTTCCGGCCCGAGGGCCTGGCTTGTGGTGGTGTGTGCCAAGATCTAGGTTCATGGACGGCCGGTCGGAAGACCATGACCAGAACACCGGCGCACCTGATCGGGACACCAGGAATCTGACGACGCACCCGGAGAGCGTCGCCACGACGGCGCCCGCGGAGACGGAGCCCGCGCACCCGGCGGCGGTTTCCGCTGAGGCGGAGCATCGCTCCGAACAGCTGCGCGCCGCGATCGACCGGCTGCGGTTGCAGGGCGCCCTGTTCCTGCGCGCCGAGTACCGGGAGCCCTGGGCCTACGAATCGCTGACCGGTCCTGTGACGGCGAACCTCCTGCACCCCGGCAGCGATCGGGTCATCCTGTTCCACCTGGTGGCCACCGGCGCGTGCTGGATCCGCGTCGGTAGCGGACCTCGGCTGTGGGCCTCGGCAGGAGACGTGATCGTGCTGCCCTACGGCGATCAGCACCGGATGGGCGGGACCGAGTCCGCCGACGTCGTGCCGATCTCGACGTTCATGGACAGCCCGCCGTGGGCGCAGATGCCTGTGCTGCACCATGGCAGGGACGGGCGGCAGACCGACGTCGTGTGCGGATATCTGCAGAGCAGCGACGTCCTGTTCGATCCGATGCTGCAGGTGTTTCCGCCGGTCTTCGTCGTGCGCCCGCAACCCGGCATCGCCGCCGACTGGGTGCGCGCGAACATCGCATTCGTGCTGGAGCGGACGAGCGGACCGGTGCCGAGGCCGAGGCCGACCGCGAATCGACTGCCCGAGCTGCTCCTCGTCGAGATCCTGCGCCTGCATCTGGCGACCGCGCCGGTCGTTCCCGGCGACTGGGCGTCGGCCCTGCGCGATCCGGTCCTGTCTCCGGCGATCGCGCTCATGCACCAGCACCCGGAACGCAAGTGGACGGTGTCCGATCTCGCGCGGGCCACCGCGGTCTCGCGCTCGGTGCTCGACGCCCGTTTCCGTCAGGAGCTCGGACGCTCGCCGATCCGGTACCTCACGCAGTGGCGCATGCACGTCGCGCAGAATCTGCTCGCCAACACCGGCCTCGGAGTCGTCGCCGTCGCCCATCGCGTCGGGTACGACGCCGAGGAGGCGTTCAGCCGCGCGTTCAAGCGGGCCTTCGGCGTGCCGCCCGGCGTGTGGCGCGCCGAGCACTCCTTCGATCCGGGCGGCGTCTGACCGCGTCAGACCGCGACGGGATCCGGGTTCGCGATGTGTTCGATCCGCCAGCCGCCGTCGTGGCGGTGCACGGTCGAGACCGACAGGTTCGCCGGACCCGTCGTCAGGTGGGCGAGGTCGGCGCCCAGGGCGCGCAGCAGCGACATGATCGTGATGCCGCTCGTCACGACGAGCACCTCGGATCCCGCGCCCGCGACGTCGTGCAGCGCGTCGAGCGCGCGCCGGGCGACCGTGTCCGGCGACTCGGCGAGCGGATCCGCCGCAGCGAGGGCGTCGAGCGTCGCGACGAACGGGTTCTCCGCCTCCGCATGCGCCTGCATGAGACGGATGAACTTCCGCGCCCGCACCGCCTCGAGCCGGCCGAAGCTGAGCTCGCGCCAGCGCGGATCCGGCTGCGCGAGCAGGTCGGATCCCGCGGCGCCGAGCAGCCGGGCGGCGGTCTCGCGGTGCCGGATCCCGTCGCCCGAGAACGCGGCATCGAACCGGATCCCGGCGGCGGCGAAGTCGAGCCCGCGCACGGTGGCCTGTTCGCGGCCGGCGGCGGTGAGCGGAGCGTCGGACCAGCCCTGCATCCGATCCGCCGCGTTCAGCATGCTCTGCCCGTGCCGCACCACCCAGATCCGCGTCATGGATTCAGCCTAGGCGGGGTTCCCTTCGGGGCGTTGAGCGAGCTGCGACGAAGGAGCCACGAGACGAAACGCGGGTTCTTGCGGGGAGCCGCGTTTCGTCTCGGTCGGCTTCGCCGTCCTCGCTCAACGACCCCGAGATTGCGGGGTGCGGGTGGGGGCTTCGTCGGTCTCGGTGGCGTACACCCGCCGGCCGTCGATCCAGGTCTGGGTGACCCGGCTGAGGTGGATGTCGGCGGGCGGCACGTCGAACGGCGACGGGTCGAGCACGACGAGGTCGGCGCGGTAGCCGGCCCGGATGCTTCCCGTGTCCTGGTCGCGGTGATTCACATACGCGCTGCCGGACGTGTACGCGGCCATCGCCGTGGCCAGATCGAGCTTCTGCGCATCCCCCGCCAGCGGCGGCAGGGTGGATCCCGGATACGCCCGGTTCACGGCGATGTGCACGGCCTCGATCGGGTTCGCGCTGGAGACCGGCCAGTCGCTGCCCGCGGCGAGCTTCACACCGGCGCGGACGAAGTCGCCGAACGGATACTGGCGCGCCTCCTGCCCCTCTTGCAGGAACGGCAGGGTGAGCTCGTCCAGCTGGTCCTCGTGGGTGGCCCAGAGCGCCTGGATGTTCGCGATCGCGTCCAGCGCGGCGAAGCGCGGCACGTCTTCGGCGGCCACGATCTGCAGGTGCGCAAGGTGGTGCCGGCCGTCCGTCGCCCCGTTCGTGGCCTGGGCGGCCTCGAGCGCGTCCAGCGCCTCGCGCACGGCCCGGTCGCCGAGGGCGTGCATATGCACCTGCTGCCCCGCGGCGTCGAGCGCGGTGACGTACTCGCGCAGCCGGGCAGGATCGATGAAGCTGAGTCCGTGGTTGTGCGTGTCGTGGCCGTGCGCGTCGCGGTACGGCGTGAGCATCGCGGCGGTGTGGTTCTCGGCGACGCCGTCGACCATGATCTTGGTGCTGCCCACCTCGAGGCGCTCGGGGGATCCGAGGGCTGCGATGCGCTGACGCTCCGCGACCATGTGCGCGACCTGCTCGATCCCCCCGTCGCGCTCCCACCACTGGGCACCCGTGACGTGCACCTGCAGGGTGCCCTCCGCGAGCGCACGCTCGTAGGCGGGGAGCGGATCCGCGATGCCCACGGCCCCGGCACCGACCATGGCGTCCTGCCAGCCGGTGATGCCGAGCGCGATCAGCTCCTCCTGCGCGCGCAGCAGCCCGCGGTAGCGCAGCTCTTCGGAGGTCTCGGGTCGGACGGCGGCGAACAGCTCGGCCGCGCCCTCGTGGAAGGTGCCGGCCGGGAATCCGTCGGCCTCCCGGATGACGACGCCGTCGGCCGGATCCGGAGTGTCCGCGGTGATGCCCGCGCGCTCGATGGCCGCCGTCGACGCCCACACGCTGTGGTGGTCGCGGCTGGACACCAGCACGGGACGACCGGGCGCCGCCTCGTCGAGCAGACCGCGCGGCGGGTTGCCGCCGGGGAACGACTCCATCGACCATCCGCCGCCCAGGATCCACTCCTCGTCGGGGTTGGCGTCGGCGTAGGCGCGCACGGCCGCGACGGCCGCGTCGGCGGATTCCGCGCCGCTCAGGTCGCACTGCAGCAGCTCGACGCCGCCGCCGACCGCGTGGATGTGCGCGTCCTGGAAGCCGGGGCTCAGCAGCGCCCCGCGCAGGTCGATCAGCTCGGCCTGCTCGCCGCCGAGCACGGCGGCCAGTTCGGTCTCGGGCACGATCCGGTCGATGCGCTCGCCGCGCACGATGACCGCCTGGCCGGTGAGGGGGGAGCCGGTGCCGGTGAACACCGGTCCGCCGTGGAAGACGCGCGTGGTCATCGTCCGCCTTTCGCGTTCGTCGTTGAGGGTGGCGCAGCAGGATCCCGCCGAAGCGGATTGCGACAACGCTAACCGCCGGCTGCGGTGGTGTCAACGGTGTTGACTACGACGATGACAATAGGGACCGCGATCGGGTTTCGTCGTGCCACGATAGGAGCAGGAGGGGATGCGCCCGTGACGAGAAGCAGCCGGACTCCGGTCGGCGAGAGCAGCGCAGCCGCGGTGCCGGCCGCGGTGTCTTCGTCTTCGCGCCCGCGACTGGATCCCGGGGTGATCGTCGCCACCGGGCTCGAGCTCGCCGCGACCGGCGTCACGGCGATCTCGGTGCGCGAGCTCGGGGCGCGGCTCGGCGCGGATCCGACGGCGATCTACCGGCACTTCCGCAGCAAGGACGACCTCATGCGCGCGCTCCTGGACGCGGTCATGCTGCGCGCGGTGACCAGCGTCGAGGTTCCGCTCGCGGATTGGCGAGGGCGCCTGCGGGCTCTGGCCGAGGCCACGCTCGACCTGTACACGGAGTACCCCGCGGTCGGCGCGGAGGCGACCACGCTGACCACGCACGGCCCCGGCGAGCTCGGCGCGATCGAACTGATGCTGCAGGCGTTCACCACGGCGGGGCTGGACGGTCCCGACGTGGTGCGGCACTACGCCCTGATGGCGTCGCATGTGCTCTCGACCGCGGCGGGCATCGCGCGGGCCAGGGCACAGCGCGCCGATGACGAGGCCGACGGCCCGTGGTTCGACGAGCCTCCGCTCGCGGATCCGCGGCGCTATCCGCGCATCGCCGAGCACACGGTCGCGCTCGCCTCGCTGCGCGACCGCGAACTGTTCTTCCTCGGCGTCGAGCTGATCCTCGACTCCGCCGAGCGCGCCGCGTCCTGATCCGGAGAGTGACCCGGGATTGGGGGCGGTTGGCGATCGGCTCCCTGTACGCGGGCTCGCTCGCGTTCGGGAGGAGATCACCGGATTGGGTGGAGCGGTGGGCTGGATTCTTCCGCCTATGCGTGAGTTCCCCTCCCGAACGGGGGTTCATCGCGCACGCCCCCTCGCTCCCGTCGCAAAAACTGTCGCTCTGGCGCGGTCTTAGCGACAGTTTTTGCGACGGGAGCGAAGTGGACCGGGGCTGAGCGACCGGACCTTCCGGTCACACCCGGGCGTCCTGCCGGGGGATCCACACCTGCTTGATGATGATCAGGATCGAGGCGGTCACGGGCACGGCGATGAGCGCGCCGAGGAGCCCCAGCAGTGTGCCGCCGACGAGCGCGCCGATCACGACGAGGGATCCGGGGATCGCGATCGCCCGGTTCATGACGCGGGGCGTGATGACGTATGCCTCGACCTGCATGTAGACGACGTAGACGGCCGCGAAGATCAGTGCCACGACGGGCGACGTGAACAGCGCGATGCCGGTGCCGATGAACCAGAACAGCACGGATCCGACCAGCGGGATCAGCGTGATCAGGAACGCCACGGTCGCCATCAAGGGCGGGAACGGCAGGCGGAGTGCGAGGTACAGGATGAACACGATCACGGCGTTGATGAACGCGAGCCCGACCATGCCCATCACGTAGCCGCCGACCGAGTCGGTGATCTGCTCGGTGATGCGAGCCACGTTCCTGCGGTCGCGGGCCGGGGCGAGCCGCAGCAGGCCCGACTTCATCGAGGGGAGGGTGGCGAGGAAGTACAACGTCAGCACGAGGACGATCAGCCCGCCCGAGATGCCCGTGGCGATGCCGGTCGCGATGCCCGTGCCGATCTGCAGCGCGCCGCCGCCGATCTGCGCGATCCGCGCCGGGTCGCTGAGGAACTTCTGCACCTCGGTGACCAGATCCGTCAGCCCGACGCCGAAGCGATCCTCCAGCGAGGCGTAGAACGCGGTGTGCGTGAAGTGGCGGATGGTGCCGGGGATGCTCGTGATGAACGTCGCGATCTGGTCGATGACGGTCGGCAGGATCGCGAGCACGATGACGACGAGCACGAGCGTGAACGCCGCGATCACGGCGACCACCGACCATGCGCGGGACAGCCCGCGTCCCTCCAGCCGGCGCACCGCAGGGTCGAGCCCGAGCGCGGCGAACAGGGCGAACGCGATGTAGATCAGCACCGTGGACAGGCTCGACAGGGCGAGGCCGAGCAGGATCGCGCCGAGGCCGCCGAGCGTGACGAGGAACCCGAACACGAACGGGCGGTCGATCCGCGTCCAGAACGAGCCGCGAGGCGTCCCCGGCTCGGCCACCGGACGGGGGATGTAGTCGCGCTCCCCGTCATCGGCCGCGGCGTCTTCGGCCCGGTCCATCGACGCGGCGCTCTCGCGCGCTCCGGCCTCGGCGACGGCGCTGTTCTCGGGCCCGGGGTCGTCGGTGCTCGTCATGGCTTCACCTTAGGGGAGGCGTCTCGCCGGGCGGTGCCGGCGGATCCGCCGCTCGGGATCCTCCCGTCCGCGTCACGCAGGCGCCCTCGCGGACGGGAGGCGTTATCGTCGGAGGGATCGCACGTCCGCCGCCCGGTGAGGAGACCCGATGACCGCCCCCGATCCCCAGGCAGAGCTGCTGCGTCTGCGCGCGAGCATCGACAACATCGACGCCGCCCTCATCTTCATGCTCGCCGAGCGCTTCCGCTGCACGCAGCAGGTGGGCGTGCTCAAGGCGGAGCACGAGATGCCCGCCTCGGATCCGCGCCGCGAGGAGCAGCAGGTCGCGCGGTTGCGCGCGCTCGCCGAAGAGGCGCACCTCGACCCCGAGTTCGCGCAGAAGTGGTTCAACTTCGTCGTGGCCGAGGTCATCCGCCACCACACCGAAGCCGCCGAGTCGCGCTGAGCCGACCGCCCCGGTGCCCGACTCCGGCCTGGGGTCGTTGAGCGAGGACGGCGCAGTGCCCCTGGGGTCGTTGAGCGAGGACGGCGCAGCCGACCGAGACGAAACGAAGGCGTGAGGGATGACGGAAAGTGATTGTTTTGGCGTAGGATCATGCATGGTCACGCATTGCGTGCCACCTGACCTGCTCTCAAGGAGGACGACAGCATGACCGATCCGAACGAGATCCTCGCCCCCGGCGCGTACATGCGCGCCGAACTCGACTCCCAGCCGGAGACCTGGGAGCGCGCGGCCGGAATGCGCGCCGAGCAGGCGCTGCTGCCCGCGAAGGGTCAGCGGGTGGCCATCGTCGGCTGCGGCACGTCGTGGTTCATCGGCCAGTCGTTCGCCGCCCTGCGCGAGACCGCCGGCTTCGGGATCACCGACGCCTACGCCGCCAGCGAGGCGTTCATGGACCGCGACTACGACGCGGTCATCGCGCTCAGCCGCTCCGGCACCACCACCGAGGTGCTCGAGCTCGTCTCCGACCTCAAGGCCTCGGGATCCTCCGCGCGCGTGATCGGCGTGATCGGCGACGAGACCTCGCCGCTCGTGAACCTGTCCGACGACGCGATCCTGCTGCCGTTCGCCGACGAGCGCTCTGTCGTGCAGACGCGCTTCGCCACGACCGCGCTCGCGCTGTTCCGCGCCTCGCTCGGTGAGGACCTCACCGGTGCGATCGCGGACGCCCGCACCGCGATCTCCGATGTCGATGAGACGCTCGCCGGCGCCGAGCAGTACACGTTCCTGGGTCGTGGCTGGACGATCGGCCTGGCGCACGAGGCCGCGCTGAAGATGCGCGAGTCGTCGCAGTCCTGGACCGAGTCGTATCCGTCGATGGACTACCGGCACGGTCCGATCGCGATCGCCGCGCCCGGGCGCATCACCTGGCAGTTCGGCGTCGCGCCCGAGGGCCTGGACGCCCAGGTCGAACAGGCCGGCGGCCGGTTCGTGCAGCACGCGATCGACCCGATGGCCGACCTCGCGCGCCTGCACCGCGTGGCGCTGGATCGTGCCCTCGCCAAGGGCCTGAACCCTGACCTGCCACGCAACCTCACCCGCTCCGTCATCCTCGACGCCTGAGAGCCCGAGATGACCACGCCTCCTGACCGCGAGACTGCAACTGGGCGACGAGACAGCGCCGCATTCGTGCAGTCTCGTCGCGGGGTTGCAGTCTCGCGGGGAGAGGGGCCGGGAGAGACGGCGGCGTTGCCCGGAGCCGGGACCGGGCCCCGCCGAACTCGGGGCCGGTGCGGCCGTGCTCGCGTTCGACGTGGGGGGCACCGACATCAAGTCGGCCCTGTTCGACGCCGACGGCACCGTGCTCGGGCTGCGCCGCACCCCGACGCCCGCGCCCGGCGCCGACCTGCCCGAGCGGCTGATCGCCCGGCTGGTCGAGCTCGGGGATCAGCATCGTGCCGAGCACCCGGGTGTGGATCCGGTCGCGGTCGGCCTGGTCGTGCCGGGGATCGTCGACGAGGTCGCCGGCATCGGCGTGTTCGCGAGCAACATGGGCTGGCGGGACGCACCGATCCGCGCTCTCGCCGAGGAGGCGTTCGGCCTGCCGGTCGCCTTCGACCACGACGTGCGCGCCGGCGGCTGGGCCGAGCACGTGCTCGGCGGCGCGCGCGGCTACGACGACGCCGTCATCCTGATCATCGGCACCGGGATCGCGGGCGCGCTGCTGCTCGACGGCAGGCCGTTCACCGTCCGGCGGGTACGCCGGCGAGGTCGGGCACTCGCCCGTCGCCGACGAGCCGGTGTGCGCGTGCGGCGCGCGCGGCTGCCTCGAGGCCATCGCCTCCGCCGGCGCGATCGCACGCCGCTACGCCGAGCGGGCCGGCGAACCCGTCGACGGGGCGAAGGAGGTCATCGCCCGCGCCGCCGCCGGAGACGAGATCGCCGCACGCGTGTGGGAGGAGGCCCTCGACGCGCTCACCCTCTCGATCGCACAGCTCACCGCGGTGATCGCTCCGCAGGCCGTCGTGATCGGCGGGGGACTGTCCCGCGCCGGCGGCGCCCTGTTCGACGAACTGCGCACCCGCCTCGAGGCGCGGCTGAGCTTCCACCGCCTCCCCGCCCTGGTGCCCGCACAGCTGCGCGGCAACGCCGGGATCCTCGGCGCGGCGCTGCGCGCGAGGAGCCTGACATGATCGTCACCGTCACCCCGAACCCGGCACTGGATCTCACCTGGCACGTCGACCGGATCGTGCCCGGCGGCACGCACCGCGCCGACGCCGGAGTGGCCCGTGCCGGCGGCAAGGGCCTGAACGTCGCCCGGGTCGCGCATGCGCAGGGCGCCGGGGTGCTCGCCCTCACGACCTCCGGCGGCGCGACCGGATCCGAATTCGCGGACGAGCTCGCATCCTCCGGCGTGCCGCATACGCTGATCCCGGTGCAGGCCGCGACCCGCCGCAGCATCGCCCTCGTCGACGAGCACCTCGGCGACACCACGATCGTGAACGAGCGCGGCGCGAACCCGAGCGACGCCGAGTGGGCAGAGCTGCGCGACGCCGTCGCTCGGTCCCTGGCCCCGGAGCGGACGCGAGACGACGCAGGCGGCAGCGGGCGGGCGGCCAGGCGCCGCAGGAACGTGCTCGTGATCTCCGGATCCCTCCCTCCCGGCGCGCCGGACGACCTGCTGCCGACGCTGATCCGGATCGGCCGCGACGCGGGAGCGATCGTCATCGCCGACACGTCGGGACCGGCGCTGCTCGCCGCCGCGGAGGCGGGTGCGACGGTGCTGAAGCCGAATGCGGCCGAGCTGGCCGAGGCCACCGGGATCGCGGATCCGCTGTCCGGCGCGTGCGCGCTGCTGAACCGCGGCGCCGGGATCGTGCTGCTCTCCCAGGGCGCCGACGGGATGCTCGCGATCACCGCCGACGAGATCGTGCGCGCGCGCCTCGCCGAGCCCCTCGCGGGCAATCCCACCGGAGCGGGTGACGCCGGCGTCGCCGCGTGCGCCGTGCTGCTCTCCCAGGGGGTGACGGATCCCGAGGCCCTGCTGCGCCGCGCGACCGCCTGGTCGGCCGCCGCCGTCCTCATGCCGCTGGCCGGTGAGATCCACGAGTCCTGGCCCGCGCTCGAGGCCGCGCTGATCCTGGACCGCCCCGCCGTGACCGCCCTCCGCGCGCCGGCGCCGGCCGCCTCGCACCGCCCCGCGGGAAAGGAACCCCGATGACCCTCGTCCCCGCCCGTGATCTGGTGCAGGACGCCGCGCGCCGCGGCACCGGCATCGGCGCCTTCAACGTGATCCACCTGGAGAGCGCCGAGGCTCTCGTCGACGCCTCCGTGCAGGCGGATCTGCCGGTGATCCTGCAGATCTCGCAGAACTGCGCCGACTACCACGGCGGCCTCGAGCCGATCGCGCTGGCCACCCTCTCCGTCGCCCGCCGTGCCGCCACCCCGGTCGCGGTGCATCTCGACCACGCCGAGCGGCCGGAACTCGTCGACGAGGCGATCGCCCTGGGCTTCGGATCGGTGATGTTCGACGGCGGCAAGCTCGAGTACGCCGACAACGTCGCGCTCACGGCGTACGTGGCCGAGCGCGCGCACGCCGCCGGCGTCTACGTCGAGGGCGAGCTCGGCGAGGTCGGCGGCAAGGACGGAGCGCATGCGCCGGGCGTGCGCACGGATCCGGCCGAGGCGCGCGCGTTCGTCGCGGAGACCGGGGTCGACGCGCTGGCCGTCGCGGTCGGATCCTCGCACGCGATGCTCGACCGGTCCGCCTCGCTCGACCTCGACCTCATCGCCCGGCTGCGGGCCGCGCTCCGCGGCGCGGGCACGGACGGCGCCGACGTGCCGCTGGTGCTGCACGGATCCAGCGGAGTGCCCGATGAGACGATCGCGGCGGCCGTCGCGGCCGGCATGACCAAGATCAACGTGTCGACGCACCTGAACGGGTTCTTCACGCGGGCGATCCGGGCCCGGCTCGAGGAGGACCAGCGCCTCGTCGACTCGCGCAAGTACCTCGCCCCCGCCCGCGACGCGGTCGCCGGCGAGGCGGCGCGCCTGCTCCGCCTGTTCGCCCTGCAGGCGGTCGCCGAGCCCGTCGACGCACCCGGACCGGGGCAGAACGCGTGAACCGCGCGAGCCGACTCACCGCGATCCTCGACCTGCTCGCTGCGCGGGGCGACGTGTCGGTGGAGCAGCTCGTCGAGCGCTTCGACGCCTCTGCCGCGACGATCCGGCGCGACCTGGACAGCCTGTCCGAGCGGCGTCTGCTCACCCGCACGCACGGCGGCGCGGTCGCGCAGTCGGTCGCGTACGAGCTGCCGATCCGGTACAAGAGCCACCAGCAGACCTCGGAGAAGGAGCGGATCGCCCGCGCCGCCTCGGCACTCGTCGCCCCCGGATCGGTCGTCGGACTCTCCGGCGGCACCACGACCACCGCGATCGCGGCGGCGCTCGCCTCCCGTGAGGATCTCGCCGAGCACGGCCTCACGATCGTCACGAACGCCGTGAACATCGCCGCGCAGCTCGCCACCCGCCCCGACATCAAGGTCGTCGTCACGGGCGGCGTGATCCACTCGCGCAGCTACGAGCTGGTCGGGCCGTTCGTCGAGCAGCTGCTGCAGGGGATCACGCTCGACATCGCCTTCATCGGCGTGAACGCGGTCTCGGCGGGGGAGGGAGCCGCGACGCACGACGAACGCGAGGCGGCGGTGAACCGGATGATGGCGAGCCGCGCCCGCCGCGCCGTGATCGTGGCCGACTCGTCGAAGGTGGGCGGATCCGCGTTCGCGCACGTCGGGGACGCGACCCTGTTCCCGACGATCCTGACCGACGCCGGGATCCCGGCCACCGAGCTCGCCGCGCTCCGCGACGCCGGGTACGAGGTCGTCCTGGCGGACTGAGGCCGGCGCTGCGGGGTCCTGGTTCGACCGGGCTCCGGACCGGCACCGAACCGCACGCGCACCCGGCGGCCCCGGCCCGGGGTCACGGGATCGCGCGGCGCAGCACCAGGTAGGAGATCCCGGCCAGCACCGCGATCGCGACCAGGCCCCACAGCGCCAGACCGAGGGCGCCGAGCGCGGCGATGGCCGCGATGACCTGCGGCCACAGACCGAACCGGGTGACCAGGAACACGAGCCCGACCAGCACCGCACCGACGCCCACGCCGACCACCGCGATCGCGAGGGCGCCCGCGCGCTTGTAGATCGTGGCGCCGGTGAAGCCCAGCAGGAACAGCAGCAGGGCCAGCGCGAAGTACGACAGCGCCGCGGCGAGCGGGCCGCCCTGCCACACCCAGGGCAGCCGGAACACGTAACCGTTCACGCCCCAGCCGTGGGTCAGATCCTCGATCCACCCGCCGAGCAGGAACACGACCGTGAGCAGCAGCGCCCCGCCGGCGGCGGTGAGCATCGTGCCGACGAAGAAGTCTCGCCGCGTCACGCTCAGCGCCTGCGAGAACGGGAAGGTGAGGGTGAGCGCCTGCAGCCCGAGCGCGAAGAAGTACCAGAGCGGCGCCTGGCCGGCCCCGCCGTACTTCGGCCCCTCCACCGGGATCATCGCGTAGATGATGATCGACAGGGCCAGGGCTCCGCCGAGCACGATCAGCGGGATCCACACCCACGTCTGCTTGTTGACCAGCTGAAGCCGGACCACGTTCAGGATGCGGGACATCAGCGCACCTCCTTCGTCAGGGATTTCGAGATCGTCGCGGGCGCGTCATCTCCGGCCGCTCGCTGGGTGAGTCGCACGATGAGCTGCTGCAGCGACACCGGAGCGAGGTCGAGCCCCGCGTCGACGATGCCGGCGCGATCCGCCGGCGTGAGCCGTCCGAGGACCGTGACCGAGGCGACCCGGCCGAGCGCCTCACGGTGCAGGATCTCCTTGCCCGCAGACCAGGCGTCCACGGACGCCGCATCGCCGACGACGGTGACAGGCGCGCTCCCGCACGGCGTCCGTCTCCTCGTCGAGCAGGATCCGTCCGTCGTCGATCACGATCACGCGCTCGATGAGGTTCGCGACCTCGTCGATCAGGTGCGAGGACAGGATGATCGTGCGCGGGTGCTCGGCATAGTCTTCGAGCAGCCGGTCGTAGAAGATCTGCCGGGCGACGGCGTCGAGGCCGAGGTAGGGCTCGTCGAAGAAGGTGATCTCGGCGCGCGAGGCGAGCCCGATGATCACGCCGACCGCCGACAGCTGCCCGCGGGAGAGCTTCTTGATGCGGCGCTTCATCGGCAGCTGGAACTCGTCGGCCAGCCGATCGGCGAGTGGCTGGTTCCAGTTCGGGAAGAACAGCGAAGCAGCGCGCAGCGCGTGCATCGGCGCGGCGTCGTCCGGGTACTTCTGGCTCTCCCGCACGAAGCAGACGCGGCTCAGCACGCGCGCGTTCTCATACGGATCCTCGCCGAACAGCCGGACCTCGCCCGAGGTGGCGAAGTTCTGCGCGGTGAGGATCGACATGAGCGTGGTCTTGCCGGCGCCGTTGCGGCCGAGCAGGCCGTAGATCATGTCGGCTTCGATCGACAGCGAGACGTGGTCGAGAGCGAGCTTGTCGCGGTAGCGCTTGGCGAGGTTCGACACCTCGATGACGGAGGTCATGCGCGGTTCCCTTCGGTGTGTGCGGTGGGCGAAGAGCCGATCGCGGCGCGTTCGCGCAGCAGAACGGCGAGGTCGTCGGGGCCGAGCCCGAGTGTGCGCGCCTCGGCCAGGAGCGGGTCGATGAACCGCTCGGCGAACACGGCGCGGCGTTCGCCGAGCAGGATCCCGCGTGCGCCGTCGGCGACGAACATGCCGATCCCGCGGCGCTTGATGAGCAGTCCCTTGTCGGCGAGCACGGCCACTCCCTTCGCGGCGGTCGCGGGGTTGATCCGGTAGAACGCAGCGAGTTCGTTCGTGGACGGGGCCTGCGCGTCTTCGGCGAGCGCGCCGTCGACGATCGAGTCCTCGATCGCCTCGGCGATCTGGAGGAAGAGGGGCCGGCCTTCGTCGATCACGGATGTCCTCGCTGCGGTTCTATGGTTAGTTACTTGACTAGGTAACCATGGGACCGCGGGGATGTCAAGGGAAGCCCTGACACGCATCGGGGGTGCCGCGGTCTCGGACCGCGGCACCCCCTGTGCAGCCGGTGTTCTGACTTCTCTGCTCCCCAAGCGCAGAGCCCCAGTCGACCGCGCCTCCCCGCGCGCTCAGCTCGCTTCGCAGTCGTTCGCATCGCACCGTCTGGAGATCAGGAGCGGGTTTCGCGGGTCCTGATACATCGCACGGGATGCTCTTCTCAGAGTCCGCTGCCGTGGCACTGGAACGGCGCGCGATGGCCGGTGCGGAGGGCGGCGGCGGCCAGCGCATCCGCCGGCTTCTCGCCGTTCGCGAGGCCCGTGTGCACGGCGGCGAGCAGCTCGCACGCCACATCGTCCGGGACGACGACCGGGGCCGCGATCACGCAGCGGGTGCCGGCGTGCAGCCACACCCGGGTCATGCCGAGCGCCTCCTCGCCCCAGCGCACCGAGGAGCGGCCGAGTTCGCAGGCCGACAGCACGACGGTGTCGGGCGCACGGGGGATCAGGTCGACGTCGTAGCCGAAGAGCGTGCCGTCGGCGAGCTCGAAGCCGGAGAACAGCGGGTTGTCCACGGCATGGCGGCCGTGCGCGGCGATGTGCAGGACGTCGGCGCGTCCGGCCAGGTCGGTGACCTCCGACACGCGCGCGGCGTCTCCGGCGAGCAGCGTCGCCGACGCCCAGGCGGATGCCGCGCGCTGGATCTCCTCCTCCGCGCGCGCGACCCGGGGTCCGGCCGCGAACCCGGCCGTGCGGGGAGTCGCCGACACCCCCTCGCCTCGCCGAGACCCCCCGCGGGCGGCGTCGCCGGAGGGGGGTGTCGACGCCGAGAGGGGGTGAGCGCGCGCTTCGGAAGCGTCTGGCCCGCCCACGGCGTCGCCGAGCCAGCGCGACACCGAGGTCGCGAGCGTGAACGGCGTGCCCGCGAGGCCCGGCAGCATCGCCCACGGCACTCCGGCGAGGATCCCGGGCACCGTGAGCGCGAGACGGGCCGCTCCCGCGACCGCCCGGACCGGCCCGAGAAGCTCGTCATCGAGCCGGCGCAGGCGATCGTCGAGAGAGCGGGCCACGAGCCGGGCCATCGGTCCGCCGCGGGTCAGCGCGGCGACGTCGAGGTCGGCGCGGAGCCCGTCGATCGCGGACTGCACGCGCGGCCAGGCGAGCTCGACGATCGAGGATCCGGACCCGGTCACGACCACGCAGAGCAGTGCGGATCCGGTGAACACGTAGGAGAGGATCGCCGTCCCGGCGTCCAGCCGCGACTGCGCCTCGGCGAGCGCGAGACGGTGGCGCATGCCGGAGGTCCCGGTCCCGGACCACTGCCGTTCCCGCACGCGATCCCGCAGCGTCCGCACCCGCGGATCCGTGGTCCAGTCGGAGCCTGCGAGGTCGGCGCGCAGCATGCGCAGTTCGGCCAGGTCGGCGGCGAGCTCGGCATCGCGCGGCGGGCGCACGGGGGCGACCTGCTGGCTGAGATGCCGTGCGCGTTCGGACCACTCGAACAGCACCTCCGGGTTCCGGGTGCGCGCGGCCGCCGCGAGCCCGGCGAACATCAGCTCGGTGCCGTGCATCGCGACGGACGCCTGCAGGTCGAGCGCGCCGAAGGACTGCTGCCAGGCGGTGAGCAGGTCGAGTCCGGCGCCGGCCGCGCGGAGCGCGTCCCGGTCGCGCCCCGCCGCCGCCGCGCGCACCGCCCGCACCTCCTGCGCCCGCAGCCGCAGCGGCGTCGGCGCATCGGCGGTGAGATGCGGCAGCCGCCCGTCACCGGTGAGCAGCGCCGTGAGCGCCAGCCCGGTCGCCTCGGTGCGGAACCCGGTCTTCGTCAGGGCCCGCACGGCGCGGGCGACATCGTCCGGCGTCGTCTGCGCGCGCGGACGGCCGCGCAGCCGCGCCTCGAGCCGTACGGCCTCGGCCCGCGCCGCCCAGCCGTCGCTGCCGAGGGCGGTGAACCGCCGGGCCGCCGCGGCGGCGGCGCGCTCGGCCGCGGGCACATCGTGGCGCAGCAGCGAGCGTGCCAGGTGGAACTCGGCCTCCCCGCGCGCCTGCCGCATGCGCTGTGCACCGAACTGCGCCGCGACCCGGCCGAGCAGCGCCTCGGCCTCGGTGGTGAGCCCGGCGTCCCGGAGCACCTCGGCGCGGTCGAGATCGCTGATCGCCGCCGCGAGGGAGCTGGTGGTGGCGAGGGCGGGCCGGGAGCGGGTCATCAGCGCCAGCGCGGTGACCAGGTCACCGCCGAGCAGCGCCGCGTAGCCGAGGTTGTGCTGGGCACGGGCGAGCGAATCCGTCTCGCCGACGGCGACGAACACCGCGATCGCACGGTGCAGATCCGTGACGCACCGGGTGAGTTCATGCCGCTGCATCCACACCATCGAGCGGTTCATCAGCAGGTTCGCCAGCTCGATGGTCTCGCCGGGGATCGTGTCGATCGCGCGGGTGAGCATCTTCTCGGCGTGCTCGAGCCGCCCGGCGTGCATCAGAAGAGTGCCGAGCTGACCGCTGAGCAGGGCCACGGTGTCCGCGCTCAGTCCGTGGCGGGTCAGCAGTTCTCGCGACAGCGCCTCCGCGGTGGCGTGTTCCCCGGTCTGATCCAGGACGTACGCGATGGTGCCGTCGATGCGTGCCAGGAGGTCGGGATCCTCGGTGCGCGCCGACGCCGACGTCAGCGCACGTCGAGCGTCGGCGAACCGTCTCGCGTTGGCCGCGGCGACGCCACGACGATGCAGCTCGCTCGCGGACAGGGCCATGCCACCAGGATGCCGCGCGTCAGGGTTCCCGCGGAAGGGCCGGATCCGTTCACGACCCCACGAGTGGCGCCGGCAGCGACGCCAGCACCTCGGCGACCGCCGCGATCACGACGTCCGGCTGCGCCCCCGCGGGCGGCACCGCCCCGAGTCGCGCGGCGATCCGCCCGGCCACGTACGGAGCGGCGAACGAGGTTCCGCTCCACGCGGCGAAGCCGCCGCGATAGTCGTCGGGATCGATCGTCTCGCGCCGCAGCCCCTCGAAGTCGGATCTGCTGGTCGCCTGCTCGCCTCCGGTGAACGCCGGGGAACAGCTCACGACGGCCGCCCCGGGCGCGTACACCCGTACCCAGGGTCCGACGTTCGAGAACAGGGCGACCGAGCGTGCCGACGGGTTGAGGGCGCCGACCGAGATCAGCGGGGCGTCCTCGTCCTCGGGGATCCCGTTGTCCGCCCCCGGCCACGCCCAGAGCGACGCCGGGAACGCGGGGCGGTCGATGCAGTCGTTGCCCGCGGAGCAGACGACCGCGCAGCCGAGTTCCCTGGCCTTCGTCAGCAGGCGGTTCAGCGTCAGCGTGAACAGGCCGTCGGCCGGGGTCTCGTGGTAATACCCGAGCGACAGGCTCAGCACGTCGATCGGCCGGCCCGTCTTCGGATTCTCCCGGTGCCGGCGCAGCAGTTCCACCACGGCTCCGAGCGTGGTGAGGAAGGTGCTCTCGTCGACCACGCCGAGGGCGTCGGCCATCCGGACGGAGAGGATGTCGGCGTCCGGCGCCGCCTGCCGGATGATCCCCGCGATGAACGTGCCGTGCCCGGCAACCGCATCGATCTCGCCGTCGAGCGGCCCGTACAGGTCGGGATGGCGTTCGGGATCCGCATCGTCGGTGAGCCCGACGGGGACTCCGTCGAGTTCGACGTGTCGCGTCACGATGCTGTCGGGGAGCCAATCGTGCACGCCGCATCCGGTGTCGAGCACGGCCACCACCGGGCGTCGGCCACGGCGCGGAGCCGGGCTTCGTGCCGGTTCCGGCCCGAACCAGCCCACCGGCTGCCGCGCGCCCCGTCCGGGGGTGAAGTAGTCATCGCTTCCGCCACCCCGTTCGCCGCTCGCGGGATTGGTGTGACTGAACGGGTTGGTCTGGCTGAAGGGGTTGGTCTGGCTGAACGGATTCAGTCCGACCGGGTCGACCGAGAGCACGTGCTCGAGACTCGTCTGCGGCATCGTGGTGCGCGAGATGCGGCGGGCGCGCTGCAGCACCCGCCAGGCGTCCGGCGGCACCGGCGACTCGCCGCGCACCGGCTCGTCCGGGGTGCGCAGCTGGGCACGCCGGAACCACGGGATCCCGGGCACCGGCGCGAGGCGCTGCTCGGGAGGCTCGACGTCGAGGATCCAGCCGAACGCCCCGGCCGCGTCCTGCAGGGTCTTCACCTCTCGGTCGAAGGATCCGCTGCCGGTGCCGTCGCGGGTGATCAGCAGCCGGGTCGGCAGATAGACGGTCGGAAAGGCGCGCACGCCGTCGACGGGTTCCACGTTCGGATCGAGCGCCGTGCCGCGGCGGATCGTCCCCTCCGCGCGGTCCTGCCAGGTCCATCCTTCGGGGTGATCCATCGCTCATCCTCTCCATGAGACGAGGCGGAGTGGAGGCCTCCGCCGGCGCGGCGTGACCCGCGTCACAACTCGAATTGCGGTGTCGCCAGCACCCGCACCTCGTCGCCGACACGGGTGGTCAGCCGCACCCTGGTCAGCCCGCGCGGGACGTCGTCGAACACGAACCGGCCCGTCTCGTTCGGAATCGTCGTCCGGGACAGCGAACCCTGGGTCAGCACGATCTCCGCCGCCGCGGTGTCCACCCAGCCGTCGACGCGGTGCCGCGCCCCGGCGCTCATCGTGACGTGCAGCAGGATGCTCGTGGTGCCGTCGCTGAACTGCAGCGTCAGCGTGTCCGCTTCTCCGCGTACGGCGCCGAGGGGTTCTTCGACGAGCGTGAGCAGCGCGTACTCGGCGGAGAGCCCCTCCGCCGCGACGGTCGCGATCATCCGGTCGATCAGCGACGCCGGCATCGGATCGATCTCGCTCCAGAGGCTCCGGAGCCGGGCGAACAGCGCCGCGTCCTCGTGCTCGCTCATGGGGCACCCCCCTGACTCTTCCGCGGAGCGTCCAGCAGGGAACGCAGCTTGGCGAGGCAGCGCTGGCGCGTCGGACCGATGCTGCCGATCGGCATGGCCAGATCGGCGGCGAGTGCGGCGTAGTCGGGGCGATCCTGGAACGCGATCACCCGCAGCAGCCGCTGGCAGCGCTCGGAGAGCTGTCGCACGGCGCCCCACAGCCGGTGGTTCTCGCCCGCGGTCACCGCGTGATCCTCCGCGGAGGGTTGGTCGGGCAGGAGCAGGTCGAGGTCCTCCGCCTCGGTCGTGTCGACGCGCCGGTGCGCCTTGCCGACCTTCCAGGCCTCGCGACGGGCCGTGGTGGTCAGCCACGCCGAGACCGCGCGCGGATCGGTGATCGTCGCGTGCCCGCGCACCAGTTGCAGCCAGGTGGTCTGCACGACATCCTCGGCGAGCGTGCGCTCGAGATCGTAGGCGCGCACGACGTGCCACAGCACAGGAGTCATCAGCCGCACGAGGTCGTCCATCGCGCGGCTGTCGCCGTCCCGCCATGCCCCGAAGCAGTCGGCGGCACGTTGCCAGCGTGCGACGCCGTCGTCCGATGCAGGATCGAGATCGGCGCGATCCGGCGCACCGTCGATCATGAGTCCCATTGTGATCACACCCATGAGGAGCGTGGCAAGGGGCTTCCTGATACGCGCGGGCCCGGGTCGTCGGGGTTCGCCCTCGTGTAGAACCCCTCGCGCAGATCGATGCCGTGCTCGACCCACATCGTCAGGGCGGCGAGTATGCCCGTCCACCCCTCGCAGTTGCCGACCCCCCTTCCACCTTCGCTCGCTCCACCTTCGCTCGCTCCACCTTCGCTCGCTCCACCTTCGCTCGCTGGTCGCATATTGCGCCTTTGCCGGCGTGAAACGGGCAATACGCGACCAGTGAACGGGAAGGGGATCGCGAGGATCCGGATCTCAGCCCTCCGGGCTCATCCCTCAGGGCTCATCTCGAAGTCGTACCGGGCGGGAACGGGGCGGCCCGGGAACGCCTCGCGCCACAGCGCCGACAGGCTCAGCTCGCCCTCGCGGAGGTTGGCGACCTCGAATCCGTCCTCCAGGATCCGGCCGGCGGTCTCCCGGTCGCCGGTGGCGAGGGCGGCACGGACCGCGACGACGCGGAACCGTCCGTGCGCACGCTGCTCGGGCGCCAGCGAATCGACGAGGGCGCCGGCCTCGGCCGCCCTGCCGTCGGCGAGGAGGGCCTCGGCGAGTTCGAGGGCGAGCGGCGCGAGTGCGGGGGCGAACTCGCGCGCCTCGACGAGCCGCGCGATGCCGGACGCCTGCGCGGCCGAGCCGCCGTCGGACTGCCGCAGCACGAGGCCGAGCCCGCGCAGCGCCCAGGGCGTGCGCCGTTGCCGCAGCGACGCCTCGTAGTGCGACGACGCGGTGCCGTGCTCGCCCCGCGCGTGCGCGGCGACCGCGCGGTGATAATGCGTCAGCCAGGTCGCGGGCGCCTCGGCCAGCAGGTGATCCCACTCCTCGCCGGTGACGTACGACGCCGGGGGCTCGAGCGGGTCTGGCGCCTCCGCGGCGGTCCCTTCCAGCAGCGCGGCCCAGTACGCGCCCTCGGCCCCCTCGCGGGAGAACCGCACGCCCGGACAGGGCGGCGAAGGGCGAGCCGGTGCGCACGGCGAGTTCCTGCTCGAGCGCGCCCCAGGGGGATCCGGTCGAGAGCAGCTCCGCCGGAGCGATGTCGGCCGCGGCGTCCAGGCGGGCGATCGCGGCGGATCCGAGAGCGTCGGCGGCGCGGGCGACGTGCGCGCCGACGGCCGCGACGGCCTCCGGCCACGGGCCGTCCGTGCGCGGATCCTCGACCCGCACGGGCAGGAACGTCTCGGTCCACTCCCAGGTCGCCCCGCCGGGCATGCGCAGGTGCTCGTACTGGGTGGTCGCGAGCCCGGCCTGGATCTCGAAGTACGCCCCGGTCTCGCCGCCGAGCCAGTCGCACCAGCGCCGTCCGCCGGGGGTGTCGCCCCACACGAACAGCTTGCGTCCGGTGAGCGGCGCGGTCGAGACGTGCGCCAGGCCGGATCCGTCCGTATCGAGCGCCACGATCCACGGGCGGTCGTCGCCCGGTCGCTGAGACTCTCGAAGCGCCGGGGCCAGATCGAAGAAGTAGTCGGCCGCGGCCGGGGCGGAGGCCGGGTGGCGCGGATCCGCTGCGGCGAGATCCACGATCCTGAGCCGCCCGTCGTAGCCCGTCACATAGGCGTGGGTCGCCGGCGCGTACACCCGGCTGCCCGCGGTCTGCGCGACGGCGATGTTCGTCCACCAGTACATGCCGGTCTCGCGGTCGCGCGGATTGCGCACCCGCACGCGCACGTGCAGCGCCGGGGCGTCGGCGTCGAGCGTGGCGTCGAGCTGCAGGATGAGCCCGCGCACGCGCTCGTACTCCCACATCCGCAGGATCGGCTCGCCGTCGGCCCCGGTGATCGCGGCCGCGTACAGCGGAGCGGCGGTGAGCGGCCAGTGCCCGCGCATGCCGATGTTCCACTCGGCGCCGCCGGAGAACCACGCGTCGCGCAGGGCCAGATTCGCCGGCTGCAGGATCGCGTTGCGATAGACGAGATCGCGCGCGGTCGCCTTGTCGAAGAGGCGCACGAGCCGGCCGCCGAGGTCGAGCGCGAATTCGGCGCGCAGGTGCTCGTTCTCCAGCACGGCGACGCACATCGGGGCCGGGACGCGCTCGCGCCCGTAACCGTCCTGGAGCAGATACGGGTGGATCGAGGAGACCTGGCCGTAGCGGATGTTCGCCGAGATGTCGGCGGGGAGCCCGTCGGTCGAGGACTCGTACGGCGGCTGCGGCATCGCCGCGACGGCCGGAAGCGGATTCACGGGTCCTACGGCGGCGGAGGGGAGGACGACATCGGCGACCGTCAGCGTTGCGCTCATCCGACCCAGTATCCCCGTCGACGGCGGGCCGCCTTCGACTCGGCGGATGGTGTGTGCCGCGAAGCGCTCCCGGGGGGCGCGGCGGGAGTGCCCGTACTCTGATCGGGTGCCCGACTTCCCCTACGCCCGGCTGCGCCGGTTCCCCGACGTCGAGGCGCCGAACCTGCAGGCCTGGGACGCCACCGACGAGCTCCTCGTCGCGCGGGCGCTCGAACTCGCCGCCGAGTCCGGGATCCCAGGATCCGCGATCGCGGTGATCGGCGACGGCTACGGCGCGCTCACCCTCCCGCTCGTCGCGGCGGGTCTGCAGGGCGTCCGGGTGCACCAGGATCTGGTGACGGGCCGCCGCGCGCTGCAGCGCAACGCCTCCGCGCTGGCCTCGCCGACCCCTGTCCCGGACGCGCCGGCCCTCCCGTCTGCGCGCGCGTCGGAAAACGGAGAGACATCCGGCGTGTCGGGTATCGCCCACGCGCGACACGCGGCGGACCCTCTCTGTTTTCCGACCGACGAGACGGGTGGGGCGAGGCAGTTCAGGCTGTTCACCCCGCGCGAGCTGGACCAGGATCTGCTGCGCGACGCGCGGCTCGTGCTGCTGCAGCTGCCGAAGGGCCTCGCCGAGCTGGAGGAGATCGCCGACGCGATCGCGCGCTGGGCGGCGCCTGACGTGGTGCTGCTCGCGGGCGGCCGGGTCAAGCACATGACCCTGGCGCAGAACGAGGTGCTCGCCCGGTTCTTCCGCCGGGTGCAGCCGCAGCGCGCCGAGCGGAAGTCGCGGCTCATCGTCGCGGCGGATCCCCTGCCCGTGCCGGACGGATCCGCCCTTCCCCGTGTCGACGACGCAGGCCGAGTACGGGCTCACGCTCGTGCGCGCACGGCGGAGCCTTCGCCGGAGACCGGATCGACATCGGCACGCGCGTGCTGCTCGACGTGATGCGGGATCGCGCCACGGAGGCGGCCGCGCTCGCGGGCCGGGACTCGTTCACGGTGCTGGATCTGGGCTGCGGATCGGGCGCGCTCGCCGCTCCTTCGCCCTCGCGCACCCCGCGGCGCGCGTGATCGCGACCGACCGCTCGGCGTCGGCCGTCCGCTCCGCCCGCGCCACGATGGCCGCGAACGGGGTGGCCGACCGGGTGACGGTGACGCTCGACGACGCCGGGTCGGAGCTCCCGGACGGATCCGCCGCCCTGATCCTGCTGAACCCGCCGTTCCATCTCGGCGCGAGCGTGCACGAGGGCGCGGGACGCCGGCTCATCGACGCGGCCGCCCGCCTGCTCCGGCCCGGAGGCGAGGTCTGGACCGTGTTCAATTCGCACCTCGACCACCGCCGCGCGCTCGCCGCGGCGGTCGGCGAGACCGAGCAGCTCACCCGCACCCCGAAGTTCACCGTCACGCGATCTGTCCGACGCTGAGCGCCGGATCCGTCCCTGCCGGCGTCCGGGCGGAGTGTCAGACCTCGACGTCGACGACCCAGCCGGGGTTGCGCGAGACGATCGCGCCGTCTTCGGGATCGGGCCGCCTCGCCGCGGGATCCTCCGCGCCGGCGAAGTCGCGGGCGTCGGCCCCGGGCACCCGCGTCATCGCCCGCAGCCGTGTCGTGCCGGGGATCGGATCCGAGGTGAGGACGTAGGGCGGGACGGGGCCGACGCCCATCGAGATTCCACCGCCGAGGTCGATCCGTTCGGGCGGTGCAGGCCTCGGCGGGCGCGGAACCCGCACCACCCGCTCGTCCACGACGACGGCATGGACCGCGCGCACGGTCCCCGCCACGGTCTGCGCCGGGCGGTCGTCGTCGCCGGAATCGTGGTGTTCCTCGACGAGCTCGATCGAACCGGCGAATTCGGTGCCGAACTGCTCGATGAACCAGTCTCCGCGCGGCGCCCGGCAGGCGAACGAGACCGGATCGCCGACCTCGAACGGATCCCCGCAGCAGGCCCACTCCCAGCCCGACAACCACACCCGCAGAACCGCCATGCGCCCACCATACGCGGACCCCGCGCGCCCGTGTGCACCCGGATTTGCCACTGGATCAGCGCCTTGTTACGTTGGAATGCGGGCCTTCGGGCCCCAAGACCAGTCCGCGGCCGCGTCCTTCTTTCGATTCTGCTGTGCACGAAGAGGCGTGGGCGTACGGTCGATGATCTCTGTCGAGGATCCGAAATCCTCCTCCTGCGCCGCCAGCATGGCATGTCGAAGCGGCCCCGTGATCGTCACCCGGGCGTGACCGATGCTGGCCTCCCCGCAGGGTGAGGCCGCGAGGGAAACGTGACCGAAACCGCTCTGGAAGCGCGTCATCTGTTCAAGGTGTTCGGGAGGAATCCGAACCAGGCCGTCCGGCGGCTGAAGGCCGGCGAGACACGATCCGAGGTGCTCGACGCGGGCACCGCCGCCGTGATCGACGCGAGCTTCACCGTCGACCGCGGCGAGATCTTCGTCATCATGGGACTGTCCGGATCCGGTAAGTCGACCATCATCCGCATGCTCAACGGCCTGCACGAGGCGACGGACGGCTCGGTCCTCATCGCGGGCGATCCCATCACCGGCATCCCTGCCTCGCGTCTGCGCGAGATCCGCCGGGATCGCGTGTCGATGGTGTTCCAGCACTTCGCGCTGCTGCCGCATCGCACGGTGGCCGCGAACGTGGCCTACCCGCTCGAGCTGAAGGGCGTCGGCAAGGCCGAGCGCCTGGCCAGGGCTGAGGAGATCCTGGGTCTGGTCGGTCTCGAGGGCCAGGGTGAGAAGCGGCCGTCCGAGCTCTCCGGCGGCATGCAGCAGCGCGTCGGCATCGCCCGTGCGCTCGCCGCCGACACCGACATCCTGCTGATGGACGAGGCGTTCAGCGCGCTGGATCCGCTCATCCGTCGCGAGATGCAGGAGCAGCTGCTCGAACTGCAGCAGAAGCTGCGGAAGACCATCGTGTTCATCACGCACGATCTGAACGAGGCCATGTTCCTCGGCGACCGCATCGCGGTGATGCGCGACGGCCGCATCGTGCAGATCGGCACGCCCGAGGACATCCTCACCGATCCCGCGAACAGCTACGTCGAGCAGTTCGTGCAGGACGTCGACCGCGCTCGCGTGCTCACCGCCGCGAACGTCATGGAGCGCCCGCGCCCCGTCGTCTCGGAGCACGCCGGCCCGCGCACGGCGCTCAAGCAGATGCGCGACGCCTTCCTGTCGGCCACGTACGTCGTCGGCCGCGACCGCAAGCTCATCGGCATCGTCACCGACCGCGACGTCGTCCAGCTGATCCGCCGTGGCGAGAGCACCATCACGTCGGCGCTCAAGCCCGCCTCGCTGGTCGTCAACGAGGAAGAGGTGCTGATGAACCTGTTCATCCCGGCGGTGGAGTCGCCGCTGCCGCTGGCCGTGGCCGATGCGGAGGGCCGCCTCGTCGGCGTCATCCCGCGCATCACCCTGCTCGCCGCTCTCGGCCCCGGCCCTGGCGCCACGGGCGAGATCAACCTGCCGGTGCTCCCGCTGCCGCAGGCGGAGGTCGACGCCGTCCTCGACGACGGCTGGACCGCCGACCTGGTGGCCGGTACCTGGCCGGACGCGGCGAATGCGCCGACCGCGCCGGATGCGCCCACCTCGCCGGATGCGCCCACCGAGGAGGTCACCCGATGAACATCCTTCCCCTCGGATCCTGGGTGGCCGTCGCGGTCGACTGGATCAAGACCAACCTCGACGGCCTGCTGCACGTCATCTCGACCGTCGTGTCGTTCCTCGTCGACGGCCTGGGCTTCCTGCTGCTGTTGCCGTGGTTCTACGTCGTGATCCTCATCGCCGCGCTCATCGCCTGGTCGGTGCGCTCGTGGCGGCTGGCGATCGGCACCGTGGTCTCGTTCGGGCTGATCGTCGCGATGGGCCTCTGGGTCCCCGCCATGCAGACGCTCGCGCTCGTGCTCGTCGCCGGAGCGGTCGCCGTGCTGCTCGCGATCCCGCTGGGCATCTGGTCGGCCCGCAACGCCACCGTGCGCGCGGTGCTGAAGCCCGTGCTCGACTTCATGCAGACGATGCCCGCCTTCGTCTACCTCATCCCCGCGATCGTGTTCTTCAGCATCGGCGTCGTGCCGGGTCTCGTCGCCACGGTCATCTTCGCCCTGCCGCCCGGGGTGCGCTTCACCGAGCTCGGCATCCGCGGCGTGGACTCCGAGACCGTCGAAGCCGGAGCGTCGTTCGGTGCGACGCCGGGACAGATCCTGCGCGGGATCCAGCTGCCGCTCGCGATGCCGACGATCCTCGCGGGCGTCAACCAGGTGATCATGCTCGCCCTGTCGATGGCTGTCATCGCCGGGATGGCCGGCGCCGACGGGCTCGGCAAGCTCGTGGTCGAGGCGATCTCGACCGTCAACATCGCCAAGGGCGTCGAGGCCGGTCTCGGCGTGGTGCTGATCGCGGTCTTCCTCGACCGGGTCACCGCGTCGTTGGGCTCGCTGGGGAAGCACCCCGCCTCGCTGCTCGGGATGCTGGCGCGCCGCCGCACCGCGCGGCGCCTGGCCGCAGCGGCATCCGCCTCCGCTGTCCCCGTCCGGGGCCCAGAACCGACCGTCGAAGAGAAGGAGCTGCAGAATGCGTAAGCGCACGATCCCCTCCCTCGTGGCGCTCGGCGTCGCCGCCCTCCTCGCCCTGGCCGGATGCGCGAGCGACGGTGCCGGCGGCACGCTCGAGCTGGCGGGCAAGGCTCCGTCGAACAGCGCAGGATCCGGCGACAAGGGCACGATCACCATCGGATTCCTGCCCAGCTGGACCGACGGGCTGAGCACCGCGTACCTGCTGCAGGATCAGCTCGGCAAGATGGGCTACGACGTGAAGATGCAGACGCTGTCCGACGCGGGTCCGCTGTACGCGGGGCTGTCGCAAGGCGACGTCGACATCTTCCCGTCGGCGTGGCCCGAGGTCACGCAGAAGGCGTACATGGACAAGTACGCGGGTTCGATCGACGACCTCGACACGTACTACGCCAACGCCCGCCTCACGATCGCGGTGCCGACCTACAGCGACATCGACTCGATCGACCAGCTCAAGGGCAACGCGTCGAAGTTCGACGGCAAGATCATCGGCATCGAGCCGGGCGCCGGCCTCACCGCCCAGACCCAGAAGATGATGCCCGAGTACGGCCTGGACGGCGAGTACCAGCTGGTCACCTCGTCGACCGCTGCCATGCTCACCGAGCTGAAGTCGGCGACCGAGAAGAAGCAGGACATCGCGGTGACGCTGTGGCGCCCGTTCTGGGCCAACAGCGCCTTCCCGGTGAAGGATCTCAAGGATCCGAAGGGCGCGATGGGCAAGCCCGAGGGGCTGCACTTCCTCGGCGCGAAGGACTTCGCGAAGAAGCACCCGGATGCCGCCGCGCTGATCTCGAAGATCAGGCTCGACGACGCCCAGTACGGCTCGCTCGAGGACACGGTAGTGAACCAATTCGGCGAGGGCAAGGAGCCCCAGGCGATCGACGACTGGATCCGGAAGCACGGCGACGAGTTCGACTGGCTGAAGAAGTAACCCCAAGGGGTCGTTGAGCGAGGACGGACGCGCAGCGGCCGACTCTGCCTGGGTCGTTGAGCGAGGACGGACGCGCAGCGGCCGACTCTGCCTGGGTCGTTGAGCGAGGACGGACGCGCAGCGGCCGACCGAGACGAAACGCGGTCCCCAGCGAGCCGCGTTTCGTCTCGCTCCGGCTCCGCCGGTGCTCGCTCAACGACCTCGAGGGGAGAGGCTCCGCCGGTGCTCGCTCAACGGCCCCAGGGGAGACGCTGCGGGTGCTCGCTCAACGGCCCCAGGGGAGCGCGGAAGCGTAGCCTTGCCGCATGGACGGCTTCGCGGCGGTCGATTTCGGCTTCGCGCGGGAGGTTCTCCAGCGGGGCGTCGCGGCCCTCTATCTGGTCGCGTTCGTCAGCACGCTGAACCAGTTCCGCGCGCTCCTCGGCGAGCACGGGCTGCTCCCGGCGCCGGAGCTGCTCGCGTGGGCCGGATCCTCCGCGCGCGGACGCCGGATCCTGCGCCCGACGCTGTTCCTGCACGTCCGGTACACGGACCGGCGGCTGGTGGCGCTGTGCGTCGCGGGGATCATCGTGTCGCCCGCGCTGGTGGCGGGGCTGCCGCAGCTCGCGCCGCCGTGGGTGCCGATGGTCTGCTTCCTGCTGCTCTGGCTCGGCTACATGTCGATCTCGTCGATCGGGCAGACCTTCTACGGCTTCGGCTGGGAGATGCTGCTGCTCGAGGCCGGGTTCCTCGCCGCGTTCCTGGGATCCGCGACCCAGCCGCCGCCCACCATGATCATCGTGCTGTTCTGGTGGCTGGTGATCCGGCTCGAGTTCGGCGCCGGGATGATCAAGATCCGCGGCGGCCGGGAGTGGCGCGACCTCACCGCGCTGACGTACCACCACGAGACCCAGCCGATGCCCGGGCCGCTGAGCCGGCAGGCGCACCTGCTGCCGCGTTGGTTCCACCGCCTCGAGGTGGTCGGCAACCACGTCGCGCAGCTCGGTGCGCCGTGGCTGCTGCTCGCGCCGATCCTGGGCCTGTGGATCCCGGGCGCTTCGACAGGCTCAGCGACCGCGACAGGCTCAGCGACCTGGCCCGCGATCGTCGGGTCGGTCGGCGCCGGCATGGTGATCGCGACGCAGCTCTGGCTCGTGATCACGGGCAACTTCGCGTGGCTGAACTGGGCGACGATCGTGCTCGCGTTCTCCGCGATCGGGATCGGATCCGGCACGCCCCGCCTCCCGGTCACCGACCCGCCCTGGGTCGTCGACGGGCTGCCGCTGCCGTGGCTCGTGGTCACCTCGCTCGTGGGCGTGCTCTACGTGGTGCTGTCCTGGCCTGCGGTGCGCAATCTCTTCTCCCGGAACCAGGCGATGAACGCGTCGTTCAACCGCTGGCAGCTCGCGAACGCGTACGGTGCGTTCGGCACGGTCACGAAGGAGCGGATCGAGATCGTGGTCGAGGGCACGACGGATCCGGATCCCGCAACGCTCGCGTGGCGGGAGTACGGGTTCAAGGGCAAGCCGGGCGACGTGTACCGGATCCCCGCGTTGTTCGCGCCGTACCACCTGCGCCTGGACTGGCTGATGTGGTTCCTGCCGCTGGGCCGGATGTACGAGGACTGGTTCGCGATGCTCCTGGTGCGACTGCTGGAGGCGGATCCGCCGACCCTCCGGCTGCTGCGGCAGGATCCGTTCGACGGCGAACGCCCGCAGCAGGTGCGTGCGGTCGCGTACCGGTACCGGTTCTCGACGCGCGCCGAGCACCGCGTGACCGGCGCGGTCTGGGTGCGCGAACGCCGCCGCGTGGTGGTGCGGCCGCTGTCGCTCGGGGAGGAGTGACGCCGCACCGTCGTGACCGCCACTCAGGCGGGAACCACCGCCTCCTCGCCGACGACGAGTTCGACCGGCTGATCGCCGACCCGCACGGTGAGCCTGCCGCCGGACGGGCCGTCCAGGAGCACCCGGATCTCGCCGTGGGTGACCGTCACTCGCAACCGGAACTCGCGCCAGGTGATCCGATAGCGCAGGCCGTCCCACTCCTCCGGGATCCACGGCCGCAGCACCAGCTCGCCGTGCTCGATCTGCAGGCCGCCGAACCCGTTCACCAGGGTCGACCAGGTGCCGGCGGCCGAGGCGATGTGCATGCCCTCGTGCGTGTTGCCCTGGTTGTCGGCGAGGTCCACCAGCGCCGAGCGGGTGAAGTACTGCAGGGCGCGGGTGCGGTCGCCGACCACGATGCCCATCGTGGCGTGCGCGGACGGGCTCAGCGAGCTCTTGTGCAGCGTCCGCGGTTCGTAGTACTCGAAGTTCGCGAGCTTCGCCTCCGGGCTGAACGCGTCCGGGAACATCAGCATCGTCTGCAGCAGATCGGGCTGCTTGAGCAGCTGCGTCCCCTCGCAGTTGTGGTGGTGGTAGCCCTCCGGGTAGCGGGGCATGTCGTTCTCGTCCCACTCGGTGACGGGCACGTCCTCCCGCTCGAAATAGCCGGCGAACTGCTCGATCACCCCGTCCGCGTTCTCGGATCCCTGCACCAGGCGATCCGCGAGCGACCGCCACTCGGCGACCTCGGCGGGATCGAGCCCGAGCGCGGAAACGATCTCCTCCAGCCGCTCCGGGGCGACCCGCGACATCTCGTCGAACACCGAGGCCGCGTACTGCAGATGCCAGCGCACCAGGAAGTTCGTGAACGCGTTGTCGTCGACGTGCGAGTGGAACTCGTCCGCACCCATCACCTGGCGCAGATGCGCGCTGCCGTCGTCATCGACCTGGATGAACGACGCCCAGAACCGCGCCGTGTCGAAGAGCACCTCGGCGCCCTCGTCATAGAGGAAGTCGTGGTCGCCGGTGGCCTCGACGTAGCGCTGGATCGCGTAGGCGACGTCGGCGGTGACGTGCACCTCCTCCTCGCGCGGCCAGATCCGCTCCTTGCCGTCGGTCGTGTGGGTGGGGCACTCCTCGTCGCCGGTCGCCGCCGCCTCCCACGCGTACCGGGCGCCGCGGAAACCGCCGCCGATCGCGTTCCGGCGGGCGCCGGGCAGGGTGTGGTGACGGTAGCCGAGCAGCGCGCGGGCCGTCCGCGGACTGGTGAGCAGGTAGAACGGCAGCATCACGGCCTCGGTGTCCCAGAACACGTGGCCGCGGTATCCCTCGCCGCTCAGCGACTTCGCGCCGATGTTCACGGTCGCGTCGTCCGGGTTCGCGGTGATGAGCAGGTGGTAGATCCCGAAGCGGACCGCCTGCGTGAGCCGGTCGTCGCCGAGCACCTCGGCATCGGAGGCGTCCCACAGCGCGTCCCAGGCCACCGCGCTCTCGGCGAGCAGTGCGTCGACGCCGCGTTCGGCCGCAGCCCGGGCGAGCCCGGCCGCCCGCGCGGCGAGATCCTCACCCGCGACGGCATCGGTGTCACGGCTGGTGCGCACCGCGACCACCTTGTCCAGGCGCACCGTCTCGCCCTCGCCGGCCTTCAGCGTGAACCGCCGCAGCACGGCGTCGGCGCTGCGCACGGTCGCGGAGCGCCGCAGCGACGGCAGCACCGTGACGTGCGCGGCGACCGCGATCTCCACGTCCGACTCGATGGTCCGGGTGACGAGTGTCAGCGTCCCGTCGTCGTCGGCTCCCGTCGACACGGTGCGCAGGTGCTGGCTGCGCGCCCACTTCGCGTTGCGCTCGGCGCTCGTGAACGTGCGCCCGGGCGGGTAGACCGGCAGCGCCTCCATGTTGCTGCGGTCGCCGTCGATCCCGGTGACGATCTGCAGCCGGCTCGCGTGGTTCAGCGGCGTCGCGTCCACGCGCAGCACGGCGATGTCGCGCTCGCGCATCGACGCGGTGCGGAGGCTGTCGACGCGGGTCCGGCGCCCTTCGGCATCCTCGAACACGGTCGATCGCCACAGCACGCCGTGGTGGATGTCGAGGGCGCGCTCATGCGAGACGACCGTGCAGGTGTCGACATCGAGCCGGATCCCGTCGACGAACACGGCGGTGTCCAGCCAGTCCGGCGCATTGACGAGGTCGATCACGAACGAGTCGTGCGCGTCGTACACGCCGGCGATGAAGCTGCCGGGGATGTCGCCGCGGTGGCGCTCCTCGTGCGAGCCGCGCGTCGCGAGCCGGCCGTTGCCCACGGTGAACTGCGTCTCGTAGACGTTCGCGCGTTCCGGGTCGAACTCGGTCTGGCGGATGGCCCATGCGGGGTCGAGTGCGGCGATGGCCGTCGGGATGCCGCCGGGAGCGAGATCGCTGGTCATGTCGTTCATGCTCCGTAGGCCGCCTGGATCTGCGCTGCCGTATCAATGCGGTCGCGATAGCCGTCGAGGCGATCCGCCCCCGCGCGCTGCGCACCCATCGCGTTGCCGTAGCGGCACGCGGTCACGATGTCGCCGTCCAGCAGGTAGCCGAACGCCATGCCGGCGGCGAACGAGTCGCCGCAGCCGGTGGTGTCGATGACGTGCTCGACAGGAACCCGCCCCACCGTCGTCTCCACGAGCGCACCGGATCCGTCGAGCGTGAAGGCGATGCAGCCCTCCTCGTCGAGCGTGACGCAGAGCGCCTTGAGCCCGCCGGCCAGCGCCGCGGTCGCGAAGTCGGCGAGATGGTTCACCGTCACGGGGTCCCCGGGCTCCCGATCGTCGTCCGGCCCCGGGAGCCAGCTGCACCCGGCCTCCTCCAGGTTCATCTTGAGGATGTCGATGCTCGGCAGCCAGGCATCCATGTCGATCCAGAGCCGCCGCACCCGGTTCCCGCCGTGCGAGATCGAGGTGGTCGGGCCGTGCCCGTCGAGCAGGATGACGCCGTCGCTGTGCGTGCGGATGTACTCCAGCGTGCTCTGGGCCACCTCGTAGTCGGTGATCGGCACGCACACGAACGCGTCGGCGTCGAGGGCGAACTCGACATCCGACGCCGTGATCGGCGCCATGTACCCGGTCTGCCGCTCCAGCCGGTTGTTCTGATCGACGAAGCGCAGCTCGACCACGTCACCGCGGTCGCTCACGGGACGGACGCCGGTGAGCGTGATGTTCGGGTAGCCGGAGAGGATCTCGCGGATCGGATCCGCATCCTCCTCGGCCACGTTCACGATCGGCAGCACCTCGCCCTCATCCCCGAGCAGGGCGGAGAGCGCGATCGCCGTGTAAAGAGCGCAGCCGTACTTCTCGAGCACGTCGCCGCGATGAGTGATGATGTGGTCGCGGGGGATCGGGCCGAGCACCGCGACCTTCCTGCGCACAGCGGTCTGGGATGTTTCGGACATCGGGTACTCCTCGTCGAGTGACGCCCAGGCGAAATGCCGGAGCCGGCCTGATGCGACGCGAACCCGGGTCCGCGTCGTGACGCGCCGCCCGGGTCCGGGTCGAGGTCAATCTTTCTGTGCGCGCTCCACCAGCGCAACGATCTCCTCGCGCGGCAGCGGGAAGCCGTCGAGGCGGCCGACCGGGAAGTTGCCGATCAGCTTCACGATCTGGCTGTCCGCGCCGAACTTCCCGTCGATCGCGGCGGTGAGCTCTGCGCCGACCACCGGATCGCCCATCAGCTCCTCGACGGACGAGTTCAGCGTCACCGGCAGCACGACCGGCTCCCCCTCGACGACAACCGTCGTCGCACCGCGCAGGTCCCGGCTCGACGCGCCGACCTCGATGGTGTACTCGCCGCCCTCCACGACCCAGCGGTCCACGCGCACATCCCAGTACGCCAGCTCGGCGCGGCGCAGCCGCAGCGAGACCTGCGTGGTGTGGCCGGGCTCGATGAACACCGAGGAGAACGCCTTCAGCTCGCGGGGCGGGCGCTGCACGCCGGATCCGGGCAGCGACGTGTACACCTGCACGACCTCGCGGCCGGCCGTGGCGCCGGTGTTGGTGACGGGAACCGTCACCACGACGTCGCCCTCGGCGGAGACGGCCGCGGACGGCGTGCCGTACTCGAACGTCGTGTACGACAGCCCGTGGCCGAACGGGTAGGCGACCGGCAGGCGGCGCGCGTCGTACCAGCGGTAGCCGACGAGCAGCCCCTCGCCGTAGCGGGAGTGCCCGTGCTCACCGGGGAAGCTCCCGAACGCCGGGGTGTCCTCGAGTCGCAGCGGGATGGTCTCGGCGAGGCGGCCGGACGGGTTCACGACGCCGTACAGCACGTCGGCGGTGCCGCCGCCGCCGGCCTGGCCGAGCAGCCACGCCTCCACGATCGCGGGCACGCGGTCGGCGAATGGGAGGGCGACCACGCCGCCGTTGGAGAGCACGACGACCACGTTCTCGTTCACGGCGAGCACGGCGTCCAGCAGCTCGAGCTGCGCCGCTGGCAGGTCGATGTGCGTGCGGTCGAAGCCCTCGGACTCCTCCTCGGCGGGAACGCCCAGGAACAGCACCACGGCCTCCGCGGCTGCGGCGACCGCGACGGCCTCGGCACGCAGCGCCTCGGCGTCTCCGCTGCCGTCGAGGGTGAAGCCCGCGGCGAAGGGGACGTCCCCGACGCTCTGGGCGCGGATCTCGTCGATCGCGGTGTCGAGCCGGGTCGGGTTGATCTGCGAGGATCCGGCGCCCTGATAGCGCGGTGTACGGGCGAACTCGCCGATCACCGCGACGTTCTTCGTGCGCTGCAACGGCAGGATCCCGCCCTCGTTGCGCAGCAGCACGATCGAGCGGCCGGCGACCTCGCGGGCGAGGGCGTGGTGCGCGTCGACGTCGAGAGGACCGTCGGCCGCGGGGCGCGCCTGCGCCTTGCGGGCGAGGTCGATCAGCCGATCGGCGACGCGGTCCAGCGCCTCCTCGGGCAGCGTGCCGTCCTGCACGGCGGCGACGATCTGCGCGTCGGTGCGTCCGCCGCTGCCCGGCATCTCCAGGTCCATGCCCGCGACGATGCCGGCGACGCGGTCGTTGACCGCGCCCCAGTCGGAGACGACGATCCCGTCGAAGCCCCACTCGTCGCGCAGCACCTGGGTGAGCAGCCATGGATCCTCGGAGGTGTACACCCCGTTGAGCCGGTTGTACGAGCACATCACGGTCCACGGCTGAGTGTCCTCGACGACCCGCTGGAAGCCGCGCAGGTAGATCTCGCGGAGGGTGCGCGGATCGACATCGCTCGACGCGCGCAGCCGATCGGTCTCCTGGTTGTTGGCGGCGAAGTGCTTGAGGGAGGATCCGACGCCCTGCGACTGGATCCCCTTCACCAGGCCCGCGCCGAGCGCGCCGGAGACGATCGGATCCTCGGACATGTACTCGAAGTTGCGTCCGCACAGCGGGGAGCGCTTGATGTTGATGCCGGGTCCGAGGATGACGGCGACGTCTTCGATCGCCGATTCGACGCCGAGCGCCACGCCGACCCGCTCGGCGAGCTCCGGGTCGAAGCTCGCGCTGAGTCCGACCGCGGGCGGGAAGCACGTCGCAGGGATGCTCTCGGCGAGGCCGACGTGGTCGGTGGCCCCGCCCTGTTTGCGCAGGCCATGCGGACCGTCGGTCACCATCAGCGAGGGGATCCCGACGCGTTCGATGCTCTTCGTCGTCCAGAAGTCGGCGCCGCTGGTGAGCGATGCCTTCTCCTCGAGGGTGAGATCTCCGGCGCGGGCGCTGGTCGGTTCCGTCATGACGACTTCCTCTCGGGTGTTGCCGTCGACACGACACCGTGTCGACGCCCTGCTGTCGAAACCATAGCCGTGCAGGTTTTCGACGGCAAGGTGTGCGCGACGACACCGCCCGCACCCGGGGAGGCCGGCCCGTCGTTCAGCGATCTTCCAGATGCTCTTGCAGCAGAAACTTGAAGGGAATAGGTTTTCAGCACAGTGGACGGGAGTCCCCCCGGGCGGCGCGCGGTTGCGTCGCCCTCTGTCCCGAGACCGGCCAAAGGAGGCAGGTATGAGTTCTGTCAGCGGTTCCGCCGCAGGCTCACCGTCAGGAATGACGGCGGCAAGCCGAACGCTTTCACCCCACGAGCACCACTGGTTCAAGGAGCCGACGGAGCCGGCGAAGAAGTCCTATGTGACCTGGCTGATCATCGCTCAGCTCTTCTTCTTCATCGCACTGCTCGGCCCCGCGATCGTCGGTATCGGGCTCAAGATCCAGGACCTCGTGCACGCGGGTGTCATTTCTGCGGACGGAGCGACCGGTGCCGCCGCCGTGCTCGGCGGCTGGGGCGCGCTGTTCGCCACGGTCGCGAACGTCGTCTTCGGTCGCGTCTCCGATCTCACGACCTCCCGCTGGGGGCGCCGACGTATCTGGGTGGTGCTCGGCACCGTCATTATGACGATCGCGTTCGTCATCATGGCGCTCGCACCGAGCCTCCTGGTCGCGACGATCGGCTGGAGCGCTCGCCCAGCTGGGTGCGAACATGACGCTGGCGCCGTTCATCGCGACGATTGCCGACCAGGTGCCCAAGTTCCAGCGCGGGACGATCACCGCCGCCCTCGGCATCGCTCAGAACGTCGGCATCCTCGGCGGCGTGTACGTGGCGCAGTTCTTCGCCACCAACCCGCTGGTGATGTTCGTCGGGCCCTCGATTCTCGCGATCATCGCGATGGTCATCTTCGCGATCGTGCTGCCCGACAAGGCGCTGCCGGTGAAACCTCCGCGGATGAACTTCGCGGACTGGGTGACCACGTTCTGGGTCAGCCCCCGCAAGTACCCGGACTACGCGCTGGCGTGGTGGTCGCGATTCCTCATCACGTTCGCGAGCTTCGGTTTCACGACGTTCCGGTTCTTCTACCTGCTGAACCACGTCAAGGTGCATGAGCCGGACATCCCCGGCGTCATCTCGCTGAGCGTGCTGATCAACACGATCTGCCTCGTTGCCGCCAGCATCGTGGCAGGGAGGCTCTCCGACAAGATCGGCAGGCGCAAGGTCTTCGTGTGGTTGTCCACAGCGCTGTTCGCCGTGGGAACCGTGTGCCTGATCTTCATCCATGACGTGCCGTCGTTCTACGTCCTCGAGGCGCTGATGGGACTGGCCTACGGCATCTACGTCGGCGTCGATCTCGCCCTCGTCGTCGATGTGCTGCCCAACCCGGACGACTCCGGGAAGGACCTCGGTGTGTTCAACATCGCCAACGCCCTGCCGCAGACGATCGCCCCGCTGATCGGCGGCACCCTGGTCTATGTCGGCGATAAGGCCGGGAACAACTACGGGTTGTGGTTCAGCGTCTGCGGTGTCGCTGCATTGATCGGCGCCGTCGTGATCTTCCCGATCAAGAAGGTGCGCTAGCCGCTGCAAGACCCGCGGGCCCTGGGACGCCATCGTCGACGTTCCGGGGCCCGCGCGTATCCATAAGGACGCGTTTGTAGGCTTGTCGTGATGAATCACAGGGGACGCTACGCGAAGGGCGCCGCCAAACGCGAGGAGATCCTCGAGGTGGCGCTCGAAGTCGTGGCCGAAGTGGGTTGCCGG
Source organism: uncultured Actinomycetota bacterium (assembly GCA_963791605.1). Lineage (GTDB taxonomy): Bacteria > Actinomycetota > Actinomycetes > Actinomycetales > Microbacteriaceae > Microbacterium. The sequence goes on along the minus strand of CAWBTB010000006.1, from coordinate 441,678 downwards.
AGGGCGTCCAACCGCGAGATCGCGGCGCGGGTGGGATTGAGTCAGCCCGGGCTCATGCACTACTTCGGCTCCCGCGAGGAGCTGTACGTCGAGGTGCTCCGTGCGCGCGACGCCCGTGACGAGGAGCAGTTCTACGCTCCCGATCCGACCTACCAGGGATTCCTCGCCGTGATCGCCCACAACGCCACGGTGCCCGGGCTCGTCCAGCTGTACGTCGAGTACTCGGCCGAGGCGACGATCCCCGACCACCCGGCGCACGCCTTCTTCTCCGCGCGTTTCGACTGGCTGCGCGAGACCCTGGCGCAGGTGGTCCGCAACGCTCAGGCCGCCGAGGAGATGGGGCCGGGCGTCGACGCCGAGGACGCGGCGGATCTGATCATCGCCGCCGCCGACGGCCTTCAGGTGCAGTGGCTGCTGAATCCGACGATCGACATGGCCGCGCGTCTCGCCCGCCTCTGGGACGGACTGCGGGCCGTGTCCTGGGTTCCGGCCACGCACGCCTGAGCGGATCCTCGGACTCCGGGTCTCAATACTTGACCCGTTACGGTTTTACTGCGAGACTCGGGCCCGCGGCGGCGACAGGCCGCGGCGCCGACATTCACGATGGAGTGCACGATGTCCGAGCAGACCCCTTCCGCTGTGCCCGCAGGCCCGTCCTGGGCCACGCCCGAGACCGAGGCGCGCATCGACGCGCTGCTCGCGCAGCTGAGCCTGGACGAGAAGGTCGCCTTCGTCACGGGCGACCTCAACTGGAACTTCGGCTTCTACGCCGACGGGCTACCGGCCGCCGGCATCCCGAACCTGCAGATGGCCGACGGACCTGCCGGCGTGCGCATCAACAAGGGCGACGTGCACGGGGGCAGGGCCACTCAGCTGCCGGCGCCGATCGCGCTCGCCGCGACGTGGGATCCGGCGCTCGCGGGCGAGTACGGCACCGTCGTCGGCGCGGAGTGCCGCGCCACCGACCACAACGTCTCGCTCGGGCCGGCCGTCGACATCGCCCGGGTGCCGCTCGGCGGACGCACCTTCGAATCCTTCGGCGAGGATCCGCTGCTGCAGTCCTGGATCGGCGTGGCCGTCGTGCGCGGGATCCAGTCCCAGGGCGTGCAGGCCTGCGCCAAGCACTACGCGATCAACAACCAGGAGGATCATCGCTCGAGCGTCGACGCCGTCATCGACGAGCGCACGATGCGGGAGCTGTACCTGCCGTCGTTCGAGGCGCTGATCCGCGAGGGCGAGGTCGCGTCGATGATGGGCTCGTTCAACCGCGTCAACGGCGACTACGCGTGCGAGAACCCGCCCCTGCTGCGCGGAGTCCTGCGCGACGACTTCGGCTTCCGCGGCTGGATCATGAGCGACTACGGCGCCAACCACTCCACGGTGCAGGCCGCGAACGCCGGGCTCGACCAGGAGCAGCCGAACGAGGGGTTCTGGGGATCCCAGCTGCTCACCGCCGTGCACGCGGGCGAGGTCGACGAGGGCGTGATCGACGAGAAGGTGCGCAACATCCTTCGTCCGTTGATCGGGCTCGGCCAGGTGGAGAACCCGGTGTCGGTCGTCGAGTTCGACGAGGAGGGGCACCACGCCGTCGCGCAGCGCATCGCCGAGGACGCCATGGTGCTGCTGAGCAACGACGGACTGCTGCCCCTGACCGACGTGCGCCGGGTGGCGCTCATCGGCCCCGACGTGGACGCCGCCAGTGCCCAGGGCGGCGGCAGCTCGCAGGTCAGCGGCACGCGCCTGGTCTCGCCGGCCGAGGGGCTGCGGCGCGCTCTCGGCGACGACGTCGAGGTCACCGTCGTGCACGGCAGCGACCCGGTCACGCCGGGCGCGCTGCTGCCCGGCCCGGACGCGATCGGATCCAGCTTCTTCCGCACGCCCGACGGCGAGGTCGGGCTGAAGGCCGAGTACTGGACCGGCACCGACTTCTGGGGCGAGCCGCTCGTCACCCGCACCGACGGTCAGATCGAGCTCCTGCTCGGCTTCCACAACTTCCCCGGGTTCAACGCCTCCTCGGCGCGTTACGACCGCCTGCCCACCGAGCTGAACGGGCAGATGTCGGTGCGCTACACAGGCACCCTCACGGTGCCGGTCACCGGCGAGTACCGGTTCGCCGTCACCGCGCTGGGGACCTACTCCTTCTCGCTCGACGGCAGGGTCGTGGCCCGCTCCGCCGCGGGGACGGGCGACGCCGACGGTCCCGCCGACGCCCTGGATCTCGCCGAGGGCGTCGCGGCCGATGACGCGCCCGGCGAGGCGGTGCCGTACGGCTGGGGCGGGGACGGATCCGACGCCGAGGCCCGGGTCGACGAGGTCGCCGTGCGGCTGCGCGCGGGGCACGCCTACCGGCTGCGGCTGGAGTACGCCGCCGACCACCCGTCGCAGGGCTTCCTGCTCGGTGCCAAGCTGCGCCTCGGCTGGGTGCCGCCGGCAGGTGTGTTCGCGCCCGACGTCGCGCACGCGGCCGAGGTCGCCGCGGCCTCCGACGCCGCCGTCGTGATCGTGCGGACGTACGAGGCCGAGGCCGACGACCGCCCCAACCTCAACCTGCCCTGCGGGCAGGACGACCTGATCCGCGCCGTGATCGCGGCGAACCCGCGCACCGTGGTCGTGCTGATGACCGGGGCGCCCGTCGATGTCAGCCGCTGGGGCGGCCGGCCGGCCGCGCTGCTGCAGGCGTGGTACCCCGGCCAGGCGCAGGGCGACGCGCTGGCGCGGGTGCTCACCGGCGCCGCGGAGCCGGCCGGGCGGCTCCCGCTCACGCTTCCGCAGTCGCTCGACCAGACCCCCGCTGCCACCGCACGCACCTATCCGGGCGTGGGCGGGCAGGTGTTCTACGACGAGGGCGTGTTCGTCGGCTACCGCGGGTTCGATGCGAACGGGCTCACCCCGGCCTATCCGTTCGGGCACGGCCTCGGCTACACCACGTGGGAGTACGAGGACCTCGTCGTCACGCCGGGGGAGGGATCCGACGCGGGTGCGGTGACGGTGACCGTCCGCAACACCGGCGAGCGGGCCGGATCCACCGTCGTGCAGGTGTACGCGGGCGGTGCGACCGCGCCTGTCCCGCTGCCTCCGCAGCAGCTCGCGGGATTCGCCAAGGTGCGGCTCGAGCCGGGCGCTGCGCAGCGCGTGACCGTGCGGATCCCGCGCCGCGCGCTGTCGTACTACGACGTCGAGGCCCACGACTGGGCCGCGGCGACCGGATCCGCCGAGATCCGCGTCGGCGCCTCGTCGCGCGACATCCGACTGACCGGGGCGCTCGCGCTCTGAGGCGTCGGCGCCTTGCCGAGGCGGGGCGGCACAAGGGGGGAGGTCTGGTACCGAAAACCGTAACGACTCAGTTTTTCATTGCACTCGCGTCGGCCACAGAGCCGTGACCGGCGCCGCACGAAGGAGACACGCATGAAGCGCACCATGATCCGCACCGCCGCCATCACGGCGGCCGTCCTCGCCGCGACCGCCCTCACCGGGTTCTCGGCCGCGGCCGCCCAGCCGTCCACCGGCGTCAGCGCCGGCAACAGCAAGCCCGATCGCACCGTCACCATCTACCTCACCCGGCACGGGCGCACGATCCTCAATCAGACCGACACCGTGCAGGGCTGGTCGGACTCGCCGCTGCTCGTCGGCACGCAGGACGTCGCCACCTACCCCGTCGCCAAGCTCGACGAGGGCCGTCCGCTCGCGCGGGCCGTGGGTGCGAACCTCGGCGCCGCAGTCGGGCAGTTCGACGCCGCGTACTCCGCAGACGGCAAGCGCCACTTCGAGACCGCCACGTATCTGCTGCAGGGTGCCGCTCAGACGAAGGTCTCGGTCACGCAGGACGCACGCCTGCGCGAGGTCAACTTCGGCAAGTACGAGGGCAAGGAGAACGAGCAGATGTGGAGCGCGGCGGTCGAGCACCTCGGCTACACGATCGACCATTCCGCGGACCCGACCGCGCCCGCCGACGCCACCGGCCAGAACGGCGGCTGGCAGACGATGCAGGGCATCGCGATCACGCAGCACGGCCTGTACGGGATGATGGCCGCGATCAAGGCCGTCGCCGACGCCCCCGAGCTCGGCCTGCCCGCCGAGGACTGCGCGGACGTCGATGCACGCATGACCGCGGCGCTCGCCGAGATCGCCGCGGCGGCCGTGAACAAGAACAAGAAGAGCGTGCTCGTCGTCTCCAGCGGCCTGTCGATCATGTGCTTCACGAACGGGCCCGACATGCGGACCGTCGACGGCGGGATCCCGGCGTCGCCGGGAGGCATCCCGAACCTCGGCGTGACGAAGGTGGTCTACAAGAACGGCTCGTTCGCGATCGACGGCCCGGTGGGCTCGAAGGCGTACTACCCGCAGCCCTGAGCCGGCCCGCCGAGACGCTCCCCGACCTACGACGGGGGGCGTCTCGGCGTCCGAGCGCTCACCCCGCGACGGGCATCGCGGATCCGCCGGCGGCGAGCGACGCGTACGCCGCGTCGACCACGGCCACCGCGGCCACGCCGTCCGCGGGCGTCACGCGGGCCGGGCGTCCCGTGCGGATCGCCCGGGCGAAGTCCGCGATCTGCGCGCGATAGGGGGTGTTGTCGGCTTGCGGGGGCGGGACCCCGGCATTCGCGCCGGGCGCGGATCCGGCGGCGCTGTCGTGCTCCCGCACGCCGTCGACGCCGACGACCTCGATCGTGGTGCGGAACGGGGTGCCCGGGCTCAGCCAGCCGCCGTCGATCCGCGTCACGGCGCCGCTCGCGTGCACGAGCTCGACCGTCGCCGTCACGGACGCGGCGAGGCGGCCGTCGACGCTGGGCGGATCCTGCTTCGCCGAGACGGTCGTCGCCGGGCCGGCGAGCCAGAGCGCCTGGTCGATGTCGTGGATGAGCAGGTCGCGGATCAGCCCGCCGCCGGCGTTCTCGTCGAAGAACCAGGGCGACGTCGGTGCGGATCCCGAACGGCTCAGGCGGAGCGCGCGGATCCGGCCGACTTCGTCCGCGTCGACGGCGTCCTTGATCGCCTGGTAGGCCGCGAAGTAGCGCACGACGTGAGCGGGGAACACGCGCACCCCGGCCGCCTCTGCGGCGTCGGCGATCCGCTGCGCGTCGGCGGCCGACACGGCGAGCGGCTTCTCGCACACCACGTGCCGTCCCCTCTCGATCGCGCGCAGGGCGAGGTCGAGGTGGGCCGGGGTCGGCGTGAGGATCCCGACGACGTCGACCCGGTCGATGAGCACGTCGACGTCGTCCAGGACCTCGACGCCGAACCGCTCGGCGAGCGCCGTCGGGCGGGTGCGCGAGGTGATCAGGCACTCCGCGCCGAGCGACTGCCACGCGTCCAGGTGCGCGGCGGCGATCCCGCCCGCGCCGATCAGGCCGACGCGCATCAGCGGTCGGGGCGGCGCAACGGGTCGGACTGCGGATCCGGCCGCGGTGCAGTCCTCGGGAGCGGGTCGGGTTCGGGCAGCGGATCCGAGTCCGCCGGGGCGAACGCGGCGGGCTCGGGAGCAGCGGCGGCGGGCGCGGAGGGCCCGAGCTGCAGCGCGACCTTCTTCTCCAGGTTCTCGACTGCGGCGTCGGAGAGTCCGATCAGGCCGTTCAGCTCCTCGCGCACGCGGCGGTACGCGCTCTGCCGCTCGGCCGCAGTCGCCGATTCGTCGACGGCGACCTTCAGCATGTGCTGGGCGCGGTCGAGTCGCTTGCGCTCGTCGGCGGTGAAGGTCGAGTCGCGCAGTCGCCGGGCGTCGCGCTCGGCGACCTCGAACGCGACCGCGTAGTCGCCGACCGCGTCGCGGTACTCGGCGAGCCGCTGCTCGGTGACCTTCGCGTCGGCCGAAGCCGGGCGCAATGCGTCGGCCGCCTTCTTGGCGCGCAGGAACGCAGCGGTCAGGGGCTGGCGCCCGTCGCTCATCGCGGGGAACGCGATCACCTTGGCGACGTCGAGCTCGTAGTCGAGCCAGCGCGCGGTGATCTCGTCGTGCTCGGTGAACAGCCGCTGCAGCTGCTCCTGCATGGCCGCGGCCTGCTGCGCCGCGGTCGCGCGGGGCGGCACCGGCGCGGTCAGCGGAGCGGAACCCGCCCTGCCCGCCGCATCGACGGCGTCGGGCTGTCGCGGATCCCACCCCGACTCCAGCCTGCGGCGGCGTCGACGGCGGCCGGACAGACCGAATCGGCCGGCGTATCCCAGCCCGGGCAGGACGAAGACCAGCCACCAGTAGTGGCCGAGAAACTCGAGGATCTGCTGCAGCGGGTCCATGATGCCCCTCAGCCTATTCCGGTGCCATCGGTGCGGTGGTGATGAGTTGGCCCCGGTCGTCGGGCCGGCGGAGCAAGCGCCCGGCTGAGGCCGCTCAGTTCAGACGGCCCGCGGCGACGTCCGCACGGAGCTTCGGCAGCACCCGCGACGCCTCCGGATCCAGCTCCAGCACCGTCGCCAGCTCGAGCGCGAGCGCGGCGTGCCCGGTCGCGTTCGGGTGGAACGGGTCGTTCATCAGACCCCACGGCACGCCGCCGTTGCCGAGTTCGGCGAAGCGCGCGAACTGATCGACGAGGATCGTCTCCTCGGACGCGGCGACGTCGCGCACCGCCTGCGCGAAGTCCGCGATCCTTCCGCGCTCCGGGGCGTTCGCCACGTCGACGGCCGGAGGCGTCTGCAGCACGGGGATCGCCCCGATCCCGCGCACCCGGCGCACGAACTCGGCGATCGACGCGCCGAACTCGGCCGGCGTGATCACCTCGAACACGCCTTCGTCGGAGCAGTCGTTCGTGCCGATCATGAGCGTGACCAGCTGCGGGTTCCAGGTCGCGACCCGACGCTCGAAGTCTTCGAGCAGCTGCACGATCCGCCAGCCGCTGATGGCCGTGTCGATCACCGCGTCCTGCACCCGGCCGAGCTCGCCGCGGACGATCTCGTGCAGATGCTCGGCGTACGTGCGCCCGCCCTGCGTGTGCACGAGTCCGTGCGTGATCGAGTCGCCGGTGAGCACCCAGGTGAGCGGGGCGTCGGAGGCGAGCGCACGAGCGAGCAGGTCGGCGTCAGCGGTCATGGGATCCATTCTGGCGGTTCGCCGCGGCGCCGCGTGCCGCGCCCTGGTTCGTTCCCGTCGCGAAATCTGTCGTTCTGACGCGTTCACAGCGACAGATTTTGCGACGGGAACGGGTTGGCCGCGGGGCCGGTCCGGTCGATGCAGGCCGAGCGGATCCGCGGGCGACCGGATCCGGATCAGCGCCCGAGGCCGGATCAGCGACCGGATCCGGATCAGCGACCGAGGCGCTCGGCGCAGGCGACGCAGTGGGTGGCGAACGGGCGCACCTCGAGCCGGGCCACGGGGATCGGCGTCCCGCACACCGCGCACAGGCCGTAGTCGCCGGTGCGGATCCGGGCGAGAGCGTCGTCGACCTGGCCCAGCTCGGCCGCCGCGTCTCCGGCGAGTCCGGACAGCCGAGACCACTCGGACGACAGCGTCACACCCTCCGGATCGTGTTCATCGTCGTCGTTCGACGTCTCCCGGTCGTGCAGCAGCGCGGCGAGAGCCGCATCGAGAGAAGCAGCGCGCGCAGCCGCCTGCTCTCGCCGCGCCTCCAGGAGCGTGCGCAGTCGCTCGTCGTCCGCCGTCATCGCCCCACTCTAAGCCGGGCTCTAAGCCGGGCACCCCGCCCCGAGGAGTAGTCTTCCCGGAACGACGGGGGCCGGGTGGTCCGAACCGAGGATGGAGGGGATCGTGTCGGCTGCAGTGGGGGGATCGGCGTCGGAGCGCACGCCACAGAGAGTGCCGGGAACCATCGTCGCGGGGACGGTGCTGCTCATCGTCGGTGCGTTCGCATTCGCGGGATTCGGCCTCTTCTACCTCATCGGCGGAATCATCGACCTCAGCGTGGGGATATCGGGGGCACCGGTGGCGCTGACCGTGATCGGCGTCGGGGTCGCGCTGTGCGTGCTCGCCGCCGGGTTGATCCCCCCGGCCGCCGGACTGCTGCGCGGCAGCAGGCGCGCCCGCCTGTTCGTGTCCCTGTGCGCCGGGATCGGGATCGCTCTCGTGCTCTTGGCGACGATCTTCACCCTCGGGGCCGCGAGCCTGTTGTCGATCGGCGCGATCGCCGAGGCTGCGATCCTGATCGTGGGTGTGTCGCTGCTGCGCTCCGGCGCCGGCCCAGTCGGGCACTTCACCCGCTGAGCGGCAGAAGCGCCCGAGCGCCGGAGGATCCTCAGTTGAACAGGACGGCGAGCAGGGAGGATCCGCCGCCGACGACGATCAGCGCGACGATCACGACCCAGGCCGTGATGCGGATCCGCCGCTGGCGGCGCTCCGTGTAGATCGACAGGTCTTCGGTGGTCCCTGAGCTTGTCGAAGGGTCCGGCGTGCTGTTCATGCGATCTCCTCGGGATCCGGGCCGTCAGGCCTCGGCCGCTGAGCCTGTCGAAGTGTCGGCGACGGTCGGGCCGAACGCGGCGGGCAGAGTCGCCTGCGACGTCTCGCGCAGCTCGGCGACGGAGATCGTGAAGACGTCCTGCACCTCGAGCTGCGGGGCGCTGTCGGTCACGCCGATGCGCAGCACCGGGTAGTTCCGGCCCGCGCACAGGCCCTGGAACTTCACGTCGTCCTCGCGCGGCACGGTCACCAGCACGCGGCCGGTCGACTCGGAGAACAGGGCGGTCGCGGTGTCGACGCCGTCGCGCTCCATGAGCTCGGTCAGCCACACGCGGGCGCCGACGCCGAAGCGCATGACGCCCTCGGCGAGGGCCTGGCCGAGGCCGCCTTCGCTCAGGTCGTGCGCCGAGGAGATCAGCCACTCGTCGCGGGCGGCGGAGATGAGGCCCGCGAGACGCTTCTCCGCGGCCAGATCCACGGCCGGCGGCAGTCCGCCGAGGTGATCGTGCACGACGTCGGCCCAGGCGGATCCGGAAAGCTCCGTCGCAGTGGTGCCGAGCAGGTAAATGTTCTGTCCCTCGTCCTGCCAGCCAGACGGGATCCGGCGCGAGACGTCATCGATGATGCCGAGCACGCCCACCAGCGGGGTCGGGTGGATCGGCACGTCGCCGGTCTGGTTGTAGAACGAGACGTTGCCGCCGGTGACCGGGGTGCCCAGCTCGAAGCAGCCGTCGGCGAGGCCGTCGACCGTCTGCCCGAACTGCCACATGACCTCAGGGTTCTCCGGGGAGCCGAAGTTTAGGCAGTCGGTGATCGCGGTGGGCTCCGCACCCGTGACGGCGACGTTGCGGTACGCCTCGGCGAGGGCCAGTTGCGCGCCCGCGTAGGGGTCGAGCTGGCTGTAGCGGCCGTTCGCGTCGGTCGAGATCGAGAAGCCGAGGCCCGACTCCTCGTCGACGCGGATCATGCCGGCGTCGTCGGGGAAGGCGAGGGCGGTGTTGCCGAGCACGTAGTAGTCGTACTGGTTGGTGATCCAGCGGGTGTCGGCGAGGTTCGGGCTCTCCAGGAGTGCCAGGAACTGCTGCTTCAGCGCCTCGGGGTCGTTGTCGCGGGGCAGCAGCTCTGCCGTGTCGGCCTGCAGCGCGTCGATCCAGGCCGGGTACGCGACCGGGCGGTCGTAGACGGGGCCGTCGACCGCGACGGTGGACGGATCCACGTCGACGATCCGCTCGCCCTGCCAGTCGATGACGAGGCGGCCGTCGCCGGTCACCTCGCCGAGGACCGAGGTCTCGACGTCCCACTTGTTCACGACGGCGAGGAACGCGTCGAGCTTCTCGGGGGCGACGATCGCCATCATGCGCTCCTGCGACTCCGACATGAGGATCTCCTCGGCCGTGAGCGAGGGATCGCGCAGCAGCACGTTGTCGAGCGAGACGTGCATGCCGCTGTTGCCATTGGCGGCCAGCTCGCTCGTGGCGCAGGAGATGCCGGCGGCGCCGAGATCCTGGATCGCCTCGACGAGCTCGTCGCGGTAGAGCTCCAGGCAGCACTCGATGAGGACCTTCTCGGCGAACGGGTCGCCGACCTGCACGGCGGGGCGCTTGGTCGGGCCGGTCGAGTCGAAGGAGTCCGAGGCGAGGATCGACGCTCCGCCGATGCCGTCGCCGCCGGTGCGCGCGCCGAACAGCACGACCTTGTTGCCGACGCCGGTGGCGTTCGCGAGCTTGAGGTCTTCGTGGCGGAGCACGCCGACCGCGAGCGCGTTCACGAGCGGGTTCGCCTGGTACACCGCGTCGAACACGGTCTCGCCGCCGATGTTCGGCAGGCCGAGGCAGTTGCCGTAGAAGCTGATGCCGGCGGTGACGCCGTGCACGACGCGGGCCGTGTCGGGGTCGTCGATCGCGCCGAAGCGGAGTGCGTCCATGACGGCGACCGGGCGCGCGCCCATCGAGATGATGTCGCGGACGATGCCGCCGACGCCGGTCGCAGCGCCCTGGAACGGCTCGATGAAGGAGGGGTGGTTGTGCGACTCCGCCTTGAAGGTGACGGCCCAGCCCTCGCCGACGTCGACGACGCCCGCGTTCTGGCCCATGCCGACCATGAGCCGAGCCTTCATCTCGTCGGAGACCTTCTGGCCGAACCTTCTGAGGTAGTTCTTCGACGACTTGTAGGAGCAGTGCTCGCTCCACATCACCGAGTACATGGCCAGCTCGCCGGAGGTGGGCCGGCGGCCGAGGATCTCGCGGATCCGCGCGTACTCGTCGTCCTTGAGGCCGAGCGCCGCGTACGGCTGCTCCTTCTCCGGGGTCGCTTCCGCGTTGCTGACGGAGTCGGGGACGTGGACGGTGGGGGTGTTGGCGGCGGTCACGCACACTCCAAGGGAAGGGGCCGGCGGGGCGGGATCCAGTCTACCGGGGATTAAGCCGCGCAATCCGCGGCAGTCGCGCTAGCGTATCGAAGGAAAGAACCTGATCGGAGGAAGAAAAGACTCAAACAGCGGCAAGGCCCTCGATGTTTATCGCATGCCCATTGAGGACGCAACGGCGACAAGGTAAGAACTGATACTTGCGTTTTGTTCGTTTTGAAGAGATTCTTGTCCCATCGGTTGGAGGAACCATGGCTTCGATGACCCGTTCTCGTCGCGCCCTCGACCCCGTGTCGCCACGAAACTCGGCAGGGATCGCGGAACTCTCTCGTTTCATCGAGCGTGAGTCGGCAGCACACGTCAAGCCGCATCTGGTCGGACCCGCCAACGAGACGATCGAGTTGCCAGACGAGGTCTACGACGTTCTTGTCGAGGTGGCGAATCAGATGCGCGCAGGCAACGCCGTGAGCGTCGTGCCGTATGCGATGACGTTGAGCACTCAGGAAGCGGCCGAGATGCTCGGTGTCAGCCGCCCGACTCTGATCCGATTGCTCGAGCAGGGGCTGATCCCGTTCGATCAGCCGAACAGCCATCGGCGCGTGAAGCTCGCCGACGTGCTCGAGTACCGCGAGCGAACGCACCGTGACTCGGTTGAGCGCCTTGACGCGATCACGGACGAAGCCGTTGCGAGCGGCCTCTATGAGGCGAGCGCGGAGGACTACGCCGAGGCGCTCCGTGAGGCACGGAAGCAGTCTCGGAACCGGTGACTCGGAACCGGTGACAAACGGTGTGAATGCGTTCGACATCGAGGTCATCCATCCCGACGACTTCCTGTTGAGCCAGCTCGATATGGGGAGTCGCATCGTGCTCGATGCGCTGACAGCGCAGGCGGGGGCTGCGAAGAATCCACGTCTGAGCCTCGACGACATCCTGACGTCCTTGCAGCGCGCCGGGGCTGTGAAGTTCGTCGATGAGGTCCGTCGCCGCATGTGACGGGGTGTCTCGGGTCGAGTGCAATCGCGATGGGCCCCGCACATCACCGACAGCGCAGCGCCTCCCGGGCGAACAGCACCAGATCCTCGGAAGGCTCGCTGCCGCGATCGTGCCGCTCGTTCCAGGCGAGGACGGCGACGACGTCCGCGGTGCGCGCGCCGACCTTACCGATCTGAGCGCGGGAGAAGGATCCCGACGGCTCCGCCGAGCGCCATCCGAGCGCCTCCAGGCCGAAGGCGCCGACCTCCCACTGGCGTTCGATCGGTGTGCGTTCCGCGATCGCGAGGAAAAGTAGGATCGCCGCGTAGCGCTCATGATCCTGCAGCCTCCGGTACACGTGCGTGGCGACGAGGCGCAGGAGGAGATGCGCATCGCCGAGAGCACGCTTCGCGTCGGCGCCGAGCAGCAGCCGGCCCTTCTGCACCTGCACGAGTCCCATGCGCTCAGCGGTCTCCCGGAGCAGAGCGAGGGGCACCGTCAGGTCTTCGCGGGTGCTCTTGCCTCGGGGCCTGAGCCAGCCGAGCTTGGTCATGCCTTCGAGCAGGACCCGCGGCGGCAGCCTGTCTGCTTCCGTGAGGTCGATCCCCTCGGTGCCGACGGCGTCGAGCAGCCAGGCGTACGGCGCGATGATCCGTCGTGCCGCGTCATCACCGAGGCCCGTCGGTTCGAGCAGATCACCACGGTGCAGTCGCTGCCGCAGTTCGGAGCGCAGCGGCACGGGCAGAGCCCCGAGCAGGTCGACGAGCGGGGATTCGAGTTGCATGTCCTCCGGAGTTCGGTGCGCATCGTCCTTCACGATTCCGGACATGTCGTACGGATGATTGCCCGCGCCGGCCGGATGGAAGAGCTGGTTCAGCTCGGATTGGGCGCCGAGCGGATCGAAGAACGACGGATCCGACGGAGCCCAGGGGCCGACGGTCTGCCGGATCCATGACGTGACGAATCCGTGATCGGGATGGGTCGGGTCCGCCGCGATCTCCAGCTTGTCCAGGTATCCGGCCACACCGCCGGAGTCTTCGTAGGGCGCACGATTCTCCCCGTCCAGGTCCGACACCGGCGGCGAGAACTGCTCACGGTCGTCCGTCCCGAGGGCGTCGATCCGGTGGATCCAGCCATCGCCGAGATCGTATTCGTACCAGAGCGTGCCGGATCCGGCGAACGCTTCCGCGATCGTGGTCTCGTCCTCCGGGAGCAGGTCGAACGCGTCGTCTGTAAAGCGATCACCCCACTTCCGTGCAGTCGGGAGCGCCCGGGCGTACGGATCGGTGTCGCTGAAGACATGCATATGCGACTCGCGCCAGCCCACGACGATCTGCAGCGCCCGATGCAGATCGAGCAGCGTGAGGTCATCGGCGATCGTGAATTCGCGCCAGATCTCCGGTTCGCTGCTGACGAGCGTCACGCGCAGACGGTGGAAAGTGCGGGACATGTGTCGACCGTACCCGCGGGTGCGGACGCTGCTCGCGGGTGTGGATAACTCGTCTGATTTCGGGAGGCCGGGGCCTTGTCGGTGTCATTGCGCGTCTGCTGAGACACTGATCCGCGTCAGTTGACTGTCCTGGGCGCTATCGGAAGCGTCGCCTTTTGGCAGCTTTGCTCCACCCGGAGCGCGGAGTCGATGCTTCTCCGCTTCCTGTCGGTGGATATGCGGTGCGGGAGTTCTCGCTGGGCCGGAGCATCAGCGTGATCCCGTCGATGTCGATCGGTTCCCAGTGATGACCGTGTACGAGGAAGGACAATCCCTGCTCGTTTCGTGCAGAGAACACCATGATCGCCCGGCCGGTGCGGACCATTTTCTCCGTTCGGGCCCAGAGCAGTTCGCGCACTCGTCGGCTGACCTTTCCCACAAAGACGCCGGCGGAGATCTCCAGAAGCCAGCGGGTGAGATAGCCGCGAAGGCCGGGTGGGCACGCGGTGAGGACGAGGACGACCATCAGAACGGTCCGTCCGCGTAGTTGGCGCCGCCCGCGACAGCGCGTCGGGTTCCGTCCCAGAGCTGCACGACGTTCTCGTCCAGACCGAGTTCGTCGCCTTCCGCATCGTCAGGTAGGAGGAGATGGCGGATGTCGCGGACACAGCGATCCAGAAACGCTCCTTCGTGGAAGCGGTCTCGAAGCCGGCGCCGGGCTTCCCCAGGGATGTCGAAAGGCTGTTCCGCGGCGAGTTCGAAGGCGAGTGGGATGGTCAGCTCCACCTTGTAGAGATCGGCCACGTCGTACACGAAGGAGCGAACATGTCCGGTGTGCACGAATCCGAGCCCCGGTGAGCAACCGAGTGCGACGATCGCCGAGTGCACGACGCCGTAAAGGCTCGTGTTCGCGGCGGAGAGTGCCTGGTTGACAGGATCTCCATCCTCGAAGGCTTCGACGTCGTAGGTGCGACCCTTCCAACGAACTCCATACTGCTGGGAGCTTTCGCGGTAGGTCTTGCGTATTCGTGCGCCTTCTCGCCCACGCAATTGCTGCATCGTGAGTCCTGAAGTGTCCTCCCCGGGGAAACGCATCGCGTACATCTCCCGTGCGACGCGCAGTCGCGACGACTGGTTCGTCATCAGGGCGGCCTGCGCCTCGAGCAGCCGCGAACTGTGAGCGAGCGACCGTCCGTGAGCGTAGTAGCGCACGCCCTCCTCACCGACCCACACCACGGTGGAACCGCTTTCGGCCATCAGAACCATCGCCTGCTGTGTGACGCTCGTCCCGGGGCCGAGCAAGAGAGCTCCGAGCGAGGCAGCGGGAATATGGATTACTCCTCGCTCATCTGTAGCCGTGATCGCGTTCGCATCGCGGTGGATCGCGCAACGTTCGAGGTAGATGAACGTCAGCCGGTCCTGTGCGCGAACGAGCTCCGGAAGTGAGGGCGGCTTCGCTCCGATCGGCACCGTTCACCGCATCGGTGCGATGGTCATCAGGCCGCAGCCGTACCCTTTTCCGCGACCGATGCCGAAGCTCAGAGCATGGACGAACGCGTCCCGATCCGTCACTTCGAGGATGCCCTCGTAGGTCGCGACGCGAAGCGTCACCGAGGTCTCCCTGCGAGAGAACTGCAGCGTGCGTCGGTCGGTGATACGAAGCGCGAGTGAGGCCCCGTCTGCCGATTCGGTCGCGGCGGCGTCGTCGTCGCCGATCTCGATCTGATCCGTCCTGGCGTCCATAGGGGCGATTCGGAAGCCGAGTTGTTCCTGGCGAGCGAGTAGCCACTTCTCCTGCTGCGCGGTCGTGACGTGACCGTACACCTTGCCGCGCTCTCCGGTGGGAAGACGCGTGCTGTGCACGGGGTTCGCGGCGAGTTTGAACCCGTAGCCGTGCCCGTTCTCGATGCGGTCGAGAACACCTCCGTACGGCCGTACCGCCCACGAATCCGCCAGCGTCGGCCAGCCGGCTTGCTCCGCGATGTGCGTGAGGTCGGGTGCCGATGGGCTGACGATCCTCAGGATCGTGCGGTGCACGTCCGTATCGAGCCGCCACAGCACGCGACCGGTCGTGCGCGGCGAGGGGTCCGGGAATGCCGCCAGCACGGCTGCGTGCAGGCGGTGCGGAGAGGACAGCAGGGCGCCTGCTTCGCGACGACGCGGGTTCAGGAGTATCTGCGACAGGTGCATCACACCTCCTTGTCGCTCACGAGGAGCATCGGATCGTGGGGCTTCGGGACGAAGCGCTTCAGTTGAGGCGAAGGGCGGGAGTCCGCCGGCGCGTCGCCCCCGGGCATCGAGATGGAGATGACCTGGATGTCACGCCACCGGTGCAGTCGGCGACGCGGGTCAAAACTGATCGGATCGTCTTCGAGGCTCAGGTCGGCTTGTTCACCCGGGTCGGCATCGATCAGGACCTCCAATGTCGATGGCGGGTTCTGCCGGTACCGGGTCGCTGCTTGCCATGGAGCGTTTCCGAGCGCCGTGATGAGTGATTGTTCGACGATCGCGGTCGCGATGGGTCCGGCGGGCGGAAAGGCACGACGTCCGAGGAACAACGGATAGTGCGGTCGCCGGACCGCATCCTGGATCCGGCTCAGAACCATGCCGTCCTCCGATTCGAGACCGACCACGAAGACGGCATCGGCGAGGTAGTAACGGTGCGACAGCGGCATGGACGTCTTTCCGTCCAACGTCCTGGCTGTCTGGAAGTCGCGTTCGATCGTGCCGGGTTGGTCCACGCGCACGCCGAACTTGATGCCGGTGAACAGGTCGAGCGGGTCGGTCCGCTCCAGGCCGAGTGCGGCGGCGACCAGCCCGAGCACTCCGCTGCGGGTCGGGGCGCGTTCCGTACTGCGCGTCGCGAATCGGCTCCGGGACCCCCAGGCCTGTTGCGGCGCGGCGAGGGTCAGGAGCAGCGTGTGAACAGTCATGTCCGGCCTCAGAGACGGCCGGAGATGGTCTCGCCGAGAGCGCGCACCGCGTCGTTCAGCGACACGCGAGTGCCGAGCGCATCAAGGGCGGCGGTGCTCTCGCCGGCGCGGACGATCCATACCCTGTCCGGAGTGGTGCCGAACGCAGCATCGATGTCGTGCGCATACTCCGCGAGTCGCTGGCTGGCAACCGCCACACGGTTCCCGTCGAGGATCGCGTCTTCGAACGCACCGACAAGATTGACCGACTGCGAGTCGCGCACGCTGATCACGACGGCGTTGGGCAGGGTGCGGTTCGCGAAGGTGTTCTGCTTACCGGTGGGCATGCTCGTCGCGAAGGCGAGCACGAACGCTTCGACGGCACGGCGGGTCGCGGTCGGATCTCCGAGGTTGCGCTGGAGCGCGTCGACATCGATGGTCGCATAGCGGTAGAGCGTCGACGAGTTGAACTCGACAGTGCCGATCATGCCTGCCCCGGCGTCCTCGGCATCATCCTTAGCCTTGTGGTCGTCCACGGCCGTGAAGTAGTCGAACTCGGTGTCCACGGGATGCACGCTGATCGCATGGGCGACCTGGCATGCGGCATCGACGTTCAGATCTGTGGCTTCGGCGACCATGCGGCCGAAGAGGGCGAGGTCGATCGAGTGCGTGCTGTCGAGCGCCGACTTGACGTTCTGCGCCTTGAGGGCGGCTTTGGGATCGTCAGCAGTGTTGGCATCGACACACAACTTGGCCACCTCGTCGAGCTGCCGAGAGCTCAAGAACAGCAAGTACCCGGCCTCTTCGGGAAGCGGATCCTCCTTGGTGGACTTCCGCGGTGTCGCGAGCTTGATGCCGGCGGCAGCGAAGGCGAGCCCGGCCAGCTCCTGGGAGCGAGCGACGTCGATGTCTTTGTCCTGGTCACGGATGCGCTCGCCGAGGAGCTCGACGACGCGCTTCGTACGCACGCCGAGCTCGTCGGTGTTGAGGGCGTTCTCGAACTGCTGGCGGGTCGCGCGCTTCCACGCCTGGCTCGAGACGCGGGCACGGCGGACGCCTCCGTAGGTCGCCGACTTCGGGCTCCCGGTGTCGTCGCGGTTGATGTTGCTCGGCGGAACGGTCTGCAGAATGCTGATGTCGACGATGGTGCGGGTCATGGCCTGTGTGCTCCTGAGGTGTGAGGGATCATCAGTTGTCGGAGGTATCGGACTGTTCGTTCGCACCGGGGTGATCATCGTCGGGAGCGACGGCCACTTCGCCGTCGTCAGCTGGATGATGAACGCGGTAAGAGTCGCGACCCCACGCGAGGCGCACCCGGTCTGCCGTCGAAGGCTTCCTCAGGAGGTAAAGATCGACCGCGAAGCGTCCGTAATCGAGTGGGATGTCGTAGGTGCGCAACTGCTGGATGATCCCGCGAGCGTGGTGGGCGGTCTCGTCCCACGAACTCGCCGTCCCGATTGCGGTGAACCGCGCGCGGACGGCATCCCTGGCTCCCGAGTGGCGTCCGAGTAGCCGGACCGATCGGCCGAACGAATACCCCGGGCGATGCATCGAGGCGTTGCGCTGCGACTGCTGATGAACCGCGAACAGAGTGAGCGCAGCGAACGCGGCGTGCTCTTCGTCGGTGGGTTTGTCCGAGAGCCTGCTGGTGTCGGGATGGACGCCGGCGATCGTCAGCGGAATGAGACGGAAGTCATGCCCCGGCTGTTGACCGACTCCGCGACGCAACAGTGCAAGGCTCGCGACCGCAGCGCTATCGTCATGCCGGTAGGCGGTCTGCAACCCGGTTGCGCGTCGGGAGACCAGGGAGCGCAGGCGTTCGATCGGAGTCATCGCGGAGAGCTCCAGGCGATCGTCATGGTCTTGCTCGACGGAGGGCGGATCGATGGAGGTCGTCTCATCGGTGGTCATGCGGCCGCTTCCTTTCTGGCGGGCTTGCCGAACGTCTTGTCGAGCGCGCGGACGAACCAGCCCTCGGCGCGTGCCGTGGTGATCAGCTCCCGTTGACCGAGATGCGAAACTTCGCGACCCTTCCACGCGGCCGGGCCCGCCTGGGCGATGAATTCGGCGCCTACGGCACGCAGAACATGACGGGCGCGCGTTTTCCATTCAGAAATCGCGTCGAGCGGGTCCATCTCGTCAGTCAAAGACGCCAGCCACGCGCGGTAGGGGGCATCGAGCGCAGCGTAGGCGTTCTCGGCAGCGTGGCCGCTGCGTGCCTCCCCCGTGCCTCCCGCGGCCTTCTCAAGGTTCTCGGCGAGACGGCGAACAGCGCGGGCCCCGTCGTCTGCGAGGCGCACGGCTTCGTCGGCCTGGAGAGCCAGCGAGCGATTGTGCTTTCGCAGGAGGGCGACGGGGAGCAGGACCTGGTCATCGATGATCTCGTCGAGGACCGAACTCTGGCTGCCGTAGATCACGCCGACGGCGCGGATACGAACGAGAGGAAGATCGAGCGCGCCTTCGGCGGCCAGTTCCCCGATCCAGTCGAGGACTTTCGGAGAAAGCGCGGACGGGGCATCAGTCTTCGGCTGGATCGGCGGCACGCCAGGAAGGAGCGCACCGACCCCGCGCCACAGGGCACGACCCGCGAGATGTTCACGCGGCATGTAGGTGGTCTGCTTCGCCCTCTTCGATTGTGGATCGCTGTATCGCCAGGCGCTGAGAGGCTCCCATTGCTGCATGTTCTGCGGCGTCAGCCTGTCGCCGTTCGCGACCAGGCACCCGATGACACGATCCATGTCGGCGAAGAGGCGGATGCGGCGGGACTGCCAGGTGAACAGCCGCACGGGTCCTCGAGGAAGGAGCGCTGCGCGCTCCGCTGCAGTGTCGGCGGAACGGTCCTCCCACGGGGGGACGTCTGCCTCCAGGTCCTCGTCTTCGATGGATCCCTGAGGCGTGAGGTTGAGCAGAAGCGTTTCCTGCAGGTTGCGACCCTGCGCGTAGATCCCTCCGAGGTTCCCTGCCCACCCGGTGCCGATCGGATATCCCTTACCACCTTTCACGCGGTCGTCGCCGACGGCGCCGCTCTTGATGCCGGAGACATCGAATGCCTGCGCGTGCACCACCCAGCGGGCCGCTTCGGCCAAGGAGAGCGAGGAGGCACCTTCCGCGGCGCGATTCGTGAACAGCCTGTTGTTGCTGGGCAGGTCCGCAATCAGCGGGGACACATCCTTGCGCTCGCCCTTGGCCGTGGCTAAGTTCGCCACCTGGAAGAAGGGACGCTCACCGAAGAGGTCGAAGCGCTCGTGGAACTCTTCGAGGTAGTCATCGATGTCTTCTAGCGGTAACCCGTCACGTTGCCACCCGCGCCAGGCCTCGACCGTCACCGGGGCGTTGTGCGCCCGGTAGAGGATCGCGAGCAGCAGGCGCAGGATCGCGAAGCTCATGGTTGGTAGTTCGGAGACGATCTCCTTGATCTCGTGTGCGCGGTGGAACGCGTCGGCGATCGACACATCTCCGGTGGCTCCGCTTGCGAATCTCACCGGCACCCAAGGGGCCGTGTGAAGGTTGAGGCGCGCAGGGGGGAGGACGCCGGGTGGTGTCGTCGTCGGTCCCATCACGGCCCCTTCATCTGTGGATGTCAGAGCTTGGTGAGATGCTCCGGTTGTCCAAGAAGCTATTGGAGGCGTCAGCTAGTTGTCAACTAGTAACTTTTATAGATCTTGCTTCGCGCGATCACAGCTTCACACTCATGAGGATCAGGTTCCCTTCAATAAATGCCCCGCGTAGGCGGGGAACACGATGGCGTTCGTAGATCGACTCCACGCGAGCACAGTGGATCATCCCCGCATTCGCGGGGAACAACGCACAGAGGGTAACTCCGACTCATTTGTGACCGGTGTATTCGAGCCCGTCCTCGGCCGAATACCTCAGCTCGAACTCGTTGAGCTGCCCGCGACAGTTCTCGTCTAGGACCAGCACCAATTCGCCCTTGAGTGCGTGGCTGCCGTGCCAGGCGGGAAGGTCGAATGTCTTCTCGAGGGTCTCGATGTGCCTGCCCAAGGCGCCTCTCCGGCACATGCCTGACGGCAGCCTCAGGAAGCAGCCGAGGATGATCCTTGTCAGTTTCGAATCGGGCACAGCGTTCTGTGGGATCTGGATCCCGCCACCGTCGGCAAGCCACCCCGGGGTTCGAAGCGTGCCGTCCGCATCGCGTTGCAGCACGATCACCTCGAGTGTCTCCGCGCCGTCTCGCACCGTTCCTCGCCCCGGGGGAGCGAAGTCGGGATCCACTTCCGATCCGTCCAACCAACCGAGCAGACTGGATGGTTCGCTCCGTACGTGACCGAGCACAAACGCGCCGGCCTTGCGCCTGCGCTCGAGTACTGCGGTTGCATGCTCCTGCGTGGCCTCCGCAAGAGTCTCGCGCCACGCATCCGGGATGAAGTCCGTCGACGCCCCGTAAACCTGCTCTACCAGTGGGGCGATGTCATCGGGGAGGGCAAGTTCGTTCCGGTCGTGCAGGGCCGCGAAGGTACGCATCAGTCGCATGCGGCTGTAGATCTTCTCGCTTCCAGGCTCGAACACTGGTAGGGCCGTGGATACGTCCACGCCGGTGAGCAGCAACCGCGGGTCCCGCAGCGGTGCGGGGCGCTCGGGTCGCTCGTGCCGGTGCAAGCGACCGACACGTTGCAGAATCAGATCAACCGGGGCGATATCGCTCACCATGAGGTCGAAGTCCACATCGAGCGACTGCTCCAGCACCTGAGTGGCGACGACGATGCTGGCTTCACCACGGATGACTTTGCGGCCGTATGAGGCCAGGAGTTGCCTGTCCTTCGTGGCGCGATCCGCGGCGAGGAACCGGGCGTGCGCCAGCACGAGACCAATCTCAGGGGGGAATGCGTCCCGGAGAGCAGCGGCGGTCTCCTGTGCGCGACGGACGGTGTTTCGAATCACGGCGACGTGTCCACCCTCGCGCAATCCGGTCTGGAGCAATTCGACCAGCGTTTCAGGGTCATCGTCGAGGAGTTCAAGGCGGACGGCACGTGGCGACCGGGAAGTCCCCGGCGTCGTCATGCTCGGCGAACCGTTCGCATCGGTCACGGAGATGACCGGGTACCCGACCAGGCCTCGGGCGGACGCATGCCGCTCACCCGACGCGTTGATCCGTTCTTTGCGCAGCGCACTCTTCTCTCGACGGGAGAGCCGGGGCCGTTCGGTCTCGACTTCGTGGCTGGAAGCTCGCTCGTTCGCACTGGATCGCTCCATCATCGCGTCACGCCCACGGTCGTATGCGGAGAGGAAGTCGGCGCGATACTCGGACGGCAGCGTTGCGGAGAGCAGGATCACCGGCACGCCATAGGCGCCCAGCCACTCCAGGACGCAGGTCAGAAACTCGCGCATGTATTCGTCGTAGGCATGAGCTTCGTCGATGACGACGACTTTGCTGGCGAGGGCGAGATGTCGCAGCATCAGATACCTACTGCGCAGTCCGGCGAAGAGCGCCTGATCGACTGTGCCCACGACGAAGTTGGACAAAGGGCCGCGACGGGGATTGCTGAACCAGCGGTGCGCGATCACCAGTGCTCGTGCGGGATCCGAGTCCTGTCCGCGATCCTCGCCGATCGATCGGAAGTAGGCGTCCAGGGTCTTCTTCGCGTAATCGGGGTTCAATTCCGAGCGTCCGCGGGCGAGGAAGACGTTCGACGGTGTGTCCAGTCCCAGTCGCTCGGCCCAGGCGAGTACGCGCGAGAACATGCCGTCTGCGGTGGCCTGCGTGGGCAGCCCGACGAAGATGCCGCTGAGCCCGAACTTCGCGGCGAGGATCTCGGCGGCGAGAAGGGCAGCCTCCGTCTTGCCGGATCCCATCTCGGCTTCGAGGATCATCAGCTCGGGAC
Source organism: uncultured Actinomycetota bacterium (assembly GCA_963791605.1). Lineage (GTDB taxonomy): Bacteria > Actinomycetota > Actinomycetes > Actinomycetales > Microbacteriaceae > Microbacterium. The sequence goes on along the minus strand of CAWBTB010000006.1, from coordinate 419,819 downwards.
GTTCCGCCGCCTGTGCTTGCTTGATGAATGCGGACTGCGTCGGATGGGGAACGGCGCCGGATGGGAGATCGAAACGCTCGGCGAGCAACGCCGCGATGTCGCCCTGGATAGGCGCAGCGCGCCACGGTCGAGGGAAGCCGAGATCGTTCCACGCCTTCCTGACGCGCTCAGTGGTCGCGACCTCAGGATGCGCATCCAGCTCAGCGGGCTCGAACAGATCGCTGCTTGCGATCCAGTCCGCCACGATCACCATGCCGCTCAAAACGACAAGTGCAGGTTGGGTGATCTCCGCGCTTCGCCACGACTCCATGGCGCCGTTGATGATGAACGAGGCAGAAGCCCATTCCAGGAACTCTTCGCGTGTCTCCTGCCACAGGCGCGTGCCGATGAGATGTGGTCGGTCGGTCGCGTTGGCGAGCTCGACCGACGATGCGGGACGCCCGTGATGTGCCGCCGCGACGCTGGCCAGCCGATCTGCCTGTTCCGGGGTGAATCCGTGGGTGGTCCGAAGCCACGCGCGGATCGCGAGACAGCTCACCAGCTCATGCCGTGCGAGTTGCCGCTCTGTGGTTCCCTTGATCCGCTGATCAACGCGCAGACCCGTGCGCTCCATCGGCGGGACGAGAGCATCGACCTGCACCGCGAAAGCCGGTGAGACCTTGCCGACGTCGTGCGTGCCGGCCAGCCACACGATGAGGCTCCGCGCCGATGAGTCGCCGCCAAAGGTTCGAGAAAGCATGGTCTTGATGGATGCGGGCGCCCATTCGTCCCACAAGAGGCCAGCGACTCCGGCGGCATCGCCGAGGTGCTGGTAGAGCGGAAGCCAACCGATCAGCTCGCCGGTGCCCATTGGGGCCGCCTTGCTCTTTGCCCACACCGAACGGGCGCGGTCGCTCAGTGGCGGAACCGGCGTGCTGCTGGTGGAAGGCACGGTTGCTCCTGTCCGGGCCGGACGCCTGTTCGCAGGGAAGAACGAAGTGCTCGCATGAGCACTTGCTTGCGCCAGCGGCCTCTCTGCATATGGTGGCAGCTGACCAGGACAGACAGCCACCACGCGCAGCGAATGGGGACGATCATGTCGCGGTGCGGATCGGGCAGCGCGTGCCCCGAGGGTCTCGCACGGAGCGAGCACACGGGATGGTCACGAGGTGTCGATTCGCCGGGGATCATCCCCGCGCACGCGGGGAGCACCGGCCAGCCGCCGCGCAAGGAGCACCAACCATGGGATCATCCCCGCGCGCGGGGAGCACGGCCCGACGCGGTGGCCGTGTCGATGGGTTCGGGGATCATCCCCGCGCACGCGGGGGGGGGGGGGGCGCTCCGGGAACGCCTTCCCGACATCCACCCACTGGGGATCATCCCCGCGCACGCGGGGAGCACGCGTTCTCCAGCGTGAGCAAGTCGACTCCGGTGGGATCATCCCCGCGCACGCGGGGAGCACTGCACCCGCGAGAACCGCCAGGCGCGGCCGATCGGATCATCCCCGCGCACGCGGGGAGCACTGATACCCGTTGCCCATCAGATCACCGCCTGCGGGATCATCCCCGCGCACGCGGGGAGCACTCCCCGAAGGACCAGTTCGGCACCACGATCGGGGGATCATCCCCACGCACGCGGGGAGCACCCGGCGACGACCGCTGAGTACGTGACGGGCACGGGATCATCCCCGCGCACGCGGGGAGCACAACCGCGCCCCGCCGCCGGACGACGTGCCTGTGGGATCATCCCCGCGCACGCGGGGAGCACGTCAACAACACGTTCAAGGCGATCGGCGGCCTGGGATCATCCCCGCGCACGCGGGGCGCACCCGGATGGTGTCGACTGGAACGAAACCGCCGTGGGATCATCCCCGCGCATGCGGGGAGCACTCCTGCGTGGTCTGGTATTTGCCGTTGCTGTCGGGATCATCCCGGCGCACGCGGGGAGCACTGGGTCCGCACGGCATCCGACGAGTCCTGGCACGGATCATCCCCGCGCACGCGGGGAGCACCACGCTGCTAGCCTGCCCGCGGACCGGTACTGGGGATCATCCCCGCGCACGCGGGGAGCACACGGTCACGGTCGACGGTGCCCAATACCCGTTGGGATCATCCCCGCGCACGCGGGGAAGCACGTCAAGACCCGCGACTACGTGGCCGGGCGTGCCCGATCATCCCCGCTCACGCGGGGAGCACGTGTCGTCGGTGATGCCGAGGCGGGTGGTGAAGGGATCATCCCCGCGCACGCGGGGAGCACAGCAGGTCGCACTCGATGCCGAACAGACGACCCGGATCATCCCCGCGCACGCGGGGAGCACCTCACCCTGGGTGCGCTCGGCATGTGGTCCTACGGATCATCCCCGCGACGCGGGGAGCACGCCGTCGATCTCGCGAAGCACGGGCCGGTCGCGGGATCATCCCCGCGCACGCGGGGAGCACCCAGATCCCCCGCGTCGGGACCTCGGTCGTGCAGTTCAAGGATCATCCCCGCGCACGCGGGGAGCACTCCCCAGGACGCTCAGGGGGGCACCGCGGGCCGGGATCATCCCCGCGCACGCGGGGAGCACATTGAGGCGCGCACGATCCGTGAGGGGCAACTGGGATCATCCCCGCGCACGCGGGGAGCACTTCTGTCAACGTCGGCTGAAAACTGACCCCCTTTCGTCGGCGAAAGTTGACCCCCTCGGGTCATGTTTCTAGTGGTCCGCGCCCGATGTGGGCGGGGTCTTGAGGAGCTCGCGGCGGGCGCGGGTCCGGTAGGAGTCGCCGCCGAGGGTGAGGACCTCGGCGTGGTGGACGAGGCGGTCGATCATCGCGGCCGCGACGATATCGTCGCTGAAGATCTCACCCCAGCGTCCGAAGGGCATGTTGCTGGTGACGAGGATCGAGCCTTGTTCGTAGCGGGACGCGATGAGTTGGAAGAACAGGTTCGCGGCGTCCGCGTCGAAGGGCAGGTAGCCGACCTCGTCGATGATCAGCAGCCGGTAGCGGCGCAGGCGTTTCAGCTCGTGCTCGAGCCGGCCTGCCTGGTGCGCGCCCTGCAGGCGGGACACCCAGCCGGTCGCGGTGTCGAACAGCACCGGGTAGCCGGCGTGCGCGGCTTTGATGCCGAGCCCGATCCCGAGGTGGGTCTTGCCGACGCCGGGCGGGCCGAGCAGGACCACGTTCTCCGCTTTCGGGATCCAGGTCGTCGTCGCGAGGTGCGCGAGCACGTCACGGCGCAGCGAGGGCTGGTGATCGACGTTGAAGTCCTCGAGAGTCTTCACCGCGGGCAAGTGCGCCCCCGCGATCCGCAGTGCCGTGCCGTTCGCTTCCCGGTCCGCGACCTGGCGTTGCAGCACCGCGGTCAGATACTCCTCGTGCGACCAACCCTGGTCCCTCGCGGTGCTCGCGAGCTGTTCCCAGACCCGCCCGATCGTGGGGGTCTTCAACGCCCGGGCGAGGTAGCCCAGGGTCGCGGCGGTATCCGTGCCCGCGCCCATCAGAGCACTTCCCCGGTGGTCGGGTCGAACCGGACGCCGAACAGGGCGTCGTAGTCGGACGTGTCGCGGAACATCACCCGCTGCTCGGGAGCGACCCTCCCTGCGCGTTCCCGCTCGCGTTTCGCTGCAGAGAACTCGGACCGCAGCCCCTTCGCGGTGACCACGTGGCCGGGGTCGGTGACCGTCGCCGCGGTCGCCCAGCAGCGCTTATGGTCCGCGACCGCGGTCCCGTCGCAGACCACGATCACCCGCGTCAGCGTCGCGGTCACGTCGACGAGGCGACCGATCACCCGCGGGTCGACGGAGTAGTCGTTCCCGTCGAGACGGACGTAGTAGTCACGGCCCAGGCGGACCCGCGCTTGCAGGCCCGTGGTCGGCGGGTGCGGCGGCAGCACCGTCATCGCCGCGACGTCACGATCGAGGACATCGACCGGCCTGCCGCCGAGGGAACGGACCGTCCTGCTGTTCGCTTTCGGCAACCACCCGGCCAGCTGGTCGTTGAAGTCCGCCGGAGACGCGAAGGCCCGGCCGGGGAGGAACGACGTCTCCAGGTAGCCGTTGTTGCGCTCGGTCATCCCCTTGAACTCCGGATCCCTCGGCGGGGCGAGCACGACCCGGGTGGCGAGAGTCCCCGCGAACGCGGCCGCCGCCTGCGTCACGACACCCTTCCCGCCGATCGCGGCCTCCCGATCCCAGACCAGCGTCTTCGACACCGCGCCGACCTGCGAGATCAGCTGCCACATGCCCGCCAGCAGATCGCCCGCCTGACGAGACGGGAGCATCACCGCGGTCAGGAACCTCGAGAACGTGAGCGTCATCACCAGCACCGGCAGCATCGCCGCCTGCCCGAACCCGACCGGGATCCGCGGCTCCGGGAACCACAGATCCATCTGCGCCGCCTGCCCCGGCTCATGCACCAGCCGGTCTGCCGGGTCAACACCGGCATACTCGGGCCGGATCAGCCGGACCCGGTCTTTCAGGATCGTGAGCGAGTGCTCCCACCCGATCCGCTCCGCGATCACTGTTGCCGGCATCCGCGCGTCCGCCACCAGCAGCTTGCGGATCTCGGGCTCGGCCGCGTCCACGAACGACTGCTTCCCCGCCCGCTGATACGACGGCGGCGAATCAGAGGCGAGCGCCGCCCGCACCGTGTTCCGCGCGACCCCGAGATGCCTCACGATCGCTTTGATCGGCATGCCCTCGGCCCGATGCAACCGGCGGATCTCCGCCCAATCTTCCAAACTGATCACCCTCCAAGAGTGGTCGGAGGGGGTCAAAATTCCCCGACGCCTGGGGGTCAGTATTCACGCGTCGTCGACACACTTCGTCTACCTGCCCGTCAAGGGGCCGGGCGAGGGATCATCCCCGCGCACGCGGGGAGCACTCGCAGGCGAACGCGCAGAAACTGTACGAGCAGGGATCATCCCCGCGCACGCGGGGAGCACGACATCACCAGCGAAGACCACTCCGAAACCCTGGGATCATCCCCGCGCACGCGGGGAGCACCTTTCTGGGAGTTGTGATGCCTGAGCCTTTGGAGGGATCATCCCCGCGCACGCGGGGAGCACAAGTTCACGTGTGAACCGTTGTCGAGCTCGACGGGATCATCCCCGCGCACGCGGGGAGCACCGCCGATCGCGGTGAACACCGGTGAGAGGACGGGGATCATCCCCGCGCACGCGGGGAGCACCGCCGATCGCGGTGAACCCCGGTGAGAGGACGGGGATCATCCCCGCGCACGCGGGGAGCACATGAAGACCGTGGACCGCTCCATCGTGGCCACGGGATCATTCCCGCGCACGCGGGGAGCACCCGCCGCCGCCCGTACCGGCACCGCCTGGCCTGGGATCATCCCCGCGCACGCGGGGAGCACACTTCTTCCGGCTTGTCCTCCACCAGAAACGTGGGATCATCCCCGCGCACGCGGGGAGCACGCGGTGGGGGTGAACGCCGACCCGGACACCAGGGGATCATCCCCGCGCACGCGGGGAGCACCAACGTGCTGCTCGCGACGATCGTTGTCGCTCCGGATCATCCCCGCGCACGCGGGGAGCACAGACCGCTTCGAGGCAGTGTCCCGGGCGCCATGGGATCATCCCCGCGCACGCGGGGAGCACACCCTGCACGGGCCGGGAATGGTCTGAATGGTGGGATCATCCCCGCGCACGCGGGGAGCACGCGCTGCACCTCCGCGCGAACCTGATCTCCTCGGGATCATCCCCGCGCACGCGGGGAGCACACCCTGCACGGGCCGGGAATGGTCTGAATGGTGGGATCATCCCCGCGCACGCGGGGAGCACTGCTGCGAGAACGAGGCGCCCGCGGTGATCGTGGGATCATCCCCGCGCACGCGGGGAGCACGCGGTCTGTCGCTTCCAGAGGTCGTCGATTGTGGGATCATCCCCGCGCACGCGGGGAGCACGCGGTCTGTCGCTTCCAGAGGTCGTCGATTGTGGGATCATCCCCGCGCACGCGGGGAGCACTTGCACCGGCCGGAACGTCTGTGGTGCGGCTGGGGATCATCCCCGCGCACGCGGGGAGCACGTTCGTCATACTGCGTCCTTCGTCTTCGCGGTGGGATCATCCCCGCGCACGCGGGGAGCACTTGTCATGCCCCGTCAGGGCACGAGTGCGCCGGGGATCATCCCCGCGCACGCGGGGAGCACTGGCTCGTGCTCGCCGTCGAAGCTGAGTTCAACGGCCCATCCCCGCGCACGCGGGGAGCACCACGCTGCTAGCCTGCCCGCGGACCGGTACTGGGGATCATCCCCGCGCACGCGGGGAGCACTTCGCCCGCGGCGTGATGACCGAATACGCGGCAGGATCATCCCCGCGCACGCGGGGAGCACGACGTGTGGGAGGTCGACGGGTGGACACGCCCGGGATCATCCCCGCGCACGCGGGGAGCACCCGTTGCCCCAGACGCGCATCAGGCTGTTCCCGGGATCATCCCCGCGCACGCGGGGAGCACGAGCTGGTCGGCGGCTCCGAGCAGGCGCTCACGGGATCATCCCCGCGCACGCGGGGAGCACTCCCCGCTGCTGCTCAAGCCCTCCGACGTGCAGGGATCATCCCCGCGCACGCGGGGAGCACCAGGCCGGAACACCCGGGGACGAGTTCGCGGCGGGATCATCCCCGCGCACGCGGGGAGCACTCGCGGGAAACCGAACGGGATCGACAGGTACGGGGATCATCCCCGCGCACGCGGGGAGCACAGCGACTACGCCGACGATCAGCCGTCGCTCATGGGATCATCCCCGCGCACGCGGGGAGCACGCGGCGTCGACCAGCTCGACGACCGAGGCCGAGGGATCATCCCCGCGCACGCGGGGAGCACACCTGACCCAACCCCATTTGAGGGCCGTTCCTGGGATCATCCCCGCGCACGCAGGGAGCACGTGGCGTGCACCTGGGCGCCGCGAACGACTGTGGGACCATCCCCGCGCACGCGGGGAGCACCCGGAGACGGTCTGGTATCCGACCGGGCGGGAGGGATCATCCCCGCGCACGCGGGGAGCACCCGAAGGAGTTCGACGCGAACGGGATGGAGCGGGGATCATCCCCGCGCACGCGGGGAGCACTACGAGATGGTGGAGCGGTTCCCCGCGGATCTGGGATCATCTCCGCGCACGCGGGGAGCACCTCAACGGGGACGACGTCACACAGATTCTCGGGGGATCATCCCCGCGCACGCGGGGAGCACGACCATGCGACGGACCCGGCGGTCCCGGTCGAGGGATCATCCCCGCGCACGCGGGGAGCACGCCAAGCGGTTCAGCGGTGACGGCACCTGGCTGGGATCATCCCCGCGCACGCGGGGAGCACCACTACGCCCGGAGGGTGCAGGACGCGCTCGAGGGATCATCCCCGCGCACGCGGGGAGCACGTTGACAGGGTGTTCCCGAACACGGGCAGGTTGGGATCATCCCCGCGCACGCGGGGAGCACGCTGGTGACGCGCAGGCGGCGACGAAGGCACAGGGATCATCCCCGCGCACGCGGGGAGCACTCGTTCAAGACGTACGGCTACATCGACTCGGTGGGATCATCCCCGCGCACGCGGGGAGCACCGCCGAGCGTCGGTCGCTTCACTGACTGCGCCGGGGATCATCCCCGCGCACGCGGGGAGCACATCCACGCGGTGTCCTGGATCCAGGCGGTGCCGGGATCATCCCCGCGCACGCGGGGAGCACTCGCAGGGCGATACGCTCACGACTCAGGCACTGGGATCATCCCCGCGCACGCGGGGAGCACCGGATGGTGTCGGCCCCGTCCATGAGGAGCCCGGGATCATCCCCGCGCACGCGGGGAGCACGGCCGCGAGCGGGACTCGTCCGCGCCGGAGAGGGGATCATCCCCGCGCACGCGGGGAGCACCCGCCGAACGGGTCGTACACGAGATCACCCCTGGGATCATCCCCGCGCACGCGGGGAGCACGTCCGCCCTGCGGTGTCCCACGTCGAACCGCTGGGATCATCCCCGCGCACGCGGGGAGCACGCCGCGTCCTGCGCGGCGGGGTCGGTTTCTTCGGGGATCATCCCCGCGCACGCGGGGAGCACATCTACCCGCATGTTCCGGGCGGGATCCACAAGGGATCATCCCCGCGCACGCGGGGAGCACTATGCGACACGCGCCCTCGTGAACGCGTCCGCGGGATCATCCCCGCGCACGCGGGGAGCACTTCTTCGGCAGGTTGCGGGCGCCGCGTGCAGGGGGATCATCCCCGCGCACGCGGGGAGCACGCGCCGTACTCGGCGTCAGCCGACGCCAGTCCGGGATCATCCCCGCGCACGCGGGGAGCACACGGGCACGCCTGCGTGGGCTCAAAGCGTGGGGGGATCATCCCCGCGCACGCGGGGAGCACTCGGTGATACCCCACCCGGGGGCGCCGGTCACGGGATCATCCCCGCGCACGCGGGGAGCACTTCCGCGACCGTCAACGTGGACAAGAACAACGGGGATCATCCCCGCGCACGCGGGGAGCACCTCGGCGTTCTTCTTCCTGCGGGCGGCGCTCGGGGATCATCCCCGCGCACGCGGGGAGCACCGATCGTGGCGCGGTCGCAGGAGGATGATCCGGGGATCATCCCCGCGCACGCGGGGAGCACCGTCACAGCAACCTCGTCGCACGGAGCGTCACGGGATCATCCCCGCGCACGCGGGGAGCACTTCCCCGCGATCCCCTCGAACGGGTCACCGTTGGGATCATCCCCGCGCACGCGGGGAGCACGCCCGTACACCGGGGAGCAGATCGACCGCATGCGGATCATCCCCGCGCACGCGGGGAGCACCCAATTCGCATTCGAGGTGCTGTCACCGTCGACGGATCATCCCCGCGCACGCGGGGAGCACGGACGGGTCCACTTCCCCACGTTCGGGGCCGGGTGGATCATCCCCGCGCACGCGGGGAGCACGTCCGGGTCAGGGAACCCGTCTCCGTGGTCCCGGGATCATCCCCGCGCACGCGGGGAGCACCCACTCATCACGGTCGTTCTTCCGCGAATGCGGGGATCATCCCCGCGCACGCGGGGAGCACTGGATCGACACCTGAGTTGCGTTGTCCGGCCGTGGATCATCCCCGCGCACGCGGGGAGCACTAGACGTTGCCGTTCGGGTTGGCGATGACATAGGGATCATCCCCGCGCACGCGGGGAGCACCGGTGCATCCCCGGGGACGCAGGTCTGGTCGCGGGATCATCCCCGCGCACGCGGGGAGCACGCGTCGCGGACCTCCACGACAAGCTCGGAAGTGGGATCATCCCCGCGCACGCGGGGAGCACCGCGCCGTAGGTGGTGCCCAGGACGGCGAAGAGGGATCATCCCCGCGCACGCGGGGAGCACTGGTTCCTTTCAGTCACTTCTCGGGTATGCGGGGGATCATCCCCGCGCACGCGGGGAGCACCTCAACGGGGACGACGTCACACAGAGTCTCGGGGGATCATCCCCGCGCACGCGGGGAGCACAACATCCACTCCAGCCTGAAGGAGCTGCAGGAGGGATCATCCCCGCGCACGCGGGGAGCACAGGAGGAATGCTCATGGTCGTGCCTTTCCGATGGGATCATCCCCGCGCACGCGGGGAGCACGGTGTCGGCGTGCGTGGCGGGTCGCCACGCTTGGGATCATCCCCGCGCACGCGGGGAGCACACCTTCTGACCAGGAGTTTATGTTTGCGCAAGGCCGAGGTCCATTCAATCCTGTGGGAGGCTAGGGCGACAGAACACATGCTTGCAGCGCCATCGCCAGCTGCAGACGAACGCCGCATCGTGCTCGTTATTTCGTTGAAATTGTTTGCAGCGCCCGATGCAGATCGAGCAGCGTGAGGTCATCGGCGATCGTGAATTCGCGCCAGATCTCCGGTTCGCTGTCGACCAGCGTCACGCGCAGATGGTGGAAAGTTCGGGACATGTGTCGACCGTACTCGCGGGTGCGGACGTTGCTCGCGGGTGTGGATAACTCGTCTGATCCGGTGGGACGCCCTGCACATCGAGGCCGCTGCGTGAGTTCTGCACCGATTGCGTGGTCGGCGCTCCGGCCGTCGGATCCGCCGGTTAGCGTCGCTCGCATGTTCCCCGCAGAGACCCTCGTCGTCAGTCCCGCCGTGCACTCCCGCGTGCGAGTGCTCGGGCTGCCCGAACTCGACCGCACGATCGAAGTGCCGCGTGACGCACCCGGCGAGTGGTTGATCACGGCCTACCTCCTCAGCATCGGTGTCGAGCAGAACGCCGACGACACCGGAACGAGGCTGCAGCTCTGGGCCGAACCCTGGAACGAGCGCGTGCAGGTGATCGAGGTGCCCGAGGTTCCGGGCCTCCTGGAGGTCACGACCGAGTACGCGCGGATCCCCGAAGCCGGCGAGCAGCAGGTCTGCGTGCTCGACGACGACGACGGCGGGTCACCAGGTCTCCAGGAGCGTCGGGAGCCCGCGGAATGGTGGGCGGATCCGCCGCCGTTCCGGCTCGATGCGATCAACCGCGAGCTCGCGCGCATGTTCGGGGTCGTGCTCCCGCACTTCGCGCACCTCAGGAGTCCGCGGTACGGGGGCGACGTCGGGTATGCGACGCCCATCGAGCGGCTTCTCGCCGAGCTGAGCCCGGTGCGGCGACTGGCGTTGCGGGTGCACCTCGACGGCCTCGTCGTCGCCGCAGCGCCCGCGCCCGGCGGGGAGACCGCTGCCGCGTTGGAGGGGATCCGGTCGCTCCTGGATCGCTTCGGACCGGACGGCGTCGCGCAGGATCCGGCGACCGGATGGCTCCCGTGGGGGATCCTCGAGCGCACCGCACGCGAACTGGGCTGGTTCGCCGATAGCCGTTCGCTGCTGCCCAAACCGGAGGACGCGCTTTTCGCGCTCGCCCGCAAGATGAGGCTGATCCGGCGGCTTCGCGGCGACGTCGTCCTCACGAATCGCGGGCACGAATTGATCCGCGAGCCCGAGCGTTTTCGTCGCGAGCTCGACTCCGTGTTGCGGGAAGCGAGCTCCGAGTGGTCGTGGTCGGGTCCCACGACCGACGTGACGCTCGTTCTGCTCGCCATCGTGGACGGGACGATCGATGCCATCGACGAGATCCCGGCCGTGCTCGAACGGGGTCGCGAGGTGCTGAGCCAGGGCGGAACGGTGCGTACCGGGAGCGACGATGCGCGCGAGCCGGGTACGTCCGGGTCGGTCTCGGCGGAGTTGCGGGACCTCATCGGCATCCTGGCGGCGCTGTCGCCGGTGCGCGGCTACGGGTCGTTCACTCCCGCGATCCGTGCGCTGGCGCTCGCGATTCTGCGCTGATCGGGAGCTGGCACGCCGAGAAGGGGTAGCGTGAAAGCATTGACAGCAATGCGGTCAGGAGGGACCATGTCGACGCTCACGATCCGCGGACTCGACGACGACGTGGTCCGCGCGCTCCAGGTGAGGGCCGCGCGCGAAGGTCGCTCCATGGAGGCGGAGGTGCGGAGCATCCTCACCTCCGCGGTCGCCGGATCGGGTGACGAGTACGGCTTCGGCTCCTTCCTCGCGGCGACGTTCGCGGGGCTCGGCCCGCTGGAGATCCCCGAGCGCACGGAACTCGCCGAGCCGATCGATCTGCCGTGATCGTCCTCGACACGAACGTCCTGTCGGAGTTCATGCGTCCCGTTCCCGACAAGCGCGTGCTGAGTTGGACGGATGCCGGGCGCCGCTCGGAACTGTGGACCACGTCGATCGTGATCGCAGAACTCTCCGCCGGTGTCGCCGTTCTCCCGGCAGGCAGGCGGCGGTCGCTGCTGAGCGATGCGCTGGACCGAATGCTCGAACGCTTCGACGACCGGGTGCTGCCCTTCGGGGGCAGAGCAGCGATCGAGTACGGACGTGTCGTCGCCCTGCGCACGCAGCTCGGCCGGCCCATCGGCATGGCCGACGCGCAGATCGCGGCCATCGTGATCAGCGCCGGAGCCACCCTGGCGACTCGCAACACCGCCGACTTCGACGGGCTCGGTGTGGACCTCGTCAACCCGTGGAGCACCGGCGACTGACGGTCGCACGCGCGCACTGCGGAGTATCTGAACCGGGCGCGGACTACTCCAGCAGCCCGCGCACGTCCTCGGCCGTCAACGTCCCCGGCGTGAATCCGCCCTCGCCGTCGAGCACCCGGGAGAACAGCTCGGCCTTCGCCTCGCGCAGCGCGATCACCTTCTGCTCGATCGTGTCCTTCGCGACCAGCCGGTACACGATCACCGGGCGGGTCTGGCCGATCCGGTGGGCGCGGTCGATCGCCTGCGCCTCGACGGCCGGGTTCCACCACGGATCCAGCAGCACGACATAGTCGGCTTCTACCAGGTTCAGGCCGAAGCCGCCGGCCTGCAGCGACACGAAGAAGGCCGGATCCGTGCCCTCGCGGAACCGGTTGATCTCTCGGGCGCGATCCTTCGTCTTGCCGTCGAGGTACTGCGAGCCGAGACCTGCCGCCGTGATGCGGTCGCGCGCGGCCGTGAGGAACTGCGTGAACTGGCTGAGGATCAGGACCCGATGGCCCTCCTCTGCGGCCTCGACGACCAGCTCTTCGAGCGCTTCCAGCTTCGCCGACGGGGCGTCGCCGGCATCCACGAGTCGCGGATCCAGGGCCAGCTGGCGCAGCAGCATCAGCGATCGGAAGATCTGGAACCGGTTCGCCTCCACATCGTCGACGAGGCCGAGCACCTTCTGCCGTTCGCGCTGGAACCGCACGTCGTAGGCGCGCCGGTGTTTCGGATGCAGTTCGACGGCGAGCACCTGCTCCTGCTTGGGCGGCAGTTCGGTGGCGACCAGCTCCTTCGTCCGCCGCATCAGGAACGGACGCAGCCGTCGCTGCAGCAGCGCGAGACGTTCCGTGTTCTGCGTCTTCTCGATCGGCGTGCGATAGAACTCGGTGAACTTCGGGCGGGATCCGAGCAGGCCCGGAGCCGCGAGCGCGGCGAGCGCCCACAGCTCGCCCAGGTTGTTCTCGAGCGGGGTTCCGGTGAGCACGAGGCAGAACGGCGCGCCGAGATCCCGCGCCGCGCGATACCCGTGCGAGGCGGCGTTCTTGATCTTCTGTGCTTCGTCGACGATGAGCCCCGACCATTGCAGGCCGCGGTATTCCTCCGCCTCCCCCCGGAACAGCGCGTAGCTGGTGAGCACGACGTGCGCGCCGGCCACGGCGTCCGCGAGCGGTTCGCCGCGGCGACCCGCCATCGCACTGATCGTCGTGATCCGCAGGTCGGGCGTGAAACGTGCGCATTCGCTCGCCCAGTTCGCCACCACGCTGGTCGGCGCGACGACGAGGAACGGATCCATCTCCCGGCCCGCGGCCTGCGCCTCGAGCCGAGCGGTCTCGATCATCGCGATCGTCTGCAGCGTCTTGCCGAGGCCCATGTCGTCGGCGAGGATCCCGCCCAGGCCGTGCGTGCGCAGGAAGTGCAGCCAGGAGTACCCGGTGGCCTGATATTCACGCAACTCGGCGCGCAGGGTCGAGGGCGGGTCGACCGGAACGACGCCGTCGCCGTCCGCGAGGCTCTGCACCGCGAGCCACCACTCCGCCTCGCGGGCGGCGAGGATCCCGAGTTCCGCGAGGTCGTTCCACAGGTCGAGCTGGTGCCGGTTCACACGCACCGCGTCGGCCGTGACCGGCCGATCGCTCAGCGCTCGGGCCTCGTCGATGATCTCCCGCAGTGTGGCGAACTCCGCGCCGTCGAGGGGGAAATAGGTGCCGCTGGGCAGCACGAAGACCGGTTCATCAAGGGACAGTGCGGTGAACAGCTCGGCGAAGTCGACCGGCTCCTCGTCGACGGTGACCGTGAAGTGCAGGTCGAACCAGTCGCCGGATCCGCCTACCTCGGCGCTGACCAGCGCCGCGTCGCGCGCGGCGCGGTACTCCGGAGGGGCGGTGTTCTCCACGATCCGCACGCCCTCGAGTTCGCGCAGCCGGGGCAGCACGTCGGTGACGAACAGCACGCTGGATGCGCCGCCGAGGGTGCGATCGGCGGGAAGGGCCTGCGGATCGGCCGCGGTCGAGCCCGCCGTCGGAGCGTGCGCGGCAAGGTGCCCGGCGTACGCCTCCAGGACCGCCCCGTGCACGGACGCCTCTCGGGCAGCGTCCCGGATCCCCGCGGGGCGATCCCACGCCCACGCCAGATGCAGCTGCGGCGGAGAGTACTGAACGGTCAGGACGAGGGTGTTGCGCGGCGGTTCGGGCAGGGCGTACGAGCCGTTCGGCGACACGACGCGGGTGCCGGCCTGGATCCGGGGGAGGAACTCGGTCTCGAAGGCGGTGACGTCTCCGGCCGGGACCTCGAGGGCGGATCCGCGGCGCAGCAACTGATGCGCGAGCGGGCTCAAGGGCGTCGCGAGTCGTGCCAGCGAGATCCGTTCGGTGGCGGAACCGGGGTCGGTGACCCGGGCGAGGACCGCGGGCGGTTCACCGATCCAGAACGCGTCGGGATCCATGACGAGCTCACCGCCCTGCTGCGCTTGAGCGCTCAGCCGCAGCCCCTTCCCGTGCCGGACGACGGTGACCGCCGCGTCGACCGGCACGTCCTCGAAGACCACCGGGTGCTGCGCCTTGCCGGAGGAGATGAGCGGGACTCCCGCGCTGCGGAGGTCTTCGAGCGCCGGCCACACGTCGCCGCCGGGCAGGTCGGCGAGCGGCATCCAGTCCGTCTCGTAATACCACTCGGGCTGCGCGAGCTGCCACAGCCGGTGGATCCGTCCGAGTGCCCTCTCGCTCGCCGGCCGGGCACGGGATGCGTCGACGTGGCGCCACGACGCATTGCCCTTGATCCACGGTCCGCGCGATCCGCGCACGCCCGGGCGCGCGGCGAGGTACGGCACGGACGGCTGCGGGCGGTAGTCGTACCGCGAACGGCGGGGAGTCACGACCGAGAGGAAGAGGCACATCTCTGCATCGGCGAGCGGTTCGGGAAGGGCGGCGGAGAGCTCCTTGCGCCACGCCGGAACGGCGGTGGCAGGTCCGGAGAGCGCGAGCAGCACACCGGCGGCGATGTGCGTGCACCGCGGGCGACCGCAACTGCACTCGACGTCGATGCTGCGGTCGGCGAGCAGGGTGACATTGACGTCCTCGGCGGCGGTGCCGGTGATCACCGTGAACTGGAACATGCGGCCGTCGCGCGTGTCGTGCTGGTCGAACAGTTGGATGCCGTTCTCGGAGATCAGCCGGAGCGCGGCGCCCGCGGTCTGCGACGGGAACTCGCCGCGCACGAGGGCGAGCGCGTGGGGGGTGATCTGCATGGTGCTGTTCCAGGGGACGTCTGCGGATGAGCCGCGGGGTGTAGGGAGAGAAAGTGGGACTTCCTTGAGCCTACGAGGCGCCGGGGACATTTAGCCTAGGTGCGGGTTCGCGGGCGGCCGTCACGATCAGGACGGATCCTCCCCGCCCGCCCGCCCGCCCGCGCGCTACGCGGTCGCCAGGACGACGAACGCCCGGATCCGCCCGGCCACCTCGCCGTCGCCGTGCCGCGCGGCGATCGCCGCTGTGGCGCGATCCGTCACCGCCTGCAGCGCACCCGGATCCCTCGCCTCGATCTCCGCCCGCAGAGGCGTGCCCTGGGTGTAGGCCGTGGCAGCCACCCGGGCGGACGGCGCGAGGCTGCGCCCGGTCACGGTATCGATCGGCACGGACGTGAAGCCCGCGTCGCGGAGCTCGTGCCGGATCAGGTCCGTGTCGTGATAGCCGTGCGGTGTGCGCGACATGAAGAGCGGCGGGTCGTCGGGGAACAGCTCGGCGACGACCGTCTCGACCTCGCGGGCGAACTCGTTCTCCTCGATCCGGTCCCACACGTTGAACAGGAGATGTCCGCCCGGCTTCAGCACCCGGTGGGCCTCGCGATAGGCGCGCACCCGATCCGGGAAGAACATCGCGCCGAACTGGCAGCACACGAGGTCGAACTCGTCGTCGGCGAACGGAAGGTCCTGCGCGTCGGCGACCGTCCAGCGGATCCGCGGATCCGTGCCCTGCTTCCGTTCGGCGAAGTCGAGCATCGGCTGGTTGAAGTCGGTCGCGACGTATCGCGCGTCCGCGGGCAGGCGCGCTGCGAGCAGCCGGGTGAGGACGCCGGTGCCGACGGCCGTCTCGAGGACCGCGCGCGGAGACAGCGCCACGGCGCGGCGCACGAGATCCACCGCGTACTGCTCGAAGATCAGCGGAACCATGTAGCGGTCGTAGTTCTCGGGGATCGACCCCGCGAAGACTCCGTCGGATTCTTGCATCCTGCGCCCGTCTTCCTCCCCCTGCTCGGAGTGTATGCCCGTGCGGGGAGTCGGAGAAGGGATTCTCGTGCGGAGGGCTTCCGCCGCGGCACGCGGGATGACTACGCTCGCGGGGTGGCGACCGAGGCGGGATGGCATGACCGGTGAGTCGGAGGTCGAGGGGCTGCTCGACCGCGCTCGCGAGGGCGACGGGTCGGCGTTCGCGACCCTCGTCGGTCCGCACCGCGGCGAGTTGCAGCGGCACTGCTACCGGATCCTGGGTTCGCTGACGGATGCCGAGGACGCGACCCAGGAGGCGCTGCTGGCGGCCTGGCGCGGGCTCGCGGGATTCGCCGGCCACAGCTCGCTACGAACCTGGCTGTACCGGATCGCGACCCGCACGAGTCTGCGCGTGGCGGAGCGGCGTCCGGCGCGCGCGCTGTCGTGGGATGCGTACCCGGCGCGGGATCCGCTCGGCGCCCTCGGCGTACCGGACGACGCGACGGCGTGGCTCGACCCCTGGATCGCCGGCGTCGACGACCCCTGTGAGGCAGCGGTTCGCCGCGACACGATCTCGCTCGCGTTCCTCGCGGCGCTGCAGCAGCTGCCTCCGAACCAGCGGGCGGCGCTCATTCTGCGAGACGTGCTGGACTTCTCGGCCGCGGAGACCGCCGAAGCCCTCGACACGAGCGTCGCATCGGTGAACAGTGCGCTGCAGCGAGCCCGCGCGAGCCGCGCCCAGGCCGTGGGATCCGGCGCGACGGGCGGCCCGGACCCTGCCCAGCGACGTGCCGTGGACGCGTTCGTCGCGGCCTTCGAAACAGGCGACGTGGACGGGATCGTCGGACTGCTCGCCGCGGATGTGCGCCTCACGATGCCGCCCCTGCCGGCCTGGTTCGACGGCATCGCCGACGTCTCCGCGTTCCTCGCCGAGCGTTCGCTGGTCACCCCGTGGCGGGTGCGCGGCCGGGTCGTGGTCAACGGGATGCCGGCGCTCGTCGCCGACCAGTTCGCAGACGGCGCCTGGCGGTCCGGCGCGGTCATGGCGTTCGGGTTCCGCGGATCGGAGATCTCCTGGATCGCCTCGTTCCTGGACCCGAGACTGCTCGCGGAGGCGGATCCAGGATCCCTCTGACGTATTCTGCCGTCGACCGATGAGTTTCGCGGATCCCGCGTCTCTGCACCTGTGTACGCACACTTCGGCAGGGATATCTACAGGAAAAGGAACGCTCATGCGCGCACTCATCGTTTCCAACGCGATCACTCTCGACGGCTTCTTCGCCGGCGTCGGCGGCAACCCTCTCGTCCTGAACCTCGATGCGGGGTTCGACGCGCACAACCTCGAGCTCATGCGCGGTGCGACGACCGTCCTACTCGGGCGGAAGTCGTTCGAGCTGTTCAGTTCGTTCTGGCCGACGATCGCCGATGCTCCCGAGGATCCGTCGAATCCCGCGCTGAGCCCCGTGAACCGCGAGTTCAGCCGGCTGTATCGCGACGTTCCGAAGATCGTGGCGAGCGACGGCTTCGTCGTGCCCGCGGACAACCCGTGGCACGACAACACGCGGGTCGTGGGCCGGGCGGAGCTGGCGGCCGCCCTCGCACAGGAGAAGGCCGGCGACGACGGTGACATCGTGGTGTTCGCGAGCGCGACGCTGTGGAACGGGCTGCTGGCGGACGGCGCCGTCGACCGCCTCGATCTGATCGTCGGCCCCGACGCGATCGGCGAGGGCGTGCCGGCGTTCCAGGGGCCGGTTCGGTTGCGCACCCTTGGCGCGACGCCGATCGCGGGATCGTCGAACGTGCTGCTGCAGTACGCGCCTGAGCGCGCGGAGTAGGCGCGGGGCGGCGAAACGCCGCACCTTCGGATGCGGCGCCTGTGGATAACTCCGGCAGGCGGCGGTGCTTCCGGCTACCGTGATGACGTGGCTCTCTGGCACCGTTCCCCCGTCGTCCGCTCGCGCGCTCGCGCTCGTGCGGCGGTCGTCGCTGCGGCGCTTGTTGCCGCTGTGGCGCTCGTCGGGTGCGCGCCCGGCCCTGCCCCGAAGCCGACACCCACGCCGCTGTTCACGAGCGAAGCGGATGCGTTCAAGGCGGCGGAGCAGGTGTATCGGGAATATGTGGATGCCTTGGGCTACCAGAACGACTCCAACCAGACCGCGGATCCAAACAAGTTCTTGATGGGATCAGCGCTTGACCATGCTTTAGAGACTGAGCGAAAGCGAAAGTCGGAAGGGCTGAAGCTCGTGGGCAAGACAACGGTCGCTGGTTTCCGCGGAAAGACCGCAAGGCTTGTGCCCCCAACTGCTTCTGTGACGGCCGAGGTATGCATCGACGTCAGTCATTCGTCTCTGGTCAACAGCTCGGGTGACGATGTCACGCCTACCGAGCGCGAACCCAGAGCATTGCTTCTAGTCTCGTTCAGCGAGGTAAAGGGAAAGCTTCTGATCGCCTCGTCCGAGTTTGGGTCCAATCAATGCTGACCCAGACCTTGGCGGCCGGTGCGTTCGCTCTGATGTTCGCCACAGGCGGCTTTGGTGCGTCTGGCGCCGACCTATCCGCGGTACGACCACATTCGGAGTACGACCCAAACGATGCGCGGGCAGGCAATTCCCCTCAAGCGACTACAGGGTCGACGGACGTCAAGGTCAGTGATTCGCAGACTCAAACGGCATCAGGCGATGGCGACCAAGGTGTTGGAGACGTTGATGAATCTGGCGACGAGTCTAGGACTTCGCCGCCCTCTCAGCCATCGCCCGAGTGGCTTTGCGAGACGACCGTTGGCCGTCTCCCCGACTACTGCAAGACGATCGTCCCTGTCGGCGTGACCAACGGTGGTGGTATGCCGGCCACCCCGGGCCAGACCATCACTCTCACCGACATCGCGCGCTTCGTCCCGACCAGCGCCACCCTCTCGGCCGAACCGCAGAACATCGCCGTCGTCGGGCTCCCCGCGAACTTCGTCAGCAGTGCGAAGACCGAGACCGTCCCGGGCACGATCCTGGGCCGCGCTCTCACGATCCGCTTCACTCCGGTGAACCACCGCTTCGACTACGGCGACGGAGAGCATCGCGACAGCACCAGTCCCGGAGCCGCCTGGGACGCGGCCGGCCAAGCCCAGTTCACGCCGACCGACACAAGCCACGTCTACAAGACCCCGGGCACCTACACGGCGACGGTCACCACGACCTACAGCGCCGAGATCGACCTCGGCACTGGCTGGATCCCGATCGCCGGCACGCTCACCGGTCCGCCCGCGTCGCAGGACATCCGGGTCGTGAAGGCGCGCACCGCTCTCGTCCAGAACACCTGCGCTGAGCGCCCCTCCGCTCCGGGCTGTTGATTACTCCGTGCTGCTGACTGTCGCTGTTCTGAGCGTCGTGGGAACGCGGGGCCCCGTGGATCGCGTTGCTGCCTTCAGGCGCTGCGCTGCCAACAGATCGAACGTCCGTGCTCCCAACTAAGGTCGTCGCATGATGGCTGCCGACAAGCAGAAGCAGAGGCAGGCTGAGCGACGTGCCGAGGCCGAGAAGCGCAGTCAGCTCGAACGTGGGCAGGGAAACTACACGCCTCCGGATCGCGGCGAGTGCGATCCATTCGACACTTACATGCCCGTCGACGACTCAGCGACGCTGAGAATCACGACAAGAATCTGGCGGCAGTCCGGCCGGATGACGGAGTTCGTGCTCTCCCTGGAGGTAGGAGACTGGAGTGACTCGGAATCTTGGCAGGAACTCGCGAGAATCGACTGCTCAGGCGGTACTTGTCACGAACATCCCGTTCATCGCCCGGACGATCACCTCACGATTCACAGGCTGGACACCATCGATGATGTCCAGCGAGCTTATCCCGCAGCCATCGGCCGTATCAACGAAATGGCGCGTAAGATCCGAGACAGGAGGACAACATGAGCACGATTACAGATCGCCTCGACGAGTTCCGCCAATCCATTCTTCTGAACCTCGGCACCGGGGCTCTCGAGAACACTCAGCTTCCGGTGGTCGACGCCCGTGGCCAGCACCCGATCGTCGCTGCGCTGTCCGAGGAGCGTCTGGCAGTGCTGTTGCGCCGGGTGCAGGCGGTCGGCGGCTTCGCCAACGTGTTCGTGCTCGACGCCGTCGAGGGTTCGGTGCAGTTGGTGCCGTTCATCGATCGACGCAGTGCGATCCTGGCGGACAGCGCGGAAGATCTCACCAGCGCTGTAGACCGACCGGCGCCGGATGCGACGGTCGGCATGTTCCTCGCATACTTGTCCGTCAAGGCCCACGGCGTTCTGCTCCCGGCCCTGCTCGATGACGATCGTCCGATCGTGACCCAGCCGCAGGAACTGCAGCTGGCATAGTCTCGGGCTCGGCCGGCTCGCAGTTGTCGCCAGCGAGCCCGCCGGTTCGGCCGTTGGCTCCCCGCTCATTCTGGGTCGTCTCCGTCAGCGCACGCCATAGCCTCCGCTGACGGGGACGACTCGGCGGGCGGGAGCCGCCGCATCGATCACGACGGTGCGCGCGCACGACGGTGTCGTCCGGACCCGGACCGCTAATCTCGAATCGCGGATGGTAGACGTGCGTCGATCCGTCGTAAGGGGGGATCGATATGCAATGGGGCTGGAATCCGGATACCGTGGCGGCGATCACGACAGCGCTCGCTGCGATCGCGGCCGTAGTCGCCGGCTTCTTCGCCTGGGGCGCCTACCAGGCCGAGCGTGACGCGCGGGGACTGGCCAAGAGAGCGCACGAACTTGCCGAGAGCGCTCATGCAGCGGCGCAAGAACGTCAACTGCTCGCCTCGCAAGACAAGAAGCGCAAACAGGCGGGCATGGTCTCGGCCTGGGCCGTGGTCACCGATGCCGACACGATCGAATTGTGCGTGCAGAACCTGTCATCCGCGCCGGTGTACGAGGTCTGCCTGGGCGTCGTGCTCAGCAACGGTTCCGGCGTGTACGCGCGGCGCGCCCGCGTGATTCCACCCAGCGGGCGCAACCCCTCTACCTTCGACGTCAAAGACGGCGCGGTCGACGCGTGGCAGCGTTGGGCGAAATCGCGTACGCCAAAGCCGGTGCCCTTTGTCGAATTCACGTTCCATGACGCATCCGGTAATTGGTGGCTTCGCGACGGGCATGGTGTGCTGGAGGAGATCACCAAAGAGGACGCCTACCGCTACGGATGACGCCATTCAGCCCGTCCGTTCCGGGCTACTGACCCCTGCCGCGCGGATCAGGCCACGCGGCGCCGACTCGCGATCCGCGGGGCGTCCGTAACAGCGTGATGACCCGCAGAGCCTACGCGGGCCGCGCGCGGCGGCACTCGGAACGTGAGTGGCACGGGGCTCGAGAACTCCGAGGCGAACCGCCCCGTGCCGTGCAGATCCGCCCCGAGAGAGCGCACGGTGTCGACCAGCTGCGTCAGCTGATGCGAGGATGGCGCCGTGGCGCCGCCCGCCTGCGCGTCGAGGAGTGCCTTCTGGATCGTCCGCACCGAGGCGATCCGGGTCGCGCGGCCCGTCTCGCCCTCGTCGAGGCCGTCGGTCCACACGCGGGCGTCCGGGTGCGAGTAGAACACGCACGTCTGCAGATAGGGAGCGGATCCGTGCCGGGCAGCCAGGTGACCGTGGAAACGTCGCGCCTGGCGCCGCACCTGGAACGCGGGCGACTCCTCGCCCAGCTTCGAGCGCACGGCGACGGATCCGTCTCCGTCGCGCCTCAGCGAGATCGCGTACGACGCCGGCAGCGCGCTCTCGTCGAACAGGATCGACAGGGCGCCCGCCATCGACGAGGGCTTCTTTCCGTCGAAGACGAGCCCTCTCCAGTGCTTGCTGTCGATGAGCACCACGGCCTTCTCGGTGATCACGAGATGGTCGAGCTGCGCGCAATAGGGGGCCGTCGCCTCCTCGTCGTGCGGCGAGAAGACGACGTTCGTCGCGATGATCGCGTCGAGTCCCGCCGCCGTGCACGCATCGACGAGCAGCTCCCGGGAGACGAGCTCCCACCGCATGCCGCGCCCGGCGAGCAGCTGCGACTCGGTCCCCGCGGTCACCGCCGCGTCGCGCTCGGCCTGAAGGCTCGCGAGCTCGGCTTCGTGCGCTGCGCGGCGCTGCTGCGCCTGTGCTTCGTGCTCGGCGCCGACCTCGGCCAGCGCCGCGTCGTGCTGCTCCTGGAGCTCCCGTGCCTGCCCGGCATGCTGCTCGGCGAGCGCGTTCTCGGCCGAGGAGTGCTGCGAGCGGGCCGCCGCCAGCTCCTCCCGCGTCCGCCGGTTCCGGTGGTTCATGCACCATGCGGTGAGGGCGAGGGCGATGAGCAGGACCGCGACGGCGACGATCAGGAAGAGGGTGGGGGAGTCCATGCGTCCAGCCAATCAGGCCCGGCGGACATTCTCCGGCACCGGACAGCGCGCCGGGTGAAACCGATATTCCGATCCGGGTGAAGTCAGGCGAAGGATCGCCGCAGCCGCTCCCGCAGCGCCGGATCGCACACGTAGACGTAAGTGCCGCGAATCCCGCGCGTGAGCAGCACGCCGTAGATGTTGCGGATGAACGTCAGCAGCTCGTCGTCGGTGAACGCGCCCTTGAGGTGGCCGGTGTTCTCCTTGCCCTTCTTGTCGCGGTACGCCTCGCGATCGGCGCAGATCAGCCCGGTCGCCGGGTCCCGTCGCAGGTCCGGCCCGATGATCACGCCCGCATAGTTGAGGTCGTAGCCCTGCACGGTGTGGATCGAGCCGACGGAGGTCCCTCCTCGTCCCCGTGGTCGTCCTCTTCGTGCTCGTCGCCGTCGTGTTCGCGCTTGTCCTGTTCCCGCTCGGCGGCGAGCTGGGTGTACTTCACCATCCGGCCCTTCGCCTGCTCGGCCGGGTACTTCGCGCGCGTGGACTCGAGCTTGCGCAGCACGACCTCATCGAGGTCGACGCCGATCCGGTTCGCCAGGTGAACGCAGTAGGTGACGACGTCGGCGAGTTCCTCCTCGACGCGCGTCTGGTCGAAGTCGGGGGTCCACTGGAAGCACTCGAGCAGTTCGCCGGCCTCGATTGCGATGGATTTGGCGAGGTTCTCCGGGGTGTGGAACTGGTCCCAGTCGCGCTCCTCGACGAAGGTGCGGAGTGCGGCGAGGGTCGAGGGGGACGGCATGGCGTGAGGGTAGCAGGCGCGCCGGGTGTGACCCGCAGCCTCAGCGCGCGACCGCCGCAAGGGAGGTCGCCCACGACTCCGTGATCTGCTGCACCGGGGCGAGCCGATCGGGGAAGTCCTTGTGCCGCGCAAGGTCGGCTGTCCTGCCGAATCGGAACTCCCAGCGTCCGGTCGGCGAGAAGAGGCATGCCGCCACGACGTCGAACCTGTCGACTTCGTAGAACCTCGATGACGGGTCGTTTTTCGAGGCCCGTGTCTTCTGCACCTCGACCTTGAATCGGCCGCCTGACATGGTTCGAGGACTCGCGTTCTTGCACTCGACGCGCAGGAAGGTGCCGTCATCGAGGGTGACATCGAAGTCGTGCATGGCATCGACGTCGAGACGCTCGACGGAGGCGACCCCGGGCGCGCCGGTGAGCTGTTGCTCCAGGTGGTACTCGGCCACGCCTCCCCGGACCGCGACCGCGAGGCGGTTCCGGCCGCCGATGATGTCAAGAATCTGCTGGCTGGTCAGCGCGAACTGTTCTTCCAGCACATGGCGATTGGGCAGCCCGGCGTCGTGCAGTGCGCCGGTGGCGAGCGCGGCCGAGAAGCGCAGGGGCGGATCCATTCGCAGCGATGTCGCACGACGTTCCAGTCGGGCGTAGTCGAGAAGCCGATCCGACGTAAAGGCGACCACCGTCTCGAAGTTGGTGGGCGAGCGTGCGTCGGATCGTTTGCTCCCGGGACGGTTGATCTTCTCCCAGACGTTCCACCCGGATCTCTTGGCCTCGGCGATCTCGGTGTCTTTCGCGTAGAACGAGATGCCCATCGGCAGCGGATCCCAAATGTTCGCATCAAGCCCGACGATCACGCCATCCGCCAGATCGATCCCCAGGATCATCGTGACATCGACGCCAGCAATGTCGCGTCCGACGGGATGTGCGCGCTTCCAGGCGTCCTCAGAGCCGTAGCGGAGCTGGCCGCGAACCTCATTGATGGGGCGATTCTTGATGTTGTTGTGTGTGATCCGGAACGGGTAGATCAGCATCCCGATCCGTTGATCCACGTCGAGCTGCACGCCGAGATAGACCGGCGCGCGGCGGGGATCGCTCGCGTAGAGCACCCGACCGCCCGAGGCCTCCACGGACTGAATGAGGAAGTCGTGAATATCGGCTCGACCTTGCACCCGGTAGATCTCGCCGAACGCTCGTCCGGCGAGTAGCTGCTCATCCATGGGCCTCCCCTCAGCAGGGCTTCGACCGCGTTCGCGTCTTCCCCTGGGTATGTCGGACGTCTCCGGCATACTCGTCACGACGATACTGGTAACACGCGTTCTGGCTCCGATTCGAGTCGGCGCGGAGGAGATGAGGTGGCAGATGGGCGAGCAGCTCCCCGTGGTGAGCTTGTTCTCCGGGGCAGGAGGGCTTGATCTCGCCGTCGAGCGGGCCGATGCGCCGCCTCTGGCATCGGGGGGCGACGGCGAGGGGCTTCTGCGCGTGGCTGTTGCGACCGACTACAACGATCCCGCGCTGAAGACGCTGCGCGCGAACTTTCCCGAAACCACGACACTCACCGGAGACATCCGCGAGGTGTCGACCGAGCAGATCCTCGCGAAGGCAGGACTGCGCGCGAAGGATCCGGTGCTCGTGATCGGAGGCCCGCCATGCACGCCGTTCTCGAAGTCGGGATTCTGGCTGGAGCAGAAGCGCGAGAGCCGCGATCCGAACGCTTCGCTGCTCGACGAGTATGTGCGCGTCGTACGGGACGCGCGGCCCGAGGCGTTCATCCTGGAGAACGTCCAGGGGCTCACCTACAAGACGCACAAGGCGCAGTTCGATCGGCTCCTGAAGGGTCTCGCTCAGCTCGGCTACAACCCGCAGTGGAGCGTTCTGCTGGCCGCCGACTATGGCGTGCCACAACTGCGGCGCCGGGTGTTCGTCGTCGGCCGCCGGGACGGCGAGAAGTTCGAGTTCCCCGACCCGACGCACTCGGGCTGGACCGAGCACACGCGCACGTTCGACACGAGCAAGCTCCCGCACGTCACCGCTGCCGAGGCGTTCGAGGGCCTGCCGCGACCGCTCCGTGTGCCCGACGAGGAGATCGTCGACGGCACGTACGGAGAACTCGCCGCCGAGGTGCCGCCGGGCCAGAACTATCTCTGGCACACCGAGCGCTACGACGGGCGCAACCACTTCGAATGGCGCAGCCGATACTGGACCTTCCTGCTGCGCCTTGACCCGAATCGACCGTCGACGACGTTGCAGGCCCAGCCGGGACCGTGGGTCGGGCCGTTCCATTGGGAGAACGTCCGTGCTGCGTCGGGCGAGGAACGCGCCCGACGGCTGCGCCTCAACGAGATGCTGCGCCTGATGTCGTTCCCGGACGACTTCCGGATCGAGGGATCGCGCGTCGACATCCACCGCCAGCTTGGCAATGCGGTACCGATGGAACTCGGGAAAGCAGTCGTGCGCGCCCTGATGACGCAGCTCGGGTACCTCGGCGCGGAGAAGTCAGCGCGGGTGCTTGCGTTGGCATGAGCCGTCGGTGACTTGCGGAGGGGTTGCTTCCCGGATCCAACTACAACGGCCCGAACGTCGTTTCCAGCAACTCCTTGAACGCCTTCGCTGAGTCGCGGTCAAAGTGCAGGCTCTGCGTCGGGGAGCTTCCTGGTTTTGGGCCAGCCGCCGCGTAGTTGTAGAGGTAGAGATACAGCGTGCCGTCATCGGAGTGAACCGGCTGCACGTATGCATCGACCTCAGATTGCGGTGCTTTGACGTCACGCTCACCCTGGATGAACTGCCGGATTCTCGCCACAGCACAACGGTAACCGCTCCCGCTGTTGGTGTGGCTGATATTGGCGGGGGTGAGTGCGGGATGCAGGGCTGGCGGTCACGCGCGGTGCCGGCTACGGTCTGACCTGAGACTCGCCCCCGCAGATCCGCGACAGGAGGCGGTGCGCGTGAATGCAGAACTTCTGACGTCGGCGAGCGCGGCGGACTTTGCCGCGGTCCGCGGAGTCGAGAAGGCTCACGATGTCGCCACCGCGCTGATTTTCATTGAGGTGGATGCGCTTGCTCGGTTGCTGCGCGCCCACGGCCATGGCGCGTTGGCAGACTCATGGGTCGAGGAGCACAGTCGCAGCGATGGCGTCGACGACGCTCACTCTCGAACCAAACGCCACCCCGGAGTACCGTAGGCCCATCATTCGGCCGAGGTGGGAGGGACGTCGTGGGTCCGGTTCCGTGGGTGCTGCAAGCCGACATGGATCAGTTCATCGCCGCTGTCGAGATCCTGCGGCGACCGGAACTCGCCAGCAAACCGGTCACGCGTTCGACGACTGCGCGGCGGACGGCCGCCCGGTCATCCGCGTCCATCTCAAGGTGCGCTATGCGCCGTTCGTCACCGAAATCACTACGCGCAAGCTCGGCGAGGCGACGACGGACCGTGAGACGTTCATCGCCGCCGCGCTCGCCATCGGTGCCGAGCGGGATGCGGGTCGTGAAATCCGCCTGCTCGGCGTTCGCGCGGAGATGGTGATGCCCGCTGACGGCGATCCTGTCGATCGGACGCCCGTCCGTGCGCGGGATCTAAAGCCCCGGGAGGTCGAGGGGCGGATTGGGTGTCGTGTGGCTCCTGCCGCCGTGCGTTTCGCGCGGAGTTGTGCGCCTCGCCCGGACGAATTTCGCGGATCGCTCCGTGAGGCGTGGATCCGGCGCGCACCTTCGGACAGCCTGCAATCTCCAACGTCAGAACCGACGTGCTGGCCGAGGGCAACCGCGCCGGCAGCTCCCGGGAGGAGTTGGCCGAGTTCTATCGGCTCTCGCCGGCGCAGGTCGACGAGGCGATCCGATTCGAGTTGATCGCCAAAGGCGGAGACCGAGCGGCATGATGGGTCCGTTCTCGCCGGTGTACTTCGCCAGCGCGGCCTCTCGGCCTCGGCGCTGAATTCGGGGAGGGCGCCTCCCCGGTCACCCACTCGATCGGCGCCCCGGATCCAGGCCTGAACGTCCTACCCCTCGACTATGGTCGGCGCATGGACATCGTTCCCTTTCGAAGCGATGTGGACCGGGCGTCGTTTCGATGCGGCCGTGCCGTCCTCGACGCGTGGATCGCGCAATACGCCGGGCAATCAGAGCGGCGTGACACTACGCGCACGTTCCTCGCACTCGACGACGACGAGCTCGTCGGGTACTACGCGTTGCGCTCCTTTGAGTTGGATCTCGACGCGGCGGCGGCGGCGTTCGGCATCCGGAGCCGACGGTACCCGGTTCCGGCTGTGCTTCTTTGCTCGGCTCGCAGTGGCGGGGTCTCGCCAGGGGGTGGGGCTCGGAGGCGTGCTCCTGATCGACGCCTTGAGGCGCATCCTCGACGCCTCCGCGTCGATCGGATTCGAGGTGGTCGTGGTTGACGCGATCGATCCCGCGGCGGCGGCGTTCTATGGCAGATTCGGATTCTCTCGATTTGAGGATGATCCGCTTCACCTCTTCATGTCTATGCGTTCGCTGCGGTTGACTTTCGACTCCGCTTGAGT
Source organism: uncultured Actinomycetota bacterium (assembly GCA_963791605.1). Lineage (GTDB taxonomy): Bacteria > Actinomycetota > Actinomycetes > Actinomycetales > Microbacteriaceae > Microbacterium. The sequence continues at coordinate 392,052 of CAWBTB010000006.1, read as the reverse complement.
GACTCTGTACGTACGACGTACACACATTGGAGCTATCATGTCCGCGGAAACCACACGCACCGCTCGCGTCAACATGCGGATCGCGCCGGACGCGCTCGAACTGTTGCGTGCCGCTGCCGAAAGGCAGCAGCAGGACCTCAGCGCGTTCGTGCTCGGCGCCGCGATCGAGCGCGCACGTGCAGTGCTTCTTGAGGAGAGCGTGTTGCGCTTGAGTCCGCACGCGGTGCAGCAACTCGAGTCGGCGCTCGATGCTGGTCCGGCCGTTGTCCCGCAATTGGCCGAGCTGCTGAGGCGGTCCGTCTCGCGGACAGTGCCCTGAAAATCGGGGGGTCGCACGGGGCGAAAGACGCTTGGTGGTCAGGCGGAATGATGGCGGCGTCCCTCAGCGCCCACCCGACCTGCGGTATCGCACATGAGTGCTCAGCGGTGAATGCAGCACCTCGACCGGCTCGAAATCGAAGGTCTCGATGCCGTCGAAAAGGCGCTCCCCGGAGCCGAGGAGGAGAGGCGCGATGTCGAGCGTGAGTTCGTCGATCACGCCGGCGTTGAGCGCCTGACGCACCGTCGACGCGCCACCGGCGATGTCCACACCCTGGTCGCCGGCGGCAGCGCGCGCCTGCGCATAGGCGGCGTCGAAGCCCTCGGTGACGAAGTGGAACGTCGTTCCGCCCTCCATCTCGATCGGATCGTGCGCGTGGTGGGTGAGCACGAAGACGGGGGCGTGGTACGGCGGTTCGGGTCCCCACCATCCGTCCCACGCCTCATCCCACTCTCCACGGATGGGTCCGAACATGTTCCGCCCCATGACGTAGGCGCCGCGCGGGCGCATGAGCCACGCGGTGGCGGTCGCGTCGGCTTCGGTGGCGCCCGGATCGCCCAGATGCCAGCGGTGCAGCCCCAGGCCGCCTCTCCCCAGCGGGTCCTCCCGGCTCTGCTCCGGACCGGCGATGAAGCCGTCGAGCGAGATCGACAGGTGGCAGGTGGTGTCGGACATCGGTGTCTCCTCGGCGGTGGATTCTCGACCTCGCCCTCCGATCGTAGGCGTGTGTTCGACCCGAAGGAACGTCTCGCTACACCTCACACGTAGGCTTGGCTCATGCTCGGCGCACCTCAACCCGCGCTCATCGACAACCTGGGCGACGCGCTGCGGGATCCGCATCCGCTCTCATTCCTCGAAGCCGCGAGCACTCTCGCCCAGGTGACGGCGCCGGATCGGTTCGCGGGACTGCGTCCCGGCACCGCGACGCAGCAGCCGGGGACGGATCGGGAAGAGCTGATCGAGATGTTCCTCGACGTCGGGCACCGTGAGACGGATGCGCTGCTGCTGGTCTGGGCGGCGATGTTCGACCGGCCCGAGCTCGCGCTACGCGTCCGGGAGGCGAAGCGGCGGCACTCCCTGCCGCGCTGGTTACAGCAACTCGATCAGGTCCGCGTCGTGCGCGTCGCCGAGAACACGCACATCCTCGGCGACGGCGACGACTTCTTCCTCGGCGTGGAGACGCCGGGCCGCTCGTTCACGATCGTGGCCTACGTCGACCACAACATGGGCACCATCGTGAAGGACTGCTACTTCACCGACGTCCCGATCCGCGAGGCGCTCGCCCGGGTCGATGCGCTGCGCGACGACGACACCGACCTGCACGAGATCCTGCTCGAAGACGCGGCGGCGAAGCTGACGGCGGCGGTCGAGCACGGTGACCGGATGCTGGACCCGTTCACGACGGACACCTGGCCGCAGGCGAAACCCCTGCTCGAGTGGATGCTGCGCGGCATGCCGGCCGGCGGCGAGGGGTATGCGTGGAAGGAGCTCAGCGACGCGGAGTGGAAGAGGCTGGCCCGCGACTTCGCGGCATCCGAATTCGGCCGCGCGCTCACTGCCGAGCAACGCGATCAGGCGGACACGCTGATGAACTTCGCGGGGCACTACGGCGCCGGGGATCCCCTGCGCTGGAGCAACGTGGTGGTCGAGATCGTGCTGCTCGACCTGATCCCGCGCAAGGTCGTGGCGCCGATCGCGTACCTGAGCACGATGCCCGAGACGCTTCGATCCGTGATCCGCTACGCGCACGCGCAGCGATCCATCCCGGCGATTTACACCGAACAGGCTCTCGCCGCGATCGACGAAATCCTGCCCGACTACCTCGAGGCGATCTCGCGACCGCATCGGCAGGGCCCGGCCGCGCTCCTGGAACAGCTGGGCGTGCTGGATCCCCTCGACGATGACGAGTTCGACGACGTCGATCCCACCGACTACCTCGACCTTCTCGCGCGCTCCGTCGGCGGGAGCGCCGCGCTGGACACGCTCGATTCTGCACCCCTGCCGGACGAGGCTCTGGATGTCACGTCACTCCCGTCCGACATCGTCGAGCGCGTGCGCGCGGTGTCGGGCCTTGCGGACGGCGCCTGCGACGAGCTCTTCGAGGATCCGGAGCTGCGCACGGCCGCGCGGCGGGCGCTGGTGCGGATCGCGGAGACGGATCCGGCCATCTTCCGGCGCCGTTCCAGCGACGCGACGGCCGCGGCCGCGCTGTGCTGGATCGTCGCGAAGGGCAACGACTACCTGGACTTCGGCGATGACGTGATGGTCGCCGACCTGATGGCGCATTTCGGGCTGAAGGGCTCTCCGGGTCAGCGCGCGCAGCCGATGCTGCGAGCGCTCGGGCTGCGGGAGTTCGACTGGGCGTACGACCCGGAGCTCGGCGCGGCGGACCTGCTGACGGCGCAGGTGCGCGCAGAGATCATCCGTCAGCGCGACCAGTGGCGCGCGGCGTTCGAGTAGGCGTGACCGCGGAGCGGCCGAGGCTGACCCGACCTCGATGAACACTCATCCCCCGCCTCGAAGGTTCCCGAAGCGTTCGATATCCGGAGCGGGCGGTCCGAGTCGTGGCGCACGGCTCAACGTGTCCGCGCCGCCCACGCGGTTGCTGCGTTCGGTCAGCGCCACCAGAGCGAGGTAGCGGTCGGCCGTCCAGCAGATGAGTCGACCCTTCCCGTCCTTGGTGCGCCCCAGAATCCCCGCCTCGGCGAGTTCGGTCAGCGCACGATGCGCCGCGGCCGGAGACGCATCGAGCCGTGCCACCACCGACTCGGCGGACAGCACCGGCTCGCGGGGCAGGAGATCGAGGATCCGCCAGACCAGCGCATCACGGCGCGGCAGTGCCGGCGACTTCCCCTGCGACCGACGTGCGGACACCAGATCCTCTCGCAGCGTTTCATCCAACTGAGCGACGTCGTCGGCCAGGCGCACCGCGTTCGCAGCGGCCCGCTCCGTCGCCTCTGAGAACTGGACGATCCACTCGTCGAGCGCGGGAGGATCCCGACGGAAGGCGGTCAGCCCGGCGACATACCCATCGGCGTTTCCGGCGAACACGGTGCTGATGGGGATCAGTGCGTTACGTACGGCGTCCGCTCTGCGCAGGACCGTATGGATGAGCGCGCGGCCCGTGCGGCCGTTCCCGTCGATGAAGGGGTGGATCGTCTCGAACTGGGCGTGCGCGACGGCCGCCCTGACCACGGCGTTCCCCTCGGTCGCGGTGATGAACCGTGCGAGGTCGGTGACCAACCCAGGGACTTCGGTTTCGGGTGGCGGAACGAACTCCGCGCGAAGCGGGCTCCACCCGGTGCCGCCGACCCAGTTCTGCTCGTTCCGCAGACCCGCCCCGAGCGACGGCTCGATCACGTGCTGCAGTCGTTCGATTTCCGCCGTGGTGACCTCGTGGTCGCGGTCGGCGAGCGTGGCGATGGCAGCCTCCGTCGCGCGGACGTTCGCCACGACATCCAGCGCGATCCGGCTCCCCTGATGAAGCAGCTCCGCGATCGCCAGCCGCTTCGGCGTCACCCGGTTCCCCTCGATCCAGGAGGAGGAGATGCTCTCCGAGCGGATCAGCAGATGGTTCAGGAATCGTCCGCGCGTGCCGATCCGCTCGTCTGCGCGCGCCAGCACGGCGAGCGCGTCGGCTGCCGCGGCCTGCGCGACCTCGCCGAGACGGGGCAACGTGATCCCGAGTCGGTCGGGCACATAGGCGAAATAGCGGCCCGGAGCGCGGTCACGTCGGCTGAGGCCGTTGCCTTCGTCCCCGGGATTCCAGAGGCGCTCCACGTGCTTCGCCACGGGTGCACCTCCTATGCGGTCTCCGGATGTCTCTATTTCTACTTTAGAGCCTTTAAGTGGGAAATAAGCCCGTCACTTCTCCACGGTCTTCACACCTGGCCGAAACGGGGAAGGCGAAGTATCTGATACCCATGCGTTCAGAGTGCGTCGACGGAGTGAGGGGTGGGCGCGCGGCGACGCAATCGGAGGACAAGTCGCCGCTGTCGCGACATCTGGAGGACGGAGATCCCGCCGGGAGCTACGCGTACTCCTAAAGCAGTATGCCAAGTGATTGCGCGCAATCTCTAGATAACAGCTCACCTCAACTGGTCCTGCATATGTCTGATTGATCTGCGATTTGGCCTGAGTTGCGCCTCGGGCGGATACTCGACCCATCCTGACCGCCCGATCTCGGCCGGGTCCAACAATGAATGCGACCAGCTCCTCCCTCCCCGCTGCACCCGACCGCAGTCTCGCCGTCGTCGGTGCCGGACGGCTGGGCACGGTGCTCGCTCGCGCTCTCACCGAAGCGGGCTTCGATGTCCGCGGAGCGCTCGGTCGCGACGATGCCATCCCCGCGGTCGACATTGCGATCCTCTGCGTGCCCGACGCCGCGATCCACGCCGCAGCCGAGTCCGCGCGCCCGCACGCACGCCTCGTCGGCCACGTCTCCGGTGCCACCGGCCTCGACGGCGTGGACTTCAGCCTGCACCCGCTGCAGACCTTCACCGGAACCGAGCCCCCGAGCGTCTTCCACGGCATCGGCGCCGCGTTCGACGGACGCACGCCGGAAGCGCTAGCGACGGCGGAGCAGTTGGCTCGCGCACTCGGAGCGCACCCATTCCGGGTCGACGATGCCCACCGTGCGGGGTATCACGCCTCCGCCTCGATCGCGTCGAACCTCCTCCTCGCCGTGCTCGACGCGGCCGAGCGGGTCGCGGGCGCGGCAGGGATCGGATCCGCCGAGGCGCGCGCGATCCTGACTCCGCTCGTGCGACAGACCGTTGCGAACTGGGCCGAGCTCGGCGCCGCGGGGGCCCTTACCGGCCCGATCGCCCGCGGCGACGAGGCGACCGTCGCTCGGCAACGCGCAGCGATCGCCGGGGCCGCCCCCGACCTGATCCCCCTCGTCGATGCCCTGTCTGCGCAGACCCGTGTGCTCGCCCATCCCGAGGGCGACGGCGTTTCGTCTCGCTTCGCTCGCTCAACGTCCCCGGAGGTCGAGGGGGAGGGTGACGGCGTTTCGTCTCGCTTCGCTCGCTCAACGTCCCCGGAGGTCGAGGGGGAGGGTGACGGCGTTTCGTCTCGCTTCGCTCGCTCAACGTCCCCGGAGGTCGAGGGGAAGGGTAACGGCGTTTCGTCTCGCTTCGCTCGCTCAACGTCCCCGGAGGTCGAGGGGAAGGGTAACGGCGTTTCGTCTCGCTTCGCTCGCTCAACGTCCCCGGGGGTGGCGGGCGACGGCGTTTCGTCTCGCTTCGCTCGCTCAACGTCCCCGGGGGTGGCGGGTGAGGGTGACGGCGTTTCGTCTCGCTTCGCTCGCTCAACGTCCGCGGGGGTGGCGGGCGAGGGCGATGGCGTTTCGTCTCGCTTCGCTCGCTCAACGTCCCCGGGGGTGAGGATCGTCCGCACCATCGCCGAGATCCGCGAGGTCGTGCGCGACGCGCGGCGGCAGAGCAAGACGGTCGGGCTCGTCCCGACCATGGGCGCCTTCCATGAGGGCCATCTGACGCTCATGCGCGAGGCCAGGAAGAACAACGACCTCATCGTCGTGTCGCTGTTCGTCAACCCGACGCAGTTCGGCCCGAACGAAGACCTCGCTGCGTACCCGCGTGACGAGGCGCGCGACGCCGCCCTGGCCGAGCAGGAGGGCGTCGACATCCTGTTCGCGCCCGAACCGGCCGAGATCTACCCCGACGGCTTCGCCACCACGATCCACATCGCCGGCATCACCGACGTGCTCGACGGGGCGAGCCGCGGCGCGCACCACTTCGACGGCGTCGCCACCGTCGTCGCCGAGCTGTTCGGGATCGTCGCGCCCGACGTCGCCTACTTCGGGCAGAAGGACGCGCAGCAGGTGCTCGTGGTGCGCCGGCTCGTGCGCGACCTGAACCTCGACGTGCGGATCGAGGCCGTGCCCACGGTGCGCGAGTCGGACGGGCTCGCGATGAGCTCGCGCAACGTCTACCTCGACGCCGACTCCCGGCAGCGGGCCACGGCGCTGAACCGCGCGCTGAACGCGGCGCAGCGCCGTCGCGGCGAACGGGGAGCGCGACGCTGCGGCCATCGAAGCCGCCGCCCGCGCCGTCCTCGACGACGCCGGGATCACCCCCGAGTACCTGGAACTGCGCGATGCGGACGACCTGAGCCCCGTCGTCAGCCTCGACCGCGACGCCCTGCTCGCGGTTGCGGCGCGGGTCGGGGCCGCCCGCCTGATCGACAACCACCTCCTGAGAGCGAGCAGCTGATGCGCCGCACCATGCTGAAGTCGAAGATCCATCGCGCGACGATCACCGGATCCGACCTGCATTACGTCGGATCCATCACGATCGATCCCGACCTGCTCGACGCGGCCGACATCCTGCCGCACGAGCAGGTGCACGTCGTCGACGTCGACAACGGATCGCGCTTCGAGACGTACACGATCGCGGGGCAGCGCGGATCCGGCACGGTGCAGGTCAACGGCGCCGCCGCCCGCCTCGTGCACACCGGCGACACGGTCATCGTGATCTCCTACGCCGAGTACGCGCCCGAAGAGCTCGCCGACTACGCGCCGACCGTCGTGCACGTCGACCGGGCGAACGGGATCGTCGCGGTCGATGGCGCCGTTGGCACGCTGCTGACCGGCGTCCCGGGCGCTTCGACAGGCTCAGCGACCGGGGGTCTTGATCGGGGGCCGGGCGCTTCGACAGGCTCAGCGACCGGGGGTCTTGATCGGGGGTCGGGCGCTTCGACAGGCTCAGCGACCGGGCTCGCTCTCGCGGAGGCCGTCGTATGAGCGCGCACGCCGCCCCCACCGGTCGCCTCACGCTCGGCGACCTCGCCGCGAAGAAGGCCGCCGGCGAGCCGATCGTGATGGTCACCGCCTACGACCACCCCGGCGCGCAGATCGTCGAAGCGGCGGGCGTCGACATGGTGCTCGTCGGCGATTCCGCGGCGATGACCGTGCTCGGCTACGACAGCACCGTGCCGGTCACGGTCGACGAGATGATCATGCTCACGAAGGCGGTGCGGCGTGGGCTGACCCGGCCGCTGCTGGTCGCCGACCTGCCGTTCGGCTCGTACGAGGCCTCCGATGAGCAGGCCATCGCGACCGCGCAGCGGTTCGTCAAGGAGACCGGCTGCGACCTCGTCAAGATCGAGCGCGGCGGCACGTCGGTGCAGCGGGCGCGGGCCCTGGTCGAGGCGGGGATCCCGGTCGTCGGACACGTCGGCCTCACCCCGCAGACCGCGGCGTCGCTCGGCGGATACCGTGCCCAGGGCCGCACCGCCGCAGCCGCGCTCGCCGTGATCGACAGCGCCCTCGCGCTGCAGGATGCAGGCTGCGCGCTGCTCGTGGTCGAGGCCGTGCCGAGCGAGGTCACCGCCGCGCTCATGCCGCTGCTCGATATCCCGGTGATCGGGATCGGAGCCGGATCCGCGACGGACGGGCAGGTGCTCGTGTTCCACGATCTGCTCGGGATCTACGACGGGCCGGCGGCGAAGTTCGTGAAGCGCTACGCCTCGCTGCGGGCCGCGGCGATCGACGGCGTGACGGCCTACGCGGACGAGGTGCGGGACCGGGTCTATCCCGCACCGGAGCATCAGTACGCGATGCCGGCCGAGGAGGCCGCGCGGTTGCGGGAGCTGCTCGCGGGACGGTGAGGCGCTGCGTGAGCCAGCTCCGACCGGCGCTCGCGCGGAGATCTGCACTCGCTCGGAGAGAATCCGCCGATTCGTCCGAAGTTGTGCAGAACTCCGTGGCTGGCGCACTCTTCGCGTCGGCCGCACCGCACCGCCGTGTGGGCAGCTCGGAGGCCCGTGTTCGCGGATGTCGGATCCCTCCACCAGAATTGACAGAGCGAGGAGGTGCGGATGTCGGCGACGGCACGCGCGATGCGGCTGCTCCGCCGCGTCGACGAGGACGATGCCTGGCGGCTGCTGCGCGCCGACAACGCGCCGATCGCGGCCGCCATGCTCGCCGAACACCTCGGCGGCGATGAACGACGAGTCGATGCCGATGAGCTGGCCGAGACCATCGACGCCGACCTGGACGAGTTGCGCGGATACGGCCACGACCTGCCGCTCAGCGCCCGCGGATACCTCACCGCCTGGCGGACCGCGGGGCTGATCGCGCGGCGCCCGTCGGAGGCGAGTCGTGGCGAGACGTACGAGCTCACCGTCGATGCGCTCGCCGCGCTGCGGTTCCTGGAGACGCGGGAATCGCCGCGCCACACGGCCACCGCCTCCCGTCTGGCGAACCTGTCGATGCAACTGACGCAGCTCGCGATCGACACCGACCCGGAGGCCTCGCGCCGGCTGGAGCGGCTGCAGGCCGAGCGCGACCGCATCGATGCGCAGATCGAGGCGATCCGGTCCGGTGACGGCGCTGACGACGTCCTGGCCGGCCCGCGTGCGCTCGAGCGCCTGCGGGAACTGCTCGCCCAGGCGTCCGAGGTGCCGGACGACTTCACGCGGGTGCGCGGGGTCTTCGAGGAGCTCAGCTCCACTCTGCGCGCGAAGATCCTGGAGTCCGACGCTTCGCAGCGCGCCGTGCTCGACGACGTCTTCCGCGGTGTGGATCTGATCGGCGACTCGGATGCCGGACGCAGCTTCACGGCATTCTCGGGGCTGGTGCTGGATCCGTCACTCGGCTCCGCCTTCGAGGAGGACATCCGGCATGTGCTGGATCGCGATTTCGCTCGTGAGCTCACCCCTCTGCAGCGGCGCCGGCTGCGCGGATTCCTCGACGAGTTGAAGCTGCGCACCTCCGAGGTGCACGACGTGATCACGGTGTTCGCCCGTGGTCTGCGCCGCTACGTGCAGTCGCAGGACTACCAGCGCGACCGGGTGCTGCGGTCCAAGCTCCTGGAGGCGATGGCGTCGGCGCATGCGGCGTCGCGCGTCGTCAAGCCCTATGCGCAGACCGGATCCGTGCTGGAGCTGACGTCGGTCGCGATCTCCAGCGTCGGCGCGATCGGGCTGCATGACCCCGACGAGTTCGATGCCGCGACCGAGATCACCACGCACGCGGCGCAGCCCGCGGACTGGGAGCAGCTACGCGCCCTGGCCCGCGAGACCGAGATCGACTTCACCGAGCTGACGGGCAACGTCAACGCCGTGCGGCTGCGGATCGAGCAGCCGTCGGTCGGGGATGTGCTGAGCGCCTTCCCGGCGTCGCAGGGCGTGGCGAGTGTCGTCGGGCTCCTCAGCCTCGCGGCGGAGCATGGCCGGGTCGAGCCCGACAGCGAACAGGTGCACTGGACGGGCCCGGAGGGCGTGGCGAGCTTCGCCGTCCTCCCGGTGCACCGTTTCACGGAGAGGATCGCATGACCGAGCAGCCGGAGATCGATGAGGTTCCGACCGACGGGACGGCCGGGGCGCTCTGGGCGGGCGACACCGGCACGCTCTACGAACGATCCCGTCGTGCGCTGCTCGAACTCGTGCGCGGTCCGTACCTGTCGCGAGCCCGGTCGTCGTTGAACTGGTCGGCGCTGCTCGCCGACGAGGCGGCGATCCGCTCCCGGCTGAACGACCTCTTCCTCGAGCTGGTCATCGATCGCGAGGGCGAGTTCGCGTTCGTGCGCAACGCCGAATCCACCGAGATCCAGGTACCGCGGGCGGTGCGGGCGGAAGCGCTCACCTTCCTCGACACCGCGATGCTGCTCGCGCTGCGGCACACCCTGCTGAACGAAGAGGGACGCGGCCGGGTCATCATCGGACAAGACGAGTTGTACGAGACGCTCGACGTCTATCGCACCGCCGACCGCGATACGACCGACTTCCGCAAGCGGCTCAACGCCTCGTGGTCGAAGATGGTCAACAAGCTGCGGGTGCTGCACCCGGTCGGCGACGACCGCGCCGAGATCTCCCCGGTCGTGCGCATGCTGGTCGACGCGGACCAGGTCGACGCGCTGCAGGCGGCGTACGCCACGATCGCGGAAGGAGCGACGCCGTGACCCTGTTCGCACTCGACGAGCCCTTGGACGACGGGGCCACGGACGAGGAGGCCACTCGGCTGCATCCCGGACAATGGCGGCTGTCGCGCGTCGAAGTCCTCAACTGGGGCACCTTCGACGGCCATCACGTGATCCCGATCGCCCGAGAAGGGCACCTGATCACCGGCGCCTCCGGATCCGGGAAGTCGTCCCTGCTCGACGCGATCGCCGTGGCGCTGACGCCCGACCGCTGGCTGCGCCTGAACGCCGCCGCGCAGGAGGGATCCTCCCGCACCGGAGATCGGAGCCTGGTCAGCTACGTCCGCGGCGCCTGGAGCAAGGAGGCGGATGCGACCTACGACCGGGCCGTCAGCGCCTACCTGCGCAAGGCGGCCACCTGGAGCGGGGTCCTGCTCCGCTTCGACGACGACCGTGGCGAGCCAGTGACGCTGATCCGCCTCTTCCACCTGAAGGGCACGACGACGGATCCGGCGGATCTGAAGGACGCGTGCGTACTGCTGCGTGGTGACGTGGCGCTGCCCGACCTCGCCCCCTTCGTGGCGCGCGGGATCGACGTGCGCCGGCTGAAGGCCGAGCTCTCGCCGGTGGTCGCCACCGGATCCCGCTCGCACGGGCCGTTCTACGCCCGGATGCGCAGCCTCTTCGGAATCGCGAACGAGAACGCCCTGCATCTGCTGCACAAGACCCAGGCGGCCAAGAATCTCGGCAGTCTCGACGTGCTGTTCCGCACCTTCATGCTGGACGTGCCCGACACCTTCCGTCGCGTCGACAACGCCGTGGAGCAGTTCCGCGAACTGAACGAATCGCACAGCCACGTGGTCGAACTGCGCCGTCAGGCCGAGGCTCTCGGCGCGATCGATACGGTCGCGACCGTGTTCGACGAGGCAGATGGGGAGGTCACCGCCGGCGAACGGCTGCGCGCCCTGACCATCCCGTTCACCGCGCAGTGGAAACTGCGCCTGGCCGAGACGGAGCACGAATCGGCGCGACAGGAGCAGGCCCGATCGCAGCGCGGCGCGGAGGCGGCGCGGGTCGCCAGCGACGAGGCGGAGGCGCTGCACACGACCGCCCGGCACCGCCTCGACCAGCGCGGCGGCGCCCAGCTGACGCACCTGCGCGGACGGATCGATGACGCCCGCGCCCGGGTCGCCGAAGTCGAACACGCGCATGACCGGCTCGAACAGCGGCTGCGTGGCGTCGGCGTGCCGATGCCCGCATCCGCGGCGGAGTTCGGCCAGCTGGTGTCCGCGGCCGAAGCCGAAACCGCGGGGAGCGGACCGCAGGCCATCGGCTACGACATCAACGATCGTCTCGCCCGGGCCCAGCACGCGGTGCGTGAACTGCAGGGCGAGATCGACGCGTTGCGCGGGCAGCGCACCAACCTCCCGCCCGACCTGCTGGCCGCCCGGCGACGCATCGCGAAACAGCTCGGTGTGCCCGAGCAGGCCCTGCCGTTCGCCGGCGAGCTCATCGATGTGCGCGGGGAGTACCTGGACTGGAGCGGTGCGATCGAGCGGGTGCTCGCGCCGCTGTCGACCGCGCTGCTGGTGCGTGACGACCTGCTCGCCCGGGTGCGGCGCGTCGTCGACGGGGTGCACCTGGACGCTCGCCTCGTGCTCGACGCGGTGCCCGTGCATTCGGATCCGCCCCCGTCCGTGTCCGATGAGCGCAGTGTCGTACACCGGATCCGGGTCGCGGACGGCCCGTTCACCGCGTACCTGAATCGCCGGCTCGGCGCGGAGTTCGACTACGCCTGCGTCGACGATCCGGACGAGCTCGACACCGCGGACCGGGCGGTCACGATCACCGGCCTGCTCAAGCGTTCGAGCCGCCGCTACGAGAAGAACGACCGCTTCCGCGTGGACGACCGCCGCCGCTGGGTGCTCGGCGCGGACAACGTCGACAAGATCGAGCATCTGCTCGGCGCACTGCGCACCGCGAAGGACGAGGAGACCGCGGCGAAACGGCACTTCGAGCAGGCGCAGCAGGCGCGCGACGAGCTGGTGGCGCGCCGTACGGTCTTCGCCGACGTCGCCGCGTTGAACTGGACGACGATAGATGTGGTTACCGCACGACGCAGCCTGGCCGCGCGGGAGGAGGAGCTGCGGCTGCTGACCGCGCCGGACAGCGAGATGGCCGAACTGGTGCGGGTGGAGTCCGAGGCGCGTGCCGAGGCGGTCCGACTGCGCGGCGAGGCGAACACGGCCGAGGTCGCCGCGGCCACGGCGGTGCAGGCGGTGCGCAGGCTTGAGGGGATGATCGGCGATCTGCGTGCACACCCGGTCGCCGAGATCGCGGAGCCGGACGCCCGCGAACTGGAACGTCGCTTCCGCGAAGTGCGCCGTTCGATCCTGCTGGACGGGATCGACGCCGTGTCCACGCAGGTCGTCAGCGTCCTCGCCACGCAGGTGCAGCATGCCGAGGTGCGGGCGCGCACCGCGGCGTCGCGGTTCGCCCAGTTGGCAACGGAATTCGCCGGCACCTGGAAGGCCGCCGCGGCCGAGCTCACCCCCGCGATCGAAGACCGTGCGGGCTTCCGCCGGCTGCGCGACGACATCGTCGCCCGCGGGCTTCCCGAGTACGAGGCGCGGTTCCTCGCGTTGTTGCAGGACCGCTCCCGTGACATGATCATCCACCTGCGCGACGAGCTGCTTTCGGCCCCGCGCCGGGTCGCCGAGCGGATCGATCCGGTGAACCAGTCGCTGGGCCGCTCACCGTACGATCGGGGCCGGTTCCTGGAGATCCTGGTCAAGACCCGGCGCACCGGTGAGGTCGAGGAGTTCCTCACCGACCTGAAGCGCATCGTCGAGGGCGACTGGGCAGACGAGGATCTCGCCGGTGCCGAGCGCCGGTTCCAGGTGCTGGCGGGCCTCATGCGCAGACTCGAGTCCAGCGACAACGCCGACCGTGCCTGGCGTGCACGAGTGCTGGACACCCGCGAACACGTGTCGTTCCTCGCCCAGGAGAAGGACGCGGCGGGCCGGGTCGTCGCGGTGCACGACTCGAGCGCCGGTCTGTCCGGCGGGCAGCGGCAGAAGCTGGTCATCTTCTGCCTGGGTGCGGCGCTGCGGTTCCAATTGGCGGATCGGGAGGATCTGGTCCCGTCGTACGGCACGGTGATCCTCGACGAGGCCTTCGACAAGGCGGATGCCCAATACACCCGGATGGCGATGGACATCTTCCGCGAGTTCGGCTTCCACATGATCCTGGCGACTCCGCAGAAGCTCTTGCAGACGCTGGAGCCGTACATCGGCGCGGTGACGAGCGTCTCGAACCCGACGCGGGATCAGTCGCTGCTCGCGAGCGTCGTGATCGAGCACGAGGCCCCGTGAAGCCGGTCACGCGGGCGGACATCGCCGATCGTGCTCGGCGGCTCTACGAGCGCGCGGCACGATCCTGGGTCGTCGATCCGAGTGCCGTGGTCAGCGTCGATCTGCCGCTGCATCCGCCCTCCGAGCGTGAGGTCCTGCAGGACCTCGGCGCCGCGCGGGCGTGGGTGCAGGCGTGGCGCGACGCGGAGGGCGGGAAGCCGCTCGCGTTGCAGTGGGAGGAACGGAACTGGGCCCGGGTCGGGCGGCAGAGCGTGCCGACCCGGGTGCTCATCGACGGTGCCGAGGCGATCGCCGTCATCGCCGGAAAGCGCCGGGAGTGGGCCGCGTGGCGATCGCGCATCGCGACGCTGCGGGCGGCGGTGCTGGTCGACGCCGCGTTCTCGGAGCAGGTCGATGCCGCACTGCGCACGCATGCACGCGCGATCGCACAGCTCGACGGTACCGATGCCGAGATCCTGCGCAACGCGTCGGCGTGGCTCGTGCACCACCCCGTGTCCGGGTTGCGGGTGCGCCAGGTACCGGTGCGCGGCATGCACAGCAAGTGGCTGGAGCGGCACCGCGCGATGGTCGAGGACATCGTCGCAGCGGCCACCGGATCCGACGGGCTCGGACTGGTCGATCCGGACGAACGGCTCCGGGTGATGATCCTGGATCCGCGACTGTGCCCGAGCGGCCTGCGCGACGTCGCCGCGCCGATCGGAGAACTTGCCGAGATCCCGTTCGACGATCGGCTGCGTGTGGTGCTGATCGTGGAGAACCTGGAGACGCTGCTGGCGCTGCCCGACACGGACGGCGCCGTCGCGGTCCACGGCAGTGGGTACATCGGGCATCGCGTGGGGGCGCTGCCCTGGGTGCGCAACCGGCCCGTCCTGTACTGGGGCGACCTCGATTCGCATGGTTTCGCGATCCTGAATCGAGTGCGTGCCGCCGGGATCGATGCGCGGAGCGTGCTCATGGACCGTGAGGTGCTCGAGGAGCACCGCGACCTCTGGGTGCGTGAGCCTAACCCATTCCGCGGCGAGCTGCCGCGGCTGACCGGGTCGGAGCAGGCCGCCCTCACGATGCTGCGCGCCGAGGGCGACGTGCGGCTGGAGCAGGAACGGATCGGCTGGGATCTCGCGTGGACGCGGGTGTCGGAGGCAATCACTGCGGCAGGATCGCGGTCCGTGACATCTCAGTGAGCCGCACGGTGCCGTCGGTTGCGACTGTTCCGCATCGCTCAGATCAGCCGGCGCAGCGCTTCGTCGAGGCTCACGCCCTGGGCGTCGGCGCGGTCGCGGAGGCGGGCGTGCTCCTCGGCGCTCAGCGCGACGGTGAGCGTGATCGGGGTGGCGCCGGCCGGAACGTCGAGACCGTCGAGCAGATCCGACGCTTCGGCCCAGAGCGCCGGCGCCGGGGCCGCGGAGGGGGCGATTACGGGAAGTGCGACGGCCTCGGTCGGGGAGGTCCCTTCGACAGGCTCAGGGGCCGGGGAAGGCTCAGGGACCGGGGAAGGCTCAGGGGCCGGGGAACGCCCAGGGACCGGGGAACGCCCAGGGGCCGGGGAAGGCTCAGGGACCGGGGTGCGCGCCGGGGCCGCGCCCGTGAACCCGGGCCCGCGATCCGGCTCCTGCTTGCGCTGATACGCGGTCGCCGCGCCGTTCGCGCGCACATCCGCCGCCTCGTTCAGGGGGTGGCCGGCGTGACCCCTGACCCAGGTGAACGACACGTCGCGCCCGCGCAGCGCCTCGTCGATGCCCTCGAGCAGGTCGCGGTTCAGCACCGGGCCGCCGTCGGACTTGCGCCAGCCCTTGCGCTTCCAGCCGGGCATCCACTTGGTCACCGAATCGATCACGTACCGGCTGTCGCACTCGATCACGAGCTTCTCGTCGACATCCGCCGTCGCGCGCAGCAGTTCCAGCACCGCCTGCAGCTCGCCCTGGTTGTTCGTGCCGTGCGGCGATCCGCCTGCCGCCCAGCTGTTCTCGTCGATGTACCAGGCCCAGCCGTTGGGTCCGGGGTTGCCCAGGGCGGATCCGTCTGCCGCGGCGGTGATCGTCATGATTCCACCGTAGGGCGTGGCGGAAGGTGCTCTTTCCGGGTACATAAGCGTTCCGGGCGCAGGCTCGGGAGGAGAACTCGCGTTCGGGCGGAAGGATTCATGCGCCGGGTCCACCCGAGAAGGAGTTCTCCTCCCAAGCGCGCGCACGCCGGATCCGGATCCACTCTTCCCTTCCGATACATAGCGACATATCGTTAACTATCGCTCGCGCGACAGTCGCCGCGCGGGGAGATCGAGGAGGTCACCATGAACGGCACATACGCACCGCGAGGTTTCGGAGGACCGGGATTCGGCGGCGGACCGCACGGCGGACGCGGGTTCGGCGGGCGCCCTGGCGCAGGTCCCGGCGCCGGCATCTGGGAGGCGATGGAGCAGCTGCGCGCCTCGTTCGAGCAGCGCACCGGATCCCCGCGGATGGCGCGCGGCGACGTCCGCGCCGCGGTGCTCGCCCTGCTCGCCGAGCAGCCGATGCACGGCTACCAGATCATCCAGGAGATCGAGGAGCGCAGCGGTGGCGCTTGGAAGCCCAGTGCCGGATCCGTCTACCCCACGCTCCAGCTGCTCGCCGACGAGGGGCTCATCGAGGCCGCCGAACAGGGCGGCCGCAAGACGTACTCGCTGACCGAGGCCGGGCGTGCCGTGGCCGATGAGGCGTCCGAGACGCCCGCTCCGTGGGAGGGTCCCGGCGCCCGTGCGGGCGCGCAGTTCGGCGCGCTGCCGAAGGCCGGCATCGACCTCGCGGGCGCCGTGGCCCAGGTCGGCCGCACCGGCAATCCGGAGCAGGTGCAGCAGGCGATCGACGTGCTCGACGAGGCCCGGCGCAAGCTGTACGCGATCCTCGCCGACTGATGGCGGATCCCCTTCGACCGGTTGCCGAGGCTCTCGAAGCACAAGGATCGGGCATGGCTCGGGATCCGTCGCTGCGGGCTCGCTCCCGGCGGATCCTGGCGTTCGCGGCCCGGGCGCTCGTGCAGACCTGGTGGTACGAGATCACCCTGCCGCGGATCGGGTTCGCCCGGACAGCGGAGCGCACCCGCGCGCGGCGGATGCGCCGGCTGGCGCAGCGGTTCCACGTGCTCGCTGTCGAGCTCGGCGGCCTGATGATCAAGGTCGGCCAGTTCATGTCGTCGCGCCTGGACGTGCTGCCGCCCGAGATCACGACCGAGCTCGAGGGTCTGCAGGACGAGGTCCCCGCGGTGCCGTTCCCCGCGATCCGCGTGCTCGCCGAGGCCGAGCTCGGGGTGCCGCTCGATCGCGCGTTCGCGTGGTTCGACGCGACGCCGCTCGCCGCCGCGTCACTCGGGCAGGCTCATCGGGCCCGGCTGTCGGATCTCGACGCGGCCGACGCGGGTTTCGCGGACGTCGTCGTCAAGGTCCAGCGGCCCGGCATCGACCAGGTCGTCGCGACCGATCTCGCCGCGCTGCGCCGTGTCGGCGGGTGGCTGCGGCGGATCCGCTTCGTCGCCGATCGCGTGGACGCACCCGCGCTCGTCGAAGAGTTCGCGCAGACGAGTCTCGAGGAGATCGATTACCTGCACGAGGCCGCGTCCGCCGAGCGGTTCCGCGCGGATTTCGCCGAGGATCCGCGCGTCGACGCGCCGCTCATCGCCTGGGAGCGCACGACCCGCCGGGTGCTGACGCTCTCGGACGTCACCGCGATCAAGATCAACGACGGCGACGCGCTGCGTGCCGCGGGCATCGATCCCGCCGACGTAGCCCGGGTGTTCGCCGAGGTCATGTTCGATCAGCTGTTCACGCATGGGTTCGTGCACGCGGATCCGCATCCGGGGAACATCTTCGTGACGCCACTCGCTTCGACAGGCTCAGCGACCGGGGGGCCCGGGGTGGGCTCAGCGACCGCGGGGCCCGGGGTGGGCTCAGCGACCGGAACGGACGGCGTTTCGTCTCGCTCCGCTCGCTCAACGACCCCGATGGGTGCAGGACCCGCCTGGCGGCTCACGTTCATCGACTTCGGGATGATGGCCGAGGTGCCGGACGGGATCCGCCGCGGCCTGCGCACCCTGTTCATCGCGGCCGCATCGCGCGACGGGAAGGGCATGGTCGCCGCCGCGCAGGAGATCGGCGTGCTCATGCCGTCCGCCGGGAACCGCGACCTGGAGCGTGCGCTGACCGCCCTGTTCGCGCGCTTCGGCGGGATGGGTTTCGCCGAGCTGCGCGACGTGGATCCGCGCGAGTTCCAGCGCTTCGCCGACGAGTTCGGCGACACGATGCGGTCCCTCCCGGTGCAGCTGCCCGAGGGTCTGCTGCTGCTGATCCGTGCGGTCTCGCTCACGTCGGGCATGTGCAGCGGTCTGGATCCGCAGTTCAACATCTGGGAGTCGATCGAGCCGTACGCGACCCGGCTGCTGCGAGACGAGAGCGGCAACCTGCTGCAGGACTTCGCCCAGCAGGCGATCGCGACCGCGGGCATCGCCTGGCGGCTGCCGAAGCGGATCGACGACATCATCACGCGCATCGACGAGGGCTCCGTCACATTCGACACGTCACGGCTGGAACGCCGCCTCGACCACATCGACTCTCTGGTGCGCCGCGCGGTCTCGGGCGTGCTGTTCGCGGCCTTGCTGATCGGCGGCGCGATCGTGCTGACCCCGAACGCGGTACTCGGCGTGATCCTGATGAGCGCGTCGGCACTGCCGCTGCTGCACGCACTGTTCGCCGGCATGTTCCGGGGGCGCGGACCGCGGTAGGCCGGGAGCGGGGTTGCGCGACATGCCAAACGAATTGACAGGTCGACAGGACGTGTAAAGAATCGGCCTGATTTTTTACACGTCTTGCGGGCATGTGAGTATCTTTGACATATGACCTGGGCCGCAGACCAGCCGTATAACGAGCTTCCCCAGCTGCCTCCGTCGGCAGACTTCGAGTCGAAGGCGATCCTCAAGGACACGATTAGTGCGCGCTCATCGCTGGCTGCGCTCGATCAGGCGGCGAAGCGCATGCAGAACCCACTGGTCCTCATCAACTCGCTTTCGCTCCTCGAAGCGCAGGCTAGCTCTGAGATCGAGAACATCGTCACCACGACGGACGAGCTCTTCCGCTACGCGGAGGAAGCCGTGACCGACACGGCCAGTGCGGAGACGCGAGAGACGCTTCGCTATCGTTCGGCGCTCTTCGCCGGGATGGCGGCGATCGAGAGACGCCCGATCTCGGTGAACACGGCGATCGAGGTGTGCACGTACATCCACAACCGCGAGATGGGGGTGCGTAAGCTGCCCGGAACCATCATCGGGGATCCGCGGACGCGTAAGCCCGTCTACACTCCGCCGACCGGCGAGGCCGTCATCCTCGAAAAGCTCGGCAACTGGGCGCGCTTCTTGCACACGAGGGAAGGGATCGATCCGCTCGTCGTGATGGCGATCGCGCACTATCAGTTCGAAGCGATCCACCCGTTCACGGACGGCAACGGACGCACCGGGCGGATCCTCAACGTGCTCCAGCTCGTCGAGGCGGGCCTCTTGAACGCTCCGATCCTCTACCTTTCGCGCTTCATCATTCAGAACAGGGATGAGTACTACCGGCTCCTGCTCGGGGTGACCGCCGAGGGTTCCTGGGAGGACTGGATTCGCTTCCTGCTCCGCGGGATCGAGGAGACGGCGACCAGGACGCTGAGCAAGATCGATCGGATCCAGGAGCTGCAGGACACTTTCCGTGCGGAGATCAAGACCCACACCTCCGCCGGCAGCAATGCCGATCTCCTCGACGTGCTGTTCGAGAATCCTTATGCGCGGATCAGCCAGGTGATGCAGCGATGCGCGGTGTCGAGACCGACCGCGACGACCTGGCTGAACGCCCTTGTCGCGCAGGGGGCTCTCGTCGACATCAAGGTGGGACGCGAGCGGCTCTTCATCAACATGAGGCTGATGAGCATTCTCGCAACCGATGATGAGGTGCCTGCGGATCCGGCAGGCGAGCGACTGTTCTGATCCGACCTGTCGGCGCGACTTCCTGCTGCGAGCGGCGCGCCAATCCGCTCTTCGATCGTCAGGCCGGGCGGCGGATCCGCAGGACCATCGCGATCACGGACAGCGCGATGACGACCACGCCATAACCGATGCAGACGGACTCCAGGCTGAGGGGCGTGACGAGGATCCCGGCAACGACCGCGGGCACCCCGAACGCGAGGTAGGCGAGCAGGAAGATCACGGCGAACGTGTCGGCGCGCTGGGCTGCGGGGATCCGCGGAGCGAGGGATCCGACGACGCCGAAGAACGCGGTGCCGAAGCCCATCCCGGTCACGGCGACCGCGACGAGGTAGCCGGGCAGGGTGGCGACGGCGAGGGCGATCAGCGACAGTGCGGTGCCGGTGGCGAGCGCGGCGGTGCCGAAGATCGTGATCGTGCGCGGGGAGCGGCGGCGGATGAGGACCGCGGCGATCGCGCCGGTGCCCGCGAGCAGCGCGACCGACAGGCCCTGCCAGAGATGCGCGATGCCGCCGAGCTCTCCGCGGACGATGCTCGCGCCGAGGGAGAGGAACAGGCCTCCCGTCGCCCAGCCGGCGATGATCGCCGGTGCGGCGCGCCAGAAGTCGGCGCGGATCTCCGCGGGCACCGAGAGGCGGAAGCTCAGCGACGCCCACGCACCGGGGAGGAGCCGCCCGGTCTCGGGGACGAGCAGGAACAGCGCGGCGAGCACGAGGTAGATCCCGCTGAGCGGGGCGAACACGTCGGGGAGGGCGTTCGGCGTCGTATCCAGCGCGACGCCGGCGAGGAGAGCGCCGAGGGAGAGACCGATTCCGGGGCACAGGGCGTTCCAGAGGGCAGCGATCCCGGGACGTCCCGCGGGCGCGAGGTCGAGCACCGCCGCGGACAGCGCGGACATGAGCAGTCCGCTCGCGATGCCCTGCACGAGCCGTGCGATGACCAGGAGCGCGACCGACCCGGCGCTCCAGAACAGCAGCATGCTGCCGGCGAGCAGAACCAGACCGGCGACGATCACCGCGCGGCGACCGACATGATCGGACAGGGATCCGGCGGTGAGCAGCGTGAGCATCAGCGCGACCGCGTACGCGGCGAAGACGGCGGTGATCAGTACGGGACCGAAGCCGATGCGCTGTGCGAGCACCGGGTAGAACGGCGACGGCGCGCTGGCGCCGATCATCATCAGGATCTGCGCCGCGATCGCGAGGACGAATCCGAAGCGACCGCGCGCGGGCGCCACGGCCGCGACGGACATCGAGGCCTCGACCCGCGGGACGGTGACGGACTGGGTGGTCATGGGCGCTCCTTGTCGGTTCGAAAATAATCGAACAGTAGAAGCGTACGCGCGATTCCACGATAGTTCAAGTATTATCGAACCATGCCCGGCGTCGTCGATCTTCCCCACCCGGAGCGCTCCGAGATCCAGCTCACCGAGGTGCTCTTCGCGCTCAGCGACCCCGAACGCCTGGCGATCGCGCGTCAGCTGCTCGACGGCCCGCTCGACATGGCGGCCTGCCACGCGACGGATCCGAACCTGCCGAAGTCGACGAAGTCGCACTTCATGAAGGTGCTGCGCGAGGCGGGCGTGATCCGCAACGAGCCCAACGGCCGGCAGCGCGTGCTGACTCTGCGCCGCGATGACCTCGAGGCGCGCTTCCCGGGCCTGCTCGATGCGGTCCTGAGCTCACCGGAGGCCTGACCCGCGTATCGGAATCGGGCTGGACTCGAGTACCTCATCCATGAAGCGAGCGGGTGTGCGTCAGTGCCCCCGGATCCGGCGGTAGGTCAGCAGAAGGCATCCTCCCGAGCGCTCGCACCCCGCCAGCTCGAAGGCTCGCAGCGCTGCATCGTTCGAGAAGAGACGCTTGCCGTGCCCGGCAAGCGTCGGGGCGACGACGAGCCGGAGCTCGTCCACCACGTCCGCCTCAAGCAACGCGCGGGCGAGGCTCAGGCTGCCGTGGATGCCGATGTCCCCACCTGGTCGTGCCTTCAGTTCGCTCACAACCCCGGCCGGCGCTTCGGAAACCTGCGTCGCCCCCGCCCAGCCCAGCTGCAGGGGTGCAGATGCGAAGACGAGCTTGGGCGTGGAGTTGATGAAGTCCGCGAACGGCTGCACGTCGGCGGTTGGCCAGTACGGGGCCCATTTCTCGTATGTTCGTCTGCCGAGGAGGACGGTGTCCTGGCTGGCGATGGTGGCATTGAGGAAGGCGCCGAGTCCGTCGCCGGTATCGCGGAGCCACTCTCCTTCTCCGGGATCGTCGGCGAAGCCATCCAGCGACATCAGCTCATAGAGCACGACACGCCGCGTGCCGGCCGTCTCGGTCTGCAGGGCCGGTTGTTCCACAGTGCCTCCTCTGCTCGTGCCGCCCCTCGGCGGCTCCGATCGGACGTTACCGGCCCGCTTCCTCCTCCGTCTTGTACAGCAACGACAAAGGCCGCGCCTCACCCACTGGCGCCGCCAGTTCGGTCGCCGAGCGTCCTATGAAACGGCGGAGCGCGTGAGCGAGATGCGGCTGGTCGAAGTAGCCCAGTTCGTGGGCGACGAATGCGGGGGCCTCACCCGCCTGCACGCGCACGGCGGCATGCGCTGCACGCTGGATCTGACGGCGGGTGCGGTCCGGCAGTCCGGTCGCCGCCAGTGTGCGCCGTTGCCGCGTCCGCTCGCTCGCTGTCACGTCACGGTTCGGGTCCGCGCGGGACAGGACCCCACGATGTGCGAGGGCGTGAACTGCATGCTCGGCGGTCTCGAACTGCGGCAACCGAACCCGTGTCCCTCCCAGCCAGAAGGACTGTTCGTCGATGGGCAGCGGCACGAATCTGTCGACGAGCTCCGTGACGGGAAGCTCGGGGAGGAACGTGCCCTGGGCCAGGCGCACCCCGAGGAATTCCGACTGGGGCGGAACTGCGGCCTCCGACGCCCGTGACTCAGGGCCCTGAATGCCGGCGTGCATCCCATCGGAGTCCTCCCAGAACACCAGATCCCAGTGGACGCGGGCGACCGACGTCATCACCGTCGTGTCGTCGCTGCGGCTGCGCCAGACCCGCTCCACCCACGGGGACTCCGACGCCCGGTGCTCGAATTCGAGGGTCATGCGTGCACTCCTCATGTGCCGGCGACAGTCAACAAGGTGTCACAGCACGCGGTGGTTCTGCAACGCGTATCGAGCCCGAACAACTGACTCTTGACATCCGGATCCACCCATCATAACCTGCAACCAAATGGTTGTACGAAATGAACTCAGCGATGAACAGACCGACCGGGTGTTCCAGGCCCTCGCGGCGAGCACGCGGCGCGACATCCTGCGCCGCACGATCGACCGCGAGCAGTCCGTGTCCGAACTCGCCCGCGACTACGACATGTCGTTCGCGGCCGTGCAGAAGCACGTCGCCGTGCTCGAGGCGGCCGAGCTCATCGTCAAGCGCGCAGAGGGACGCGAGCGGCTCGTCCGCGCGAACCCCGAGATGATCGCCCGCGCCCGGGCGCTGCTCGCCCGCTACGAAGACCTCTGGCGAAGCCGGATCTCCCGCCTCGACGACCTGCTCGCCGAGCCGGCCGCGGATCCCGGCCCAACCACGACCTCTGACCGAAACCCAGAAGGAGAGTGACATGCCTGTCACCGACGTGATCACCGATCCCGAGAACCTGACGCTGACCATCACCGCCGACTTCGCCGCCCCGGTGGAGCGCGTGTGGTCGGCCTACTCCGACCCGCGCCAGCTCGAGCGCTTCTGGGGGCCTCCCGGGTGGCCGGCGACCTTCACCGCGTTCGACCACACCGTCGGTGGCATCGCGCAGTACCGGCTGATCGGCCCGCGGGGTGAGAAGTCGTCGGGGCGCTGGGAGTTCACCCGGATCGAGGCGCCCACCCTGTTCGAGGTGCTCGACTCGTTCGTCGACGACGACGGCAACCCGATCGATGGCTTCCCGGCGATGCGGATGACCCTGGAGTTCTCGCCGTCCGCCGACGGCACCCGCATGGTCGGAACCAGCCACTTCGACTCCGCCGAAGCGCTGGAGCAGGTCGTCGCGATGGGCGTGATCGAGGGCACCAAGATGGCCATGGCCCAACTCGACACCGTGCTGCAGGATCTGCGTGACTACGCGCAGGGCAAGGGCACGCGGCTCGAACTGCTCGACGACACCCACGTGCGGATCACGCGCCTCGTCGAGGGGCCGCGCGAGCTGGTCTGGCGGGCGTTCAACGAAGAAGAGCTGATGCGGCAGTGGATGCTCGGCCCGGACGGGTGGGAGATGACCGAGTGCGTCATCGGCACCGAGCCCGGCCAGACCTACCGCAACTCGTGGGCTCCGGTCGGCGACACCCCCGGCCACGCGTTCGGGTTCGAGGGTGAGGTCGTCCTCGTCGACGCCCCGCGCCGGGCGGTCACCACCGAACGCATGCAGGGAACCGACGGCCCGACCACGCTGAACGATCTCTCGCTGTACGAGGAGGACGGCGCGACGCTCATCACGACCCTCATCGAGTACCCCGACATCGCCACCCGCGACATGATCCTCGCGACCGGCATGGTCGACGGCATGGAGGCCTCGTTCGCGCGACTGGAGGCGGCCGTCCTGGTCTGATCGGACGCACAGCGTCCCGGAAGCGACGGCGGGCGGATCCCCGTGCGGGATCCGCCCGCCGTGCTGTGCACCGTCGGCGGATTGGTACGGTCAAGGGGTGTCCGGTGTCGTGCTGAAGATCCTCCTCGTGCTGGCCGTGCTGATCCTGATCGGCGCGGCGGTCGCGAGGCTGCGCGGACGCCCGAACCGGTCTGCGCAGCACCCGGAGAGGCAGCGCATGCCGCGGCTCGTGCCGATCGTCGGGGCGTTGTTCGTCGCGATCGGGCTGCTGCTGGGGCTCGCCGCGTTCACGGAGCAGGACCCGGCGGGCATGCTGCTGCCGATGCGGATCGCCGCGGTGCTGATCGCGCTCGCCGGCGTCGCGTTCCTGATCATGTACCGCAACTTCTATGTCGCGCCGCGCGCCGACGAGGTCGCGTTCCGCACCGTGTTCGGTCGCGAGGCGGTGATCGCGTACTCCGACATCGTCGACTACACCGTCAAGGGCACCGGTCTCCAGCTGGTGCTGACGATCCGCGCGGCATCGGGACCGCGGCTGCGGCTGAACGTGCGCCTGTACGACATGTCGCCCTTCCTGCGTGCGATCGAGTTCCGCCAGAAGAACGGGCGCTGGCCGCTGCGCGGGGAGTCGCTGGGGCTTCCGCGCTCCGGCCCCGTCGGCTGAGGATCCTGGTCCAGCGCGGTTCGCGGGCTGCACTTCACGAGTCGCCCCTCGAGGATCGCCGCGGGCCGGCCCTCGGGTGCCGGCTCCGCAGATCCCCTTCGTGTGCCGGGAGACTGCCCAGACCGCGTGCGGATCCTGCCGAGACCGGACCGCCGCACCGGCGCTGTCGGCGGTGCGTGGTTCTATGGCGAGATGGGCATTCCGGAGCGGCTGCGCAACGAGACCCGCACGGTGTGGGCGACCGCGATCTGCTTCGTGCTCGGGGTCGCGTCCGGTCTTCTGCTGCTGCAGGGTTCGCCGCGGCCGCTCACCGGACCGGGCTCGGTGAGCCCTCCCGTCGCCATGATCGCGGGGGCGAGCGCGGCGATCGCGTTCGTCGTCAGCACCGTGCAGCACCGCCGCGGCGAGACCGCGCCCATGCCGCGCTGGCAGGCGGTGGTGTCCGACATCTCCACGGCTGCGCTGACCGTCGCGTTCGCGGCGGTCGCGGCGCTCGGCGTGCTGCTCGCGGGGGTCGTGTTCAGCGCCGGACTGCACGGCTTCGAGACGGCAGCGCTCGGCGGCAGCCTGATCGCGGGCATCGCGGCCGCGGTGGGCGGGCGCTTCGCATACACGGCGGGAGTCGGTCTGCGCACCCGTGATCTGTCGACGCTGCTGTTCGGGTTCCTCACGATCGGCACCCTGTTCGCGATGGCGACCGCGGCGGATCCGCTCTGGTGGCAGCGCAACTTCTCCCAGCTCGGGCTCGGCACTCGGGGATGGGCGTTCAACGGCACGCTCGTCGTGGCGGGCCTGCTGTTCGCGACGATCGGCGCGTACATCGGTCGCGATCTGCACCGGCTGCTCGGAGACGCGGCTCTGCGCCGGATCGGCACGGTGGTCGCGCTCTGGGCCGCGACCGGTGTCGCGCTCGCCGTCGTCGGGTTCGTGCCGATCGAACTCGACCGTCCCGTGCATCTGAGCGCGGCCATCGGCACCATCGTGCTGTTCGGCGCCGCGGCGCTGCGCACGCTGCTGACGCTGCCGGGGCCGCCGCGCGCTCTCGTCATCGCGACGATCGGGCTGGGGGTGCTGCTGGCGGGAGCCGTCCTGCTGCACACCCCCGTCGGCCTGTACTCGGCGGCCGGCCTCGAGGCGATCGCGGTCGGGCTCGGCCTGGTCTGGATGACGACGCTCGTGCGGGTCCTCGCCGTACTCGTCCCGGATGTCTCGCGTCCTTCCGCGCGCAGGACGCTGCGGGCCGGCTGAGCGGGGGAAGCGGCCGGGCGGGCCCGTGGCGCTTCAGTCGGGCGCACAATGGACACATGGGCATGTTCACGCAGAAGCCGGAAGAGCCGGGCGAATGGCTGGGACTGCCGTCCGAGCCCTTCGACCGCGACGAGCCGACCGACCTGCCGGAGGCGCCCGCGTCGGATCCGTTCGGGCTCGGGCTGGGTGCGGCCTCCGGCGCGAGCTCCGGCGCGAGCATCGCGGTGCCCCTGTCGCCGAGCGCGAACGGATCCGGATCCCTCACGTCCATCTCGATACCGCTGCCCGAGAGCACCTGACCGCGAGACATCAGATTCTGCACGAGAAACAGGTGCAGGAGTGATTTCTCGTGCAGAAACTGGTGTTTCGCCGGGGGGCGAGGCCGCATAGAGCTGCGTCGCGAGGCCGAGCCGGTCAGGATCGCAGCGAGCCGAAGAAGGCCCGGATGTCGTCGAGGAGGAGCTCCGGCTCCTCGAGCGCCGCGAAGTGGCCGCCGCGGTCCTCGACATCGGTCCAGCGCACGATGCGATGGTGCGGTTCTTCGGCGAACCGCAGGCCGATGTCGTGGGCGAAGACGATCACCGCTGTCGGCACGCCCGAGCTCGGCTTCGGCGCCTCCCACGCGGTGTTCAGCGCGTAGGTGACGGCCGCGGCCGATCCGCCGCTCGCCGTGAACCAGTACAGGGCGGCGTTCTCGAACACGAACCGCTCGCCGAGCACGTCCACCGCGTCCGCGTCGGCGGGGTGCGTCCACGCCTGCAGTTTGTCGTAGATCCAGGCGAATTGCGCCGTCGGGCTGTCCGCCGTCATCGCGCCGATGAGTCCGGGACGGGTGCCCTGGATCGCGATGTACCCGAACTCGCGCTGCATGAACTCGGCCACCCGGCGCAGCCGGTCCCGCTCCAGCGGGGTGAGCCGCGCGGTCGTCTCCTCGTCGACACCGGTGAGGAAAGAGCCGCCCAGCGACCCGTTCACGTGCACTCCGATCACGCGCTCCGGCGCGAGGCGTGCGATCTCGGGCGCCACCGCCGCCCCGTGGTCGCCGCCCTGCACCGCGAAGCGGTCGTAGCCGAGCCGGGTCATCAGCTTGAGGTACGCCTCAGCCGTGCGCGTGACCGTCCAGCCGGCGTCCTGGAGCGGCGTGGAGAACCCGAACCCGGGGTGCGAGGGGATCACCACGTCGAAGGCGTCCGCGGCGTCGCCGCCGTGCGCGACCGGATCCGTCAGCGGGCCGATCAGCCCCTCGAACTCGAGGAAGGATCCGGGCCAGCCGTGCAGGAGCAGGATGGGCGTCGAGCCCCGCTGCGGGGAACGCACGTGCACGGCGTGGAGGGTCTGCCCGTCGATCCGCGTGACGATCTGCGGCAGTGCGTTCAGGCGCTGCTCGGTCGCGCGCCAGTCGTGCCTCTCCCAGCGGGCGACGAGACCGCGGAGCACCTCGACGGGCACGCCGTCCCGCCAGTCGTCGCCGGGAAGCGGATGCGGGAAGCGCGCCGTGTGCAGCCTCGTGCGCAGGTCGGCGAGGGCGGACTCGCCGATCTCGATGCGGAACGGGAGGACGGCGGATTCGCTCTGATGTGCGTTCATGTCTTCATGCTCTCCGCCATTCCGGCCATAATGTGACCGGACAGCGAAGGAGGCTGGTCGCATGACACGCACCACCGGTCGCACTCTCGCGCTCCTGTCCCTCTTGCAGATCCGGCGGGAATGGAGCGGCGCGGACCTGCGCGCCCGCCTGGAGGTGAGCGACCGCACGCTTCGCCGCGACATCGACGACCTCCGCGAGCTCGGCTACGGCATCGAAGCCACTCGCGGACGCCACGGCGGGTATCGGCTCGGTCCCGGCGCGAACGTGCCTCCGCTCGCGCTCTCGGACGACGAGTCGGTGGCGATCGCGGTCGGGCTGCGCGCGGCCGCCGGATCCGTGGTCACGGGTCTCGAAGAGGCGGCGGGGCGGGCGCTGGCGAAGCTTGAGCAGTCGCTCTCCGCGGCCGCACGCACGCGCATCGCGGAGGTCGAGCGCGCGCTGATCCCGCTGGATCCGGCCCGAGACCCGGACGGCGCGGTCGATCCGGGCGTGGTGGCGGCCATCGCGAGCGCCATCGGCGCGGCAGCGGATGCGCGTGGAGTACGCCCGGCATGACGGTGCGGAGGTCCGGCGGATCATCGAGCCGCATCGGATCGTGCACACCGCGCAACGCTGGTACCTCGTCGCGCGCGATCCGGAACGCGAGGCGTGGCGCACGTTCCGGATCGACCGGATCCGCCGTCCGCTGATGCTGCGCGAGATGTTCGGCGCGCGGGAGATCCCGGAGGAGGCGCTGCGCGAGTTCACCGCGCGCAGCATCACGACGGCCCCGTATCCGTATCGCGCGCGGGTGCGGATGCATGCGGCCGCCGCCGAGGTGCGTCGGCGCTTCGATGCGACGATCGCGACTGTCATCGAGGAAGGCGACGACACCTGCATCCTCTCCGCCGGGGCGCGCGCACCGGAGGAGTTCGCGCTCTATCTCGGATCCTCCGGGATCAGGTTCGAGCTGCTCGAGGGGGAGGAGGTGCGGGCGGCGCTGCGTGCAGTCGTGGCGCGGCTCGTGGCGGCGGTCGGCTGACCGGCGGGCGTTTCGTCTCGGTCGGCTGCGCCGTCCTCGCTCAACGACCGGGGGGTTCGGTCGGCTGCGCCGTCCTCGCTCAACGACCGGGGGCGGCGTCGGCCGCGGCGTCCTCGCTCAGCGACCGGGGGCGGCGTCGGCCGCGCGCACCGCGTCGACGAGGTCGCGCCAGGGGCCGGCCAAATGCTCCTCGGGGATCACCTGCTGGTGATGCACCCGGCGGATGCGTGCCTCGATCCGCCAGATGAAGCGATCCGCACCGGCGCCGGCGGCCGGCTGCTCACCCCAGGGGCAGCGCTCGACGAGGATCATCCAGTGCTCGGCCTCGCCGCCGGACGGCGTGACGCTCCATCGCCGGGTCATTCCAGCGATCCCGCCGCTGCGGGCGACGAGGATCGCGACGCCGTCGTCCCCGGCGGACGCGGAGTCCGCCGGGACGCCGACCGGATCGTCAGCCTGCGGCTCGGGCATGACCCGCCGCCTTGATCACGCCCACGGAGATCCACGCGGCACGGGCCGCATCGCCGGTGCTCTTGTCGACCTTCTCCGCCTCGGCGATCGTTGCCGCCGCGAACTGCGTGAACGTCGCAGACTGCGGCAGTCCGCTGGACAGCGTGCGGTACCAGACGGATCCCGCCGTCTCCCACGCCTTGCCGCCGAGCGCCACGGCGAACAGCGCGAACGCCCGGTTCGGGATCCCCGAGTTGATGTGCACTCCGCCGTTGTCGTCCGTCGTCGTGACATAGCCGCTCATGTCGGCCGGCTGCGGATCCTTGCCGAGTTCCGGGTCGTCGTACGCCGTGCCGGGGTGCAGCATCGACCGCAGCGCCTTGCCGTGCACGGCGGGGGTGAAGATGCCCGCGCCGATCAGCCAGGTCGCTTGATCGACGGTCTGATCGAGCAGATGCTGCTCCGTGAGCGCGCCGAACACGTCGGCGCAGGACTCGTTCAGCGCTCCCGGCTGGCCCTGGTAGTCCAGGCCCGCGGTGTGCTGGATGACGCCGTGCCCCAGCTCGTGCCCGATCACGGTCACGGAGGCGGTGAAGTGCTGGAACACCTGGCCGTCGCCGTCGCCGAACACCATGCGCTCGCCGTTCCAGAACGCGTTGTCGTAGCCGGATCCGTAGTGCACTGTCGCGTCCAGCGGCGATCCGCTGCCGTCGATCGAGTTGCGCTGGAATGCGTCCAGCAGCATCTGGAACGTCGCGCCCAATCCGTCGTAGGCCTGGTTGACGGCCACGTCGGCGACCGTCGGTTCGTCCTCTGTGCGCACCACCGTGCCCGGGAGGGTCTCGGTGCCGTGCGCGTCGCTGATCGTGCGATTCGGCGCCGCTGCGACGTCGGCGACCAGGGTGCCGTTCTCGTCGATCGACAGGCGCAGCTGCGCGCGGTGCTCGGCCGGCTGCACGCCGATCAGCGTCTGCCGCGCGGCTCGCGCCGCTTCCGGATAGCGCCCCGAATCGGCGAGCTTGCTGAGCAGATACGACGGCACGATGCTGTGCAGGACAGCCGAGTGGTGCTCCGCCCGATCCCGCTCCTCCGGCTCGCGCCAGTCCTCCTGAATGGTCATGATGCCCTCCGTTCCGTTCCCCTGTCTCCGACGATACGCCGCAGCGCCGACATCGGTCCCGGATGGTCCGACATGGGCAGTCCTGCCCATGTCGGACCGAGCCGATCCCTGCCTAAGGTCGTCGGAAGCGATCGGAGGCCCACGATGGACGACAACAGACAGTCAGAGCAGAACAGGTTCGCGCAGCCGCAGACCTTCAGGTACGCGGGAAGCGTGAAGGGGGAGATCGCGACGTTCGGCTGCGTTCTGATTCCCCTTTTCCTCATCGCGGGCTTCTTGATCTGGCTGCTGCTCACGGGGCTTGTGCACATGATGCTGAGCGATCTGCCGTTTCTCAGCGCGCAGCTGATCGGTGGGGCCCTCGTGCTGATCGTGATGGGTGTGCTGGGCTATTTCCGGGTGCGCCAGATGTCCCACAAGGTGAACACGATGTCGATCACGGTCGACGCGCACGGCATCACGCAGCGCGATCCGCACGCTATCCGCTACCTCGCCTGGAGCGAGATCGTTTCGGCCGAACACGCCGCCGACCTCGCCACCGTGCGCAGGTCGGCGGGGAGCAGCTTCCGCTACGGCAGCGAGGTCAGAGTGGGGCAGGCCTCGAACCTGGCGATCTTCCCGGTCTGCCTGCTCGGCCCCGGCGTGATCACCGTAGACGACGACGCACCGCGGCTGTTCCGACTGCAGTACGCGCAGAACGAGCTGCGCTGGGGCCTCGATCCCACCACCGGACGTCCGCGCGTGGCCATCTCGCCCGGCGTCAGCGAGCGCGGCTGGGACGAGCAGGAGATCGGCACCTGGGTTCGGCACTTCCGTCCCGACATCTGGGAGCAGGCGCATGCGCTCATGGAAGAGCTACGGTCGAAGACGAAGGGCGCAGAGCCCCCTGCGACGGGCGCGGCATCGTGAGCGCGGCGCGGCGCTCCGATCGATCCCGCGGGCGGCACGCGGTCGCCGGGCGCTACGGCGTCTAGAGCCGGTCCACCGCGGTGACGACGACCACGGCCTCGCCGGCCTCGTCGCAGGCGTCGAGGTCGATCGTCGCGGAGATGCCCCAGTCGTGATCCCCGGCGGGGTCGTCGAGGATCTGCCGGACGGTCCAGGCGCGGGCGGGGCGTTCATGGTCCGGCCCGCCGGTCTCGTCGATCATGAGCAGCGCCGCGCTGCGCGCACCCGGGCCCGTCAGGATCTCGTCGTGCTCGGCGAAGTAGGCGTCCAGCGCGCCGTCCCAGCCGGCTGCGCCGAACTCCGGATCCAACTCGGCCAGCGCGTCGACGTCCTCCCGTGCGGCGAGCTGCACCCGGCGGAACAGCTCGTTGCGCACCAGGATCCGGAACGCGCGCACGTTGGTCGTGAGCCGTTTCGGGGCGGGCGGGACGACGGGTTCGTCCCCATCCGGGCCCTGAGCGTGTCGAAGGGCGGGGTGGCCGCTGATCAGCTCCTCCCACTCGTCGAGCAGCGACGAGTCGACCTGGCGGACGAGCTCGCCGAGCCATTCGATGAGATCGCGCAGCTCCTCGGTCTTGAGGTGCTCCGGGATGGTCTGCGAGGCCGCGCGGTAGGCGTCGGAGAGGTAGCGCAGCACCACGCCCTCGGAACGCGCGACCTTGTACAGCGCGACATATTCCCCGAACGACATGGCTCGCTCGTACATGTCCCGGACGACCGATTTCGGGTGCAGGGCGAAGTCGCGGATCCACGGCTGGGCGGCGCTGAACGTCTCGAACGCCGCGCCGAGCAGCTCCTCGAGCGGCTTCGGATACGTGATCTCCTCGAGCAGCTCCATGCGCTCCTCGTACTCGATGCCCTCGCGCTTCATCGCGGCGACCGCCTCGCCGCGGGCGAGGAACTCCTGCTGGCTGAGGATCGCGCGCGGATCGTCGAGCGTGGCCTCCACGATCGAGATCGCGTCGAGCGCGAAAGATCCGCTTGAATCGGTCCCTGAGCCTGTCGAAGGGTCGGTCCCTGAGCCTGTCGAAGGGTCGAGCAGGTCGAACGCCGCCAGCGCGAACGGCGACAGCGGCTGGTTCAGGGCGAAGTTCGGCTGCAGGTCGACGGTGAGGCGGACCTCCATACGGCCACTGCCCTTCGACGGGCTCAGGGACCGGTCGAAGTGCTGCTCCACGACCCCCGACTCGCGCAGGGTCCGGTAGATCCCGAGGGCGCGGAGCGCGAGGATCCGCTGCCGCGCACGCGACTCGTGGTTGTCGTATACCAATGAGCGCATATTTCCGAAGACGTCGCCGCCGCGGCCGATCACGTTCAGCATCATCGCGCTCGTGATCTGCATGTGCGAGGTCAGGGTCTCGGGCTCGGCGGCGATCAGCTTCTGGAACGACGGTTCGCCCCAGGACACGAATCCGTCGGGCGCCTTCTTCCGGACGATCTTGCGCTTCTTCTTCGGGTCGTCGCCGGCCTTCTTGACGGCGGCGACGTTGTCGCTCTCGTGCTCGGGGG
Source organism: uncultured Actinomycetota bacterium (assembly GCA_963791605.1). GTDB lineage: Bacteria > Actinomycetota > Actinomycetes > Actinomycetales > Microbacteriaceae > Microbacterium. The sequence continues at coordinate 359,363 of CAWBTB010000006.1, read as the reverse complement.
CCTGCGCGACGACCGTGCCCGCGGTGTCGTAGCCGGCGCGACCCGCGCGCCCCGCGATCTGGTGGAACTCGCGGGCGTTCAGCTGGCGCATCCGGGTGCCGTCGAACTTGGTCAGCGCGGTGAGCAGCACGGTGCGGATCGGGACGTTGATCCCGACGCCGAGAGTGTCGGTGCCGCAGATCACGCGCAGCAGCCCGCGCTGCGCGAGCTGCTCGACCAGGCGCCGGTACTTCGGCAGCATGCCGGCGTGGTGCACGCCGATCCCCAGGCGGAGCAGGCGCGACAGCGTCTTGCCGAACGAGGTGGTGAAGCGGAATCCGCCGATCAGCGCGGCGATCTCGTCGCGCTGCTCACGGGTAGCGACCTTCGCACTGGCGAGGGCCTGCGCCCGCTCCATCGCCGCCGCCTGGGAGAAGTGCACGACGTAGACCGGCGCGCGGTCGGTGTGCAGCAGGTCGTCGATGGTCTCGTGGATCGGGGTCGTCTCGTAGAGGAAGTGCAGCGGCACGGGCCGCTCCACCCCGGTCACGACCGCCGTCTCGCGCCCGGTGCGCCGGGTGAGATCCTCCGCGAGGGTGCTCACGTCGCCGAGCGTCGCCGACATCAGCACGAACTGCGCCTGCGGCAGCATGAGCAGCGGCACCTGCCACGCCCAGCCGCGATCCGGGTCGCCGTAGAAGTGGAACTCGTCCATCACGACCTGGCCGACCTCGGCCGCCGGTCCCTGGCGCAACGCGAGGTTCGCGAGGATCTCGGCCGTGCAGCACACGATCGGAGCGTCGGCGTTCACCGCGGAGTCGCCGGTGACCATGCCGACGTTCTCGGCGCCGAACACGTCGACGAGGCTGAAGAACTTCTCGCTGACCAGCGCCTTGATCGGTGCCGTGTAGTAGGTGCGGCGGCCGTCGGCGAGGGCCGCGAAGTGCGCCGCGACCGCGACCAGCGACTTGCCGGTTCCGGTCGGCGTGGACAGGATCAGGTTCTGCCCGGAGACGATCTCGATGACGGCCTCGTCCTGGGCCGGGTAGAGCGAGATCCCGGTGGACTCGGCCCACTCCACGAACGCGAGATAGACGGCGTCGGGATCCGGATCCCCCGAAGCCGGGCGGACGACGGACGGATCGAGGCGCGCAGACATGATGTGTCGATCATCCCACCCGCGCCCGGCCGGCGTGCCGGACACCCGCGCCGTTCTGACCGCGAGACTCCAACTGGGCGGCGAGACTGCGCACCAGGAGTGAAGTCTCGCCGCGGAGTTGGAGTCTCGCGGGGAGGACGGCCGCCTGGGGCTCGGGCCTCTCCCTGGGCTCAGACCGCGGTCGCGGCCTCGAGGGCGATCCGGATCATGTCGCCGAAGCTCTGCTCGCGCTCGAGCGCCGTGGTCTCCTCGTGCGTGACGAGGTGGTCCGAGACCGTGCAGATCGCCAGCGCGCGGCGGCCGTAGTACGCGGCGAGCGTGTACAGCCCGCTCGTCTCCATCTCCACCGCGAGCGCCCCGTGCTGCACGAACGCCTCGGTGAGTTCGGGGCGCGTGCTGTAGAACTGGTCGCTGGAGAACAGCAGGCCCACGTGCACCGCGTGCTCCAGGTCCAGCTGCTCGCTCGCCGCGACCGCCGCGCGCAGCAGAGCGAAGTCGGCGACCGGCGCGTAATCCTGGCCGTGGAAGCGGATCCGGTTGATCCCGGAGTCGGTGCACGCGCCGTTCGCGATGATGATGTCGCGCATGCCGAGCTTCTCGGTGAGCGCTCCGCAGGATCCGACCCGCACGATCGTCTGCACGTCGTAGTCCTGGAACAGCTCGTTCGCGTAGATCGCCATCGACGGCTGGCCCATGCCGGACCCCTGCACCGAGACCCGGTGCCCCTGCCAGGTGCCGGTGAAGCCCAGCATGCCCCGCACCTCGGAGTAGCACTCCGCGCCGTCGAGGAAGGTCTCCGCGATCCACTGAGCGCGCCGCGGGTCGCCCGGGAAGAGGACGATGGGGGCGATCTGACCGGGCGCGGCGGCGATGTGGATGCTCATCGGATCAGGGTAGCGAGGCGACGGGGCATGCGGCGGGGGGTTGAGGTCGGGGCACGCGCTCGGGAGGAGAACTCGCGTTCGGGCGGAGCGATGCCCGGAATCTCTCCGCCCGAGCGTGCGAAGTCCTCCCGAGCCGGGGGCGCGCGGGCGCCGGGGGCCGGGGCGCCGGGCGCGGGGCGACCGGGGCGCCGGGAGCTGGGCGCACCCGATCGGGCTCAGCCCTGGCGCCGCACCATCTCGGCGATCCAGAGCGGGGCGAAGGGCGAGGTGCAGCCGGGCGGCGTGGGGTAGTCGGCGAGCACCTGCAGGTGCTCGCCGATCCCGACCGCGCGGCCGCGCAGCGCCGGATGATGGATCCCGATGTGCGCGAGCGTCTCGTTCATCGCCCACTGCTCGCGCGCCGGGGCGTCCGCGAGCTCGCGCTCGATCCGGTCCAGCAGAGCGTCCAGGTCGAGACCGTCCGGGTCCTTGACCACGCGCGCGGTGGTGAGCGACCAGGCCGCCGCCCGCGCGTCCGGATCCGGATCCTCGGACCAGCGGCCGCGCAGCTCCTCGGCGTGCGGCGACTTCTTCACCAGATAGTTCACCAGCCAGTCATGCGCCTTGGCGCTGCCGGTGTCGCGGACCATCGCGTCGAGCTCGTCCGCGGAGAGGTCGCGCGGCTTCGCCACCAGGATCCCGAGCAGCTGCCCCGCGACGTCGCCGGAGCTCCACAGCTCGCGGGACAGCGTCGGATCCACTCCGATCCGTTTCGCGAGTCCGCGCAGCTTCGACAGGTTGACGCCGTGCGCGTCGCCATGCCGTTCGTTGACCGCGCGGGCCTTCGGATCCTCCAGCGCGGCAAGGGCGGAGAGCGCATCGGGCAGCGACGTGGGCATGCCGCCAGCCTACGATGCGACCGGGGCCGCGCCGACGGCGGGCCGCGGGCGCGGGACCCCGCGTACCGAGCTCAGCCGGAGATCGGAGAATCCGGCGCTGCGGTCGCCGAACGTGCAGAATCGACTGAGTTTGGCACGCCCGGTCGTGCGTAGTCGTCGATTGCCCCAGAATGGTGACGTAAACATCGCGCCGTCCCACCAGGAGAGCCATGACCGAGACCCCGGACGCATCGCCGACGCTCACCCCGCACGATGGCGGACTCCTCCGCGATGGGCGCCCGCACCGGATCCTGTCCGGCGCGATCCACTACTTCCGGGTGCACCCCGACCAGTGGGAGGACCGGCTGCGCCGGCTCGCCGCCATGGGGGCGAACACGGTCGACACCTATGTCGCCTGGAACTTCCACGAGCGCGCCGAGGGGAGCTTCGACTTCACCGGCTGGCGCGACATCGAGCGCTTCATCCGGATCGCGGGCGAGGTGGGGCTCGACGTCTTCGTGCGCCCCAGCCCGTACATCTGCGCGGAGTGGTCGAACGGGGGGATCCCGTTCTGGCTGAGCGGACGCACCCGCGCACTGCGCTCGAGCGACGCGGTCTTCCTCGCCGCGGTCGACGCCTGGTATGACGAGCTGATCCCGCGGCTCGTGCCGCTGCAGGCCGCGTACGGCGGCCCGATCACCGCGGTCCAGGTCGAGAACGAGTACGGATCCTTCGGCAGCGACCACGACTACCTCGCGCACCTGCGCGACGCTCTGCGCGCGCGGGGGATCGTCGAGCTGCTCACCACCGCCGACGGCACGACGGACGACATGGTGCGCAACGGCAGCGTCGAGGGGGCGATGGGATCGTTCACGTTCGGCACCGGCGTCGCCGAGGCGGTCCGGCTCCGCCCCGCGGGGGAGCCGCTGCTGTGCGCCGAACTGTGGGGCGGCTGGTTCGACCACTGGGGCGAGCAGCACCACGTCCGTTCGGCGCAGAGCGTGATCGGCACGGTCGAGGCGCTGCTGGCGGAGGGCGGATCGCTGAGCCTGTACATGGCGCACGGCGGTACCAACTTCGGCCTGTGGAACGGCGCCAACCACGACGGTGTGCTGCAGCCGACGGTCACCAGCTACGACTCCGACGCTCCGATCGGGGAGGACGGCACGCTGAACGACAAGTTCCACGCCCTCCGCGCCGCGCTCGCGCCGTTGCACGACCGCGACCTGCCGCCGATCCCCGCAGCTCCCCGTCGCCAGCCGGCGGCTTCTGCACCGCTCGTGCGCCGGGCCGCGCTTCTCGAGGTGGTGCGCGCGGTGCCGGTGTCCGCGGAGTCGGCGATTCCGCTGACCTACGAACAGCTGGGCGCCGAGGACGGGCTGGTCGGCTATGAGGCACGCATCTCGTTCCCGCCTGCCGCGACGCTCCGGATCGCGGGTCTGCACGACCGGGCGACCGTCTTCCTCGACGACGCGCGTCTGGGCACCCTCGAGCGCGACGGCGAGACGGCTCTGGCACTGCCGGTGGCGGGCGGATCCGGGATCCTCACGATCGTCGTGGAGAGCCTGGGCCGCATCAACTACGGCCCGCTCACGGGCGAGGGCAAGGGGATCATGGGGGGCGTGCTGATCGGCCGGCGCTACGTGCACGGCTGGACCCACCGGATCCTGCCGCAGGACGCCCCCGGACTCCCGGCGGACGACGCCCGGCTGGCCGCGGACGGTCTCGCCGTCGCCGCGTTCGACGTCGCGGATCCCGCCGACGCCTGGCTCGCGTTCCCGGGCGGTGTGAAGGGAATGGTCTGGCTGAACGGCTTCCTGCTCGGCCGCTACTGGAACATCGGCCCGCAGCAGACGCTGTACGCGCCCGCGCCGCTCTGGCGCGAAGGACGCAACGAGCTGCAGGTGCTGGACACCGACGGCCTCGGATCCGTCGTGGAGATCCGCGAGGAGCCGTTCTTCGGCCCGCCCGAGGAGTTCATCGGATCCTGACTTCCCGGATCGCGCCCCCGGCCCCGGCCCCACCCGTTCCCGTCGCAAAAACTGTCGCTATCCCACCTGGATAGCGACAGTTTTTGCGACGGGAGCAGGGGGTGGCGACCGATTTCGCGACGGGAGGGACGGGACGCGACGGGAGGACGGGAGGCGAGGGGAGGGCCGGGAGTCGGGGCGTGCGCGGGACTCAGTCCTCGTCGCGGAGCTCGGCGCGGATCCGGCGCAGGTCCTCGGTGAGGGATCCGATCAGCACCCAGTGCGCCGAGGACGGCGGGCGGATCACCAGCGCCGAGGTGAGCGCGGGGATCGCGGAGGTGAGGGCCTCGGGCTCGGGGGCGACCTCGGCGAGCTGCACGGCGAGACGGACGTCGTGCCCCGCGCGCCGCAGCTGCTCGGAGATCGCGACGATCGTGGGCTCGGCGGGCAGGGTGTCGTCGGCGTGGTCGACGTACGCACGGGTCATGCCGACGACCTGCGTCACGATCGGGGAGAGCCGTTCGAGCAGCTCGCGCATCGCGGCGAGCTCGGGGCGATGCGATGCGCCCCGCGGGTTGAGCGTGAGCGACTCCTCGCACGCGCTCAGCGAGGCATCGGCGGCGTCCTTCATCGGGCGCAGCAGCCGGGCCTCGACCATGAGCACCTGCCGGCTCGCGGGGCTGGTCGCGCGGGGCAGCGCATCGGCCAGCCGGTCCAGGCTGGCCGCCAGCTCCGCGCCGAGCAGCGCCAGATCGCGCCGCACCGGGGCGACCAGCACCGGCGGCACCACGGCGACGTTCACGACGAAGCCGATCGCGGCGCCGATCAGCGTCTCCAGGATCCGGTCCAGCGCGTAATCGGGGCTGGAGGATCCGAGCGCCAGCACCAGCATCGCCGAGATGGCGACCTGGTTCGCCGTGCCCGGTGTGGCCTTGAACGACCACGCCACCACCATCGCGACCACGACCGCGAGAAGCACGACCCAGCTGAGCCCGCCGAGCGCGAGACTCAGCAGCACGGCGATCACGACGCCGGCGATCACGCCGATGCTGCGCTCCACGGCCTTCGCGAGCGACTGGTTCACGCTCGGCTGCACGACGAGCAGGGCGGCGATCGCGGCGAACACGGGGAGGTGCCCGGGCACGAGCCAACCGGCGATGAGCCAGGCCGCGATGGTCGCCGCCGCCGACTTCGCGACCTGCAGGATCGGGGCGCGGCGGGCGGCGCGGAGGGCGGCGAGCGGGCGCATGACTCCACGGTAGTCCGGGTGGCTGGGGGCGCCGGCCGGGAGAGCGAGGGCGCGGGCGCGGGGGACGCCGAGGCCATCGCGCAGGTGTGACGCGCGCGCCGCCGCCGTTGTGCAGGATGTGCGCGCGTTCTGCAGGAGTGAAGTCGGCGGAAGGCCGTGCCTCGGCCGGATTTGACGGGCGTTTCTGCCCGTGGCTCCTGCAGAACGGCGGGACGGTCCTGCACATCTGTGGGATGGGCCGGGGCGGATCCGGATCTGAGGTGCCCGTCCGCGAAGTTAAGGCATCTGCCCGATGGGGGCGGGGGGCCTTAGGGACGAGCGTAGAGGTACCGGAGAAGGAGAGAATCATGGATCTGAACTACGCGATGAGCTACCGCATCACGACCCTGGAGATCGAGCAGGCGGCCATCCGCGCCGAGCGCGCCAGGATGGCGGCCGAGCACGGCGATCAGATCGTGCGCTCGGAGGGCCTGGTGCGCCGGGCGCTGCGCGCGATCGCCGCACGCCGGGCCGCGAGCCGTACCGCCGCCGCTCCGGTGCGCACGCCCGCACAGGCGCCGGCGGACCAGACGCCGCTCGCCGAGGTAGTGCCCGAAGCCGCGCCCGCCGACGTCCCCGCCGGCGAGCTGGTCGGCTGCGCACCACACACGGCGTGACGGGTTCGGCCCCCGGGCCCGCTCCGGGGTCCTCTGCCGAGGGCGGCGAATCGCCGCCCTCGGCGCTCAATGTCGGCGGCGGGTGGCACGATGAAGACATGTCCCTCGCCACCACGTCCCCCGCGATGGTGGGGCGCGATGCCGAGCTCGCCGTGCTCGACGAGGCGCTCCGCCGCACCGCCGAGGGGGAGTCCGCCTCCGTCCTGATCGGCGGCGAGGCGGGGATCGGCAAGTCGCGGCTGACCGCGGAGTTCCGCCGCCGCGTCGCGACGCAGGCGACGGTGCTGACGGGCTGGTGCCTGGACTACGGATCCACTCCCGCGCCGTTCGGACCTCTGCCCGCGATCCTGCGCGGAGTGCTCGACGAGCTCGGCGACCGCGCCGACGAGGCGGCGGGGCCGGGGCGCGACGCCCTGCAGCTGCTGCTCCCGGAGCGGGGTGGCGCGCCCGTCGACCGCTCCGCGATGCGCCCGGAGGGCCTGCGCGAGACGATCGCGAACCTGCTCGAGGCGGCCGCCGCGATCCGCGCCGTGGTGGTCGTGGTCGAGGATCTGCACTGGGCCGATGCCGCGACCCTGTCGATGCTGTCGTTCCTGCTGCGGGCGCTCGCCGGCCGGCCGGTGCTGTTCCTGCTCACCTGCCGGATCGACGAGGTGCGTCGCGGCGGGGCCGTGCGCACCTTCCTCGCCGAGGCGGAGCGCGCCCGGCTGCTGGACCGCGTCGTGCTGAACCGGCTCGGCGCGCTCGACGTGCGCGACCTGGTGCAGCATCTGCGCGGTCCGGTCGACGACGCAGGGCTCGCACGGCTCATGGAGCGCAGCGAGGGGGTTCCGTTCTTCGTGGAGGAGCTGCTCTGCAACGTCCGCGGCCCCATGCCGGACACGCTGCGCGACGTGCTGCTGGCGCGGTTCGACGCGCTCGGCGACGACGCCAAGCGCGTCGTGCGGCTGGCCTCCGGCTCCGACGGCGCGATCGCGCACGAGCTGCTCACCGCGCTCGCGGGCTTCGCGGACGAACGGCTCGACGACGCCCTGCGCGAGGCGATGGGCGCCGGGATCCTCGCGGTGCGCGACGACGAGAGCTACGGCTTCCGGCACGCGCTGCTGCGCGAGGCCGTGCATGACGACCTGCTCCCTGGCGAACGTGCCCGGCTGCACTGGGCGTACGCCGACGCGCTCGAAGCGGCGGGCGGATCGGCCTCCGCCCTCGCCTTCCACTGGCACCGCGCGCACGACTCGCCGCGCGCGCTGGGCGCCGCCGTCAGCGCCATGGTGCAGGCCAAGAACAGCTACGCGTTCTCCACCGCGGCCCGCTTCGGCGAACTCGCGCTGGAGCTGTGGGATCAGGTGCAGGATCCGGAGCGCGTCGCAGGCATCGGCCGGATCGCCCTGCTCGCACAGCTCGGCTCGATCCTGCGCAACGGCGGCGACGGGGAACGTGCGCTCGCGGTGGTGTCGCTCGCGCTGGAGGAGATCGACCCGGCGACGATCGCGCCCGCGGTGCATGCGCGGCTACTGCGCGACAAGGCGCTGTACCGGCAGAACCTCGGACGGGACGGTTCCATCGACCTGCTCCGTGAGGCGCTCGAGGTCATCGAGCCCGTCGCGGGGGAAGAGCGTCTGCGCGCCATGCTGCTCGGCTATCTCGCCGGGCGCTATCTCGTGGGCGCGCGGTTTCCGGATGCGGTGCGGACCGCCGATGAGGCCTTCCGGATCGCGGAGGGGATCGGCTTCGACAACGCGATGTCGGTCGCGGCGAACCTCCGCGGCTGCAGCCGGGTGCATCTCGGCGAGGTCGAGGCAGGCCTCGCCGATTTCCGGCTGTCATGGCAGCACGCCACGGATCACGACGCGCAGCTGCGCTACCGGGTCAACTACGCGGACACCCTGAACATGCTCGGACGCTTCCGCGAGGCGGTCCAGGTCGCCGAGGCCGGCGTGGAGCATTCCCGGTCGCTCGGAGTGGAGCGGGCGACCGGGTCGATCCTGTCGCACAACATGGTCGAGCCGCTCATCGAACTGGGCGAGATCGCGCGGGCCGAGGACGTCACGACGCGGGATCTCGCCGTCCGCACCCTGCAGGTGTTCCGGATGTATTCGACGATGTCGCGGATCCGGGTCCTCGTGTGGCGCGGCGACCTGGACGAGGCGGTCGGACTGCTGCGCGAATGGCGCGGGACGGCGGAGTCCATCGCCGACGTCGAGCGGCAGGTCTGGTATTCGCTGCATCACGTCGAGATCCTCATCGCGCTCGGGCTCGGGGATCCGGTACGTGCCGCCGCGGCGCTGCGGACGGTGATCGAGGATCCCGGTCCGCGGCTCGCGCAGCTGGCCAGGGTGCTGCTGGAAGGCGGCCGCGTGGTCGCGGATCTGCGCGCCGACGGCCACGACGACCTCGCGGTCGCGATCGCCGGCCTGGTGCGGGCGCGGTGGGCGTCGCAGCCGGCCGAGCTCCGGCTTCCGCATTGGGAGATGGTGCTCACGGCGCTGCTCGACGCGGATGCGGACGCCCTTGCAGCGGCGACCGCGATCGCCGATGGTGAGGATGTGCCTGCCGTGTTCCGTCCGCTCGTCCGCCTCGAGCGGGCCAGGGCGCTCGTCGTCGCGGGCGAGCGCGGCGCCGCGACCGGCGTCGCCGAGGAAGCCGCCGCGAGCGCCGTGGCCCTCGGCCACGATCGCCTGTGCCGGCGCACGGCCGAGTTCATCGCCGCCGCCGGATTGACCCGCGGCGCCGGGCATGCGGCGCACTCCGACGAGGTCGCCGAGCTCACCGCGCGCGAGCAGCAGGTGCTGGAACTCATCGCCGAGGGGCTCAGCAATCGGCAGATCGGCGAGCGCCTGTTCATCAGCGGGAAGACGGCGAGCGTGCACGTCTCCGCGATCCTGCGCAAGCTCGGCGTCTCGTCGCGCACTGAGGCCGCGATCGCCGTCCGCGCCCGCGCCTGAGCGCGAAGCGCGGCTTTCAGCGACCGCCTCGACGCTACCGCCACGGGGGGCGAGATGCGGAGGCCGCGGGGCCTGAACTCGTCGCCACAAGAGGGCCGGCGAAACGGGCGAGTCGGGCGGTGCGCGATGGTGGGGCGGGCGGCGCGCGGCTCAGGCCGGATCCAGTACCAGGCGGTAGCCCATGCCCTGCTCGGTGAGCAGGTGCTCGGGGGCGCTCGGGGTGCGCTCGAGCTTCTTGCGCAGCTGCGACAGGTACAGCCGCAGGTAGCCGGTGTCGGTGACCTGCTCGGTTCCCCAGATCTCCCGCAGCAGCTCCTGCCGGGTCACGAGTGCCCCGGGGTGGCGGGCCAGGTGCTCCAGGATCTGCCACTCGGTCGGAGTGAGATGAACACGGGATCCGCCGCGCGTGACCGCCTTCGCGGCGAGATCGACCTCGACGTCGCCGAACACGACCGACGACTCGGCCGGGGAGCCGCCGCGACGGCGGGCGAGCGCGCGCAGCCGGGCGAGCAGCTCGTCGATCTGGAACGGCTTGGTGACGTAGTCGTCGGCCCCGGCGTCGAGCGCCTCGACCTTGTCGGCGGATCCGGTGCGTCCGGACACGACGAGGATCGGCACGTCGCTCCACCCGCGCAGCGCCTCGATCACCGCGATCCCGTCGAGCTTCGGCATGCCGAGGTCGAGCAGCACGATGTCGGGATGCGTCTGCGCCGCGGCGGCGATCGCAGCAGCGCCGTCGGGGGCCGCGATCACGTCGTAACCGTGCGCGGCGAGCGTGATCCGCAGCGCGCGCACGAGCTGCGGGTCGTCGTCGGCGACGAGCAGTTTCATCGCGGTCCCTTCTCGGTTGGCTCGTTCAACCCGTTCCCGTCGCGAAAACTGTCGCCATTCCGCCCGGATACCGACAGATTTTGCGACGGGAACCCGGGGGGCGTGGCGGATCCCGGGTCGGATCCGAGCGCGTCGGCGGGATCCGGATCCGCGAGCGGCAGCGACACGACCATCGTCAGCCCTCCGCCCGGGGTGTCCTCGGCGGTCAGCGTACCGCCCATGCCCTCGGTGAAACCGCGGGACAACGCCAGTCCCAGCCCGAGCCCGGTCGTGTTGTCGGTGTCGCCGTGCCGCTGGAACGGCAGGAACGCGCTCTCGCGCTGATCCTCCGGGATCCCCTCGCCGCGGTCCGCGACCCTGATCTCGGCCTGCCCGCCCAGCCGGCTCGTCGACACGATGACACGGCTGCCCGCGGGCGAGTGCCGGATCGCGTTGGTGAGCAGGTTCACGAGCACGCGCTGCAGCAGCACCGGATCCGCGCGCAGCGGAGGCAGGGCGGGATCGAGGGCGAGTTCGACCTCGGCCGGGCCCAGCGACAGCTCGTCGAGCGCCGACACCACGCCGCCGCCCGCGTCGACCTGGGTGAGCGAGACGGCGAGCACACCGGCCTCGACGCGGCTCACATCGAGCAGGTCGGTCACCAGGCGGGACAGGGTGGCCAGGCTCTCGCCGGCCGTCTCGACGAGTTCGGCGCGATCCTCCGCCGACAGCCGGTGCGCGCTGCGCAGCCCGCCGACCGCGGCGACGGCGGCGGCGAGCGGCCGGCGCAGGTCGTGGCTGAGCGCCGAGAGCAGGGCGCTGCGCACCTGGTCGGTCTCGGCGAGCACCGCCGCGTGGCTCGCGGTCTCGCGCAGGTCGGTGTGCTCGATGGCCGCCGCGAGCTGGGCGACGATCGCGTCGAGCAGGCGGCGGCCGGCGGCATCGAGGTCGCCGCCGTGCAGTTCCAGGAGCGCGCGCGGCTGCCCGTCCGCGCCGACGCCGACCGGCAGCGTCTCGACCCGGGCGCGCGTCCCGTCGGGCAGGGACGGGACGGCGGCCGGCTCGGGCTCGCCGTCGGCCGCGAGCACCTGTCCCGTCGGCGACAGCAGCCGGATCCCGGTCAGCCCGAACGCCTCCCGGGCACGCGCGACCAGGGCGGTCGGGGCGCTGTCGCCGCGCAGCACGCTGCCGGCGACGGCGGCGAGCAGCTCGGCCTCGCCGGAGGCCCGCTGTGCGGCGCGGGCCCGGCGCGCGGCCTGATCCACCACGATGCTCACGAGCACGGCGATCACGACGTACAGGGCCAGGGCGAGGGCGTGCAGGGGATCCGCGATGGTCACCGTGAACAGCGGATCCACGAACAGGAAATCGAGCGTGAACCCGCTCAGCACGGCGGCGAACAGGGCGGGCCGCAGCCCGCCGATGAGGGCGACCACCACGACGAGCAGCTGGTAGCTGAGCACGTCGGAGGTGATGGACCCCGGCGCCTTCAGCGCGAACAGCAGCCAGGACAGCAGCGGGCCGCCGACCAGGGCCACGGCGAACCCGATGAGCTGTCGCCGCCAGCCCAGGGCCCCGCCGCTGAGCGACGGCAGTGCGCCGCGGCGGCCGGCCGCGGCGTGCGTGACGATGTGCACGTCGATGTCGCCGGAACGGCGGATGATCTCGGCGCCGATGCCGGGACCGGTCAGCGCCGCGGAGACGCGGCTGCGCCGGCTGACGCCGATCACGAGCTGGCTGGCGTCGACGGACTGGGCGAACTCGACGAGGGTCCCCGCGACGTCGTCGCCGACGAGCGGGTGGTAGCTGCCGCCGAGCGACTCGACCAGGCCGCGCTGGGCGCTGAGCGCGCCGGGCCGGTCGTCGCGCAGCCCGTCCGGGGTGGTCACGTGCACCGCGAGCAGTTCGCCACCGGCCGAGCGCGCGGCGATCCTGGCGCCGCGGCGCAGCAGCGTCTCGCCCTCGGATCCGCCGGTCAGCGCGACCACGACGCGCTCCCTGGTCTGCCAGGCGCTGTCGATGCCGTGCTGGGTGCGGTAGCTGCGCAGGGCGCTGTCGACCTCGTCCGCGAGCCACAGCAGCGCGAGCTCGCGCAGCGCCGTGAGGTTGCCGAGCCGGAAGTAGTTCGACAGCGCCGCGTCGATCCGCTCGGCGGGGTAGATCTGCCCGGCGGCGAGCCGGTCGCGCAGCGACTGCGGGGCGAGGTCGACCACCTCGATCTCGTCGGCGCCGCGGATCACCGCGTCGGGCACGGTCTCCTGCTGCGCGACGCCGGTGATCTTCTCGACCACCGTCGTTCAGCGACTCGATGTGCTGCATGTTGACCGTGGTGACCACGTCGATGCCCGCGTCGAGCAGCTCCTGCACGTCCTGCCAGCGCTTCGCGTGCGCGGATCCGGGCGCGTTCGTGTGCGCGAGCTCGTCGACGAGCGCGAGTCTCGGGCGGCGGGCCAGCACCGCGTCCAGGTCCATCTCGTCGAGCTGCACGCCGCGGTGCGCGATCCGCTGCCGGGGCACCTGCTCGAGGCCCCGGGTCGTGCGCGAGCGGTCGCCTCGCGGCCGTGGGTCTCCACGACGCCGATCACGACGTCGTGGCCCTCGTCGCGCAGGCGGCGGCCCTCGCTCGAGCATCTCGTAGGTCTTGCCGACGCCGGGCGCCGCGCCGAGCAGCACGCGCAGGCCGTCCTCGCGCCATCGAGCGCTCAGCTGCGGTTCCGGCGCTACGGCTTCGCCGCAGGGTCCATCGTCGTCCAGCGCGAGGTTCAGCTGGAGCACGTTGACCGTCGGCTCGCCGAGGAAGCCGAGGTCGCGGCCGCTGCATGTGCCGCTCCACCAGCGCGCGCACCGGTCGCACCGGCAGTCCGCGCGCCGCGCGACCCGGTCCACCTGCAGCAGCGCGTAGGCCGGGCAGATGTCGCGGGTCGAGCCCCGAGCCGCACGCCGTGACGGCGTCCGGCGGGATCGCGGCCGGCGTCACCCCGTCGGCCTGCGCGATCGCCGCGCGCGCTGCCTCGATCGCCTTGACCAGGTCGCGGGTTGTTCGGGCCGAGGTTGCTGCCGCGCTGGACGCCGTCGCGTCGTAGCCGGCGCCCGCCGCGGACGGCCGCGACTGGAACCACTGCGGCAGCGCGTTGCCCTTCGCGTCGGTGAACGACTGCCCGATCAGGCTGCGAGCCGACGGCCTGCCCGTCGGCGCTGACCAGCGATCCGTTCGCCTGGGCCGGCAGGGCGAGCTGCCCGACGCCGGTGATCGAGCAGCGGGTAGAGCGACGCCGCAGACGACGGTGAGGACGAGCAGCGCGCGGAGCGGCGACCCACGCCTGGCGGGACGGATCCGCGCTGTACGACGGCGGTTCATCCGATTCCGTTTTCGGTCGTTCAGAAGCCGGGGATCAGGGCGACGACGAGGTCGATGAGCTTGATGCCGATGAACGGCGCGATCACGCCGCCGACGCCGTAGATCAGCAGGTTGCGGCGCAGCAGCGCGCGGCGCGCGCGACGGGCGGTACCGCACGCCGCGCAGGGCCAGCGGGATGAGCGCCACGATGATGAGCGCGTTGAAGATGACCGCGGAGAGGATCGCGCGAGTGCGGGCGAGTGCAGGCGCATGACGTTGAGCGCCTGCGAGCCCGGGGAAGGCGCCGACGAACATCGCGGGGATGATCGCGAAGTACTTCGCGACGTCGTTCGCGATCGAGAACGTGGTGAGCGCGCCGCGGGTGATCAGCAGCTGCTTGCCGATCTCGACGATGTCGATCAGCTTGGTCGGGTCGGAGTCGAGGTCGACCATGTTGCCGGCCTCCTTGGCCGCCGAGGTGCCGGTGTTCATCGCGACGCCGACGTCGGCCTGCGCGAGCGCCGGGGCGTCGTTGGTGCCGTCGCCGGTCATCGCGACCAGGCGGCCGCCCTCCTGCTCCTTGCGGATCAGCGCGAGCTTGTCCTCGGGCGTCGCCTCGGCGAGGAAGTCGTCGACGCCGGCCTCGGCGGCGATCGCCTTCGCGGTGAGCGGGTTGTCGCCCGTGATCATCACGGTGCGGATGCCCATCGCGCGCAGCTGCGGCGAACCGCTCCTTCGATGCCGTCCTTGACGACGTCCTTGAGGTGGATGACGCCGAGCAGCCGGTGCCGCGCCGTCGCGCCTCGGCGCGACGACGCAGCGGCGTGCCGCCCGGCGTCGGCGATGCGCGTCGACCGCGGTCGTCGAGCGTCGCTGCGGCGAGCGGGCCGCCGCCGTGCCGTCGACCCAGCGCCAGCGACGCGCGATCGCGGCGCCCTTGCGGATCTGCGTGCCGTCGGCGAGGTCGACGCCGCTCATCCGGGTCTGCGCGGTGAACGGCACGATCTCCGCGCCGTCGGCTCGCGGTCGCGCACGATGCCGCGCTGCGCCGGCGAGCTCGACGATCGAGCGCGCCCTCCGGCGTCGGGTCGGCGAGCGAGGAGAGCTGCGCGGCGTCGGCGCAGCTCGTCGTCGTCGACGCCGGCGACGGGCAGGAACTCGGTCGCCTGGCGGTTGCCGTAGGTGATGGTGCCGGTCTTGTCGAGCAGCAGCGTGGTCGACGTCGCCCGCGGCCTCGACCGCGCGGCCCGACATGGCGAGCACGTTGCGCTGCACCAGCCGGTCCATGCCGGCGATGCCGATCGCGGAGAGCAGCGCGCCGATGGTGGTCGGGATGAGGCAGACGAGCAGCGCGATCAGCACCGCGATGCGACGGCGCGGCGCCGCGAGTAGACCGCCATCGGGTTCGAGCGCGAGCACGACGACGCAGGAAGACGATCGTCAGGCTCGGCGAGCAGGATGTTCAGCGCGATCTCGTTGGGCGTCTTCTGCCGCGACGGCGCCCTCGACGAGCGCGATCATCCGGTCGACGAACGTCTCGCCGGGCTTGGACGTGATCCGCACCACGATCCGGTCGGAGAGCACCCGGGTGCCGCCGGTGACGGCGCTGCGGTCGCCGCCGGACTCGCGGACGACCGGGGCGCGACTCGCCGGTGATCGCCGACTCGTCGACCGACGCGATGCCCGCGATGATGTCGCCGTCGCCGGGGATCACCTCGCCGCGGTGACGACCACGACAGTCGCCGAGCGCAGGTCGGCGGACGGGACCTCCTCGATCGCGGTGCGCTCGGCGCACCGGATCCGCTGCCGCGTCGTAGCCGACGACCCGGCGGGCGATCGTGCGTGGTGCGGGTCGCGCGCAGCGTCTGCGGCCTGCGCCTTGCCGCGGCCCTCGGCGACCGCCTCGGCGAGGTTCGCGAAGAGCACGGTCAGCCACAGCCAGACCGCGATCGACCAGGTGAAGCCGGCCGGTACGGGCGTCGCCCGTCGGTGCCGCCGAGGAACGGCTCGGCGATCGCGAGCACGGTGGTGAGCGCCGCGCCGACCTCGACGACGAGCATCACCGGGTTGCGCACAGCATCGCGCGGGTCGAGCTTGCGCAGGGCGCCGGGCAGGGCCTGCACGAGCTGGGTCCAGCCGAACGCTGCGCGCGGCGGCGGACCCTGAGCCTGTCGAAGGGCCGCGCCGGAGTCGGCGCCTCGGGGCTCGGGACGTGAGTGGTGGTCATGGTCATCGGACGAGTCCTTCTGCGAGCGGCCCGAGCGCGAGCACGGGGAAGTAGGTGAGGGCGGTGACCACCACGGACACGCCGATGAGCAGCCCGACGAACTGCGGGCGGTGCGTGGGCAGGGTGCCCGCCGTCGCGGGCACGCGCTGCCTGCGCGGCCAGCGATCCGGCGAGGGCGAGCACGAACACGATCGGCAGGAACCGGCCGAGCAGCATCGCGACGCCGAGGGCGGTGTTCAGCCACGGGGTGTTCGCGGTGAGCCCGGCGAAGGCGGAGCCGTTGTTGTTCGCCGGCCGAGGTGAACGCGTAGAGCACCTCGCTGAAGCCGTGCGGCCCGGGGTTCAGGATCGACGTCTTCTCGACGTCGGCGCGGACCGCGGGGATCGCGAAGCTCAGGCCGGTGCCGGCCAGCACCAGCGCCGGCGTCACCAGGATGTAGAGGCTCGCGAGCTTGATCTCGCGCGGCGCCGATCTTCTTGCCCAGGTACTCCGGGGTGCGGCCGACCATGCAGCCCGGCGACGAACACCGCGATCGATCGGCGAGGATCAGCATGCCGTACAGCCCGGAGCCGACGCCGCCCGGGGCGACCTCGCCGAGCATCATGTTCGATCATCGGCATCATGCCGCCGAGCGGCGTGAAGCGAGTCGTGCATGGCGTTCACCGCGCCGGTGGACGTGAGCGTCGTCGACGGTGCCGAACAGCGCGGATGCCGAGGATCCCGAAGCGCTGCTCCTTGCCCTCCATCGCGCCGCCGGCGAGCTGCGTGGCGGTGCCGCCGCCGCCGGCCTCGAGCGCGCTCAGCGCGACCAGCGAGACGACGAAGATCGTGCCCATCGACGGCGAGCGATCGCGTACCCCTGGCGGTGGTCGCCGACCATCGTCCCGAAGGTGCGCGGCAGCGCGAACGGGATCAGCAGGAGCAGGAAGATCTCGAACAGGTTCGTCCACGGCGTCGGGTTCTCGAACGGGTGCGCGGAGTTGGCGTTGTAGAAGCCGCCGCCGTTCGTGCCGAGCAGCTTGATCGCCTCCTGCGAGGCGACCGGGCCGCCGGGGACGGCCTGCAGTGCCGCCGGCGACGGTGTGCACCTCGGTGAACCCGGACGAGGTTCTGCACCACCCCGCCGGCGATCAGGACGACGGCGGCGAGCACGGCGAGCGGCAGCAGCAGCCGGAGCAGGCCGCGGATCAGGTCGACCCAGAAGTTGCCGATCGTGGTGCTGCCGCGGCGCGGCGAACCCGCGGACCAGGGCGATCGCGACCGCGATGCCGACCGCGGCCGAGATGAAGTTCTGCACGGCGAGCCCGGCGAGCTGCACGAGGTGGCCCATGGTCTGCTCGGGCGAGTACGACTGCCAGTTCGTGTTCGTCACGAACGAGACCGCGGTGTTGAACGCCAGGCCCTCCGGCACGGCGGGCAGGCCGAGCGAGCAGCGGCAGGAACTGCCTGCACGCGCTGCAGCAGGTAGACCAGCAGCACGCCGACGACGGAGAACGCCAGCACGCTGCGAGGTAGGCGCGCCAGGTCTGCTCGAGGCAGGCGTCCACGCCGATGAGCGCGGTAGAGGCCGCGCTCCACGCGCAGATCCCTGGCGCTCGTGTAGACGCGGGCCATGTAGTCGCCGAGCGGGCGGTAGAGCAGCACGAGGGCGAGCGACGAGGGTCGCGGCCTGCAGCACGCCGAACCAGACGGTGCGCCCATCAGAACCGCTCCGGAGCGACGAGGGCCACCACGAGGTAGCCGATCGCGGCGACGGCGAGGACGGCCGCGAGGATCTCGAACACGATCATCCCCGGTCCTCTCCACCGATCGCTTCGCGTCGGGCGGAGCCTCGGACCCGGGGGCCCTGCCGCTCCACCCCCTTCGCGATCAGCGCGACGAGGGCGAACAGCGCGAGCGTGAGAGCCACGTAGATGATGTCGAGCACGGATCCGATCGAACCGCTCCGCGCCCTCGGATCCGGGATCCTCACGCTTCCCTCGCGCTCCGATGGCGAACCCATGCGGCTTCCGCACAGATCCTGTCCGGGAGCGCAGCGCGGCCGAGCCCGCGGGCATCCCCCTCGCATGAGGCGGCCGAAAGCGCAGCCCGAGGACGTGCTGCAGCGCTGGGAGGACCGCAAGGCCGGGAACTTCGACGAGGAGACCGGTGTCGTCGTGGTCGAGCCCGTGGGGCACTGACCCACCTGCGCACGAGCACCCGCCGCGGCGCCGGGCCCCCCGGCGCCGCGGCACCCCAGCACCCCAGAGGCAAGTTTCAGAGGAAGGCACGACGTTGGCAACCAACGAAGAAGCGATCGAACCCGAAGGCAGCACCGAGTCCCCGCGCGCGCGCAGGGCGCCGAGGAAGGCGTCCGCCGCGCGGCCGAGCGCGGCCAGGACCGCGAAGGCCGCGGAGAAGAAGACCGGATCCACCCGCGCGCGGCCCCGCAAGACCGCGCCGAAGTCGGCGGCCTCCGCGGCCTCGGCGAACACGGGCCCGCTGCCGGTCGCCGCGCCCACGCTCGATCCGGAGACGGTGGTCGCCCCCGCGCCGCCCCGCACGCATGGCCTGCGGAACATGTCGGAGATCCGGCACTTCTTCCGCACCAACCGCACCCCGATCTTCTTCGTGGGAGCCTCCGCGTTCAACCTGCTCGGGCTGGACCGGTGGGTGCGCGGCTTCTCGTACATCACGTACTACGACAGCTGGCAGGGTGCGCACCCGCGCGTGTTCAGCCCGATCCACAAGCCGTACGTCGAGTGGCAGAGCGGCGAGGAGATCAACAACTGGCTGCTGCGCCACCACGAGGTGCGCGCGCACATCGCCCGCCTCACCCCGGCCGGGGAGCGTCCGAAGATCGCGCTGGTGTTCTTCGACGAGGAGACCGAGGCGATCTGCGAGGAGCTCGGCTACGAGCTGATCCTGCCGGCGGCGAAGCTCCGCGAGCACCTGGACTCGAAGATGGTGACCACCCGGATCGCCGACGCGGTCGGGCGTGCCCAGCGTGCCGAACGTGATCACGACGGCGGAGTCGTTCGAGGATCTGATGGAGCAGGCCGAGAAGGCCGGCCTCGGATCCGATCTCGTCGTGCAGACGGCGTACGGCGACTCCGGCAAGACCACCTACTTCGTGGCGGACCGCGCCTCGTTCGCCAAGAACGCGGACGACATCATCGGGCACGAGCTCAAGGTCATGAAGCGGATCAACAACCGCCCGATCGCGGTCGAGGCGGTGCTCACCCGGCACGGCACGATCGTCGGTCCGTTCATGACCGAGATCACCGGGCACAAGGAGCTCACCCCGTACCGCGGCGGCTGGGCCGGCAACGAGATGTTCCCGGGCGTGCTCGATGAGCCCACCCGGCACGCGGCGACCAGCCTCGTGCGCAAGCTGGGCGACGCGCTCAGCGCGGAGGGCTACCGGGGCTTCTTCGAGGTCGACGTGCTGCTCGACACCGACACCGGCGACGTGTACCTGGGCGAGCTGAACCCGCGGATCTCCGGCGCCTCCGCGATCACGAACGTGACGGCCGGCGCCTACGCCGACATCCCGCTGTTCGTGTTCCACCTGCTCGAGTACGCCGGGGTCGAGTTCGACCTCGACGTGGACGAGATCAACGACCGCTGGGAGGAGCTCGCCGCGGCCGATCAGTGGAGTCACATGATCATCAAGCACACGGTTGCCACGGTGGAGCACATCGACGTGGCCCCGCCCACCGGGCGCTACGTGCTGGACGGTTACGGACGCCTCGCGTTCTCGCAGGGCGACCTGGACTGGCACCTGCTCGGCAGTCGAGTCGGAGTCGTTCTTCCTGCGGATCTACGGGCCGGGCGACTATCGTTGGAAGGGCGCGGATCTGGGGATCCTGGTCACGAAGGGTCGTCTGCAGACGCCCACGGGTCGCCTGTCCATCCGCGCGAAGCACCTCATCGAGTCCATCCGGGCGATGTACGCGGCCACGCCGCTGCCGCCCGTCGCGGAGATCGATGAGCATGAGCAGATCGGAACCGATTCCACCCCATGAGTGGAGATGTGACGCCCCCGGCGACGGAGAACTGGAGCGGCCCGGCCGCAGGGACGGGCGATGCCCGGACGATGGACGGCTTCGTCCCGCCGCTGGAGGCGTGGCAGCAGGAGCCCAACCTGCGCTGGTCGATGCAGCACATGGCGGACTTCCTGCCGGTGCACGCGATCTCGTCCCGGGGGCGCACGCTCGCGCTGCCGTCGGTGCCCGCCGATCTCAGCCACATCGACGTGCCGCACCCGTGGGAGTCGCGGTCGGCCCCGTTCGAGGACGTGATGGCCTCGACCTTCACGGACGGCTGGATCGTCGCCCGCGACGGCGCGGTGATGGGGGAGCAGTACGTCGGGACGATGTCGCCGGGTGTGCTGCACCTGCTGATGTCGGTGAGCAAGTCGCTGACGACCGCGGTGGCCGGAACGCTGATGGGCGACGGATCCCTCGACGCGGGTGCGCAGGTCACCTCCTACGTGCCCGCGCTGGCCGGATCCGGCTACGACGGTGCTCGCGTGCGCGATCTGCTCGACATGCGCACGGGTGTGCGGTTCTCGGAGGCGTACCTGGACGAGAACGCCGAGGTGCGCCTGCTCGAGGAGGCGATCGGCTGGGCGCCGCGCCGGCATCCGGACACCCCGCACACGCTCCGCGACTTCCTCGCCACGCTCGGCGCGGACGGCCCACACGGCGGCCGTTTCGACTACAAGTCGTGCGAGACCGACGCGCTCGCGTTCGTGATCGAGGGGGCGACCGGGGTGCACGCCGCCGACCTCATGTCGGAGCGGCTGTGGGCGCCGATGGGCGCGGAGTTCGGCGCCAACGTCGGCGTGGACGCGGTGGGCGCGGGCATGTTCGACGGCGGCGTCTCGGCGTCGCTGCGGGATCTGCTGCGCTTCGGCACGCTGTTCCTGCGCGACGGCGCCGCCATGGACGGCCGCCAGGTGCTGCCCTCGGCGTGGATCGCGGAGACGGTCGCGGGGGCGCCCGATTCGCGCGCGGCCTTCGCCAACGCCGCCGAGCCGACGCTCATGCCCGGCGGCATGTACCGCAACGGCTTCTGGTTCCCTTATCCCGGATCCGACGTGTTCCTGGCCCTGGGGATCCATGGCCAGATGGTCTACATCAACCGCCCCGCGAACGTCGTCGCCGCCAAGCTCTCCAGCTGGCCGACCCCGCAGGACGCCGAGCGCCTGCTCTGGACCGTCAAGGCGTTCGACGCGGTCGCCCGCACGATCCGCTAGCCCGGATCCGGCACGCGCTCGGCTCGTCCTGCGTCGCGCGCGCCCCGATCGCCCCCTCCGCGTCGGAAAACGGCGACGGTTCCGGCGTGTCGCCCCAGGATCCCCTGCGACACTCCGCGAGCTCCTCCGTTTTCCGACACGGAGGGGCGCGGCGGGATCCGGATGCCCGGCGCGCCCGATTCGCGCGCGGCTTTCGCCAACGCCGCCGAGCCGACGCGCATGCCAGGCGGCGTGTACGGCAAGCGCTTCTGGTTCCCCTACCCCGGATTCGGCAACGCGCGGGGCGCGATCGCGGTCGAACCCCGGATGACGAGCGACGTCCCGATGACGCGGCGGCGGGGGGTGGCCCCCTCGGTGATCGCGATCAGGTCGTCGACGGCGCCCTCGCCGATCTCCCGGGCCGAGATCGCGACGGTGCTGAGCGGTGGGGTGAGCATCTTCGCGATTGGCAGGTCGCCCACGCCGATGACGGACAGGCTCTCGGGGACGCGCCTCCCGCGGGCGGACGCCATGCGGACGACGGCGGGCGCGAGGAGGTCGTCGTCGCACACGACGGCGGTGAGCGCGGGGGCGGCGTCGAGGAGGCGTCCTGCGGCGTCGAGCGCCGCGTCGAAGTCCGCCGCCGGGCTCCGCTCGATCGCGGTCAGGCGGATGCATTCGGCCCGGAGCGCCGCGACGAAGGCGTCGAAGCGGAGCTCGTAGGTCACATGCGGATACGCCGTCCCGAGGTACCCGATCGCCGTGTGCCCCTGCTCGACGAGGTGACGGGCCGCCTCGGTCATGCCGTCGGTGAAGTCGACGTCGACGGTGGGCAGCGCGGGGCCGTTCAGCTCGCACGCGACGATGGGCAGTCGGGCCTCGGCGAGAATGCGCGTCTCCAATGCCGAGGGGCCGTAGACGATGGCGCCGGCGAGCACGTTGCCGCGGAGCATGTCGAGCAGCCGCTGCGGCCCGGTGTCGTCGCCGATGCCGCCCAGGAGCACCAGTGAGTATCCGAGCGCGCGCCCGCGTGCCTCCGCGGCCTCCAGTACGGCGGCGAAGAACGGCTGCGCGATGACGGGGACGACGAGGGCGAGCGTCGTGGAACGTCCCGTCCGCAGTGCCGCCGCCGACTGGTTCGGTACGTAGCCGAGCCGCTGCGCGGCGTCCCGCACACGTCGCTCGGTGGTCGCTGCGACGCGCGTGCCGGATCGTCCGGAGAAGACGAGCGAGACGACGGACTGCGAGACGCCGGCGGCTCGTGCGACGTCCGTCCCGGTGATCCGACGTCCCCGTTCATCCATGCGTCCCAGCATTCCATGTTCCGCTGCCGGGGAAGCGCGCGTCGGAGTCAGGCGCGCGTCGACCTTTCGCGGTCGCGCTGGTGCAGCTGCCACACCGTCTCGCAGCCGAGGCGCGCGAGATTCACGATGTGCCCCGGATCGTGATCGACGTCCGCGCCGGGGTCGAACCGACCGGTGTCGCCGGTGACCTCGAACATGTTGTCGAGCACGACGGACACCCCACCGGCGCGCAGTCCCCACACGCGTGCGAGCACGAAGATCACGCTCGCCTCCATTTCGGCGGCGATCACGTTCATCCGCTTGAGATCCTCGAAGAAGTGCGCCCAGCCGGACTGCCAGTAGCCGTTGAACGAGGAGCCGGGGCGGGGGTGCCCGGCGTAGAAGGTATCCGCGGACCTCGTGGTGCCGACGTGATAGGGCAGTCCGAGACGATCGGCCGCCCGGACCATGGCCTCGACGACGTCGTGCGAGGCGACGGCGGGGAACTCCGGGGGTGCGTAGAGGTGCGAAGCACCGTCGTAGCGCGCCGCGGAGTCGAAGATCGCCATGTCGCCGTTGGCGACGTAGTCCTGCACGGTTCCGGCTGTGCCGATCCGCACGAAGGTGGTCGCACCGCAGCGGGCCAGCTCCTCCATCGCGATCGCCGTGGACGGCGCCCCGATCCCGGTCGAGACGCAGCTGATCGGCGCGCCGCGGTAGGTGCCCGTGTACGTCACGTACTCCCGGTTGGTCGCGACGTGGCGCGCCTCGTCCCACAGCTCCGCCACGACGGGCACCCGTGCGGGATCCCCGGGCAGGAGGACGACGGGAGCGACATCGCCCTCGCTGATTCGGAGGTGGTACTGCGCGGTCATGGTCTCCCCTTCGTTGCGGATGTCATACGAAAAACTAACAGGAACAATCGAGGTCCACAAGTCTCAAAACTGGTTGCGTTACCGCTCTTGACGTCGTGGTCATTCGTATTACATACTCGATCGTGCTCGCGGCGTTGCGGGCGCGGATGCCCGCAGTGCTGCGGGCCACGAGGAGGACTCCATGAAGACCAGTGCAAGACTCAGCGTTCTCGGCGCCATGCTGCTGCCGGCCGTACTGCTCGTCGGATGCGGATCGGCGCCGTCGACCAGCGGGGGAGCCGCCTCGCCGTCGTCGGCGTACCGCCCCTGCCTGGTATCGGGCACCGGCGGCTTCCACGACAGGTCGTTCAACCAGTCGGCTCTCGTCGGCATCACCGACGCCGCGAAGCAGATCGGGGCCAAGCCGATCACCATCGAGTCCAAGCAGGCGACCGATTACAAGCCCAATCTCGCGCAGATGGTCAGCACGAAGTGCAACCTGGTCGTGTCCGTCGGCTTTCCGCTCGCCGACGCCACGAAGGCCACGGCCGAGGCGAATCCCTCGATGGACTTCGCGATCATCGACGACGGCACGATCTCACTGCCGAACGTCAAGCCGATCCTGTTCCAGACGTCGCAGGCGGCGTTCCTCGCCGGATACGCGTCCGCGAGCTACTCGAAGACGAAGGTCGTCGGAACGTTCGGCGGGATGCAGATCCCGTCCGTGACGATCTTCATGGACGGCTTCGCCGACGGCGTCGCCTATTACAACACGCAGAAGGGCGCGGATGTGAAGGTCGTCGGCTGGGACCCCGCGTCGCAGCAGGGCCTGTTCACGGGCGGGTTCGAGGCCGGGGTGCAGGCCAAGACGGTGGCGCAGGGGATCCTCGATCAGGGGGCGGACGTGGTCCTGCCCGTCGGCGGCCCGATCTTCGAATCCGCCGGTGCGGCGATCCGTGACAGCGGCAGGCCGATCGCGCTGATCGGCGTCGACGCCGACAACTACCTGACCTCTCCCGACCTGAAGGATCTCTTCTTGACGTCCGTCATGAAAGGCGTGGACACGGGCACGGCCGACGCCGTCGTCGCCGGGGCGAAGGGCGAGTTCACCAGGACGCCGTACGTGGGGACGCTGCAGAACGGCGGTGTCGGCATCGCGCCGTTCCACGACTACGCGGGCAAGGTCTCACCGGATCTCGCAGCCGAGCTGGACCAGGTGAAGAAGGACATCATCAGCGGGAAGATCTCGGTCGCGTCGCCGTCGACGATCAAGTGATCGAGCGCTGTGCGGTCGGTGCGCCCGTCGGAAAACGGAGACGGGTTCCGGCGTGTCGCCCCAGGATCCCCGCGACACGCCGCGAGCTCCTCCGTTTTCCAACACGGAGACGGGCGGAGGAGGCAACGGGGCCGACCGAGACGGGCCGAGTGGGGCGGGCCGAGTGGGGCGGAGACCGGCGCCTGGGCTCAGCCCTCGTGCTCGGGCGGACCGGCGGGGCGCTGCACGCGGCGGCCCTTCGACTCGCCCGCTTCGGCGTAGAGCACGACCGGGCGGCCGGCGCGCTGCTGACCCGGCAGGGGGCGGGAGCGGCGGCCGTAGATCAGCTCGGAGGAGTCCAGCAGCCACGGCACGAGGTTGATGCTCACGCCGTGCACCAGCATGAGCTGGTTGGCCACGCGCCGTGCACGCCGGTTGTGCAGGATCGACTCCCACCAGTGCCCGACGATGTACTGCGGCAGGTAGACGGTCACGACGGCAGGGCCGTGCTTCTCCCGGTACTTGTTGATGTACGCCTCGACGGGGGCCGCATAGGTGCGGAACGGCGACTCGACGATCACGAGCGGGATCGGGATCCGGTGGTGCTGCCACTCCTTCTGCAGCTGCACGCCGTCCTCCGGGTTGGCTGCCACATGCAGGGCGATCGTCTTCTGGTGCTTGGCGGCGATCGCGTAGTCGATCGCCTTGATCACCGGCTTCTGCAGCCGGTTGACGAGGATGATCGCGACGTCGCCCTCGGATCCGAAATGCGTGGTGTCGTCGATCGCGATCTCGTGCTCGACGTCGCGGTAGTAGCGCTTCACGCCCATCATCAGCACGGCCAGGATCGGGATCGCGATGAACACCATGTAGGCGCCGTGCGTGAACTTCGTGATGGTCACGATGATCAGCACCGCGACGGTGAGCGACGCTCCGAGAGAGTTGATCACGAGGCCCGTGTAGGCGTTGCGTCGCACCGGCTGGCCGTCCTCGGCGCTCATGGTCCTGGTGCTGCGCAGCAGCGCCCTCCAGTGCCGGACCATGCCGATCTGGCCCAGGGAGAACGACACGAACACGCCGATGATGTACAGCTGGATGAGGTTGGTGAGTTTCGCCTCGAAGACCACCAGCACGGCGATCGCGGCGATCCCGAGCAGGATCATGCCGTTCGAGAACACCAGCCGGTCACCGCGGGTGTTCAGCGCCTTGGGCGCGTAGCCGTCGCGGGCGAGCACGGCGCCCAGCAGCGGGAACCCGTTGAACGCGGTGTTGGCGGCGAGCAGCAGCACGCACGCGGTCGCAGCCTGGATAATGAAGAACGGGATCGACCCGCCCCCGAACACGGCCGCGGCGACCTGCGCCATCAGGCTCTGCTGCGGAAGACGGCAGTCGAAGCCGACCAGGCGGCACGGATCCTCCGCATAGTGCACGCCGGTGATCAGGCCGAGCGCGGTGAGCCCGGTGAAGAGCAGGATCGCGATGCCGCCCATCATCGCCAGCGTCATCTGAGCGTTGCGGATCTTCGGGAGCCGGAAGGCCTGCACGCCGTTCGAGACGGCCTCCACGCCGGTGAGGGCGGAACAGCCGCTGGAGAAGGCGCGCAGCACGAGCAGGATCACCGCCGCGTCCGCGATGTGCTCGCCCTGCAGCGTGTAGTGCGCACTGGCCGCGATCGGGGCATCGCCGAGGAAGGTGCGCACGAGGCCCGTGACGATCATGACAGCGACGGATCCCACGAACACGTAGGTGGGGATTGCGAAGAACGTGGACGCCTCGCGGACGCCGCGCAGGTTGACGATGACGATCAGGATGACGAATCCGACCGCCAGCTCCACCCGCACCGGGTTCAGCATCGGGACGGCCGAGATGATGTTGTCGACTCCGGACGCGATCGACACCGACACCGTCAGGATGTAGTCGACGAGCAGGGCCGAGGCCACCACGACCCCGGGGATCTCGCCGAGGTTCTTCGAGGCGACCTCGTAGTCGCCGCCGCCGGACGGGTACGCCTGGATCAGCTTGCGATAGCTGAGCACGATCACGATCAGCAGCAGCACGACCGCCGCCGCGACCCATGGCGCGAAGGTCAGGAAGGCCAGACCCCCCAGCGCGAGGGTCATCAGCATCTCCTGCGGGCCGTAGGCCACGGAGGAGAGCGCGTCGGACGCGAAGATCGGAAGCGCCATGCGCTTCGGGAGGAGCTGTTCGTTCGCCTTCTCGGTGCTCAGGGGCTCTCCGAGGAGGATCCGCTTCGCGACGAGCGGG
The DNA here is from genome assembly GCA_963791605.1 of uncultured Actinomycetota bacterium. Lineage (GTDB taxonomy): Bacteria > Actinomycetota > Actinomycetes > Actinomycetales > Microbacteriaceae > Microbacterium. The sequence continues at coordinate 332,411 of CAWBTB010000006.1, read as the reverse complement.
GCGTCCGCGTTCTCACGGCTGTCAGGTGCCACGAGCCGCAAAACTACGCCTGGTTCGGGGCGGATGCAATTTGACCGCGCGGTTGCCATGTCACTGTTGCATCACTCTTCGCCGGAATCGGATCCCGGGAGCGTCTCGGACGGGTACGCGAGCGCCCGGATCCGTCGTCGTCGCGACCCTGAATCCGCTCTGGACGAACACACAGGAGATCCGAACGCCGAGTGCGTAGCGTCGCCGGTATGAGCACGGCTCCGGTCGACGATGAAGCGCTGAACCAGACCCTTTCCGAGGCGCGGGAGCTCCGTGACGAGTTCCAGCGCTTCCTGCACGAGTACGAGTTCGGGATGCGCGAGATCGAGACGAAGATCTCGATCCTGCGGGACGAATTCGCGCACCACCACTCGTACAACCCGATCGAACATGTGAAGAGCCGGGTGAAGTCGCCGGACAGCATCGTGGAGAAGGTCGCGCGGCGCGGGATCGAGCCCGACTTCGATTCGATCCGCGAGCACATCACCGACATCGCCGGCGTGCGCGTCACGTGCAGCTTCGTCGCCGACGTGTACCGGCTGTTCGACCTGCTCACCGCCCAGGACGACATCACCGTGCGCATCGTGAAGGACTACATCGCAGCTCCCAAGGCCAACGGCTACCGCAGCCTGCACGCGATCCTCGAGGTGCCGGTGTTCCTCTCGTCCGGCCCGATCATGGTCCCCGTCGAGGTGCAGTTCCGGACGATCGCGATGGACTTCTGGGCGAGCCTGGAGCACAAGATCCACTACAAGTTCCAGGGGCAGGTCCCCCCTCACCTGGTGGACAGCCTGACGGCGGCGGCCGACGCGGCGAGCGAGCTCGACGGGCGGATGGAGCAGCTGCACCACGAGGCGCACGCCCCGCTGGCCGCGCTGGCGCAGGTCGCGGTCGACGTCTGATCCGGCTCAGTTCGCCTCCCACTTGAACCAGCGGATGCCGATCCCGGCGAACACCACGAGGTAGGCGCCGATCGCGAGGATCGCCCAGCCGGCGTCGCTCGTCCAGGGCGCGGTGCTCTGCACCGCCGTGAACAGGGTGATCAGCGCGCCGACCGGCGTCCACTTCGCGATGTTCGTGAAGGTGTCGCCGAGCACGCCGGTGACGCCGAGGATGCCGAGCAGGATCAGCACGATGTAGAGCACCCGCCCTACCGCGTTGACGGCCGTGGTCGAGCGGATCAGCCCGACGATCGCCTGACCGATCCCGAGGAACATCGCGGCGCCGTACACCGCCACGAGGAAGATCAGCAGATAGGTGCCCACGCTGTAGCTGACCTGGTGCATGATCCCGCCGACGACGATCACGACGATCGAAGTGACGATCGCGGCCGCGAACTGCACCAGCAGCCGGCTCAGCATGATCGCCCAGGTCGGGGTGGGCGTGACCCGCATGCGCTGGAACACTCCTGCCTCGCGGTCGCGGGCCACGGTGATCGAGTAGCCCATGAGCGCGGACGAGAGCAGTCCGTAGGTGAGCGCCATCGCGATCATGAAGTTCGGACCGACCGCGCCGACGCTGCTTCCCGGTCGGCGCCCGATCTGGTTGGTGATGACCAGGATGAGGATCGGCACGAGCAGGTTGAGCAGCAGCGTCTGCCTGCTCCGCAGGATGACCATCATGTCGGCGCGGAAGAGCGAGCGCAGGGTCAGGCTCATCGGAGGCCGGGCGATCACGGCGGTGTCAGTCACGGAAGTCACTTCCCGTCAGGGCAATGAAGACGTCTTCGAGGGTCGGATCGCCGTGCGCGATCGCGAGGACGCGCGGATCCTGTCGGTGCGCGGCGATCAGCTCGGCCGGGCTGCCGGTCGTGACGAGTCTGCCGTGGTCGATGATGATGATGCGGTCGCACACGGCCTGCGCCTCCTCCATCGAGTGCGTCGTGAGCAGGATGCTGCCGCCGCGGTGGCGGGACGCCTCGATGCGCTGCCAGAGGCTGCGGCGCGACTGGGGATCCAGTCCGCTGGTCGGTTCGTCGAGCAGGAGCAGCAGCGGGTTGTGGATCGTCGCGATGAGGAGGGAGAACCGTTGCGCCTGACCGCCCGAGAGGCCCTTCAGGCGTTTGGACGACTCCTGACCCAGGCCCGCGTCGTCGAGCGCCGCACGGACCTCGCCGCGTGACATCCGCACGCCGTACAGCCCCGCGTACAGGCGCAGCAGCTGCTCGATGCTGAGCTCGGGCTGGAACCCCGAGTTCTGCAGCTGCACGCCCATCCGCGCCCGCGCGTCGAGCGGGTGCCGCAGCGCGTCGATCCCGTCGACCGTCACGGATCCCGCCCGGGGAGCGCGCAGCCCCTCGATGACGCTCAGCGTCGTCGTCTTGCCCGCGCCGTTCGGGCCGAGCAGGCCCAGGATCTCGCCGCGGGCGATCGAGAAGCCGACGTCGTCGACCGCGGTGCGCGCGCCGTAGGTCACCACGAGGCTGTCGACGCGCAGGACGGTGTCCTCCGGAGTCGCCGGATCGGGGTGCGACTGCTCTGCTGGAATCGCCATGCTCGTCCTTTCGGATACGACTCAGCGTTCCACCGCGGGCTATCAACCGGCTATGACAATGCGTCGAATTCCGTCCGCGGAATTCAGGACGATGGCAACTCCGCAGCGCGGGAGTCGGGTCAGTCCAGGAATTCGCGGGCCGCGACGGCCAGCGCCTGCACGCCGATCTCGATCGTGGGGTGGATCTCGATCGCGAAGAAGGGGGAGTGGTTCGTCGCGATCTCGCTGTCCACCGTGCCGCTCGCGACGGCGGCGGCGTAGCGGGCCGGGTCGATTCCGCCCCAGAACCAGAACACCAGCGGGGCGTCCGCGTCGCGGGCGAACCAGGACACGTCCTCGCTCCCGGTGAACAGGCCGGGGTCGATCACCGCGTCGTCGCCGAACGCCGCGCGGAAGGCGGCGGTCGCGCGCTCCGTGGCGGAGTTGTCGTTGATCGTGGCGGGCAGCGTGTGCAGGGTCTCGATGGTGGGATCCTCGATCGCGCCGGACGCCATCGCCTCGGCGCGGATGACCCGCTCCACCTTCTCGAGCACCTTCGCGCGGAGCGCCTCGTCCGGGTAGCGCAGGCTCAGCTCGAGCGTGGCCTCAGCCGGGATGATGTTGTTCTTGGTGCCCGCATGGATCGCCCCGACGGTCACCACGGCGAGGTCGTGCGGATCCACCTCGCGCGACACCACGGTCTGCAGGCGCATCACGGTGGCTGCGGCCATCACGACCGGGTCGATCGTCGCGTGCGGACGGGACCCGTGGCCGCCGCGGCCGTGCAGCACCACGTGCAGGCCGTCCGACGCCGACATCTGCGGGCCGGGGCGCACCCCGATGATGCCCGCGGGCAGCGGGGTGACGTGCTGCCCGATCACGACGTCGGGGCGGGGGAACCGGTCGAGCATGCCGTCGTCGAGCATGGCCCGCGCGCCCTGGCCGAACTCCTCGGCGGGCTGGATGACGACCACCACGGTGCCGGACCACTCGTCCCGGGTGCGCACCAGCTCCTCGACGGCGCCGATCATCGCCGTCACGTGCATGTCGTGACCGCACGCGTGCATGACGCCGACCTCGTGGCCCTCCGGATCCGTGCCGGTCGCGGTGCTCGCATAGGGCAGGCCGGACTGCTCGACGACCGGAAGCGCGTCCATGTCGGCGCGTGCCCACACCACCGGGCCGGTCCCGTTGCGCAGCACGCCCACGACCCCCGTCCGGCCGACCCCCGTGGTGACCTCAAGCCCCAGTTCGTGCAGATGCCCCGCGGCGATCGCGGCGGTGCGCGTCTCCTGGAAGGACAGCTCGGGGTGGCGGTGCAGGTCGATGAAGAGCGCTTCGAGGTCGATCGTCATGCGGCCGAGCCTACCGGCGGCGCCGGGCGCGGATCCGTCGGGTGGATCCGTCGTCGTGCACGTAGCTCTCTTCTCCCCTGCGTTCCGGGTTGTGGCCTGACCGGATCCGGTCCCTCGCTCCGCGTCGCCATCTCGCCCCCGTCGGTCCGCGCTTCGGCCGCCCCGCCGGTTGCTCCCGTCGCGAAATCCGTCGGTCTGGGCTCGCCATAGCGACAGTTTTCGAGACGGGAGCACGAGGTGGCGACAGTTTTTGCGACGGGAACCGAGGGGGAGAGGTGACAGGCGGATCGCCTGAGCAGACTGATCGACGAGGCGCGCTCAGACGGCGGCCGGGTCGTTTCGGGCGATCCGGGCGGTCAGCACCGTGAGGATCGCCGCCAGCAGGAGCACCGCAGCGCTCGTCAGGAAGGCGCCGCGGTAGCCGATCGAATCGAAGAGCAGACCGCCCGCCGTGGAGCCGAGGGCGATGCAGGTCTGCACCACGGCGACCATGAGCCCTCCGCCCTGCTCGGCGTTGTGCGGCATGACCCGGGCGACCCAGCTCCACCAGCCGACGGGGGCCGACGTGCCCAGCAGGCCCCACGCGCCCAGGAGCACGAGGACGACCGGCAGCGAGGCGCCGAACGCGACCAGGCCGGCGGCGACGACCGCCATCAGTGCGGGGATGACGGCCAGGGTGCGGTACAGGCCCGCCCCGAGGAAGCGGCCGATCAGCACCGTGCCGACGAAGCCGGTGACGCCGAGCACGAGCAGCGCGACCGAGACCATCGTGACGTCGACGCGGGTGACCGTCTCGAGGAACGGGCGCACGTAGGTGAACAGGATGAACTGGCCCATGAAGAAGGCGCCGCAGGCGGCCATCCCCCAGGCGACGGTGGGGCTCTTCAAGGCGCGGAAGACTCCGAAGATGTCCCGGGCGGCGTGCGCCTCGGGAGTGACCGCCAGCGACGGCAGGGTGATCCACTGCCAGATCAGCACGATCACGGCCACGGGGACGAGGCAGAAGAACGCTCCGCGCCACCCGATCAGCGCCCCGAGGTAGCTGCCCAGAGGCGCGGCGAGCACGGTGGCCAGGGCGTTGCCGCCGTTGAAGATCGCCAGGGCGCGCGGCACCTGCGCGGCGGGGACCAGGCGGATCGCCATCGCCGCCGACATCGACCAGAAGCCTCCGATCACGACGCCGATCAGCGCACGGCCGACCATGAACACCGCATAGCCCGGCGGGATCGAGATCAGCGCACCCGACACGGCCATCAGCACCGTGAGCCCGAGCAGCAGCGCCTTGCGGTTCACGCGGCCGGCCAGCGTCGAGATCGACAGGCTGGTCAGCACGGCGAACAGCCCGGAGATCGCGATCCCCTGCCCGACGAGGCCCTCGCTGACCCCGAGGTCGGCGGCCATCGGCGTGAGCAGGCTCACCGGCATGAACTCGGACGCGACCAGGGCGAAGGCGGCGAACGACATCGCGAACACGCCACCCCAGTGGCCCTTCTCACCGGGGGTGCCGGTCGGGATCGGGCCCGTCTCGTGCGGGGCGAGCGAGGGTTCGGAGGTCATGCGTGGTCCTTCGGGTGAGCGTGGGCGGACACCCGACGCTAACGCGCGCGAGGGACGGGAGGGAGTTACTGTCAGGGCACCTCAGGCGTCTGGTGCGACGGGACCGAGCAGGCCGTGCCCGCGGGGTCAGCTCAGCGTGTACCAGGCGGCCGTGTTCGCCGGCAGCGCGGCGCCGGCGAACGGCTCGCTGCGCACGACAACGTTCGCCCCGGCGGGCAGCGCGAGCGGCGCGTCGCCGAGATTCGCCGCGACGTGCAGGTCTCCGCGGCGGAACGCGACCGCGTCGGATCCCAGATCCTCCCAGACGAGGGATCCGGATCCCAGGTTGCGCTCCGCGCGCAGCCGCAGAAGGGTCTTGTAGAGCGACAGCGTCGAGTCGGCGTCGGTCTCCTCGGCGTCGCGCGCGTACTCGGCCCACTCCGCCGGCTGCGGCAGCCAGGAAGCGCCGGTGCCGTTGAAGCCGTAGGCCGGGCCGGACGCGGTCCACGGCAGGGGGACGCGGCAGCCGTCGCGCCCGTAGCGCTCCCCGTCGGTGCGGAACCAGGTGGGATCCTGCCGGAACTCGTCCGGGATCTCCATCGCCTCGGGCAGACCCAGCTCCTCGCCCTGATAGAGGTAGGCGGATCCGGGCAGCGACAGCATCACGGTCGTCGCGGCGCGGGCGCGGGAGAGGCCGAGCGCGCGGTCGGGTTTGGGCTCGTCCCGCGGGCCGATGCCGTCGCCCTGCGGGTTGTCCCAGGTGAGCGCGAGGCGGGAGGCGTGCCGCACCACGTCGTGGTTGGAGAGCACCCATGTGCTCGGGGCGCCGACCGCGCCGAACGCGTCCAGGGAGTCGCGGATCACCGCACGCAGCTCCTGGGCGTCCCACGCCGTCTCCAGGTAGTTGAAGTTGAACGCCTGGTTCATCTCGTCCGGGCGCACCCAGAGCGCGGTCTGCTGCAGCGTCGGCAGCCACGCCTCGGCGCACAGCGCGCGCTCGCCGTCGTAGGCCGCGAGCACCTCGTGCCAGTCGCGGTAGATCTCGTGCACGCCGGGCTGTCCCCAGTAGGGCACGTCCTCCTGGCCGCCGCCCATCGAGCCGCCGGACGGCGGGGTGTAGTCGGGCAGCCCGTCCTTCTTGATCAGGCCGTGCGCGACGTCCACGCGGAAGCCGTCGACGCCGCGGTCCAGCCAGAACCGCAGCACGCCGCGGAACTCCTCGCGGACGTCCTCGTTCGTCCAGTCGAAGTCGGGCTGGCTGGTGTCGAAGATGTGCAGGTACCACTGGCCGGGTGCGCCGTCGGCCTCGGTCACGCGGGTCCACATGCCGCCGCCGAACACGCTCTGCCAGTTGTTCGGCGGCAGCTCGCCGTGCGCGCCCTTGCCGTCGCGGAAGATGTAGCGGGCCCGCTCGCGGCTGCCCGGCGCGGACTTCAGCGCCTCCTGGAACCAGGGGTGCTGGTCGGAGGAGTGGTTCGGCACGAGGTCGACGATGACCCGGATCCCGCGCGCGTGCGCCGCGGCGAGCATCGCGTCGAAGTCGTCGAGTGTGCCGAAGAGGGGATCCACGCCGCGGTAGTCGGACACGTCGTAGCCCGCGTCCTTCTGCGGGCTGGGCATGAACGGGCTGAGCCAGATCGCGTCGATGCCCAGCTCGGAGAGGGCGTCGAGATGCGCCGTGATGCCGGGCAGATCTCCGACGCCGTCGCCGTTCGCATCCGCATACGAACGCGGGTAGATCTGGTAGATGACGGCGGTCCGCCACCACTCGGAACCGGGCGCGGAGAACTGTTCGATCGCGGGCATCGCATCAGGGTACGGGATCGCGACGACGTCGCCGCCTCCGCGGGGGAACGGCGTTTCGTCTCGGTCGTCGCTGGCGCTCCGGCCTCGCTCAACGACCCCGGATGCAGCGCCTCGCGGGGGTCGTTGAGCGAGCAGCGACGGAGTCGGAGCGAGACGAAACGGGGCCGTCCGCGGGGGAACGGCGTTTCGTCTCGGTCGTCGCTGGCGCTCCGGCCTCGCTCAACGTCCCCGGATGCAGCTCCTCCCCGGGGTCGTTGAGCGAGCAGCGACGGAGTCGGAGCGAGACGAAACGGGGTCATCCGCGGGGGAACGGCGTTTCGTCTCGGTCGTCGCTGGCGCTCCGGCCTCGCTCAACGTCCCGGGGGAACGGGGAAGACCCCCGCGCGGTTCACCGGGGAATCAGGTTCACCGGCTCCTCACCGGCGAGCATGCGGTCGATCTGGGTGCGGATCAGCGCGGCGATCCGGGGGCTCATCGCGGTCGACGCGCCGCCGATGTGCGGGGTGAACAGCACGCCGGGCAGCGTCCACAGCGGGTGCCCCTCGGGGAGCGGTTCCGGGTCCATCACGTCGAGCGCGGCGCGGATCCGCCCGCCCTCCGCCACGAGGGCGTCGGTGTCGACGAGGGTGCCGCGTCCGACGTTCACGAGCAGGGCGCCGTCCGCCATCCGGGCCAGCATCGCGGCGTCGAACAGACGGTGCGTCTCGGGTCCGCCCGGAAGCGAGAGGATCACGATCTCGGCCTCGGGCAGGAGTGCCGGCAGCGCCGAGAGCGGGTGCACGGCGATCTCGCCCACGCCCTCGACGACCTCGGTGCGGGCGGTCTGCCCCACGGCCGTGATCGACGTCTCGAACCCGGCCAGGCGCCGGGCGATGCCCTTGCCGACGCCGCCGATCCCGACCAGCAGCACCCGCCGGTCGGCGAGGCTGGAGGTGAATCCGCGATCCCACATGCCGGCGTCCTGCGCGCGCACGAAGCGCGGCAGCTCGCGCTGCGCGGCGATCGTGAGCCCCACGGCGAGCTCGGCGGTCGCGGTCTCGTGCACGCTCGCCGCGTTCGCGAACGGGATCCCGGCGGGGATCCGGTCGATCACGCCTTCGTACCCGATCATCTGCCCCTGTACGAGACCGACCTCGATGCCGGCGAGGGAGGACATGTGTTGCCGGCCGAGGTAGGACGGGACGACGATGTCGATCCGATCCGCCGGGGGCGGGGTCGCCATGTCCCACACGCGCACCTCGGCGCCCGCCGGGAGCGGGAGGAGGTCGGCGGCGAGTTCGGCGGTCGGGACGGTCACGAGGAAGCTCACGGTTCGAGCGTAGGCCGAAGCTCGGTCGCGCGGGCTCGTTCTCAAGTCAGGAACCCAGGGATCGGAACCCACCACCATCCTCATTGTCTCGTCGCTCTCCTCGCTGCGTTCGGTGCCCGCTCAACGATCTCGGAGGCAGCTCCTTGCGGGGTCGAAAGCTTCTATGTTTGTCAAGTTGTTTCGGGGGTGGGTGTTCCGGCTTGGAGGAGTCGGTAGAGGTCGGGACCTGCTTGACACTTCTGCGTTTTGTATACAGAATACGAGAAGCGTCTCATACCCGATCGAGCTCTTCCGACGACGAAAGAGGTGGCGACATGCCCCGCTTCCCCTCCCGCATCACGCGCACCCTTGCGCTCGCCGCGGCCGGTGCCCTCACGCTGGGACTGGCCGCCTGCAGTGGCGGAGGAGGTGGAGGGGGTGCCGGCGCCGACGGCAAGGCCACCGTCGTCTGGTCGACGTGGGGCAGCGCCGACGAGCTGAAGCGCTACCAGGACTTCGACAAGGAGTTCATGAAGAAGCACCCGAACATCACGGTCAAGCTGCAGCCGGTCGCCGGGTACGACGACTACCACTCCAAGCTCCTCGCGCAGCTGACCAGCAACACCGCGCCCGACGTGTTCTACGTGGGAGACGACAAGATCGGCCAGTTCGTCGACTCCGGCCGGCTGATGTCGATGAAGCCGCTCATGGAGGGGTCGACCAGCAAGACGAAGCCGGACGACTTCTACCCGGGCCTGTTCGGCGCCGCGCAGAAGGGTTCCGACCTGTACGCCGCCCCGAACGACTCCAACCCCGACGTGTTCTGGTACGACAAGCAGGCGCTCAAGGCCGCGGGCATCACGGAGGATCCTGCCACGCTGGCCAAGGAGGGGAAGTGGACCACCGCGACCTTCCTCGACATGAACAAGAAGCTGCATGACGCCGGTCTCACCGGCTCGATGTTCTGGAACTACTGGTCCACGCACTGGAGCTGGCTGAGCTCGCAGGGCGTGAAGGCCCCGTATGACGACAAGGGCGCGTTCACCGCCGACAAGAACCCGGATGCGGTCAAGGCCGTCGAGCAGCTCGGCTCACTGTTCCAGGACAAGACCTTCCTCGCCGCCGACAGCATGCCCAAGGGGGCCGGATCCGACAGCGTGTTCGTCGCGCACAAGGCCGGCTTCTACGTGCAGGGCCGCTACACGATCGGCACGATCGAGGCCGCCGGCGACAAGCAGGACTACGACATCGCCCCGTGGCCCACGCCGGACGGCAAGGCGGCGCCCACCGGCGTCGCCACCTCGTACCTCGCGATCAACGCGCGCACCAAGGTGAAGGACGCCGCGTTCACGTTCTGGACCGAGTTCCTCTCCGCCGAGGGCCAGACGTTCCGTCTGCAGGGCGGCGGCAACGCGGTCCCCTCGATCAAGGGCGCCGACAAGGTCGTGCTCGACGGCAGCTACCCGGAGCACGCGCAGACCTTCCTCGACATGCGCGACATCGGCTTCGAGGACTACGCCCCCGAGGCGCGCATCCCCGGCCTGTCGATCTCGATCAGCGACGAGTTCCTGAAGCTGTACGAGGGCAAGCAGGATGCGAAGGGCACGCTGGACGCCGTCGCGAAACTGGTGAAGAACGGCACCAACTGATCATGATCGCGTCCGATATCGACGCACGGGTGCCGTCCACGACGGCGGCGCCCGTGCTGCGCAAGGAGGCCGCCTGGCGGCGGCGGGACCGGCGCTGGGGATACGTGTTCGTCGGGCCCCAACTGCTCGGCATGGGGCTGTTCGTGCTCCTCCCGTTCGCCGCGAGCCTGGTCCTCGCCTTCGCGAAGTGGGACGGCCTGGGGGAGCTCAGCTGGGTCGGCATGGACAACTTCGCGAAGGAGTTCACCGATCCCCTGTTCGGACGCGCGATCCTGAACACCCTGCTCATCGCGGTCATCACGGTGCCGATCGGTCTCGGTCTCGCCGTGGTGATCGCGGTGGCGCTGGAGCGGCTGAAGACCCGCACCCTGTACCTGGTGCTGTTCTTCGCCCCCGTGGTCACCTCGACCGTCGCGGTCGCGATGATCTGGCAGCAGATCTTCCGCGGCGACGGCATGCTCTCGTCGTTCATCTCGAAGACGTTCGGGATCGCCCCGCCGGACTGGCTGCAGGATCCGCACCTCGCGCTCATCGCCGTGTGCATCGTCACGATCTGGTCGTCGCTCGGCCTGAACGTGGTGATCTTCCTCGCCGGGCTGCAGAACATCTCGCCCTCGGTGATCGAGGCGGCGCGGATCGACGGGGCGGGCGCGTGGCGCCTGTTCACCGCGATCCGGCTGCCGCTGCTGTCGCCGATCGTGTTCTTCTCGTCGGTGATCGCGTTCATCTCCTCGCTGCAGACCTTCGACACGGTGTACGTGCTGGTCTCCGGCGGCGGCCCCGACAACGCCACCCGCACGATCGTGTTCCACATCTACGAGCTCGGCATGCGGCAGTTCAAGTTCGGTCTCTCCAGCGCGGCCAGCATCATCCTGCTGCTGCTCACCCTGGTGATCACCGCGATCCAGTTCGCCGCACAGAAGAAGTTCGTGCACTACGAGGACGATCCCGCATGAGCACCCAAGCTCCGCGCATCACGACCGGCGGCGTCGCGCCCGCCACCGACTCGACCCTCGCGATCGTCGCCCCGGGGCGCCGGTTCCGCCCCAAGCCGGCGGGCCGCGGCAAGGGCGGGCGGCGTGCCACGGCGACGCTGCTGCACGTCGTGCTGATCGCCGCCGGCATCGGCATGGTGTTCCCGTTCATCTGGATGCTGCTGACCTCGTTCAAGACGCTGCCGCAGCTGCTGAAGAACCCGCTGTCGTTCCTGCCCAGCCCGTGGACCGTCGACAACTACGTGAAGGCGTGGCAGGCCGTGCCGTTCGGGCAGGCCTACCTGAACAGCGCCTACATCACCGTGCTCGTGGTGGTCGGGACCCTGATCACCGCATCGATGGCCGGGTACGCGTTCGCGCGGATCCGGTTCCGCGGATCCAGGGTCCTGTTCATCGTGTTCCTCGCGACGCAGATGATCCCCGCGCAGGTGACGCTCATCCCGTTCTACCTGCTGATGACGCAGCTGGGCTGGGTCGACTCCCACCTCGCCCTGATCGTGCCCGGCATGATCGCCAACCCGTTCGCGGTGTTCCTGATGCGCCAGTTCGTGCTCGCGCTGCCCCGGGAGCTCGAGGAGGCGGCGCTCGTCGACGGCGCGGGGCGCTGGCGCATCTTCTGGAGCGTCGTGCTCCCGAACCTCCGCCCGGGACTCGCGCGCGCTCGCGATCATCACCGCGATCGGGGTCTGGAACGCGTTCCTGTTCCCGCTCGTGCTGCTGAACTCGCCCGACCTGTTCACGGTGCCGCTGCTGCTCACCTCGTTCCAGGGCCAGTTCGGCTCGGTCAACTACGGGCTCGTCATGGCGGCCTCGGCGATCTCGACCGTGCCGATGCTGATCGTGTTCGTGATCGGGCAGCGCCGGATCCTGAACAGCATGGCCGCCTCGGGTCTCGGCGGGCGCTGACGCATGACCGACGCCGCCGCGCTCGCGCTCGCCGCGGGCCGACACCTCGACCTCGTGACGGCGCCCTTCACGATGCCGCGCTCGCGGCTGCTCGTGTTCCGCGAGGGCGACGGCGTGCGCGTGCACACCTCCGAATACGAGCGCGGGCTGGACGAGTGCCGCGTGCTGGACGAGCTCGACGTGCGGGACGCGAACGGTGCGCGTCTCTGCCCGATCGTCGACGTGCAGCCGCACCGGATCCTGTTCGGCGGCCGGACCGCCGTCGACTCTCCGGCGGTCCGCCGGTCCGCTCCCGTCGACGCTCGATCCGCTCCCGTCGCAAAACTGTCGGGAAACGCGCGGAAAGCGACGGAAATCGCGACGGGAGCGGAGCGACCCTGACGTTCGACGGGCTGCGCGCGCTGAGCATCGGAGGCGACCCGGGATCCGGCGGCTGCGGCTGCCGGACGGATCCGAGCAGGTGCACGCGATCGGCGCGACTGCGCATCGCCGTGGACGCGGATCGTGCCGTCGCGGTCGGCCCGCAGCCGGCCGGTGCCCATTCCGCGGCCGAGCAGGCGCTCGAGGCCGAGTGGGCGGAGTGGTTCGACCGCTGCCCGCGCGTGCGCGACGACCTGCAGGACATGGCCGCGTTCTGCTGGTGGGTGCTCGGCGCGAACATCGTCGACCTGCCCGCGCTCGCCGGCGCCAGGGCGGTCGTCCCCTCCAAGATCGGCTACGTGGGCCTGTGGCAGTGGGACGCCTACTTCATCGCGGTCGGCCTGCGCCACGGCGACCCCGCGCTCGCCCGCGAGCAGCTCGAACTCGCGTTCCGGTTCCCGCGCGAGAACGGGCAGCTGCCCGACGTCGTGCACGAAGAGGGAATCCTCGCGACCAGCGACGATCTGCCCGAGTCGGATCGCGCGAACCTGCGCCGGGCGGGCTCGCAGATCGCCGATCCGTCCGCGCCCGTCCCGCTCACCAAGCCGCCGCTCGCGGCGTGGGCGCTGCGCAAGGTGCTCGAGGTCGAGGACGCGCCGGAGTGGGCGGCCGCGCAGCTCGAGCGGGTGATCCGCTCGCAGGACTGGTGGTTCGCCGGACCCGCGCAGGGCGGATCCGACCTCGACGGCGACGGCCTGCCCGAGTACGGCCATCCCGTACTCGTCCGGGCTCGACGACAGCCCGGTGTTCGACGGGCCGATCCCGACGACCGCCCCCGACCTCGCCGCCTACCTCGTGCAGCAGGACCGCGAGATCGCCGCGCTCGCCGCTCGCTACCTGCCCGGATACGACGCGACGGGCAACCTCGCGCGCGCCGAGCGCACCGCGGAGCTGCTGATGCGGCGGCTGTGGGACGACGATCTGCAGCGGTTCATCGCGCGCGGCCCTGGCGTGCGGGACTCCGGCGACGCCGCCGAGGCGGCGGGCGAGCGGATCGAGAGCGACACCGTCGTGGGGCTGATGCCGTTGCGGATCGACGGTCTGCCGGCGCGGGCCGTCACCGCGCTGCTCGCGGCGATCGAGGATCCGGAGCGCTACGGACTGGCGTGGGGCCTGCCGACCGTGTCGGCCGCGGATCCGGACTTCTCCGCGGAGCGGATGTGGCGCGGCCCGATCTGGATCAACACGAGCGCCCTCATCGCGGAGGGCCTGGAGACGGCGGGCAGACCGGAACAGGCCAGGGCGCTGCGCGAGCAGACCGTGCGCCTCGTGATCCACGGCGGCGGCCCGCACGAGTACTACAACCCGCGCACGGGCCTCAAGGCGCCCCGCGCGACGACCGCGTTCGGCTGGTCGGCCGCGCTCTTCATCGACCTCGCGGTCACGCTCAGCGTCTGAGCCGACGGCGAGCGCCGGCGTGCCCGGCGCCCGCCGCACCTGCGCCGCGCCGAGTGCACCTGTTCTCGCCGAGCGCACGCCCTATCGGCGTGAACAAGGGTGCATTCGACGGGTGGCCGTGCACTCGACGAACGGTGTCGCCGTCGAGCGGCGTCGGATCTGGATCCGTCGTGTCGCCGAGGCCTGGTGTTCACGTGAACACGCGTGTACTGTATTCAATATCCAGTTCCGGTCGACGAGGAGGTCATGATGAAGCGACGCGGGATGCTCGCGGCAGGGATCGCGACGACGGCGGCCATCGCCCTGTCCGGATGCGCGTTCGGAGGCGGCGCTCCATCTGCCGGCGGCGAGGCGCTCAAGCCCGCCGCGAACGCCACGGGCACGATCACCATCTGGTCGTGGGACGTGGCGGCCACGGCGCTGAAGCGGCTCGGCGCCGACTACGAGAAGGCGCACAAGGGCACGACCATCAAGGTCGTCGACATCGGCTACGACAACGCCTACGACAAGATCTCGGTCGGGCTGCAGGCGGGCACCGGCCTGCCCGACATGATCACGCTCGAGACCGACCACAACCAGAGCTACATCACGCAGTTCCCGAAGGGCTTCGCCGACCTGTCGCCCGTGCTCGGCGACAAGAAGGCCGACTTCGACCCGTTCAAGTGGGCCACCGGCACCGACAAGAGCGGCAAGCTGCGCATGGCGCCGTGGGACTCCGGCACGGTCGGCCTGTTCTACCGCGCCGACTACTTCCAGACGGCGGGCGTGGATCCGTCCTCCGTGAAGACCTGGGACGATCTCGTCGCCGCCGGAGAGAAGATCAAGGCCGCCACCGGACACACGCTGGTCACCCTCGACCTCGCCGCGGGCGGATCCACCTCGATGCTCCTGCAGCAGCAGGGTCAGGGGTACTTCGACGCCAAGGGCGACATCACCGTCAACTCGCCGCAGGCCGTGCGCACGCTCACGCTGCTGCAGACCATGCAGCAGAAGGGGCTCATCAAGAACGCCAAGGGGTGGGATGCGAGCGTCACGAGCGCGAAGGACGGCGACTCCGCCGTCACCCCCGAGGCGGTCTGGTGGATCGGCACGCTCGAGGGCGAGGCCCCCGAGCTCAGCGGCAAGTACGCCGTGCGCGACCTGCCCGTCTTCGACGACAAGAGCGCGCCGACCTCCAACAATGGCGGATCCGGTCTCGCGATCCCGACGCAGGCGAAGAACCCGCAGCTTGCCGCCGACTTCATGGCCTATGTGCTCGCGAACACCGACAACCAGTCCGGCATGATGCAGAAGGAGGGGCTGTTCCCGGCCTACCTGCCGGCGCTGAGGTCCGACTTCTTCGAGAAGCCGAGCGACTACTTCGGCGGGCAGAAGGTGTTCCAGACGTTCGCCGGACTGACCCCGAAGATCCCGGCCATCACGTTCACCTCCGACCAGTCGGTGGCGGGCGACGCCGTCTCGAACGCCGTGGCGGCCGCGGTGCTGAACGGAGCGGACCCGAAGAAGGCTCTCGATGACGCGGCCGCGCAGATCGCGAACTCGACCGGCCGGAAGATCGCGGGCTGACGTGACGACCACGCTCACGCGCCGGTCCTCGACCCAGGGGAGCCGCGGCGACGCACGCCTCGGCTCCCCTCGGGCGAGCCGGCGCTTCGCCGCGCGCATGCAGCGCCCAGGGCTCTGGTTCGCGCTGCCCGCCGCCGCCCTGCTCGCGCTGTTCTTCGCCTACCCGCTGGCGGTGTCGCTGCTGCAGAGCTTCTTCCGCACCTCCGGCGGCGTGAGCACGTTCGTCGGGTTCGATCAGTACGTGCGGATGTTCCACGATCCGCTCGTGGGGAAGAGCCTCGGCAACGCTCTGCTGATCCTGGTGGTGCAGGTGCCGATCATGATGGCGCTGGCCGTCGGCCTCGCGTATCTGCTGAACCAGGCCTGGTTGCGCTTCCGCGCCGGGTTCCGCCTGCTCGCGTTCCTGCCGTCGATCACCACGCTGGTCGCCTACTCGGTCGTGTTCCGGGTCATCATGACCACCGACGGCGGCCTGCTGAACCAGTTCCTCGCGCTGCTCGGCGCGGGTCCGATCGACTGGCTGAACAACGAGTGGTGGGCGCGGGTCGCCGTGATCGCCTCGATCACCTGGCGCTGGACCGGCTACAACATGGTCATCATCCTCGCGGGGCTGCAGGCGATCCCCGCCGAGCTCTACGAGGCGGCGCGCATCGACGGTGCCGGCGATGGCAGATCTTCCGGCACATCGTCGTCCCTCAGCTGCGGCCGGTGCTGATCTTCACGAGCGTGACCAGCACCATCGGCGCACTGCAGCTGTTCGACGAGAACTTCATCCTCACCGGCGGCGGCCCGAACAACGCGACCCTGACGCCGGTGCTCTACCTCTACAAGATCGGGTTCCAGCAGTTCGACTTCGGATACGCGAGCGCCATCGCCTGGATGCTCGTGATCCTCACCGGGATCATCGCGGCGATCCAGTTCCGCATCATGAGGGAGAAGCCATGACGACGCAGCTGATCACCACCGGCCGCCGCCGGCGCAGCGGTCAGCCGTCGACGCACGGCGAGCCGCTCGTGCGCCGGATGGTGCTGCGCGCGCCGGTCTACCTGGTCATGATCCTGGCGAGCGTGCTCGCGCTCGTCCCGTTCCTGTGGATGGTCATCGCCAGCACGCACAAGACCTCGGATCTGTTCGTCACGCCGCTGCCGCTGCTGCCCGGCGGCGAGTTCTGGCAGAACCTCGGCCGGCTGCAGGAGAGCGTCGGCTTCGGCCAGGTGATGCTCAACAGCGTGCTGGTCGCCGTGGTCTACACGGTGTTCAGCTCGCTGATCAGCATCATGTGCGGCTACGGGCTGGCGACCTACCGGTTCCGCGGACGCGGCGTGCTGCTCGGCGTGATCCTGGTCACGATGATGATCCCGATGCAGGTGCTGCTGGTTCCGCTGTTCCAGATGATGGCCAGTGCCGGCTGGATCGACACGTATCAGGCGCTGATCGTGCCGTTCCTCGCGAACGCTTTCGGCATCTTCCTGATGCGACAGGGGTTCCTGGACTTCCCGACGACGCTGATCGAGGCGGCGCGGATCGACGGCGCGGGCGAGCTTCGCACGTTCTACCGGATCGTGCTGCCGGTCGCACGCCCGCAGATCGCGGCACTCGTGATCTACACGTTCATCAGCCAGTGGAACTCGTTCATCTGGCCGCTGCTCATGCTGAACTCCGAGGACAAGTACACGGTTCCGGTGGCGCTGAACACCATGATCGGACTCAGCCGTGTGGACTATTCCGGGCTGATGCTCGGATCGCTCCTGGCCACGCTGCCGCTGTTCGTGCTGTTCCTGGTGTTCCAGAAGCAGTTCGTCGCGGGCCTGCTCGGCGGCGCCGTCAAGGGCTGACCGTCAGCGGGAGAGGAAACGACGGATCTGAGTCCGGAGGACGGGCGCGACGGGCAGGTGCTCCAGTCGCTCGAGGAGGATCGCGGCGCTCAAGAGGCCGGTATCGAGGAGTGCGAGAACGAAAGCGCGGTCCTTCTCGCGATTCGCGACGAGCTTCGCGAGGGCGAGGTCATGCGCGGATCCAGACAGGATGCCCGCGCTTCGCCTGCCTCGGAGTCGTCGAAGGAGACGATCCTGGACCGCCAGCCGTCGGGGAGCACGGCCGTGCTCACGCTGACGCCCTGGGCGTAGTAGCCATGCGTCTCATCGAAGAAGGACAGCTCGCCGATGGCGCCGTCGAGCCGGTCCGCGAGCTCGTCATCGACGTCGTTCCAGAACGCGATATCCGCTTCGCGGGACACCATGGCGAGTTCGGGAAGCTCATCGTCGCGGAAACTGCCATGAATCGACTGGCTGCCGATGACGAGCATCTCAGGGTCGGCGATGCGAGCGGCTGCGCGGAGCAGATGCGCGAGTTCGGAGCGGAGCATCAGCGGCTCTCTCGGAAGGACGCGAGGATGCGTGTTCGATCCTCATCGCTCAAGACGGACGCGAACGGGGAGTTCTGCCGGAGTTCGCGTGCGTGCGGAGTGTCCGCGGTGAGCGCGGTGAGGATCGGTTCGACCGGGCCGTCCAGCAGAGCGCCCCATTCTTCGTTCCAGCGATTCGGGCGCGCCCGTGTTCGTGCCAGCCACGCACGACCGGCCGCGCGCACTGATTCCGGATCGCGGATCAACTCGCCGGCAACGGCGATGCCCAGCCAGCGACTTCGTTCCTGGTCGCGGGTCGCGCGGGTGGACCCTCGGCGGATCTCCAGCAGGTCACCGCGTCGTACGCGCCGATGGGCCCCGATCCGAATCGCGGCAAGGTCGCCGCGTTCGATGAGGTTCACGACATGCTGCCGTGAGCTGCCGAGCAGCGCCGCGGCCTCGCCGGTCGTGAGGAGCTCGTCGCTGTCCAGATCGGCGATCACTCTGTCGAAGGAAGCTCTCATCTATCGATTAAACACCAAAAACACAAATGCGCGGCATATCTAGTGATTTTGGTGTCTTGCCATCGGTCGCCAGTTGGGCCCTTGGCGCTCCGGGCCTCTCGGGGCGACGTCGCAGGGGTGTCGACGCTCAGGCCGTGAAGTACGGACTCGACGCGTTGTCGAGGATGCGGCGCATGCCGTGCAGCCAGTTCAGGCGGAGCGCCTCGATCGCGGCGGGCACGTCTCCCTCGGTGAGGTGGCGGGCGATCTCGCCGTGCTCGGCGGCCACGCGCTCGACCTTCACGTCCTCGGCGACGAGCAGCGACTCGTAGCGGTGGAACGCGCTGCGGACCTGCTCGATGAGGTCGAGCAGGCGCTGGTTCGGGCACGCCGAGAGCATCAGGGTGTGCCACTCGTCGTCCTTGGTGATGATCAGGCGGTGCTCGACGAGCTCGTCGGCGAACGCGTCGGCGAGGACGGCGAGCTCGGCGCCGATCCGGCGGCAGCTCGTCCGGCGGGCTGAGCTGCAGAGCCAGGCTCTCCAGGGCGGCCATGATCGGCGCGAGCTCCTCGAACTCGGCGGCGCTCAGCGGCACGAACCGGAAGCCCTTGCCGTTCTCGCTGGTGATCTGCCCCTCGCGTCTCGAGCGCGATCAGCGCCTCTCGGAGCGGCGTGCGGCTCACGCCGAGCTCGGCGGCGAGCTGCACCTCGTTGATGCTCTGCCCCGGCCGCGCCAGCCCGGTTCGCATCCGGCCGAGGAGCTCCTCCCGCACCTGGGAGCGGAGGTTCCGTCGTTCGATCGCCATGGGTTCCCCTTGTTTCAGCGCTTCCGCCAGCATATGGCTTGCGAAGCCCGTGCTGACGTCGTAGTGTTCTGTATACAGAATACAAGTTGCGGACCCGACGGCACCACCCTGAACCGCCGGAGCCGGACGAAGACTCAGGGAGG
Organism: uncultured Actinomycetota bacterium; assembly: GCA_963791605.1. Classification (GTDB taxonomy): domain Bacteria; phylum Actinomycetota; class Actinomycetes; order Actinomycetales; family Microbacteriaceae; genus Microbacterium. The sequence goes on along the minus strand of CAWBTB010000006.1, from coordinate 313,193 downwards.
AGCCCTCGTGACCGCGCACCCCGATCCGATCCGCGCCGTCCGCATCGACGCTCTCGCGTACGGCGGCGACTACAACCCGGATCAGTGGTCCGAGGACGTCTGGCACGAGGACATCCGGCTGATGCAGGAGGCCGGCGTCACGATGGTGAGCCTGCCGATCTTCAGCTGGCCGCAGCTCGAGCCCGAGCCCGGCGTCTACGACTGGGGCTGGCTGGATCGGATCCTCGATCTGCTGCACGAGGCGGGGATCCGCATCGACCTCGCCACCGCGACCGCCACCCCGCCGTCCTGGCTGCTGCGCGCGCACCCCGAGATGGCGCCGTGGGACTCCGACGGGCACCGGCTCGAGTTCGGATCGCGGCAGACGTACTGCCCGTCCTCGCCGATCTGGCGGGAGAACGTCTCGCGGATGACCCGTGCCATCGCGGAGCGGTACGGCGAGCACCCGGGCCTCGCGATGTGGCACATCTCGAACGAGTACGGCGACCACGTCTCGCGGTGCTGGTGCCCCGTCTCGGCCGCGCACTTCCGGCGCTGGCTGCAGGATCGCTACGGCGACCTGGACGGCCTGAACGAGGCCTGGGGCGTGAACGTGTGGGGCCAGCGCTACACGTCCTGGGAGCACATCGAGACGCCGAAGAAGGCCCCCGGCCCGATCAACCCGACCAAGCTGCTCGACTTCGAGCGGTTCTCGTCCGACGCGATGCTCGAGCTCTTCCAGGTCGAGATCGACGTGCTGCGCGAGGTCACCCCCGACATCGCGGTCACCACGAACTTCATGAGCATGTTCCGCGATCTGGACTACTGGCGCTTCGCCGAGCGCGAGGACGTCGTGACCGACGACGCCTACCCGGATCCGATGGATCCGACCTCCCACGTGGGCGCCGCCCTGAACTACGGCCTGATGCGCTCGCTCAAGGGCGGGCGGCCGTGGCTGCTGCTGGAGTCGTCGGCGAGCGCGACGAGCTGGCGCGACGTCAACGTCCCCAAGGCGCCGGGCAAGATCCGGGTGGAGAGCCTGCAGGCCGTCGCGCACGGATCCGACGCGGTGATGTTCTTCCAGTGGCGCCAGGCCAAGTACGGCCAGGAGAAGTTCCACTCGTCGATGCTCGGGCACCGGGGCGAGAAGTCCCGGAGCTTCCAGGAGACCAAGGCCCTGGGCCTGGAGCTGAAGAAGCTCGAGCCGGTGCGCGGCACGCGCGTGCGCTCCCGCGTCGCGCTCGTCGTGGACTGGGACTCCTGGTGGGGATCCAGCGCGATCGAGTCGCTGCCCTCGCAGCGGCTGCAGTGGGCGCAGCAGGCCAGGGCCTGGCACCGCGCGCTCGCCACCCTGGGCCACCCGGTCGACGCCGTGCGCGCGGGAGGAGCCGTCGACGGCACGCCCTTCGACGGCTACGACATCGTCGTCGCGCCGAACCTCTACATCCTCGAGGAGGCGCAGGCCGCGGCGCTCCGCGCCTTCGTCGCCGGCGGCGGCACGCTCGTCGTCGGGCCGTTCTCCGGCGTCGTCGACGCGACGCGAGAAGGTGCACGACGGCGGCGCCCCCGGTCCGCTCCGCGACCTGCTCGGCGTCGAGGTCGACGAGCAGTGGCCGATCGCCGACGGGCTCGCCGAGCGCCTCGCCTACGCGGGCGCCGAACTCGACGTGCCGCATCTGGGGCGAGTGGATCGAGGCCGACGACGACGTCGAGGTGCTCGCGGGGTCTACGCCTCGGGCGTGCTCGCCGGCCGCGCCGCCGTGACCCGCCGGGCGGACGGATCCGGATCCGCCTGGTACGTGAGCGCGATGCTCGACGCCCGACGGGCTGACAGCCGTGCTTCCGCGACGTCGTGCAGAGCGCCGGACTGCCCGCGCGCGAGCACGTGTCGGTCGCGGCTCGAAGTCGGTCACCCGCTCCGACGACACCACCGACTACACGTTCCTGCTCAACCACGGCAGCGGATCCGGTCGCGTTCGAGTTCCCGTCCGCCGGCCGGGACCTGCTCACCGGATCCGACGTCGCCGGCACCGTGACGCTCGGCGCGTACGGCGTCGCCGTGATCGCCTCGCCGCGCGCCGAGACCATCCCGTTCCTCACGATCTCCCCTGTTCCGCCGAGACCACCCCATCCGTGAAGGAGACAGCATGACGCAGGCGTTCGTGCACCCCTACGTCCCGAACACGGCGCCCGAGATCCGCGCGGAGATGCTCGACGCCGTCGGCGCCGCCTCCGTCGAGGAGTTCTACGCCGACGTCCCCGCCGACCTGCGGCTACGGCCGGTCTGCTCGACGCTGCCGGAGCCGCTGCGGCCGAGCAGGACCTCGCCCGCCATGTGCGGGGGATCCTGGCGCAGAACCGCACGCTCCGAGCCCGAGCGCCTGAGCTTCCTCGGCGCCGGGAACTATAACCACTACGTGCCGGCGGTCGTGGACGAGGTGATCCGTCGCAGCGAGTTCCTCACCGCGTACGCGGGGGAGCCGTACGAGGACCACGGCCGGTTCCAGGCGCTGTTCGAGTACCAGTCGCTCATGGCCGAACTGCTCGCGATGGACGTCGTGAACGTGCCGACCTACGACGGCTACCAGGCCACGGCCACGGGCCTCGCGATGGCGGGCCGTCTCACCGGCCGCATCCGCGTGCTCGCCGTGAGCGACGTGCTGCCGGAGAAGGACTCGAAGGTGCGCGACTACACGCGCGCCGGCCTCGAGATCGAGCGGATCCCCACCGCGGACGGGGTCGCCGACCTCGCGGCGCTGCGGGCCGCGGCTCGGCGACGACGTCGCGGCGGTGTGGGTCGAGACGCCGAGCTTCACCGGTGCGGTCGAGACGCGCCTGCGCGAGATCGCCGACGCGGCGCACGCCGTCGGCGCCGTGGTCGTGGTGGGCACCGACCCGATCGGGTACGGCGTGCTGACCCCGCCGGCCCTGCACGGCGCCGACATCGTCACCGGCGACATCCAGTCGCTCGGCCTGCACCAGTGGTTCGGCGGCGCGCACGCCGGGTTCATCGCCGTGCACGACGAGCCGCGATTCGTGTTGGAGATGCCCTCGCGGCTGTTCGGCCTGGAGTCCACCGACGTGCCCGGCGAGTACGGCTTCGGCGACGTCGCCTACGACCGCACCTCCTTCGCGCACCGCGAAGAGGGCAAGGAGTGGGTCGGCACCGCAGCCGCGCTGTGGGGCATCGCCGCCGGCGTGTACCTCGCACTGATGGGCCCGCAGGGCATGGCCGACCTCGGCGAACTGCTGCTCGCCCGCACCGCCTACGCGCAGCAGAAGCTCGCCGCGCATCCCGGTGGCGTACGCCCTGGGCGACGACGCGCTGCACCTGCGCGAGTTCACGCATCCGCTTCGACACGGCCCGTGCCGCCGACGTCGTCACGACGCTGCGCGCGGAGGGCATCGAGCCGGGCGTCGTCGTCGATGAGCACACGCTGCTCGTCTGCGTGACCGACGCCACCTCCGCATCCGACATCGACCGCCTCGCCGCCGCGCTCGCGACGGCCATCGACACCGAGGAGAAGAAATACGCGTGCGATGCACTGAGCGACGACTGCAAGGAGGAGTCGAAGTGAGCCTCCCCGTCGCCCCCAAGCAGAGCCCCCGCCGGTTCCAGCAGGCCAGCTGGGACGAGCCGATCGTCTTCGAACTGAGCACGCCGGCGAGCGCGGCATCCTCGTCACGCCCGTCGAGCCCGCCGTCCGCGAGGCGGTCGGCGACGTCGTCGCCGCGCTCCCCGAGGGCATGCGCCGCCCCGCGCCGCCGGCGCTGCCCGAGATCGCGCAGATGCGCGTGCTCAAGCACTACCTGCGGCTGTCGCAGGAGAACCTCGGCTCCGACCTCAACGTCGACATCGGTCAGGGCACCTGCACGATCAAGTACTCGCCGAAGATCAACGACCAGCTCATCGAGGTGCCGCAGCTGCGGGCGCTGCACCCGGCACAGGATCCGGCCGACACGCAGGGCGCGCTCGAGACCATCTGGCGCCTCGAGCGGCTCATGGCCGAGATCTCCGGCATGGACGCCGTCTCGCTCGCCTCCCCGGCGGATCCGCGGGCATCTGGACCAACATCGCGATGATCCGCGCCTACCACGCGTCGCGCGGCGAGGCGGAGCAGCGCGACGAGGTCATCACGACGATCTTCAGCCACCCGTCGAACGCCGCGGCGGCCAAGGTGGCCGGGTACAAGGTCATCACGATCTACCCGGACGCCGACGGCTACCCGGACCTCGCGGCGCTGAGGGCCGCGCTCTCCGAGCGCACCGCGGCGATCATGGTGACCAACCCCGAGGACACCGGCATCTACAACCCCGCCATCAAGGAGTGGGTCGACGCTGCGCACGCGGTCGGCGCCCTCGCCTCCTACGACCAGGCCAATGCCACCGGGATCCTCGGCATCACCCGCGCTCGCGACGCCGGCTTCGACGTGTGCCAGTTCAACCTGCACAAGACGTTCTCCGCCCCGCACGGCAGCGGCGGCCCCGGAGCGGCGGCCAACGCGGTGAGCGCGGCGCTCGCGCCGTTCCTGCCCGGCCCGCGCGTCGAGCAGGTCGACGGGCGCTTCGTGGTCCGCGAGCCCGGGGAGCTGTCCATCGGGCACGTCGCTCCGGCGCACGGCGTCATCCTGCACGTCGTGCGCGCCTACGCGTGGATCCTGGCGCTCGGGGCGGCGGGATGCTCGAGGCCTCCCAGATCGCGGTGCTGAACAACAACTACCTGCTGAAGAAGCGTGCTGGAGATCCCCGGGGCGTCCGCGCCCTACGCGACCGGCCGCCGCCGCATCGAGCAGGTGCGGTACTCGTGGCAGGAGCTGTACGAGGAGACCGGCATCACGTCGGAGGAGATCGGCATCCGGCTGGCCGACTACGGCTTGCACTACTGGACCAGCCACCACCCGTACGTCGTGCCGCAGCCGTTCACGCTCGAGCCCACCGAGTGCTACTCGAAGGCCGAGATCGACGAGTACGTGGCGGCGCTGGCGCAGGTCGCGCAGGAGGCGAGGGAGAACCCCGAGCTGGTGCGCACCGCACCGCACAACCAGACCGTGCACCACACCCACCACGACGACCTCGACGACCCGGAGCGCTGGGCGATCACCTGGCGCGCCTACCGCCGGAAGTACTTCGGCGAGGTGCCGGCCGGGCCCGTCGTGAGCGGGCTGCCGCTCACCGAGGACGCTCTCGTCCGAGCCTGTCGGCGCCGCCACGGGAGCCTGATCGCGTGATCGGACTGGTCGTCAACCCTGTCGCCGGAGTCGGCGGGCCCGCGGGCCTGGCCGGCTCCGACGGCGCGGCCGTGCAGGCCGCGGCGGCGGAGCGCGGCTCCGTCCCGCGGGCGCACGAGCGCGCCCTGCAGGCGCTGACGATCATCGCCCGCTCGCACCCGGGCGAGCGGATCCTCACCGCCGCCGGGGCGATGGGGAGCGTCGGCGGTCGCAGGCCGCCGGTCTCGATTCCGGAGGTGGTGTTCACCGCCGCGTCGGCCGCGACCACGCCCGACGACACCGCGGCCGCGGTCGCCGCGGTGGCCGCCGCGGGCGCGACCCTCGTCCTGGTCGCCGGCGGCGACGGCACCCTGCGCGACGCGGTGCGGGGACTGTCGTCCACGGGGTCGTTGAGCGCCCTTCGACAGGCTCAGGGACCGGCCGAAGCCGACCGTCCTCTGGGGTCGTTGAGCGAGGACGGCGGAGCCGACCGAGACGAAACGCCGTTTCCGGCAGGAACACCGCGTTTCGTCTCGCTCCTCCTTCGTCGGTGCTCGCTCAACGACCCCAGGAGGCTCCTCCTTCGTCGGTGCTCGCTCAACGACCGGGGGTGCACCCGCTGTCCTCGGCATCCCGGCCGGGGTCAAGATGTACTCCCCGGTCTTCGCCGTCGACCCCGGTCGCGGCCGGATCCCTCGCCGCGGACTGGCTCGGGCCGGATCCGGTTCCCACCGCGGAGCGCGAGGTGCTCGACGTCGACGAGGCGGCGCTGCGCCGATCCCGCGTCGAGCCGGTGCTGTTCGGCACCCTCCGCGTGCCGCAGCGCGCCGGCCGCACGCAGGCGCGCAAGGCGCCCACCCCGGTGAGCGAGGAGGCCGCGGTCGCTTCCGCGGCACGCGGAGCCGTCGCCGCGATGCGCCCCGGCGTGCGATACCTGCTCGGCCCGGGCGGCACGACCTCCCGGATCGCCGTCCAGCTCGGAGTGCCCAAGACGCCGCTCGGCGTGGACGTGGTGCTCGACGGCGCCGTGATCGCGGCGGGCGCGGATCGAGAGCCGGCTGCTCGCCGAGGTCGCCGCAGGCCCCGCGAAAGCGGTCGTCACCGTGATCGGCGGGCAGGGGTTCCTGCTCGGACGCGGCAATCAGCAGCTCTCCGCCCGTGTCATCCGGGCGATCGGATCCGATCCGCTCCTCGTCGTCGCGCCGGAGCAGAAGCTCGTCGACCTGGCCGGGCGCCCCCTCCTCGTCGACACCGGAGACGCCGAGCTCGACGCGGCGCTCGCCGGACACGTCCGCGTCATCACCGGCGTCGGGACCACCGCGTTCTATGCGGTCGCCGCCCCCGAAGCCTCCATCCCCGTCTGAACCCTGCCCCGGTCCCTGAGCCTGTCGAAGGGACCTCGCCGAACCACCGATCCGGAAGGAACCCATCATGCGTCTGCAGAACAAGAACGCCATCGTCACCGGAGGCGCCGGTGGCATCGGCCGCGCCACCTCCCTCGCCTTCGCCGCCGAGGGCGCGTCCGTCGCCGTCGTCGACCTGAACGCGGAGGCGGCGGAGGCCGTCGCCGAGGAGATCCGCGCCGCGGGAGGATCCGCGATCGCGATCGGCGCCGATGTCTCGAGCGAGGCCGACATCGAGCGCGTGGTCGCCGACGGTCGTCGAAGGCTTCGGCGGCGTCGACGTCGTCTTCAACAACGCCGGCATCATCCGCCGCACCACCGCGGTGGAGACCACGGTCGAGGAGTGGGACCGGGTGTTCGGCGTGAACGTGCGCGCGATCTTCCTGATGTGCAAGCACGTCGTGCCGATCATGGCGGCGAACGGCGGCGGATCCATCGTCAACACCGGATCCGGTTGGGGCCTGAAGGGTGGCGGCCAGGCCATCTCATACTGCGCGTCGAAGGGTGCAGTGGTGAACATGACTCGCGCGCTCGCGATCGACCACGGCCCGCAGGGGATCCGGGTCAACTCGGTGAACCCGGGCGATGTCGACACCGGCATGCTGCGCGACGAGGCCCGCCAGCTCGGCCAGGACCAGGCCGGCTTCCTCGCCGAGGCGGCCGAGCGTCCGCTCAACCGGATGGGTCAGCCCTCCGAGATCGCCGCCGCCGTGGTCTGGCTCGCGAGCGACGAGTCGTCCTACGTGACCGGAGCCGCCCTGGTCGTCGACGGCGGCGGCATCGCCTGAGCGACGCGCTCCGGGGTCGTTGAGCGAGCAGCGACGGAGTCGGAGCGAGACGAAACGGGTCGTTCGAGGGGGGCGGCGTTTCGTCTCGGTCGTCGCTGGCGGCGGCATCGCCTGAGCGACGCGCTGCGGGGTCGTTGAGCGAGCACCGAGCGCAGCGAGGAGCGAGACGAAACGCGGTCTCCTCCGAGTTCGCCGGATCGCCGCGTTCGTCTCGGTCGCCTCCGGCCGGTCCCTGAGCCTGTCGAAGGGTGCTCAACGACCCCGGGAGAGGCGGGCCGGACGCGTTCGGCGGAAGACGGGCTACAACTCGCCGTGGGCGGGGGTGACGGTGGTGGGGGCGGCGATGTGGCCCGCGCGATGAGCTGGTTCAGCGCGGCAGCACTACGTACATCCGGATCCGGAAGCCGGCTCGCCAGGGAAGGATCCAGGCCGCTCGCGTAGAATCGGCACAATGACCGACGCCCCTGCCGACCAGCCCGACCTCGGCGACGCCGTCGGACCCGGCCTCGACCCGGCCGACCTCGCCACCACGCTCCGCGTGCTGGCCGCGCTGCACGAGATCGACCAGGATCACCCCGACTTCATCACGGTGCGCCGGGCCACCGCCGCGATGTTCAAGGCGGCCAAGCGTGTGCGCCGGCGTGAGATCCGCGATGCGATCGCCGAGGCGGATCGCGCCGTCATCGCGGCGACCGCGACCGGCGCCGCCGACCGCATCGACGACGAGACCCGCGGGCTCGACCTCAGCACCAGCGTGGTCGACGCCCCGATCGCGGGCGAGCTGCTCAAGCCCCGCAGCTGCTACATCTGCAAGCAGCCGTACACGGTCGTCGACGCGTTCTACCACCAGCTCTGCCCCGACTGCGCCGCGGTTCAGCCACGGCAAGCGCGACGCCCGCACCGACCTCACCGGCAAGCGCGCGCTGCTCACCGGCGGCCGCGCCAAGATCGGCATGCACATCGCGCTGCGACTGCTCCGCGACGGCGCGCACACGACCATCACGACCCGGTTCCCGCGCGACGCGGTGCGCCGCTTCTCGGCCCTGCCCGACTCGGCCGACTGGCTGCACCGGCTGCGCGTCGTCGGCATCGACCTGCGCGATCCTGCCCAGGTGATCGCGCTCGCCGACTCGGTCGCCGCTCAGGGCCCGCTCGACATCCTGATCAACAACGCCGCGCAGACCGTGCGCCGCTCGCCCGGCGCGTACTCGCTGCTCGCCGACGCCGAGCTGCAGCCGCTGCCGGACGGCCCGCTGCCCGAGATGGAGACGTTCGGGCACACCGCGGATCCGCACCCGGAGGCGCTGCAGGCCTCGGTCGACGCGCACCCGCTGCTGTCGATCGCGTCCCTCGGCGGCACGATCGCCGAGCAGGGCGGCCAGGCGCTCACCGCCGACGAGCTCGCGCGGCTCGCGATGGCTCCCGGATCCTCCTCGCTCGCGAAGCACGCCGACGGCACGGCGATCGACGCGGGCGGCCTCGTGCCCGACGTCAACCGGGTGAACAGCTGGGTGCAGAGCGTGGATCAGGTGGATCCGCTGGAGATGCTCGAGGTGCAGCTCTGCAACACCACGGCGCCGTTCCTGCTGATCAGCCGGCTGCGGCCCGCGATGGCCGCGTCGCCCGCGCGCCGCAAGCACATCGTGAACGTCTCGGCGATGGAGGGGCAGTTCTCCCGCCGGTACAAGGGACCGGGCCACCCGCACACGAACATGGCGAAGGCCGCGCTGAACATGCTCACCCGCACGAGCGCCGGCGAGATGCTGGAGACCGACGGGATCCTGATGACCGCCGTCGACACCGGCTGGATCACCGACGAGCGCCCGCACTACACCAAGGTGCGCCTCGCGGAGGAGGGCTTCCACGCCCCGCTCGACCTGGTCGACGGCGCCGCCCGCGTGTACGACCCGATCGTGCGCGGCGAGGCGGGCGAGGACGTGCACGGCGTGTTCCTGAAGGACTACGAGGCCAGCCCCTGGTGAGGCCGAGGGCGACGGGCAGCGCTCCCCATCGCGGAGGCGGATCCGCGCTCATAGGCTGATCGGGTGAGCTTCGCCCCCGCGCCCGCCTGCACCGGCGTCGAAGAGCCCGTACAAGGGCACCGGATACTGGCTGGGACGGCTCGTGATCGCCGCGGTGCTCGGCCTCGGGGGACTGGCCGCCGGCGTGTTCCTGCTTGTCGCGCCCGACGACGTGCTTTCCGCTTCCGGAAGACCTGCTGAGCGTGGCCAGGGGGTCATGGTGTTCCTCATCGGCGTCGCGTTCACCATCCTCTTCTTCGCCTCGCTGCGCGGGTGGCTGCGCTTGTCGAGGGAGCAGCGCGCCGTGTACGCCTGGGTCATCATGCAGCAGCACAGTACGCGGCGCGACGGTCACCCCGTGAATCCGGTGGCCATAGCGAACGACGTGGGGATGATGGCGGACGCCGCTCGGGCGAAGCGCGGCGAGCTGTCCGTCGAAGAGATCGAACGGCTTCAGGCGCTGCGCCCGGACGTGCCCTACCCGGGCACGCTGCCGACGCGGAAGCTCTCTTCGGGCGGCTGATCCGTCCAGATCCTCCGGTCGGGCCGACTACCGCCCGCCGGGCCGGAGCCGGGCGATGAAGTCGAGCTTGTCGAGCACCGGATCCGGGATCACGACCGGATACAGGTCGCCGTTCCCCATCGCGCACAAGCGGTGCAGTCGGCACGAGGCGGTGCGGTCGACGTCGCGCTGGCGCGGGCGCGGGCGCCGACTCGGGGGCGTTACGCGGCGACGCGGGCGACGGCGGCGATCGCGCTCGTGAAGAACGGCAGGCCGTCGACCCCGCTGCGCATGGCGACCGCGGTGTCGGGACCGAAGCCGGGCTCGGTCGCGTGCTCGGGGTGCGGCATCAAGCCGACCACGTTGCCGGCCGGGTTGGTGAGCCCGGCGATGTCGCGGAGGGATCCGTTCGGGTTCACTCCCGCGTACCGGAACGCGACCAGCCCCTCGCCCTCGATCCGGTCGAGGGTCTCGTCCGAGGCGATGTAGCCGCCCTCGGCGTTCTTCAGCGGGATGATGATCTCCTGGCCGCGGGTGAACTCGTGCGTCCAGGCGGTGTCGGCGTTGGTGACCGTGAGCTTCTGGTCGCGGCGCACGAAGTGCTGGTGATCGTTGCGGATCAGGCCGCCCGGCAGCAGGTGAGCCTCGACGAGCATCTGGAAGCCGTTGCAGATCCCGAGGATCGGCATGCCCTTGGCCGCCGCATCCTTGATCTCGGTCATGATCGGCGAGAGCGCGGCGATCGCGCCGCTTCGCAGGTAGTCGCCGTAGCTGAATCCGCCGGGCAGGATCACGGCGTCCACGCCGTCGAGGTCGTGCGTGCCGTGCCAGAGCGCGACGGGCTCGGCGCCGGCGATGCGGACGGCGCGCTGCGCGTCGCGGTCGTCCAGGGATCCGGGGAAGGTGACGACCCCGATCCGGACCGTCATTCGGCGACCTCGCCGTCCACCGAGATCGCGACGACGTCCTCGATCACGGCGTTGGAGAGCACCTCTTCGGCGACGCGGCGCGCCTCGGCGAGCACGGCGTCGGTGACCTCGCCGTCCACGGTGAGCTCGAAGCGCTTGCCGATGCGGACGTCGCTGAACGCGGTCACGCCGGTGCGGGCGAACGCGCCGGAGACGGCCTTGCCCTGCGGGTCGAGCAGTTCGGACTTGGGCATGACGTCGACGACGATGGTGGGCATGACGGGCTCCGAAATGTCGCGGGCGGGATCTGGGGCCAGTCTATCCCGCGGGCCCGTGGGCTCCGGCCGGGGCGGGACGGGCGCACGCGCCGGACGGGGACGGCCTCAGGACCGGAACACCGTGTGCACGTCGCCGACCAGGTCGCGGCCGTGCAGGGCGCCGATCTCGAACAGCACCGAGATCCCGGCGACGACATAGCCGAGCCGCTCGACGATGCGCCGGCCGGCGGCCAGGGTGCCGCCAGTGGCGAGCACGTCGTCGATCAGCAGGATCCGGGATCCGGGCGGCAGGTCCTCGTGCATCTCGATCGTCGCGGATCCGTACTCCAGCGCGTAATCGACCGCGGCGGCCGGGAGGGGGAGCTTGCCCGCCTTGCGGATCGGCACGAAGCCGGATCCCGCCGCGATGGCGGCCGCGCCCGCGAGGATGAAGCCGCGCGCCTCGATCCCGGCGACGACGTCGAAGGATCCGAGGAACGGCGCGACCAGCGCCTCGGTCGTCGCGTGCAGGGCCTCGCGGTCGGCCAGCAGCGGGGTGATGTCGCGGAACAGCACTCCGGGCTGCGGGTAGTCCGGGACGGAGCGGATGAGCGATTCGGCACGGACGAGCGCGGGCGAGGAGGTCACCGGTCCAGGCTACGCGGCGCGGAGCCGCCGTCGGGATGTGCCGAACTCAGGAGAACGGGGGCGAGGGGCGCCGGATCGCGCGCAGTGCCCGGGAATCGACTGAGTCCGACACAGGGGTGGCCGAGATCAGAGCCGTTGACACGCGTGGGAGCGCTCCCATACGCTGGCGCTCGAGCGCTCGGAGCGCTCCCGACGGTCGGCCACCCGACCCCCACGAACACGCCATCACCGCGAAGGAACGCCCCGTGCCCACGAATCCCGTGACCTCGTCCCTCCGCCGCTTCCCCGACGGGTTCCTGTTCGGCGCCGCCACGGCCGCCTACCAGATCGAGGGCGCCGCGTTCGAGGACGGCCGCACCGCCTCGATCTGGGATGCCTTCGCGCGGATCCCCGGGGCCGTGCACAACGGCGACACCGGCGACGTCGCCTGCGATCACTACCACCGCCACTCCGACGACGTACGGCTCATGACCGAGCTCGGCCTGCAGGCGTACCGCTTCTCCACCTCCTGGGCGCGGGTGCGGCCGGACGGGGGCGCCGTGAATCCGGCGGGCCTCGCGTTCTACGACCGGCTGGTGGACGAGCTGCTCGCCGCGGGGCCGGGCGACGGCGGTGAAACGGGGATCGTGCCCTGGCTCACGCTGTACCACTGGGACCTGCCGCAGGCGCTCGAGGAGACCGGCGGCTGGACGAACCGCGACACCGTCGACCGTTTCGTCGAATACGCGCTCAGCGTGCACGACGCGCTCGGCGACCGCGTGCAGCACTGGACCACGCTGAACGAGCCGTGGTGCTCGTCGTTCCTGTCCTACACGGCGGGCGTGCACGCGCCGGGACGCACCGGCATCGAGGACGGGATGCTCGCCGCCCACCACCTGCTGCTCGCGCACGGCCGCACGATCGAGGCGCTGCGGGAACGCGACCCTGGGCTCGACCTCGGGATCACCCTGAACCTGACGGTCGCGGATCCGGCCGATCCGCGCGATCCCGGCGACGTCGACGCCGCACGCCGCATCGACGGGCAGTTCAACCGCTGGTTCCTGGATCCGATCCTGCGCGGCGCTTACCCGGCCGACGTCGTGGAGGACATCCGCGCGGTCGATCCGGTCGCCGTGCGGCGCTGGCAGAGCGCGATCCAGGGCGGAGACCTGGACACGATCGCCGCACCCCTCGACTGCCTGGGCATCAACTATTACCACGGCGAGCTCCTCTCAGGGGCTCCGCAGCCGAGCGCCGAGAGCGCGCCGCACGCCGGCGGCGGAGACGGCGTGACCGGCCGCGGCACGCGCTCGCCGTTCCCCGCCGCCGACGAGGTGCACTGGGTCGAGCGCGGCCTGCCGCGCACCGGGATGGACTGGGAGGTGCAGCCCGAGGGGCTCACCCGGCTGCTGCGCCGGATCGGCACCGAGTACGCCCCCGGCATCCCGCTCTACGTCACCGAGAACGGCGCCGCGTACGACGACGTGCTCGCGGGCGGCCAGGTCCACGATGCGGAGCGCGCGATGTTCCTGCGCGAGCACATCGCGGCGACGCACGACGCGATCGAGGAGGGGGTCGACGTCCGCGGCTACTTCGCCTGGTCGCTGCTGGACAACTTCGAGTGGTCCTTCGGCTACGACAAGCGGTTCGGGATCATCCGCGTCGACTACGACACGCAGGTGCGCACGGTCAAGGACTCGGGTCGCGAATACGCGCGGATCATCGCCGCACGGGCAGTGTGAGCGGGACGGGGACGGATCCGATGCGCGAGGGACGGGCCACGATCGAGGAGGTGGCGGCGGCGGCGGGGGTCTCCCGCTCGACGGTGTCGCGGGTAGTGAACGGGTCGACGGCGGTGAGTGCGCATGCGCTGGCGGCCGTGCAGGACGCGATCGCAGACCTCGGCTACGTGCCGAACCGCGCCGCCCGATCCCTCGCCACCCGGCAGACGCACGCGATCGCGCTGGTCGTCCCCGAGGACACCACGCGATTCTTCGGGGACCCGTTCTTCGCGGCGGTGGTCGCGGGCATCAGTGCCCGGACCGCCCGCTCCGACTACATCCTGAACCTGCTCCTCGCGAGCGACGATCCCGGCGGGCGGATGACCGGGTTCGTGCGCAACGGCGGCGTCGACGGCGCGATCATCCTGTCCCACCACACCAGCGACACCTTCATCGATCGCATCGCCGAGGCGGTGCCCGTCGTGTTCGGCGGGCGCCCCGCCACCGAGCGCGACACCGACTACGTCGTCGACGTCGACAACGTCGCCGGGGCGCGGCGGGCGACCGAGCACCTGATCCGCGCGGGCCGGGTCCGGATCGCGACCATCACAGGGCCGCAGTCGATGGCGGGCGCGGTCGACCGGCTCCGCGGCTTCCGCGAGGCTCTCGCCGACGCCGGGATGCAGCCGTTCGCGGAGCTGCCCGGCGACTACGCCGAGCCCGGCGGTGCGCAGGCCGCCCGCGCACTGCTGGCCGCGGCGGCCGAGCCCGGCGGGGAGCTGCCCGACGCCATCATGGCCGCAAGCGATCTCATGGCGCGCGGCGCGCTGCAGACGCTGCGGGCGGCTGGGATCCGGATCCCGGACGACGTCGCGATCGTCGGCTACGACGACTCCCCGGTCGCGGTGTCGACCGATCCTCCCCTCACCACGATCCGCCAGCCCATGCACGAACAGGGCGTGGTGATGGCGGGCGTGCTGATCGACCTGCTCTCCGGGGCGCACCCGCCGCGGCACACGATCCTCGAAACCGAGCTGGTAGTGCGCGGTTCGGCGTGAGCTGCGATCCCTTCGAGGATCGGTTGGGGCTCGTGGGTTCCGGCAGCGCGAGACGAGGAGATGGATTCTGCTGCTACCGGTTTCGTCCCCGCGGCGTTTTCCATCTCGCCGAAACCGGCGAGATGGATTTCGCTCCTGCGCCGCCCCCCGGAGAGACATTTTCCATCTCTGCGGCACCTCTGCGGCATCTCTTTGGCGCCTCGGCCGCGGCGGATCCGCCCCGAGGCGCCCCGCCGGCCTCAGGCCGGGTCGCCGCCGAGCGGCCCGACCGGCTCGATCGGGCGCGGGTCGTCCGCCCCAGTCCTGCGCAGCCGGGCGATCGCGTTGCCGCCGTGGTAGATGACGATCGCGGCGACCGTGGCGATGACGATGCCGCCCAGCACGAATCCGGAGTCCTTGATCGCGATCGAGAACCCGCCGACCGCGATGACGAGCGCGACCGCCGCCGTGTACTGGTTCACCGGACGTGAGAAGTCGACCCGGTTGTCCACCCAGATCTTGATCCCGATCACGCCGATCAGGCCGTACAGCCCGGTGGTGATCCCGCCGAGCACGCCCGCCGGGACCGAGTTGATGATCGCGCCGAACTTGGGCGAGAGGCTGAGCAGGATCGCCGCGATGCCGGCCACCCAGTAGGCCGCCGTCGAGTAGACCCTGGTCGACGCCATGACGCCGATGTTCTCGCCGTAGGTGGTGGTGCCGGATCCGCCGAACGCGCCGGCGATCGTCGTCGAGATGCCGTCGGCGATGAGCGCCTTGCCGGTCTGCGCGTTGATCTCGGGATCCTCCACCATCGTGGCGACGCCGCGCACGTGGCCGACGTTCTCGGCGATCAGCACGAGCACGACCGGCAGGAACATCGCGATCCCGCTCCACGCGCCGGGCGTGGTGAAGTCGGGCAGGTGGAACGTCGGCAGGCCGACCCACGCGGCCTTGTCGACCGCGGAGAAGTCCAGTTCGCCGCGGAACCCGGCGAACATGTAGCCGGCGATGACGCCGAGGAAGATCGAGATCCGGCCCAGGAACCCGCGGAACAGCACCGCGAACAGGATCGTCACCGCGAGCGTGAAGGTCGCGGTGAGCGGCGACTTAGCGAAGTTGCCGTAGGCGGCGCCCGCGAGGTTGAACCCGATCAGCGCGACGATCGTCCCGGCCAGCACCGGCGGCAGGAACCGGTCCACCCATTTCACGCCGGCGGTGTGCACGACGACGCCGATGAGGGCCAGCAGCACGCCGACCGCCACGATGCCCGCGAGAGCGGATCCCATGCCGTGGGCGGCCGTCGCGGCGGTGACGGGGGCGATGAACGCGAACGAGGATCCCAGGTAGCTGGGCAGCTTGTTCCGCGTGATGAGCAGGAACAGGATCGTGCCCGCGCCGCTGAACAGCAGCGTCGTCGGCACCGGGAAGCCGGTCAGGATCGGCACCAGGAACGTGGCGCCGAACATCGCGATCACGTGCTGCACGCCGATTGCGATCGTGGCGGGCCAGTTCAGGCGCTCGTCCGGTCGGACGACGGCTCCGGGTGCCACGGTACGGCCGTTGCCGTGCAGGGTCCACAGGGGCATGAGGGCTCCTCGGGATCAGGGGAAGGGGCTCAGGAAACCCTATCCTGGGGGTTCGCTGGGAGCACTCGCCCCGCTTCGCGCCGTTCCCGTCGCAATAACTGTCGGACCCCCCTGCTCCCGTCGCGAAAACTGTCGCTATCCACCGGGAATGGCGACAGTTTTTGCGACCGGAACGGGCAGGGAAGGCGGATCGCGGGTGGTGCGGGCGTCAGGTGGTGCGCGCGGTCAGGTGGTGCGCGCGGTCAGGCGTTCCAGCAGCGCGGCGTAGCGGGCGGCGGTCTGCGCGACCACCTCGGCGGGCAGCACGGGCGGGGTGCCCTGCTTGTCCCAGTGCGCGGCGAGCCAGTCCCGCACGATCTGCTTGTCGAAGCTCGCCATGCGCTCCGCCGGCGTGGATCCGGTGCGCCACGCCTCGGCGTCCCAGTACCGCGAGGAGTCGCTCGTGAGCACCTCATCGGCCAGGCGCAGCACGCCGGAGGCGTCGGTGCCGAACTCGAACTTCGTGTCGGCGAGGATCAGGCCGTGCTCCTCCGCGATCGCGGCCGCACGCCGGTAGACCGCGAGCGAGACGTCCCGCAGCTGAGCCGCGCGCTCGGCGCCGACGATCTCCGCCGTGCGCTCGAACGTGATGTTCTCGTCGTGCTCGCCCATCGGGGCCTTGTAGGCCGGGGTGAACAGCGGCTCGGGCAGCCGGTCGCCGTTCTGCAGGCCGGCGGGCAGCGGGATCCCGCACACCGTGCCGTGCTGCTGGTACTCGGCCCAGCCGGATCCGGTCAGGTAGCCGCGCACGACGCATTCGATCGGCAGCATCTCGAGCCGCATCGCGAGCATGGCGCGGTCGGCGACCTCGACGGGGATCTCGCCGGCGACGAGATGATTCGCGATCGGATCCGCGCCGTCGGCCAGACGGTCGAACCACCACCGGCTGAGTGCGGTGAGCAGGGCGCCCTTCTCCGGGATCCCCGGTTCGAGCGCGAAGTCGAAGGCGCTCACCCGGTCGCTCGCGACGACCAGCAGGCGCGTGTCGGACGGATCCTCGGCGGCATACAGGTCGCGGACCTTGCCGGAATAGAGGTGACGCCAGCCGGAGAGTTCGAGGGGGGTGCTCACCGGTCCATTATCCCGGGTCCGGTTGCCGAGCCACCCCGGTCGGTTGCTGAGCCCGTCCGGGTCCGGTTGCCGAGCCACTCCGGGTCCGGTTGCTGAGCCTCCCCGGGATCCGGTTGCTGAGCCTGTCGAAGCACCGCCGATGTCGGGGGTGCCGCGTAGGTTGTCCGGGTGAGCGCAGACATCCCCCGCGAGATCCTGACCGACCGGCTCAGCCTGCGTCGGCCCGAGCCCGCCGATGTCGATGCGGTCTTCGCCGTGAACGCCGATCCGCGGGTCTGGACGCATTTCCCGAGCCTGCGGCCGACCGACCCCGCTCAGATCGGCACGATGATCGAGCGCTGGTCGCGCAGCTGGGAGACGCACGGGCTCGGATCGTGGGTCGTCCGGCTGCGGGCGACCGGCAAGGTGATCGGCAACGGCGGCTGCACCATGATCGGATCCGATCCGGAGGATCCGGCCGCGCGGCTCTGGAACCTCGGCTACCGGCTCTGCGCAGACCACCACGGCCACGGTTACGCGACCGAGCTGGCACACGCGGCACTCGCCGCGGCGGTCGGGGTCGCACCCGAGGTGCCGGTGATCGCATTCCTGGTCGAGCACAACCGGGCCTCCGCGGCGGTCGCCGAGAAGGCCGGTCTGGAGCTCGTGCACCGGGTGCCGGATGCGGGCAATCCCGACCCCTCCGTGATGCGGCTGATATACGCCGACCGCCCGCTCTCGGCCGCGCAGCTCGCGACGGCGCTGCGGTGATCCGGGATGGCGCGATAGCCGCCGCAGGCGTATAGTCCAATCTGGATAGTCCACATGGACTAGTTGAAATGGAGTGATCGTGACCGACGCCGCACTCACCCCCCTGGGGGTGATGGTGCTCGCGCTGCTGCGCGAGGGCGACATGCATCCGTACGAGATGGCGCGGCTGCTGCGCGCCCGGCATGACGACCGGATGATCGCGATCACCAACGGCACGCTGTACCACACGGTCGCGCGGCTGCACGGGCAGGGCCTGCTCGAGGAGGTCGGCGTCGATCGCGACGGCAATCGTCCCGAACGCACGACCTACTCCGTCACCGTCGCCGGGCGGGAGGCGGTGATCGACTGGGTGCGCCGTGAGCTCGGGCGCACGGATCATCCGGCCCGGTTCCGGGTCGCGCTCGCCGAGGCGCACAACATCGAGCGCGCCGAGGTCGTCGACCTCCTCACCACCCGCATCGCACTGCTGAACGAGGAGCTCGTCCTCCACGTCGAGGGCCTGGCGGGGGCCGCAACGCGCCATGTCCCCGAGCAGTATCTCCTCGAGCTGAACCGTCAGCGCATCCTGCTGCAGGCGGAGATCGCCTGGCTCGACGCTCTCGTCCCCCGGATCGCCGCCCCCGACTTCACGTGGGGACCGGATCCGGAACACCTTCTTGCCCAGCGAAAGGCACATCAGAATGACTGAACCGTCCCGGGCCGCCGGCCCGATCGGCACGTCGACCGGCACCTATGCCGTCGGTCACAAGCCGAAGAGCCCCTGGCCCGCCCTCTGGGCGCTGGTCATCGGCTTCTTCATGATCCTCGTCGACACGACGATCGTCTCGGTCGCGAACCCGGCGATCAAGGCCGCGCTCGACCCGAAGACCAACAACCTCGACAACGTGGTGTGGGTGACCAGCGCCTATCTGCTCGCCTACGCCGTGCCGCTGCTGATCACCGGGCGCCTCGGCGACCGGTTCGGCCCGAAGAACATCTACCTCATCGGCCTGACGATCTTCACGCTCGCCTCGCTCGGCTGCGGCCTGTCCGGCACCCTGGAGCTGCTGATCGCGTTCCGCGCCGTGCAGGGCCTCGGTGCCGCGATGATGACCCCGCAGACGATGGCGGTCATCACGCGCACCTTCCCGGCCGAACGACGGGGAGCCGCGATGGGCCTGTGGGGCGCCACAGCGGGAGTCGCGACCCTGGTCGGCCCGCTCGCCGGCGGCCTGCTCGTGGACGCCTTCGGCTGGGAGTGGATCTTCTTCATCAACCTGCCGGTCGGCGTGATCGGATTCGTGCTCGCGTGGATCCTCGTCCCGCACCTGAAGACGCACGAGCACCGGTTCGACATGGTCGGCGTCTTCCTCAGCGCGATCGGCCTGTTCCTCATCGTGTTCGCACTGCAGGAGGGCCAGCACTACAGCTGGGCAGGATGGATCTGGGCGATGATCGCCGCGGGCGTCGTCGTGATGGCGGTCTTCGTCTGGCAGCAGGCGAAGACCCGCAGCGAACCGCTGGTGCCGCTCGCCCTCTTCCGCGACCGCAACTTCTCGGTCGCGAACTTCGGGATCGCCGCCGTCGGCTTCACCGTGACCTCGATGTCGCTGCCGATGATGTTCTTCTACCAGCTCGCCCGCGGTCTCACCCCGACCGGGGCGGCACTGCTCCTGATCCCGATGGCGGTGCTCTCGGGTGTGCTGGCGCCGTTCGCGGGCAAGCTGCTCGATCGCGTCGATCCGCGTGTGCTGCTCGTGCCGGGCCTCGGCCTGACCACGGTCGCGCTGATCTGGTACGGACTGCTGATGAACCCGGACACCCCGATCTGGATGTTCCTGCTGCCGTCCGCGCTCATGGGCATCGGCCAGGCGGGGATGTGGGGTCCGCTGGCCACCACCGCGACACGCAACCTCGACCCCCGTCAGGCCGGCGCGGGCGCGGGCATCTACAACACCACGCGCACGATCGGATCCGTGCTCGGATCGGCGGCGATCGCCGCGCTCATGCAGGCCCGCCTCGAGGCGAACCTGCCGGGGGCGGCCAGCCACGGCGGTGACTTCGGTACCGGAAAGCTGCCCGCGTTCGTGGTCGACGGATTCGCCAGCGCCATGTCGCAGTCGATGATCCTGCCCGCGGCCGTGCTGCTGGTCGGCGTGATCGGGATCCTGTTCATGCAGCGCCCGGTGCACCTCGCCCGGCGCTGAAGGCTTGCCTATAGTGCGCGTGAGCGCGCCGACCCGCCCAGCCCGTCTATTTCTGGCGAATGGTCGCCTGAGAGGCCTCCTGGTGACCGTTCGGCAGAAATAGATGCGCTCGGGGCTCGGGCTCGCGCTCGGGGGCTCGGGCTACTCCGCGACGCGGGCGGCGATGTCGGTGCGGTAATGCGCGCCGTCGAGGCGGATCCGGCCGATCGCGTCGTAGGCGCGGGCGCGGGCGTCGGCGAAGTCGGATCCGGTCGCCACGACGTTCAGCACCCGCCCGCCCGCGGCGATGAGGGATCCGCCCGGCGCGTCGGGACCGACGGTCGCGGCGTGCACGATGCGGACGCCCTCGACCGCGGCGGCTTCCGCGAGGCCCTCGATCGGGCGCCCGGTCTGCGGGGATTCGGGG
The DNA here is from genome assembly GCA_963791605.1 of uncultured Actinomycetota bacterium. GTDB lineage: Bacteria > Actinomycetota > Actinomycetes > Actinomycetales > Microbacteriaceae > Microbacterium. The sequence continues at coordinate 292,702 of CAWBTB010000006.1, read as the reverse complement.
TAGCCCTCGCTGGCGAGGACGACCGTGATCGCGACCTCGTCCGAGAACACCGGCTGCGGCTCGTCCTCGAGCGTGCCGGATGCGGCGGCGAACAGCAGCCGCGACAGCGGGCGTGCGCAGCCGCGGCAGCACGACCTGCGTCTCGGGGTCGCCGAAGCGGGCGTTGAACTCGATCACGCGCACGCCGTCCGGCGTGAGGATGAGGCCGGCGTAGAGCAGGCCGATGAACGGCGTGCCCTCGGAGTCCAGCTGCTTCACGACCGGGCAGGGCGACGGTGCGCGTGACCTCGTCGACGAACGCGGCCTCGCTGCCGAACTGCTCGGCGAGCCACGGCAGCGGGGAGTACGCGCCCATGCCGCCCGTGTTCGGGCCCTCGTCGCCGTCGAGCGCGCGCTTGAAGTCCTGCGCGGGGCTGAGCGCGCGCACGGTGTCGCCGTCGCTCAGGAAGAACAGCGACACCTCGGGCCCGGTCAGGAACTCCTCGATGAGCACGGGCCCGTGGGGAAGGTAGTGCTCCGCGTGCGCGAGCGCGGCGGCGCGATCGGAGGTGACGATGACGCCCTTGCCCGCGGCGAGGCCGTCGGCCTTCACCACGTAGGGCGCGCCGAGCTCGTCGAAGGCGGCCTCGACCTCGGCGACCGTCGCGGCGCGGAGGGCCCGCCCGGTCGGCACGCCGGCCTCGTCCATGATCCGCTTCGCGAACGCCTTCGAGCCCTCCAGCTGCGCGGCCGCGCGACCGGGGCCGAACACCGGGATGCCGTGCTCGCGCACCACGTCGGCGACGCCCGCCACGAGCGGCGCCTCGGGTCCGACGATCACGAGATCGACGTCGTTCTCGTCGGCGAACTCCCGCACCGCGGCGCCGTCCATGGGATCCACCTCGACGAGCGTCGCGTCCTGCGCGATCCCGGCGTTCCCCGGGGCGCAGAGGATCTCGTGCGGCTCCCCCTCCGAGCGCAGGGCGAGGATGATCGCGTGCTCACGAGCACCGGAACCGAGGACGAGGATCTTCACCCCGCAAGCCTACCGAGGCGGCGCCGGCAGATGACGGCCGGCCTCGGGCGCTTTGCCAGGTCACACCCGTGGACAAGCCCGTATGCAGGAGCCCTCCGCGTTACGCAGGAGCAGGCTGCGCAATCGCACCTCATTCGGTTGAATCCGTCCAGAATCCGGCGTTGCGTCCTGCAGAATGCGGAAGGCTCCTGCGCAATGGCGCGCCGGGGATGACGGCCGGTGTCACACCTCGAGCACGATCGGCCGCTCGTCCGTGCGATCCCATGGCACGGTCCACCCGGCGGCCTCGAACAGGCCGTTCAGCACCCCGGCGGTGAAGCCCCACACGATCGTGCCGTCGAGGTCGAAGGCGGGTCCGCGAAAGGTCATGCCGGCGCGGGTGAGCGTCGAGGTGAAGCGGTTAGCCGGGTCGAGCAGATGCGCGACCGGGACCCGGAACACCTCCACGGTCTCGGCGTGATCGACCGCGGCGACGCGCGACGGCACCCGCCACCAGCCGAGCACAGGTGTGACCAGGTGGTTGCTGGCCGCGAGGGGCAGATCGGGCAGCACCGCGAGCACCTCCACGCCGGCCGGATCCAGTCCGGTCTCCTCCTCGGCCTCGCGCAGAGCCGTCGCCGCGGCGTCCGCGTCCTCCGGCTCACTGCGTCCGCCGGGGAACGACACCTGCCCCGGGTGCGAGTTCAGCGTGCGCGCCCGGCGCTGCAGCAGCACGTCCAGGTCGGCCGCGACCGTCGCCTCGTCGGTGCGCGCAGGAATGCTGTCGAGAAGACCGAACAGCATCAGCACCGCTGCGGGCACGGGCTCGGTGACAACCTGAGGGAACGGCGGCAGCCAGGCCTCGCCGCGCTGCACGGCGGCGAGGAGTTCGGCGCGGGCGCCGCGCAGAGTCGGGGTGTCCGCGGTCATCGCTCAGAGCCTACGCCTGCGGGATCCGGTCGGTGCCGGAACCCGGCGACCCGCCTACGCTGGAAGCATGTCCCGGAGCAGGATCGACACGACGGCCGGGCGTGCCGCGCTGGACGCGACCCGCGCCGCGCTCGCCGCAGGGGAGAAGCCGGCCAGATCCGAGTACGCGGCGGCCGTACGCTACCTGCTGCAGCTGCTCGACGAGAAGGCGCCGGGCAACAGCGTCGAGGTGCGGGTGCCGCCGTTCGGCGCCGTGCAGGTGGTGCAGGGCCCGCGGCACACCCGCGGCACTCCGCCGAACGTGGTGGAGCTGGATCCGGCGACCTGGATCGCGGTCGCGACCGGATCCGAGACCTGGTCCGCAGCGCTCGACGCCGGGCGGATCCAGGCCTCCGGCACTCGCGCCGACCTCACCGAGCTGCTGCCGCTGCGACCCTGATCCGCCGGGTCCGCCCGACGACCGGCGCCCCGGGGTCAGGGTCGGGGCCGCCCAGCGATCCTCTGCCCGGCGAGTCCTGCGCCCAGGCGCGCGTGGGACAATGGATGCATGAGCACGTCGCAGCCGCATCACACCTCGGAGACCGCCCGGGTGCGCCGTGCGCCGCGCTGGGGGGTCCTCCTCGGGATCGGGGCCGGCGTCGGGGTGATCCTGGCGTTCCTGCTCACGATCGGCGGCAGCTTCGAGGCCTCCAAGGCGACTCAGGTGTCCTACGCGTTCGGCCAGGTGTTCGGCTTCCTGCTGCTGTGGACGGTCCCGGTCGGGATCGCCGTGCTCGGCCTCGTCGCGCTCGTCCTGGAGCGCCGCTCCCGTCGCACCGAGCGCGTCGTGCGTGTCGACCGCGAGACCGTCGAGGAGTAATCCGCTCGGCACCGCACCGATCGGCTCAGGCCAGTTCGGCGATGATCGGCCGGATCGCCTCGTCGAAGTCCACCGGGTCGTGGCGCAGGCTGTCGGTCACCGCGACGCTGAACGCCCCGATCCGCCAGATCCCGCGCTGAGCGAGCGGCAGCACGTGCACCTTGAGCTCGAAGGAATGCGCTCGCCGCCCCGCCTCGCGTTCGAACTCGGCCAGCGCGGCCGCATAGGCCCGGTACGGGTCGCCGCTGCCGGACACCGAGCGGGCGTAGCGGCGCTGCGCCTCCCGCGCGTAGTGCACGACCTCCGCCGCGAGGGGGGCGATGGCGGCGCGCAGGCGGACGGCACCACCGGCGGGCAGGGCGACGATCGTGTCGAAGCCGTCCACGAGCTCCAGCGGGGCCGAGGAGGGGTGGGACACGGGTTCGACGGTCATCTCCCAGTACGTCAGCCATTCCCGTTCGAGCTCGTCGTCCGGGCCGTCGACGTCCGGCGGGGTGAGCGGATGGTCGCGCAGAACGGGCAGTTCGACGGGGATCCGGATCCCCAGCCGCTGCCGCAGGGCGAGCGCGACCAGGACGGCGACACCGGCCTCTTCGGTCACGAGCCACTGCGGCTTCTCGCTCATGGCCCCATGGTACGGATCTCCGGGGCAGGGAGCCGAGCCCATTCCCGGCCGATCCGTGGCCGGGTGGGTCCATGGCGATCGGGATGGACGCGACGGCCGGGTGCGCGGCGCTAACCCGCACACCATCCGGACACGCAGTCGCCCGTGTTGATGGCGGCGATCGAGCCGTCGGCGTTCAGCCAGACCCGGGTGCTCGGCCCGTCCTCGCCGATGCCGTAGGAGGTCATCGGCTCTCCGCCGATCGGGGGACGGGAGATCTGCCAGTCCCACACGGTCCCGGTGATGCCGGAACGCTCTCCGATCGTCGCCATGCCCTTCAGCGCCGAGACCACGTCCACCGCGCGCACGTCGAACTGCAACGCCGGATCCGCTGCCTCCGGCGAGCGGATGGTGGCCTCCGGAGCGGTGGTCGGCGCCCGCATCACCTGGATTCCCTGGGTGACGCCGGGCACGATGAGCTCGACCGCGGTGCGTTCGGAGAAGCGCCGCACGCCGACGACGGTGTGGCCGTACACAGCCGTGATCTCGGCGATCGCGGCTTCGACGTCGGCGGGGGAATCCGCACTGAGCGTGGGCAGATAGGCGGAACCGTCGAGCGTCGCACTCCGGGTCGCGGTATCCCGGTTGTTCGCGACGAGGATCGTTTGCGCGCCGAGACGGTCCAGGAAGATGCTCACATACGATTTGTCGCCCGGCCCGCCGCCGAGCGCGAGCGACTTCTCCAGCCCGTCGAGGGGCAGCTTGCCGATGGCGCTGAACACCGGACGGTCAAGCGGGCTCAACTCGTCCGTCCCCGTGACCTTCCAGCCACCGTCGACCCACTCCGCCTTCGTGCTGGTCGTCTTGCTGTCATCCAGCACCTCCACCTGCAGCATCCCGCCCGAAAACAGCACCAGCCCGCGTACGCGATCCGATCCGACCTGATCATCGAGGCGGGCCAACGCGGTGCGCACCTGCGCACCCGTGAGGAAACCGGCGGATCCCGCAGGTGCGCATGCGGTCGCGCCGAGCAGGGACGCTGAAAGCACGGCGACGACAAGTGACGATCTCAGCCTCCGGAGCATGGCTCCGACTATTGCGCACACCGCCGATCGCCCCTGCGATCGCGGGCGGGGAGTCGGCATTCGGGCCTCGGATCCCGACCTCGCTCACAGTCGCCCGCCGGTAGGATCATCTGGTGTCCTCCCGCACCTATGCAGAGGCCGGCGTCGATACGGCGGCCGGCGATCGCGCCGTCGAACTCATGAAGTCCGCCGTTCGTGCCACGCACGGACCCGAGGTGCTCGGCGGGGTCGGCGGATTCGCCGGTCTTTTCGATGCCTCCGCACTGCTCGGCTATCGCCGGCCGCTGCTCGCGTCGAGCACCGACGGCGTGGGCACGAAGGTCGCGATCGCGCAGGCGATCGACAAGCACGACACGATCGGGCACGACCTGGTCGGCATGGTCGTGGACGACATCGTCGTGGTGGGCGCGAAGCCCCTGTTCATGACCGACTACATCGCGTGCGGCAAGGTGTTCCCGGAGCGCATCGCCGACATCGTGCGCGGCATCGCCGAGGCGTGCGAGCTCACCGGCACCGCCCTCGTCGGCGGCGAGACGGCCGAGCACCCGGGCCTGATGGGCGTCGACGATTACGACGTCGCGGGCGCGGCGACCGGCATCGTCGAGGCGGATCGGATCCTCGGATCCGAGCGCGTGCAGGACGGCGACGTCGTGCTCGCCCTCGCCTCGAGCGGACTGCACTCGAACGGTTACTCGCTCGTGCGGCACATCCTCACGGGGGCCGGCATCGGCTACGGCGACCGCTCCGCCGAGCTCGGCGCGACCTGGGGCGAGGCGCTGCTGACGCCGACCCGGCTGTACACGATGCCGCTGCTGCGCGTGATCGACGAGTTCGCCCCTTCGACAGGCTCAGGGACCGGCGCCGTGCACTCGCTCAGCCATGTCACCGGCGGCGGCATCGCGGCGAACCTCGCCCGCGTGCTGCCGCAGGGCAGCTGGGCGGAGGTCGACCGCGCGACCTGGTCGCCCGCGCCGGTGTTCCGCGTGCTGAGCGACATCGCCGGCACCACGCTGGAGTCCAGCGAGGGCACCTGGAACCTCGGGATCGGCTTCCTCGCCGTCGTCGACGCGGCATCCGCTGCGGCGATCGCGGACGCGCTCACGGCCGGCGGGATCGACACCTGGCAGGTCGGCACGGTGCGGCTCGACGCCGTGGCCGCGCGGCCGTCCGGAGACTTCGAGCAGGGCGCCAAGGGCGTCGACGGCGGTGCGGTGCGTCTGGTCGGCGCCTACGCGAACGGAGCGAACTGACCCCTATGTGCGGCATCGTCGGAATCGTCGGGCACTCCCCGGTCAATCAGGACATCTACGACGCGCTCCTGCTGCTGCAGCACCGCGGGCAGGACGCGACCGGAATCGCCACCGCCGAACCCAGCGGGGTCATGCACATGGCCAAGGCGCAGGGCATGGTGCGCGAGGCGTTCCGCACCCGCGACATGCGGTCGCTGCTCGGCAACGTCGGCCTCGGCCACGTGCGCTACGCCACCAAGGGCACCGCGTCCAGCGAGGAGGAGGCCCAGCCGTTCTACGTGAACGCGCCCTACGGCATCATCCTCATCCACAACGGCAACCTCACCAACACGCGTGAGCTCACCGCCGACATGGCGCAGCGCGACCGTCGCCACCTGAACTCGTCGAGCGACACCGAGCTGCTGCTGAACGTGCTCGCGCACGAGCTGCAGACCACGACCTCGGCGGTCGACCTCGACTCCGAGCGCATCTTCGAGGCCGTCGCGCGCACGCACGAGCGGATCGAAGGCGCCTACGCGGTCATCGCGATCCTCGCCGGGTACGGCCTGCTCGCGTTCCGTGACCCGTTCGGGATCCGCCCCCTGATCCTCGGCAAGCGGGTCAGACCGGATGCATCGACAGGCTCAGCGGCCGACGAGTGGGTCGTCGCGAGCGAGTCGCTCGTGCTGGAGAACGGCGACTACCAGGTCGTGCGCGAGATCGAGCCCGGCGAAGCCGTGTTCATCACGAACGAGGGCGAGCTGTTCACCAAGCAGTGCGCGGCCGCACCCGTGCTCGCACCGTGCGCCTTCGAATACGTGTACCTCGCGCGCCCCGACTCGGTCATGAACGGCATCTCGGTCTACGAGTCGCGGCTGCGTATGGGCGACCGCCTCGCGGACACCATCGCGAAGCACGTGCCGCTCGACGAGATCGACGTGGTCATGCCGATCCCGGACTCCTCCCGCCCCGCCGCGATGGAGGTCTCCCGCAAGCTCGGCATCGAGTACCGCGAGGGCTTCTACAAGAACCGCTACGTCGGACGCACCTTCATCATGCCGGGGCAGGCCGCGCGCAAGAAGAGCGTCCGGCAGAAGCTGAACGCGATGTCGACCGAGTTCCAGGGCAAGAACGTGCTGCTCATCGACGACTCGATCGTGCGCGGCACCACGTCGAAGCAGATCATCCAGATGGCCCGCGACGCCGGGGCGAAGTCCGTGATCTTCGCCTCTGCGGCTCCGCCGATCCGGTACCCGCACGTGTACGGCATCAACATGCCGTCCAAGCACGAGCTCATCGCGCACGGCCGCACGATCCCGGAGATCGCCGCGGAGCTCGGCGCCGACCGGCTCGTGTACCAGGAGGTCGACGATCTGAAAGCCGCGATCACGGAGGGCTCCGACCTCGCCGATCTCGACCTGAGCCCGTTCGACGGCCGCTACGTCACCGGGACCGTCACCGACGAGTACCTGGGCTGGCTCGAGGGGTCGCAGACCTCGTGACGCCGGGCCCACCTCGCCGGTCCCTGAGCCCGTCGAAGGGCCCCCGGTCCCTGAGCGGAGGCCCCCGTCCCTGAGCGGACACCGCCGGTCCCTGAGCCCGTCGAAGGGACGCTCGTGAGCGCGGCGACGAGCCGGCCGCTCTGGCGCGGTCGCGCGCTGGCGGTGCTCGGGATCGTCCTGGTGGCGTTCTCGCTGCGCTCCGCGGTGGCCTCGCTGTCGCCGGTGGTCGATCACATCGCGCGCGACTTCCCGATGCCCGCGGCGGTGGTCGGCCTGATCGGCACTGCACCCCCGGTGTGCTTCGCGCTGTTCGGGCTGCTGACCCCGCTGATCGAGCGAAGGCTGGGCCTGGAGCGGGTCACCGTCGTCGCGCTCACCGCGGTCACGGTCGGGCTCGTCGCGCGCGGCGTCGCCGTGAACGCGGCGACGCTGCTGCTCGCCACGGCGCTCGTGTTCGCCGGCGTCGGCATGGCGAACATCCTGATGCCTCCGCTGGTGAAGAAGTACTTCCCCGACCGTCTCGGCCTCATGATGACGCTGTACACGACGGTGATGGCGTTCTCCACGTTCCTGCCCCCGTTGATCGCGGTGCCCGTGGCCGACGCCGCCGGCTGGCGGCCGTCGCTGGCGATGTGGGCGGTGTTCGCACTCGCCGGCACGATCCCGTGGATCGCGATGCTGCTGCGCGCCCGGACCGAAAGCGCCTCTTCAGCGCATGACGCCGTCGACGGACCGGGCGGCTCTGCGGCGCCACCCGCGGAGGAGCCGCACCCGCAGGCTCCGGCGGAGACCGGATCCGGACACGCCTTCGAAGACGCCGCGGCACTGTCGACCGGCCCGATCGTGGTGGCGCCGTCCAGCTCCCGGGTGTTCTCGCGCCTGACGAGGATCCCCCTGGTCTGGGTGCTCGCGACCGTGTTCGGCACCTCCGCCAGCATGGCGTACACGGCTTTCGCCTGGCTCCCGACGATCCTGGTCGAGCACACCGGGACGACTCCGCAGCAGGCGGGGCTGCTGCTCTCCCTGTTCGCGTTCACCGGTCTGCCTGCATCGCTCATCGTGCCTGTGCTGATCGTGCGCTTCCAGGCGACGACCGTGCTCTACGTGGTCGGGGCGACCGGCGCGATGATCGGACTGCTCGGGCTCCTGCTGCTGCCGTCGCCGCCCCTCGTCTGGGTGTGGGTGCTGCTGTACGGACTCGCCGGTCTGCTGTTCCCGCTCGCGCTGGTGCTGATCAGCATCCGTGCGCGCGAGCCGGAGACGGCGGTGGCGCTCAGCGGGTTCGTGCAGAGCACCGGCTATGTCCTCGCTGCGGTGTTCCCGTTCCTGCTCGGCGTCCTGCACACCGCGACCGGCGGCTGGCAGGTGCCGCTGATCGTCCTCTGCGCGCTGGTGGTGGCGTCGATCCCGGCGGGCGTATATGCGGGCCGGCCGGTCACGGTCGAGGCGGCATGGGAGCGCCGGCACGGCAGGCGCTGGTAGCCGATCGGCTCAGCCCACGACGACCTCGTCGCCGACGCGGATCCTGCCCCCGGTTCCGGATCCGTCGCCCACAGCACCGCTCACGCCGGGGAGGATCAGCAGCCGTCCGAGCGTCGGCTGCGGCCTGACGGAGCCGGCCGGTCAGCGTGGTGAGCACTTTCGCGTCGCGCTCGCCGGTGTCGGGATTCGCGTGCGTGGCCAGGCAGCGCACGATCGGCCCCGCCGTGTGCAGGTGCACGTCGCCGATGCGGATGCGGCCCTCCCAGCCCAGTTCGTCCCAGGCGTCCGCGCCGTCGATCACGACGTTCGAGCGGAACCGGCGATCGTCCACCGGCTGCTCGAGCGCCTCGCTCAGCGCGGCGACGCTCGCGGTGCTGTGCAGCGAGACGTAGCCGCGATGGCGGTCCTGGAACCGCGCGGTCACGCCGTCGCCCACGAGCGCGAGCGGCAGCCGGCCGGGGCGGCTCAGCCGCGTCCCCTCCGGCGTCGCCCGCACGAACTCGGTCACGGCAGCGGTCAGCTCGGCCCGCCCGGCGTCGTCCAGGCCCGCTTCGACGAGCACCGCGCCGTCGTGCTCGATCCGCACGCGCAGCTCCGCGTCGTCGTACGTCAGCCGCAATGCCGCGAGCGCCGGGAACGACTCGAGTGCCAGCCCCTTCGACTTCGGCCAGTGCTCGAGGCCGTCGCGGTCCTCCGGGGTGGTGGCCTCCGCGAATCGGAACGCGAGCACGCGGTCACCGGCGATCCGTCCGTCGGCCTGCACGGTGAGCTCCGCGGGGGATTCGGGGGTGAACCCCTTCACGGGGTGGCGATGGAGCGCGACGACGCGGGGCATGGATCCATCCTCGCAGGCGGGCGCGACCGGATCCGCACGCCGGAATCCCCGGGGCGGAGGCGCTCCCCGGGAACGACGAACCCCGCCTTCTGCGCGGTGCGCTGCAGGCGGGGTTCGACGATGCGAGCTCAGGCGGTTTCGAGCTCGTCCTCGTCTTCGTCGGCGTACTGGTCGGCCCACTTGTCGACGTACTGATCTTCGGTCTCGGGGTGACCCAGCTCGCGCTCCAGCGCGGAGTAGTTCACCGACGGACTGTACGCCTTGAGTTCGCGGGCAATCTTGGTGTGCTTTGCCTTCTGACGGCCACGGCCCATGCGCGAGACCCCCTTACTGTAAGCAACGGGCGGAACGGGGCCCGATGTCTATTTACGGCACCGGCGCGAAGCCGGTAAGAGTAGCATCCAGGATAGCACGAGGGCCAGATCACCCTGCCGTGATCGGCCCCCACCGAAGGAGGGACGATCATGTCGGATACCGCCCCGGCCCCCGGCGATGACGCGAACGCCGCGGAGCCTCAGAACGAGCGCTTGCAGAAGGCGGTGATCGTCGCCGTCCGGGCCGGTCAGCCGCCGCGGGTCCTCGCGGAGGGAGCACGATACGCGGCCCTGCTCGCCGTCCCCCTCGTCGTCGTGCACGTGGACATGACCCGCTTCGTGACGTTCGAGGATCCGGATGGGATGGTCCATTCCGCCCCCATCGACTTGAACATCGACACGGGCGCGGAGGAATTCGCGCAGGTGCGCGCAGAGACCGAGAAGGCCCTGGCCGGATCCGGCCTGACCTGGACCGCCCGCCAGCTGGTGGGTGATCCGGCCCTGGCGATCAAGCACCTCGCCGGTGAACTGGACGCGCAGCTCCTCGTGGTCGGCACGCGCAGCCGCGGGATCGGCGAGTCGATCCGCGAGTTCTTCACCGGATCGGTCGCGGCGCGGCTCTCGCACCGCCAGTCCCGCCCGATCCTGGTCGTGCCGCTCGAGGAGCCGGTCCCCGACGACAAGAAGGACCCCTGGGCCGAATAGCCCGGGTTCTGCCTGGCCGCCCCCGACCGCGGGTCAGCCGTGCGGCGAACCCGCCGTGCCGCGACGCCTCCCCGTCGCGAGGCCGCACTGACCGGAAGAGGGCAGCGCGGGACCGGGACTGCTCAGCCGCGCAGGCCCGCGAGCGCTGCGGTCACCGCATGCGCGGCGGCATCGAGCGCGCCGTCCAGCTCGGAGACGACCTTCGTCGGCAGCACCCCTCCGCGCGCCACGTGGGTGCGCAGGTCCGCGCGCACCTGGGCCCGGAACGCGTTGATCGAAGCGTCCGCGCGGCGCAGCTCCTCGCGGCTGGCGATGCGGTCATCCGTCCGGGCGGACGCCTCATGCGACGACGCGGCTCCCGCACGCTCCTCGTGCGCGGCGGCGGCGAGGTCCGCACGCAGGCTCTTCATCGCCTCCTGCACGCTCTGGCGCACCTCGTTCGCGATCAGGCGGACCGAATCGTTGAGGCCGGCCTCGATGCCCTGCAGATCGCCCTCGCGGGAGGTCAGCTCGGCGCGGCCCGCGTCGGTGATCGCGTAGATCGTGGTGCGGCCGTCGGCCGTCTTCGTGACCAGACCCTCCTCCTCGAGCTTCGCGAGGCGGGGATAGATCGTGCCGGCGCTCGGCGTGTAGGTGCCGCCGGTGCGATCGGTCAGGGCCTGGATGATGCCGTAGCCGTGCTGCGGCGACTCGGCCAGCAGCGCGAGCAGGTAGAGGCGCAGATCGCCGTGGGAGAAGACTGCGGGACTCACAGCAGATCCTCCCCGTCGGCGGTGAAGGCCACGGGCGCCTCTGCGGCGTCGCGGCGCAGCACGGTGATGTCACCCGAGACGGTGTTCACGCGGATGTCGGCGAAGGATCCGGAGAGCTCGCCGCGCTGGCCGGTGTAGTTCGACGGACCGGAGGATCCACGGGCGACGCCGTCGATCGTGATCCGCCCGCTCAGGGCGCGAGCCACGTAGTTGGCGGCGAGGTTCTCGTCCAGGCGCACGGTGGCATCGCCGGACACGCTGTTCAGCGAAACGGTGTTCACCGCGCCGGTGGCGTCGATGAGCATGGCGCCGGAGACACTGTCGATCGTCGCCTTGCGGATCGCGCCGGTCAGCGCGACGTCGCCGGAGACGGTGTTGGCCATGGCCGAGCCGTCCAGGCCGCGCACGTGCACGTCGCCGGAGACGGTGTTCACGTTCAGGTCACCCGAGTGGGTGTCGACGATGATGTCGCCGGACACGGTGTTCAGGCGGGCGTCCTCGGTGAGGCCGGAGACGAGTGCCCCGGCGCTGACGACGCCGAGGTTCAGCGCGATGTCACGGGGGACCGCCACGCTGATCTCGGCCTTGGGGCCGCCGGCGCCGAAGTTGCGGAACACTTCGAGGAAGTTGTCCCAGCCGATCTGGGGGTGGTCGATCTCGATCTGGGTGCCGTCGGATTCGACGCGCAGGTCCTTGATGGTGACGTTGTGCACCTCGATCCGGATGCCCGGCTCGTCGTGCGCGATGACGTCGATCTGCCCGCCGACGAGTCCGATCTTGAGCTTCGACGCGCGCTCGATGTCGATCACGCGCTCCTGCCCGGGGGCGATGAGCCACTTCTCGGTCATGTCTGTTCTCCTGAAGGGTGAGGATCCCGATCGTTGATCGAGATATATCGTGTTTGCGAGCATAACACGATATATCTCGATGAAGTCAAGAGGATCCGCAAAGGTCGTTGAGCGAGGACGCGCAGCGACCGAGACGAAACGCGGCTCCCCGGGGGGACCGCGTTTCGTCTCGGTCGTCCGCTGCGCGGCCGTCCTCGCTCAACGACCCCGAACGGGACTCAGCTGGTCGGCGGGGTGTGCCAGATGCGGTCGATGTAGTCGCGGATGGAGCGGTCGGAGGAGAAGAATCCGGTGCGGGCGACGTTGAGGATCGCGGCGTGGGTCCACTGGTCCTGGTCGGCGTAGGCGGTGTCGACGCGCTGCTGCGCGGCCATGTAGGCCGCGAAGTCGGCGAGCACCATGAACCGGTCCTCGTAGAGCAGGTTCGACACGACCGGCTCGAACACCGAGCGGTCGCCGCCGGAGAACGCGCCGGAGGCGATCAGGTCGATCGCGGCGCGCAGCTGCGGGTCGGCCTGGTAGAAGTCGCTGGGCCGGTAGCCGGCGTTCTGCAGTCTCTCGACGTCGGGTTCGGTCATCCCGAAGAGGAAGAAGTTGTCGTCGCCGACGAGTTCGCGGATCTCGACGTTGGCGCCGTCGTCGGTGCCGATCGTGAGCGCACCGTTGAGGGCGAACTTCATGTTGCCGGTGCCGGATGCTTCCTTGCCGGCGAGGGAGATCTGCTCGCTGAGGTCGGCGGCGGGGATCACGCGCTCGGCGAGGGTGACGTTGTAGTTCGGCGGGAACAGCACCCGCAGACGCCCGTCCAGGCGGGGATCCGTGTTCACGACGGATCCGACCGCGTTGATCAGGTGGATGATCCGCTTGGCCATCACGTAACCGGGTGCGGCCTTCGCCCCGAACACGACGGTGCGGGGCTGCAGATCCTCCAGGGGGATCCGGCCGGTGATCACGCCCTCGTAGCTGCTCACGACGTGCAGCACTTTCAGCAGCTGTCGCTTGTACTCGTGCAGCCGCTTGACCATCACGTCGATGAGGTGGCCCTCGCCGACCTCGAGACCGTCGCGGGCGCGCAGCACCTCGTTCAGACGGCGCTTGTTCGCGGCCTTGACCTCGGCGAACGAGGCGCGGAACGCGGCGTCCTCGGCGAACGGCTCGAGCTCGCGGAGGCGCTCCAGGTCGGTCACCCAGCCGTCGCCGATCGCGTCGGTGATCAGCGCGGAGAGCTCCGGGTTCGCCAGACGGAGGAACCGGCGCGGGGTGACCCCGTTGGTGACGTTCGTGAACTTGCCCGGGAAGAACTCCGCGAACGCGGGCAGCACCTTGTCGCGCAGCAGCTGCGAGTGCAGCTCGGCGACGCCGTTCACCTTCGCGCCGGCCACGGTCGCGAGGTACGCCATCCGGACCGAACGCTCGGGGAACTCGGCGATGATCGACATGTTGCGGATCCGCATCTCGTCGTCGCCGAAACGCGCCCGCACCTCGGCGAGGAACTCGTCGTTGATCCGGTAGATGATCTCCAGATGACGGGGCAGCAGGCGGCCGAGCAGCTCGACCGACCAGACCTCCAGCGCCTCGGGCAGCAGCGTGTGGCAGGTGTAGGCGAAGCACTGCCGGGTGATCGCCCAGGCGGCGTCCCAGTCCATCCCGCGCTCGTCGACGAGCACGCGCATGAACTCGGGCACCGCGATCACGGGGTGGGTGTCGTTGAGCTGGAAGACCACCCGGTCGGGGAGAGTCGCGAGGGCGAAGCCGTCCGTGAGCAGGTTGTCGAGGAAGTCGTGGATCGACGCCGCGACGAAGAAGTACTGCTGCTGCAGCCGCAGTTCCTTGCCCTGGGGTGTGGAGTCCTCGGGATAGAGCACCTTGGAGATGTTCTCGGCGAAGGTCTGCGCGCGCACGGCGTTCTCGTAGTCGCCGGAGTTGAAGATGCGCAGGTCGAACGCGTCGGTCGCGACCGCGCTCCACAGTCGCAGCGTGTTCACCCGGCCGTTCTGGAACCCGGGGACCATGTAGTTGTACGGCACCGCGCGGACCGTCCAGGCCGGGATCCAGCGCGAACGCGTGACGCCCTCGTCGTCGTAGGTCTCGGTGTGCCCGCCGAACGCGATCGTCTGCGCCTGTTCGGGGTGCGGGAACTCCCACGGAGAGCCGAGGGCGAGCCACGCGTCGGGCTGCTCGACCTGCTGGCCGTCCACGAACGTCTGCCGGAAGATCCCGTACTCGTAGCGGATCCCGTAGCCGACGCTCGGCACGCCCAGGGTGGCCAGGGAGTCCACGAAACACGCCGCGAGACGCCCGAGCCCGCCGTTGCCGAGACCCGGCTCGATCTCGTGCGCGCGCAGCTCCTCGATGTCGATCCCGCACGACGCGAGCGCCTCGGTCGCGATCTCGGCGAGCCCCGACGCGAGGAGGTTGTTGTCGAGCTGTCGGCCGAGCAGGTACTCCGCGGAGAGGTAACAGACGCCCTTGGCCTGGCTCTGCTTCTGCGCTCGCTGATCCTCCAGCCACCGCGCCATCAGGTAGTCGCGCACCGTGCACGCGAGCGCGAGATAGCGGTCGTTCACACTCGACGCGGACAGCGTCACACCGCCGTCGAAGTTCAGGTTGTTCAGGAACTCCTCGACGAACCCGTCCACCGTGAGCGGTGGCGAGATCACCGGCGCGAGAGCGAGCGGGTGGGTGGCATTGAGCGGGTGCGCGCGGGAAGCATCGGCGATGGTCACCGGATGACCGTACCGCGGGTGACGGCGGGGCCGGATCACATTGCGCTTGACATTAACGCAACGTCAACTTCTAGCGTGGTGTTATCGACAAAGGAGGGAGCACGCCATGACGAATCGGGACTGGTCGATCCAGGAGATCGCGCGGCTGACCGGCACCACGAGCCGCACCCTGCGGCACTACGACGACATCGGTCTGCTGCCGCCCACGCGGATCGCCGCGAACGGCTACCGGCACTACGACGAGCGTGCGCTCGTGCGTCTGCAGCGCATCCTGCTGCTGCGCGAGCTCGGACTCGGGCTGCCGGTCATCGCCGGGGTCGTGGGCGCGGACGCTTCGAGAGCCTCAGCGACCGACCCCGAGACGGCAGTGCTCGAGACGCACCTCGCGCTGCTGCGCGCGGAGCAGACCCGGCTGGCGCGGCAGATCGCGTCGGTCGAGAACACCATCACCACACTCAGAGAAGGAGGATCACTCATGCCTGCGAACATGTTCGACGGCTTCGATCACACGCAGTACAAGGACGAGGTCGAGACCCGCTGGGGAAAGAAGGCGTACGCCGACAGCGACCGCTGGTGGCGCGCGCTCGGCACGGACGGGCAGGCCGCGTGGAAGCAGCGCGTCGCCGACCTCAACGCCGACTGGATCGCCCTCGCCGGCGCCGGTGCGGATCCCGCATCCGCCGAGGCGCAGGACGTCGCCCGCCGGCACGTCGAGTGGCTCACCGGCATCCCCGGCACGCCCGCGTACGGCGCAGGCGGCGACCGCCGGGCGTACGTCATCGGCCTCGGCGAGATGTACGTCGCCGATCCGCGCTTCGGCGCGAACTACGCGACGGACGCGGGCGGCACGGCGGGCGCGGAGTTCGTCCGGGACGCTCTGCGCATCTACGCCGAGGCGAACCTGTAGGTCACCGGGGTCGTTGAGCGAGCACGGCCGAAGGTCGAGCGAGACGAAACGCGGTTTCCTGCGGGGGACCGCGTTTCGTCTCGCTCCTCGCTGCGCTCGGTGCTCGCTCAACGACCTCGGGAGGGGCATCGCGACCGCGCCGCTCGCTCAACGACCTCGGGAGGGGCATCGCGACCGCGCCGCTCGCTCAACGACTCCGGAGGGGGTCGACGCAACGGCGCCGGGATAGGCTGACTGCACGATGGGCATCACGCGGCGAACCCTGCTCGTCGGCGCCGGAGCCGGTGCCGTCGCGGTCGTGCTCGCGGCCTGCACACCGGAGCCGCAGCCGACCAAGAGCCCCACAACCGTGCCGCCTACGCCGCGCCCGACGATCGGCACCGGCGACGTGCCGAAGCCGACCGGCTGGATGCGCAGCACCTGGTCGACGGATCCATACTCGCGCGGGGCGATGAGCTATCTCCCGGCGGGTGCGGCCCCGCAGCTCCGCACGGATCTCGCAGCGCCCATCGACGACCGGGTCTTCTTCGCCGGCGAAGCGACCGATTCCGACCACCCCGGTACGGTCTCCGGCGCGATCGCCTCCGGCCGGCGCGCTGCTGCCGCCGTCGTCGCGGCCGCGGCGAGCGGCGAGCGCATCGCGGTCGTCGGCGCCGGTGCGGCGGGCGCCGCGGCGGCGCGCGCGCTCACCGACGCCGGGTGCACCGTGACCGTCCTCGAGGCGCGCGATCGCCCGGGCGGACGCATCCGCTCGATCGTCGACAAGAAGTGGCCGATCCCGGTCCAGCTCGGCGCCTGGCTGTCGGCCGGAGAGGACGCGGGCACGCTCGGCGGGATCGTCGCCGCACAGGGCATCCGTCTGCTCGAATTCGGCACGCCGACCGGCTGGTCGAAAGACGGCGCCGCCGCCACGATCGACGACGGCCCGCTGCGCAACGCGGTCGCGCACGCGGCGAATGGCCCCGCCGACGTGCCGATCTCCGACGCGCTGAAGGCCGCGGGGGCCGACCCCGCGGATCCGGCGCTGGGCGCGGCGCTCGCCTGGGTGCAGGCGACCACCGGAGCCGACCCGGCGAAGGCGTCGAGCTGGTATCCGCCGTCGTTCGTCGCCGACTCCCTCGTCGGCGCCGACGGCGACCTCGGCGTGCTCGTGCAGGATCCGCTCAAGGGCGTGAAGGCCGCGCTCGCCACGCCCGTGATCCGGATCGCCTACGACGACTCCGGAGTGAGCCTGCGGCTGGGCACCGGCGAGTCGCTGTCCTTCGACCGGGTCGTCGTCACCGTCCCGCTGGGCGTGCTGCAGCAGCACGCGATCGAGTTCGCGCCCGCGCTGCCGTTCTCGCACCGCGGAGCGATCGCGGCGCTCGCCTCCGGGTACGTCGAGACGGTGTGGCTGCAGTTCGATCGCACGTTCTGGAACGTCGATGCCGACCTCTGGCATGTCGTGGGCGGAGACGGTCCCGTCCGCACCTGGCTGAACCTACAGCCCAGCACGGGCAAGCCGGTGCTGGTCGGCCTGCTCGGCGGACCGGACGCGGAGGCCTTCGCGAAGCTCGGGGACGCCGAGGCCGAGGCGACCGCCCGCCAGTCCCTGACGTACTTCGTGGCCGCGACGGCGTCGCCCTGACCCTCAGTCCGGATCCGGGTGTTCCCGATCCTCCCGCTCTTGCGCGACCGTCGGATGCAGTCTGCTGATCACGACGAGACCGCTGGCGACGAGGGCGAACACCGCCAGTGCGAGCGCGCACGACAGCACCATCTCGAGCGGGCCGGAGACCTGCCGGGGATCGAGGAAGTAGTACGGATACCAGCCGACCGCTCCGCCCCGCCAGATCGTGAACACGCCCCAGAGCGCCGGATAAAGCAGCACGTACGGCACGATCCGCCAGGACGCCGCGCGCCGCCCGGGGCCGAAGATCCAGGCGACGACGGTCCACGCCGGCAGGGCGAAGTGCAGCACGATGTCCGACCAGGGCACCCAGATCGGGATGCCGCGGAGCCCCGCCTGCCACACGATGAGTCCGAACGCCAGCCCCGCGGTGATCGTCCAGCTGAGCACGACCGCCCGCGCGGTGGTGAGCCAGGTGGGATCCTCCGGGCTGCGCAGCGCGATGACGCCGGCGATCGCGGCGAGGATCGCGAACACGATGTTCGACTCGATCGTGAGGTACGCGAAGAAGTTCTGGCCGGCGACGGTCTGCGAGCTCAGTCCCCAGCGCAGACGATCCACGAGGGCGAGGAGGCACAGGGCCGCGGTGAGAAGACGCGACCAGCCGAAGGCGATCCTCATCCTCACTCGCGCATCGTCCTCCCCGGTCGGATCGATCGGGTCGGCAGGTTCCGGCCGCCCGTCACCCGGCCGAGTCTACGGACGCCGGATGAGCAGCGGGCCGCGACTGGTCCGGGAATAGGCTGGCGGACGTGAACTCGCCCGTTCCCCTCCGATTCGCGCTCGTGGTCGCGGGCGGTGTGATCGGCACCGCGGCCAGGCTCGGCCTCGGCCTCGTGCTGCCGGCCCCCGCCGGCGCGGGCCTCGACGCCGTCCCGTGGGCGACTCTGATCGCCAACATCGCCGGCGCGTTCCTGATCGGCGTGCTCGCCGCACGGCTGCCCGGATCCAGTGCAGTCCGGATCTTCCTCGGCACCGGCGTGCTCGGCGGGTTCACCACGTACAGCGCGTTCACGGTCGGGACGGTCACGCTCTGGCACACCCAGCCGCTGCTGTCCGCCGCCTACGCCGTCGTCAGCGTCGTGCTCGGCATCGGTGCGGCCGCGTTCGGGCTGGACCTCGCCCGCCCCCGCTCCGCGCACACCCAGGCGCACGGATGAACCCGCTCGTCTTCCTCCTCGCCGCGCTCGCCGGGGGAGTCGGCGCCGGCCTGCGCTACCTCGTCGACGTGGGCGCAGCGCGCCTGGTCGGTACCCGGTACCCGTGGGGCGTGCTGGTGATCAACGTCACCGGATCCTTCGCGCTGGGCCTGGTCACGGGCGGCTTCCCCGGGGCGGCGTTCATCGTCGGCGCCGGCCTGCTCGGCGGATACACCACGTTCAGCACCGCCATGCTGGACACGGTTGCGTTGTGGCGGGACGGATCCTCCCGCGCCGCCGCGTTCAACGCCGTCGGGATGCTGCTCCTCGGGATCCTCGCGGCGCTCGCGGGCCTCGCCCTCGGCGCGGCGCTCGCGGGCTGAGTCGGAATGACCGGCGCGCTCTAGACTCTGGCCTGTACGCTCGGCTCTCCGCCGGGGGTATGAAGGGGAATCGTGTCACAGCTCGCCGTCCTGAGTCTGCGCAACCGCGCGCTGATCGCCCTCATCACGATCGTCGCTGCCGTGTTCGGCGGGCTCGCCCTCACGAACCTGAAGCAGGAGCTGATCCCGTCGATCGAGTTCCCGCAGCTGGCCATCGTCGCGAGCTACCCTGGCGCCTCGCCCGAGGTCGTGGAGCACGACGTGTCCACGCCGATCGAGACCGCGATCCAGGGTGTTCCGGGCCTGGACACCTCCACCGCGACGAGCACGACGAACTCGTCGGTGATCCAGGCGTCGTTCACTTACGGCACCAACCTCGCGACCGCCGAGCAGAAGATCAACCAGGCGATCGGGCGGATCAAGTCCCAGCTCCCGGACGGCGTCGACCCGCAGGTGATCACCGCGTCGATCGACGACTTCCCGGTGATCCAGATCGCCGTGACGGGCTTCTCCGACGCCGAGACCGCGCAGCAGCGCATCACGAGCACGATCATCCCGAGGATCGAGCGGCTGAAGGGCGTGAACGCGGCCTCGCTCGTCGGCGGGCAGGGCAAGCGCGTCACGATCACCCCGGATGATGCCGCCCTGCTGCACGCCGGCGCCGCCCCCACCGCGATCAAGGACGCGCTGCAGCAGAACGGCACGCTGTTCCCCGGCGGCACGATCACCGAGTCCGACAAGACCCTCACCGTGCAGACGGGCGACAAGCTCACCAGCGTCGAGCAGATCCAGGCGATCCCGCTCGTCGGCGCCGCGCCCGGCATGACGATCGGCTCCGTCGCGAGCGTCAAGATCGACGGGGATCCCATCACGTCGCTCTCGCGTGTCGACGGCAGGACCGCCCTCACGATCGCCGTGACGAAGCTGCCCTCGGCCAACACGGTCGACGTGTCGAAGGCCGTCACCGCGCTCATCCCGCAGCTGAAGAAGGATCTGCCCGGCGCGAGGTTCACGACCGTGTTCGATCAGGCGCCGTTCATCCAGCAGTCCATCGACTCGCTCGCCCAGGAAGGCCTGCTCGGCCTCGTCTTCGCGGTGATCATCATCCTGATCTTCCTGCTGTCGGTGCGCTCGACGCTCGTCACCGCGATCTCGATCCCGACCAGCGTGCTGATCACGTTCATCGGGATCCAGGCCTTCGGGTACTCGCTGAACATCCTCACGCTCGGCGCGCTCACGATCGCGATCGGCCGGGTCGTCGACGACTCGATCGTCGTGATCGAGAACATCAAGCGGCACTACGTCGGCGGCGCCGACAAGAAGACCGCGATCCTCAGCGCGGTGCGCGAGGTCGCGATGGCGGTGACCGCCTCGACGCTCACCACGGTCGCGGTGTTCCTGCCGATCGCGTTCGTCGGCGACATGACCGGCGAGCTGTTCCGGCCGTTCGCGCTCACGGTCACGATCGCGATGACCGCCTCGCTGTTCGTGGCGCTCACGATCGTGCCGGTGCTCGCGTACTGGTTCCTGCGCCCGGGCAGGCAGCTGCTCGGCGCGGACGGCCGCGCCGGGTCCCTCAGCCGGTCGAAGGGCGACCCGGAACACGAGGACGCCCCGCCGTCGCGGCTGCAGAAGGCGTACCTGCCGATCCTGCGCTGGACGCTGAGGCACTCCTGGATCACGCTCGTGCTCGCGGTCGTCGTGCTGGTCGGCACGATGGCTGCGGCGCCGCTGATGAAGGTGAACTTCCTCGGCTCCAGCGGGCAGAACACGTTCCGGATGTCGCAGTCGCTCGGTGCGTCGCCGAGCCTTGCCGCCCAGGACGCCGCGGCGCAGAAGGTCGAGGAGGCGATCAAGGGCATCCCGGGCATCCGCACCGTGCAGGTGTCGATCGGATCCAGCGGATCCGCCCTGCGCGACGCGTTCTCCGGCGGCGGGGCCGGTGTCAACTACGCGATCACCACGGATGCCTCAGCGGACCAGGCCGCGGTGCAGGCCGATGTCCGCGCCGCCGTGAAGAAGCTCGTCGGCATCGGCGACCTCACGATCGCCGCGTCCGAGGGATTCGGATCGAGTGACATCCAGGTCAAGGTCACCGCCCCCGACGAGAAGACCCTGAACGATGCGGCCGACGCGCTCGTGAAGGAGCTGAAGCACCCTTCGACAGTCTCAGGGACCGGGGCCGTGATCGGTCAGGTGTCCAGCAACCTGTCCGCGTCGCTGCCGTACATCGCGGTGCAGGTGGATCGCGCCGCCGCCGCGCAGGCGGGTCTCAGCGAGGTCGCAGTCGGCGGGATCGTGTCGCAGGCGATGCGCCCGCAGCGACTCGGATCCGTCGAGATCGACGGGTCCTCGCTCACCGTCTACCTGCAGAGCGCGACCCCGCCGGCCACGGTCGACGCGCTCAAGGCGCTGACGATCCCGAGCCGCGCCGGCCTGATCCGGCTCGATGCGATCGCGACCGTGCAGCAGAGCGAGAGCCCGGCGTCGATCACGACGCAGCGCGGCCAGCGCACCGCGACGGTGACCGTCACCCCGAAGGGCGACGACCTCGCAAGCGCCTCGGCGGCGGTGACGACGGCGATCGCGAAGGCGAAGCTCCCGGCCGGGGCGGACGCATCGCTGGGCGGCGTGGTCACCCAGCAGCAGGACGCGTTCGGCCAGCTCGGACTCGCGATGCTCGCGGCGATCCTGATCGTCTACATCGTGATGGTGGCGACCTTCAAGTCGCTGCGCCAGCCGATCCTGCTGCTCAGCTCGGTGCCGTTCGCGGCGACCGGAGCGATCCTGCTGCAGATCGCCACGGGGGTGCCGCTCGGCGTCGCCTCGCTCATCGGCGTGCTCATGCTGATCGGCATCGTGGTGACCAACGCGATCGTGCTCGTCGACCTGGTCAACCAGTACCGCGAGAAGGGCATGAACGCGCACGACGCGACGATCGCGGGAGGATCCCGGCGACTGCGCCCGATCCTGATGACCGCCCTCGCGACGATCTTCGCGCTCACCCCGATGGCGCTCGGCATCACCGGGCACGGCGGCTTCATCTCGCAGCCGCTCGCGATCGTCGTGATCGGCGGCCTGGTGTCGTCGACCGTGCTGACGCTGCTCGTGCTGCCGACCCTGTACAACCTCGTCGAGGGGGCGAAGGAGCGGCGGGCGGAGAAGCGCTCGGCAAAGGCGGACGCGGGCGGAGCGGCGGCGGAGGATTCGGGACCCTCTGCCCCGCACGCGCTCACCCGCCGCGAGCTGCGCGAGCACGGCTGACCGCCTGGGGCCGTTGAGCGAGGACGCCGCAGGCGACCGATCGCCCCGGGGCCGTTGAGCGAGGACGCCGCAGGCGACCGAGACGAAACGTGGGTGCTTGAAGGTGCGCCGTTTCGTCTCGCTCCTCGCTTCGCTCGGTGCTCGCTCAACGACCCCGGCTCAGGAGACCGATCGGCCTGGGGTCGTTGAGCGAGGACGCCGCAGGCGACCGATCGCCCCGGGGTCGTTGAGCGAGGACGCCGCAGGCGACCGAGACGAAACGCCGCTGCTGACGCCGTTTCGTCTCGCTCCTCGCTTCGCTCGGTGCTCGCTCAACGACCCCGGCTCACGCGACCGATCGGCCTGGGGTCGTTGAGCGAGGACGCCGCAGGCGACCGAGACGAAACGTGGGTGCTTGAAGGTGCGCCGTTTCGTCTCGCTCCTCGCTTCGCTCGGTGCTCGCTCAACGACCCCGGGTCAGGCGAGCTCGTGCTCGTGCACGGCGGAGACGAGAGTCGTGCCGTTCAGGCCCAGGTACAGCGTGTGCTCCGCAACCGTCACCGTGACGGTGTTGCGGCGGGCCAGCAGCGTCACCGCCTGCTCGATGAAGCCGGGGTCGAAGCTGAACAGCCGGATGTGCTCGGAGCGATGGATCCGCTTGCCCGCCCAGGGCGCCATCACCTTCGCCGGATCGCGGTGCGTGTAGACGACGGTGCGCTCGGCCAGACGGCTGCCGTGGTGCAGGCGCTCGGCGTCGGGCGCGCCGACCTCGATCCAGGCCGTGATGCGCCCGGTCAGGTCGCGCACGACGACCGCGGGCTCCTCGGTGGAGGAGAGCCCCTCGCTGAACGCGATGCCCTCGGCGAACTCCAGCCCGTACGCGAGCAGACGCGTGAGCATGTACGCGTCGGTCTCGGACGGGTGCCGCGCGACCCGCAGCGAGTAGTCCTCGTAGACGCCGCGGTCGGTGTCCGCCAGCTGCACGTCGAACGTGTGGATCGTCGCCCCGATAGCCATAGGGGTCAACCCTACGGGGTCGGGACCGGGCCGCGGTCCCGGTCAGTGGTCCCCGGCGCCGCGCACCTGCGCGAGCAGGTGATCCAGGATCGGATCCAGCACGGCCAGGCCGTCGCGCACCCCGCCGCGGGATCCGGGCAGGTTCATCACGACCGTGCGGCCCGCGACTCCCGCGACGCCGCGGGTGAGCAGGGCCATGGGCGTCGCGGCGAGGCCACGGCGGCGCAGTTCTTCCATGAGGCCGGGGATCTCGCGGTCGAGCAGCGCGCCGGTCGCCTCGGGCGTGCGGTCGTCGGGGGAGAGCCCGGTGCCGCCCGTGGTGAGCAGAAGCGCGGGCGCGGAGGCGAGGGCCGCCTGCAGCGCGGAGGCGATCCCGGCGTCCGGCGCGATGATCGGATCCGCGACCTCGAAGCCCCGCGCGCGCAGCCAGTCCCGGATGATCGGACCCGTCTCGTCGGCGTAGACGCCCGAGGCCGCGCGGGTCGACACGACGAGGACGACCGCGGTCCGGCTCATCCGGCGACCCAGTCGCCGCTCTTGCCGCCGGACTTGGCGAGCACCCGGATGTCGGTGATCACGGCGTGCTTGTCGACGGCCTTGATCATGTCGTACAGCGTGAGGGCGGCCACGCTCACGGCGGTGAGCGCCTCCATCTCGACGCCGGTGACGCCCTTCGTGACGGCGGTGGCGAGGATCCGGACCCGGTCGCCGGAGGGCTCGAGGTCGACGACGACCTTGCTCAGCGGCAGCGGGTGGCACAACGGGATCAGCGCGGAGGTCTGCTTGGCGCCCATGATCCCGGCGATGCGGGCCGTGCCGAGCGCCTCGCCCTTGGGCAGGGTCCCGTCGGCGATCCGCGACACGACCTCGGCGGTGGTCTGCAGCACCGCCTGCGCCCGCGCCTCGCGCCGGGTCACGGCCTTGTCGGTCACATCGACCATGTGCGCCGTGCCATCGGCCCGCAGGTGCGTCAGTTCGCTCATCTGTTCTCCCGGCTCTCGCATGCTCGGACTCAGCCGCCGGCGAACGGCGGCAGGATGTCGACCCGTTCCCCGAGAACGTGCTCGGGATCGCGGCTGACCGTGCCGTCGATGAGGAACGATCCGGAGCGCAGCACCCGCGCCATGGGGTCGCCGTAGCGGCGCAGCAACTCGTCGCGCAGGGCGCCGAGAGTTCCGGCGACCGAGATCTCCTCCTGGTCGCGTCCGGCGGCCTCGGCCGCTGCGGCGAAGTACCGCACGGTCACCACCTGAATTGTGACGATCACCAACATCCCTCACAGTTGCCATATCGCGGAAAGGTACATCCGTATAACGGAACGCATCCGCCTCCGCGGGGATCGCCCCGCGTACACTCGATCTTATGATCGCGCTCGTCGAGCCGGGGCCGGAACTGCCACCCGAGCACATCGCCCGGTACAGCCGCCAGCTCATGCTGCCCGGCTTCGGCGAGGAGGCGCAGCGGCGCCTCGGGGCCGCGCGCGTTCTCGTGATCGGCGCGGGCGGGCTCGGCAGCGCCCTGGTCCCCGTGCTCGCCGGATCCGGCGTCGGCACGATCGGCGTCATCGACGACGACGTCGTCGAGCTCTCCAATCTGCACCGGCAGCTCAGCCACGGCGTCGCCGACATCGGCCGGTCCAAGGTGGGCTCGCTCGCCGACACCGTGCGCGACATCGATCCCGGGATCCTCGTCCGTCCGTACCGCGAGCGCGCGACTGCCGAGACCCTGCCGGTGATCCTGGCCGAATACGACCTGCTGGTCGACGGCAGCGACAACTTCCCGACCCGCTACCTCGCCGACGACGCGGCCCGGCTCGCAGGCAAACCCCTGATCTGGGGGTCGATCCTGCGGTACCAGGGGCAGGTCGGCGTCGCCGTGCCCGACGCCGGCTTCCGCGACCTGTTCCCCGTACCGCCCGGGCCCGACGAGGTGCTGTCCTGCGAGCTCGGCGGCGTGCTCGCCAGCCTGTGCACCGCGATCGGATCGTTCATGGCGACAGAGGTCGTCAAGCTCGTGACCGGGATCGGCGAGCCGCTCGTCGGCCGGGTGCTGTTCTACGACGCGCTCACCGCGCGCACCCGCGAGATCGCGTTCGAGCGCGCAGCCGATGCGCTGCCCGTGACCGGGCTCGTCGACTACGACCTGTTCTGCGGCCTCGCGGGCGACGACGTGCCCGTGCTCTCCGCGGCCGAGCTGCTCGGCCGGATCCGAGACGGCCGTCCGGTGCGACTGCTCGACGTGCGCGAGCCGCACGAGGTCACGATGGGCTGGATTTCCGGGGCCGAGGCGCTGCCGCTGCGCGCGATCGAGGGCGGAGCGGATCCGGCACCAGGGTCCGATGCTCTTGTCGTGTACTGCGAGAAGGATCCGCGTTCCCGGCGCGCGGTGCGGGCCCTCCGCGATCGCGGCATCGACGCCCTGTACCTGGCCGGAGGGATCCGCGCGTTCGCCGCGGTCGGCGGGGAGATTCTGGAAGGGGACCGCGCATGACGCTGGCCGTGATCACCGAGGAGCCCCTGAACGAGGCGGCCGTGCGCGACGCGGTGGGAGACCCCGCGCACGGCGCGATCGCGATGTTCTGCGGCGTCGTGCGCGACCACGACGGCGGCCAGGTCGTGCGCGCGCTGGACTACCGCGCGCACCCCGACGCGCAGCGGTTCCTGCAGGAGATCGTCGACCGTGTGGCGGCGGAGACCGGGCTGCGCGTTGCCGCGGCGCACCGCGTCGGCGACCTGCGGATCGGCGACGTCGCGCTGTTCGCCGCAGCCTCCGCGGGACACCGCAAGGAGGCCTTCGACGCCTGCGAGCGGCTGGTCGAGGAGATCAAGCGCGGCGTGCCGATCTGGAAGCGCCAGCACTACGCGGACGGCGTCTCGGAGTGGGTCGGGCTCTGACCCTTCCCGAGGTCGTTGAGCGAGCCGTTCCCGGGGTCGTTGAGCGAGCCGTTCCCGGGGTCGTTGAGCGAGCAGCGACGAAGGAGCAGCGAGACGAAACGCGGTCATCCAAAGGAAACCGCGTTTCGTCTCGGTCGTCGCTGCGCTCCGTCCTCGCTCAACGACCCCGGGGGGAATGTCCGTTTCGTCTCGGTCGTCGCTGGCGCTCCGTCCTCGCTCAACGACCCCGGGGGTTCACCCCCCGATGTAGCTCATCTCGATGCGGGCGCGGTCCGCGCGCAGCTCGGGGGTGAGCAGGGAGCGGATCTCGGAGTAGCGGTCGTCCCGCACTCCCCAGATCCGCGCCAGCGTCGCGGACAGCTCGTCGTCGTCCGCGCCGCCGCGCAGCAGCGCGCGTAGATCGTGCCCCTCGCTCGCGAACAGGCAGGTGAACAGCTTGCCCTCCGTCGAAAGTCGGGCGCGGTTGCAGGATCCGCAGAACGCGTTCGTGACCGAGGAGATCACGCCGATCTCGCCGGCGCCGTCGACGTAGCGCCAGCGCTTCGCCGTCTCGCCGGGAGCCGTCGGCGTCAGGGGCTCGAGCGGGAAGCGCTCGTCGATCGTGGCGACGATGTCGGCCGACGGGATCACGTCGTCCAGGCTCCAGCCGTTGGTGGCGCCGACGTCCATGTACTCGATGAAGCGCAGGGTGTGTCCTGTACCGCGGAACCGCTCGGCCATCGGGAGGATCTCGCCGTCGTTGAGGCCCCGTTTGACCACCGTGTTCAGCTTCACGGGCAGGCCGGCCGCGTGGGCGGCGTCGATGCCGTTGAGCACGCGGGAGACGGGGAAGTTCACGTCGTTCATGCGCCGGAAGAGCGCGTCGTCGAGCGAGTCGAGGGACACCGTGACCCGGTCGAGGCCGGCGGCCTTCAGCGCCGCCGCCTTGACCGCGAGCGCCGAACCGTTCGTGGTCAGTGCGATCTCGGGCTTGGCGCCCTCGACCGTGCGCAGTGCTGCGAGTCGGGCGATGAGATCCTCGAGCCCGCGGCGCAGCAGAGGCTCCCCGCCCGTGAGCCGGAGCTTGCGCACCCCATGCGCCAGGGCTGCGCGGGCGATCCGCTCGATCTCCTCGAACGAGAGCAGTTCATGCCGTTCGAGGAATGCATAGTCGCGGCCGAACACCTCGCGCGGCATGCAGTACACGCAGCGGAAGTTGCAGCGGTCGGTCACCGAGATGCGCAGGTCGCGCAGCGGCCGGTCGAGAGCGTCGAGGCGCCGGTCGACGGCAGGCGCGTGGACGGCATCGAGTCGACCTCCTTCCGAGGGGCAACGGTAGCACCAGCCCGGCTGTGCGGGATCCGTGGACGCCATTCTCGGTCGGACGACCCCGGAGTCAGGTGGCGCGCACCGAGACGTCCTCCGCGGCCACCTCGAAGCCGAGCGGCAGCCCGGGGCGCAGGCCCAGCGCGACGGCCGCCGTCGACGGGCAGTCGACGGCGATCCCGGGCTGCTCGGCCGTGTGCACCCGGATCCCGCCGGGCAGCGGCTCCAGGAGGGCGACCGTGCCGGTCCAGCGGTTCGGGTGCGGCGGGCTCCGGTGCGGCGGCGCGGCCCGCACGCGCACGGATCCCGGGGCGAACACGGCCGTGCCGCGCTCTCCCTCCCGCAGCGGATCGCCGTGGCCCGCGCAGTTCCAGCCCGGCCGCACGCACGCCGCCGCCGGTCGCGCCGGTCACGGCGAGCCGGTTCACGCCCGCGACCGCGGCCACGAAGTCGGAGCGCGGGTGACCGAGCACCTCGGCGGTGGCGCCGGACTGCACGACGGATCCCTCCTGCATCACGAGCGTCCTGGTCGCGAGCAGCAGGGCGTCCATCGGATCGTGCGTGACGAGCACGATCGGGACCCCGGCCTCGTCGCGCTGCGCCGCGATCAGGCGCCGGGCCTGCGCGGCGGTCTGCGCGTCGAGCGCGGCGAACGGCTCGTCCAGCAGCAGGGCTTCCGGGGCGGCGGCGAGAGCACGGGCGATCGCGGTGCGCTGCTGCTGGCCGCCGGACAGGCCGGCGGGTCGTCGGGGCGCGAAGGCGCCGAGCCCGACCTCCTCCAGTCGCGTCCGGGCTCGGCGCCGCGCCTCCGCGCGCGGGACCCCCTGCGCGCGGGGTCCGAAGGCCACGTTCTCCAGCACCGACAGGTGCGGGAACAGCAGGGCGCGCTGACCGAGCAGCGCCACGCGGCGCTCGGCCGGCGGCAGCCGGATCGCACGCGGCGACCCGGCGTCTCCCGGGGGCGCATCCAGCACGCGGTCGCCGATCGACAGCCGCCCCGCCGCGGCGAGGTGCCCCGCGATCGCGTCCAGGAGCGTGGACTTACCGGATCCGTTCGGGCCGATGACGGCGACGATCTCGCCCGGCGCGACCTCGAACGCGGCGTCCATCCGGAAGTCGCCGCGGTGCGCGCGGAGGTCGACGGCCATGGTGCCTGTCATCGCACCGCCCCCGCCCGCCAGCCGCGCACCAGCACGAGGGCGGCGATCGCGACGAGGATCAGCATCAGCGAGAGCGCGATCGCGGTGTCCTCCTGCACGCCGGCGCCGTTGAACGCCGTGTAGATCGCGAGCGGCATGGTGCGCGTGACGCCGGCGGAGTTTCCGGCGAACAGGGCAGTGGCGCCGAACTCGCCGAGCGCGCGGGCGAAGCAGAGCACCGTCCCCGCGACCAGCCCGGGAGCGGCGAGCGGGAGCGTGATGCGCCGGAACACCGTGAACCTGTTCGCCCCGAGCCCCGCGGCCACACGCTCGTGATCGGTGCCGATTGCGCGCAGCGCGCCCTCGATCGAGATCACCAGGAACGGCAGCGCCACGAACGCTTGCGCGATCACGACGGCCGCGGTCGTGAACGGGATCCGGATCCCGGCGACCGCGAGTGCGCCGCCGAGCAGTCCGTTGCGGCCGAGCAGCGCGAGCAGGGCGATGCCGCCGACGAGCGGGGGCAGCACGAGCGGCAGGGTCGTGAGCGTGCGCAGGATCGCCGCGAACCATCCCGGGCTGCGCGCGATGACGATCGCGAGCGGGATGCCCAGCACAGCGCAGATCGCGGTCGCGATCGCCGCGGTGCCGAGCGACAGGCCGAGCGCCTGCACCGCTTCGGGCGAGGTGATCGCGGCCGGCACGGTGGCCCAGTCCAGCCGGGTCAGCAGGGCGACGAACGGCAGCACCAGCAGCAGCGTCGCGATGACGGCCGGGATCAGCAGCCAGGCGGGCAGGCGCTCGCCGCCGCTCCGCCCGGGCGGCGGCGCGGCGAGCGATTCCGCGCCGCCGTTCGCGATCACGGCGCGCCGAACCCGAGATCCTTCAGGATCTTCTGCCCGGCGGAGGAGCGCACGAAGGCGACGAAGGCGGCCGCGGCCTTCGGGTTCTGCGACCCCTTGAGCACGGTGATCGGGTACGAGTTGACGGCCTTGTCGGCGCCCGGGATCGCGACCCCGGTGACGGCGTTACCGGCCGCCTTGACGTCGGTCGTGTAGACGAGCCCGGCGTCGGCTTCGCCCGCCTTGACCTTGGCGAGCACCGCGGTCACGTTCTGCTCCTCGCTGGCGGGTGTCACGGCGGCTCCCGCGGCGTCGAGCAGCGTCTTCGCGGCGTTCCCGCACGGCACGGCCGGTGCGCACAGCACGACCTTGAGATTCGGATCCGTCAGCGACGTCAGGTCCTTGATGTGATGCGGGTTGCCCGGCGCGACCGCGATCTGCAGCACGTTCGTGGTGAACACGGGGGCGTCTCCCGCGAGCCCGGCCTGCGCGACCTTGTCCATGTTCTTCTGGTCGGCCGAGGCGAACACGTCGACGGGGGCTCCGGCAATGATCTGGGTGGCGAGCGTCGAGGATCCGTCGTACGTGATCGGCTTGACCGTGACGCCGGGGTTCTCCGCTTCGAACGCGTCGCTGATGGTGGCGAACGCGCCGCTCAGCGACGCGGCGGCGAAGACGGTCAGCTCGCCGCTCGCCGTGCTGGTCGCGGTCGCGCTCGGAGTCGGCGACGCGGTCGGACTCGCGGCAGGGCTGGAGCACGCGGTGAGCGCGAGCACGGCAGCCAGGACCGTGGCGGTCAGGACGGGGATCGGGCGACGGGTCATCGCGACTCGGTCCTCTCGGTCTCGATGATGACCATGGTCGCCTTCACGACGGCCACGGCCTTGGATCCGACCTCGAGGCCGAGCTCCTGAGCGGCCTCGGCGGTCATCAGCGACACGACGCGGTGCGGGCCGCTCTGCAGTTCGACCTGGGCCATCAGCCCGTCGACGCGGACATTCGTGACGAGTCCGGTGAAGCGGTTGCGCGCGCTGCGCAGGACGTCGTCGTCGTCGGGTTCCGACGCGATCGCCTGCGCCCGTTCGGCAAGATCGGCGCCCGACACCACCTGGTGGCCGCTCGCATCGAGGGAGAGGCCGAGGATCCCCTCTCCGGCCCATCGACGGACAGTGTCGTCGCTCACGCCCAGAAGATTCGCGGCCTCACGGATCCGAAAATGCGTCATAAGAAAGACAATAGCGCCGCAGATGCGGATAAACAATCACACTTCCCATCATGCGGAAGCAGAATTCCGAAAAGCCCTGGACGGACGGGCCGCCCGCTGTTACAGTCATTGCATCCCGACGGCCACCAGCGGTCACGGGATGGAAGATACCCAGCGGTTCGACGTATATCTCGAGGAACGGCCCGACGAAGGGCCGGACCGGAAGCCGTATCACTGCGACGACAGCAAGGGAGCTCTCCAATGGAAACAACCGCGCCTTCACCCGCCGTTGTGACGTCACCCGCCGACTATCTGGCCAGGGCCGTCGCCCTCGCCACCGACAATGTCCGCGATTCCGGCGGGCCGTTCGGCGCCATCGTGGTGTCGGCCGATGGGCAGGTCTTCGAGGGCGTGAACCGCGTCACCGCGAACCTCGACCCGTCCGCGCATGCCGAGGTCACCGCGATTCGCAACGCCTGCCAGGGTCTCGGCACCTTCGACCTCTCCGGCGCCGTGCTCTACACCAGCTGCGAGCCGTGCCCGATGTGCCTGGCCACGTCGCTGTGGGCGCGGATCGACCGGGTGTACTTCGCCGCGAACCGCGATGACGCCGCAGACGCCGGCTTCGACGATGCGGTCTTCTATCGCTACTTCGAGGGCGGCCCCGAGGATCGGCGTGATCATGCCCGTCGCCGACATCGCCCTGCCGGCGGAGGAGCGCGTCGCGCCCTTCACCGAGTGGAGCCGCACCAGCACCCGCACCGAGTACTGACCTTCTCTCGCATCGACAAGGATAAGACGATGACGTCATCCCTTCCCTCTGCCCCCGTGCCCGAAGACGGCGGTTCGTCGCCCTTCTCCCGCACCGCGCAGACGCTCCCGCCGCTGAAGACCGGCGCGACCTCGACGGTCGACGTCGCGCCCAGGAACGCGTTCGACCGCTACTTCGAGATCACCCGACGCGGCTCGACCGTCGGGCGCGAGGTCCGCGGCGGCATCGTGACGTTCGTCACGATGGCCTACATCGTGATCCTCAACCCGCTGATCCTGGGCGGCACCAAGGACGTCGCCCACCACGCGCTGCAGGCCGCACAGATCGGCGCGGCGACCGGCCTCACCGCCGGAGTCATGACGATCCTGTTCGGCCTCATCGCCCGGCTGCCGTTCGCGCTCGCCGCGGGACTCGGCATCAACTCCTTCCTCGCCGTCTCGGTCGTCGGCCAGGTGACCTGGCCGGAGGCGATGGGCCTGGTCGTGATCAACGGCGTGCTCATCGTGCTGTTCGGCGCGACCGGCATCCGGACGGCGATCTTCCACGCCGTGCCACAACCGCTGAAGGCGGCGATCACGGTCGGCATCGGCCTGTTCATCGCGTTCATCGGATTCGTGGACTCGGGCTTCGTGAACCGCACGCAGGGCGGCCCGCCGGTGCAGCTCGGCGAGGGCGGATCCATCACCTCCGTGCCGACGCTGATCTTCCTGCTGGGCGTCGTGGTCATCGGGATCCTGGTGGCGCGGAAGGTGCCGGGCGGGATCCTGATCGGGATCGTCGCGACCACGGTCGTGGCGCTCATCGCGCAGGCGGTGCTGCAGCTCGGTCCGTCGTTCAAGGACCCGAACGGCTGGCACATGACGATCCCGCAGCTGCCGAGCTCGTGGGTGACGATCCCCGACTTCGGCCTCGTCGGACAGTTCGACCTGTTCGGGGCGTTCGGCCGGATCGGCGCGCTGTCCGCCACGATGCTCGTGTTCACCCTGGTGTTCTCCAACTTCTTCGATGCCATGGGCACGATGACGGGCCTCGCGAAGAACGCCGGACTCGCGTACAAGGACGGCACGTTCCCGCGGCTGCGCTCGGCGTTCATCGTCGAGGGCTTCGGCGCCGTCGCCGGCGGCGTGACCTCGACCTCGTCGAACACGGTCTACGTCGACAGCGCGTCGGGCATCGGCGAGGGGGCTCGCACGGGTCTCGCCTCGCTCGTCGTCGGTGCGCTGTTCCTGCTGTCGATGTTCGTCACGCCGCTGACCCTGGTGGTGCCGATCGAGGTCGGATCCGCCGCGCTGGTCGTGGTCGGCGCGATGATGATGGCGCAGATCCGCGAGATCAAGTTCGACAAGTTCGCCGTCGCGCTGCCGGCGTTCCTCACCATCGTCACGATGCCGCTGACCTACTCGATCGCCAACGGCATCGGCGTCGGCTTCATCTCCTGGGCGCTCATCAACGCCCTCTCCGGACGAGCGCGCAAGGTGCACTGGCTCATGTGGGTGGTCGCCGCCGGGTTCGCACTCTATTTCGTGCGCGGCCCCGTGGAGCACCTGCTCGCTCACTGACGCCGCCCGTGGGGGGCGGTGTCCGTCGGGAACCCCGGTCCGCACTGCGGGCCGGGGTTTCTCCGTGCGACCGTCAGGAATCGAACGGGTTGCGGATCTCGACGCCCGCGATGCGCCGACCGGTGTTCAGATCCTCGGTCCAAAGCGTCTCGCAGCCGCTGGCCGCCGCGCTCCGGACGATCATCGCGTCCCAGATCGACAGCTGTGCGAGCTCGGCGAGTTCGCTGGCGGCGAGGACGTCGGACGAGGTCGGTGCGTGCACGTGCCAGAGTGCGAGGATCCGCAGGCGATCGCGTACCGCCGCCGCCGACAGCGGCACGGCGATCTTGCGCGTCGCGTTGACGTGGAACTCCTGCAGGACCTGCACGCTCACCGCTCCGGTGCGGGAGCGGCCGAGCCGGGAGACCAGTTCGAGAGCGCGGTCGTGCCGCTCGCCCGCGCCGGTGTCGTAGGCGTAGAGCAGGACGTTCGTGTCGACGAATTCGAGCGTCATCGTTCGTGGGCGGCGTCGCGACTCGGGGCGGTCGCGCCCACGCTCAGGCCGACGCCCGCGCTCAGGCCGACGCCCGCGCGCATCGCGCGCTCTTCTTCCGCCCACGCGCGGGTGTATTCGACCGAGACCCGTGCGGTCAGAAGATCGGCGACCAACGCGGAGACCGAGGTGTCGTGCTCGGCGGCATAGATCTTCGCCCGCTTGAACACCTCTTCGGGAAGAGAGAGCGTCACGTTGCGATTGCCCATGTGAACCAGTGTAGCGCTGGGTCACAGGCACACGGCTAGTACGCC
This sequence comes from uncultured Actinomycetota bacterium, assembly GCA_963791605.1. GTDB lineage: Bacteria > Actinomycetota > Actinomycetes > Actinomycetales > Microbacteriaceae > Microbacterium. The sequence continues at coordinate 258,978 of CAWBTB010000006.1, read as the reverse complement.
GGAGCCGCCTCGTCGATGAGCTGCAGGATCCGCGCGGCGACGCTCACGGCGATCACCGCGGGCTGCTTGCCGGTCACCTCGGGAACCCCGATCGGGGTCGTCACCCGGGCGAGATCCGTGTCGGTCTGGCCGAGCTCGTGCAGCTTGGTGCGGAAGCGCGCCCACTTCGAGGCGGATCCGATCAGGCCGATGGATCCGATCCCGTCTGCGCGCAGGGCCTGGTCGACGATCGCGAGGTCTTCGACGTGGTCGTGCGTCATCACCAGCACGTGCGCGCCCGGGGTGAGGCCGGCGAGCGCCGACTCGGGAACGGGGGCGTGCACGACGTGGATCCGGGCGACCGCGTCATCGAGCGCCGCGAGGCGGGACGGATCCAGCATCTCGGCACGCGAATCGACGAGAGTCAGCTCGAGCTCGTGCCGGGCGAGGATCCTGGCCAGCTCGAGACCGACGTGGCCGAGGCCGAAGACGGCGACGGCGGGCACGACCCGGATGGGCTCCAGCAGCATGGTGACCTCTCCTCCGCAGCACTGCACGCCGTACTCCGTCACGGCCTTGTCGCTGAGCGTGAGCGTGAGCAGTTCGGGCTCGGCGGATCCTTCGGCGAGCATGCGCCGCGCCTGTTCGATCGCGGTGGCCTCGAGGTTGCCGCCCCCGACCGTGCCGTGCACGGCGTCGCGGGAGACGACCATCTTGGCGCCGCCGTTACGCGGGGCGTGACCGCGGACGGTCGCCAGGGTCACGATCACGGCGGGGATCCGTCGTGCCCGCAGATCCTGCAGCGCGTCCAGCCAGTCCATGATCGGTGCTCCTTCTGTCCGAGTCGGTGGTGGGTGGTCGGGCCCTTCGACAGGCTCAGGGACCGACGGCGGTGACCACAGGCTCAGGGACCGACTGCGGTGAGTTCCGGTTCCGGGGTCGTGGCGGCGGATCCCGCCTGCTGCGCCGTGCGCACCGCCCAGAACACGGCCTCGGGGGTCGCGGGGGAGCCGAGCTCGACCGAGTGCCCGGCCGGACCGAAGGCCGCCACGGCGTCGCGGAGCGCCTCACGGGCGCTGAATGCGAGCATGAACGGCGGCTCGCCGACGGCCTTGGAGCCGTAGACGGCGCCCTCCTCGCGGGCGTTCTCGAACAGGCGCACGTGGAACTCCTCCGGCATCTCGGAGAAGCTGGGCAGCTTGTACGTCGACGCCGACTGGGTCTGCAGGCGCCCGCGGTGCGGGCCGTCCGTCTCGTCCCAGCGCAGCTCCTCGAGCGTCAGCCAGCCGACGCCCTGCACGTACGCGCCCTCGATCTGGCCGATGTCGAGCATCGGCGAGAGGGAGTCGCCCACGTCGTGCACGATGTCGACGCGGCGCACCCGATAGGCGCCGGTGAAGGCGTCCACCTCGACCTCGGTGGCCGCGGCGCCGTATGCGAAGTACTTGAACGGGGATCCCTGCATGATCTCGGGGTTCCAGTGCAGCCCCTCGGTGCGGTAGTAGCCGGCCGCGGACAGCTGCACGCGCTGGAAGTACGCCGCCTTGACGACCTCCTCCCAGGACACGCGGTTCACCGGTGCGCCGAGCGCGGTCGCGAAGCCGCCGCCGAAACGCACGTCGCGCTCGTCGACGCCGAGCATGCGTCCCGCCACCTTCGCGAGCCGGTCGCGGATCTGCTCGCATGCGTTCTTCACGGCGCCGCCGTTGAGGTCGGCGCCCGACGATGCCGCCGTGGCCGACGTGTTCGGCACCTTGTCGGTGCGCGTCGGGGCGAGGCGCACCCGGTGCAGTTCGACCCCGAGGGCGGTTGCGGCGACCTGCAGCATCTTCGTGTGCAGGCCCTGACCCATTTCGGTGCCGCCGTGGTTGATCAGGATCGAGCCGTCCTTGTAGACGAGCACGAGAGCCCCGGCCTGGTTGAACGCGGCGAAGTTGAACGAGATGCCGAACTTGATCGGCGTCATCGACAGGGCGCGCTTCACGTGCGGGCTGGTCGTGTTGAACTCGGCGATCTCCGCGCGCCGCGCGGCCACGTCGGCCTCGTCGCTGAGCTCGCCCCAGATCGTCTCCAGCCGGCCTGCATCCTTCACGAGTTGCCCGTAGGGCGTGGTCTGCCCCGGCTGGTAGAAGTTGCGCCGGCGCAGCTCGAGCGGATCGATCCCCAGCTGGGGCGCGACCCGGCCCAGGATGTCCTCGATGAGGAACACGCCCTGCGGGCCGCCGAAGCCGCGGTAGGCGGTGTTCGAGGTCTTGTTCGTCTTCACGATCTGCCCGTAGGCGCGCACGTTCGGGATCCAGTAGGAGTTGTCGATGTGGCAGAGCGCGCGGCCCAGCACCGGCTCGGACAGGTCGATCGACCAGCCGCCGTCGCAGGTCAGGGTCGCATCGAGCGCCTGCAGCAGGCCGTTCTCATCGAAACCGACCTTCCACGCGATGTGGAACGGGTGCCGTTTGCCGGTCATCGTGATGTCCTGCGTGCGGTTCAGTCGCAGCCGCACCGGACGGCCGGTGAGCTTGGCGCCCAGGGCCGCGATCGCCGCGAAGCCGTGCGGCTGCATCTCCTTGCCGCCGAAGCCGCCGCCCATGCGCAGGCATTGCACGGTGATCCGGTTGGCGGGGATCCCGAGCACGTGCGAGACCAGATCCTGCGTCTCGGACGGGTGCTGCGTCGAGCACTGGATGAAGTACTGGCCGTCGGAGTCGAGGATCGCGAACGATGCGTGCGTCTCGAGGTAGAAGTGCTCCTGGCCGCCGAACTCGGAGACGCCCTCGAACACGTGCGCCGAGGCGGCGAGACCGGCGGCGGCGTCGCCGCGTACGACGGTGCGCGGGGTGCCCTGGAAGGATCCCGCATCCACCGCGTCCTGCACCGTGATGTAGGACGGCAGCGGTTCGTACTCCACGGTCACGCGTTCGGCACCGAGGCGGGCGGCCTCCTGCGTCTCTCCGAGCACCCAGACCAGGGCGTGGCCGTAGAACATGGCCTCCGACGGGAACAGCGGCTCGTCGTTGCGGATCCCCGCGTCGTTCAGCCCCGGCACGTCGTCGGCCGTGAGCACCCGCACGACGCCGGGCACCTCGTACGCGCCGGACACGTCGATCGTGACCTTCGCGTGCGCGTTCGTGGACTGCACCGGCCACGCGGTCAGCGCGCCGGTGCCCTTCGACAGGCTCAGGGACCCCATCGCGATGTCGTCGGTGTACATGGCGGCACCGGTGACGTGCAGCGCGGCGCTCTCGTGCGCGGCCGGCAGGCCGACGACGGGGTTCTCCGGACGATCGGCGAGCGTGCTCACGCCGGCACCTCCTGGGACTCGAGGGTGGTCTGACTGTAGAGCTTGAGCAGCGCGGTGTTCAGCATGAGCGAGCGGTACTCGCTGCTGGCGCGGTGGTCGGACATCGGGGTGCCCTCGCCGCGCAGGATCTCGGCCGCGGCCTTGACCGTGGCGATGTTCCAGGGGTTGCCGACCAGGGCCTCTTCTGTGGCACGGGCGCGCAGCGGGGTGGCGGCGACGCCGCCCAGGCCGATCGTGGCCGCGGTGACGACGCCGCCGTCGATGTCGAGCGCGAAAGCGACGGCGACGCTGGAGATGTCGTCGAAGCGGCGCTTGGCGATCTTGTGGAACGCGGTCGTGGTCGCGAGCGGCAGCGGGATCCGGATCGCCTTGATCAGCTCGTCGGGGCGTTTCACCGTCTGCCGGTAGCCGGTGAAGTACTCGGCGAGGTCGACCTCGCGCTCGCCGTCGACGGACGCCAGCACGACGCTCGCGCGCAGGGCGAGCAGCGCCGGCGGGGTGTCGCCGATCGGGGATCCGGTACCGAGGTTGCCGCCGATCGTGCCGCGGTTGCGGATGAGGCGCGAGGCGAACTGCGGGAACAGCTGGGCGAGCAGGGGGATCCGGCCGTCCAGCCGCTTCTCCACCTCGGAGAGCGGGAGGGCAGCGCCGATCTCGACGGCGTCGTCCTCGAACCTCAACGTGCGCAGTTCGGGGAGCTGCTCGATCGCGACGACGAACGGGGCGCGGCGGCCGCGGATGTTGACCTCGACGCCCCAGTCGGTGGATCCGGCGACGAGCAGGGCGTCCTTCTCGTCGTGCAGGATCCGCAGCGCGTCGGCGAGAGTGGCGGGGCGGACGAAGCGCGCGCCGTCGACCTCCGCGTCGGTCGCGACGGGCTCGGGAGCAGGCTGCGCGAGGCGCTGCTGCAGCGGATCGTCGGACTCGGGCGAGCCGAGCGTGTACGCGGCGTCGCGGATCGGACGGTAGCCGGTGCAGCGGCACAGGTTGCCGCTCAGCGCGTGCAGGTCGAACCCGTTCGGGCCGTGCTCGGGGTCGTGCCCTTCGAGAGCCTCAGGGGCCGGGCAGGCCTCGGTGCCCGAGCCCGTCGAATCGGTCCCTGAGCCTGTCGAAGGGCCCTCGGCCGCCTCGGTCCCTGAGCCTGTCGAAGGGCCCTCGGCCGCCTCGGTCCCTGAGCCTGTCGAAGGGCCCTCGGCCACCTCGGTCCCTGAGCCCGTCGAGGGGCCCTCGGCCGGCACAAGGGCCGGAGCCCGGTCGGCCCGGTAGTACTCGCCGGCCATGCTGCAGGCGAAGCCGGGGGTGCAGTAGCCGCACTGGGACCCGCCGGCCTCGGCGAGCTTCTCCTGCACCGGGTGCAGATCCTCCGGGCTTCCGAGGCCCTCGGCCGTCACGATCTCCTGTCCGTCGAGCGCGTACACCGGCACGAGGCAGGCGTTCACCGGGGTCCAGGCCGTGCCGCCGTCCGCACCGGGCGTCGCGAGCATCATCGCGCACGCGCCGCACTCGCCCTCCGCGCACCCCTCTTTGCTCCCGGACAGGCCGTTCTCGCGCAGCCAGTCCAAGGCGGTGGCGTTCACGGGCGTGCCCGCGAGCGTGCGGCTTCGTCCGTTGACGGTGACGGCGATGTCAGGCATGGGGTCTCCTCGGATACGGCGGCACTCGTGATCAGCTCCTCAGGCGATCGTGCCGCGTGGGCAGGCTCAGGACAAGGGGTGCGCCGGGCCGGCTGCTGGCGCGGCGCGGTCGCGCGGCGCGTCCCGATGGTTCGGCTTCATCGCCTCTTCTCGCCTTCATCGCCCCGAAGTTTCCGATATTCGGAATAGTGGTTCTGGAGCATGGAAAGCCTAGGCCGACGGAAGCGAGGAGGTCAAGACTCCCTCCGCGGTGTCGCAGGTGCAGTGCAGAAGCCGTGCGACGACCGCGGCTGAGTTGGTCAGGGGCCCGTTCCCGGCGCGTGCGCGGTCTGGGGGCCCTCCCAGGCGCGCAGATCCGCGGGAGTGTCGATGTCATCGCCGCGGCCGAGCTGCCCGCACTCCACGGTGTCCACGAGCTCCGGATGCGCGTGGATCCAGGCGCGGGCGCCGGCATCGCCGTCGGCGAGCGCGGCGGCCGAGAGCAGGTGCGCGGTGTCGAACACGATCGGGGTGCCGCCGTCGCCGTTCCAGGCCGCGCGCGTGACCCGGCCGGGAGTGTGCGCCTCGAAGAGCCGCCGGATCACGGCGTCGCCGACCCCGGGCTGGTCGACCAGCAGCACGATCACCGCGGCGGGCGGGGCGTCGGTGGCCATCAGCGGCAGCACCGCGGCGCGCAGCGAGGCCGACATGCCGAGGACCGCGTCGCGCACCGCGACGACCTGCGCGGTCGGGCACCGATCGTGCAGCCAGCGCCGCGCGATCCAGCCGCCCGGGCCCACGGCGACCGTGACCGAGCAGCCCGCGCTCGCGGCGGCCCGCGCGGTCCGGGTGACCAGCACTTCGTCGCCCCAGGGCAGCAGAGCCTTCGGTCCGAGGCCGAGGCGTGACCCGCGGCCGGCGGCGAGCACGATCGCGTGCCGGGCGGAGGTCATCGCGCCACCTCCGCGAGCGGCCGGGCGACCACGCCAGGCCCCTCGAGGGCGTCGGCGGACGCGGCCTCCTCGTCGCGCTGCCGGATCGCCGCGTGGATCGCGTCGCGCGTGAACGGCGTGCGCGTCATCCGCACGCCGATCGCATCGCGGATCGCGGAGGCGAGCGCGGGTGCGACCGGGTTGTACGGCGACTCGCTCATCGACTTCGCGCCCAGCGGGCCGGTCAGGTCGGTGGTCTGCGCGAACTGCACGTCCGTGCGCGGGGCGTCGGCGAACGTGGGCACGTGGTACTGCCGCAGGATGTCCGAGGTCACACGGCCGTTCTCGTCGACGCGGACGATCTCGTGCAGCGCCGCGCCGATCGCCTGCACCACGCCGCCCTCGACCTGGCCCCGGCACTGCTCGGGGTTGACGACGACGCCGGCGTCCGCGGCGTGCAGCGAGCGCAGGATCCTCAGTTCGCCGGTGCCCTCGTCGATCGCGATCCGGAACCCCTGCACGTTGAACGCGACCGAGCGCGGCGTGCCGCCCCAGTACCCGGCCGCCTCGAGGGGCTCGCCTGCCGCGCGGGCGTGCGCGGCGAGCTCGGCGAGCCGGACGGATCGTCCGCCATGCCGCACCTGGTCGCCCGTGAGCTTGCAGTCCGCGGGCGTGCAGGCGAGCACGGCGGCGGCCCGCTCGACAATGCGGGCGGCCAGCTCTGTCGCGGCGGCCGCGGTCGCCCGCCCCGCGACGACCGTCCCGGTGGACCCGAACGCCCCGGTGTCGTGCGCGACGAGGTCGGAGTCGGACTGGCGCAGCCGGATCCGCGTCGTGGTCGTCTGCAGCAGCGTGGCGGCGATCTGCTGGTGCACGGTCGAGGTGCCGTTGCCGAACTCGGCCGTGCCCACGTCGAGGGTGAACCCGCCGTCGTCGTCGAGCCGGATCCGGGCGTGCGAGTGGTGTCCGCGCGGCGGGACGGTCGCGATCATCGCGATCGCCGTGCCCTCGCCGATCCGCCAGCCCGGCTCCAGGGCGCGCAGGTCCGCATCGCGATCCGCCGCCAGGCCGTCCCGGACGATGCCGACGCACTCCTCGAGGCCGTAGCTGCCGATGAGCAGATCGGGTTCCTCGTGCGCGGCGATCATCGGATCCTCCGCGCCGATGATGTTCTTCCGGCGCAGCTCGAGCGGATCCAGTCCCAGCCGCCGCGCGATCTCGTCGACGGTCGACTCGATCGCGAATATCATCTGGCTGAGTCCGTAACCCCGGAACGCGCCGGACGGCACGGTGTTCGTGTAGACGACGTCGGCGTCGATCTTCTTCGCCGCCGCGCGGTACACCGCGATCGACTCCCCGACGCCGTGGAACATCACGCCGGGGCCGTGGTTGCCGTAGGCGCCGGTGTTCGAGCGCACGTCGACGCCGATCCCGGTGAGCGTGCCGTCGGCCGTCGCGCCCATGCGCACGCGGATCCGGAACGGATGCCGCACGGTCGTCGCCGTGAGCACCTCGGTGCGCGAGAACTCGACGCGCACCGGGCGTCCGGTGACGATCGTGGCGAGCAGGGCGAGGTCCTCCGTGAGCACCTCCTGCTTGCCGCCGAAGCCGCCGCCGACGCGTGCCGCGTACACCCGGATCCCGTCGCGGTCGAGTCCGAAGATCCGCACCAGGGTGCGTCGCACCAGGAACGGGACCTGGGTGCTGCTGCGCACCACGTACCGGCCGTCCGCGTCGCGCCAGGCGATCGCCCCGTGCGTTTCCAGGGCCGTGTGCGAGACCCGGTGGGTGTGGAACTCGCGCTCCTCGACGATGTCGCTCGCCGCGAGTTCCGCCTCCAGGTCGCCGATCCCGCTGCGCATCTCCATCACGACGTTGTCGTCCGCTCGCGCGATCCCGCTCGGGCGGCGCAGCGGATCCGCGCACCGGCCGCTCGGCGACGCGGGGCCGTGCAGGGCGACCACGTCGGGGTGGTCGGCGCGCTCCGGATCGATGTTGAACGGCAGCACCTCGTACTCGACGTTCACCAGGCGGGCGGCGCGATCGGCGGCGCGCTGGCTGTCGGCGATCGACGAGCGCGACGCGCTGGCCGACGAAGCGGACGTACTCGTCGAACACCTCGGTGTCGTAGGGATCGTCCTCCTCGATCTCGTGCTGCGCCGTGGAGAACAGGGTGCGCGGGGCGTCCTCTCGGGTGAGCAGCCGCACGACGCCCGGTTCGGCGAGCGCCCGGGTGGCGTCGATGCCCACGACCCGCGCGTGCGGGTGCGGACTGCGCACGACGGCGCCGTAGAGGAGCGCACCGGGGAGCTCGTCCGGATCGATGTCCATCGTGTAGCGGACCGTCCCGGTGACCACGCCGAGGGCAGCGGGCGCGCCCGTGGCGCTGCCGACGCCGCCCGCGCGGTCGTCGATGTTGACCGTGCCGCGCACGGCGTCTTCGATCGCGCGGTAGCCGGTGCAGCGGCAGATGTTGCCCTTCAGTGAACGGTCCAGATCCTCGTCCGCGCCCTTCGGCATGCCGGCGACCGTGCACACCATGCCCGCGGTGCAGAAGCCGCACTGGAATCCCGCCGCCCGCCGGAACCGCTCCTGCACCGGGTGCGGATCCTCGGGCGTGCCCAGCCCCTGCACGGTCACGATGTCGCGCCCGGCGGCGCGATGGGCGGGATACACGCAGCTGTGCACGGGCTCGCCGTCGACGAGACGGTGCACGCACCGCAGTCGCCGCCGTCGCACCCCTTCTTCACGCCGTACGCGCCCTGGTCGCGCAGCCAGGTGCGCAGGCACTGGCCCGGCGCCGAGTCGACCGGCACCGACCGTCCGTCGAGCGTCGCCGTGCTCCGGATCCGACGCACCCACCCGTGAGACATCACTTTCTGCATGAGACACCGGCGCTGCCGTGGTGTCTCGTGCAGAATCCGGTGTCTCGTCCCGTCTGACGCTCATCGTGCGCTCCTCTTCATCCGCAGATCCCCCGTGATGCGCCCGATCGCGTCGTCGACGCCGGTTGCGAGCCCGGGCAGCAGCTCGGCGAGGATCTCGTCGCCCATCCGGTGCGTCATCCGCCTCCGCCATGTCGGGTTCGCCGTGGATGTCGTCGTACCAGCCGCCGGTGCCGACGGCCGCGTCGATCGCGCTCCGCCAGGCGGCGCCGTCGGCGGGGATCTCACGCGGATCGGAGGATCCCCCCGGCGCCCCGAGATCCAGCTGGACCGGCCGGAATGTCGCCGCCGTCACGGTCAGGCGCACCGACCACGCCGAGGTGCGCCGGCCGATGAGCAGCGCGGCCGAACGCCCCCGCTCGGTGAGTGAGATGCGCCGGAACGCGTGTCGTGCGCGCAGGCTCCGCGCCGGCACGCGGAAGCTGCGGATCAGCTCGCCGTCGCCGAGGCCGGTGCGGGCGGGGCCGCGCACGAGGTCGGCGACGGGGATGGTGCGCCGCGTGCCGTCCGGGTGCAGGATCAGCGCGGTCGCGTCCCACGCGGACAGCAGCGAGATCATCGGACCGGCCGGCAGCGCGGTGGCGACGTTGCCGCCCACGGTCGACACGTGCCAGATCTTCCATGACGCGACGAACGCGTCGCAGGCGAGGGTGACGATGTCGAGTCCGGGCAGCTCGGCGCGGGGCGCCGGCAGGCCCGGGTCGCGGGCAGGGCGTACAGGTCCGCGATCCGGCAGGTCGCCGCGATCTCGAGCGTCGAACCCGCCGTCCGGGTGCGGTGCCAGACGAGCGGCTCCCAGCCCGCGGCGGTGATGTCGAGCAGCCGCGTGGGGGCGCCGCGCGTGATGTCGGTGCCGTACGAGTACAGCACCGTGCCGCCCGCGAGCCAGGAGTCCCCGGGGCGCCACTGCGCAGGATCCGCGCACAGCCGCACCTCGTCCACGCTGGTCACATCCATGCGAAGGCTCCCGTGGGCGAGGCCGGCGCGCACAGGCGCCGCCGATCGTGCACGTCGCCCTCGGTGTCGCGCAGTCGCGGCGGGACGGCCGTCCCGGCCGGTGTCTGCAGGGCGGCCCGCGCGCTGCTCTCGGCGAGGATCAGCTCGGCGAGGATCGAGACCGCCACTTCGGCCGGGGTGCGCGCACCCAGGTCGAGACCGATCGGCGAGTGCAGCAGCGCGAGGCGCTCGGCGGGGAGGCCGCCGACGCGCAGCTCCTGCGCACGCTTCTGGTGCGTGGTCCGCGATCCCATCGCGCCGACGTAGGCGAGGTCGAGCCGCAGTGCCCGATCGAGCACGGGCAGGTCGAACCGCGGATCGTGGGTGAGCACCACGATCGCGGTGCGAGCGTCGACGCGCCCGGCCCGGTGTTCTGCGGCGAAGTGGTCCGCAGGGTGCTGCAGTACGACCTCGTGCGCGCCGGGATGACGGGCGCGGGTGGCGAACACCTCTCGTGCGTCGCACACCGTCACGTGCCGTCCCAGTGCGGCAGCGGCCTGCGCAAGCGCGGCGGAGAAATCGTTGGCGCCGTAGATGATGAGCCGCGGCGGCGTCGCCGTCGTCTCGACGAGCAGCCGTCGCACGGCGGGGCAGCCCTGCGTGCGGCGGTCCGTGATCTCGACGACGTGCGCGCCGCCGGCCCGCAGCGCGGCCGCGACGCGATCCCGGGCGGATCCGATCGCCGACGCCACCGCTGGGGGGACCGGGTCGCTCTCGGCGCCGAGCTCGAACGCCAGCTGCAGCGCGTCGGCAGGGAGCGGGGCGGACTCCGTCCCGATCGCACCGTTGTGCGCGGCGTCGGCCGAGGGCAGCTCGCGGATCAGGCCGATCGGCCCGTCCGCAGCCAACGCCCGGCCGAAGTCCGCAGCGAACGCAGCGAACGGCTGCACCAGGACACGCACGTCGCCGCCGCACATCAGGCCGATCGAGAGCCCGTCATCATCGGCGTAGCCGAAGGAGTGCAGTGCGGTCTCGCCGGTGCGGAGGCAGGTCAGCGCCGCATCGACCACCGCGCCTTCGACGCAGCCGCCGGAGACGGATCCGACCGTCCGGCCGTCGTCGCGCACCGCCATCGACGTGCCCGCGGGGCGGGGCACCGAACCGGACACCTCGGTGATGGTCGCGATCGCCCACCGCTGTGGGGCAGCGAGGCATTCCCGGTAGTCCTGGACGCGGTCGAGCATGGGCGCACCTTCCTCTTCGGGGCGCCGGAGGACGGCGCCCGTTCAGGGGCGATGCGCAGAGGCCGGAGACGGGGCGGAACCCGGGATGATCCTCGGCGGCATCGCCGTGGTCTGCCCGGTAGATGGTTCACTGTCGTAACCCGCCTAGGCGTTGTGCCAGAGTACCTCGCAACCACGAAGATCCGCAATCAGGAATCTCATCACACGGATTTTCACAACCGCACAGCGGAAACCGCCGGGAGCTAGGCGAGGTTGGCGGCGGCGGAGATCTCGGCCGCGATCGCGTGCATCACGGGGACGGCGCGCTCCGCGAAGCCGTCGTCCACGCGCGACATCGGCACCGACACCGAGAGCGCGGTGAGGGCGGGCATGCGCGGCACGACCGTGGCGTAGCAGCGCACCCCGATCTCGTGTTCGCCGTCGTCGATCGCGTAGCCGCGTTCGCGCGTGAGCGCCAGATCCTCCAGCAGCGCCTCGATCGAGCCGATCGAATGCGATGTGGAGGCCGGCAGCCCGGTGCGGCCGGCGATGGCGCGCACCTGGGCATCGGTGAGCTGGGAGAGGATCGCCTTGCCCACGCCGGTGGAGTGCAGATGCGCCCGGCCGCCGACCTCGGTGAACATCCGCATCGCGTGCGGTGACGGCGCCTGCGAGACGTAGACGACGCGGTCGCCGTCGAGCGTGGCGAGATTGGCCGTCTCGCCGAGCGTGCTCACCAGGGACTTCAGCTGCGGCATGGCGATCGCGCCGAACTGCCGGTTCGCGATCTCGCCGAGCCGGACCAGTCGCGGCCCGAGCGCGTAGCTGCGGTCCGAGAGCTGACGCAGGTAGCCGCACTCGATCAGAGTCTGCAGCAGCCGGTGCGTCGTCGTGAGGGGGAGTTCCGCGAGCGGCGCGATCTGGCTGATCGTCAGATACCCGCCGGCATCGGCGATGAGCTCGAGCAGATCGAAGACGCGCGTCACCGACTTGACGGTGGTGGGAGCCTTGGCAGCCATTGCGAAGCCTTTCACGTCACGGAGGTGTGAGTCCGTATGGCGGAAACCTCCGAGGAGCAGAGTATCCCACCCGCGGCCGTCGCCCCCGGCTCGTTGCGAGCGTCAAGCGGTGAGGGTCACGCCCCACTGCGCGGTCCACGCCTCGCCGGATCCCAGCCGGCGCAGTCCGCGTCCGGAGTTGTACGCCTCGGCAGGGGCCGACATCGGCTCGAGCGCGACCACGAGCTCCTGTCCCGGATAGATCGTGTTCGTGAACGCCTGCAGGTAGTCCAGGCCGTCGCCCTGCCACAGGGTGACGATGCGGCCGTCGGGGGCGGTGAGCGTGCTGCGCACCAGGCCGTCCTCGTCACGACGCAGGGTGGCGAAACCGGTGTCCAGCTGCAGATCGCCGAGCCGGCGGGGCGTGCGGATGTCGGTGTTGCCGGACACGGGCGATTCGCCGATCGGCAGCATCCGGTCATCGGTCTCGAAGTACGTCTCGGCCGGGATCCGCAGGCGCAGCTCGCGCGGATCCGCATCGCCGATCGTGAAGAACGGGTGCGTGCCGAGTGCGACCGGTGCGGCGGTCGCGGACCGGTTCACGATGGTGTGCTCCACCGTGATCCCGTCGGCGCCGAGCGTGTACCGCACCGACGTCTCCAGCAGGTACGGGTACCCGGCCTGCGGCACGACGTCCGCGCGCAGCAGCACCGACGCATCGCTCTGCTCGGCGATCTCGTACGCGGTGTAGCGGAGCAGCCCGTGAGCCGCGTTGTTGAACTTCCGCTCGGTGATCGCGAGCGCCCGCGTCTCGTCGCCGTCGATCCAGATTCCGTCGCGGATCCGGTTCGGCCACGGCACCAGCACGACCCCCGAGCAGGCGGGCGCGGGCTGGTCATCGGGGTACGGCGGGACGACCGTCGTGCCGTTCACGACGAGGTGCCGCAACGACGCGCCGACCTGCGAGATCTGCGCGCGGACGCCCGCCGAGGCGAGGTGGATCTGGACGCCGGTCGGAGTGCTCATTCCGCCATCGTAGTTGCGGGCCGCTCCGGTCGCTGAGCCTGTCGAAGCGTCCACTCTGACCCCGGTCGCTGAGCCTGTCGAAGCGTCCTGGCGTTGGTCCCGGGGCCGCTCCGTGATCGGTCCGTCGGGCGCACAGTCCCGGCGCGCTTCGCGCGCCCCGCCAGTCCCGATGCCTGCGCGCCCGACGGACCGATCGCTGCGCTCCGGTCCGTTCCGGTCGCTGAGCCTGTCGAAACGTCCTGGCGTTGGTCCCGGGGTCGTCTGGAACTCGGAGCGCGAGTGAGTTCCCAGGAGGCTCCGCTAAGATGAAGGGTCGGCTTCGGGCAACCGCAGCCCCACGGGGATCCCCGTCGGGTGCGGATGTGTGCGAACGTGTGAGCCCAGGGGCCGATGGTGGCCCGGCGAATCGTCGCCGGTCGCTTATCCATCACATGAATGGCCCCCGGCCGAAGACTGCCCGGGTATGTCCGCGCCCCACGAGGGTGACGGGCGCTGTTCTCGTGCGAGAACCAGACAAGGACACACCCATGCCCAAGAACCACAAGCCCAAGGGCGGCCGCCCCGCGGCCAACTTCGAGCCGCGCTACGCGAAGAAGACGTCGTTCCACGACCGGCACAACCAGGGCCGCCCGGCCCGTGACGCCGACGCCGCCCGCGGCGGGTTCGACCGCGACGCGCGCCCGGCCCGCGACGACCGCCGCGTGGACTCCCGCCCCGGCAGCCGTTCGCCGAACCACCGCGGCTACCGTGCGGAGCCGGCGACCGGAGACCGCGAGCCGAAGCGCCGCTGGTCCGCGCAGGAGCGCGCCGGCCGCGACGAGTCCCGCTCGATCCGCAACCGTGCCGAGTCCGGCCGCATCGACGCCCCCCACCGTCGGGACGACCGCCCGCGTTTCGAGCGCAACGACCGCCCGCAGCGCGACGACCGTCCGCGCTACGACGACCGGGCAGGCCGTACGGAACGTCCGCGGTTCGACCGGGATGACCGCCCGCGTCGCGATGACCGCACCGAGCGTCCCCGCTTCGAGCGCAACGACCGCCCGCAGCGCGACGACCGTCCGCGGTACGACGACCGCGCCGGCCGTACCGAGCGCCCCCGCTTCGACCGCGACGACCGCCCGCAGCGCAACGACCGCCCGCAGCGCGACGACCGCGCCGGCCGCACGGAGCGCCCCCGGTTCGATCGCGATGCGCGGACCGAGCGTCCGCGCTTCGATCGCGACGACCGCAGCGCCCGGACCGAGCGTCCGCGTTTCGAGCGGGATGACCGGCCGCGTCGTGACGACCGGACCGAGCGTCCCCGTTTCGACCGGGATGCGCGGACCGAGCGTCCGCGCTTCGATCGCGACGACCGCAGCGCCCGGACCGAACGTCCCCGTTTCGAGCGGGACAGCCGCCCGAGCCGCGACGACCGCGCCGAGCGTCCGCGCTTCGACCGGGACAGCCGCCCGCAGCGGACCAACCGCCCGCAGCGCGACGACCGCGCGCGCCGCGCAGACCGCCCGGCGCGCGACGACTGGAACCGCACGGCCACCGCGAAGCACGAGCCGATCGAGGACGTCGTGCACGAGCGTCTCGTTGCGCAGACGGTGGAGGCGGCCGAGGTCGCCGACGTGACCTTCGGCGATCTGGGTCTCGGATCCAACATCGTCGAGGTCCTGACGAACATGGGCGCGGCGACCCCGTTCCCGATCCAGGCAGCGTCCATCCCTGCCGTGCTCGCCGGCCGCGACGTGCTCGCCCGCGGCCGCACCGGATCCGGCAAGACGATCGCGTTCGGCGCCCCGCTCGTGGAGAGCATCCTGAAGGCGCAGAAGGGCAAGAAGCGCGAGTTCGGGCGTGCGCCGCAGGCGATCATCCTCGCTCCGACCCGTGAGCTCGCCCTGCAGATCGACCGCACCGTGCAGCCGATCGCGCGCAGCGTCGGCCTGTTCACCACGCAGATCTACGGCGGCGTGCCGCAGGCGCGCCAGGTCGGCGCGCTGAAGAAGGGCGTCGACATCGTGATCGGCACGCCCGGCCGCATCGAGGACCTCATCAACCAGGGCAAGCTCGACCTCTCCGACGTGCGGATCGCGGTGCTCGACGAGGCCGACCACATGTGCGAGCTCGGGTTCGTCGAGCCGGTGCAGCGGATCCTCCGCGCGACCGGCGACGGCAGCCAGAAGCTGCTGTTCTCGGCGACGCTGGACCGCGAGGTCGCCGCGCTCGTCGAGGAGTTCCTGGTGGATCCTGCCGTCTTCGAGGTCGCAGGGGAGACCCAGGACTCCGGCACGATCGAGCACCGCGTGCTCGTGATCGAGCACCGCGACAAGGCCGAGATCCTCGCGTCGCTCGTCGACCGCGACGGTCGCACGCTCGTGTTCTCGCGGACGCGCGCCTACGCCGAGCAGCTCGCCGAGGCCTTCGAAGACGCCGGGATCCCCGCGGTCTCGCTGCACGGCGACCTGAACCAGGCCAAGCGCACGCGCAACCTGCAGAAGCTGACCTCGGGCCGCGTCAACGTGCTCGTCGCGACCGACGTCGCCGCGCGCGGCATCCACGTCGACGACATCGACCTGGTCGTGCAGGCCGACGCCCCGGACGAGTACAAGACGTACCTGCACCGCTCGGGTCGCACCGGCCGCGCCGGCAACACGGGCCGCGTGGTGACGCTGATCACCCGCCCCCGCGGTCGCCGGATGACGGAGCTGCTGAAGCGCGCCGAGATCGACGCTCCGTTCGAAGAGGCGCGCCTCGGCGATGACGTCCTCGAGGAGATCGCGGGTCGCATGCCGACCGCCGCAGACCTCACCTCCTGATCGGAGGCTCGCCCGCGCGCGAGCCTCCGCCGCGAAGGGCCGGAGAACGACGGATCCGAGGTAACGGATCCGGGGTTCCCGGCCCTTCGGCGTGCGGGGGACCCGGGAGCGGCTCAGAGCACAAGGGCCCAGTCGTTGCCGAGGAACTCCGCGCCGCGGAACGGGAAGTGCCGGGTACCGCGCAACGTGAAGCCCGCGCGACGGCAGAGCGCGTTCGAGGGTGCGTTGTCGACGGCCGGTCGCAGATCACCAACATCCCTCCCGGAAGATCGGTGCGGAGATAGCGTCGATGGCGCTTCTCCAGCTCCTCTTCGGACTCGGGGCCGACGAGATGCGCCGTCATCTCGGGGGTATTGAAGCGGTCGAGCAGGGGGCGGTCTTCGGGTTGCCAGGGGCGGAGCATCACCATCCGGCCACCATAGGCACCTGCGCCGACAAGGTCGGGACACCGCCGAACCTGAGAATCGGGTAGAAGATTCGTGCCCTGACTCCCAGAGATACGGGAGCCTCTCAGACAGAGTGATGCAGGATCGTTACCTTGTACGCCCGACCCGAGGGCGCACTCACCGCTTCCCGAGCGGTTCGCAGACTTCAAGGATCGTTACTCGTCATGTCCAGAACCCCGTTCTTCCGCTCCGCCCGCAGCAAGACCGTCACTCTCGTGGGCGCCGCCGCCGTGCTCGGCGCCCTCGCCATCGGCGGTGCGGTGCTCGTCGCTCCGGCCGTCGCCTCCGCCGCTCCCGCTCAGGCTCAGGTCGATGCCGTCACCGCTTACAACCAGCACACCCAGGTGCGCGCCGCGCTCGACACGGCGAAGACCGCGATGACCGACGCCGCCACCGTGAACGCCGACGTGAAGGCTTCGGGCCTCGACCTCGGCCAGACCAGGAAGATCGTCGACGTGACCGGATTGCGCTCTGCGCATGACGTGCTGTCCGACGTCGCATCCGGCAAGAGCACCGCGCTCGCCGTCGCCGTGACCGACTACGCCGAGAAGGTGGAGTCGCAGGTCACCGAGGTGCGCACCAACCTGAACACCGCCGTCGCGCAGAAGCAGGCGGCCGACGCCGCTGCGGCTGCCGCCCAGGCCGCCGCTCAGGCCGCTGCCGCCGCCCAGGCCGCAGCGAACACCCCGGACGGCGCCCGCGCCGCCGCGCAGCAGATCATGGCCGCTCAGTACGGCTGGGGCGGTGACCAGTTCCAGTGCCTGGACTCGCTGTGGAACAAGGAGTCGGGCTGGAACTACCAGGCGTACAACTCCTCCGGCGCGACCGGCATCCCGCAGGCGCTTCCCGGCAGCAAGATGGCGAGCGCGGGGAGCGACTGGGAGACCAACGCGACCACCCAGATCACCTGGGGTCTCGGCTACATCTCCAGCGTCTACGGCACCCCGTGCTCGGCGTGGGGCCACTCGCAGGCCACGAACTGGTACTGAGCCGGACATGACCTCGGCCCTTCGGGGTCGTTGAGCGAGGACGGCGGAGCCGACCGAGCCGAAACGCGGTTTCCTGCGGGGAACCGCGTTTCGGCTCGCTGCTCCTTCGTCGCTGCTCGCTCAACGACCCAGGGCGCGCTAGAACAACGTCGGCACAGCAGCCGATCTCTCGCCTGCTCCGGGTGCCGTCCTGCTGCCGCGCGCGGGCCGGTCGTCCGAATGCCGGGCCTCAAGCCCGTGCATCCGGATCAGCGGGCGCACCCTCCGAGCCAGCCACTTCCGGTAATCCCGGGGCGCCTCCGACGCGGCCCCCGGATACAGCTCCCGGTAGGACGACAGCAGATCCGGGCGGTGCTCGGACAGCCACTGCAGGAACCACGGCTTCACCCCGGCCCGCAGATGCAACGCCCCGTAGATGACGTGATCCGCCCCGGCCTCCTTGATCCGACGCAGCGCCCGGTCGATCGCGTCCACCGAATCGGTCAGATGCGGCAGGATCGGCATCAGGAAGACCCCCACGCGGAATCCGGCGTCGCTGAGCGCCCGCACCGTGTCGAGGCGCGCCTGCGTGCTCGGAGCTCCCGGCTCGATCGCCTCGCGCAGGGACTCGTCGAACATCGCGATCGACAGCTGCACGTCGACCGGCACGCGGGTCGCCGCCTCGACCAGCAGCGGGATGTCGCGGCGGATCAGCGTCCCCTTGGTGAGCACCGAGAACGGCGTCCCGGAGTCGGCGAGTGCGCGGATGATCCCCGGCATCAGCCGGTAGCGGCCCTCCGCGCGCTGGTACGGATCGGTGTTGGTGCCGAGCGCCACCGTCTCGTGCTTCCAGGATCCGCGGCGCAGCTCCTTCTCCAGGGTCTCGACCACGTTCACCTTGACCACGATCTGCGAGTCGAAGTCGCGCCCCGCGTCCAGGTCGAGGTAGGTGTGCGTGCCCCGGGCAAAGCAGTTGTGGCTGATCACGCCGTTCGCGATGAAGTCGCCCGTACCGGTCGTGATGTCGAGGAGGTCCTGATCGCCGTCCAACACGCTCGACCGACACGACTCTGAGGTCGGACACGGTCTTGACGGCCGTGCCTTCGAGATCGAGCTTTCGCGTGATCGCAGGCTGCGCGTAGGAACGTCGGAAGATCATGCCGTCCCCCCGGATCATGCCCGAAAGGTAGCCCATTCGGAACAGGTCTGCGTCGAGGGGAGGCACATCGATGAGGCCCGTTCCGAATCCCATCAGCCGGTTGTTCGTGGTGAGGTAGGGGCGCTGCCCGGTTTCCGAGTCTGCGACGTGCTTCCATCCGCGGTCCGTGAGGAACCGGTGATCTCCGCTGGCGATCAGCTCCGTCCCGTCGGCCAAGGTGATCCGATAGGCGGGCTTGCGCGTGGACCATTTCGCGAGGATCCGAGTACGCACGTATCGCCGGTACGCGCCGTGCTTCTCGGTGCCGTAGATCTCGTCGCCGATCTCGAGTTCGCTCAGTGGTCGTTGCCGTCCGTCACCGCACAGGATCCGTGTGTCGGGTGAGACGCAGTACACACACGCATGACTGCATCCGCGGTACGGGTTGATCGTCCAGTCGAACGGCATCTTCGATGCACCGGGGACGTGGTTCAGCGCCGACTTCGCGAGCACCTCGTGGAAGGTCATCCCGGCGAACTCCGGCGTCGTCACCGTGCGCAGGAACCCGGTGCGGTTCTCCATTCCGGGGAGCGCCGCCGCGTCCGTCTCGTCGATCCTCTGCCCCTGCCACCTCATCGCAACAGTCGAACATAATAACGAGAAAAGGTCAAGAAGAATCGGGGAAATGTTCGAATGTCGCTGACGTCCAGGTCGGGCGGTGAGAATGGATGCGTGGCATACCCGAGGCACCCGACGCGCGCTCGCGGCATGGATCCGCGCGTGGTGTTCCGGCTGTTCGTCACGATCGGTCTGGCCGTCGCGCTGATCGGTGCGCTCTGGGCGCTCGCGGACGGCTCGGCGTCCTCCGGCCCGCGGCGGAACGGTATCCGGCAGTGCCGGGCAGGCGGCCGCCGCGATCGCGATGCCGCCGTCTGCGAAGAGTCTCCCGCAGGTCATGCAGAGCGGCGTGGCCGCCGCGAACCCGTGCGCGCAGGCGGCGGTGCAGACGGCGCTCGCCTCGGGAGGCGACGATGCGGTGATCGCGGCGTTCGGCGGGGGTGCCGCATTCCGGGCAGCGATCGCCGCCGGAAACGCGCCCTGCATCGACCTGAGCGACCCGGCCAGGGACTGGGTCGTGGTGAACAAGGCGCGCCCGCTGAATCCGCTGACGTTCGCGCCGACCTCGTTCGGGGACCCCGCGCTCGCCGTCGACGGCGCCGGATCCCTCCGCGCAGGACGTCTCGCAGGCCCTGGATCAGCTCTCCGCCGCGACGGACGCCGCCGGTGCCGGGCCGATCGCGCTCGCCAGCGGCTACCGTTCCTACGACACCCAGGTGCAGACGTACTCCGGCCAGATCGCGCAGTACGGCCAGGCGCAGGGCGACGCGCTCTCCGCGCGGCCCGGGCACAGCGAGCACCAGACCGGGATGGCGGCAGACGTGGTCTCGTGCGCCGGCGGATGCGGCAGCATCGACTCGTTCGGCGGCACCTCGGCCGGCGCCTGGGTCGCGCAGAACGCGTGGCAGTACGGATTCATCGTGCGCTACGTCGCGGGGCAGACTCCGATCACCGGCTACGACGCCGAGCCGTGGCACCTGCGCTACATCGGCGTGCCGCTCGCGACCGCCTATCACGACGGCGGCTTCAGCAGTCTGGAGCAGTTCTTCGGACTGCCCGCCGCACCTGCCTACCCCGGCTGAGCCGAGCGAGAGCGCGGGATCCGGCCGCCGCTGGTCCGTTCCCACAAGCGTGACACCGAGTGTCACATCCGGTGAGATGCATTCCCACAATCGGCGCCGCGATCCGCCTGTTCCCGCGTAGGATCGCCAGTGCGAAGACGCACACATGATCTTGGAGGAGCGCGCATGGAACGCGACATCTACGACGAGGACCACGAGGCCTTCCGCGACCTGGTCAAGGACTTCATCAAGCGCCACGTCAGCAACGAGGCGATCGAGCGGTGGAACGCCGAGGGTGAGATCGACCGCGCGACCATGCTCGCCGCGGGAGAGGCCGGCATCATCGGACTCTCGGTCCCCGAGGAGTTCGGCGGCGCCGGAATGCTGCAGGACTACCGGTTCCGCACGATCGTGATGGAGGAGATCATCGCGGCCGGTGCAGGATCCCTGGCGGGCGCGTTCGGGATCCAGGACGACCTGGCCGTGCCCTACCTCGTGCACATGGGCACGCAGGAGCAGAAGGAGAAGTGGCTGCCGCGCATGGCGACGGGCGAGGTCCTCGGCGCGCTCGCGATGTCCGAGCCGGGCGCGGGATCCGACCTGCGCGGCATCAAGACCACGGCGAAGAAGGTCGACGGGGGCTACCTCGTGAACGGCGCGAAGACGTTCATCTCCTCGGGCAAGACCGCCGACCTCGTCGTCACGTTCGTGAAGACCGGCGAAGGCAACCGTCCCGACGCGTTCAGCCTCGTGCTGATCGAGAACGGCATGGAGGGCTTCGATCACGGCAAGAAGCTGCACAAGATGGGGTTCCAAGGTCACGACACCGCCGAGCTCAGCTTCACCGACGTGTTCGTGCCGGAGGAGAACCTCATCAGCGGCAAGGAGGGGCAGGGGTTCATCCAGCTGATGATGAACCTGCCGCTGGAGCGCCTCTCGATCGCCGTGGCCGGCGCCGCCGCCGCGCAGGCCGCGTTCGACTGGACGGTCTCCTACACGAAGGATCGCGAGGCCTTCGGCGAGCGGATCATCGACTTCCAGAACACCCGCTTCCAGATCGCCGACATGGCGGCGACCGTCGACGCGCTCTGGGCGTACATCGACCGCGCGCTGCTCGCCTACAAGGACGGCAAGCTCTCGGCCGAGGAGGCGGCGAAGGTCAAGTTCTGGGCGACCGAGCGCGAGTGGGAGGTGCTCGACACCGGCGTGCAGCTGCACGGCGGGTACGGCTACATCACCGAGTACCCGATCGCCCGCGCCTTCCTGGACGCCCGCGTGCACCGCATCTACGGCGGCACGAACGAGATCATGCGCGAGATCGTCGGCCGTCAGATCGCCGGCAAGCGCTGACCTCGTTCTGCGGACCCTGAGCTCGTTCTGCGGACCCTGGGTCCGTCCTGAGGATCCTGAGCTCGTGCCGTCCGGTCCCTGAGCTCGTCTGAGCCCCGTCGCGGTCCCTGAGCCTGTCGAAGGGGCCTCGCAGGCGAAGCGCACTGCGGACGCAGCTGCGAGAGCGCCGGATTCAACTCGCGCTGGCCAGGAATCGACAGCGCGAACGGGCAGGGCTGTCACCCTCCACAATCGCGACGCGCTCTCAGGCTCTCCACCGATTGCGTGATCGGGCTCCGTGGCGGAACGTCGAGCGATCAGGCTGACGTCATGAACCCGGAATCACTGCGCGACCATGTGCTGGAAGACGACTGATGACCTCCGCAATCGCCCTGGAGCGTGCTGCTGCAGCAGGCGAACCAACGGCAGTTCTGGCTGCTCTTCATCGACGGGCGAGGGCGGATCGGCGAGCCGCTGATGCCGATGGCGGACTATCCCGAGGACCCGCTCGAGGTGGTGACAGACGGAGGATCTCGGCGAAGTGACCCACGCGCACCTCCTGTCGCAGCGGATCGGCATGCTCCGCGAGCTCACCGGGAACGCCGCCGTCGTGCTGGTCTGGGAGCGGCTCGGCAGCGAGGTCGTCGACGACGACATCCGGCTCTGGGCGCGCGCGATGAAGCGCGAGGCCGCACGGCTCGGGATCCCGCTGCGCGCGCAGTTCCTGCTGCACACCCACGGCGTGCGCCAGTTGCATGCCGACGACTGGCTCTGACGACTGCTCAGCACAGGTGCTTACGACTCGCCGGTGGCCGGGGTCCAAAGTCGCAACCCGATGTGCGGTGCGGCCTGGTAGAAGTCGCGATCCGACGTGAGCACGGTGAGGCGTTCCGCATCGCCAATTGTACGAGCAGTGCATCGACGGTCCCGAGTTGAACACCGTGCCTCCGGCAGCGATTGCGCACGTCGGCGGCGGCGGTGTGGTCTTCGCGCTCCGGCCGGATCAGCGGCATCTGAGCGAAACGCTCGATGATCTGCTGCCGAGCCGAGGCGGGACGAAACCCTGAAGCAGCTCTTGCAGGATGGTGCCCGTCGTGACCACGACGTCGTTTCCGCCCAGCGCACGGATCAACTCGGTGACTTCGGGGCCGTCCTGGCTTGTGTCGCGTCGCAGGGCGAGCGACCACACGCTGGTGTCGACAAGCAGGGTCTCCCGCGCGATCGCTCCGCCTTGTAGTCGCAGCCGCCGTCCCAGTCCAGAGTGCCGAGGAGCTCGAGGTTCTTCGCCTGCTCGCGGCGGGCGATGAAATCCTTCAATGCAAGAGTCACCGCGGCCTTCTTCGTGCGCTCGCCGCTGACGGCCAGAGCATGATCGAGCAGCTCGGGATCGAGGGCGAGATTCGTAGCCATGTGTATCACCTCACACAAAAGCCTACACTCAATGTCGCCGCCGCAGCCTGCTGTGTCGAGCCGGATCCGCGGCATGCCGAGCTCCGGGGTCGAATGCGAGCCAACGGGTCGTGCCGGACGTGTGCTGATCTTGCTATTCAGTGTTGCTATGTACCGGTACTTAGTGTTACCGTCTACCAGTAGTCAACATCACTGAGTAGAGGAGGCGATCGCGATGGCGAGTCAGATGACCGAGATGCTCAAGGGCACGCTCGAGGGCATCGTCCTGGCGATCCTGGCCGAGCGACCGGCCTACGGATACGAGATCACCACCCGGCTGCGGGACGCAGGGCTTCGCGGACATCGCGGAAGGGCACCGTCTACGCCCTGCTGGTCCGGATCGAGCAGAGGGGCCTCGTGGACGTGGAGAAGGTCCCGTCCGAGAAGGGGCCGCCCCGCAAGGTCTACTCGCTCAACGCGCAGGGGCGGGACCAGCTCGCCGAGTTCTGGAGGACCTGGAGCTTCCTCGCAGAGCACATCGAACAGCTCCGCCGCACGAACGCGCAGAGCGCGACCGACACGAATGAAGGAGTCTGACATGGCCGCGAAGTGGATCGAAGCCCTCACCGGGTCGCTCGAGCAGAAGAAGCAGTACCGGCAGTACAAGGCGCGCATCGACGCCCTCCCGAGCCGTACGGATCCGCCGCGAAGGCGGTCGACCGGTACCTCATGTACTGGCCGGCGGCATCGCCGACGGCGACACGATCGTCACGATGTTCGGCGACCTCGCCGACCTCTGGGAGCGCGCGGCCGCCGACGGCACGCCCGTGCGCGACATCGTCGGCGACGACCCGGTCGAGTTCGCCGAGACGTTCGCCCGCGCCTACACGGCAAGGCGTGGATCGACAAGGAGCGCGCCCGCCTCGCCAAGCCGCGATCGACGACGCCGCAGGAGACGACGAAGCGGAGACCGATGACCACGCCAGCCGCCCCCGCGATCCGCGTGCAGGGCATCACGAAGTCCTACAAGGACCTGCAGGTCCTGCGCGGCGTCGACTTCGAGGTCGAGCGGGGCAGCATCTTCGCCCTGCTCGGCTCGAACGGCGCCGGCAAGACCACGCTGGTGCGGATCCTGTCGACGCTGCTGAAGGCCGACGGCGGATCCGCCACGGTGCACGGCTTCGACGTCGCGACGCGCGCCGAGCGACGTGCGCGAGTCGATCAGCCTCACCGGGCAGTTCGCCGCGGTCGACGAGATCCTCAGCGGGCGGGAGAACCTCGTCCTGGTCGCGAAGCTGCGGCACCTGGAGGATCCGGGCGCGATCGCCGACGAACTGCTCGCCCGGTTCGCGCTCACCGACGCCGGCGGCCGCCGGGCGGGCACCTACTCCGGCGGCATGCGCCGCCGGCTCGACATCGCGATGAGCCTGATCGGCGACCCGCCGGTCATCTTCCTCGACGAGCCGACCACCGGGCCTCGACCCGCAGGCGCGGATCGAGGTCTGGCAGACCGTCAAGGAGCTCGCCGACGGCGGCACGACGGTGCTGCTCACCACGCAGTACCTCGACGAGGCCGAGCAGCTGGCCGACCGGATCGCGATCCTGCACGAGGGCCGCATCATCCAGAACGGCACGCTCGCCGAGCTGAAGCGGCTGCTGCCGCAGGCGACCGTCGAGTACGTCGAGAAGCAGCCCACGCTCGAGGAGGTCTTCCTCGCGCTCGTGGGCCGTCGGCGCAGGCCTTCGACAGGCCGGGCCGGAACACAAGCTCAGGACCGGAAAGAAGGAGGCGTCGAAATGACCGCCCACGTCCTCGGCGACACCGGCGTGCTCACCGGCCGCTCGCTGCGCCACATCCTGCGCAGCCCCGACACGATCATCACCACCGCGGTGACGCCGATCGCGCTCATGCTGCTGTTCGTCTACGTGCTCGGCGGCGCGATCCGCACCGGATCCTCGCAGTCGTACATCGACTACATGCTGCCGGGGATCCTGCTCATCACGATCGCCTCGGGCATCGCGTACACCTCGTACCGGCTGTTCCTCGATCTGCAGGGCGGGATCTTCGAGCGGTTCCAGTCGATGCCGATCGCCCGGTCGAGCGTGCTCTGGGCGCACGTGCTCACCTCGCTCGTCGCGAACATCGTCTCGGTCGCGATCGTCATCGGCGTCGCGCTGCTGATGGGCTTCCGCACCGGCGCCTCGGTCGGCGCCTGGCTCGCGGTCGCCGGCATCCTGATCCTGTTCACCCTCGCGCTGACCTGGCTCGCGGTGATCGCGGGGCTTCAGCGAAGACCGTGGACGGCGCGAGCGCGTTCAGCTACCCGCTCATCTTCCTGCCGTTCATCAGCTCGGCGTTCGTGCCCACCGCGTCGATGCCGGGCCCGGTGGCCTGGTTCGCCGAGAACCAGCCGGTCACCTCGATCGTGAACACGATCCGCGCGCTGTTCGCGGGCACCCCGGTGGGCGGCAGCATCTGGATCGCGCTCGCCTGGATGGTCGGGATCCTCGTCGTCGCCTACGGCGTCGCGATCGCGATCTACAAGAAGAAGATCAGCTGACCCGGTCGGTCCCTGTGCTTCGACAGGCTCAGCAACCGGCTGATCCGAACCACTTCGAACCGCCTTCGGCGCCCTGTGCGCCCGGAGGCGGTTCGAGGCGGTTCGGCGGGGGGGGGGGACCTCTCAGGGCTGCCAGGGGAAGAACGCGGCGAAGATCGCTGCCGATGCAGCCGGCATCAGGATCAGGAACACGACGTCGCGGATGCGGAACGGCACTTCGTGCCGCTCGGTCCGGGTCGGGTGTGCGCCTCCCCGCGCGCACGTCGAGGACGTCCCGCCAGCGGGATCGCTCGCCCGCGTGCGCGGAGTCGCGCACGCGCAGCAGCGGCACGAGTGGCATCAGGCGCGCCTACTCTTCGGGCGAGGGCCGCGTCCAGCCGTCCGCGGCGGGCATCCGCATCCGGTGGTCGAGGCGCGGACGATGAGCTCGTCTGCAACGCGGCGTCGACGTGCGGCAGGGGGGTGCGGCTCCGGCGATCTCATCCAGCAGGACGTCGCCGCTCGGGCTCCGATCTCCTCGCAGGGGATCGATACGGTGCTGAGCACCAGGACGGGCGCCATCTGGTGCCCGTCATAGCGCTGAGCGCGACAGCGCGGCCAGCCGCAGTCCGGTCGCCGCATCGATTGGATCGCTCCAGCCATCTCGTCGGAGAGCGAAGCCGGCCGTGGGCGGCTCCTCCGATCGTGCAGGTCGTTCATCGCCGTAGCCCCGCCGGCCAGCGTGTATCCACCGGAAACCAGCAGTTCGCTCGGGTGCTCCAGGCGCGCGGCGTCGAACCCGTCCCGGACACCCAGGTGGCGCTCGTGCTCGAGCACTGCGGGATCCGAAGCGTCTTTGCCGTAGATCACTCCGATTCGCCTATGACCGAGATCGATGAGGTGGCGCACGGCGCTCGCCGCGCCGCCGCGATCGTCCATCAGCACGATCGCGGCCCAGACCAGCCGGCCCCGAACTCGGACCGGCATCGCCAGCAGCAGGACGGCAGACTCCGCGCGCTCAGCGCTCGGGCACCGCTCGATGACACCGTCGACGAGCGGCGCGAGAATGCGATCGGGCGGCGCGGTGCAGGTCGCGCAGAACGACAGTCAGTACAGAGCGGGCCACGCCGCTGAGCTTGGCGACTTCTGCCGGCGAGCCTCGGTGCAATGCCAGGCGATCGCGATGGGCGTGACGTCGGTCTCCCGGCTCGCCTGTCGACAGGGCGGCGGCAGCGTGCGACCCCGTTCCCAGCCGTTCGGTCGTCAGGAGGACCTGCTCGCGGATCCGGGGATCCACGTTGTCGTCCGCGCAGCGCGCGAGGCCGGTCGCGGTGGACACTCCGGCCGCCCGGGCGACGTCCTTCACGGTCACACCCATCGGACCTCCTCAGTCAGGAGAAGCATAGCGAAGGAGTAGCGAGTATACGGTTACCAATTCGTAATGGAGCAGATAAAATGCTTTTGAACTGGTATTTCAGTGAACCTATGGCGCCGCATGCATGATGCGAGTAACCGATTACTTGACTTTGGAGCCGCCTGCTTGCAGAGGATCGCGACGCGTCCTACGCGTCACGGGAGGGGGACCCGGTTCGGGCCGCCTCGCGGATCCACACTCGAAGGGAGTCGTGCGCACGTGGCACCGTCGCGGCGGCGATCGCGGCCGCGGCTACCCTCGCCGACGCCCTCACGGTCTGCGTGGCTGCGCTGGTTCCTGAGGTTCATGTCCGTGCGTGACGAGCAGCCGATCGTCGTGCCCTCGGGCGCAGATCGCGCAGCAGCGCGATCCGAGCTCCTCAGCACGCGGCAGGCCCATCCTGACCGAAGGTCGCATTCGTCGAGCACGGATCCGCATGGCCGGGTGATCAGCGCACCGTGCATCCAGGATTTCCAGGCGAAGAGCGGCAAGTACGACGTGCTCTGGACGACGTGGTGTGGACCTCGGAGTTCGCCCACGTGGCTCGCTCGAGCCGCTGGATGCGTCGAAGGTCGCCGGATCCGCCGTGCCCCCGGCCGCCGTGCAGTCGGCGACCTACGACAGCAAGATCTACGGCGCTCCGCTCATGACGAACGCGGTCTGCTCTACTACCGGAGCGATCTCGTCCCCACCCCGCCGACCACCTGGGCCGAGCTGGAAGCCGACTGCAAGATCGCGGCGGCGAACAGCCTGCGCTGCTCCGCCGGTCAGTTCGACCAGTACGAACGGTTGACGGTGAACGCCGCAGGCGATCAATTCCGCAGGAGGAACCTTCCTGAGCGAGGACGGCAAGAAGGTCACCGTCGACTCGCCGGAGGCACGTGCCGGCCTGCAGCACCTGGTCGACATGTTCAAGAACGGTGACATCGACCCGGCCGCGATCACCTACAAGGAGCAGGAGAGCGCGAACACGTTCCTCGACGGCAAAGCGCTGTTCCTGCGCAACTGGCCGTACGTGTCACGGCGGCCTTCGCCGCTGACTCCGAAGATCGCGGGTTCGGCATGGCGCTCCTCCCCGGTGAGAAGGGCACGGGCGTGTCCTCCCTGGGGGGCATCAACCTCGGCGTCTCGGCCTTCTCGAAGCACAAGAAGACCGCTGAGGCGTGGGTGACCTGGATGCAGTCGCCGGAGGCGCAGAAGGTTCACGTGAGCGTGATGAACCAGGCCTTGGTGCTCCAGGACCTCTACACCGATCCCGACTGGTGAAGGTGTCGCCGTACCTGCCGACGCTGCAGAAGTCCGAGCTGACCGCGGTTCCGCGCCCGCAGACCGCGAACTACAACGCGGTGAGCCTCGCGATCCAGAAGAACTCCTCATGCGGCCCTGCAGGGCAAGGTGTCGGTCGATCAGGCGATCACGCAGATGGCGGCAGATCTGAAGAAGGCGATCCAGTAACAAGCGGCGAAGTCAGAAGACAGGAGGCGAGCCATGGCCGTCACACTCACACCCGCTCCCGGGCGGGGCAAGACCCGACACCGTACGGAGCCGCGCGAGCGGGACGGCCGGCTCGCCTTCTGGCTGATCATCCCGTCGCTCTGCGTACTGACGCTCGTGATCGGCTACCCGGTGATCACGTCGATCGTGCGATCCCTGTTCGGCGACGGGATCGGCAAGACTCCGTTCGTCGGGTTCGACAACTATGCGACGGCGCTCTGGGGTGCCGGCGCGGGCGATTCTGGGGGGCGACCGGATTCACCTACCTCGTCGCCGCCATCACGATCGTGCTGGAGACCCTCATCGGCCTCGCGATGGCGCTGGTGATGAACCGCGCCTTCCGAGGAAGGGGGATCCTGCGGGCGAGCGTCCTGGTCCCGTGGGCGATCCCGACGGCTGTCGCCGCCGTGCTGTGGCGGTGGGTCTTCGATCCCTCGGGGATCGTCAACGCGCTCTTCGGCGGCAAGGTCGTCTGGACCGGATCGGAGATCCCCTCCACGATCGCGATCGTCGTCGCCGACACCTGGAAGACGGCACCGTTCATGGCGTTGCTGATTCTCGCGGGCCTGCAGATCATTCCGGACGAGGTCTACGAGGCCGCGAAGATCGATGGCGCCGACGCCTGGCAGCGGTTCCTGCGCATCACCCTGCCGCTGGTGCGTCCGGCTCTGATGGTGGCGATCCTGTTCCGGATGCTCGACGCGCTGCGCATGTACGACCTGCCCTGGATCTTCACGCACGGAGCCAACGGCACGTCGACGCTCTCGATCCTGGTCGTCCAGTCCACCCTGAGTCAGCTCAAACCCGGATACGGCGGCGCCCTGTCCACGTTGACCTTCGTCTTCATCTTCATCACGGCGTTCCTGTTCGTCCGCCTGCTCGGGGTGAATGCCGTCGAAGCTGCCGGCGAACCCAAGAAGGGTCGGAAGAAATGACCGCGATGGTGAATCAGGCGATACGTCGGCGTAGGAATGGCTGGGGTGCCGGCGGGCTGTACGCCGGGCTGGTGGCGATCGGCATCTTCTGCCTGGCGCCGTTCTACTGGATGATCGTGTCGAGCCTGAAGGATCCGAAGGCGATCTTCGACAACAGGCTGTTCCCGGCCGAGCCCACGCTGATGAACTACGCGGCCGTGTTCGGCGCCCAGAACACCTTCCTGCTCGCGTTGCGCAACAGCCTGATCATCGCCGGCTGCGTCACGATCCTGGCTCTGGTGTTCGGAGTCCTCGCCTCGTATGCCCTGCGAGGCTCGAGTTCCGGGGCAAGAGCGTCGTCCTCGCCGTGTTCCTCGCCACCTCGATGTTCCCCGGCTCGCGATCCTGACGCCGCTGTTCCAGCTGTTCGCGGACTGGGGCTGGATCGACACGTATCCGGCGATGATCGTTCCCGACATCAGCTTCTCCCTCCCGTTGGGAGTGTGGATCCTCACCAGCTTCTTCCGGGCGATGCCCTGGGAGCTCGAGCAGGCGGCGCGGATCGACGGCTGCACGCGAGGTCAGGCGTTCCGCAGGGTGATCCTGCCGCTGGCGGTTCCCGGCGTCTTCACCACCGCGATCCTCGTGTTCATCTCGGCCTGGAACGAGTTCATGATCGCGAACTCGATGTCGCAGACGCCCGCATCCCAGCCTGTCACCGTGGCAGTCGCCCAGTTCTCGGGGATCTCGCAATACGACACCCCGTACGGCACGCAGATGGCGGCCGGTGTGATCGTCACGATTCCGCTCATCGTCCTCGTTCTCATCTTCCAACGCCGTATCGTCAGCGGTCTCACCGCAGGAGGAGTCAAATGAAACCGCTACGGATCCTGTTCATCGGAGGAACCGGCATCATCAGCACGGCCTGCGTGGCCGCAGCGCTCGCACGGGGCGACGAGGTGCACCTGCTGAACCGCGGCACCCCTGGAGGACGGCCGGTGCCCGAGGGCGCGATCGTGCACACCGGCGACGTGCGAGACGAGCAGTCGGTGCTGCGTGCCATCGACGGCCTGCACTTCGACGTGGTCGTCCAGTTCCTCGGGTTCGTGCCGGAGCACATCGAGCAGGATCTCCGGGTCTTCACCGGCAGATGCGACCAGTACATCTTCATCAGCTCGGCCTCGGCCTATCAGACCCCGCCGACGCACCTTCCGGTGACGGAGTCGACGCCGCTCTCGAACCCGTACTGGGAGTACTCGCGCAACAAGATCGCCTGCGAGGACGCGCTGGTCTCCGCCTATCGGCAGACGGGCTTCCCCGTGACCATCGTGCGTCCCTCGCACACCTACGACCCGACGATGGTTCCCTTCGACGGCGGGTGGACGGTCGTCGACCGCATGCGCCGGGGCAAGGGTGTTGTGGTCCCCGGCGATGGAACATCGCTCTGGACGATCACGCACCACACCGACTTCGCGCGCGGATTCGTCGGTCTCTTCGGCCGTGTCGGAAGCGCTCGGCGAGGCGTTCCACATCACCGGCGACGAGTCGCCCACGTGGAACTACATCTATCGCACGATCGCAGCGGCTGCCGGTGTGACGGACCCCGACCTCGTGCATGTGCCCTCGGACGCCGTCGCCGCGGTCGACGAGGAGTGGGGCTCGGCTCTGCTCGGGGACAAGGCGAACTCGATGGTCTTCGACAACAGCAAGATCGCGGGGCTTGTCCCGGGGTTCCGCGCACAGGTGCCTTTCTCCCGCGGCGCGCGGGGATCCTCGACTGGTATGAGGCGCACCCGGAGGCGCAGGTCGTCGATCCGCACTCGACGCGCTCATGGATCAGCTCGTGAGCGTACCGGCCGGCTGCAGGATCCGCGTCGCGAGGTACAAGCGGCTCGGGGCCTCCGGCGCCGTGGTCTCGACCTTGCGCTGGGGACGATGACCTTCGGCGCGGAGTCCACTCCGGCCCAGGCTCATGCCCAGCTCGACGTCTATGTCGAGGCCGGTGGCACCCTGCTGGAGACGGCCGACGTGTACGCCGGCGGGCAGTCGGAGAGGATCGTGGGCGACTGGCTCCGGGTCAAGGGCCCGGAACCCGTGATGCCCTGTTCCTCGCGGGCAAGGGTCGGTTCCCGATCGGCGTCGCGCCGCGGGACGCGGGGCTGTCCCGGCGGCACCTCCGGCGGGCGCTCGATGCCACCCTCACCCGGCTCGGGGTGGATCACCTCGATCTGTACCAGGTGCACGCGTGGGATCCGCTCACCCCACTGGAGGAGACGATCGGCTTCCTCGAACAGGCGGTTGTCAGCGGGAAGGCCTCGTACGTGGGGCTGTCCAACTTTCTCGGCTGGCAGATCGCGCAGGCCGCGGCCACGGCGCCGCGCTCGCTCCCGCTCGTCTCGATGCAGCCCCAGTACAACCTGCTGGCCCGGGAGGTGGAGTGGGAGATCCTGCCCGCGTGCGCCGCCAACGGCCTCGGCGTTCTTCCGTGGTCCCCGCTCGCCGGTGGATGGCTGACCGGAAAGTACCGGCGTGACCGCGACCCACCGGACCGACGCGGCTCGCGAGGATCCGAAGCGCGGGATGGAGGCCTACGACCTGCGCCATGCCGAGGCGCGGACTTGGCGGGTCGTCGACGAACTGACCCGGTCGCGGAGAAACATGACACGACCATTCGCCCGTCGCGCTCGCATGGCTGGACGGCCGCCCCGGCGTCAGCTCGATCATCCTCGGCGCCAGGACCGTCGATCAGCTGCGCGACAACCTCGCCAGCAACGAGGTCGCGCTCACAGCCGACGACTGAACGCTCTCGACGAGGCCAGCGATCCGCACCCGTCCGCATGGCCGTACGGTGCTGCCGGGGTCGAGCAGCGGTCACGTTCGACCGACTAGGGCTCGAGCATTCGGGCCGTCACGTCGGCCAGGGTGCGCACCAGCCGGTCCTCGTCGAGTCCCGAGGGATGCGTTCCCATCGCGTCGCGGAGGAGCCAGAAGTGCGACACGCTCCCCATGAGGACGGTGGCGACGGCATCCCAGTCGAGTTCCGCCGTCGCACCGGACTGCGCGGACAGCCAGCCGGAGAGCATCGACTGGATCCGCTGCATCTCCTGTGTGCGCACCAGTTCGAGCAGCTCCGGGAACTGTTCGAGGTCGCGGAGGATGATCCGGTTGAGGTCGCGCTCGGACTCCAGTCGTGCGAGCGCCGCGCGGGCGACCGTCGCGAGGCGATCGCGCAGGGGGAGCGCGGCGAGGGCGGCAGGATCCTCGATGAACGCGAACAGCTCCCGCTGGCGGCCGAGCTGCTCGCGGACCCCGGCTTCGAGCAGCCCCTGCTTCGAGTCGAAGTGACGGTACAGGCCGCCGGATCCCGGCCGGAGGCCCGCCGCCGACTCGATCTGCGCGACCGTCGTCGCCGTGTATCCCTGCGCGCCGAAGAGCTTCATGCCCGCGGCGAGCACGCGTCCGCGCGCGGCGGATCCCGTCACCCCGGGGTCGTCGTCGTGCGCCCTCGTCATCGCCGGCTCACCAGCCGAGGAAGCGGCCGAGCGCGACGAACACGCAGATCAGGAACAGCACGAGGTTCAGGCCGAACGCCTGTTTGCGCTCGCCCAGCGACAGGTGCGAGAACGCCGCGCCGACCATGATGACGGCGAGGCCCACTGCGGCGATCGGCGTGAGCACGGGCGCGATGCCGGTCGCCTCGGGAACGATCACGCCGATCGCGCCGAGGATCTCGAGCGCGGCGATCGTGCGGATGAAGGGGAGCGGGTAGGGCGCGACGCCGGTCTGCCCGGTGGCGATCATCCGTTCCTTGGTCATGGTCGCCTTCGCCGTGCCGGAGCTCAGGAAGACCAGGGCCAGCAGCGACTGGGCGATCCAGAGTGCGATGTTCATCGGTATCACCTCACAGAATAAGTAAGTGCTTACTTTTTAGATTAGCACGCGGAAAGGTGTTGGGCCGGAAACGGGTCCGCCTCAGTGCTGCGCGACGCCGGCCCGGCGCAGAGCGACGCCGATCCGCAGTCCGACCGCCGTCCACGCCAGGGGCCCGAGCACGGCGAGCGGCAGGTACACGATCCGGGCCCAGGCGGGCAGCTTCGCCAGGTCGACCACGAAGAACACCACGACCGCGATGATCACGCCGATGATGAGCGCCGACACGAAGAACCGCAGCGGGCCCCAGGAGCGATAGCGGGTGACGGCGGCGACGCCCTCCTGGATGAGTCCGAACAGCAGCGCCGTGCCGAGGAACCGCGGGAACCAGATCGGGTTGAACGCGCTCGCGACCAGCGCGGCGAGCACGTGGGTGAGCAGCGCGACCAGGGGGCGGCGCAGCACCTCCTGCGCGATGATCCCGGGCAGTACGTGCGACCCCAGCACCAGGCCGTACGCGAACGGCGCGATCGGCAGGATCACCAACGTGATCCAGCCCGCCGCGGCGCCGAGCAGGCCCGTGGCGACCCCGATGGCGGCGCAGACGAGCAGGACGCGCGTGGGCAGCGGGGAGCGGACGACGGGCACGGCACCAGCGTAGCGGCGGGTCGCGACCGATCGCGTGTCCTTGTGTTTCGCCCGGATCCGGGCCGTCGCGGGGCGAAAAGTAGGTTGGAGGGCACAGCACACTGCCGCGCGGGGCTGCCCGCCGACACGAAGGATCCGAAGACATGACCCTGCGCACCCGCGTGTTCGCCACGCTCTCCATCGCCGCCGTGGCGCTCGCCCTCACCGCCTGCAGCGGCGGCGCGACCCCGACCAGCTCCGCCGCGAACGGCAACCCGTACGGCCTCGCGCAGCCGGGCGTGCTGCGCACCGGCACCCTCACTGACGCTCCGCCGAACGTCTACCTCAAGGACGGGAAGTTCACCGGGTTCGACAACGACCTGCTCACCGCCGTCGCGAAGAAGCTCGACCTCAAGGTCGAGTTCGTCGGCACCGAGTTCAGCTCGCTCCTGGCGCAGGTGAAGACGAAGAAGTTCGACGTCGGATCCTCGTCGATCACGATCACCGACGCGCGCAAGAAGACCGTCGACTTCACCAACAAGTACGACTTCGGCTACCTCGGCCTCGAGGTCCCCGCGGGCTCCGACATCACCTCGTTCGACCAGCTCAAGGGCAAGCGGGTCGCCGTGGTGCAGGGCACCGTGCAGGACGACTATGCCACGCACAACGGCCTCGACCCGGTGCGCGTGCCGGACTACAACGGCGCCCTCAATCAGCTCAAGACGGGCACGGCCGAGGCCTGGATCTCGCCCGCCGAGATCGGTGAGAAGAGCGCATCCGAGTCGGGCGGCAAGATCGTCTCGGTCGCGAAGAAGCTGAGCGAGAACGGCATGGCGTTCGCCGTGGCACCGGGCAACGACAAGCTCCGCGAGGCGCTGAACAAGGGCCTCGACGAGGTCATCGCCGACGGCACCTGGAAGAAGCTCGAGGACCAGTATTATCCCGGCCGGGAGATCCCGGTGGGCTTCGCGCCCGGCAGCGGCACGGCGAAGTGATCTGATCCGGAAACGGATCTGATCCTGGACATGGGAGCGGGGCCGGCGTGGATGCGCTGAACACGATCTGGTCGACGTTCTTCGACTTCGATGCCATGCGCGCGGCTTTCCCTGAGCTGTTGACGGTCGGGCTGCCGAACACGCTGATCCTGGCGGTGTCGTCGGGGATCCTCGGCACGGTGCTCGGGATGCTGCTGGCGGTGGCGGGGCTGTCCCGCCACCGTTGGCTGCGCTGGCCCGCGCGCGTCTACACCGACGTGCTGCGCGGTCTGCCCGCCGTGGTCACGATCCTGCTGATCGGCGTGGGATTCGCGCCGTT
The DNA here is from genome assembly GCA_963791605.1 of uncultured Actinomycetota bacterium. Lineage (GTDB taxonomy): Bacteria > Actinomycetota > Actinomycetes > Actinomycetales > Microbacteriaceae > Microbacterium. The sequence goes on along the minus strand of CAWBTB010000006.1, from coordinate 224,105 downwards.
CGGCATGTTCGTGTGGGGGCCCAACCCGTACCCGTTCGGGATCCTCGCCCTCGGGCTCATCGCGAGCGCGTACATCGGCGAGATCTTCCGCTCCGGGATCCAGAGCGTGGACAAGGGACAGACCGAGGCCGCGCGCGCGATCGGGTTCTCGGGGTCTGCCGCGATGCGCCTCGTGATCATCCCGCAGGGCGTGCGCCGGGTGCTGCCCGCGCTGGTGAACCAGTTCATCGCGCTGATCAAGGACTCGTCGCTCATCTACTTCCTGGGGTTGATGGCGAATCAGCGCGAGCTGTTCCGGATCGGGCAGGATGCGGCGGCCAACACGGGCAACCAGTCCGCGCTCGTGCTCGCGGGCCTGTTCTACCTGGTCATCACGATCCCGCTCACCCACGTCGTCAACGCGATCGACAAGCGGCTGCGCGACGGCCGGAGAGTGGATGCCGTCGACCCGGACGCCGACGACTTCGACGCCGAGATGGAGATCGAGGAGCAGGCGCGATGAGCATCGAGACCGCCGCACCGGCGCACGGCCACGGCGTGAGCGTCGCGACCCGCGACATCCGGCTCGCCTTCGGGAGCAACCAGGTTCTGCGCGGCGTCGATCTCGACGTGCCCGCCGGGACGGTCGCGTGCGTCATCGGGCCGTCCGGATCCGGCAAGTCGACCCTGCTGCGCACGGTGAACCGGCTGATCGAGCCGGATTCCGGCGACGTGCTACTCGGCGGACGCTCGGTGCTGCAGGACAACCCGGACCGGCTGCGCCAGCGCGTGGGCATGGTCTTCCAGCACTTCAACCTCTTCCCGCACAAGACGGTGCGCGCGAACATCACCCTCGGACTGACCAGGCTCAAGGGACTGTCGAAGGACGAGGCCTCGGAGCGGGCGATCCAGGAGCTGGATCGCGTGGGTCTCGCGCACAAGGCCGATGTGCGTCCCTCGCACCTGTCCGGCGGCCAGCAGCAGCGCGTCGCGATCGCCCGCGCGCTGGCGATGGATCCCGACGTCATGCTGTTCGACGAGTCGACCTCGGCGCTCGATCCGGAACTGGTCAAGGGCGTGCTCGCCACCATGGCGGATCTCGCGAGCTCGGGCATGACCATGCTCGTCGTGACGCACGAGATGGGCTTCGCGCGCACGGTGGCCCAGCAGGTCGTGTTCATGGACCGGGGCCGTGTCATCGAGTCAGGAGCGCCGGAGCGCCTCTTCGACGCCCCGCAGAGCGACCGTCTGCAGCGGTTCCTGTCGCAGGTCCTGTAGCCCGGAAGCCCTTCCCCCCGGGGTCGTTGAGCGCCCTTCGACAGGCTCAGGGACCGCGACGAAGGAGCAGCGAGACGAAACGCGGTGATCCCGCGGGCACCGCGCTTCGTCAGAGCCGGCGACGCCGCGGCATCAGGCGCACGGGCGGGATCGGCGGCGCCGGGACCCGCTCCGCGCCGTGGCCGGTCACGTGACCGAAGCGATCGGATCCCGCCTCCCAGTCCTCGCGGGCCTGCGCGATCTTGTCGTGGCTGCGCGCGGCGAAGTTCCACCACATCACGAGGTCCTGTTCGAACGGCTCGCCGCCGAGGAGGAACAGCAGGGCGCCGCGGTCGCTGCGCAGCCGGATCCGGTCGCGGGAGTCGCCGAGGAAGAGCACGTCGTCGACGGTGAGATCGGCGTCGTCGAGGTCCGCGCCGGCGACGCGGGCATCGCCGGAGACGAGAAGCAGCCCGTGCTCCCAGAGCGGGTCGAGCGGCAGCGCGACGGACGTGCCGGGCTCGAGGCGGATCTCGGCGCCCACGATCGGCGTGTGCGCGGTCGCCGGGGAATCGACGCCCGCATACGAGCCCAGCACGACCGTGACGTCGGCGTCGGATCCCTCCTCGGCGGGCAGCGCGAGCCCCGGGAGCGACAGATGCTGCTCGAAGCCGGGGGATCCGGTCGCCGCGCCGTCGGGCAGCACCACCCACAGCTGCAGGGCATCGAGCGGTCCGGCCTCCTCGCCGACCGAGTACTCGGAGTGCGCGATGCCGTGGCCCGCGGTCATCAGATTCAGCTGCCCGCGGCGCAGCACGACGTCGCTCTGCAGGGTGTCGCGATGGCGGATCTCGCCGACGAGCGGCCAGGTCACCGTCTGCAGGCCGATGTGCGGGTGCGGCTCCACGCGCATGCGCACCTCGGCCGGGCCGAACCGGTCCAGGAAGCACCAGGCGCCGATCGTCGGCACGTCCTTGCTGGGCAGCGCCCGCCGGACGGTCATCGCGCGCACGCCGCCGAGCGGCACCTCGCGCGCCGCCAGCACCACGGCCCGGGGGCCGTGCAGGGTCACGCCGGCTCCTCGGGGATCGCCGGGAAGCGCACGATCGCGCCCGGCACGTCGTGCCTGCGCAGGTACTTGTTGATGTACGGGCAGTACGGCACGATCGTGTCGCCCGTCGCGGCGGCGTCGGCGAGCGCCGCGGCGGCGAGCTTCGAGGCGAGGCCCTGCCCCTGGAAGGCCGGATCCACCACGGTGTGCGTGAACAGGATCTGCCCCGGCCGCCGGGCGAACGCGGCGAAGCCGGCGAGCGCGCCGTCCGAGCTGATCTCATAGCGGGACTCGGTCTCGTTCAAGGTCACAGCGATGTCGGGCACGGGCGCTCCTTCGTGCGGTGGGGTCTGCTGCGCACCAACCTATGCCCGGCAGGACGAGCGCAGACCCCACTGCCGACTCCTCGTCCTGCTCAGTGGTCGCGAATTGCGGCTTTCGGGGCGCCGAACCCGCAATCCGCGACCACTGAGCGGAGGTGGTTCGTCATCCTTCGCGTCGGAGCCCCGGCCTGTGGACAGCGGCCTGCCATGTCCGTTCCGCTGGTTACGCTGGAGGCATGCCCCAGAACGATCCGCGAGACCCCTATGCGGATCTGCCGTGGTCCGATGTGCCGCTCGACGACCCGTGGGATGCGCCGCCGCCGCCCGAGGAGGGCGAGTGGGCAGGATCCCCCGGCGCAGTTCCGCAGCGCAGCTTCCCCGTGCCCGTCGCAGCGGCGGCGCCGGCCCCGAGCCTCCGGTCCCTGAGCCTGAAGGGCCGGACGCCGCAGCAGGCGCTGAAGGCGGTGTACGGCTTCGACGCGTTCCGCGGCGATCAGGCCGCCGCGATCGACCAGGTTGTGGGCGGCGGAGACGCCGTGGTGCTCATGCCCACCGGCGGCGGCAAGAGCCTCTGCTACCAGATCCCCGCGCTCGTGCGCGAGGGCACCGGGCTCGTGGTCAGTCCGCTCATCGCGCTCATGCACGATCAGGTCGACGCGCTGCGCGCCAACGGCGTGAGCGCCGCCTATCTGAATTCCACGCAGACCTCGGCCGACCGGGCCGAGGTCGAGCGCGCCTATCTCGCCGGCGAAATCGACCTGCTCTACGTCGCTCCGGAGCGGCTGTCGAACGAGCAGACGCTGCGGCTGCTGCAGCGCGGATCCCTCAGCGTCATCGCGATCGACGAGGCGCACTGCGTGTCGCAGTGGGGGCATGACTTCCGGCCCGACTACCTCGCGCTCGGCGGTCTGGCCGAACGGTTCCCGGGAGTGCCGCGGATCGCGCTCACCGCGACCGCCACCCGCGAGACGCACCGCGAGATCACCGAGCGGCTGCACCTGCCGAACGCGAAGCACTTCGTCGCCAGCTTCGACCGGCCCAACATCCAGTACCGGATCGATCCGAAGGTCGACGTGCGCAAGCAGCTCGTCGCCTTCATCCGCACTCAGCCCGAGGGATCCGCCGGCATCGTGTACGCGCTCAGCCGCTCCTCGGTCGAGCAGACGGCCGAATATCTGAGCACGCAGGGCTTCGACGCGATCCCGTATCACGCGGGGCTCGACGCGGCCACGCGCGCCGCGCACCAGTCCCGGTTCCTCCGCGAGGAGGGCGTGATCGTCGTCGCCACGATCGCGTTCGGGATGGGCATCGACAAGCCCGACGTGCGTTTCGTCGCGCATGTCGATCTGCCGAAGTCCGTCGAGGGGTACTACCAGGAGACCGGCCGTGCGGGCCGCGACGGCGAGCCCTCGGTCGCGTGGATGGCGTACGGCCTCGGTGACGTGGTGCAGCAGCGCCGGTTCATCCAGCAGGGCGATGGCGACCGGGCCATCAAGCAGCGCCAGAACCAGCACCTCGACGCGATGCTCGCCCTGTGCGAGACCGTGGACTGCCGCCGGCAGAACCTGCTCGGCTACTTCGGGCAGGCCTCGGAGCCGTGCGGCAATTGCGACACCTGCCTCACCCCGCCCGAGGGCTGGGACGGGCTGATCCCCGCGCAGAAGCTGCTCTCCACGATCGTCCGGCTGCAGCGCGAGCGCCGGCAGTCGTTCGGCGCCGGGCACCTCATCGACATCCTCCGCGGCGCCTCGACCGAGAAGATCCGCAAGTTCTCGCACGACGAGCTCGCGACCTACGGGATCGGATCCGACCTCACCGACGCGCAGTGGCGGTCGGTCGTGCGGCAGCTGCTCGCGCAGGGTCTCATGCAGGCGCAGGGAGAGTACGGCACGCTTGCGGTCAGCGAGGCGAGCGCCGGTGTGCTCGCCGGCACGACTCCGGTGCGGCTGCGCCACGACGTGGTGAACCGCGTGGTGAAGGGGTCCTCCGCCAAGCGCAGCGCCGCCGACGCGCTCGCGGAGGGCGACCGCGGGCTGTTCGAGACGCTGCGCGCCTGGCGAGCGCAGACCGCGCGCGAGCAGGGCGTGCCCGCGTACGTCGTGTTCGGCGACGCCACGCTGCGCGCGCTCGCCGAGCACCGTCCCACCCGGCCCGCCGACCTGGTCGGCATCAGCGGCATCGGCGAGAAGAAGCGCGAGGCTTACGGCCAGGCCGTGCTCGAGGTGATCGCGGCCGAAGGCTGACCCGCGGGCACCGGGAGATGGAAAACGCTCCTCGCCCGGCGATCGGGGACGCGTTTTCCATCTCGTCGACGTGAACCTGCGGGGGCGAGATGGAAAACGTCGCTCTCGTCGCGCTCGGCGAGGCGAAATCCATCTCGCGGGACCGGACGCGCCCTCGCGGGACTGGGCCGCGTTCGCGATCCTGTGGGGTGGCGACAATCGGGCGGAACCTTGGTGGCCTAATGCTTTAGCGGATCCCCACAGCCGAGTTCAGGGTGAGTTGTGTCAGACCTACCATGAAGGCATCCCAGAAACCTCCCGAGAGGATCCTCATGGTCGACGCCGCCCTCCGCACGAGCACCGCGCAGAACCACAGCGCCACCTCCGCCTCCGAGGCACCGCGCATCGATGTCGGCGCGGTCGGCGACCTGCTGCTCGGCACGTGGGCCGAGACGCGTCGCGAGGCCCGCGAGATGATCAAGGATCCGGCGTTCTGGCGCGACGACTCGCTCGGCATCCACGAGCACCGCGAGCGCGTGCTCAGCCAGCTGCACCTGCTCGTGCAGAACCGGGCCGTGCACCGGGCGTTCCCGAAGCGACTCGGCGGCGAGGAGAACAACGGCGGCAACATCGCGGGCTTCGAGGAGCTCGTGGTCGCCGACCCCAGCCTGCAGATCAAGTCGGGCGTGCAGTGGGGGCTGTTCGGATCCGCCGTGCTGCAGCTCGGCACCGCGGAGCACCACGACAAGTGGCTGCCCGGCATCATGGACCTGTCGATCCCGGGCGCCTTCGCGATGACCGAGATCGGGCACGGCTCCGACGTCGCGTCGATCGGCACCACGGCGACCTACGACCCCGAGACCGAGGAGTTCGTGATCCACACGCCGTTCCGCGCGGCGACGAAGGAGTTCCTCGGCAACGCGGCGCTGCACGCCGTCGCGGCGACCGTGTTCGCGCAGCTGATCACGAACGGCGTGAACCACGGCGTGCACTGCTTCTACGTGCCGCTGCGCTCTGCAGGTGAGAACGGCGAGGACGGCGTCGACCTGCCCGGCATCGGCCGCGAGGATGACGGACTGAAGGGCGGCCTGAACGGCATCGACAACGGCCGGCTCAGCTTCGACCACGTGCGGATCCCGCGCACCAACCTGCTGAACCGCTACGGCGACGTCGCCGCGGACGGCACCTATACCAGCGCGATCGACAGCCCGGGCCGGCGCTTCTTCACGATGCTCGGCACGCTCGTGCAGGGGCGCGTCTCGCTCGACGGCGCCGCGGGATGGGCGTCGGCGCTCGGCCTCTACATCGCGATCACGTACGCGAGCCAGCGTCGTCAGTTCACCGGCGTCGACGGATCCGAGACCACGCTGCTCGATTACGGCAAGCACCAGCGCCGGCTGCTGCCGCGCCTGGCGACCACCTACGCGCAGCTGTTCGCGCACGACGAGTTCCTGCAGAAGTTCGACGGGGTCTTCTCCGGCCGCACCGACACGGCGCAGGATCGCGAAGACCTGGAGACGCTCGCCGCAGCGCTCAAGCCGCTGTCGACCTGGCACGCGCTGGACACGCTGCAGGAGTGCCGCGAGGCGTGCGGCGGCGCGGGCTTCATGTTCGAGAACCGCTTCGTCGGACTGCGTGCCGACCTCGACATCTACGTGACGTTCGAGGGCGACAACAACGTGCTGCTGCAGCTCGTCGGCAAGCGACTGCTCACCGACTTCGCCAAGCAGTTCACGGGCAAGGATGCGGCCGCGCTCGCGAAGTACGCGGTCGGGCAGACCGCCGGCAAGGTGTTCCACGGCGGCGGTCTGCGTCAGCTCGGGCAGTCCGTGGCCGACTTCGGATCCACCGCTCGCTCCGTCGAGAACGGCCTGCGCGCGGAGCAGCAGCAGGAGCTGCTCACCGACCGCGTGCAGCAGATGGTCGCCGACATCGCCGGCCGTCTGCGCGCCGGCGGCAAGGACAAGGAGCTCGGTGCCCGGCTCTTCAACGAGAACCAGGCCGAGCTCATCGAAGCGGCCCGCGCGCACGGCGAGCTGCTGCAGTGGGAGGCGTTCACCGACGCGGTCGCCCGGACCACCGACGAGGGATCCCGCACGGTGCTCACCTGGCTGCGCGACCTGTTCGGCCTGCAGCTCATCGAGAAGCACCTGGCCTGGTACCTCATCAACGGGCGGCTTTCCGCACAGCGCGCGGCCTCGGTCTCGCGCTACATCGACCGGCTCTGCGCTCGTCTGCGCCCGCACGCCCTCGACCTCGTGAACGCGTTCGGCTACGAGCCCGAGCACGTGCGCGCGCCCCTCGCCTCGGGTGCGGAGCAGATCCGCCAGGACGAGGCCCGTGCGTACTACGCCGATCTGCGCGCGTCGGGCGAGGCCCCCGTCGACGAGAAGGCGCTGAAGAAGGCCCGGCAGCTGTAGGCCGCGGCCGGACCGGTTCGCGCTGCGGTTTCCTGGTTCGCGCTGTCTTTTCCTGGGGGGCGCTGTCGGCCCCCCGGAATACCCTGGAATCATGACCGCGCTGATCGCCGACGACCATCCGCGCTGCCCCTGGGCCGGCGACGACCCCGAGTACCGCCGCTATCACGACGAGGAGTGGGGCAGGCCGCTGCACGGCGACCGCGCGCTGTTCGAGAAGATGGCGCTGGAGGGGTTCCAGGCGGGCCTCAGCTGGATCACGATCCTGCGCAAGCGCCCGCGGTTCCGTGAGGTGTTCGCCGGGTTCGATCCGGTGCTCGTCGGCGACTTCGGCGACGAAGACATCGCCCGGCTCCTGGCGGATCCGGGGATCATCCGCAACAGGGCGAAGATCGACGCCACGATCGGCAACGCCCGGATCGTGCGGGAGCTGGCCGAGGGCGAGCTCGACGCGCTGATGTGGTCGTTCGCCCCGGCGGCCCGGACCGGTGCCCGCCCGCGCGCGATGGGCGAGGTACCGGCGGTGACGGCCGAGTCGACGGCGATGAGCAAGGCATTGCGCGCACGGGGGTTCCGCTTCGTCGGTCCCACCACGATGTACGCGCTGATGCAATCGGCGGGCATGGTGGACGACCACCTCGAGGGGTGCTGGCGCGCGGATCCCCGCGTGGCGGAGAGCGCGTGACGCTCGTCGCGGGTCAGGCCGTGCCGGGATCCGCCTCCGGCTTGCGGAATGCCGACCTCATGTGGTCGCTGGTGAGGAAGTCGGCGACGCCGATCATGATCAGGCTGAACACGATCTGTTCCGTGACCATCCAGGCCGGATAGAGGCCGGGGATCGCGGCCATCACGAGCGTGATCACCGGGAAGATCTGCGCGAACAGGCGCAGCCGCTGGTAGCCCCAGCGCCAGCCGAGCGCGGCCCGCCAGCCGAAATAGAAGAGTGTCGCGGTCATGGCGAGCACGATCAGGGCGCGCATCCACACCGCGAACGGCACGGCGGTCATGCTGCCCGCATTCACGGCGATGACGACGGCGACCACGACGGCCGCGAGCCCGATCACGAGCTCGACCGCGAGCAGCCAGAAGATCCAGCGGAAGGCGCGCACCGTGCGCGGGTGATCGCGGTCGGATTCGGCGATCTTGACGTGCGCCTGCCGCCCGCCCGCGATGCGATCGAGACGCAGCAGCAGCGGCTCCGCGCGCTGCAGCAGGGGGGTGAGGATCATGGTTCGAGCGTAGAGCGCGCACCTCGGCGCCGGCCGTGTTCCGGGGCCCTCCCGGGGCGAAACCGATCGAAGGGTGGGGGCGGGTCCCTTCGACAGGCTCAGGGACCGGGGAGGGCTCAGGGACCGGGGAGAGGCGCGGGTCCCTTCGACAGGCTCAGGGACCGGGGAGAGGGCGGGTCCCTTCGACAGGCTCAGGGACCGGGGAGGGCTCAGGGGCCGGGGGCGGCGCGGGACCGGGGGACGACTCGGGGACCGGTGACGGGCGCGGATAGGCTGAACGGCGGACGATGTGGAGGGGGATCGCTCATGGCGCTGTCGGTCGGATCGGCGATGCTGCCGGTGCTCGGCGTCGGCGGCGCGGTCGCGGTCGTCCTCGGCATCGCCATCTGGGTCTGGTACGCGATCGCGCTGTCCCGGTTGTTCCCGCGACTCGGCGGCGAGGGCTGGAAGGGCTGGGTCCCCGTGCTCAACGAGGCCGAGATCCTCGCGCGCGGCGGGGTGCCCGCCTGGGGCGTGGTCTTCGTCTTCATCCCGGTGGTGCAGCTGTACGGGCTCTACCTGAAGATCGTCGCGACGCACCGCATCGGCGCCCGCTTCCGGCACGGGGCCGGTTTCACCCTGCTCGCGATCCTGATCCCTCCGCTGTGGGCGACGCTGCTCGCGGCCGGCCCTGATCCGGCGCCCGAGGCGGCTCCTTTGCCCGGATCCGGACCGCCGACCGGGGGGATCCGCACCCGCGTCGCCTCACCGCGGGCGGTCGTCGCCCGCGACCCGTCCGGCTACGCGATCCCGTCGTCTGCGGCAGAGCCCGCCATGATCGACGCCGTGCCGGCTGCAGTCGCGCCCGCCCCGCAGCCGCCCGCCCCTGCCGGTGAACGCTGGATCCTGGTGCTCGACGATGGCACCAGGATCCCGCTCGCCGGTCCGACAGCCGTGCTCGGGCGCGCTCCCGCAGGAGGCCGGGAGGATCAGGTCGTCCGGATCCCGGATGCGACCAGAACGCTCTCGAAGACGCACGCGCGGCTGGATCGCGACGGCACGGGCTGGCTCCTCACCGACCTGAACTCCACGAACGGCGCGCGGGTGTCCGGCCGCGACGGCGGAGAGGGCGTGCTGGTCGCTGGCGTCGCGACGCCCGTCCACGGCCGGATCCTGCTCGGCGACGTGGGGATGCTCATCGTCCTCGACGGCGCGGGCTGAGGCCGCGGACTCAAAACCCTCGCACTCAGAACGCTTCGGGCGTCTCCCGGTCGAACAGTCCGCCTTCACGCGGGGGAGCGGTCGCCGACGTGTCGGCCAGCTCCGTTCTGCGCCGACGCAGCAGCAACAGGGTCGCGCACAGGCCGAGCAGCGCGGCGGCGATGGTTCCGGCCAGGATCGCGGCCTCCCGCGTCGCGAGGAACGGCGTCGGCGCAGAGTTCGCGCCGACCTTCGCGCCCTGCGGGCGCACGGCGCTCTTGCCGGTGTCGGCGAACGGGCTGACGGGACCCCGGATGCTGGCGTCGGGCAGCAGCTCGATCGCCGCGGCGGGCTGCACGAACCCCCAGCCGTCGCGGTCGTCGCGGTGGTCGGCGTCGACGCGCAGGGCGGTCGCGGTGAGCCGATACGCCCACGCCGCGACCGGCTCATCCGGATGGGCCTGTGCGACGAGCGCGGCGGCGCCGCTCACATAGCCGGTCGCGAAGCTCGACGAGGGCACCTTGTCGAACTGGCAGTCCCCGGCACCGGTCGCCGTGCTCAGCACATTCGCGCCCGGTGCGGACAGGGCGACCTGCGGGCCGTGGATCGAGTCGTCGGTCGCGCGGCCGTCGTCCGCGGCTGCGGTCACGCCGAGCGCTTCCGGATAGCCCGCCGGGTAGCGCACGCCGTCCGGTGCGTCCGGCGCCGAGGCCCGGTTGCCGGCGCTCGCCACGACCAGGCTGTGCTCCGCGGCGGCGTACGCCACGGCGGCCCGCAGCTCGGGTGCGTCCTGCTGCATGCTGAGCGACACGTTGATCACGCGGGCGCCGTGGTCGACCGCCCAGCGGATGCCCTCGGCGATCCGGGCCGGAGTGGGGCCGAATCCGCGCTTCACGTCGTCCTCGCTATCGCTGCGGAACACGCGCACCGACAGCAGCGAGGCGTCCGGGGCGAGCCCGACCACACCGGATCCGGCGACGCGACGCGCGGCGATCTCGCCGGCGATGACGGTGCCGTGTCCCTGCGGGTCGCTGAGGCCATCGGCGCGCTCGCCGTCGCCGACCAGGTTGATGCCTCCCGCGACCGCTCCGGCCAGGTGCGGGTTGGCGACGTCGATACCCGAGTCGACGATCGCGACGGTCACCCCGCGCCCGGTCGCCCGCTGGTTCGCCGCCGTGGCGTTCAGCGACTCCAGCGCGGGCGGAGTGTTCGGCGTGAACACGACGTGCCCGGGCTGACACGAGTCGTCCGCCGCGAACGCGGGTGTCGCGGAGGGGCCGATCAGCGCGCCGGCGACGGCGAGGGCGGCGACGCCGAGGATCCCGGCCGTGCGTCTCATCCGCCGCTCGCGTCCGACGGCGTGCGCCCCGCTGCGGCGCTGGAGAGCGCGGGACCGGCGGGAAAGAACTGGATCCACGCGTCCGAGGTGTGCCCGACGTCCCCGGTCGCGTAACCCAGTCGTTGCACGGCGTCCTTGCCGCCGGCGATCGCGTAGGCGGTGCCCGATCCGTCGATCAGCATGCGCATCGCCGCGGATCCTTCGCCCACCTGCACGAGCGCGCCGGTGCCGACCTTCACGCGCGGGGCCTTGCGGTCGTCGGGCAGCTTTGCGGTCGTCGAGGCGAGCACGGTGTGCGCGTCCTTGTCGAGCAGCGCGCACGCGGCGGAGTCGCTCGCGAGCGGTGTCAGCGGGTTCGCCGGCCAGTCGGATCCGCCCGCGGTGGAGCCGGTGGGGAGGGCGGCGAGCTGCGCCGGCGGCAGGTCGCGCACCTGGCCGTTCGCCCCGCTGCCGAGCAGATACAGCTGGTACGCGAACGGGGTGAGGGGCGCGGCCTTGCCGTCGGCGGTGATGACGTAGCGCTCCTCGGCGGGGCGTCCCTGCACGTGCACGACCTCGCCCCCGGCCAGGTCGCTGTTCGGAATCCGGGCTCCCACGCCCGTGAGAGCGAGCGGCGCGAAGTCGGTGCCCGGAGCGAACAGGTTCAGCCAGCGGCCGTCGACGGTCGCGATGCGGGCGGTGCCCAGTCCTGCGGCGCGCAGCACGGCATCGGCGGAGGCGGCGGGCACCGCGTGCCGCAGCCCGCCCGAGATCACGAACAGGTCGTTCCCGCGGCGCACCACGGTGCCCGCGTCGGCCGGCGCGGCGGACGCGGATCCGGTGTCGATCGACACCGCAGGCACGGCTCCGCCGTCCACGCAGGCCGTCCAGCCCGTGTTGCTGAGCGACGACGGGGAGGGCAGGTCGTCCGGAGCGCCGAGGATGCCGAGGGAGGGCCCGACCGGGATCTTCGCGAGAGTCGACCGATCCGTCTTGATCACGTCGAACTGGCCGGCGGGAATCAGCAGCCGGGCACTGGCGGTGTTGATGACCGGGTGCAGCACGCCCTTGACGGAGACGTAGCGGGCGCCGGTGTCGGTGGCCACGATGAGTCGGTGGTCCTCCCAGCCCTGCGGCAGCCCTGGACGCAGCAGGCCGTAGAAGAGACCGCCGAGCAGCACCATGATCGTCAGGGCGATCCCGGCCGTGACCGCGCGCAGCGGCTTTGCGGGATCGAGCTCCTTGCCGCCGGGCGCGCCGGAGGTGAAGGCGGAGAGCAGCCGGCGCCGGCTGAACCCCTGCGCCTCGATGAGATCTTTCTTGGTCGCCATCGTCTACAGCAGCCCCGCCGTGACGACGCCGAGCGGGAGCACCAGCGCCATCGCGAGGATCTCCACCGTGTCGGCGGCGCGGGCGAGCCGCAGCCGGGCCTTCGGGCGCATGAGCGTGAGCCCGATCAGGATGATGGTCACGGCGAGCAGGACGACGAGCAGGGTCTGGCGCAGATCGGGCTGGGCCAGCGCGACGGTGAGACCCGTGGCGGCGAGGCCGAGCGCGCCGATCAGCATCAGCACGAGCACTCCGCGGCGGGCGTGCACCTGCCGCGACTGGAACATCATGCCGATGAACGCGAGCAGGCACAGCAGCGCTCCGGGCAGCCCCTGAGCGGCGACCAGGGGGGTGGCGACCAGTGCCGAGATCCCGAGCGCGGCGCGCAGCGAGATGAGCGTGCGCGTGCCGGCCGCCGCGCGTCGCTTGACGTCATCCCCGTCGATCGGCGCCGGTTCGCTGAAGATGTCGGCATCGCTCTGCGGCGAGATCACCCGGATCCTGGTGGAGGTGAGGACGAGCCAGGGCAGCCCGTTCGCGAGCGTCGCGGTGAGCGCGAGCATCAGCGCGTACGGGGCGACGACGGATCCGAACAGCGCGCTCAGCGCGGCGGTAACCCCGATGACGCCTCCGAGCGCGAGCGGGATGAGATGGATCTCGGGCCTGTCGTTCGCGACGGCCAGGCTCACTCCGCCGACGACGAGCATGCCGAGCCCCGCGGCGGCGAACGGCCAGCCCCACATCGGCGTCAGCGGCACGGCGAGGTAGCCGCACAGCCCGCCGAAGACGGCCGCGGCGAGTCCGAGCGCGTGCCCGGCCTCGGTCTGCTCCAGGCGGATCAGCACGGCCGCGGAGGCCGCGAGCACCAGGGCGCCGCCCCCGGCGATCACGGCCGAGAGCACGCCGGCGCCGCTCGCGACGAGCAGCAGCGCGCACAGCGCGAGGAAGGTGAGGCTGATGAAGAGGGCGGTGCGCGCGCTGTCCTTCGGGCTCCACACGCCGTGCTGTTCGCTGGTCGCGTCGATCACGGCTTCGACGACGTCGTCGTAGACGCGTGGTGCCGGGACCAGGCCGCCGCGCACGAGCGTCAGCAGCTCGCCGTCGTGCACGCCTTGCGCGAGCGCGCCGCGGGCCGGATCGAGCTCGGTGCCGTCGGCGCGGTGCAGCGCGTAGCCGCCGTGCGCGAGCGTGGGATCCAGCACGCCGAGGCTGCGGGCGAAACCGGGGATGATCTCGACCAGAGGCACCTGCGCCGGCACTCCCGCGTCGAGCCGCCGGTCGTCGCTGACGATCGACAGCCTCAGCACGGCACCTGTCGCAGCGCTGCCCTGATCCATAGGCCGCAGTCCCCCCACGATCGTCGACCCCCGCCGGTCAGTGCCGCGGGGCAAGAGTGCTCATTACTTTACCCGGGCGGTGCCGGGCCGCTACGGGCGTCGCCCGGCATCGGTTCACCAGGGTTCGCGCGGGTTGCTGTTCATCTGCGCGAGCAGTTGTGTGAGCTCTGCGGTGATCTGGTCGTCGTGTTCCCGGAAGTCGCGGGCGGCGAGATCGAGGTTCGCGCTCGTCCTACGCCTGCGTGCTCACCGGATCGGCCGGAGTCTGTTCCACGCTCGCGTCGTCGCTGCGCGGGCGCGTCCGCAGGATCACCACCGCGCAGATCACGATCGTCGCGGCGGTCACGGATCCGATGGTCATCGCGTTCTGCCGGTTCTGGCGCGCCTCGTCGCAGGCGTGTGCCAGCGAGTCGCTCGCGGTTGCCCTCATCTGCGGAGTGATATCGGCATCGTCGTAGCCGACCGCCTTGAGCCACGCGGCAATGAGCTTCGTGTCGTCAACGTTCGAAGACTGCAGGTCGACACCACCGCTGTATGCGGGTCCGAACGACGGGCAGTCGTACCACGCGCCCGTCTGGTTCACCTGCACCGACGGCGGCGACAGCCAGAGCCATCCGAGAAACGCCACGGACACGACGACGAACACTCCGAGGATCCAACGCATAGGAACTCACCCTAACCCGCGACTTGCCGGTGTACGAGATGAGACCTCCCGCCTCGCGCGTGCATGGGTAGTACTCCCCATTGGCGAACGCGAAAGCCGTCCTCTAGCCTGCTTAGCGGGGGACGACCACCGGAGAATCCGGTCAGGGTCGGATTCGGCCGAAACTGGAGTCCTCCGCCGAACAGGACCGGAGGAGAGTGAGTTATGGCTGACGTCATTTCCGCAGAGGAAGGCGCCCTCAAGAAGGGCGCACAGGCGGTCAACACCGCCAAGGCCGGCATCGACCAGCAGGTCAAGAAGGTGCGCGGCGAGATCGAGCAGGTGCGGGGCTTCTGGACCGGTGGCGCGGCGGACGCGTTCACGGGTCTGATGAACCGCTGGGACGAGAACACCCGCCAGCTCAACGATGTGCTGATCACGCTCGAGGACGCGCTGAGCGGCACCGAGAAGGACCAGGCGGCCACCGAAGAGCAGCACCGTTCGACCATCTCGGGCCTCGGCTCGATGATGTCGGGCGCCTGAGCGCAGACCACAGGATTCTAAGGAGAACATGATGCAGTCGATGTCGGTGCGTCCGGAGCAGGTCACCGCCCTTTCCAACGAGATCCGGACGGGTGCCAACGGCATCCGCACGGAGCTCGACAACCTCGACACCGAGGTGGGCAAGCTCCGCTCCGCGTGGAGCGGCGAGGCGCAGGGCGCCTACGACCAGGCCCAGGCCAAGTGGAACAAGTCCCTGGTCGAGCTGCAGCAGCTGCTCGAGCAGATCGCGGCGAAGACCGAGCAGATGTCGGGCGAGTACGTCTCGCGCGACAAGTCCTCGGCGAACCGCTTCCAGTAAGGACTGATGTCCGCGGGGCCGATCCGGGATGGGATCGGCCTCCGCGGCATTTCCGGTGTCCGCCGCAGGCGCGAGCACGGTGGTGGGCAGCGGTGATGAGCAATCATCTGTGACGGAGGGAAAGAGGGGGCTTTGGACGTTTCGATCGGACTAGACGTGGACGGGATCCTCGCTCCACTGAAGAAGATCCTGCAGTCGCTGCAGGAGTTCCCGGCAGCGGAATCGCTGGCCGAGACGAAGGGCGGATCCTCCGCGGTGACGGCAGAGCTGCGTGCCGAGATCACGAAGGCGGCGCGGCAGATGAGCCTCACGACGGCCGAGATCATCTCCGACGTGCACGCCATGCACGACGAGATCAAGGCGGCGGTGACCAAGCTCGTCGAGACCGACGCCACCATGGCCGACGAGGGCAAGCTGCTGCTGTCGTTCCTCGATTCGGCCGAGAAACAGAGCACGCCGCCCGCGGGAGCCGGCCCTCAGGGCTCGGGCTCTCAGGGTTCGACGTCCGAGGACGACTCGTACAAATGAGTCGGAAGTCCTTGCCGCGTATCGCCGGTGCGATCCTGCTGTGCTCGGCGTTCGTCGTCACTGCGGCGGTTCCCGCACAGGCGGATGACTTGTCGTCCGGTTCCTGGTACTACGACAAGGGGCATGTGCAGGACGCTCTTGACGCGGGGTACACGGGCAAGGGCGTGACGATCGCGGTGATCGATACGCAGATCAACACCGACGTACCGACCTTGCGTCACGCGAACGTCGAGGTGTCGCCGAGCACGCCGTGCTTCACGCCGGACGGGTCGCCGCTTCCCCCGCGTTCGACCGATCTGTCGATCGCCGCGCATGCGACGGATACGACGTCGTTGATCGCGGGCACCGGTGAGACGGATCCGGGGCAGTTGCCGATCCGCGGCGTCGCACCGGGTGCGAAGGTGCTGTTCTACGCGGTGGGCGGGGCGATCACGGCTGATCACACGTTCCAGTGCTGGGACGCGCAGGGGAAGAACCAGGTCGGCGTCCCGCTGGCGCGGGCGATCGACGCGGCCGTCGCCGCGCACGCCGACATCGTGTCGATATCTCAGGGCACGGTGGTCGACGGCGACATCAACGACGCGCTGATACGCGCCTATGTAAAGGGTGTGCTGGTCGTCGCGGCGCTTCCGAACAGCACCGTGGCTTCCGATGACGATCTGCTCTGGCCCGTCGCGGCGAACGGCGTGGTGGCCGTGCAGGCCTTCGATGCGCAGGTGAAGATCGGCAAGACCGACTACGGGTGGAAGTCCGTGCCCAACACCAACAACTATGTGAAGATCGCGGCTCCCGGACTGGGGATCCTGCAGCAAGGAGCGGGTGGATCCTGGGATGCCCAGGAGCTGCGCGGGAACACCGCGATGTCGACGGCGCTCGTGTCCGGATTTCTGGCGGTGCTGAAGAGCAAGTACCCGAAGGCGACGGGCAACCAGCTGCTTCAGACGATGATCCGGAATACCGGCGGCACCCATCACGAGCCCCGATGGGGCAACGACCTCGGGTACGGGGCGATCTCGTTGACGTACATGCTCAAGGACGATCCGACGAAATACCCTGACCTGAATCCGTTCTTCGACACGAGCAAACCGAGCGGGATCAACATCCCGAATCTCGATCAGTATCGTGCCGCAGGCGGCGTGCTCGCGACGGCCTCGCCGACCGCGACGGCCCGGCCCACCCCGACGCCCGCAGCCCAGGCGCCCTCCGGTGGGACGACGGGCTGGCTGCCCTGGACGATCGGCGGCGGAATCGTGCTCGTGCTGCTCGCCGGCGCCGGAGTCGTGCTGGCAGTGCGGGCGTCCGCGCGCAAAGGCCGCGAGCGGGTGGCGCAGCCCACGAACACCGAAACAGACCAGACGAACACCGATGCGACGGCGGACGCCGCGCACGCCGATGACGGGGGGAACCGATGACCGGTGAATACGACGGCGCGAGCGCCGAAGAAGAACTGAACAAGATCCGGGGCATCGACGACTGGCGGATCCCCGAAGCGATCTCGCTGCAGCTGTCTCTGACGTCGCTGGATGGCGCGCTGAAGGCACTGGTCGAGTCCGACACCGCCTGGCAGGGCGAGTCGGGCGATGCGGCCCGCGCGCACGTCACGGACATGCGCAAGAAGTTCACGAAGATCGAGGGGCTCATCGACACGATCGTGAAGGCGATCGACGCCGCCAACACCTCCCGGAGCGCGGCGGTGTCGGGAGCGGAGCTGCCCAGCAACACCGTGCCGCAGTTCTGGGTCAACGCCGTGAAGGCCGGGGGCACGGTGAACTATCCCGGGCTCGGGACCCTGCCGGCCGACACCGCCCTCACCACGATCGCGAACTATCTGACCGGCCAGCGCGACCAGCAGGCGCAGACGAAGGTCGAGTCGGTCCGCACAGCGATGGTGGATCCCACGCAGAAGATCGCGAAGGCCCGCGCCGAACTGGCAGGCGATCAGCCGGCCCCTCCCGCTCAGTCCGGATCCGGCGGCCCGGGCTCGGCGCCCGGTGGCGGCGGATACCCCGGTCCGGGCGGAGGGACCGGCAGCTACCCGGGTCCGGGCGGCGGGACCGGGGGCGGCCTCCTCGGCGGCCCCGACTTGCCTCCCGGCGGAAACTATCCCGGCGGCCCCGGTGGCCCCGGCGGGACCTGGCCGCACCCCGGCGACCGGCCGACGATCGACGATCCGAACCTGATCGGTCACCTCCCCGGCGGAGGCGCCGGCGGGCCCGGTCACGGCGCCGTCCCCGGTGGCGGAGCCGGTGGATCGGCGCCGGGCGGGCTGCTCGGCGCGATCGGCGGCGGTGGAGCCGCGGCGCTCGCGTTCGGCGCCCGCGGCAACCTCTCCGGTCTGAGCAGCGCCGGCTTGTCCGCCCTGAAGTCGGGCGGGCCGCTCGGCGGCGGCACGGGCGGTGCCGGCGGCGCCGGCGCCTCGCAGCCGGGTGCCACCGGGATGGGATCCCGGTCCGGCGGCGGCATGGTCGGCGGCCAGGGTTCCGGCGCATCCGAGGACGAGAAGCAGCGCCGTTCGGGCTCGAACGGTCCGATCGCCGAGCACCTGGAGGACGACGAGGAGCCGATCGCACGCTCGAAGGGCGCCCGCGCGGGTTCCCGCGACGACCGCACCGCGGACTGATGTCTGATCACAGAGCGCTCGTGCGTGCTACCGCGGTCCGGTGGCTGGACGCGGAGATCGCCTCTGCAGCAGACCGGGTGGAACTCGCCCGCTTGTTCTGGGCCGGCGACCTCGATCGGATCCGTGAGTTTCGGAGGGGAGATTCGCTCGGCCTCTGAGCTTCGGCTCAAGGCTCGGCGGAGGCCCGGGATAGGGTGCTGTGGTGGCCGGAGGAGTGATCGAGCGTCGGCGGATCGTGCTGGCGGGGGAGCAGGCGCGGGTGGATCTCGCGCTGCCTCTCGACGAATCGTTGGCCGGACTGCTCGCCTCCGAAAGTCTGATCGAGACGCTCGTGGGCCCTTCGACAGGCTCAGGGACCGCGACAGGCTCAGGGACCAGAACAGGCCCGGGGGCGACGACGGGCGGGCGATTCGCTGTGCTCGATCCGCTCGGGTACGAAGTGGATGCGGCAATCGTCGGCGAGGACCTCGTCGAGGGTGGCCTGTACACGCTGGTCGACCTGTCGACGCCTTCGACCCCGCCGGAGCGGAAGCGGCGCGGCGGCGAGGAGCCGGATCGCGTCGATCACGGCTCACGCTGGCTGCTGCTCGCCGTCACCGCCCTGCTGCTTCTCGCCGCCGTCGCCGGAACGACCCCGGCTGACGCCTGGATGCGGCTCGCCACCGCGCTGATCGCGGCGGCGGGAGCGGTCACCACCGCCGCCGTCTGGGCGCGGGGCAGCGGCTCCGCGGGGACGCTCGCGCTGCGCGGCGTGCTCGCACCGGGGGCGCTCTCGTTCGCCGCCGGCGCCCTGCTGATCCCCGGATCCCTCGATGCGGCCGCGCAGCTGTCCGTCGCGACCGGCCTGCTCGCCGCGGCGGTGACCACGGCGCTGATCGCCCTGCTCACCCCGGCCCGGCGGATCCGCTCGGCCGCGGGGACCGTCGCGATCCTGCTCGTCGTCTTCGGCGCGGTGTGGGGCTTCGCGCTGCTCGTGCACTGGGGCGTCGCCGATGCGGCCGCGATCAGCCTGGGGCTGATCCCGCTGCTGCTCAAGGCGCTGCCCAGCGCCCTGGTCAACCTGCCCGAGGGCGCCTTCATCGACTACGAGCACTTCATGAGCAGCCGGTGGACCGTGCGCGGCACGATTCCGGAGCCGGTGACCGAGGTGCGGGTAGAGAGCGTGCGCGATGTCGTCGATGACTCGTCCGCCCGGCTCGCGGCGGGAACCCTGCTGCTGGGTGCCGCCGCCGCGGTGTTCGCGCCGTTCGCCGTGCAGCGGGCGTGGGGGGAGGATCCGTTCGTCCTCTCCGGCGGGATCGCGCTCCTGGCGTGCACGGTGCTGGCGCTGATGCTGATCCCCCGGCACACGACGTCCCACCTGCTGCGCTGGGTTCCCCGTGCCGCCGCCGTCGCCGTGCTCGTGGTGGCGGTCGCAGGCCTCACGGCCGGCGTCGTGAACGGTGCAGCCCTCATACCCTGGGTGCGCACGCTCGGCGCCGGCGGGCTGCTGATCGGGGCCGCCGGCCTGTTCGCTGCGGCGGTGATCGCAGTCGCCGTGACACGCCCGGTGTCGCGGGGCGCCAGCTCGCTCGTCTGGTCGCGCGTCGGCGATGTCGTGGAGGCGTTCGCGGTCGCGCTGGCGCTGCCCGCGGCGCTGCTGTACGCCGATGTGCTCACCCTGCTGCGTGGAATGATGGCAGCGTGAGTGGAAACGGTGCCTATCCGGGGGGTCCGGGCACGCCCGGCGGAGCGGCCGGCGGTCCGGAGCCGCGCTCGATGATCGATCCTGGTGCCGCTGCGCCGTCCCGCCGTCGTCGGCGCGAGGAGCGCGCGGTCCCGCCGATCGCCGCGCCCGCTCCGCCTGCACCGTCCGGCTCCTTCATCCCCGCCCCGTTCTCCGCCCCCGCGCCGGTCGGACCGGCTCCGGTCGCGCCGGCGCTCGCCGCCGCTCCGCCTGCCTCGTCGAGAGGGGCGGGAACGGCGGCCTACGGCGCCGGCTCTGTCGGCCCCGTCGGCGGAGCGCTCGGCCCGGCCTTCACGGGCGGCCCGGCGACGACGGGCGCACGCCTGATCGCGTTCACGATCGACGCGGTGCTCATCGGCATCGTCGCGACCGGCGTGTTCGTGGGCACGCGCAGCCTGACGCTGGCGGTGGTCGTCGCCCTCCAGCTCGCGATCGGCTTCTGCGTCGCACTCGCCCGCACGGGAGCGACCCCGGGCAACCTGCTGCTCCGACTGCGAGCCTCCCGCGGCGACGGCCCGTACTCGCCCGGAACCGGCCGCGCCTTCGTTCGCGCGCTGGTGACCGGCGCGGGTTTCGTGGTCGGGATCGGATCCTGGATCGTCGTGGCCTCAAGCGCCTGGGACACCGGCGGGCGGCGCAGATCGTGGGCCGATCGGGCCGCCGGGACGGTGGTGGTGGCCGTGCCACGCCGCGCCGCCGCCGCGGCCTCCGCACCGGTCTCCTCGGTGGCGCCGCCGCTGCTGTTCAGCACGTCCGTGCGGCCCGCCGTGGACGACGACGAGGCGCCCGCACTCGTGACGATGGGATCCGCGCCCGGCACGCCGGTCGCGCAGGCTCCGATCGCGCAGGTCCCCGTCGCGCCGGCGGTCGCTCCGGCCCTGCCGGCTGCGTATTCGCCCGCTCCTCCTGCGCCGCCGCTCTCCGGCGCCTCGGCGCCGGCGGCGCCCCCGGCGGCCCCCGCGCCGGCTCCCCCCGCGCCGGCTGCCCCCGCCCCGGCTGTCCCCGCCCCAGCGGCCGTGCCCGTTCCGGCCGCGGCTCCGGTCGCCCCCGCCGCCCCGTCGGCCTCCGCGCCAACCGGGGGCGCCGCGCTGCTGCTCAGCTTCGACACCGGGCAGCGCGTGCGCATCGACCTTCCCGCCACGGTCAACCTCGGCCGTCGCCCCGCGCCGTCCGAGCCCGGCGACCAGCTGGTGGCGGTCGACGATCCGGGCAGCACGGTGTCCAAGACCCACCTGCGGCTGGAGCACTCCCGGGGGCGCACGTGGGCGACCGACCTCGGATCCACGAACGGATCCGGGATCCTCGCCGACGACGGCGGGGGCGCGGAGCTCGCTCCCGGTGCGCGCACCCTGCTCGACGATGGCGACCGCGTGCGCATCGGCGATCGTGTCTTCACGGTCAGCCTGCTGCTGCCAACCGGGCACGACGAGAGAGGCGAGAACGCATGACGGGTCCGCGACTGGCACCACCGCGGGTTCCCTCGGGCAAACTCACCGTGCAGCCGCCGCCGGAGCTGCAGCCCAGCGACGGCGGATCCAACCTGCTCACCTCGATGCTGCCCATGCTCGGCAGCGTCGGCGCCGTGGTCATGGTCGGCATGACCAACCGGGGACCCGGCGGATTCCTGATCGGCGGCATGGTGCTGGTCTCCTCGCTCGGGTTCGTGCTCGTGAACGGCTGGAGGCAGCGCTCCCAGAAGCAGGCCGCGACGCTCGCGGCCCGCCGGGAGTACCTGGCCTACCTCACCGACCTCCGCGAATCCGTCCGCGTCGCCGCGCGCCAGCAGCGCCGGGCCGCTAACTGGCAGCTGCCGGCGCCCGCAGCTCTCCCGTACGTGGCCGAGGAGCGCACCCGGATCGGCGAGCGCTCGCCGGCCGATCCGGACTTCCTGACGGTGCGGGTGGGGCTCAGCGATCAGCCGCTCTGCATCACCCTGGAGGCGCCCGAGCTGCCGCCGCTCGCGCAGCTCGATCCCGTCGCAGCCTCAGCGGCGCACCGGTTCATGCTCGCGCACTCCACCCAGACGCAGCTGCCGCTCGGCGTCTCGCTGCGCGACTACGCGCGCGTCGAGGTCACCGGCGATGAGGACGAGGCGCGCAGCCTCGCCCGCGCCATGCTGCTGCACATCGCGACCATGCACGATCCGGAGAACGTGCAGATCGTGATCGCCGCGGATCAGTCCGCCCTGCCGCAGTGGGAGTGGGCGAAGTGGCTGCCGCACACGCACTCCCGCAGCGGCCGCGACGCGCTCGGCCCCGCCCGCATGATCGGATCGCGGATGAGCGACCTGGAGGAGCTGCTGCCCGCGGGGATCCGCGAACGAGCCCGGTTCTCGCGGGGCGCGACAACCGCCGAGCTGCCCCACATCGTGGTGCTCACCGACGGTGTGCAGGCCTCGACCCTGGTCGACGACGTCTCCGGTGTCACGGTGATCGACCTGCCCTCGCGCTGGGGCGAGCTGGAGGAGGACGCCACGCTGCGCATCGCGCTCTCCGCGGCGCAGCACGGCGCGGCCGAGCTGGTGAGCAGGCAGGTCTCGGCGCGACCGTTCCACGCCGACGGGATCACCATCGTCGAGGCCGAGGCGACCGCGCGGCGGCTCATCTCCGCGCAGCCGACGGCGCTGTCCCCGGTCGCCGACAAGGCGACGCTGCGCGGGCAGGCGGAGCTGGTCGACCTGCTCGGCCTGCCGGACGTGCGCGACATCGACTTCGACACGGCCTGGGCGCCGCGGCTCGAACGCGACCGCCTGCGCGTGCCGATCGGGCAGGAGGAGGACGGATCCCCCCCTCATCCTGGACATCAAGGAGTCGGCGCAGCAGGGCATGGGGCCGCACGGCCTCATCATCGGCGCGACCGGATCCGGCAAGTCCGAGGTGCTGCGCACCCTCGTGCTCGCCCTGGCGCTCACGCACTCGCCGGAGCAGCTGAACTTCGTGCTCGTCGACTTCAAGGGCGGCGCGACCTTCGCGGGCATGGCGGGCATGCCGCACGTCTCGGCGATCATCACGAACCTCGGCGAGGAGATCTCGCTCGTCGATCGCATGCAGGACGCGCTGCAGGGCGAGATGGTCCGGCGCCAGGAGCTGCTGCGCGCCACCGGGCCGTTCGCGAACGTGTCCGACTACGAGAAGGCCCGCCGCGGCGGACGCACCGATCTCGCACCGCTGCCCGCCCTGCTGATCGTCGCCGACGAGTTCAGCGAGCTGCTCGCGGCGAAGCCGGAGTTCGTGGAGACCTTCGTCAACATCGGCCGCCTCGGCCGTTCGCTGCAGGTGCACCTGCTGATGTCGTCGCAGCGTCTCGAGGAGGGAAAGCTCCGCGGCCTCGATTCGCACCTCAGCTACCGGATCGGCCTGCGCACGTTCTCCGCGTCGGAGTCCCGCGCCGTGCTTGGCGTGCCGGACGCGTACCATCTTCCGCCGCAGCCCGGCGTCGGATTCCTCAAGTCCGACACTGAGACCATGACGCAGTTCCGCGCGGCCTACGTCTCGGGTCCGCCGCCGCGACGCCGCCGTGCGGCGGGCGGGGGTCGGCAGGGATCGCAGGATGCCGCGGTCGAGCTGTTCACCGCCGCTCCGGTGCGGATCCGCGAGACGCCGGTCGAAGCGCCCGCCGCGCTCGAGCAGCCCGCCGAGCCGGAGGAGTCCCGCAACACGTTCGAGCTCGCCGTCGAGAGGATGAGCGGCCGGGGTCCCGAGGCGCACCGGGTGTGGCTGCCGCCGCTGGAGATCCCGCCGACGCTCGGCGACCTGTTCGGCGATCTCGTCGAGGATCCGCAGCTCGGCCTGGTCTCGCCGCGCTGGCGGGCGGTGGGCGGCCTCACCGTGCCGCTCGGGATCGTCGACGTGCCGCTGGAGCAGCGCCGCGAGAACCTCGTCGTCTCGCTCGCCGGCGCAGCAGGGCACATGGCGATCGTGGGCGCGCCGCTGAGCGGCAAGAGCACCCTCGCGCGCACCACCGTCGCCGCGCTCGCGCTCACGCACACCCCGCGCGAGGTGCAGTTCTTCGTGATCGACTTCGGCGGCGGCAGTTTCGCGGGCATGCAGGGCTTCGCGCACCTGAGCGGCCTCGCCACCCGCTCCGAGCCCGATGTCGTGCGGCGCACCGTGAGCGAGATCACCTCGCTGCTGAACGCGCGCGAGGTCTACTTCCGCAGCCACGGAATCGACTCGATCGACACGTATCGTCGGCGCAGGGCCGAGGGATCCGTCGACGACGGCTACGGCGACATCTTCCTGATCGTCGACGGCTGGGGCACCCTGCGCGCCGAGTTCGAGAGCCTCGAGGCGCAGATCCAGGCGATCGCCGCGCGCGGCCTCACCTACGGCGTGCACCTGATCCTCACCGCCTCGCGCTGGATGGAGGTGCGTGCCAACGTCAAGGACCTGATCGGCACCCGGATCGAGCTGCGCCTGGGCGAGGCCACCGACTCCGAGGTCGACCGCAAGGCCGCCGCGAACGTGACCTCCCTGCCCGGCCGCGGTCTGAACCCGCGCGGGCTGCAGATGCTGACCGCGCTGCCCCGCATCGACGGGGTGGACGACGCGTCCTCGCTCGCCGACGGCGTCGACGACCTGCTGCGCCGGGTGGGTGACGCCTGGCACGGACCCGCCGGGCCCAAGCTGCGACTGCTCCCGGATCGGATCGGGCACGACGAGCTGCTCGCGCTCGCCGCCCGCGGCAACGGCGGCGCCGCTCCGCGCGAGCTGCTGCTCGGCATCGACGAGGCGAACCTCGCGCCGTTCTCGGTGGATCCGACCGCCGAACCGCTGCTGTATCTGTACGGCGACGCCGACTCGGGCAAGTCGTCGATGCTGCGCGGCGTCGTGCACGAGATCATGCGGCTCTACGGCTCGAACGAGGCCAAGATCTTCGCCGTCGACTATCGGCGCGCGCTGCTCGGCGAGATCCCGCAGGAGTACCTCGGCGCGTACCTCACCTCGCATGAACTGGCCGAGGGCGGCATGGGCGAGCTGGCTGCGTTCTTCCGGAGCCGCATCCCGGGACCGGACGTCACCCCCGAGCAGCTGCGCACCCGTTCCTGGTGGACCGGGGCGGAGGGCTTCGTGCTGATCGACGACTACGACCTCGTCGCGACCTCGCAGGGCAACCCGATCTCGGTGCTCGCGCCGCTGCTCGCGCAGGCGGGAGACCTGGGCCTGCACGTGATCCTCACCCGCCGCACGGGTGGGGCGAGCCGCGCCGCGTACGACCCGATCATCCAGCGCATGACCGACCTGGGCGCGACCGGGATCCTGCTCAGCGGCAACCCGGAGGAGGGGCAGTTGATCGGCAAGGTCAAGGCGATCCCGTCCATCCCCGGCCGCGCGCAGATCGTCAGCCGCGACCGGGGGCTCGTCGCAGCCCAGCTGCTCTGGGTCCCTCCGCGGTACGCGTAGCGGACGATGGCGCCGATGGGGAGTTCTCCCCACGGTGCGCCGCGGAATCGCGGGATACACTCTTACGGTCCCCTGAGCGTTCGGCATGGGACGGCTGGTCGTTTCATCCGGGGGGAATTCGTGGTCAAGTCGTTCGCATGGTTGCGGCTGCGTCCGAAGACCCTCGCCTCCGCCGCCGGCGTCACCGTCGCCGCCCTCGCCGTCACCGGCATGGCGTTCGCCTACGAGGGCAACCCCACCGCCGAGGTCGACCTGCACGACGGCGGCGTCTGGCTGACGAAGACCTCGAGCTTGCTCGTCGGGCACTTCAACAACGAGTCGCACGTGCTCGACGGCGGGCTGCGCGCCGCGAGCGAGGACTACGACGTGCTGCAGGCCGGCGGCGCCGTGCTCGTGACTGACCGCAGTTCGTCCACGCTCACCGCGATCGACCCCGCCCGCGTCGTGATGGGCGACGCGGTCTCCGTGCCCGGCGGCGCGAAGACGGCCCTCGGCGCGACCACCGTGGCGATCCTGGAGCCGAAGGACGGCAAGCTCTGGGTGCTGCCCGTCTCGGGGCTGAGCGGCTTCAAGGCCGTGAACACCAAGCCGTCCGCCACGCTCGGCGCGAACGCCGACGTCACGGTCGGCCGGGACGGGACGGTCTACGCCGTCTCCGCCACGCAGCGCTCGATCGTCACCGTGCACGTCGACGGCCAGAGTCAGCCGCAGCAGTCCTCCACCGAGGGCATCGATCTCGCGTCGAACGCGAAGCCGGCGATCACGGTCGTCGGATCCGTCCCGGTCGTGCTCGATGCGAAGGGGAAGGCCGTGTTCGCGGCCGGCCACCGCACCGAGCTGAAGAGCGCGGAGCTGAAGAACCTCGACGCGGCCGTGCTGCAGCAGCCCTCCGACGAGAACTCCGTCGCCGCGATCGCGACCGCCGACGCCCTGGTCTCGGTGCCGCTGGACGGATCCGCGCCCGCCGTGCAGCAGGCCGGCGGGACCGGCGCGCCGGCCGCGCCCGTCTTCGTGAGCGGGTGCACCTACGGCGCCTGGGGCGGATCCGCGAAGTTCATCCGCGACTGCGTCGGATCGAGCAACGACCTGAAGAGCACGATCGACGGCGCCGAGAACAGCACCTCGCTGGTGTTCCGGGTGAACCGCGACGTCGTGGTGCTGAACGACACCGCGAGCGGCGCCGCGTGGCTCGCCACGGACAATCTGCAGCGCGTGGACAACTGGCAGGACATCGTCCCGCCCGAGGGCGACACCACGAAGCAGGACGAGACCACCGACGACCAGGTGCAGACCACCCTGCCCAAGCGCACGCCGGAGAACACCCCGCCGGTCGCGCATGACGACTCGTTCGGGGTCCGCCCCGGCCGATCCACGATGCTGCCTGTGCTCGACAACGACACCGACGCCGACGGCGACGTCCTGGTCGCCTCGCTCGCGCAGGCGCAGCCGTCGATCGGCGACGTGCAGCCGATCAACAATGGCGGCGCGCTGCAGATCGCGGTGCCGGACAAGGCCGGCGGATCCGCCACGTTCCAGTACCAGGCCGACGACGGCCGCGGCGGCAAGGCCACCGCGAACGCGACCGTCGCCGTGCACGACTGGAGCGTGAACGCGGCGCCCAAGCAGCAGCGGGTTCCCGGGCTGACCATCGAGGCGGGCGGCACCGTGAAGTACAACGCGCTGCCGGACTGGCTGGATCCGGACGGCGACGACATGTACCTGAAGGACGTGATCGCAGCTCCCGGCGACCAGGTCGACTTCACGCCGGACGGGCAGTTCAGCTATCACGCGGTCGCGAGCCTGCCGGGGCGCAAGGAGGTCAAGATCGTCGTCTCCGACGCGCTCGGCGAGATCACCTCGGGCACCATCCGCCTGGACGTGCGCCCGGCCGGGACCACCCAGCCGATCACGAACGCCGACCACGCGCAGACCCGCGCGGACGAGCAGGTCACCATCTCCCCGCTCGCGAACGACTCCAGCTCCGGCAAGGAGCAGCTGCGCCTTGCCCGCGTCGACGAGACGCCCGGCGCGACGATCGTCCCGAACTTCGCCGAGGGGACCTTCACGTTCCAGGCCGCGTCTCCCGGCGTCTACTACGTGCAGTACCTCGCCAGCGCCGGTCCGAACGCGGTGCCGGGGCTGGTCCGCGTCGACGTGCTGGACAAGACCGCAGAGGCGGCGCCGCCGATCGCGGTGCGCGACGTGGCCCTGCTGCCCACGGGCGGCGACGTCCTCGTCGGCGTCCTCAACAACGACGAGGATCCGGCCGGCGGGATCCTCGTCGTGCAGTCGGTGACGGTGCCGCCGCACAGCGGCGTCGCGGTGTCGGTGCTGAACCACGAGACGCTGCGGATCACGGATCAGGGCAACCTCGACAAGGAGGTCCGGATCAGCTACCGGATCTCGAACGGATCCAAGACCGCGGACGGCGACGTGATCGTCATCCCGATCCCCGCCCCGGCCAAGCTCGAACCTCCCGTCGCGAACGACGACACTGCGGTGGTCCGCGCCGGCGACGTCGTCACGATCCCGGTGCTGGCCAACGACAAGCACGCGCCGGGCACGACCCTGCACGTGTCGCCCGACCTCGTCGAACCCCTGGTCGACCCGAAGTTCGGCGAGGCGTTCGTCTCGCAGGACACCGTGCGGTTCCGCGCGGGAACCACGCCGCGCACGGTCTACGCGACGTACGAGGCGGTGGACTCGAACGGGCAGAAGGCCGCCGGCTACATCACGATCCAGATCCTCCCGGTCGACGAGAAGACGAACACCGCGCCGCGGCCGCACGACCTGACCGTGCGCGCGCTGAGCGGCACCAGCGTGCGGATCGCCGTGCCGCTGGACGGGCTCGACGCCGAGGGCGACTCGGTCGAGCTGGTGGGCCTCGACTCCGCCCCGAAGCAGGGGCAGGTCACCGAGATCGGCGCGAACTACCTCACCTATCAGGCGTTCGGCAACGCCAGCGGCGTCGACTCGTTCACCTACAAGGTGCGCGACCGGCTCGGCAAGGAGGCGACCGCGACGATCCGCGTCGGGATCGCGCCGGGCGCCAACATCAACCAGGCGCCGTACGCGGTGAAGGACTCCGTCGTGATGCGCCCGGGTCGCACGGTCGCGGTGGCCGTGCTGGCCAACGACTCCGACCCGGACGGCGACGTGATCGGGCTGCGCAAGAACGGCCTCGAACTCCCCTCCGGCGTCGACGGGCTGAGCGCCACCGTGTCCGGCGACCGGGTGCTCATCACCGCGCCCAACCACCCTGTGCAGACCTCTGTCGGCTACACGGTCGTCGACGCGCACGGCGCCACCGCCACCGCGCCCGTGCAGGTCACCGTCGCCGAGGACGTGCCTCTGGTGCCTCCGATCGCGCGCGACGACAGGATCCAGGCCTCCGACGTGAAGGGCAGCTCCCTGCAGGTGGAGGTGCCGGTGCTCGACAACGACGAGGACCCGGACGGCACGGTCGACGCCCTCCAGCTCAGCGTCGACGACAGCGGCGTCAAGGTGCTTCCCAACCGCAAGGTGCAGGTGACGGTGAGCGACCAGCGCCAGCTGATCCGGTACACGGTCACCGACCAGGACAAGCAGAGCGCCTCCGCGTTCATCTTCGTCCCCGCGCTCAGCGAGCTCGCGCCGACGCTGACGTCGACCAAGCCGGTCGAGGTGAAGAGCGGCGAGACCAAGGACCTGCCGCTCTCGCAGTACGTCTCGGTCGCCGGCGGCGGCCAGGTGCGCGTCACCCAGGCCGACAAGGTCAGCGCGGTGAACAGCAACGGCGCCTCGCTCATCAAGGACGAGCGCACGCTGGTGTACACCTCCAAGCAGGGCTACTTCGGCGAGGACGCGCTCACGTTCGAGGTCACCGACGGCACCGGCCCGGACGACCCGAAGGGGCGCAAGGCCACGCTGAGCATCCCGATCACCGTGCTCCCGCCGGACAACCAGCCGCCCGCGTTCACGAACGCGCAGGTGTCGGTCGCGCCCGGTGAGCCCGCACAGCTCGTCGACCTCGCGGCCCTCACGAAGGTTCCGGATCCGCGCGACGTGAAGAAGATCAGCTACGAGATCTCCGGCAGGCCGGGCGACGGTCTGAAGGCCGAGCTCGACGGCTCCACTCTGAAGGTCTCCGCCGACTCGTCCACGCCGAAGGGCGGCGGCGGCACGGTCAAGCTGAAGATCACGGACGGCAAATCGACGCCGGTCGCGGGTACGGTCGCGATCACCGTCGCCGCCTCCACCCGCCCGCTCGCGGTCGCGAACACCGATACGGTGCCGCAGGCCGATCAGGGCAAGCCGGTTACGATCCCGGTGCTCGCCAACGACGTCAACCCGTTCCCGGACAAGCCGTTGAAGATCCTCTCCGTCGACGTCCAGACCGGTTCCGGGAACGCCTCCGTGCAGGGCGACAAGGTCGTGATCACCCCGACCGCCGACTTCATCGGCCAGCTGGTCGCGAGCTACCGGATCCAGGACGCCACGAAGGATCCGGACCGCCAGGTCGAGGGCCGCATCGTCGTGACCGTGCAGGGCGTCCCGGACGCACCGGGATCGCCGCAGGTCACCAGCGTGCAGGACCGCACGGTCGTGCTGAACTGGGCGCCGCCGTCGAACAACGGCGCCGAGATCACCGGCTACACGGTGCGTGCGGCCAGCGGCGGCAGCTACTCCAAGCAGTGCGCGTCGACCACGTGCACCCTGGACGGGCTCACCAACAACGTGGAGTACACGTTCACGGTGACCGCGACCAACCGGGTCGGCGAGGGCAAGCCGTCGCCGGCATCCGCGGTCGCGCGCCCCGATGCGCGCCCGGACACCCCGAACCCGCCGACCTTGAAGTTCGGCGACAAGTCGCTGAACGTGTCGTGGACGACCCCGACCACGCCCGGGTCTCCCGTGAGCTCGTACAACCTGGAGATCTCGCCTGCGCCGCCGAGCGGCGTGGCGCAGAAGACCGGCGTCACCGGCAACTCGCTGAAGTGGGACGGGCTGGAGAACGGCGCGAACTACCAGGTGCGCGTGCAGGCCGTGAACCGGGCGCCCGAGCCCTCCAGCTGGAGCGGCTGGTCGGCGTCCGAGATCCCGGCAGGGCCCCCGACCGCGCCCGGCACGCCGAACGCGCAGAGCGCGCCCTCGGTGGGCTCGCAGTCGCAGATGACCGTGACGTGGGGGCCGGCGGGGCCGAACGGCGACGCCATCTCGAGCTACGACCTGCAGGTGCTGCAGGGCGGATCCGTCGTGCGCACGATCTCGGGGATCCCTGGCACGACCACCACGCAGAACGTGACGGTGGGCAACTCGACCTCGGACTACACGTTCCAGGTGCGCGGCAACAACAAGGCGGGTGCTGGGGCGTGGTCGGCGGCGTCGAACGCACGCCGCGCGTTCGGGCAGCCCGGGGCGACGACGATCACCTCGGCGACCGAGGGGAACAACAACATCGCGGTCACCTACACGCTCGCCGATTACAACGGTGCGAGCCAGGCCGAGACCCACTACGAGTACTCGACCGGCGGTGCCTGGAGCCGCAACTGGGACGGTCGCAACATCCCGGCCGCGAACAACGGCACCTACACCGTTTCCGTGCGCGCCTACTCGGTCGTGGCAGGGCAGGAGTCGCAGCCCGGAGGGGCCGGCTCAAGAGGCGGACTGCAACCGTACGGGCCGGTCGGCACTCCGGGAGCCAAGGCGGTCAACAACGGCCAGAGCGTGACGCTGAGCTGGTCGGCGCCCGCGCGGAACGGGCGCGACGTCTCGATCAAGATCAACGTGGACAACGGCGGGTGGCGACCCGCCGCCGACAGCGGTTCGACCACCGTCGGCAACGGGTACGACCAGACGCACTCGATCCAGGTGCAGGCGTTCGACACGGCCGGCCAGTCCTCATCCGTCGCCTCCGACTCCAAGAAGACGGACTCCCCGCCGCCCCCGCGTGTGTGGGTCACCCAGGGAGACCCGGCGGGCAGTTGCGTCAACGGGTGTCGCAAGTTCGTCGTGAACTTCGAGAACCTGAACCTCGGCTCCCGGCAGGTGTACTGCTACTCCAACGTGGACGGCATCATCGGCACGTCGACGCACACCGTGAACTTCACGGGTAACGGATCCGACCAGATCGACTGCTGGAAGGGCCGTGACGGCGTGGACGTGTGGGTCGACATCGTCGGCTGGGGCAATGGCGTCGACACCGAGAAGAACTACTGGCCACATGCGTAGCCGCCTCACCGCGGCGCCCCGCAGCAACAGATGTGAACTGAGATCAGAGGATCCACCGAAATGACGATGACCCCCGAACAGGCCGCCTGGTTCCAGGGCACCTTCACGCGTCTGGTCGACAACGTCGACCGGGCCCTGCAGGGCAAGCGCGACGTGATCGGCCTGGTGCTGGCGTCGATGCTCGCCGAGGGCCACGTGCTCCTCGAGGACGCCCCCGGCACCGGCAAGACGAGCCTCGCCAAGGCGCTCGCGGCGACCGTGCAGGGCACCAGCACGCGCATCCAGTTCACCCCCGACCTGCTGCCCAGCGACGTGACCGGTGTGACGATCTACGACCAGAACTCGCACACGTTCGAGTTCCACCGCGGCCCGGTGTTCGCCTCGATCGTGCTCGCGGACGAGATCAACCGCGCCTCGCCGAAGACGCAGTCGGCGCTGCTCGAAGTCATGGAGGAGTCCCGGGTCACCGTCGACGGCGTCGCCCACGAGGCCGGCCGTCCGTTCCTCGTGATCGCCACGCAGAACCCGATCGAGCAGGCGGGCACGTACAAGCTGCCCGAGGCGCAGCTCGACCGCTTCCTCATCAAGACGTCGATCGGCTACCCCGACCTCGACGTCACCGCGGCGATCCTCGCCGGGGCCGCGGAGCGCAACCCGTCCGCGAAGCTCACCCCGGTGATCACGACGGGCGCGGTCGCCGACATGGCCGACCTCGCCGCCGCCGCGCACGTCGAGCCCGCCGTGCTGCGATACATCGCCGAACTCGTCGAGGCGACCCGCGCCGACCCGGCGATCCGCCTCGGCGTCTCGGTGCGCGGCGCCCTGGCCATGGTCCGCATCGCGAAGGTGTGGGCCGCCGCGCAGGGGCGGCACTACGTGCTGCCGGACGACGTGAAGGCGCTCGTCCGTCCGGTCTGGATGCACCGCCTGCTGCTGGATCCGGAGGCCGAGTTCGCCGGCACCACCGCCGAGACGGTCCTCGCCCGCGTCGTCGAGCAGGTCCCGGCCCCGCAGGCCCGCACGGCGGCCTGACCCCGATGCCGGTCCCTGACCCCAATCTCGGTCCCTGACCCGCCCCCGGTCCCTGACCCCAATCCGGTCCCTGAGCTTGTCGAAGGGACGAACCGATAACCCAGGTCCCTTCGACAGGCTCAGGGACCGACAACACCGATAACCAGGTCCCTTCGACAGGCTCAGGGACCGACAACACCGATAACCAGGTCCCTTCGACAGGCTCAGGGACCGACACAGAAAGCAATGAGGATGACCACGACCGCAGAGGCGCGGATCCCCGGATCCGAGCGCGAGGCGGGCTGGCGCGACATCGCCGGCCTGGTGCTCGCGCGCGTCGGCGCGCGCCTGCGCCTGATCGCCGCGGCCGTGCGCCCGCTGGCCTGGGTGCTGCTCGCCGTCGCGGTCGGCACCCTTCTGATCGCGCTGCCCCTGGGCTGGATCGAGCTGGCCGTGATCGCTCTCGTGCTGGCGGTCGTGCTCGCGCTGTGCGCGCTGTTCCTCATCGGGCGCACCGCCTACGACGTGCACCTCGACCTCGCCCGCACCCGCGTCGTGGTCGGCGAGCGCGCGGTCGGGGCGCTCACGCTGTCGAACCGCGGCAGCAGGGCGATCCTGCCGTCCCGCGTCGTGCTGCCGGTCGGCGCCGGCCGCGGCGAGTTCGGCATCAAGCGGCTCGCCCCGGGGGAGGAGGCGGAGGAGCTCTTCGCCATCCCGACGCACCGTCGCGGCGTCGTCTCGGTCGGTCCGGTCAGCGTCGTGCGCGGCGATCCGCTCGGGCTGTTCGAACGCGCGCACCGCCGCGACGACCCGATCGACCTGTTCGTGCACCCGCGCACCATCGTCTTCGACGGCCAGTCTCTCGGCTTCCTGCGCGACCTGGACGGCCTGCCCGCCGCCGACCTGTCCCGCGACGACGTCTCCTTCCACGCACTGAACGAGTACCAGCCCGGCGACGACCTGCGCCGGGTGCACTGGCGCTCCTCGGCGCGCACCGGCGTGCTCATGGTCCGTCAGTACGAGGAGACCCGGCGTTCGCACTTCGTGATCGGCCTGAGCCGCTCGCTCGCCGACTACCTCGACGAGGACGAGTTCGAGCTCGGGATCTCCCTGGCCGGATCCGTCGGGCTGCGCGCGATCCGCGACTCGCAGCGCGTCGAGCTGCGCGTGCAGGGGCGCTCGCTCCCCGCGGGCACGGGCAAGCAGCTGCTCGACTCGCTCGCCGGGGTGGAGAGCGGCCGTGCGAAGGACGGCAGCCTGTCCGCCCTCGCCGGCACGGTCGCCGCGCACATGCCGCTCTCCAGCGTGGTCGTGCTCGTGTGCGGCAGCCGCACCACGCCCGGAAGAGCTGCGCACGGCGTGCGCCCGCCTGCCGTACGGGTCCCGCGTGCTCGCGATCGTCGCCCGCGCAGGCAGCACCCCGGCGCTGCGCCGCATCGGCGACGCCGACGTGATCTCGGTCGGCGCGCTGGAGCAGTTGCCGCTCGCCCTCGGGAAGGTGCTCGCATGACCGCGCCCGATCAGTCCAGGATCCCGATCCGCCGCACGCTCATCGACCTCGTCGCCGTCGCGCTGCTGATCGGCGTCGGAATCGTCGGCTGGTGGCCCTCGTTCGCAGGCCCCTCGTACCTGCCCGGCGCGGTCGGGGGCCTGGTGCTCGGCCTCGGCATCGCGCTGCTGTGCGCCTGGCGCGGCTGGGGGATCCTGCCGACGGCGGGGCTGACGCTCGTCTCCTACTTCCTGTTCGGCGGCGCGCTCGCGCTGCCGCAGACCACGCTCTTCGGGTTCGTGCCGACCGGCGAGACCCTGGGCGGGCTCGCGGCGGGCGCGGTGACCAGCTGGAAGGCG
Organism: uncultured Actinomycetota bacterium; assembly: GCA_963791605.1. Classification (GTDB taxonomy): domain Bacteria; phylum Actinomycetota; class Actinomycetes; order Actinomycetales; family Microbacteriaceae; genus Microbacterium. The sequence continues at coordinate 189,614 of CAWBTB010000006.1, read as the reverse complement.
ATGCTCACCACGGTCGCGCCGGTCTCGGTCGGCGACGGCTACGCCCTGGTGCCGTTCCTCGCCGCTCTCGTCGCCTCGGTCACGGCCGCAGCCCTGGCTCTGCGCCTGCGGCAGGTGGCGTGGGCGCTGATCCCGGCCGGCATGCACCTCATGCTCGTGATCGCGATGGGTGTGCCGGATCCGGCCGCGCCGATCGCGCAGGGCGTGGTGTTCGCGCTCGTGACGGCGGGGTGGCTCGCACTGCGGGGCCTCGGCGCCTCGGCCGACGCCGCCGTCTCGATGACCGCGGCGGACGGATCCCGTTCCTCCACCCTGTTGCGCCGCCGCCTGCTGGCCGGTGCGGCGGTGCTCGTCGTCGCCGGACTCGCCGGTACCGGCGTCGCCACCGCGACCACGCTCGCCGAGCCGCGGCACGTGTTCCGCGACGTCGTGCTGCCCCCGTTCGACCTGCACCAGTACGCCAGCCCGCTGCAGTCGTACCGCGGCTACGTGAAGGACCATCGCAAGGACACCCTGTTCACGGTGAAGGGGCTGCCCGCAGGAGCCCGGGTCAGGGTCGGCACGATGGACGCGTACAACGGCGTCGTGTACGACGTGTCGGACAAGGGCGTGGGATCGTCCGGGGCGTTCAGCCCGATCCGTGACAACATGTCGGCCGGCGCCACGGGCACGGGGGCCGCGCTCACGTTCACGATGGACGCGTACAAGGGCGTCTGGGTGCCGGACGCCGGCGAGGTGGGGAGGATCGACTTCCACGGATCGGACGCGGACGCCCTGCGGCGCGGCACGTTCTACAACGAGTCCACCAGCACGGCCGTCGCGACCACCAAGCTCGGCAAGGGCGACACGTACACGGTCGACACCACGATCCCGAAGACCTGGACCGACAAGCAGCTGGACGGGCTCGCGTTCGGCGCGGTGTCGATGCCGAAGCAGCCGGAGGCCCCGCAGAAGCTGACCGACCTCGCCTCGCAGACCGTCGCGGACGCGAAGACGCCGATCGCCCAGGTCCGCGCCCTGACGAAGAAGTTCTCCGAGGAGGGCTTCTTCAGCCACGGACTGAAGGGGGAGGCCCTCTCTCGCGCCGGGCACACCGAGGAGCGCATCTCGACGCTGATCGGCGGCGAGCAGATGATCGGCGACGACGAGCAGTACGCGGTGGCGATGGCGCTCTCGGCGCGCTCGCTCGGGATCCCGGCGCGCGTCGTGATGGGGTTCTACCCGGACAAGGGAGCCGCGAAGAACGGCACCTTCTCCGCCAACGGCGACAACCTGCACGCGTGGGTCGAGGTGAACTTCGAGAAGGCGGGCTGGGTCGCGTTCGATCCGACGCCGCCGAAGGACAAGGTCCCGCAGGATCAGATCACCAAGCCGAAGGTCGTCCCGAAGCCGCAGGTGCTGCAGCCACCGCCCCCGCCGCAGGAGCCGGTCGATCTGCCGCCGTCCGTTCCGGATCAGCGCGGGAACCAGGACGGCCCGAACAACCTGCTCGGGATCATCGGCGCGGTGCTCGCGATCGGCGGCAGTGTGCTGCTCGTGCTCGCAATCCTGGCTGCGCCCTTCATCGTGATCGGCGCCTGGAAGGCCGCCCGCCGCCGCAAGCGCCGCGCGGCCCTGCAGACCGCCGACCGGATCAGCGGCGGCTGGGACGAGCTCACCGACCGCGCGGTCGACTACGGGGCCAGGATCCCGGCCGGGGCGACCAGATCCGAGGAGGCGCAGACGGTCGCGACCGCGCTGACGGTGCCCGCGGTCACCGCCCTGGCCGACCACGCCGACGCGCAGGTCTTCGGCCCGGCCGAGCCGACGCACGAGGACGTGGACGCGTTCTGGAGCGAGGTCGACGACATCGTCGCGGGCATCGGCCAGAGCGCGAACTGGCGCCGGCGCCTGATGGCACGTCTCAGCCTGCGTTCATTGCTGGGCGGATCGCGGATCTCGACGGGTGTGCAGGGCCTGCGCGAGGCCGCGACCGAACGGATCCGGCTGCGCTCTGGTGCAGGAGCGCGACGACCTGGCACGATCGAGAGCACGTCCGCACCCCGTCGTTCCCGAACCGAAGGCGCCCGAGCCGAGAGCGAGACCTCATGACGCAGACCCCGTTCCGTCCCGGCGCGCCGGAGGCTCCGGCCAGCCCGATCGCCCCGCTCGCGCGCCGGGCGGTCGCCTGCCTCATCGATCTCGCGATCGTGTGGGTCGTGGTCATCGTCGGCTACGCGATCGTGGCGGTCGCTCTGCTCTCGGCGCGCACTGCGGCGGCCGTGTTCGCCGCGTCGATGATCGGGCTGTCGGTCCTCATGCTCGTGCTGCTCGCCTGGTTCCTCGTGTTCAGCTTCCTGCAGGGCCACGGCGCGTCCCTCGGCATGCGTCTCATGAGGCTGCGTCTGGTGCGCGCCGACACCGGAGCGCCGCTCGGATTCGGGCGCGCGCTGCTGCGCAACGTCGTGTTCGGGCTGAGCGCGTCGATCGTGGTCGGTTATTTCACTCCGCTGTTCGACGGATCCGGCCGGTTCCAGGGCTGGCACGATCGCGCCGCCGGGGCACTGGTGCTCGACGTCCGCGGTACGGTCCCTGCCCCGCAGGCCGAGACGTATTCCGCTCCCGCCGCCCCTGCGCCGGTGAGCCCGGCGATGCCGTCCCTTTCGACCGCGGACGATGCATTCGCGCCGCCGCAGGCCGCACCGCACCCTGCTGCGGAATACGGATCCGCCACCGGGCACACCCTGCCGCACGCACCCAGCTCCACCGGCCACGTGCGCGTCGCTCCGGTCGCTCCCACGGCTCCGGCAGCTCCCGTCGAGTTCGACGCCGATCCGATCGACGCGACAGTGACCTCCGAGGCCGCGCAGGCGGCGCGCGCGGCGCAGGAGGCAGAGAGCGCCATGATCACCGTGGTCCCCGGCATCAGCCCGTCGGTGCCCGCTCCCGCGTCCGTCCCGCTCTCCGGTCCCGAGGCTCCGGCAGCACCGTCCGTGCCGGCGCCCGTGGTGCAGCCGCTCGGCGACGAGGACGACCCGGAGGACACCCGGATCAGCATCCCCGGTCATCGCCTGCTCTTCGTCTGGGACGACGGCGCGAGGGCGACCGTGTCGGGGCGCACCCTGTTCGGCCGCAATCCGGCGCGCCGAGTCGGGGTCCGCAGTCGTCGTGGTGCGTGACGAGACGCTGTCGCTGTCCAAGACGCACTTCGAGGCCGGCGCCGAGTCGTCCGGCGGCTGGGTGATGGACCGGCATTCCACGAACGGCATGACGATCGTGCGCGACGGCGTGCGCATCGCGTGCCCGCCCGGCGAGCGGGTCAGGATCCGTCTCGGCGACGCGATCGAGATCGGCGATCGGATCGTCACGGTCGGAGGATACGCATGACCGCACCCATCGTCGCGCGCATCGGCGCGGCCACGCACACCGGGCTCCGCCGCGCCCTGAACGAGGACTGCCACCTCGCCGAAGCTCCGCTGTTCCTCGTCGCCGACGGCATGGGCGGGCACCAGGCCGGCGATGTCGCCAGCGCCACGGTGATCGACGAGTTCCGCGGACTGCGCGGGCGCGGAGCGCTCAGCATCGACGACATCAGCTTCGCCCTCGCCCGGGCGCGCGCGGCCGTCGACGCGATCCGGGGCGGCGGAACCACGAGCGCCGGCACCACGCTCAGCGGTGTCGCGGTCGCCCAGGTCGACGGTGTCGGCTACTGGCTGGCGATGAACATCGGCGACTCGCGCACCTATCGGCTCGCAAGCGGCGTGTTCGAGCAGGTCTCGGTCGACCACTCCGTCGTGCAGGAGCTCATCGACGCCGGTGAGCTCGTCGCAGCTGAGGCGCAGCGCGACCGCCGCCGCAACATCATCACCCGCGCGATCGGCGCGGGCAGCACGGGTGAGGCCGACTACTGGATGATCCCCGCCTCGGTCGGGGACCGGATCCTGATCTGCTCCGACGGGCTGAGCTCCGAGGTGGGCGATGACGAGATCCGCGAGACGCTGCTGCGGTACGAGGATCCGCAGGCCGCCGCGGACCGGCTCATCGCGCGTGCCCTCGAGCTCGGCGGACGCGACAACGTGACCGCCGTGGTCGTGGACGCGGTCCACGTCACGACGAGACCCGGGGGCGCCGGGGGCGCGGCGGGCATCGACGAGGAAGACATCGACTCCGACACGCGACCGCGTGCCGAGGCCATGGGAGGGATGCGCTGATGAACACCGCCTACCGAGCGGGGTCCTGGTTTCTGCTGATCGGCCCGCGCGCCGTCGTGGCTCTGCCGCCGGATGCCGCCTCCGAGCTCGTCACGCAGCTGTGGGCGCGGGTCGGATCCGCCGACCTCGCCTTCTCCGACGTCGTCGACGCGCTGACCGCGGCCGGCGGCGGATCGTTCTCCGCGATCCCGCCGTTCGCCGCGATCGTGCGGGAGGGAGACGGCGCCCGCATCGCCGTGCGCGGACGGGTGCGCGCCCGGGTCGTCGGATCCGCCGTCGAGCACGAGATCACCGGCGCCGAGGTCACGACCTGGAGCGAGCGCTTCGTGCCCTCCGTCACCGGCGCCGAGATCGTCGTCGAGGACGATAGTCGCGCTGCCGATCGTGGCCGGCGTGGTCCGCGCCTCCCGAGTCGGATTCGGATCCGCGCTGGCCCCGGTCCCGGTCCCTGAGCCTGTCGAAGGGCCCGCCCCGGCCCCGGTCCCTGAGCCTGTCGAAGAGCCCGACCCCGACCCGATCCCGGTCCCTGAGCCTGTCGAAGGGCCCGAGTTCGACCCGGCCCCGCAGCAGGAACCGGCCGCGGAGCCGATCGCCCCCGCCGTCGAAGCGCCCCTCCCGGACGCTGACCTCCCGGTGATGGCGGTCCCGGTCGCCCCGGTGCCGGCCGATCACGACGACGTCGAGGACACGGTGCTGTCCCCGTCCTCTCCGAACGCGGTCCCGGTGGAGACCATCCTGCCGCCCGCCGACACGATCGCACCGCCGCTGGGCGGCCACACGCTCGATCTGCGTCCGGTCGGCGGCGCCGAGCAGGAGGACAACGAGGTCTACGACGAGCCCGACGACGGCGACCACGACGGCGCGACCATCTCGGTCGCACAGGCGCGTGCCTTGCGCGGCGAGTCCCCGGATCCGATTCCGTCCTCCGCAGCGCACGAGGCCGCCCCGTCCGCCGGCCCGCGGATCCGGATGTCCACCGGCCAGGTCGTCGCACTCGACCGCACCGTCGTGATCGGCCGCCGCCCGCGTGCGACGCGCTCCTCGGGGGCGACGCTGCCGCACCTGATCGCGGTGGACAGCCCGCAGCAGGACATCTCGCGCAGCCATCTCGAGATCCGTCCCGAGGCCGACGCGGTCGTGGTCCTCGACCTGCACACCACCAACGGCTCCACTCTGCTGCGGCCCGGCACCGACCCCGTGCGGCTGCATCCGGGCGAGCAGACGATCGTGGTCACCGGGGACGTGATCGATCTCGGAGACGGCGTCACCGTCGCGTTCGAGGATCTGCCGTGAGCCGTCCGCCCTCTCCGCCGCCGCAGCTGGACGGGTTCGCCTACGTCGAGCCGCTCGGCACCGGCGGATTCGCCGACGTCTTCCTGTACGAGCAGCAGATGCCGCGCCGCCGCGTGGCGGTCAAGGTGCTGCTCGCGGACCGGCTGGCGTCAGGTGCGGCGCAGGAGTTCTCCGACGAGGCGAACGTCATGGCGATGCTGTCGACGCACCCCGCCATCGTCACGATCTACCAGACCGGAGTCGCGGACGACGGGCGTCCGTACCTGGTGATGGAGTACTGCCCGCGGCCGAACCTGCAGCAGCGCGCCCGCAAGGAGCCGTTCAGCGCCGCCGAGGCGCTCCGGGTCGGCGTGCAGGTCGCAGGGGCCGTCGAGACCGCGCATCGCGCGGGCGTGCTGCACCGCGACATCAAGCCCGCGAACATCCTGGTCACGGCATACAACAGGCCCGCGCTCACCGACTTCGGCATCGCCTCCACCACGGGTGCCGTGAGCGAGGCCGCAGGCATGTCGATCCCGTGGTCCCCGCCGGAGTCGTTCCGCGACCCGCCGCAGGGGGGCGTCCGCTCCGACGTGTACGCGCTCGCCGCGACGATCTACACCCTGCTCACCGGACGCTCGCCGTTCGAGAAGCCGGGGCAGCGCAACAGCGGCGCGGATCTCATCTCCCGGATCGAGTCGGAACCGCTTCCGCCGCTCGGCCGTGCGGACGTTCCGGAGAGCCTGAGCCGTGCGCTCGAGCGCGCGATGGCGAAGAACCCGGACGACCGGTTCCCGAGCGCCGTGGCGTTCGCACGGGCGCTGCAGAAGATCCAGATCGAGCTGTCGCACTCGGTGACGCCGATCGACATCATGGACGACCACCCGGTCGACCAGGATCCGGACGAGGACGACGACGGACTGACCCGGGTGCGCGAGGTCGTCAGCATCGACCCCGGCCACACGGCGACGCGTCCCTCGGCGACGACCAGCCCGGTGCTCCCGGCGACGCCGCTCGCCGCCCCCGGGCCGCGATTCGATCGGCCTGTCCCGCAGGCCGATCCCGCGGCAGTCGACGCCACCCTGATCCGTCCGCCGGCCCCCGTCGAGCCTGAGGACGACGATCCGACCAGGGTCCGTCCTCCGCAGGTGGTCAATCCCGGGGCACCGGCTCCTGCAGCCGCTCCCGCGGCGCAGTCTCCCGCAGGGCCCGCGTTCGTCGCAGCGCCTGCCCCGGGTCTCGCGCCAACCACCCCTGCGCCGGCCGCACCGATGGCGTATCCCGAACTCCCCGCGTCGCAGACGTCGCGCAAGGGACTGCTCTGGACCCTCGTGGCCGTGGCCGCCGTGGTCGTGCTCATCGGCGGTTCGATCCTGACGGTGAACCTGCTGAACGCCAACCCGCCGCAGACGAAGCAGAGCGCGCCCCCGACGGCCGATCCGCAGGATCCGCTCACGGCGATCGTGCCCGCTCCGAAGAACGTCACGGGCACCCCCGATGGCATCGGCGGGGTGCGCTTCACCTGGACCAACCCGAAACCGCAGAAGGACGACAAGTACCTCGTCACCGAGATCCTGCTCACCGGTGACGGGGACGCCACGTCGGTGGACGGGACGGAGGCGACAGTCACCGCGCAGCCCAGTGGTCCGACCTGCATCGACGTCGAACTGCGCCGAGCGGACGGCACGTCCTCCTCGGCGACGCGGGGGTGCACGAAGTGATGGCGCAGGATCCCGAGACGACGCAGGATCCCCCTGTGCCCGCGCAGGTGACGGTCGAGTTCGCCGGCGAGTACTTCTCGATCGAGCCCGGCGGGCGGTTCGTGCTCGGGCGCGAGGGCGACCTCGCGATCGACGACAACCTGTTCCTGCACCGGCACTTCCTCGAGATCGTGGAGTCCGGCGGGCTGTGGTGGCTGGCGAACATCGGCACCCGGCTGCAGGCGACGGTCACCGACGCGACCGGCGGAGTGCAGGCGTGGCTCGCCCCCGGCGCACGACTGCCGCTGGTCTTCGCCACGACGAACGTGGTCTTCTCCGCAGGCCCGACGACGTACGAATTCACGATCCACTCCTCGGAGCCGACGTTCCGGCCGATCCATCACGACCTCGCGGGCGATGGCGATTCGACGATCGGCGAGGTGCCGCTCACCATCAGCCAGAAGCAGCTGCTGCTCGCGCTCGCCGAACCGCTGCTGCGCCGAGACGGCAGCGGGATGAGCTCGATCCCGTCGAGCGCCGCCGCGGCCGCGCGGCTGGAGTGGACGGTGACCCGGTTCAACCGCAAGCTCGACAACGTGTGCGACAAGTTCGACCGGATCGGGGTGCCGGGCATGCGCGGCGGCGCGCGCGGATCCGCGACGAACCGCCGGGCGCGGCTCGTGGAACATGTGATCGCCTCACGCCTGGTCACCAAGGACGATCTGGTGCTGATCGACCCCGCGCGGCTCGCGCTCGATCGCGCAAAGGACCCGGCGGACGGCGAATGACGCGGCCCCATGGGCACTTCTCCCCATCGACGGGTTGCGACGGCGTCCGTAATCTGAATCGTGCGAGACCGGAGCGATTCGGACCGGGGGGATAGCCGGATCGCGGCGGAAGGGTCGTCCTGAGGGGCGGCCCTTCTGCTCGCGATCTAGACTTCCCTCGGCCGCATCGCAAGGCGCGATGGTTTCAGCAGGACACAGGAGCGGGATGGATCCGATGAGCGACTTCTTCGACGGAGCGAGCGCGGACGAGGTGCGGGAGCGCCTCGCCGTGCAGGTCGAGCAGGCGCAGCAGCGCGCCGAGGCGGCGTCTGCGGTGCGGGCCGAGATCGAGGCGGTGCGGGAGCAGGCGACGTCGCCACGGCGCGAGCTGACGGTCGTAGTCGACTCATCGGGGCGCCTGATCGACCTCGGCCTGACCGAGGCGGCGCAGCAGCTGGGCGCCCGGGCGCTGGGCCGACTGATCGTGGACACGTCGGTGAAGGCGCAGCAGGCGGCCGGGGCCAAGGCGGCGAGGATCGCCGCCGACGCGTTCGGCGAGGACGATCCTGCCGTCGCGCATCTGCGGTCCGAGATCGAGGCGCGGGCACCGAAGACGGACGGGCTGCCGGACGGGATCGAGTACCGCTGATGGGTGACGCGATCGCATTGGACTTCGAGCTGGGTCGGCAGCACGCGGCCCGCGTGGGCCGGGTGGCGGCAGACGTGCAGCTGGCGCAGGACGCGGCGAGCTCGCTGAACCTCGCGGGCGGCGCGTTCGGGGTGATGTGCTCGTTCCTGGTGCCGCCGGCGGTGCTGGTGTCGCAGGTCGCCGTGGGCACGATCAGCTCGGTGTCGGCGATGCTGGGCCGGGCGGAGACCGAGTTCCTCGGACTGGTGAGCGACTTCGAGGCGATGGAGACTGACTTCTCCGGCCGCTACAAGGGCTTGCACGGTGGTCTGGGAGGGCCGCAGTGACGCCGCCGAACCCGTTGGTGGCGGGGGCGGTGGACACGTCCACGCCGTTGTCGGGGACGTTCCTGCTCGAAGACGGTGAGGCGTTGGTCAACGCGATCCGGTCGGGGGATTGGGTTGCGGGGGGTTTTGCGGCGTTCGGTGCGGTGATGGACACGGTCGCGGCGGTGTCGGATCCGTTGGGGTCGTTGATCGCGGCGGGGCTGGGCTGGTTGATGGAGCATCTGCAGCCGTTGAAGGGGTGGCTGGATGATCTGACCGGGGATGCGGGGCAGGTCGCGGGGTTCGCGCAGACGTGGGCGAATGTCGGCGGGCAGTTGAGGCAGTCGGCGTCGGATCTGGCGGTGGTGCTGGGGGATCTGGATGCGGCGGATGGTGCGGCGGTGCGCGCGTATCTGGCGTTCCAGCGGGATGTGGTGAAGCATCTGCAGGGTGCGGCGTCGTGGGCGGATGGCATGCAGGTGGGCATGCAGATGGCGTCGACGATCGTGCAGGTGGTGCATGATCTGGTGCGGGATTCGTTGGCGCAGTTGGTGGGGTCGTTGATCTCGTATGCGGCGGAGTTGGTGTTCAGTCTGGGGTTGGCGACGCCTCTGGTGATCGAGCAGGCGTCGACGCGGGTGTCGGCGTTGGCGGCGAAGTTCTCGAAGAAGATCCCGGATCTGGTCGACGCGGCGAAGAAGCTGGCGGGGTTGCTGGAAAAGTTGAAGGCCCTGTTCAAGAAGTTCGGCGACGTCGCGGACAAGACGTTGAAGGGTGCAGCACATTCCGCGAAGGAGACCGTGGCCGGATTGCCCGGTGTCCGCCGTCTGGATCCGCGGCGCACAGACCTCATCGACAACATGGAGAACTGGGCGAACGGGGCAGGGATCCCCGGGTACCATCCGTTCGGCAACCTCTCGCCCGAGGATTTCATCGACACCCACCTCAAGGGCTTCGATCAGCGGGGCTTCCCTGATTGGCGGTGGCCCTCGGACAACGGCTTCGACACGTCGTTGCCGATCGACCCGGCGCATACGTTGTATGGTCCGGGAGACCGGCTGGATAGAATCGCGCCCGTCAAGCCATCGCAGGACGGCGGAGAGTTCACCTCCCCGCCGGGTACCGCATTTCCGACTCAGAGCCTGCCGCCTGACAGGTTGGCCCCCGGCTTCCAGCACCACACGCTGGAGATCGTGAAGCCTCTCCCTGACGAAGTGAAAGTCGGATCCATCGCGAAAGACTTCCAACAGCCTGGCGGCGGTGTGCAACTACATTTCCCCGGCGGGATCCGAAAATGGATCGAAGACGGATACATCAAGGTCGTGTGACGGAGTAGGTGGATAGCGCTGTGAATCATTACGAACTTCAAACACTTATCGATGGTCTCGTCTCGCCTGAATTCGCCGCCTACATGTTCGGCTGGGTCGAAGACGGTCATCCCTCCAGTGCTTTTCTGAGCCTCATCCCGAAGGGAGACGGCACGGTGACGGCCGCACGCGGCGACCTTCGAACGAAAGTGGAGCCCTGGGTCGATGAGACGGGAAGGCCCCTCGTCTTCGCCGACGAGAGCAGCGCCTGCGAATGGGCGTGGAATGAGATCCAGCTCGCGCGTCAGGATCCGCCACCCCAGTCGGCCGAGGAACGTGCGCGGACTCTCGCGAACGGCGAGGAGAAGCGCAAGCTGTGGGAGGAGCGGCTACGACGGTGGGAAGCTGAAGGCGTCTAAGCCGACGAACCAGCGGGCGACCGATTCGGGCATATCGCGGGTGGTTTCGGATCGACCGGTGGTGTCCTGGAGAAGCTCAGACTTTGTGAAGAAGCTCAGACTTGTGAACGAGGTGCGCGGTGGATCGTGAGACTCTGACCGTAAGCGCGGTGGCGGAGCGTCTTGCCGCGCGTCCGATGACAACGGTGAACTGGTTCGGCCCCACAGGGAGACCTGAGTCCTCCGCGTGGATCATTGATGACGGGACTGGTTGGCGAGTCTGGGAAACGGACGAGAAGGGCGTGATCGTGGACTACACGGTCATGTGGACGGAATCGGAGTCTGAAGCGCTCGAGAAGTTTCTGGCGCGGGCGGAACATCACCGCCGCGCCGCTCAGGGTACGGTTCGCAGGCCCGAGTTCGACGGGCCGGAGAGCAAGTCGTGAGCCCGATGAAGTTCTGGGCTGACAGATCGGGGCGTGCGATGTCCCGTGAGCCGATCCCCGAAGGTGCGGAGGTCTGGGATCTTTACGGCACCGTTCGGACGCGTTACGTGAACGTGGTGCAGAACGGGCGGCCGGCCGCATATGCGACACGCTCGCTGCCGTGGGCCGAGAACCCGGCTGCCTATCACCAGTTCGTCGTGACGGGTGACTGCACCAGGATCCGGGAGGCGTACGAGCGTTCGACCGATGCGGTGCTTCGCCGAGATCTCGAGGATCTCGTCGAGGTCGGGTACTACGTGTGGGACGCGCCGATCTTTTCCGGCACGGTCGCGCCGGCGTTCGGCGATCCCGGGGGCGCCCAGCAGCTGACGCTGCCGCTTCCGCTCGATTTCTACGTGCGTCTCGGCCTGGTCCGTGAGTTGGATCTGGGGGCTTCGTCATGAATCGCGATCCAGTGGCACTGGACCTGGCCGCACGAGGATTCGCAGGATATGTCCTGCTTACGGACCCCCGCGGCAAGGCGAATGTTGTCGTGATGGCGCGGGGCAACGACGTGTGGGCGACCTTCTTGCAGGACGAACGCGCGCAGGTGCTTCCGCAGTCGGTGCGGGAGTTCGTGCGCGAAGAGGACGCGCTGGCGGATTTCGTCCAGCGGGTGGAGCTCTGGAACCGTATCTCAGGTGTCCGCTGATCCAGGAGGCGCCGATGATACTGCGACCTGACGAGGTCCCTGGCGCATGATCCAGAGTCCGCAGACGATTCAGGTGGCCCGACACGGGGTCGTGAGCGACGCGACGGTCGCGTGGGGTTTTAACGGGGCGATGTGGCGCGTCGAGGTCGTATCGGCAGCGTTCGGCTCGGTCGAGGCGAGTGCCGATGACGCGTTCGAGGCGCTTTGTATCGTGCGGGAGAAGCTCGAGCCGTTCGGCTGGCGGATCGGCGTCGCGGGCGCGGAGGGTGACGTCTGGCCAAGTGGCATGGCCCGTGACCAGGGCGGTGGCCTCAGCGCGTATCGGATTCATCCGGGCGATGGCGAGAGCGTTGTGGACACCTTTGCGCCGGTCGATCCGGCGACGGTGGCGACTGTTTCCGAGCAGCGCGCCAACGTCGCTCGGGTATACGGCGAAGGTCATTAGCATCGGGCCCGCACGATCGCCCTTCGAGGCCCGGCGAGCGCCAGACCGGTTGAGCTAAGGTCGGTCACGGGGAGGATCACGTGACGCGGACGTATGAGGATGCGGTTCTCGCAGCCCTTGAGGCACTCGCGGACACTCCGGCGCAGAAGGCCTTTCCTGTGGGGCTGATCGCCTCATTCCGCCGTCAGCTGGATGAGGAGCTTCGTGCCATCCGGGCAGGGCAGATGCCGCCACGATCGCTCGCGGTCTCGCTGAGTCGTCAGGTGGCGGACTCGGGGCATTGCGACGACAGCCTCTCGCGCGCTCTCGATGGGATGTATGAGTTGCAAGGGAGCGTGCAGCGCACGATGACGCTGATGGCGCGTGTGACCGTGCGTCAGCTGCGGGAAAGGGGCATCGGGACGCTGGAAGCGGCGGCGTCTCTTGTGGGGCGGTACGGCCTGCTCGTCACGGCGGTCGGGTCGCAGGGCTCCACCCGCCCGACGACAATGAACGTCGACGGGCGACAGATGATCCCGGCATTCTCGTCACGGGATCTGTTCGATGAGTGGGCAGCCGAGGCTGGACAGGTCGGCGTGACAGCGTCGCCCGTTCAGGTAGGGCGCCGCGGGCAAAGCGCTCGGATCAGGAGGTCCGCTGAATGGGTGATGATTCCGGCGCGACCCCATGGGAGGAGCAGGGGTGCAACGTGTGCCGTCCGAAGTGGGGTGGGTTGGATCTCGGGGAGCCGCTCCGGCTGGGCGAGTCCGATCCTCCTGGCGCGACGATCTGGCGCTGTCGCTGGTGCGGTTCGTACTGGTCGGAGGGATGGAGCAACCCTCATCAGATCACGCGTGACGAGGCGCTCCGCGACCTTCCGGATCTGGCGGAGCGCGAGCGCCGCGCAGGGTTCCCCGGCGCATGAGCGGTCAGGGTGCCAGGCCGGCGGACAGGGACGAGTCAGTCCTCGGCTGCGACGAATGTCTTGAGGGCGTCTACGCGGCGACAACCTCGCTTCATCACCGCGACGAGTCCCGCGGATCTGCTGTACCGCTGCGCCTTTTGCGCGACATGGTGGATCGGCGACGGACGATCCCTGCATCCGGTAGACGATGCGGAAGCGCAGTATCGGTTTCCTGCCGAAGTCGCACCGCGACCGGCGCGAAGGGAGAACGAGCGATGATGGGCTCGTGAACCATCGAGGGCTGCAGAAGCTGGGTGCGGAGCTGGTGTCGCCTGATTTCCTGCCTTACATGTTCGCGTGGGTGACAGGCGGGAAGCCTTCCCCGGCTGCATTGAGTCTGATCCCGCAGCGGAACGGCACGGTGACGGCGACCTTCGGCGACCTGCGCCTCAAGGTCGAGCCCGTGCTCGACGCGGACGGTGCCGTGCGCGTCTTCGCGAACGAGAGCGAGGCATGCGAGTGGGCCTGGGCCTGGTTGCAGGAGGCGCGTACTCCGCCTCCGCTGCGGAGTGAGGCAGAGGAACGTGCGATGCAAGAGAGCGGCGAACGAGTGATGGCTCGGTACCGCGCGCTCGAGCGTGACCGCGCACTGACCGTGCACGAGATCCTGGCGGCTGGCGAGGACCTTACTGTCGATCGGATCGGAGCCTACCTTGCCGTGCGTCCGATGACCACGGCGAATTGGTTCGGCCCGACCGGGCGTCCTGAGCTTTCGACGTGGATCGATCGTGACGGGTCGGTCTGGCGGGTCTGGGACACGGATGAGAAGGGCGTCGAGATGGACTTCATGACGTTGCGGACAGAGGCCGAGGCCGAGGCTCTTGATGCATTTCTGCGACGTGCGGAGTCGCACCGAAAGGCGGCGCTACAGACCGTCCGCAGTTTTCCCGCTGACTCGGCCGACGAGGACGGCCTGGTCGAAGAGGAGAAGCGAGCCCGATGAGGTTCTGGTCTCGATGGCGCAGGGAGAACGGGGCGCGGTCATGACCGTCGACGAGGCGCGTCGCGCGATCGAGCGGGAGGGGCTGAGCGGAGTGCTGTGGGAGGGATGCAGGACGGCAGCATTCCGAAGACGAACGGCTGATCGAGAAGCCGGGCTGGAACCGCGGAGCACCGATCTGACGCGCGGGCGTCAGACGAACTGCACGCGGGGCGGTGGCGCGTCGGTGTAGACCCGGCCGGTCGGGCTGGTCCAGGTGACGACGCCGCCGGGGCTCTGCACCGCGGTCCATCTCCAGCGATCGTCGAGGTCGGGGTGCTTCAAGGCATGGTGACCGACGCAGAAGCAGCAGAGGTTGCAGAGCTCGGTCCTGCCGCCCTTAGCGTGGTCGTGGTTGTGGTCGATCTGGCAGACGCGTGCGGGTATGCGGCAGCCGGGGAACCGGCAGTGCCGGTCTCGGGCGCGGAGGAACCGTCGCATGCGCTCGGTCGGAGCGTACGTGTCCGTCTCGACGAGCATGCCCCGCGGATCCAGGAAGAGGCGATCCCATTCCACCGCATCGGCGGCGAGAGCCCGGGCGACGGCGGGGTCGATGGGGCCGTGCCCGTCGTGCTCTGCGGGCCGGTCGTCGGTGCCGGTGAGGGTGGACGCCGCGATCGTGACCTGCACCGTGCCGCGGATGTCGGCGACATCTGCGAGGGTGTCTCCGGTGCCGGTGAGCAGCAGGTCGGTGACGATGTCGGCACGGATCTGGTCGAGGGTACGGTCGTCGCTGAGCACTTCGCCGAGGTCGTCGACGATGCTCGCGAATCCCGTGATCCTCTCGAGTTCCTCGTCGGTCGGCGCCCTTCCCGGCTGCGGCGCTCGCGGACCGTCGAAGCCTCCGCAGTCGGTCGCGGCGGTGATCTCGCGGATGCGGCGGGCCATCGCCGTGGACCGCTCGTAGGCGGCGTGTGCGAGCGGTGTCGGCATGAGGACGCCGAACAGGGACTGCCCGTCGTCGTGGTCGGTGACGAACGCGCGTCGGTCGTCGTGCGCGCGACGACACCGCTCGGTCACCGATTCGGGGGCGATCGCGGCCACCACGGACTTCGCGTATGCCTCCGTGCGAGGCGCCGTCTCGGCCGCGGCGTAGGGCAGCACCTGCTCCTCGAACCTCTGATGCGCATCGCGGTCGGCGATGCCGAGCGGCACTGCCGCGGCGATCATCACGGCCGCATGTCGTGCCGAGATCTCCCCTGCCTGCAGGGCCGCGAGCGTGGCGGGGAACCGATCGCGCAGCGCCCACCCCGTGCCGAGAGAGCGGGACGCCGCCGCGCGGGTCACATGCAGCGCCGCCGACACCTCCGCGAACATCGACCGCTCGGCGGCCTCGTACCCGTCTGCTCCCGGCCGGACCTCCTCGAGCAGCAGCTCCACGCGCTCTCCGAGCAGACTCGCCTTCTCCGCCTCCAGCGCGGCGATCTGGCGGTCGATCAGACGGCACCGGTCGACGAGCTCGTCCGAGCGGGCGAGGTAGGGATCCGGTTCGATAGCCATACCCAAGTATAGAACAAATCTACGAGAATGGGAAGAAGTCGGGCACGACGAAAATGCCTCAGGAACAGGAATTCCCGTGGATTGCGCGCGTCTCAGCGACCGGCGTCGGCGAGGTGGCGGGCGTCGTGGCTGAGCACCTTCACGATCACGCCGTGACGACGCAGCGCCGCGACCGTGCGCGCCTCTTCGTCGGTATCGCGGCCCAGCGCGTGCACGTTCGCGACCACGAGCACATCGCCCGCGTGCAGGGTGTCGATGAGCCGTCCGATCCGGTCGGTCCAGCTCTCCAGGATGTCGGGCGCGGGGTGCCGGAAGCCCTCGATCGGCACCCCGAAACGGGTCAGGTCGTCGCGCTGCTGCACGACCGACGGCATGCCCTCGCGGGCGACGACCAGACCGACCAGGCGTGAATCGTCCGGCCGTGCCGACCACCAGTCCCGGTTCTGCTGCAGCTCGGTGAAGCACTTCGGACACTCCGCGGCCGCGTGCGGGAGGTGCAGAGGGCTGGTCAGGGCCTGATCGAGGGCGTCCCCGTGCTCGTGCGTCGTGCCGCTCATGATCCCGCCTCCTGCCGCTCCTGCGCTGGGTCCATTCTGCCGTGTTCCGGGGTGCTCCGGATGCGCGTCCTGCCCGATCGCCACGAGTTAGCCGGATGCCGCCTCCGTCGCGGACGCCGCGGAGTACGCTCGCAGACGGCCCACCCGTCGATCCCGAGGAGCGCAGTCATGCCCGTCGTCGCCGCCTATGCCGCACCGAGCGAGGGCGCAGCCCTCGTGCCGACCACGATCGAGCGCCGGGAGCCCGGACCGCACGACGTCGCGATCGACATCGCGTTCGCGGGCATCTGCCATTCCGACATCCACACCGTGCGAGGGGAGTGGGGCCCGCAGCACTATCCGCTCGCGCCGGGGCACGAGATCGCCGGCATCGTGTCTGCGGTCGGATCCGAGGTCACCCGCTTCGCGGTCGGCGACCGCGTCGGCGTGGGCTGCCTGGTGAACTCGTGCGGCGAGTGCGCGGCCTGCCTGCGCAGCGAGGAGCAGTACTGCACGAGCGGATCCGTCGGCACCTATGGGGCGACCGATCGCGACGGCACGATCACCCAGGGGGGTTACTCCCGCCAGGTCGTCGTCGCCGAGGCTTTCGTGCTGCGGATCCCGGACGCGATCCCCCTCGACCGCGCCGCCCCGCTGCTATGCGCTGGCATCACGACGTACTCGCCGCTGCGGCACTGGAAGGTCGGTCCCGGCACCCGGGTCGCGGTCGTCGGCCTGGGCGGGCTCGGGCACATGGCCGTGCAGATCGCGCATGCGCTGGGTGCCGAGGTCACGGTGCTCTCGCAGTCGCTGCGCAAGAAGGACGAGGGGCTGCGGCTCGGCGCGGACGACTATCTCGCGACGACGGATCCGGAGACGTTCTCCGCGCACCGCCGCGCCTACGACGTGATCCTGAACACCGTGAGCGCTCCGATCCCGCTGGACGCGTACCTCAGCCTGCTCGACACGAACGGCACCCTCGTCTGCGTGGGCGCCCCGCCGGAGCCGATGGCGCTGCGCACATCGCTGCTGATCGGCGCGCGGCGTTCGATCGCCGGATCCGCGATCGGTGGCATCGCCGAGACCCAGGAGATGCTCGACTTCTGCGCCGAGCACGGCATCGCCGCGGAGATCGAGTTGATCGGCGCGGGCGCCATCAACGACGCCTACGATCGTGTGCTCGTCAGCGACGTGAAGTTCCGCTTCGTGATCGACGTCGCGACGATCTGAGCCGGGCGTCCGCAGAGGCGCTTCGCTACGAGACCGACCTCGGTTCCGGGGCGGGCAGATCAGTCCGGGGGCGCGGACGGCGTCCTGCACCTCGCCGTCGGCCCGTCCGCCATGGAAAACTGTGCTCATGACCTTCAATCCGGACGCGGACGTCTCAGACAACAACGTGCAGCGGCGCGGTCGCGGCGGCCGAACCGCGGCGATCGCCGGCGGGGGCGTTGTCGGTGTCGGCGCGATCGTGGTGCTGCTGATCAGTGCGTTCACCGGCGTGGACCTTTCCGGGCTGCTCGGCGGCGGGACCGACCCCGGATCGCAGGGCCAGCCGCAGAGCACCGGATCCAGCGAGGGGACGGTCGCGAACTGCAGCACCGGCAAGGACGCGAACAGCAGCGTGGACTGCCGTGTGGCGGCGACGTCGCTCGTGCTGAATCAGTACTGGACGAAGCACGTGAGGGGATACATCGCGCCGAAGCAGGTCAGCGTCGACGGCGCCACATCGACGCCGTGCGGTACCGCGTCGAACGACGTCGGTCCGTTCTACTGCCCGCCGGATCAGACGGTCTACATCGACCCCACGTTCTTCGCCCTGCTGCACCAGCAGTTCGGCGCCGAGGCCGGCGACCTCGCCCAGGTGTACGTCGTCGCGCACGAGTACGGCCACCACATCCAGAACTTCACGGGCACGATGGCCGCGCACCCGAACAACGGCACGGGGCCCACGAGCAACGGGGTGCGCACCGAATTGCAGGCCGACTGCTATGCGGGCGCGTTCATCGCGGACATGGCGGCGCAGAAGGACAAGAACGGCAACCCCTACATGACGACGCCGACGGAAGCGCAGATCAAGGATGCGCTCGATGCCGCCGCGGCCGTGGGCGACGACCACATCCAGCAGCAGTCCGCGGGCTACACCAACCCGGAGAGCTGGACGCACGGATCCAGCGCCCAGCGCCAGTACTGGTTCGCGAACGGTTACAAGAGCGGCCTCGGAAAGTGCGACACGTTCGCGGTGGGCACGCCGTAGCTTAGGCGCGGCACGATCGTGTCCCGTTCAGTCGACCCGCGTCGATCACGCCCGCATCGCTTGCACGAGGGTGCGGATCAGCGCGAGCACGCCGCCGCGTGCGCGGAACCGGGTCAGACCCTCGCTCACCTCGGCCGCGGTGCGGGAGGACGCGAACCACGGCGGCTTCGGCAGGATCGTGAATCGGCCCCCGTCGCCGACGATCGACGCCGAGCGCGGGAACGGACGGAACGGCCCCCGCACCACCGAGCGCTCGACGTCCGCGAGCAGCAGCGCGTTGTGCACGACGCCGATCCCGCTGCCGACGTCGGCGATGGTGTTGCCGGGGAACGCTCCCCAGGTGACCGTCGGGGTGATGAAGCCGAACGCGGTCCAGGTGTTGATCGCGATGGATCCGTAGTGCAGGGCGGTGATCGCGCGCTCGAAGCCGCCGCCGAGCAGGGTCTCGGTGGTCGGGTCGATCAGCACGTTCGCACCGAGGGTGCCCTGCAGCTTCTCGTTCGCGTGCGCGACCGCCGCGTCCAGGAACTCCTGCCCGAGGCCGGGAAGCTGCTCGACGCCGAGCACGGGCGCGAAGTACTCCGTGGTCTCCAGCGCCGTCGGGTCGTCGCCCTCGCCGACCTCGACGAGCAGGCGATCCGCGAGCACGAGCGCATCCGGGTAGGCCGCAGTCGCCTGCGCCATGCGCTCCGCCGAGCGCGGGTACCAGGTCGGGCGTTCCGGGGCGAGAGCGTAGGCGCGGCGCAGCTCGATGAGGAACTGATCCTTCTGCGCCCAGTCGCTCGACAGGATCACGACCTGTCCTGCGATGCAGTTGTGCCCGCTGTTCTGCAGGCGCATCGTGGCCACGTGCTCGGCCTGGAAGCGCAGGTCCTCCGCGCTCCACTCGCCCGGCACGACGATGATGGGAGAGACGCCGCCGAGCTCCGCGCGTGATCGGCTTCTTCAGCACGGGACGGTCCTCCCGCCTGCGGCGCTTGGCCTGCGCGGCCCCTGAGCCGGTCGACGGGCCCCACACGATCGCGTCGAAGGTCGCGGCGGATCCGGTGATGTGCACATGCGCGAACGCGTCGTGCGCCGTCAGATACGCGCCCACCTCGGGGCCGCCGCGGACGATGCGCAGGAAGCCGGGCGCGATGAGCGGCGCGAGCGCGCGCTCGAACACGGGCACCAGGGAGTCCTGGGTGGGGTTGACCTTGAGCAGTACGACGCGGTCGTGCGCGAGCAGTTCGTACAGCACGTCGAGCACGGGGATCGAAGTGATGTTGCCGGCGCCGAGCACGAGGCCGATCCCGCCGTCGGATCCCTGTGCTTCGACGGGCTCAGCAACCGGTCGACGGACCGGGGAGCGCTGTGCGAGCCCCGCCCGCGCCCTCGCGTCGCCGGGCGTCACGCCGGGGGTGAGCCAGACCTCGCCGGTGAAGCCGGAGAGCAGCAGCTTGTCGATCCCGAGCAGCGGGAAGGCGTGCACCCTGGTCTGACCGCTCGTGGTGCGGTCGATCCGCACGTCGTCCAGGGGGTTGCGGCCGTGCGCGATCCGGTCCAGCGTCTGGATGTAGGCGTCGAGCGCGCCCAGGGTCGCGTAGGGGCCGCTCAGCCACTCCTCGCCGCGGAGGGCGTGATCGTCCGGCAGCTGCTTCGAGCGGACCGCCGTGCGCGCCCACTCGCGCGCGCTCGCCGCGACGGTACGGCGCACGCCGCGTAGCAGGGTGACGCGCTGCCCGACCGTCAGGGCCGACCACGCGGCGGCGCCCTTCTGCAGGGCGGAGATCGCATCCTCGATCGGTGTGCGGACGTCTTCGGCGAGGATTTCGGGCATCGGCATCTCCTTCGGCGCGGTCGATCTCACACTACGCGCTCGACGTGGGACTGAGTCTCATCGATCGGGGCCGACGATGTCGGCGCAGCGCAGGCGCTGCCCTGTCGTTCCTCTCGCCTGCAGGATCGCCGCCGTGCACGCCCCGGATCCGCCCGCCCTTCTGCTCCCCGTCCCTTTCGCTCCCGTCGCAAAAACTGTCGGTCTGGCCGTTGGATAACGACAGTTTTCGCGACGGGAGCACAGAGGGGCGACGGATTTTGCGACGGGAGTGCGGGCGCGAGAGTCGGGGGGGGGGGGGGATCGCCGGGGTCACGCGCCGTCGATGTCGGCGCGGCGCAGGTGGTAGCGGCCCAGCGTGAGCAGGCTGAGCAGCATCAGCGCGGCGGGGAGCACGCTGAAGATCAGCACGATCCCCGCCACCGCACTGCCCGGCTGCACGACCGCGGAGGCGTCCGACGCGATGCGCGAGACGTAGCCGGTGAGGGCCAGCACCACCGCGACGACCGTCGTGCCGAGCGCGAACCCGACGGTCTCCGTGGCCGTCCACATGCCGGTGAACGTTCCGGCCTGTCCCGGTCCGCTCTGCCGCTCGTCGTGCGAGATCACATCGGGCAGCATCGCCAGCGGCAGCGCCTGCATGCCCGCGTACGCGACGCCGGCCACCGCCACGGAGGCGTAGATCCAGGATCCCGGAGACCACAGCGCCAGCACGATCGAGGCCGAGGCGAGGAGGTAGAGGACCGAGGCGATCCGGAAGGCGCGCTCCTTGCCGATCCGTCGCGACAGCAGTTCCCACCCGGGCGTCGCGATCACCGCGGGTGCGACGAGCGCCACGAACAGCAGGGTCACCGCGCTCTCCGAGCGCATCACCCAGGTCGCCACATACTGCGCCCCCGCCAGCATCGTGCCGGTCGCGAGCGCCTGCAGCAGATACGTACCCAGCAGCGCGCGGAACGGCAGCGACCGGCGCACCGCGGCGAACCCGGCGGCGTACTGCGCGCGGATCCCGACGTGCTCCACGGCGGCGGGGGTGGCCACGGCGTCGTCTGCGGTGCGCGCCGCGATCAGCATGCCGACGCCGATCACGACGCCCGCGACGATCCCCATGACGAGGTATCCGGTCACGGGATCCCCGGTGATCCGGCGGAGCTCAGGACCGCCGCCGCCGAACAGCAGGATCGTGACCGTGAGCACGATCACGCGCCAGCTCAGCAGCCGGGTGCGCTCGTCGTAGCTCGAGGTGAGCTCGGCGGGCAGCGCGATGTACGGCACCTGGAACAGGCTGAACGAGGTGGCCGTCGCGAGGAACGCGACCAGCACGCAGATCACGCCGGCGACCGGCCCGAACGAGGGTGGCACAGCGAAGGTGAGGGCGAAGAAGACCGGAAGCGTGAAGCCGCCGATGAGCATGAACCGCTTGCGGGTGCCGGTGCGGATCAGGCTGCGATCCGACCAGGCGCCGATCACGGGGTCGATCACGACGTCCCAGATCTTCGCGAGCGTGACGATCGCGCCCGCCAGGATGGCGGCGACTCCGAGATTGTCGGTGAGGAAGTACGCCAGGACCAGGCCCGGCAGGGTGGCGAAGCCTCCGGTGCCGAGCGATCCGGTGGCGTACCGGGCGATCGTCCGGGCGGGCAGACGCGTGGTCGCCCGTTCGGGCCCAGCGGCGATGCTCATGCGCGCCAGTGTACTGGCGCGCCGGGCGTCAGATCAGCGAGAGCTCGCGGAGCTTCGCCTCGACGTCGGCGTTCGACGGCTCCACGTGATGCGAGGAGTCGGGGTACAGCACCACCGGGATGTTCGTGCGGCCCGAGATCTCCCTGGCGACGTCGGCAGCGGCAGGATCCGCGACCAGGTCGACGTAGGAGTACTCGATGCCGAGCTCGTCGAGCTGCTTCTTGGTCCGGATGCAGTCGCGGCACCAGTCGGCGCCGAACAGGGTGATGGTGTCAGTGGCGGGGGCGGTCATGCATCCAGGGTACGGCGGATTTCCGGGCCGGGATCCGACGCCCGGCGACAGCGTTCACCCGGCGTTCTTCCGAGAGGGTCACGCTGGGCTGACAGGAAAGCCGGAGGTTTTCCACGGATTCCCATGGGACGATGTCCAGACACGAGCGGAGGAGGGGCATGAACGGCATGTCTTCGGCCGAGGGGCCGGGTGCCGCGATCTCCGGCGCTACGGTGATCGTGCCGACGTTCAACGAACGCGACAACATCGCCGAACTCGTCTCACGGGTCTCCGCCGCCCTGGACGGGCGCGACGTCGAGATCCTGTTCGTCGACGACAGCACCGATGACACCCCGCGCGTGATCCGTGCGATCGCTGCGGACGCCCCTGTCCCCGTCCGTGTGCTGCACCGGGACGCCCCGGAGGGCGGCCTCGGCGGCGCCGTGGTCGAGGGTCTCCGCGCCGCCTCGTACGACGTCTGCATCGTGATGGACGGCGACCTGCAGCACCCGCCGGAGCTGCTGCCCGAGATGATCGACCGCTACGAGGACGGCGACGCCGATGTCGTGATCGCGTCCCGCTACATCGGCGGCGGCGACAGCGGGGGCCTGGCCGGAGCGGTGCGCATCGGCGTCTCGCGCAGTGCGACGGCGCTCACCAAGGCGATGTTCCCGATCCGTCTCTCCGGCGCCTCGGATCCGATGACGGGCTACTTCCTCGTGGATCGACGGAAGGTCGACCCCGCGGCCCTGCGACCGAACGGGTTCAAGATCCTGCTCGAGATCCTGGTGCGCTCCGATGTGCGCATCGCCGAGGTGCCGATGGAGTTCGGCGAGCGCCTGCACGGCGAGTCCAAGGCGTCGTTCCGTCAGGGGCTGGCCTTCCTGCAGCATCTCGCACGGCTGCGCTTCGGCAAGATGTCGCTGTTCGCGATCATCGGCGGCGTCGGCGCGCTCGCCAACCTCGTCATCATGTGGGCGCTCACGCATCTGGGCATGGAGTACATCTGGGCGGCGATCATCGCGGCCGAGGTGACCATCATCGGGAACTTCATCCTGCAGGAGCGCTACGTCTTCAACGACATGACCGACGATGCCTCGACCATCGGGGTGCGGTTCGCGCAGTCGTTCACGTTCAACAACGTCGAGGCGGCGGTGCGCATCCCGATCCTCGCGCTCATGGTCGAGAGCTGGCACATCTCCAGCATCCTCGCCGCCGCGATCTCGCTGGTCGTCGCGTTCTTCGTCCGCTTCGTGTTCCACTCGCTCGTCGTGTACGCGCCGCGGCGCTCCGTGCGCGTCGCCCGCAGGGCCGCGGAGAGCACGCGGGTCCGCCTCGAGGCGGAGGCCGCCGCGGCCGAGTGACGGTTCCTCGAAGGAACCGCGCGTTTCGTCTCGCTGCTCCTTCGTCGCTGCTCGCTCAACGACCGCCGAGGGCGATTCAGCCGATGTTGTTCTTCAGAGCGTCGACCGTGTCGCCGTAGTTGATCCGGATCACCGGCAGTTCCAGCTTGGGTGTGCCGATCTTCACGTAGCCGTACTGGATCGTCCGCGCCAGCAGGAACCCGGCCTTCGTCACGCCCGCCTCCGCGGTCGCGTTGTAGTGACCGTAGGGGTAGGCGATGACCTCCTTGGCGCCCAGGATCTGAGCGGAGGTCTCCAGGTCGGCGGCGACCTCGTCGGCGGACAGGTTCACCATCCGGCCCTTGCCGTTGTCGCCGGCCCGGTGCATGTCGTTCGTGTGGGAGCGCTGCAGCACGTACGGCGACGGAGATCCGTCCTTGCGCTCGGACGTGATCACGAAGGACGTGGTCAGCAGCTTGTTCTCGGTGACGACCGGCACGGCGAGCTGCAGCCAGGTCGGATCCGCGTCGTCGTCGGTGATGATCAGCGAGTGCTGCGGCAGGAACAGCTTGCCGTCGATGAACGCGTTCAGCTCGTCCCAGGTCGGCAGGTAGAACTTCGAGCTCGCGACGTACGCCATCTGCGCCTTGAAGTCCTCGATGTAGACGTAGTTGTTGCGCAGCCAGTTGTCCTCGCCGCCGGGCTTGGTCGTGAACTGGTGGTACATCAGGATCGGGATCTTGGTGGCGGTCGCGACGTTCTGCTCCGGCGTGGTCCACGCCGCGTGGAGCGTGCGCTGATGATCGGTGCAGGTGGTCAGCTGGGATCCGTTCACCCGGTCGGTCTGCACCTGGGCCTGCGCAGTCTCCGGGGTCGGGTACCAGCCGGCGAACACGGATCCGGCGCGCTCCGGGATCGGCAGGCCGGTGAACAGCACGCCCTCGGTCTGCAGCATCGGAGGCTGCGTGATCCCGTCGCCCTGGAAGGAGACCGCGCATGCCGTGGCGGGGTCGGCCGCCGTCTTCAGCAGCTGCTGGGCGGGCGTGAGCGGAGTCTGCGTCGGTGTCGGCGTGACGCGTGCCGCGCTCGCCTTCGGCTTGGCTGATCCGGACAGCGCGTGCATCGCGGTCGTGGTGACGACCCCGATGAGGGCGAGAGCGAGCACCGTGATGACGGCCACGGTGATCCGGCGCCGGCGGATCACGGCGCGGGACGGGCGTCTCGGGCGCGACGATGCAGGGGAGCCTCCGGACATGAAGCCGAGTGTAAGGGATCGAGGTGACGGAATCGGGCGGAATCAGAGCAGCCAGCCGCGTTCCTCCGCGATGCGCGCCGCATCGGCCCTGGTACGCGCCTCGAGTTTCTGCATCGCAGACGAGAGATGATTCCTCGTCGTGCCCTCGGAAAGATGCAGGATCAGCGCCACATCGGCGATCGTGCCGCCGTCGCGCGCCGCCGCGAGCACCTCCGCCTCGCGCGGTGTGAGCGGGGAGGGGCCGGCTGTGAGCGCGTCGGTGGCGAGGGCGGCATCGATCACCGTCTCGCCGTGCATCACGCGGCGGACCACATCTGCCAGCTCCGACGCCGGGGTGTCCTTGACGACGTATCCGCTCACCCCCGCGGTCAGGGCACGGGACAGATATCCGGCCCGGCCGAACGTGGTCACGATCACGATGCGCACGTCCGGATACGTCGCGCGTACCCGGGCGGCGGCGCTGAGTCCGTCGATCCCGGGCATCTCCACGTCGAGCAGCGCGATGTCGGGACGGTGCTCGGCGACGGCGGCGAGCACCTCGTCGCCGCGGCCGACCTGCGCGATCACCTCGAGGTCGTCCTCCAGGCCGAGCAGAGTCGCCAGTGCGCCGCGCACGAGCGCCTGGTCGTCTGCGAGCAGGATCCGGATCATTCCTGGCTCCTTGTCATGCGGTGACCTCCAGCAGGAACCCGCCGCGGGGGGATCGGCCGATCGTCAGCGCGCCGCCGGCGTCGGCGGCGCGTTCGGCGAGACCGTGCAGACCGGTGCCCGGCCGTCCGTCGGCGTCGCAGCGGCCCGCCGGCCCATCGCCGTCGTCCTCGATCGTGATGCGGTCGGCGCGGAGCGTCACCCAGCACTCGGTCGCGTTCGCGTGCCGGATCACGTTGGTCGCGGCCTCCCGCAGGGTCCAGCCGAACAGCTCGCGGTTGTGCTCCGGCACCTCATCGGTGGTGGTCGGAAGGTGCGGGGTGATCCCGGCTGCCGGCAGCAGCGTGCGCAGCGAGGCGAGCTCGCTTGCGATCCGCACCTGCCGATACCCCGAGACGACGGCGCGCATGTCGCTGAGCGTGGCGCGGGCGAGAGTCTGCACTTCGTGGATCTCGGCAGCAGCGGCCTGCGGGTCGCGGTCGGCGAGCTTCGCGGCGAGGTCGGCCTTGAGCGCGATCGCGGAGAGCGAATGACCGAGGATGTCGTGCATGTCGCGGGCGACGCGGTTCCGCTCCTCCTCGACAGCGACGGCGGCGAGCTCCTTCTGGGTGCGGCGCAGCTGCACCAGCGTCTGCAGGTTTCGCGTGAAGGCCGCCATCAGGGTGCCGATCGACAGGATGATCAACGGCATCGTCCACGGCGGAGTGTTCGTCGGCTGGAGCGACCCGGTCACCAGGTTGATCACGAACGTGACTGCGGACAGGCCCGCCACCGCGATCATCGCCCGGCCGCCGCCGCCCAGGCACAGCGCAGCGGAGACGGCGATGTACGTCCAGAGGCCGGACAGATCGGGGCCGAGCACCGCGAGGAACGGCAGCGACAGCAGCAGCAGCCCGGCCGGCGGGGTCCATCGCCGGCGTGCAGGCAGCGCCATCGCGATCGGGAAGGAGACCGTGAACAGCGCGCCGTACATGATCACGCCGCACGCCCAGAACCAGGAGGCGGGCGTGGGGAGCTCGGTCAGGATCGGCACCAGGATGAACCCGACGATGAACAGCTGGCTGATCAGGGCGCCCGGATACCAGCGCTTTGCCCCCGGGGCGCCGAGCGTGAGCCGCAGCCGCGCCCATCCGGTCGTGCCGTCCAGCGGGGGCGCATCGAGGAAGCCGCCCTCCCGGATCCCGAAGCGCGTGATAAAACCGAACGCGCGCCCACGCCGAGCAGGACGTGCGGCCGCGGCCGTCACGCCCTGCTCGGCGCGGGTGTCGTCCGTCACGTCAGACGCGCTTGGTGTCGCGGCGGAACATGAGCACGGCGAGTCCGGTGAAGATGAGGAACCACACGATGAGGTTCGGCACCGACCAGCCGTCCGGCGCGACGCCGATGATCGCGGACTGGGACAGGTTCGCGATGCCCCACAGCGGCGTGAACTTCGCCGCCATCTGCACCGCCTCCGGCATGATCGCGAGCGGGACGAACAGGCCGCCCATGAAGCTCAGGATCGGCAGGATCGGGCCGAGGTAGCGCATCGCGTTCTGCGCGGGGAAGGCGTAGCCGACGGCGAGGCCGAGGCTGGTCAGCATGAGCGAGCTCAGCCACGCGAGCAGGCCGGCCGGGATCAGGTTGCCCAGCGGCGCGGTGATGCCGAGCGCCGCCCCGACGATCAGCGTGACGAGCACCGCGATCCCGCCGAGCACGAGGCCGCAGAAGACCTTGACCAGGATGTAGACCATCGGGTTCAGCGGCGTCAGGCGCAGCTGACGGCTCCAGCCCTGGGCCCGCTCGGAGGCGACGGACACGCCGGTCATGGTGCTCGCCACCATGGCGCCGTACACGGCCATCGAGATCATGATCGGGACGGCGGCCGACATGCCGCCATCGCTGACCGGGACGTTCGTGATCGCCGTGTTCTTGTTCGGCAGGCCGATCATGACGAGCATCGCGATCGGGAAGATCAGCGTGAACACGACGACGCTGGAGTTGCGGAACAGGCGCTTCAGCTCGACGCCGAGGAACGTGAGGCTGAACCCGCCCATCGGGGGCACGCGCCGCGAGGTCGGATCGATCCGGTCCAGGCGCTCGGTGGTGGTGGTCATGGTCATTCCCCTTCCGTGTCGGCCGTGTCCGTGTCGGCGGTGTCGTCGTCGCCGGTGAGGCGCAGGAACGCCTGCTCGAGGTTCTGGCTGGTGATGGTCATGTCGCGGGCGGACGTGCGGGTGAGCAGGTGGCGCGCCACGGCGTCGGAGTCGTTCGCGCGGATGATGATGCGGGGTCCGCGCACCTCGACCGACTCGACGCCTTCCAGCGCGGCGATCTCGGACTGCGCGGATCCGCCGGCGTCGTCCCATTCGGCCTCGATCGTGCGACCGGTGGCCATCGCCTTGATCTCGGCGGTGGTGCCGTCGGCGACGATCCGGCCCTTGCGGATCAGGATGATCCGGTCGGCGTACTGGTCGGCCTCTTCGAGATAGTGCGTCGCGAAGAGCACGGTGCGACCGCGCTGGGCGTCGGCGTGGATCGCCTGCCAGAACGAGTGCCGCCCCTCGACGTCCATGCCGGTGGTCGGCTCGTCGAGGACGATGAGTCCCGGATCCGACACCAGCGCCATCGCGAAACGCAGCCGCTGCTGCTGCCCGCCGGAGCACTTCTGCACCTTGCGATCGGCGATATCGGCGATACCGGCCCGCTCGAGCGCGGCGTCGATGCTCGTGGTGTGCGCGAACAGAGAGGCGGTGAGTTTCATGGTGTCGCGGACCGTGACGTCGCTGAGCAGGCCACCGGTCTGCATCACGGCGGACACGAGGCCGCGCCCGATCGCCTGGCGCGGCGTGAGGCCGAACAGCGACACCTCGCCTCCGTCGGGCTGGGACAGGCCCAGCAGCATGTCGATCGTCGTGGTCTTGCCGGCTCCGTTCGGGCCGAGGAAGGCCACGACCTCGCCCTGGCGTACCGTGATGTCCACGCCGTCGACGGCCGTGAAGCCGCGGAAGCGCTTGGTGAGGCCCTTCGCGTCGATCGCCGCGAGCGGCGCGCTGCCGGCCCGGGTGGTGGTGACGGGCTGTGCCGTCCGTGTCTCGTCCATGTCGTCCAGTCTGCGCCGTGCGGGCATCCGCGCACGATGAACGATGTCACGGATCCGCTATGACATCCGTCACCCGGGCGGTCGATCCGGTCGCTGAGCTTGTCGAAGCGCCCCCGGGCTCCCCCTGGGGTCGTTGAGCGAGGACGGCGGAGTCGACCGAGACGAAACGGGGTCTCCCGTGGGAAACGCCGTTTCGTCTCGCTGCTCCTTCGTCGCCGCTCGCTCAACGACCACTAGGGGGTCAGCGCGGCGACGCCGCTGATCTCGATGAGCGCACCGGGCACGCCCAGGCCGGCCACGCGAGCCGCGGTGACCAGGGGCGGAGCGCCCTCTCGGGCGAGCCGGGGGCCGACGGTGCCGTAGGCGGCGCGCAGATCGGCGTCCTGGTGGATCGAGCACGGTCCAGCCGACGACATCGGCGAGAGTCGCACCGGCGGCGGCGAGAGCGGCCTCGGCGTTGTCGAGCGCCCGGGCGGACTGCACGGCGACGTCGTCCGAGACGACAGCACCGGTCTCGTCGACGCCGTTCTGGCCGCCGAGATGGATCATCGTCGAGCCGGGCGGGATCACGGCGACGTGGCTGAAGCCCGGGCTGTGCACGAGACCCGGGACCTGCGGATACGAGATGCTCATGCCCGCGAGCGTAGTCACGGGGTCCGACACGGCGCGATACACTCAAGAGGCTCAACAGGAGGTTGCCCGGTGATCCTTCACTACATCGTGTTCGGAATTCTGTTCCTCGGCGGAATCGTCGTCCTGGGCATCGCACCCGGCCTGCCCGCCTGGCAGGGCCCGGCCTTCATCGCCGGCATCCTGCTCGTCAGCCTGGCGCTCGCCTACATGATGCGCGAGCCGGGCGGCGCCACCAAGCGCTCGCGGTCCTGGGAGAGCTGAGCTCCGAGAGCGCGTCCCCCCGGGACGCACAGCCGTCAGGGCCGGGGATGGGCCGCGAAGAACCGCCACATCACGTCGGTGGCGTTCAGGGCGTCCGAGGGCTGGTTGCCGCCGACGGTGGAGCGCCCCGCCTTGACCGGCGAGCCCGGCCAGCCGTGACCTCCGTCGGCGATCGTGATCAGCTCGACACTGCGCCCATCGGCGCAGGCGCTGATCGACGTGGTGACCACTCCGCTCGTGGTCGCCGTCTCGGGGGAGCACTGATCGGCCGTGCGCCACTTGTCGATGATGTCCGGCACAGGCGGCCCGTCGATCGCGGCGGGGCCGCTGCCCACTCCGCCGGCGAACGGGATCGTCGTGTCCTGCAGTCCGTGGATGTGGATGACGGAGGTGGGCGTCGGATTGTCGCAGGGGCCCAGCAGGGTCGCCGAGTCGGGGCCGATCGCGGCGAACAGATCGGTCCGGCAGGCCAGCGTGTAGGCCATGATCCCGCCGTTGCTGATGCCCGCGGCGTAGATGCGCCTCGTGTCGATGGCGGTGCGTGACTCGATCGCCGTGATCATGTCCTGGATGAATCGGACATCGTCGATGTTCTCGCGGGCCGGATAGCCGCAGCACCCTCCGCCCGTGTTCCACGCCGGCACCGTTGCGCCGAGCCCATCGGGGTACGCGACGACGAACTTCTCCCTGTCCGCTTCGGCGTCCCATCCGTAATACTGCTCGGCCACGGCGCCGCTGCCGCCGCCGCCGTGCAGCATGACGACCAGCGGAGCCTTCCCGGGAAGACCGCTCGGCGTGTGAACCCGGTACGTGCGCGGCGTGCCTCCCGAGACCACGCTGTACTCCTCCGTTCCCGAGGGCACGGGCGGAACCGGAGGAGCAGGCGGAACCGGACGCGCGGACGGCGGCGGTGCTGCGGCGTCAGTCGGCGGAGTCCGAGCATCCGGGCCCTGGGCGGACTGCCCGGAGTACACCATCGCCACGCCGATGCCGGCGAGGATGACGATGACGGCGCTCCACAGGGCGATCGCGGGGCGGGAGAGGGACATGCGGATCAGCGTATTGCCGGGCCGGATCCGCGGCGACGTCCGCAGGGCGCAACTTCCCGAGGCGGCTCTACTCCCCAGGGAGTACGGCCGCGGCACCCGGCGGGCGGATCCGCTCCGGTCCCGGCGCGATTAGCATCGGAGGATGCCGGATCAGCCGCTCGACTTCGTCCCCGGGGCCGTCACGGCGGTGTTCGGGCGCGACACCGGACGGGTTCCGCTGGGCCCGCCGCGGCGGGTGCTGCTGATCGCGCCGGTCGTGCTGAGCCTGCTCGTGCAGGTGCCCGTGACGGTCTGGATCGCCGCGCATACCGCGACCCACGGGCTGCACTGGCGGATGGCGCTGCATCTCGCGCTCTCGATCGCCGGACCCCTGGCGCTGCTGGCCGCGCGCCGGTTCCCCGGTCCGACGGTCGCCGCGGTCTCGGCCATCGCGCTGCTCGACGTGCTGATCACCCCGGTCTACGGTCCGCCCTTCCTCGCTCTCGCCTTCGCGATCGCCATCGCGGTCGCCCGGGGTGCCACGGTGTGGGCGGCGGTCTCCGTCGCGATCGGGTGGACCTCGGCGATCCTGATCGGCGTGGGCATCGGCCGGATCTGGCATCCGGGGATCATCGTCGCGGCCACGGTCGCGCTCGCCGTGAGCTTCGCGATCGGCACGGCCATGCGCGCCCGCGGTGCGCGCATCGCCGCGATGCGCGCCGACGCCGCGCGCCGCCGGCAGAGCGCGGAGGAGCGGGAGCGGGTGCGCATCGCCCGCGAGCTGCATGACGTGCTCGGCCACGCGCTGTCGCAGATGAACGTGCAGGCGAGCGTCGGACTGCACCTGTTCGACCGCGATCCCGAGCAGGGCCGCATCGCCCTCGAGAACGTGAAGAGCACCTCGAAGCTCGCCCTCGAGGAGGTGCGCGGGGTGCTCGGCGTGCTGCGCGACGGCGAGGCGCCGCTGGTGCCGCAGGCCGAGCTCGCCGAGCTGCCCCGGCTCATCGCCGGGCTCACGGCGCCCGGTCTGGACATCGCGCTGGACGACCGGCTCGGCGATCGCGCGCCCAGTCGCGCCGCGCAGTTCGCCGCGTACCGCATCGTGCAAGAAGCCCTGACGAATGCGGTACGGCACGCGCAGGCCGCGCATGTGCGCATCGTGCTGGAGCGGCAGGAGGATCCGGATCCGCGACTCGTCGTCACGATCGCCGACGACGGCAGGGGCTTCGGCGGCACGGATCCCGTCGCCTCCGGGCACGGCGGCGTGCTCGGCATGCGGGAGCGCGCGGCGCTCCTCGGCGGCCGCATCGAGATCGGCGACGGCGAGGGCGGAGGGGCGCGGATCGTGGCCGTGCTCCCGTGGGGGAGAGCGTCGTGATCCGGGTCGCGCTGGCGGACGACCAGCTTCTCGTGCGCGCGGGGTTCCGTGCCCTGCTCGACGCGGAGGACGGTATCGAGGTCGTCGCCGAGGCGTCCGGCGGACGCGAGCTGCTGGAGCGGATCCGTGCGACGCCGGTCGACGTCGTGCTCATGGACATCCGGATGCCGGAGGGCGACGGGCTGTGGGCGACCGAGCAGATCGCGGCGGATCCGGCGTTCGCCGGCGTGCACGTCGTGATCGTGACGACGTTCGAGCTGGACGACTACGTGGCCAGGGCCGTGCGTGCGGGAGCCGCGGGCTTCCTCGTGAAGGACACCGAGCCCGCCGATCTCGTGCGTGCGGTGCGCGTGGTCGCCGAGGGCGAGGCCCTGCTCTCGCCCGGCGTCACGAAGCGGCTGCTCGGACGCCTGGCGGTCGGGTTGCGCGAGGCCCCGGACGCCGCGGTGCTGCAGGGCATCACCGAACGCGAACGCGAGGTGCTGCGCCTGGTCGGGATGGGGTTGACCAACGACGAGATCGCGGAACGCCTGTTCCTCAGCCCGCTCACCGCGAAGACGCACGTGTCGCGGATCATGGCGAAGCTGCACGCCAGGGACCGCGTGCACCTCGTGGTGACCGCCTACGAGACGGGCCTCGTCGCGCCCGGCTGGCAGTAGCGACTCGGGTACTGGGACGGATCCCTACTCCCGGGGGAGCACGCGGATTCACTCCCCGGGCCGGATTCGCCGCGGGCGGCGGATCGTGAGACTGGAGGCATCGGTCCAGATGCGTCCGATCCCGATCGAAGGAAGACATCATGCTCGCAACCGTCGCGGCCCTCGCCGCGCATCCCGCCCACATGGGGTTCCACCCGTTCTGGCCGATCTTCATCATCGGTCCGCTGATGTTCCTCATCATCGTGGGCCTGCTCGTCGCCCTCCTGGTGCGCCGTCGCCGCTGGGGCTACGGCCCGTGGGGTTCCGCGCCGTGGCACGGTACTCCCGGCGCCCCCGGAACGCCCGGAGCTCAGGCTCCGTGGGCGGGCAAGCCGCAAGGCGGCAGCGCCGAACAGATCCTCGCGAGCCGCTTCGCGAAGGGCGACATCGACGAGACCGAGTACCGGGCCCGCCTCGAGGTGCTGCGCGCGGACCGGCCGGAGGCCTGAGAGCGGTACGACGGCCGGTGCCGGCTTCCGGGTCGTTGATCGAGCCCCGAGCGTCGGCGAGACCGAGACGAAACGCGGCTTCCTCAGGGAGGCCGCGTTTCGTCTCGCTGCTCCTTCGTCGCTGGCCGCTCAACGACCCCGGGGGAAGAGGGCTCGCTCAACGACCCCGGGGGAAGAGGGCTCGCTCAACGACCCCGGGGGAAGAGGGCTCGCTCAACGACCCCGGGGGAAGAGGGGGCGCTCATCGGCCCCGGGGGCCGCGCACGACGTAGCGGTGCTCGGGGCGGCCGGTGCTGCCGTACCGCAGCTCAAGGCGGAGCAGGCCGGACTGCTCCAGCTGCGTGAGCGCGCGCTGCGCGGTCGTGCGGCTGATCCCGATCGCGGTCGCGATCTCCTGCGCCGACACGTCCGTGCGCCGCGCGGTCACCGCGTCGAGCACCGCCTGCAGGGTCGGCGCGAGCCGCCGCCCCTCCTCGGCCGGGACGGCCGGCGCCGGGCGCAGCAGATCGAACAGCCGGTTCACGTCGTCCTGGGTGGCGGCGTCTCCGAGTGCCGCGATCCGCTCCTGCGCCTGCCGGAACGCGGTCAGGCGCTCGGCGAGCTCGGCGAAGCCGAACGGCTTCACCAGGTAGTGCAGGGCGCCGAGCTGCACCGCGCGGCGCACGGTGGCCAGATCGCTCGCGGCGGAGATCACGATCACCGCAGGCGCGGTCCCTGAGCCCGTCGAAGGGTCCGGATCCGCGAGCAGCTGCCGCACCACCTCGAGCCCGTCGCCGTCGGGGAGGTACACGTCCATGAGCACCAGGTCGGGATGCAGGTCCCTGGCCTGCCGGAGCGCCTCCGCTGCGGAACCGGCCTGCCCGACCACGCGGAAACCGGGCACGGCGTCGACGAACCCGACGTGCACGCTCGCGACGCGGAAGTCGTCGTCGACGACGAGGACCGTGGACTCCTGTTCGATCATGGGGACCCTCCCTGCGATGTCGGGATCATGACGGTGAACGCGGCGCCGTCGGCGCTGATGACGTCGACCGTTCCGCCCAGGCGCTGCGCGGTCGTGTGCACAAGAGACAGCCCGAGGCCGCCGTGCCGGGCGAGGGATCCGCGCTTGGTGGTGTAGCCGCTCTCGAAGATCCGCGGCACGGATCCGTCCGGCACCCCTGGCCCGTTGTCGGCCACGCGCACGGTCAGCGCGCGCTCCGACTCGACGATCTCGACCACCACGCGCCGTGGAGCGGGGGAGTCGGCGAGGGCGTCGAAGGCGTTGTCGATGAGGTTGCCCAGGATGGTGACCAGCGCCTGCAGCCGATCGGGCGCGGCCCCCAGGTCCGTCTCCGGAGAGATGACCAGGTCGATGCCGCGCTCATTGGCCTCCGCCGCCTTGCCGAGCAGCAGGCCGACGATCATGGGCGCCCCGACGTGCGTGCGCAGCGTCCGGTCGAGATCGGCGGAAGTACCGCGGATCTCGTTCAGGTACTGCAGGGCCTCCTCCGCGCGGCCGAGCTCGAGCAGACCGGACACCGCGTGCATGCGGTTCGAGAACTCGTGCTGCTGCGCGCGGATCGACTCGGCGAAGCTGCGTTCGCCGTCGAGTTCCCGGGTGAGCCCGGTCACCTCGGTGCGATCCTGCAGGGTGAGCACCGCGCCGTGCGGCCGGCCGGCCAGCGTCACCGGCATGCGATTGAGCACGAGCACGCCGGAGTCCGTCACGGCGATCGCGTCCTTCACCTCGGTCGTGCCGGTGAGCGCCTCGCGGATCGGGCTGGCGACCAGCACATCCTCCAGGCGCCGCCCGCGGGCGCCCTCGGGCAGGTGCAGCAGCCGCTGCGCCTCGTCGTTCACGACCGTGATCCGCCCTGCGGGGTCGATCGCGATGACGCCCTCGCGGATCCCGTGCAGGGTCGCCTCGCGCTCCTGCAGCAGCCGGGCGATCTCGTCGAGCTCCAGCCCGAACGTGCGGCGCTTGAGCAGACTCGCCAGGCCGAACGACACCAGGGCGCCGATCCCGAGCGCCAGCACGAACCACGCGCCGTAGAGCGGCAGCTGGCCCAACAGCTCGGCAGCGACGCTCGATTCCCGGATCCCGACCGAGATCTCGCCGATCACCGTGCGGTTGTCGTCGCCGAACACCGGCACCCGCGCGTTCGCGGTCGGGCCGGTGGATCCGGAGTCGGTGCGCAGATGCACCTTGCCGTCGCGGGCGACGACGTCCTCCGAGACCTTCTTGCCGATGAGGGAGGGATCGGGGTGCGAATGCCGCACCCGGTTCATGTCGATCACGACGATGTAGGCGGCGCCGGTGCGCGTCATGGCCGTCCCCGCGAGCTGCTGCAGGGTCGCCGTCGCAGGAGTCCCCGCCGGTCTTCAGGCAGGCGCGCACATCCGGGATCTCGGCGAAGGTCTGCGCGATGTCGGCCGCGCGCGCCTGATAGTCGGTGGTGAGGTTCGCGCGCGCGGTCCACGCGAACAGCACGAACCCGATCAGCAGCGAGGCGCTGAGGATCCCGACCTGAGCCAGCAGGATCAGGCTGGACAGTCGTCGGATCCGTCGTCGCATCACATCGGATTCTCTCACTGCTGGATTCTGCGCGCCTGTGCGCAGAACGCCCAAAAGGTGAGGCAACGCCCACAACGGCGGGCAATGCGCGCAAGCGAGACAGCGGGAGCTCCCGACGGTCAGCATGATCACACCACGGACGACAGAGAGGTCCCGACATGGGTGACACACGAGCGACAGCGAACGCCGCTCCCGACAGCGGAAGCGAAGCCGCGCGCATCGACATCGTCGGTTTGACGAAGCGATTCCTCACGCCGAAGGGCGAGACCTTCACCGCGATCAGCGACGTCACGCTGACCGTCGAGGCGGGACAGTTCTGCGCGATCGTCGGACCGACCGGCTGCGGCAAGTCGACCACGCTGGCGCAGGTCTCCGGGCTGGAGAAGCCCAGTGCCGGATCCGTCAGCGTCGGCGGCCGCATCGTCGACGGCATCACGGACGGCGTCAGCTACATGTTCCAGGCGGACTCGCTGTTCCCCTGGAAGTCCGTGCTGAACAACGTCATGGTCGGACCGGTGCTCACCGGGACGCCCAAGAAGGAAGCGACGGCGCTGGCCCGTGACTGGCTGCGCCGGGTGGGCCTGGCCGGCTTCGAGGACCGTTATCCGCATCAGCTCTCGGGCGGTATGCGCAAGCGCGTCGCGATGGCGGCCGCGCTGATCAACCGGCCGCGGATCCTGCTCATGGATGAGCCCTTCGGCGCACTCGACGTGCAGACCAAGGCCATCATGCAGAACGAGCTGCTGCAGCTCTGGGAAGAGACGAGGCCCTCCGTGCTGTTCATCACGCACGACCTCGACGAGGCCGTCGCGCTCGCCGACCGGGTGATGATCATGACCTCGAGTCCCGGCACCGTGAAAGACGTGTTCGAGATCGACCTGCCCCGCCCGCGTGGCGACGTGCAGCAGATCCGGCACGAGGGTCGGTTCCTCGAGCTGCAGGGTCAGATCTGGGAGTCGCTGCGCGACGAGGTAGACCGTGCGTACGCCGCAACCGCGGGGGTGGCAGCATGAGCGGCGCGCTCTCGTCTCCGCCGAAGACGGACATCACCGGTCGGCTGGGATACGCCGCCAACGATCCGAGGAACTTCTTCCGGCCCGAGTCCGAGGCCGATCTGCAGGCGAAGGGTCGCCGCGCTCACCGCAAGCACACCGCGATGGTCTGGGTCGGCCGGGTCGCGCTCGCCGTGTTCGTACTCGGCGGCTGGCAGCTGTTCACCGAGCTGGGCTGGGTTGACCGGTTCTTCTTCGGACAGCCGTCCGGTGTCTGGGACAGCCTGGTGCACCTGTTCACGGTCGGCACCGCCTTCGGATCCATCTGGGCGAACCTCTGGGTCACCGTGCAGGAGGCGCTGCTCGGCTTCGCCGTCGGCACCCTGGCCGGAATGGTCATCGGCATCCTGCTCGGCAGCAACCGGTATCTGGCCGAGGTCTGCGGGCCGTACATCAAGATCATCAACGCCATCCCGCGTATCGTGCTCGGCTCGATCTTCATCGTCGCCTTCGGCCTCGGCATGCCGGCGAAGGTGCTCCTCGCGGCCGTGCTGGTGTTCTTCGCCGTGTTCTTCAACGCGTTCCAGGGCGTGCGCGAGGTGGATCAGAACCTCATCTCGAACGTGCGGGTGCTGGGCGCCTCGCCGATGCAGGTCGCGTGGCACGTCACGATCCCGTCGGCCATGACCTGGATCATCGCCAGCCTGCACACCGCGTTCGGCTTCGCCATCATCGGCGCGCTGGTCGCCGAGGTGCTCGGTGCTCAGCAGGGCATCGGCCTGATCATCAGCCAGGCGCAGG
The DNA here is from genome assembly GCA_963791605.1 of uncultured Actinomycetota bacterium. Classification (GTDB taxonomy): domain Bacteria; phylum Actinomycetota; class Actinomycetes; order Actinomycetales; family Microbacteriaceae; genus Microbacterium. Next base: position 152,337 of record CAWBTB010000006.1, on the reverse strand, counting down.
GCTCGTTCGATCCGAACACCGTGTTCGCCTGCATGGTCATCATCGCCGTGTTCACCCTGGTCGCCGAATACCTGATCTCGATGCTCGAGCGTCAGGTGCTGAAGTGGCGCCCGCCGTCCCGCTCGGAGGCGTCGTCGATCTGATCGGCGCCGCGATCCACCCCTCCCGAAGACCCTCACCAGGAACGCCGACCCGTCGGCGCAACGAAAGGAAAACCACATGAACAAGCGCGGCATCGCAGCCGTCGCGGCGGCTGGAGCACTGGCGCTCAGCCTCGCAGCCTGCAGCAGCGGCGGATCCACTGGCGGATCCAGCACCCCCGGAGCCAGCAACTCCAAGCCCGAGACCGTGAAGATCATGGTCGGCGGCATCGACAAGCAGATCTACCTGCCGTACAAGCTCGCCGATCAGCTCGGCTTCTACAAGAAGTTCGGCGTCAACGTCGAGCTCTCCACCGAGCAGAACGGCGGCGTCGGCGCCGAGGACGCGATGATCTCCGGCCAGGTCGACTTCGCCGGTGCCTGGTACAACCACACCATCGAACTGCAGCCGAAGGGCAAGGAGGTCGTCGACGTCGTGCAGCTGTCCGGCGCCCCCGGCGAGCGTCTCATGTGCACCCCGTCGAGCGGCGTGAAGTCGGCGGCCGACATCAAGGGCAAGAACATGGGCGTCACCGACCTCGGGTCGGGCACCGACAAGCTCACCCAGTTCATCGCGCACAAGGCCGGATTCGCGCAGAGCGACTACCACACCGTCGCCGTGCACGCAGGAGCGACGGCGATCGCGGCCCTGCAGCAGGGATCCGCGGACTGCGCGATGACCACGCAGCCGACGGTGACCGCGCTGACCAGCCAGAAGGTCGCGAACACGGTCGTCGACCTGGCCACGACGGAGGGCGCGCAGAAGGCGCTCGGCGGGGCCTGGCCGGCGGCCGGCCTCATCGGCAACGCGTCGTACGTGAACGCGCACAAGGACGCCACCCAGCGGGTCGTCAACGCGCTCGTCGCGACGATGCACTGGATCGACGAGCACTCCGCGGCGGAGATCGCCGACAAGCTGCCGGCCGAGTACGTGAACAACGCGACCATCACGAAGGACCAGTACGTCGCCGGTCTCACCACCGACAAGGGCCAGTTCCTGCCGGACGGCATCATGCCCGCCGGCGGCCCGAAGACGGTGCTCGACATGGAGAAGCAGCTGGGCCTGGACACCTCGAAGGTCGACCTGTCGAAGACGTTCACGAACGTCTACGCGCAGAAGGCCAACAAGGACGCCGGCACCAAGGTGACGACGAAGCCGGCCGGCGCGAACGGCTGACCGCAACCCCGGTCCCTGACCGCAACACCGGTCCCTGACCGCAACCGCGGTCCCTGACCGCAACCCCGGTCCCTGAGCCTGTCGAAGGGACGAAGGGCCGGACGCCTCCCCCGCGGGGTGTCCGGCCCTTCCGCGTGCGGTCAGCCGTCGAGCCGGCCCCGCACCCGCTCCTCGATGTCGCCGAGTTCAGCGGCGCGTAACCTCGCGGTCTTCGGCGCCGACCCGATCCGCCAAGCGAGACCGGTCGTCGGCGTCGAGAGCCCGGAGATCCTCGCCGCGGGTCTCGCGAGCCGCCGCGACCGCGACGAGCGTGATCGCGCAGGCGATCGCCACGTAGATCGCGACCGGCACGCTCGAGCCGTACCGCGCGAGCAGGCTCGTCGCGATGATCGGAGCGAGGGATCCGGCGAAGATCGACGTGACCTGGTAGCCCAGGCTGACGCCCGAGTACCGCATCCGGGTGGGGAACATCTCCGCCATGATCGCCGGCTGGCCGGCGTACATCGCGGCGTGGAAGACGAGCCCGAGCGCGATGGCCGCCCAGATGACGACGGGGTTTCCTGTGGTCATCATGGGGAAGGCGAAGAAGCCCCACGCCGAGCCCAGGATCGCGCCCGCCGCGTACACCGGCTTGCGCCCCCACCGGTCGGACAGCCGCCCGAACAGCGGGATCACGAGGAAGTGCACGACGTGAGCGCCGGCCAAGATGAGCAGCGTCGCCGCCGTCGCCTCCTTGACGGTCTGGGTGAGGTAGACGATCGAGAACGTGACGACGACGTAGTAGAGGATGTTCTCCGCGACGCGCAGGCCCATCGCCACGAGCACACCCCGCGGATAGCGGCGCACGACCTCGAGGGGGCCGAAGCTCTTCGACGCCTCCTGCTCCTGCTGCGCCTTCATCTCCAGGAAGATCGGGGCGTCGGAGACCTTGGTCCGGATGTACCAGCCGATGAGCACGATCACGGCCGACAGCCAGAACGCGATCCGCCAGCCCCAGCCGAGGAACGCGGCCGGCGACAGGGTCGAGGAGAGCACGAACAGCACCAGAGTGGCGAGCAGGTTGCCCACCGGAACCGCCGCCTGCGGCCAGCTGGCCCAGAAACCGCGCTGCGCGCGGGGGCTGTGCTCGGCCACGAGGAGCACGGCGCCACCCCATTCGCCGCCGATCGCGAAGCCCTGCGCGAACCGCAGCAGTACCAGCAGCGCGGGCGCCGCGTAGCCGATCTGGGCGAAGGTGGGAAGGCATCCGATGAGGAACGTCGCCGCGCCGATGATGAGGATGCTCGCCTGCAGCAGGCGCTTGCGCCCGTACTTGTCGCCGAAGTGCCCGAACGCGATCCCGCCGAGTGGCCGGGCGACGAAGCCGATCGCATAGGTGACGAACGCCGCGATGATCCCGCTGAACGGATCGTTCGAGGGCGGGAAGAACACGGTGCCCAGTACCAGTGTCGACGCCGAGGCGTAGAGGAAGAACTCGTACCATTCGACGACCGTGCCCGCCATCGATGCGGCCACCACCCGGCGAAGGCCCGAAGGGGATGCTGTCTCGTATGCCATCAGTGCTCCTTTGCACGTTCGTTTCCGCTGTCGACTCCCCAGCCTGAGGCGAATCGCGCGATGCGACAATGGCCATTTGTGGCGGACGCGATGTGCAGAAACGCACATCTCGATGTCGTGCTCGTTCTGTTCAAGCACCCGGCCGGGGATCCCCCTACGGTCGGAGCACGAGAGGAACGAGGTCCGATCATGAGCAAGGTCATCTGCGGTCTGGCGGTCTCCGTCGACGGCTTCATCACCGGCAGGGATCCCGGTCCCGGACGGGGTCTCGGCGACGGCGGCGTGCTCTTCGACTGGTACGGCAGCGGCGATGTCCCGAGCACCGAGTTCCCCGGATTCCGCCTCACCGCGCCGAGTGCGCGCATCTTCGACGCGCTCGCATCCCGGGTCGGCGCGACGCTGGCGGGGCACACGACGTATGTCGATTCGGAGCGGTTCGCCGGCGGCGCGCCGCACCCGACGGCGCCGCTGGTGGTGCTCAGCCGCACGGCGTTCGCGCCGGAGAACGAGCGCCAGACGATCGTGAGTTCCGGCCTCGAGGATGCGGTGCGGATCGCCGAGGAGCAGGCGGACGGCAAGGACGTCGGGCTCATGGGCGGTGTGCTCGTCACGGCCGCGCTCGAGGCCGGCCTGGTGGACGAGCTCGTCCTGCATCAGGTGCCCGTGCTGCTCGGTGCCGGGCGGAGGTTCTTCCACGAGTTGCCCCGCCATATCGGGCTGCGGGTGATCGAGGTGGTCTCCGCGCCCGATGTGACGCACCTGCACTACGGAGTCGAAGGATGATCCTCGTCACCGGCGGTCTGGGGATGATCGGCGCGCACACGGCCGCCGCTCTCGCCGATCTCGGGGAGGACGTGATCATCACCGCACATCGCCGCACCGACCTGCCTTCGTTCCTCGCCGGCCGGGTCGCGGTCGAGGTCGTGGACGTCGCGGACGGCGATGCCCTGCTCGCGCTCGGCGACCGCTACGACATCCACGGCATCGTGCACCTGGCCGGCAGCATGCCGGATGCGGATCCGATCGCGTACTTCCGGCACGACACGGCGGCTCTGCTGTCCGCGCTCGAGGCCGCGCGTCGCTGGCGGGTCGCGCGATTCGCCGTCGCCGGCAGCATCAGCTCGTACGAGGGGCGCAGCGAACGACCGTGGCATGAGGAACTCGCACTGCCGCTCGCGGTGCCGCCTCACGCGATCGCTGCCTTCAAGAAGGCCGTGGAGCCGGTCACCCTGTTCGCGCTGGCGGGCACCGGCGTACAGCCCGTGCTGCTGCGCATCGGCAGCACCTGGGGTCCGCTGATGGATCCGGAATCGCCCTTCAATCCGATCCCGGCCGCGGTCAGTGCGCTGCTGCGCGGAGAGGCGCCGACGCCACTGCCGGCCGGCGGCGGCGACTTCGGCTACGCGCGGGACGCCGGTCGTGCCATCGCGCTGCTCATGACGGCGGACGAACTCGCCCACACCGCGTACAACATCTCCGGGGGTGCACCGGTCACGAATCGGGAGATCACGGCGGCACTGGATGCGGCGCTGCCGGGCGGCGGGGTCGTGCTCGCGTCGGACGGCGGGGCGTCCGACGATGCGCCGTACTTGGAGATCGCCCGGCTGCGGGAGGAGACCGGCTTCGAGCCGGCGTTCGACGTCGTGTCGGCGGTAGCCGACTACGTCGCCTGGCGTCGGAAGAATCCGCGCTGACCCTGTCCGTCGATCATGGCGCCGAGATCCGGACCACAGTGACCACCGCGACCCGGCTCCGGTGGCTGAGCGCGGCGATCTCGCTCCTCGCGCTCATCTCGCGGCGATCCTTGCGGTCGTCGCCCCCGCTGAGGTGAACTGGGTGGCATGGCTGCGCGGATCTCTCATCGCGGCGGCGAGCCTCATCGTCGTCATCGCCGTGCTGCTCAACCGGCGCATCCTGCGCGAGGCGTTCACGAGATCGCGCTGACCCCGGAGAGAGCGCGACCGCGATGACCGCCATGTATCTCGAGCGGCGGCCGAGCCCGGCGCTGGCCCGCTCGGTGCGGACGATCTGGATCCAGAGCACCGGCGATGCCGCGTATCGGCAACGCGATCTGCCCACCGGCGGCGTCGAGATCCGCGTGCCGCTCGGCGGCCCGGCGGAACTCCTCGGCCCGCTCACCGGCCATCGCGTGGAGTACGTCCCTGGCTCGACCACGATCGTCGGAGTGCGCTTCCTCCCTGGGGCGGCGCCGCCGCTGCGGGTTCCGCTCGATGAACTCGTGGACCGGCGGATCCCGCTCGCCGACCTCTGGGGCGCCGGGGCTGATCGCCTCGCCGATGAGATGGCGGACGCGCCCGACGCCGATGGCGCGGTCGAGGCGCTGGAGCTGTTCCTGCTGCAGTGGTTCCGTGCGTCCGGCGGTGCGGATCCGCTGATGCGCGATGCGGTCACGGCGCTGATGCCGTGGCGACCCGCCGAGGTCGGCGCCGTCGCGGCACGCCTCGGGGTGTCCGAGAGCCAGTTGCGGCGCCGGTCCCTGCGCGCCGTGGGTCTGAGCCCGAAGGTGCTGCAGCGTACGCTGCGGTTCCAGGGCTTCCTCGCCCTCGCGCAGGCGGGCGCCGAGCCCAGCGGTCGTCGAGGCGCGGACGGGCTCGCCGGGTTGGCGGCGGACGCCGGCTATGCCGACCAGGCGCACCTGAGCCGCGAATGCCAGCGCATCTCCGGGCTGACGCCGCGTCAGCTGCTGCACGGCGACATCGGGCGCTGCGCGTGCGGTCACGATCACTCGGCCTCTTACCTGCCGTTCCTCGCAGGGCGCCCGCTCGGGGCTTCCGCCCGTCTTCACCCTTTGGGGTGAAGACCCCGCACCACCGAATCCGTACCGTGAGAGCGGACCCGAGAACGGAGACGAGACCATGGACCGACTTCCGAACGGTGCAGAGTCGCAGTGGAGTGCACCCGAGAAACCTCGTCAGATCACCCGTCCGCGCGCAGACTTCCTGCGAGCAGCGGAGCGGCCGTTGAACGAGCTGACGATTCGAGATCTCATCATCGAACTCGGCAAGGTGGAGGATGCCCAGGCTCACAGGGCGGATGCGGACCGCAGCAACTCTTCCGAGCGGTACATGACCCGGCGCGAGATGCTGATCGTCGCCGAACTGCACCGCAGGCGATCCCTGGCTCCGACGCCGTCGCTTCCTGGTGATGAAGCTGCAGACGCGTTGCGGTGAGCACACCACAGCGCATTTTCACCCCTAGGGGTGAAGACCTATGCCCTATCCGCGGGTTAGCGTGAAGCAGATCGAAGGCAGTACCAGAGGGCCGCACGCATCGCCTGATGTCGGCGGCATCACCGCGCAAGAAGGGAAGACCTGTCATGAGTGGGATGGACAAGATCAAGCACGCCGCTGAAGATCTCAAGGGCCAGATGAAGGAATCCGCCGGCAAGGCGACCGACAACGACCGGCTCGAGGCGGAGGGCAAGCTCGAGCAGGCCGAGGCCGAAGTGAAGAAGGCCGCAGACAAGACGAAGGATGCGGTGAAGGACGCGCTGGACGAGTGACGACCACACCCTCACCCGCCATCCCTCCGCCTCTCGCCGGAGTGAAGCGACCCGTCGCGGATGGAGCAGCGAAGCTGTTGCGGGTCGCCCTGGTGAACGACTACGAGGTCGTCGTACGCGGCCTCGCTGCGATGCTGCGTGCGTATCAGGACGTCGTCCAGATCGTCGAACTGGACCTGAACAAGCCCGTCACCGAATCGGTCGACATCGCCCTGTACGACACGTTCGCGTCCACGCAGGGCGACCGCGGCGGGGTCCACGACCTCGCCGCGAATCCGCATGTCGGCCGAGTGGTCGTCTACTCGTGGGTCCTCGACGAGGACCTGATCCGCGCCGCAATCGCGAACGGCGCCGGCGGCTACGTGTCCAAGGGCATCCCGGCCCGGCAGCTGGTCACCGCCTTGCAGCACATCAGCGTCGGGGGACCGAAAGTCTGGGTCGACACGCAGGGCAGGCCCGCGATCACGGCGGGTGACTGGCCCGGCCGCGAGGAGGGTCTCACCGTCCGGGAGGCGGAAGTGCTCGCCCTCATCACGCAGGGCCTGTCGAACGCGGAGATCGCCGATCGCACGCATCTGTCGATCAACTCGGTAAAGACCTACATCCGATCCGGGTATCGCCGCATCGGCGTGATGTCCCGCACAGAGGCGGTCCTGTGGGGTGTCGAGCACGGATTCCGTCCCGACCGGCTGCGGGTGCGCCACCCCGAGGTCTCCGGATCCGACGACGCCCTGAGAGCCGAAGTCGCCGAGCCCGACCGGGGATTCGGGCTGCCGCAGACCGCCGGAGAGGGAAGTGCCACATGACGATGAACCCGGACGCGCAGTTCGAGCTGCGACAGATCTCCGGCAACGAATGGATCATCCGCGACCATCGGTACGACGCGCACGACGAACGGTCCGCGGTGGCCCGCATCTGGTGGGTCGGCGACGACGTCTGCGAGGTCGACTGGCTGGCAGACTTCGCTCTGCCCACGCGTTACGTCAGCCCGGCGAACGCCATCGAACACCTTCGTCGGGCGGTTTCACGCAGCACGAAACCGATCCCGATTCCTCACTTCGCGCCGCTGGGGGCGCGGTCGACCCTCGACTAACGTGGGGACCATCTACTACGGCGGATCGGCCTCCCCGATCCGCATCGACGACCGCGTGCTGGCGCATCTGATGATCGTGATCACGACGAAGCTGCGCCGCGGCGAGAGCTTCACCGTGTCCTGGTCGCATCCCGACGATCAGCCGACCGGACGCAGCGCGATCTGGCTGCATCCGTCCGTACCGCTGAGGTTCGAATTCGAGGACCCCGACCACCGTGAGCTGAACCGGCAGTACCTGACGGATCTGGCGAACGCCGCCAACACGTCAGGCGGGATCCGCCTCATCGCGGAGGATGTGCCCTCGCCCGTCTCGTAACGGCGAGGCCAGGTGTTGCAGCCGGGATCCGTCTGATTCACAGCCGCCGTCGGCGGGAAATCGGCCCCAACAGGCGGCCCATCGTGCCCGGCTGCGGACCATGACCGAGCGAGCTGGGGCGCGCCGATTCCCAGATGCGACCCGCGAGGTCGGCCACGTTCGGCTACAGTTCATTCAGCCGGTTCACATATGACACTCAGACAAGGCACAGATCACCGCATGCGCAAGACCCTTCTCTTCAGCACCGTCGTCCTCGTGGCGCTGGCCCTCGCGGCCTGCTCGGGTCCCGCCTCGAGCGCTGAATCAAACTCGCACACCGAATCCGGCAAGCCCCCGACTGTACAGGAGCAGCCGACGCCGGCCGACCTCACCGGACAGTGGGTCGAGGAGAACGCCGGTGGCTCGACGCAGACGGCGATCATCACGGCAGACACGATCAGCGTCAACTGGGTCAACGCCGAGGACAACACCACCGCGGTTTACTGGGTCGGCACCTATCAGGCGCCGACCACGGCGGGCGATTTCACCTGGACGTCGACGCGCGACGAGGAGGCCACGAAGTCGGCCCTGCTGGCGTCGACGGATCCGGCCAAGGAGTTCGGCTACGCAGGGGGCAAGCTCTCCTACAAGGTGACCGCGATGGGTGTGACCAAAACCGTCACCCTGGTGAAGAAGTAGAACGGGCTGACCCATGAGCAACCCGCCACAGGTCCTTCCTGGCTGGTACCCGAATCAGCACGGTCAGCTGCAATGGTGGGACGGGCACCAGTGGGGTCCGATCGCCGCCACCCCCGCCGCCTCCGCGCTGTCGCCGAGCCCAGCCGCAGCGCCGGCCTACTTCTACCCATCGGCCGTGCACGGCGCGCCGACCTCGGTCGTCGTCTACCAGCGCCCCTTGAAAGACGTCGGCACGGCATACGTCTTCGCCATTCTCCTCGGCGGCTTCGGCGCGCATCGCTTCTACCTCGGCCAGATCGGTCCCGCGGTCGGGATCCTCGTGCTGTGGTGTGTCGGGGCGATGTTGACATTCGTCGCCGTCGGATTCCTCATGATCCTTGCAGCGTTGATCTGGTGGATCGTCGACATGTGCAGCATGAAAGGTCTGGTGCATGATGCGAACCAGAGGATCCTGTCCGGGCGCTGAGCGATGCGCGATGACGAAGTGCCATAGCCTGGCGGCTCCAGCGGGCGGATCAGAAATCGCATCTGACCAGAGAAAGGCGAAACCCCCGCGATGTAGAAGCTACGCGAGGGTTTCTGGGGTGGTTGTAACGATCACCCGTGTGGCTCCGACCGGTATTGATCCGGTGACCTTTCGATTTTCAGTTGGATCCGGCGGGGTAGCGGGTGCTCGTTGGGCGCCGGTTGCCGCGTGATTCTGCGGAACTCGTCATGGTTGGTTACGGCTGGTTGGGGTGGTTTTAGCGGAGCTACCGGCACGAAACCGGCACGGGTGGGACGCATGCGCCTGTGTCGTGCGCTATGGTCCAACCGTGGGCAGTAATCGACAGGAGAGACGCGTGGGGGAGACTGAACATTTCAACCTTGAGGATGTCTTCAAGTTGTCGGGGGTGCCAACCATTACGTTCGTTGAGCCAGTTGAATATTCCAGACTCAAGGTCGCTTTGCGTACTCCAGGTCGAGGGGTGGTTATCGAAGGGCCCTCCAAGATCGGCAAGACGAGTGCGGTTACGAATGCACTCGAAGCGATCGGGGCCAATGCTGGAGTGGTCAAATTAAGCGCGCGCCGCGCCGATGATGTCGAGCTTATTCGGGAACTTCCCAGCATGAAGGAAATCGGAATCGTCGTCATTGATGATTTCCATCGACTTGATGGCGACAGCAAGGCGGCAATCTCCGACTTCATGAAGCTGTTGGCTGACGAAGAGCGTACGGACTCGAAAGTTGTTGTTATTGGCATCAACAAAGCTGGCGAATCACTCATATCAATCGCGCCGGATCTTGGTGGCCGCATCGAGGTAATCAAACTCGGCATCAATCCCGAAGACCGCATTGAAGCTCTCATCGAGAAGGGCGAACTTGCGTTGAGAGTCAAGATCGCGTCGAAGAAAGAGATTGCGCAGAATGCTCAAGGAAGCTTCAACATCGCGCAAGCATTGTGTCATGATGCGTGCCTCACCCAAGATGTGGAGTCGACCCAACGCCAAGAGTTGCGCGTTGAGGCTTCGTATGAACTGATTCGGGAGCGAGTCCTCGACCGACTCGCCGGTACCTTCCAGCGCCGGGCTGAGATCTTCGCCAAGGGTAAGAAGCTGCGTCGAGAAGGGCGTGCTCCATACTTGCAGATCCTCCGGTGGTTGTCGCAGAGCGAAGAGTGGACGATTGAACTAGATAGGGAGATGTCGCGGAACCCGACCCTTCGGCCCAGTGTTAGCCAGGTGGTGGAAAAGGGGCATCTAAAGAATCTTCTAGAGGAAAAGCGAGATGTTCTATCCGATCTGCTTCATTATGAGGAAGACGGGCGGGTGCTGGCGGTGGAAGACCCTCAGTTCTTCTTCTATATCAGGCATCTGTCATGGAATCGCTTTGCAGAGCGACTGGGCTACTTCGAAGTCTCGTTTGATTCGACGTATGATTTCGCACTTTCGTTCGCTGGTTCTGATCGGGATATCGCAAAGGAGCTCTTCGATCGCCTTGCGGAACGTGAACTGGGGGTGTTTTACGATGAGAATGAGCAGAGTCGTATTCTCGCAGCGAACGTCGAGGAGTACCTTGCGCCGATCTACAAGAGTGAAGCCAGCTATGTAATTGCGTTGCTGGGGCGAGACTATCCGAACCGAGTTTGGACCCGATTTGAGTCCCAGCAGTTCCGAAGTCGGTTCGGCGAAAATGCTGTTATTCCAGTTTGGTTTGCCGATGTTGATAACTCTGTGTTCGACGTGTCCAGAGAGTATGGCGGCGGAACCCTCGACCGCGCTAAGGAGATGGCCCCTCAGCTAGATCTGCTGGCTGAGAACCTTGCCACTCGCTTGGCGACAGATCGAGCTGATGCTGCCGCTGCGGCGATGAATGACGCCTCGGGAGTGATGACCGGCGAATGATCTCGCGAGGGGGCGGGCAAGGCTGAGGAGCGCGCGGACCGCAATGAAGTGAGCACCGCACGCACCGCAAGCCTTGCCCGCCCCCTCGCCGGCCGCCAGGCCGGCCTTGAATGAGCAAAGAAGGTTCTCACAGCTCGCGCACTCTCATCGTGGCATCTCGCGGCGTCCGGCGCGCTTCGCGAATGCGTCGATTGCATCGAGGATCTCGGTGCTACGCCAGAACGGGCCGAGCTTGTGTTCCGCCTTGGCGGTCAGAATGCCGGCCTCCACCAAAGCGTCGAGAGGTGGGTAGATGTTCGGACGTTGGACGCCCAACTCCGCGGCGGCTGCGGCAGCGTCCAGGACCGGGCGGCGGGCAATGACATCGAGAAGACGCCACGCGTTGCTCGATCGACGCACGGTGAGCCGTGCGGCCCAGGCCTCCTGGATCTGGTCGATGTCGGTGATGAGCTGTCTTGCGTTCGAGATCGCGCGCATCGATGCGCTGGCGAAGGCCATCACGATCGGGGAGACATCGCCTGCTCGATACTCCGTTAGCGCCCGGTGATAGCCATCCGCGTCGGCCAGCAGGCCGGCAGAGACCGGTACAGTCACGTTTCTGGTGACACCGCGATGCCGGAGCATGGCCTGAGCGAGCGCGCGCCCGGTGCGTCCGTTGCCGTCGCTGAAGGGATGGATCGTCTCGAACTGTGCATGCGCGACGGCCACAGACGTGAGCGCGGGAACATCGAGTCGTTCGGCGAAGGCGGCAAGATCCGCGACAAGGGTGGGGATCCGGCCATGATCCGGTGCAACGAATTCGGCACCGATCGGACTGTCCGTCCGGGTTCCGATCCACACCGGCTCATCCCGCCATTCGCCAGGCGTGTGACGGGGTTGCTCCGCCATGAGGATCCGGTGCATCTCGCGGATGGCCTCCGGCGACAAGATGTCGCTGAGTTCGAGCGCGGCTCGTAGGGACTGAGTGTTCGAGCTGATCAGCTCCGCGTTGCGACTTCCCTTGGCGCCGAGCTCCGCGCTGAAGATGGCTCGCGCGCTCGCGGTCAGGTTCTCGATCTGCGATGACGATGCCGATTCCGAGCGGAGCAGCACGGGCGCGAACGCGGCGACACGATGGCCGAGCTCTGCGTCGAATCGGCTCAGCTCGTTGGCGGCGATGGCAGCGGCGTCGGCCGCTTCCACGGACGGGGCGGGCGTAAGCGTAGCGATCCGTGGAGGGATGGACGCCTTGTATCGACCCAGCCCGAAGCCCGTTGCGAGCTGCCAGAACTTGTCCTCCCATTTCAACGCCGGCCAGCGCGGGGTTGAGCCGCTCATACCTGCGCGCACCCGTTGTTATGGGTAATCGGGTTACTCATAAAATTAAGGTACTACGTGTATGAGTACGGAAGCTCGATGAGCTCGCTGAGTGAGTCGAAGGGGAGGGCGGCGGGGGTTGAACAGCGCGAGCGCAGCGCCGGGGGCGGCACGTTTCGTCTCGCTTCGTTCGCTCAACGACCGGGTGGCGCTTCGCTCCACGGTCAGGGCCGGAGCGGCTCAGAAACTGGCTTTCACCAGGGGAAAGGCGAAACCCCCGCGATGTAGAAGCTACGCGAGGGTTTCTGGGGTGATTGTAACGATCACCCGTGTGGCTCCGACCGGCATCGATCCGGTGACCTTTCGATTTTCAGTCGAACGCTCTACCAACTGAGCTACAGAGCCGCACAGGACAGAAGGTGGAAGCTTCTGACCTATGTCCTAGACGAAAGGCCCTCTCCAAGGAAAGGGCCTGTCGCTCGGAGCGACCCTGACGGGACTTGAACCCGCGACCTCCGCCGTGACAGGGCGGCACGCTAACCAACTGCGCTACAGGGCCAGAACTATGAAATTGTATCGGAAAGAGTGACCCCAACGGGATTCGAACCCGTGCTACCGCCGTGAAAGGGCGGCGTCCTAGGCCGCTAAACGATGGGGCCGGAGGCGAACCTCGGGGGTTCCCTTGCCGACGCTCAAGCATAAGGGTTTCCTGCCGCAAAACACCAATCGGTGGCGCGTCGGTCTGGATCCCGGGCGTGTCCGGGAGCAGGATGGATGTGGCCCGAACCCGTCGTGCCGCCCGGTCCGCCACCTCGCCACCCGAAGAATTCCGCGCGGCGAAGCGGTTCTCCGGGTTGCGCACGGGACTGATGTTGCTAATGTGACATGAGTGAAACCGGCGAAAGGGAGCCGCGTGAACCATCCGAACATCGACGACGTCTGGCGCCAATCCGCACCGATGTCCCCCGTTCGGCGTGCCCGCGCGGGCCGTCGCATCCGCCGTCGGGGTCTCGCCACGCTGACGCTCAGCCTCGGCGCCGTGGGCGCCCTGGTCATGAGCCTGTTCATCGGAGCACCCGCCGCGCTCGCCGATGACTACCCCTCCTGGGATGACGTCCAGGCGGCGAAGGCCAACGAGGCGGCGGCCGGTGCGGAGGTCACGCGCATCCAGGGCCTCATCGCCGGGCTCACCCAGAACGTCGCCGATACCAAGGCGGCCGCCGAGGCTGCAGGCAACGAGTACTTCGCCGCGCAGGAGGCGATGAACGCCGCAGCCCGCCGGCTCGACGACCTGCAGTCCCAGGCCGACGCGCAGAAGAAGGTCGCCGACGAGACCGCCGGCAAGGCCGGACAGATCGCTGCGCAGCTTTCCCGCGACGGCGGCGACACGACCGCACTGCAGCTCTTCTTCTCCGGCTCCAAGAACAACACCGACGAACTTCTGCACCGCCTCGGACAGATGGACCGGGTGCTGTCCGGCACCCAGGCCATCTACGACAAGGCGCTCGAAGCCAAGAACACGGCGCAGTCGCTGACGAATCAGGCCGCCGCGGCGAAGACCGAGCGCGACCGTCTTACGCAGGTCGCCCAGGACAAGATGAAGAAGGCGCAGGCCGCCTCGCAGGCGGCGCAGGCCGCGCTCGCCGATCAGCAGACCCACCTCGGTCAGCTGCAGGCACAGCTCGCAGCCCTCCAGGACACGACCGCGAAGACCGTCGCCGGCTATCAGGCGGGTGAGGCGGCGCGTGCCGCCGCCGAGGCTGCGCGCCAGGCGGCCGAGGATGCCGCGCGTGCCGCTGCCGCTGCTTCTGCCGGAAACGGCGGAGGCGGAGGTGGTGGCGGCGGCGGAGGCGGGAACGGCTGGGTCCGGCCCTTCGGCGGCTACCAGTCCTCCGGCTACGGCCCGCGCACGCCCGACTGCAATTCCAACGGCTGCTCCTCCAGCTTCCACCGCGGCGTCGACCTCGCCGACGGCGGCTGCGGCGATCCGATCTACGCCGCGCACTCCGGCACTGTCGACTACGCGGGCTACAACGGCGGCTACGGCAACTACGTCAGCATCGACAACAGCGACGGCTCCGGTCTCGGCACCGGGTACGGCCACATCATCGAGGGCGGCTTCAACGTCTATGCCGGCGAGTGGGTGAACGCCGGGCAGGTGATCGCCTACGCGGGCAACACCGGAGGATCCTTCGGCTGCCACCTGCACTTCGAGGTCTACCAGGACGGCTACACGATCAACCCCATCACGTTCATGGAGAACCAGGGCGTCAACATGGACTGATCCTGGACGCGACAAGAAAGACCCCCGGGCCGCTCAGGCGGCACCGGGGGTCTTCGCTTCGACAGGCTCAGCGACCGGGAGGCTCAGCGACCGGGAGGCTCGGCGACCGGGAGGTCAGTGACCGTCATTCGCGAACCGCTCGATCGCCTCGTCGAGGATCCGCTGCGCCTCGGCGGCGTCGCCCCACTCGTCGACCTTGACCCACTTGTTGGGCTCGAGGTCCTTGTAGTGCTCGAAGAAGTGCGCGATCTCCTTCTTCGTGTACTCGGCCAGGTCGGCCACGTCCTGGATGTGCGACCAGCGCGGATCCTTGGACAGCACGGCCACGAGCTTGTCGTCGCCGCCGGCCTCGTCGCTCATCTTCAGCACGGCCACCGGGCGCACGTTCACGACGACGCCGGGGAAGATGGCCTGGTCGAGCAGCACCAGCACGTCGAGCGGGTCGCCATCCTCGCCCAGGGTGTTGTCGAAGTAGCCGTAGTCGGCCGGGTAGCCGAAGGTCGTGTAGAGCACGCGGTCGAGGTGCACTCGCCCGGTCTCGTGGTCGACCTCGTACTTCACGCGGCTGCCGCGCGGGATCTCGATGACGGCGTCGTGTGCGCTCATGCCTGTGCTCCTTGGAAAGACGGTTGGATGCCGCGCACCAGCCTACTTGCGTTGGTATCTCGGCGCGGTCCGCGCTCCTCATGCCGTCCTCGGCCGGGATCCGGTGTCCCGGTGCGGCTACCGTAGGGGCGTGCCGTCCCTCTCTCCCGCCGTCGCCGAGATCCGTCGTGCCGTCCGCTCCGCGCTGGCCGCGCTGCCCGCACCGCCGGCCGTCGTGGTGGTCGCGCTCTCCGGCGGCGCCGACTCGCTCGCGCTGGCCGCCGCGACCGCGTTCGAAGCCCGGGCCGCGGGGATCCGCGTGCACAGCGTCACCGTGGACCACGGGCTGCAGGACGGATCCGGTCTCATCGCGGCCGAGGCGGCGCAGAAGGCGTCCGTGCTCGGGCTCGACGCGCGCGTGCAGCGGGTCGTCGTGACCGCGACCGGGGAGGGGCCCGAGGCGGACGCACGCGCGGCGCGCTACGCCGCGCTGCGCGAGGCCGCGCGAGCCGCGGACGGGCCTGTGCTGCTCGGCCACACGCTCGACGACCAGTCCGAGTCGGTGCTGCTGGGTCTTGCCCGCGGATCCGGTGCCGGCAGCCTGCAGGGCATGGCGCCGGTGCGGACCGACTCGGACGGCACGACCTGGATCCGGCCGCTGCTCGCGGTGCGCCGTGAGACGACGCGAGCGGCGTGCGCGGCCGAGGGGCTGGTGCCGTGGGACGATCCGCACAACGTCGATCCCCGCTACCTGCGGGTGCGGGTGCGCGAGCGGGTGCTCCCGGTGCTCGAGGCCGAGCTGGGGCCGGGGATCGCGGAGGCGCTCGCCCGCACCGCCGATCAGCTGCGCGAAGACGCCGAGGCGTTCGATGAGATGATCCACGAGACCATCGAGGACATCGTCGAGCACGCCGAGGCCGGGATCTCGGTGAGCGCCGCGGCCCTGGCGGCGAATCCCGCAGCCCTCCGCAACCGCATCATCCGCCTCGTGGTGCAGAGCGAGTTCGGCGTCGGCCTCACCCGCACGCAGACCGTCGAGGTGGCGCGGCTCGTCACGGACTGGTCGGGCCAGGGGCCGATCGACCTCCCCGGCTGCACGGCTGCCCGCCAGAACGGGCGCATCGTGTTCGCCGCCCGGGGATAGCCGGTTCGCTCCGCTCTCCCGGGGTCGTTGAGCGAGGACGGAGCGCAGCGACGACCGAGACGAAACGCGGTGATCCTGCGGAAAACCGCGTTTCGTCTCGCTGCTCCTTCGTCGCTGCTCGCTCAACGACCCGAGGGAGGTACGACTACTTCTTGCCGCCGAACAGGCCGCCCAGGATGTCGCCGATCACGTTGCCTGCACCCGCTGCCGATCCGCCGGATCCGCCCTGGCCGCCGCCGAGGAGGCCCCCGAGTCCGCCCAGGATCTCGCCCAGGCCGCCCGATCCGCCCGCGCTGCCGGATCCGCCTTGGCCGCCGCCGAGGAGGCCGCCGAGGATGTCGCCGAGTCCGCCGCCCCCGGCACCCGCCGTGCTCGTGCCCGTGGTGCCCTTCTGGCTGTTCGCGATGATGCCCATCACGATCGGCGCGAGGATCGGCAGGAGCTTGCCGAAATCGACACCGGCCGTCTTCGGCGCGTCCGTGAGCGCTGCCGCGACCTGCTGCGACTCGCCGCCGAAGACGTGCGACACGATCTTCTCGCCGTCCGCCTGGTCGACGTCGTCGACCGATGAGGCTCCGGAGAAGTCGCTGTGCTTCGCGAGCGCCTGCTCGATCGCCGCGGATCCCTCGTCGGTCTCGGCGTTCTTCGCGAGCCCGCCGAGGAGCGCGGCCCCGCCCTCCTGCACGGCCTGGCGCGCGACGTCATCGCTGACGCCGAGCTTCTGCGCGATGTCGCTGATGGGCACCTGCTTGAGAATCTCGTCGATGTCCATGGGAATCCTTCCGTCGATGCGGGTGCCCGGGGAGCCCGGTGCGCTCGATCCCGCCATTGCGCTCACAGTATCGCCCGGCGGCGCTCCGGGGACAGGGGCGCACGGTCGCATAAAATCGACGCATGCGCGCTGCGGACATCCAGGAAGACCTTGCCCAGATCCTCGTCACGGAGGAGGAGATCCGCGCGAAACTCGATCAACTGGCACTCCGGGTCGCCGAGGACTACGCGGGCAAGGACCTGCTGCTCGTCGGGGTGCTCAAGGGCGCGGTCATGGTCATGGCGGATTTCGCCCGGGCGCTGCCGTTTCACGCACCGATGGACTGGATGGCGGTGTCGAGCTACGGCGCCAGCACGAAGTCGAGCGGCGTCGTGCAGATCCGCAAGGACCTCGACACCGATCTGAAGGACAAGCACGTGCTGATCGTCGAGGACATCATCGACTCCGGGCTCACCCTGAGCTGGCTGCTGGAGAACTTCGCGTCCCGCGGCGCCGAGTCGATCGAAGTGCTCGCGCTGCTGCGCAAGCCGGAGGCCGCCAAGGTCGAGATCGACTGCAAGTACGTCGGCTTCGACATTCCGACGGAGTTCGTCGTCGGCTATGGGCTCGACTACGCCGAGCGATACCGCAACCTGCGCGACGTCGCCGTGCTCGCCCCGCACGTCTACGCCTGACGCGGGCGGGCGCTTCGACAGGCTCAGCGGCCGGGCACTTCGACAGGCTCGGCGACCGGGCCGACAGGCTCGGCGACCGGCCCCGCTCGGTACGCCGTGGGCGAATCCCCAGGAGGGGCCAAGGGCTCTCGCGCTACGCTGATCGGATCATGGATGTCAAGAAGATCACGCGCAATCCGCTCATTTATGTGGGGCTGATCGGTCTGCTTCTGATCGGCGGGTTCATGCTGATCACGAACCTTGGATCCTCCTCGCAGGTGTCCACCCAGGAGGGTCTGGACCTGCTCAAGGGCGGTTCGGTCACCAAGGTGGTCAACACCGACGGAGATCAGCGCGTGGACATGACGCTGTCCAAGCCGTTCAAGGGCTCCGACAACGTGCAGTTCTACTACGTCCAGGCGCGCGCCGCCGACGTGGTCACCGCGATCGACAACGCCTCTCCCAAGGACGGCTACAACGACGCCGTGCCGAAGGCGAGCTGGTTCGACGGCTTCCTGTCCATCCTGATCCCGATGGTGCTGCTCGGCCTGCTGTTCTGGTGGCTGCTGTCCAGCGCGCAGGGCGGCAACAGCAAGATCATGCAGTTCGGCAAGTCCCGGGCAAAGCTGGTCAGCAAGGAGAACCCGACGGTCACCTTCGCCGACGTCGCCGGCGCCGACGAGGCGATCGAGGAGCTCGGCGAGATCAAGGAGTTCCTGCAGGATCCGGCCAAGTTCCAGGCAATCGGCGCGCGGATCCCGAAGGGCGTGCTGCTGTACGGCCCTCCCGGAACCGGCAAGACCCTGCTCGCCCGCGCCGTCGCCGGAGAGGCGGGCGCCCCGTTCTACTCGATCTCCGGATCCGACTTCGTGGAGATGTTCGTCGGCGTCGGCGCCTCGCGCGTGCGCGACCTGTTCACGCAGGCCAAGGAGAACGCCCCGGCGATCATCTTCATCGACGAGATCGACGCCGTCGGCCGGCACCGCGGCGCGGGCATGGGCGGCGGCAACGACGAGCGCGAGCAGACCCTGAACCAGATGCTCGTGGAGATGGACGGCTTCGACCCGAACGCGAACGTCATCGTGATCGCGGCCACCAACCGTCCCGACATCCTCGACCCCGCGCTGCTGCGCCCCGGCCGCTTCGACCGGCAGATCGGCGTGGACGCGCCCGATCTCAAGGGCCGTCTGCAGATCCTCGAGGTGCACGCCAAGGGCAAGCCGCTCGCGAACGGCGTCGACCTCGAGGTCGTCGCCCGCAAGACTCCGGGCTTCACAGGTGCCGACCTCGCCAACGTCCTGAACGAGGCCGCCCTGCTGACCGCCCGCTCCAATGCGCAGCTCATCGACAACCGGGCGCTGGACGAGGCGATCGACCGCGTCATCGCGGGCCCGCAGCGCCGCACCCGTGTGATGCGCGACAAGGAGAAGCTGATCACCGCGTATCACGAGGGCGGTCACGCGCTCGCGGCTGCGGCGATGAACTATACGGATCCGGTCACCAAGATCACGATCCTGCCGCGCGGAAAGGCCCTCGGCTACACGATGGTGCTGCCGCTGGACGACAAGTTCTCGATCACCCGCAACGAGTTGCAGGATCAGCTCACCTACGCGATGGGCGGCCGGGTCGCCGAGGAGATCGTGTTCCACGACCCCACCACCGGAGCCTCGAACGACATCGAGAAGGCGACCGACATCGCCCGCAAGATGGTCACCGAATACGGCATGACCATGCAGGTCGGCCCCGTGAAGCTGGGATCCGGAACGCAGGAGATGTTCATGGCACGCGACATGAACCGCGGGCGGGACTACTCCGAGACCATCGCCGAGACGGTCGACGAGCAGGTGCGCGCTCTCATCGAGCAGGCGCACAACGAGGCGTACCAGGTCATCAGCGCCAACCGCGACATCCTCGACCGGCTCGCCAGCGAGCTGCTGGAGAAGGAGACGCTCGACCACAACCAGATCGCGGAGATCTTCACCGAGGTGCACAAGCTGCCGGAGCGCCCGCAGTGGCTCTCCAGTGAGGACCGTCCGGTCTCGCTGCTGCCCCCGATCGAGATGCCCCAGCGCAGCGTCGAGGTCGGCACGGCCGCGAACGAGGCACCTCAGCCGTCCTCGGAGCGCCGGCCGGGCACCGCGGGCGGCGGGAAGCCGCGCCCCGCGACGGCCTGACGTGAGCGTCGACCGGGAGCGCGTCGCCGCGCTCACGCGTGAGCTGCTGCTCGCGATCGGGGAGGATCCGGAGCGGCCGGGGCTGAAGCAGACCCCGGCCCGCATGGCGGATCTGTACGCGGAGTTCTTCGCCGGGGTCGGCGAAGACCCCGGTGCCCCGCTCGCCCGCACGATCAGCGTCTCGCACGGGCCCGCGCCCGACACGCTGCCCTCCGGGGCGGTGCTGCTGCGCGGGATCCGCTTCCGCTCCGTGTGCGAGCATCATCTGCTGCCCTTCGCCGGGCTCGCGCACATCGCGTACCTGCCCGGGGAGCAGGTCGTCGGGCTCGGCGCGCTGGTCAAGGTCGTCGAGATCCTCGCGTCCCGTCCCCAGGTGCAGGAGCGGCTCGGGGAGCAGATCGCCGACGCGATCGCTTCGCACCTCGACGCGCGGGGCGTGCTGGTCGTCATGGACGCCGTGCACGGCTGCGTCACGATGCGCGGCGGACGTCAGACCGGGGCGTCCACGCTCACGATCGCGGCCCGCGGCGTGTATACGGATCCGGTCGCACGCACCGAGCTGATCGCGCTGATCGGCGGGTCCGGTGCGTTGCCCCTGGGGTCGTTGAGCGAGGACGCGCAGCGACCGAGACGAAACGCCGACCGAGACGAAACGCGGTTCCCCACCGGGGCCGGCGCATGACCTCGATCTGGGGGATCGTCAACGCGACGCCCGACTCGTTCAGCGACGGCGGTCGTTACGCGGACGCCGACCGGGCCGTCGCGCACGGTCTGCTGCTGCGTACGCAGGGTGCTGCGGTTCTCGACATCGGCGGCGAGTCCACTCGGCCCGGCGCCGCACGCGTCCCGGTGGCCGAGGAGCAGCGCCGCGTGCTTCCCGTCATCGAGCGGCTCGCGGCCGAAGGGATCCCGGTGAGCGTCGACACCCTGAACGCGGCCACGGCGGTCGCCGCCGTCCGCGCCGGCGCGCGGATCGTGAACGACGTCTCCGGCGGACTCGCGGATCCCGACATGCTCGCGGCGGTCGCCGAGACCGGAGCCGACATCGCGCTCGGACACTGGCGGGGTCCGTCCGCAGACATGTACGCGCGCGCCGAATACCTCCGGGTCGGACGCGAGGTCGCCGGGGAGCTGCGGGAGCGGATCGCCGCCGCCGCGGCCGCCGGAATCGCCCCGTCGCGGATCATCGTCGACCCGGGAGTGGGATTCGCCAAGACCGCAGCGCAGAACTGGGACCTGCTGCGCGAGCTCGCCGACGTCGTGGCGCTCGGACCGCGCGTGCTCGTCGGCACGTCGCGCAAGAGGTTCCTGGCCGAGGCGCTGGGAGATGACGCCGACGAGCGCCGCAAGGACCTGGCGACCGCGGTGACCAGCGCGCTCGCGGCCCGCGCCGGTGCCTGGGCGGTGCGGGTGCACGAGGTCGCCGCCACGCGCGACGCCCTCGCCGTGCTGAGCGCCTGGGACGGCTGACGCCCCCTGGGGTCGTTGAGCGAGCACCGACGCAGTCGGAGCGAGACGAAACGGGGTGATCCGCAGGAAACCGCGTTTCGTCTCGGTCGTCGCTGCGCTCCGTCCTCGCTCAACGACCCCGAATGGGGGAACGTGCGCCGTACGCTAGGGGCATGGAGTTCCTTGACGGCATCACGCTCACCGGTCTGACCGTGTTCGGGCACCACGGCGTATACGAGCACGAGCGCGAGAACGGCCAGGACTTCGTCGTCGACCTGCGCCTGCACCTTCCCCTGCGGGCCGCGGCGGCCAGCGACGACGTCGCCGACACCGTGCACTACGGCGAGCTCGCCGAACGCGTCGCGGCGATCGTCGCGGGAGAGCCGGTGAACCTGCTGGAGACGCTCGCGGTACGGATCGCGGACGCGGTGCTCGAGGATGGCAGAGTCCGGATCGTCGAGGTCACCGTGCACAAGCCGCAGGCGCCGATCCCGCTGTCCTTCGGCGACGTCTCGGTCACGGTGCAGCGGGTGCACCACGGGCACGATCAACAGCGCGCCCAAGGCGGTCTCGCGTGACACCCCCCATCCGTCCTCTCCCGCCGGTCCCGCGCGGGCATCGACTGCCCGTGCTCGATCCGCGCCCGGAGGACGAGCCGGTGCGCGCGGTCGTCGCCCTCGGTTCGAACCTCGGCGACACGGCGGCGACCATCGACGCGGCCGTGCGGGAGATCCGCCGACTGCCGCTCGTCGACGACGTGCGCGTCTCCCGGACCTTCACGACCGTCGCGGTGCGGCTGGACGGGCCGGATCCGGATGCGCCCGAGTTCGCGAACGCCGTCGCGATCGTGACCACCCGGCTCGCGCCGCAGGTCCTGCTCGGCATGCTGCACGCGATCGAGGAGCAGCACGGGCGGATCCGCGCCGAGCGCTGGGGAGACCGGACCCTCGACCTCGACCTGATCGCCTACGGCGACCTGCGCAGTGACGACGAGCACCTGCTGCTGCCGCACCCGCGCGCAGCGGAGCGCGCGTTCGTGCTCGCCCCCTGGCTGGATGCGGATCCCGGCGCCGTGCTGCCGGGGAAGGGGCGGGTGGCCGATCTCCTGGCGGCGCTTCACGACGCCGCGTCCGAGGGCGGGGTATGAAGCGCATCAGTCCGATCCTGCTGCTCGTGCTGGCGCTCGCGGGAGGTGCCGCCGGGTTCCTGCTCGACCACGCGCTGACCACGGCGGGGCGCGCGACGTTCACGCCGGCGATCGCGCTGCCGATCCTGTTCGTGCTGCTCGCGATCGCCGTGCTCGCGTTCGCCTGGCCGATCCGGCGCAGCGTGCGTTCGACGCCGCGGCGGCGGGTCGATCCGTTCCGCGCCGTGCGGATCGCGATGCTCGCGCGCGCCTCGAGCCTGCTCGGCGGGGTCTCCGCCGGGTTCGGCGTCGGGCTCGGCGCCTACCTGCTGTCGCGGCCGATCACGCCGCCGTTAGGCTCGATCTCGGCCGTCGTCGCGACCACCTTCAGCGCCGTGCTGCTGACGATCGCGGCGATGACGGCCGAGAGCTTCTGCCTGCTGCCCGGCGGCCCGCACGACCCCGGCGGAGCGAGCGGGCCCCACCTGGAGGATGACGATGACGACCATTCCCGAGCCGCCGCAGACACCGGGCACTGAGCCAGTGACGGGCCCGGAGACGGCGCACACCGTTCCCGCGACCGCACCGGTGCTGGACGAGGGCACCTACCCTCGCCTGCGCACGCCGACCGCGCCCGGCGCCCTCGCGCTCGACGGATCCTGGCATCAGATCTCGCCGAAGTACGTGGTCGCCGAGGTGATCCTGCGCGTGATCGGCCTCGTCGTGGTCGCCATCGCGGCCTACGCGGTGGCGAACCTCTCGCATCAGCCGTGGTCCTGGTTCGTGGCCGCCATCATCGCGATCGTGATCCTCGTCGAGCTCGTGATCCTGCCGCGGCAGGCGAAGGCGATCGGCTACATGCTGCGCGCCGACGACATCGTGTTCCGCCGGGGCATCCTCTGGCAGCGCATGATCGCGGTGCCGTACGGCCGCATGCAGCTGGTCGACATCACGCGCGGTCCGGTCGATCGCGCGTTCGGGATCGCCAAGCTGAAGCTCGTGACGGCGGCGGCGACCACCGGCGTGGAGATCCCCGGCATGACCGAGGCGGCCGCGGAGGCCCTGCGCGACACCCTCATCGACGTCGCCGAGATGCGCCGGACGGGCCTGTGAGCACTCCCGGAGGATCGTCGTTCCCCGGCGGATCGGGGGCGGGCGCACCCGATAGCCCGGCCGCGCCGGTGCCGCGTCCGTCCGGGGCGTCGCTCGCAGACGGCGCCTGGCACCGGATGCACCCGCTCACACCGCTGCTGAAGGGCGGCCTGGTGCTGGTGATCGTGCTCGGCTACCTGATCGCGAACCTGCGCGAGCGCCTGGTGTACTGGGCGATCTCGCTGTTCACCCCGACGCAGGTGCCCGAGCTGGGCGGCGACCCCGTGGACTGGGTCGTAAACAACAACCTGCTGCTCGTGGTGCTGCTCGGCGTCGTGGCGGTCGTGCTGCTGCTGATCGGGATCTTCTGGCTGATGTGGCGGTTCCACGACTTCCGGATCACCCAGGCGCACGTCGAGGTGCGCAAGGGAGTGATCTTCCGCTCGCACCGCCGCGCGCCGCTGGACCGCGTGCAGGGCGTGAATCTGACGCGGCCGTTCCCGGCGCGGCTGATCGGGCTCGCCAAGCTCGAGGTCGACGGCGCGGGCACCGATGCGAACGTGCCGCTGGAGTACCTGTCGACGGCGAAGGCGGAGTCCGTGCGCGCCGATATCCTGCGCCTCGCGTCGGGTGCGCGACATGCCAAAGAGGCCGCCCGCGGCAGTGCGGATCCTGCCGCCGCGCGCTCCCTCCGCGCCGAGCTCGCCGAGTCCATGAACGCGGGTGTGACGGGCCTGATCACCGGCGTCGACCTCGACGACGTGGCGCCGGAACAGGTGCTGCGGATCCCGACCGGGCGGCTGGTCGGCTCGCATGTGCTCTCCGGCCTCGTATGGCTCGTGTTCCTCGCCGTCGTCTTCGGCGCCGGCATGGCGGTCTTCGTGCCGATCCTCGTCGCGGACGGCGACCCGGGGGCGGGTCTGGCGGTGCTCGGGATCGGTCTGGGGATGGGCATCCCGATGCTGTTCGCCGCGGTCGCCGTCACCTGGGGACGGATCGCGCGGGCGCTGCGGTACTCGATCGCGCCCACCCCTGACGGCGTGCGCATCACGTTCGGGCTGTTCACGACCGTGACCGAGACGATCCCGCCGGGCCGCATCTTCGCGGTCGAGGTGTCGCAGCCGCTGCTGTGGCGCCCGTTCGGGTGGTGGGCGGTGCGGATCAACCGGATGAGCGGCAGGGCCGCGTCCCGGCAGCAGTCCAGCCAGGGGCAGCAGTTCAACATCGTGCTTCCGGTGGGCGCCAGGCCCGACGTCGAGCGAGTGCTGGGGCTGATCCTCCCCGACACCCCGGCCGAGGTGGTGCCGCTGATCTGGGAGCAGGGCGTGCTCGGGCCGCATGAAGGCGACCCGTACGCGACGATCCCGGCGCGCGCCGGGTGGCGGCGGCCGCTGTCGTGGCGCCGGCACGGGATCGCGCTCACCGACTTCGCGCTCTTCCTGCGTCGCGGACGGATCTGGCGGCAGCTCGTGATCTTCCCGCTCGCCCGGCTGCAGGGCTTCTCGCT
Organism: uncultured Actinomycetota bacterium; assembly: GCA_963791605.1. Taxonomy (GTDB): domain Bacteria; phylum Actinomycetota; class Actinomycetes; order Actinomycetales; family Microbacteriaceae; genus Microbacterium. Next base: position 127,387 of record CAWBTB010000006.1, on the reverse strand, counting down.
GCACCAGGGGCCGGTCGACCGTGCGCAGCGGGTGGCCAAGGCCCGAGCGCACTCCGCGACCGGCCCCGTCCGCGGCGAGGTCTCCGGCATCGAGAGCGAGACCCTGCTCGAGATCCTGAACACCCTGTCCGTCGCTGCGGCGCGCGCCGCCGCCGAAGACAGGGCTCATCGCTGGGCCGAGCGGCGGGACGCGCCGGCGGGAGATCCGTCGGCGGCGGGCCACGACCTTCCCCGCAGCCTGGGCGGACCATCCGGCCAGCCCGCGCGCCGACCGGTCAGGGGCGGATCCGGGCCGGGGACGCCGTGATGCGCGCCGGGCGACTCGACGTCGGAATCGTCGGTGCAGGGCACGTGGGGCCCGTGATCGGCGCCGCCCTTGCGGGGGCCGGACATCGCCTCGTCGGCATCACGACCGGGTCGGATCCGGATCGTGCGGCCGCCGTGCTGCCGGGGCTGCCGGTCATGGACGCGCCGGACCTCGTCCGCGCCAGCCAGCTCGTCGTGCTCGCCGTGCCGCACGATCAGTTGCCCGGACTGGCCGCGGGCCTCGCCGAGCTCGGCGCCTGGCAGCCCGGGCAGCTCGTGCTGCACACGGATCCCGCGTACGGCACCGACGTTCTCGACCCGGCTGCGCGCAGCGGCGCGATCCCGCTCGCGGTGCACCCTGCGATCTCGTTCACCGGGACAACGCTCGACCTGCGCCAGCTGCAGGCCTCGTACGCGGGGGTCACGGCACCGCCCATGGTGCTGCCGATCGCCCAGGCGCTCGCCGTCGAACTCGGCTGCGAACCGGTCGTGATCGCCGAGGAGGATCGCCCCGCCTACGCCGAGGCGATCGCGACCGCGTCGGAGTTCGCCCGCTCGATCGTCGGCCAGGCCACCGGGATCCTGCGCGGCATCGGCGTGGAGAACCCCGGCGGCTACCTCTCCGCCCTCGTCTCCTCGACGTTCGACCGAGCGCTCCGCGAGGCGTCGACGGACTAACCACCCACCCGCGAGACTGCAACTGTGCGACGAGACTGCAGGAATGTTCTGCTGTCTCGCCGCGGAGTTGGAGTCTCGCGGATGGGAAGGCCGGCTGTGTCGCGGGCCGGAAGCGCAGGGGGATCGCGGGGGTGCGAGCCCGGCGGGAGCGCAGGCGTGCGCCGGTAGACTGGGCGGCGACTTTCCGAGGAGCCCCACCCATGACTGACGCACCCGCGCCGACCCCTGACAACGACGACCCTTCGACAGGCTCAGGGACCGAGGGGAGCGGCTCGGGAACCGAGGGGAGCGGCTCAGGGATCGAGGGGAGCGGCTCGAGGAGCCGACGCGCAGGAGGTCTTCGAGCAGAAGGCCGTGCGGCTGGCCAAGCGCGAGCGCCTGATCGCCGAGCGTGCGGACGCATCCGGCGGCGCGTTCCCCGTCTCGGTTCCGGTCACGCACACGATCCCGCAGCTGCGCGCCGAGTACGACGCGCTCGAAGCAGGCGCCGAGACCGGTGTCCTCGTCGGCGTCGCCGGCCGCGTGGTCTTCAGCCGCAACACCGGCAAGCTCTGCTTCGCCACGCTGCAGGCCGGCGACGGATCGCGGATCCAGGCGATGATCTCGCTCGCGAACGTGGGGGAGGAGTCGCTGTCGGCGTGGAAGGAGCTCGTCGACCTGGGCGACCACGTGTTCGTGCACGGGGAGGTCATCTCGAGCCGCCGCGGCGAGCTGTCGATCATGGCCGCCGCGTGGGCGATCGCGTCGAAGGCGATCCTGCCCCTGCCCAACGCCTACGGCGAGCTCAGCGAGGAGGGCCGGGTACGCAGCCGCTTCCTCGACCTGATCCTGCGCGACCAGGCCCGCAGCACCGTGCGCGCCCGCGCCGCGGTGAACGCGAGCCTGCGCCAGACGTTCACGAGCCACGGCTTCCTCGAGGTGGAGACCCCGATGCTGCAGGTGCAGCACGGCGGCGCCTCGGCCCGCCCGTTCATCACGCACTCGAACGCGTTCGACACCGAGCTGTTCCTGCGCATCGCGCCGGAGCTGTACCTGAAGCGCGCCGTCGTCGGCGGCATCGAGCGGGTCTACGAGATCAACCGCAACTTCCGCAACGAGGGCGCCGACTCCACGCACAGCCCCGAGTTCGCGATGCTCGAGGCGTACCAGGCCTACACGGACTACAACGGCATCGCCGACCTCACCCAGGAACTCGTGCAGAACGCCGCGATCGCGGTCGCAGGATCCACCACCGTGACCTGGGCCGACGGGACCGAGTACGAGCTGGGCGGCGAGTGGGCGCGCATCTCGATGTACGAATCCCTGTCCGAGGCCGCGGGGCGCAGCTTCACTCCGGCCGACCCGGTCGAGGACCTCATCGCGTTCGCCGAGGCGAACGGCGTGGAGGTCCCGTCGCACGCGATCCACGGGAAGCTGATCGAGGAGCTGTGGGAGCACTTCGTCAAGAGCGGCCTGGAACGGCCGACCTTCGTGATGGACTTCCCGGTCGACACCTCGCCGCTCGTGCGCGAGCACCGCTCGATCCCTGGCGTCGTGGAGAAGTGGGACCTGTACGTGCGCGGCTTCGAGCTCGCGACCGGATACTCGGAGCTCATCGACCCGGTCATCCAGCGCGAGCGCTTCGTCGAGCAGGCGAAGCTCGCCGCCGGTGGCGACCTCGAGGCCATGCGCGTGGACGAGGAGTTCCTGCGCGCGCTCGAGCACGGCATGCCGCCGACCGGCGGCATGGGCATGGGCATCGACCGGCTGCTCATGGCGGTCACCGGTCTCGGGATCCGCGAGACGATCCTGTTCCCGCTGGTGAAGTGACCTCGCGAGACCCCACGTTCTGAACGCGGGGTCTCGCGGAGCAACGCGGAGTTTCGCGGATCGACGGCCGGGTCATGCCGCGGTCGCCGCACGGAACACCCAGTCCGGAAGCATCCCGGCGTCGACCACCGCGCGCAGCAGCTGCCCGAACGACAGCTCCGGATCGATCCCGTCCAGCAGTTCGAGATAGTGCGCGGCGTGCGTCGAGCGACCCGTCGCCCACGACAGCCACGCGGCAGCGGCCAGCGGCCCGCCTCTGGCCGGACGCGGCGCGAGCGCGATCGTGCGACGCACGAGGGTCAGCGCGACCCCCAGCCGGTCGGCGTCGGGACGGGGCCCGCGCCCGATCATGGTGCCGCCCACGTCCTCCGGAACCTGGGTTCCGAGTTCGCGGAACGACAGCTGCGCGGCCAGCGCGGCGTCGCCATGGTCGATGCTCCGCGCCCATTGCACGAGCGCGACATCGCGGAGCGCCGGGCGGTTCAAGATCCAGATCAGAGCGGCGGTCGCGAACGGCGACAGGGTCTCCGGCGCATTCAGCGACTCCTCCAGGAACGACGGCAGATCGTCCAGCATGAGCACCGCCTCGTGCGCACGCGGATCGATCGGCGCCGAACCGTCGGGCGGTTTTCGCGCCGGACCTGCCGGACCGAGCACGCGCTCCACCGCGAGCAGCGCCCGGCCGACCGACTCGGTCTCCAGCAGCCCGGGGGCAGGAAGCTCCGTGCCGCCGAGCTGGTCCGGAGCTGGGCCCGCGAAGCCCGGTACCTCCGGCGCCGGCGGGACGTCCGCGAGCGGATGCGGTTCGGCGGACGGATCGCGGTAGTCCGACCACTCGTCGGCGCCGACGTGCAGGGCCTCCACGATGCGCAGCCCGCATGCCTCCGCGCGCTGCATCAACTCGGTCACGAGCTCAGCGGCGGGCCGCCCGGGCGCGGCCGGGGTTCCGCCGGCGTCCGCGCGGAGCGCCGGGTCCGCATACACGGCGATCGCCACGGCATCGGTGTCGGGCACCCGGCAGGCGAGGCCGACGGCGGTCGCGGCGAACTCCTCGGCGCTCGGCCCCGCGCCCTCGCCGGAAGGTGCGGGCAGGTCGAAGCGGAGCGCACCGGCGGTGCGGGATCCGCGGAACGGCAGCAGCACGAGGGAATCGCGCGGCCTGAAGCCGGTGAGCACGGGAATTGCGGCGAGCAGCTCTGCAGCGCCGGAGGCATGAACGATGGTTGTCATGCGCTCCACCATCGTCCGTCGGCGGGCGACCGATTCCGCGTCAGGAACGGGCAGGGTGTGAAGAATTCCGAGGATCCCGATTGTGCGGAGTCAATGCACCCGACCCCCCGGCCCAGCGCCGGATCCGCTCTCAGCGCGCCCACCGAGCCCCCGGGTAGGATCGGAGCATGGACGAGTTCTGGGTCGCGGCCGCGTGGTCGATCATCCCGACGATCGTCGTCTGCCTCGTGTTCTGGTTCGTGCTCCGCGGGATCATCCGCTTCGACCGCACCGAGCGTCGCACGCACGCACGCATCGAGGCCGAGGAGCGCGCAGCCCGGGGCCTTCCCCCGCGCCCCTGAACGCGGACCCCCGAACCGGGCTCCAGAGTCCGCGCTCCTGAACCCGCCGCTCCCGACCCCTGGCCCCTGAACCCGGGCGGATCGCGGGATCCACGGCCGTGTCCGGGGCAACCGCTACTGTGGACGGAGCCGCCCACCGGCGGTGCAACCCCGGCGCAGGAGAGCGTGCATGTGGTCTGATGCGTGGCCCTGGTGGATCGTCGCGTTCGGCGTGGTCATCGACATCGTGATCCGCGTCATCGCGATCATCGTCGTGCCGCGCAACCGGCGCCCCACCGCCGCGACCGCCTGGCTGCTCGCGATCTACTTCATCCCCTATATCGGGGTGCTGCTGTTCCTGCTGATCGGCAATCCGCGCCTGCCCCGCGCACGGCGCAAGAAGCAGGACCTGATCAACGAGACGATCGCCGAGGTCACCAAGAACCTTGAGCTCGGCGATGCGCATCCGGAGCTGCCGGAGGGCCTCGCCTCGCTGGTGCGGATGAATCAGCATCTCGGCGCCCTGCCGATGCTCGGCGACAACGGCGCGCACCTCATCTCCGATTACCAGGCATCCCTCGACGCCATGGCGGACGCGATCCGCACCGCGAAGCAGTACGTCCACGTCGAGTTCTACATCCTGCAGTCCGACGCGGCGACAGACAACTTCTTCCGGGCGCTCGAAGAGGTCGCGGCGCGCGGAGTATCCGTGCGGGTCCTGCTCGACCACTGGGCGAATCGGTGGAAACCGCGGTACAGGCAGACCATCGCCCGGCTCGACGCCATGGGCGCCGACTGGCATCTCATGCTGCCGGTACAGCCGCTGAAGGGCCGCACGCAGCGACCGGATCTGCGCAACCACCGCAAGCTCCTGGTGGTCGATTCCGAGGTCGCGTTCCTGGGGTCGCAGAACGTCACCGATTCCAGCTACAACCTGCCGAAGAACATCAGACGCGGGTTGCACTGGGTCGATCTGATGGTGCGCGTCGACGGCCCGGTCGTCGCGAGCGTGAACGCCGTGTTCCTCTCGGACTGGTACAGCGAGACGGACACCGTGCCCGAATCGGAGGCGTTCGCACCGACCGAGAACGGCAGCGGCGGCCTGGACTGCCAGATCGTGCCGTCGGGACCGGGATTCGAGGCCGAGAACAATCTCCGGCTCTTCCTCGGCCTGCTCTACGGTGCGCGCCGCAGGATCATCATCGTGAGCCCCTACTTCGTGCCGGATGAGGCTCTGCTGCTCGCGGTCTCGACCGCGTGCGACCGCGGGCTGCAGGTCGAGCTCTTCGTGTCCGAGGAGGGCGATCAGGCCGTGGTCTACCACGCCCAGCGCAGCTACTACGAGGCGCTGCTCAAGGCCGGCGTGCGGATCTGGATGTATCGCAAGCCGTACATCCTGCACACCAAGAGCCTCACCATCGACGACGACATCGCGGTGATCGGCTCGAGCAACATGGACATGCGCTCGTTCGGCCTCAATCTGGAGGTCTCGATGCTCGTGCGCGGTGAGGAGTTCGTACAGGAGATGCGCGAGGTGGAGGATCGCTACCGCTCGCTGAGCCGCGAGCTCACGCTCGCGGAGTGGATGCAGCAGCCGTTGCGTTCCACGGTCCTGGACAACCTGGCCCGGCTCACCTCGTCGCTGCAGTAGGGGCGGCTGACGGCCGGGCGGCAAGGCGGAGAGCGCTACTGCGTCCGCGCCGCCCTGGCTAGCATGAGCCCATGAGGATGCGCACAGGACTGGTCGTTGCGGCGCTCGCCGCCACCGTGACGTTCGCGCTCGCGGGCTGTGCGGAACTCGAACCCACGGCGCCGCCGGTGCCCACGGCCGGCGCCAGCACGGAGCCCTCCACCGACCCTGCCGCGACGTGGCTCGACGGCGGGCGGGCGATCGCGCTGGTCACCTGGGGATCCTCGTCGACCGCCTGCACGCCGGCCGCCTCCGATGTGCAGGCCGAGGGCCAGACCGTCGCGGTGACGCTCGCCACGCCGCCTGCCGACACGGTGTGCACGGCCGACTTCGGTCCGCGCGCCACCTACGTCTGGGTGCCGAAGGGTGTGGACCCGGCGAAGGATGTGACGCTCTCGTTCCGGGGAGACCAGTTCGAGGGCCGGATCGCCTTGGACGGCAGCAGCGCGCTGGACGTCGGAGGCGAGGACAAGAGAGCGCCGAGCGCGGGCTGGTTCGCTGCGGACGGGATCGTCCTGCTGACCTGGGGATCCTCGTCCTGCCCGCCGGTCATCTCGAACGTCGAGAGCGCCAAGGACGGGGCCACCGTGACCTTCCAGACCGACGCGACGAAGTTCTGCTCGGCGGACCTCGCGTCCCGTCTCACCCTCCTCCAGGTCACGGCGCCGGCCGATCCCGCCGGGTACACGCTGACGCTCAAGGGCGGCTACCTCGACGGTGAGGTGCCGGTGATCGGCTGAACGCGCGGGTCGCCCCGTGTCAGGCCGGGCTGATCACGTGCCCGGCAGGAACTGCGACAAGCAGCGCACCCGGGTCGATGCGGCAGCGGATCCGCACCGCCTTGCCGAACTCGTCGCCGTCCAGCTCTACAGGTGCGGGCTCGGTCGTCGCGGCTTCGGCGTCGCGGCCGCGCAGGAACCGCACCGAGCGGTTGGATCCGGCCAGCTCGATCACCCGACGGCCGGCCTTCGTGCGGCGCAGCACCGAATTCTGCCACCACACCGTGCGCCACACGGCGAGCCAGGCGAACGGACCGCCGCCCTGGAACACGGCGACGTCGAGGTGACCGTCGGTGATCGAGGCGTCGGGGACCAGGGCGATCCCCGCAGGCAGTGCACCGCAGTTCGCGAACAGCATGCTGTGCACCTTGACCGAGTGCAGCCGCTCGTCCTCCACGGCGTACATGATCCGGAACGGCTTCGCCCCGGGCAGCGCCCGTGCCGCGCCGTCGACGTATGCGACCCAGCCGACCGACTTCTTCAGCCCGGGCCGTGTGTTCGCGATCATGTGCGCGTCCAGCCCGATCCCGGCGAGCACGACGAAACCGTGCTCGTGCTGCTCGCCATCGACCCGGGTCAGCTCGGCCCAGCCGATGTCGACCGGGTGCCGATCCCCGTGGAAGGCCGCGTCGATCGCGGCGGCGGGAGAGTCCAGGGCCAGCCCGAGGTTGCGCGCGAGGAGGTTGCCGGTGCCGCTCGGCACGATCGACAGCGGGACGCCCGTACCGGCCATGGTCTCGGAGACCGCGCGCACGGTCCCGTCCCCGCCAGCGACGAGCACGGCGGCGGCGCCCAGCGCGAGAGCGGCCCTGGTCGCTTCCTGACCGGGGTCCTCGACCGACGTCTCGATGATGTGCGGGGCCCCCCAGCCCGCCGCCGCGGACAGTGAGCGCAGCAAGCCGACGAGTTTCGGGGCGTCGGCCTTGACCGGGTTGACGACGAGTGCCGCGCGCGGACGTCCGGAGTCGTCGGTCATGCGCTCAGCCTATTGCGGCATGGTGCGGATCGGATGTGCGACCAGCGGGGCCCCGAGCCCCGTCTATTTCTGCCGAACGGTCGCTCCGCCGCCGGTCCAGCGACCGTTCGGCAGAAATAGACGGGTGGGGGAGGGGGCAGGGAGCGGTCGGGTGAGCGCAAAGTACCGGCTGACTAGACTTGTCGGGTGATCGATCTCGCCCTTCTGCGCGACCAGCCCGAGCTCGTCCGCCAGTCCCAGGCCGCACGCGGCAACGCCCCGGAGACCGTCGACGCGGCGATCGAGGCGGACCGGTCGCGCCGCGCCGCGCTCGCCGCCTTCGAAGAGCTGCGGGCCGAGCAGAACGCGTTCGGCAAGAAGGTCGCAGCCGCCCCCAAGGAGGAGAAGGCCGCGCTCGTCGCGCAGGTCAAGCAGCTCTCCGAGCGGGTGAAGCGGGCCGAGATCGCTTCCAAGGAGGCCGCGGAAGCCGCGTCCGCCGCGCTCGCCCGGATCGAGAACGTCGTCATCGACGGCGTGCCCGCGGGCGGCGAGGAGGACTTCGTCGAGCTGCGCCGCGTCGGCGAGGTGCCGACCTTCGACTTCGAGCCCCGTGACCACCTCGCGATCGGCGAGCTGCTCGGCGCGATCGACATGGAGCGCGGTGCGAAGGTCTCCGGCGCCCGGTTCTACTTCCTGACCGGGATCGGCGCGCGGCTCGAGATCGCGCTGATGAACCTCGCGCTCGACACGGCGCTCGCGGCCGGCTTCATCCCGATGATCGTGCCGACGCTGGTGCGTCCGGAGATCATGCAGGGCACCGGCTTCCTCGGCCAGCACGCCGACGAGGTGTACCACCTCGACAAGGACGACGACCTGTATCTGGTCGGCACCAGCGAGGTCGCCCTGGCCGGCTACCACAAGGACGAGATCGTCGACCTGTCGCACGGGGCCCTGCGCTACGCGGGCTGGTCGACCTGCTACCGCCGCGAGGCCGGCTCCTACGGCAAGGACACCCGCGGCATCATCCGCGTGCACCAGTTCAACAAGCTGGAGATGTTCGTCTACACGGCGCCCGAGGACGCCGAGGCCGAGCACCTGCGCCTCGTCGCGCTGCAGGAGGAGATGCTCACCGCCCTGGGGCTCAGCTACCGGGTGATCGACGTGGCCGCGGGGGATCTCGGATCCAGTGCCGCGCGCAAGTACGACATCGAGGCATGGGTGCCCACGCAAGGCGCGTTCCGCGAGCTCACCTCGACCTCGAACTGCACCACGTTCCAGGCGCGCCGCCTCGACATCCGGCACCGTCCGGCGGACGAGGACGGCGGCAAGGCGAAGACCCAGCACGTCGCGACGCTGAACGGCACGCTGGCGACCACGCGCTGGATCGTCGCGATCCTCGAGACGCACCAGCAGGAGGACGGATCCGTCCGGGTGCCGGAGGTGCTGCGGCCCTATCTCGGCGGGCTCGAGGTGCTGCGGCCGCTCGGCACGGGCGCGGGGACCGAGGGCGCGGACGCATGACCCGACCCTGGCTCATCGGGCTCGACATCGACGGCACCGTCCTGCTGCAGGACGAGACGATGAGCCCGGGCGTCGTGGAAGCCGTTGCCCGCGTGCGCGACGCCGGTCATGAGGTCATGCTCGCGACAGGGCGCAGCTGGATGGCCACGCACCGGTTCCTGGAGGCGCTCGCGATCCGCCCGGAGTTCGTCGTGTGCTCGAACGGCGCGGTCACGCTGCGTCGCACCGAGGACGGCTACGAACGCTGGCGGGTGGAGACGTTCGACCCCTCGGCGGTGCTCGCGCTGCTGCACGACCGGCTCCCGCACGCGCGGTACATGGTCGAGCTCGGCTCCGGGCAGCGGCTGTACACCGCGGAACTGGACGACTGGACTCTCGACGGCGGCCGCGAGGTGGGCTTCGCCGAGCTCGCCGCCGAGGAGGTGTCGCGCGTGGTGGTGGTGTCGCCCGGCCATGACGAGGCCGACTTCCACCGCCTCGTGCAGGACGCCGGCCTCAACGAGGTGTCGTATGCGATCGGCTGGACGGCCTGGCTCGACATCGCGCCGCGCGGGGTCGACAAGGGCACGGCGCTCGAGCGGGTCCGGCGTCAGCTCGGCGCCGACGGCGACCGGGTGCTCGTCGCCGGGGACGGGCGCAACGACGTCGGCATGTTCGAGTGGGCACGCGCCCTGGGCGGCCGCGCCGTCGCGATGGGACAAGCTCCGGATGAGGTCAGGATCGCCGCGGGCGAGGTGACCGGTGACGTCGCGGATGGCGGGCTGGCGGCCGCGCTGGACCGCATCGTCACGGCGCCGGCGATCCCCGCGAACTGATGCGATCCGGATCCCGGTGCCGTCGTATCAGGCCCGTGATCAGGGCGTTCAGCACCTCTCCAGGCGTGCACGCCACAATGGAAGGGTGCCCGCAGGGGCGCGTCCCGGTTCTCGGCTAGACTCGACGCCTGATCGGCGTGCCTCCTCGGCGCGCTGAGGAGAGTTGTCCGAGCGGCCGAAGGACCTGGTCTTGAAAACCAGTGAGTAGCAATACTCCGTGGGTTCGAATCCCACACTCTCCGCAGATTCGTGAAAGGCACCGTGTGAGCGCGACGTCCCGATCCCGACGCCCTGTCGCCGGACATGGCCAACTGCGCCGTCCCGCGGCGTGGAGCCAGCTGCTGAAGATGCTGGGCATCGTCGCGTCCGTGCTGCTCGTGGCCGGCGTCGCCGTCACCGGGTACGTCGTGTACGACCTGTCGCACACGTTCACCGCGAACGCGGTGGCGCTGGACGGCCAGGAGTCGGTGCCGCCGGACATCGGGGCGATCAAGGGCGGCGTCAACATGCTGCTCGTCGGCAGCGACATCTGCGAAGCCAAATACGCTGCCGAATTCGGCGATCGGTGCTCGGATCCCGGCAACGAGGGCGAGCGCAACGACACCAACCTCCTGCTGCACATCTCGGACAGCCCGCGCCGGGTCACGGTCATCACGTTCCCCCGCGACCTGATGATCCCGATCCCGTCGTGCACCGACTCCGACGGAAACCCGACGAGCGAGATGTCCAAGCAGCCGCTCAACGTCACCCTGGAGACGGGCGGCCCGAAGAACGGTCTGGCGTGTGTCGCCCGCACGATCAGCAAGCTCTCCGGGCTCGACATCCAGTTCGCCGCGAAGGTCACCTGGGGAGGCGTGATCGACATCACGAACGCGATCGGCGGTGTCGACGTGTGCATCGCGAACGGCATCACGGATCCTGACACCGCGCTCAACCTCGCCCCCGGCACGCACACCCTGCAGGGCTACGAGGCGCTGCAGTTCCTGCGCACGCGCCACGGGGTCGGCGACGGCAGCGACCTCGGCCGCGGCAGCAACCAGCAGGTGTACATGGCATCGCTGGCGCGCAAGATGGTCTCGAGCGAGGTGCTCGGCAACCCGGGCACGCTGCTCAAGCTCGCGCACACCGTGATGTCGAACGTCACGCCCAGCACCACGCTGACCAGTCCGACGCTGCTCGTGCAGATCGCGCTCGCGATGAAGGACGTGCCGCTGGATCAGATCAACTTCGTCAACTACCCGGTGCTCACCGACCCGGACAACCCGAACAAGGTCGTGCCGGACGAGAACAGCGCCGATCAGCTCTGGGCGGCGCTCGCCGCGAATCAGGTGATCCAGGTCGCGGGCCAGCGCAACGATGCCGTCGTCTCGGCCACACCCCCGCCGACCGACGGCGGCACGCCCGCTGACACCACGACGCCCGCGCCGGACCCGTCGTCGACCGCGGTCGCGCTGCCGTCGAACGTGTCCGGTCAGTCCGCGGCGCAGCAGACCTGCTCGAACGGCAACGGCTACGAGGGCTGACCGCCCTCCGACCCGTCGGCGGCTTCCGCCGGCCTGGTGGCTTCCGCCGGCCGGGTGCGACGATCAGCACAGCGTGCGACGATCGGCCCACGAATCGGCCGGATTCCTGTGCGAATCGTCGCACCGTGTGCGGATCGTCGCACCGTGGGCGCCCGTCGCTCGGTTCGCGCCGCTCGTGCGGACCCGTTAGGATGGTCCCTGGTGTTCGGCTCGCCGAGCATCTGGAGACGTCGCATAGTGGCCTAGTGCACCACCCTGCTAAGGTGGAGTCCTCTTTAAGGGGACCGAGGGTTCAAATCCCTCCGTCTCCGCCAAAAATACCTGATCAGAAGCCAGTTTGAGTTTCTCAGCGAGTGCTTTGTCCAAGGATTGCATACGCGTCCGCTCATCGGTTGATCCGGCTCTGCGCCGTCGTCGCCTGACGCCCGTGACGTGCTGTGTCAGGCCCGCCGCACGTTGGTATTCTCAGCTGACAGCACTCCGGAGGGGAATTATGACGCGCAACGAATCGGGCGACGCGACCGGCGACGAGACTTGGTCGCTGCCGATCGCCTGGGTGGGGTTCCAGCTGCTCGTCATGTCGGTCCTCGTGATCGCCGGCGTGTCCATCCTGGTTCTGACCACGACCGGTCACGCTGGGCCGCCGTTGTGGTTCCTCGTGATCTGGTTCGGCGTCCTTGGGTGGAACGTCTATTGGTTGCTGTTCCGTGTTGCGTATCGAGTCGAGCTCGTCGGTGAGACGCTGCAGTGGAAAGCCCCATTCGCCGGCGACGCGCTGCCGGTGAGCGCGATCACCAGTGTGGGCAGGTTCCTCGGCACCTTCTTCATCTGCATCGTTCGAGCGCCTGGTCACCAGTCGTTGGTCGTCTTCACAAAGTTCCGGTCGTTCGAGCCGATGCTCGCCGCGCTGAACCGGCTCAACCCTGCCGTACATCTCCACCAGTAGCCACGGTGGGACGGGCCACCATCCGTCTGGCGTCAGATCACTCGGCCTTGAGGCGGCTACCGCATCGTACCCGCACGCCGGGCTTGGCTTCATGCGGCCGGGCGCAGTAGCGGGCTCAGATCAGCTCGTAGAACTCGCGATCCACGGTCAGTGGGTCCATCACCGTTGTAACCGACCCAGCGGAGTGTCAGGGGAGTGGAGGGCTCCAAACATGCTGAAAACTGCGTGCACGAGTTGCGTCAGCTCGCGACGTTCCGCGCATCGGGCGCGTTCCGTGGCACTGCTAAGGTGGAATCCTCTTTAAGGGGACCGAGGGTTCAAATCCCTCCGTATCCGCCGAAAACCCCTGATCCAATCCTCTTTCTTGGGGGTCCGCGATACTGCGTGCGACGGGAAGGATTCCTCTGATGTCGGTGATTCCGGGGATCTACCAGCACTTCTAGGGCGCCCGGTACGAGGTCGTCGCGGTCGGTCGCCACAGCGAGACCGAGGAGCAGCTCGTCTTCTACCGGAAGCTCTACGACGACTACAGCTACTGGGCGCGCCCGCTGACGATGTTCGAGGAGCACGTCGAGAGAGACGGGTACAGCGGCCCGCGGTTCGCGCGCATCGCGTGATCCTGCGCCCGATCCTTGACGTGGGCGCCGGCCCGGAGTAGGCACGGATCACCCACCCGCTTCCGGAGGTGATCCATGGCGACAGATCGCGCGTCCGCTTTCCTCGCCCTGCACCACGGCAGCGGCTTCGTGCTACCGAACGCGTGGGACCCAGGATCCGCGCGGATTCTCGCGCGGCTGGGATTCCCCGCGATCGCGACGACCAGCGCGGGTATCGCGTGGTCGCTCGGCGTGCCGGACACCGGGGCGCTGGATCTCGACACGATGCTCGCGCACGTCGCGGCGATCGTCGCCGCCGTCGACGCGCCCGTGACGGCCGACCTCGAGTCGGGCTATGGCGACAGCGCCGAGGCGGTCGGACGCACGGTCGTACGAGCAGCCGGGATCGGCGCGGTCGGCGGCAACCTCGAGGACACCGAGGCCGGCGCGTTGTTCGGCATCGACGACGCGACCGAGCGGATCGCGGCGGCGCGCGCGGTGGCTCCCCGAGGCTCGTTCGTGCTCAACGCCCGCACCGACGCGTACTTCTTCGGCGGCGCGACGGATCCCTTCGCCGAGACCGTCGAGCGCGCGCAGCGCTACGTCGAGGCCGGCGCCGACTGCGTGTTCGTGCCCGGCGTGAACGACGAGGAGACGATCCGGCGCCTCGCCGCGGAGATCCCGGCGCCGCTGAACATCGTCGCGGGCCTCGCCGCGCACGTCATCCCGGCGCCCGTGCTCTTCTCGCTCGGAGTGAAGCGGGTGAGCCTGGGCGGCAGCCTGGCGCGCGCCGCGCTCACGGCTCTCGAGCGTGCCGGGCGGGAACTGCTCGACACGGGCACACTCGGGTTCCTCGACGGGGCGCTGCCGTACGCCGAGGTGCAACGCCGGTTCGCGGGACGGACGACCTGAATAGAGGCATGACAGACGAGGGCCCGGACTCGTCCAGACCGCAGACAGGACTCATCCGCATCGTCGTGCAGGGGCTGACGACGCTGCAGCCCGCGACGGCGCCCCGCTGGCCCGTCGCGCTTCAGGCCGCGCTGTCGATGTTCCTCCCCGTGCTGCTGTTCGCCTTGCTCGGTCAGCCCGGGGTCGGCATGATGGCCGCGAGCGGCGCCTTCACCGCCATCTATCTCGTGGGCGTCGCGCCCGCCGTGCGGCTGCGTCTGCTCCCGATCATCGGGATCGTGCTCCTCGCGTGCGCGACGCTCGGCACCGTGCTCGCGCCGTTCCCGATCCTCGCCGGCGTGGGCCTCATCGCCGTCGCGATCGTGATCTCCGGCCTCTACTACGCCTTCCGGATCGGACCGCCGGGACCGGTGTTCTTCGTGCTCGTGTACGGCCTCGCGACGCGGCTCACCGGTGAGGTCCACGGTCACCGGCTCGTGCCCCCGCTCACCTACCTCGGCGCGGTCGCGGTCGGAGTCGTCGCCTCCTACGCGGTCGTCGCCGTCGCCCAGCTGATCCGGCGGATCCGGCACGGCGCGCACCCCGGGGCGGCGTCGAGCTCGCGCGCATCCCGCGACTGGATCGGGACGGGCGGGCGCTGCTCATCCGGATCGCTCTGGTCGCGGTGATCGGCACGGTGCTGAGCGTGCTCGTGGTCGATCCCCGCGCGGGGCTACTGGATGGTCTGCGCGGCCATCGCCGTCGTCGGCGTCAATGCGGGGCAGTCTCCGGCGTCGTCCATCCACGGGGTAATCGAGAGCAGGCCTGAGCGGACCGGGAGAGCCGGCCGGAGCGGATCGGTCGCGGAGGGCCGGTTCCTCAGCCGATCGATCGCGCCGCGGTCGGGATCAGCGCCCGATGCTCGACATGTCGGCGTAGCGATCGCCGGCCGCCGGCGGGAGCGCGTCCAGAGAGGCGAGCTGATCCGGCGTGAGCACCAGGGCGTCGGCCGCGACGTTCTCCTCCAGCCGAGTGACCCGCTTCGTCCCAGGGATCGGCGCGATGTCGTCGCCCTGCGCGAGCACCCAGGCGAGCGCGACCTGCGCTGGTTGCGCGCCCAGGTCGGCGGCGACTGCCTCGACGGCATCGACGATCCTCAGATTGGCGTCGAGGTTCTCCCCGACGAAGCGCGGGTTGCTCCGGCGGAAGTCTCCCGCATCCAGCGCGTCGGCCGACCGGATCGCGCCGGTGAGGAAGCCGCGCCCGAGCGGCGAGTACGGCACCAGACCGATGCCCAGCTCGCGCAGCACGGGCAGCAGTCGCTCGGCGGGATCCCGCGTCCACAGCGAGTACTCGGTCTCCAGCGCGGTCACCGGATGCACGGCGTGCGCACGGCGGATGGTCTCCTCGCCCGCCTCGGAGAGACCGTAGTGCAGGATCTTCCCCTCCGCGATGAGCTCGGCGAGGACCCCCACGGTCTCTTCGATCGGCGTGTCCGGATCCTTGCGGTGCTGGTAGTAGAGGTCGATCCGGTCGGTGCCGAGCCGCCGCAGCGACCCCTCGACCGAACGCCGCACGTTCTCCGGGCTGCTGTCGAGCCGGCGGCCGCCGTCGGCACCGGCGAGGATGCCGAACTTGGTGGCGATCACGACGCCGTCGCGCCGCCCTGCCACGGCTCGGCCCACGAGCTCCTCGTTCGTGTACGGCCCGTACATCTCGGCGGTGTCGAGCATCGTGACGCCGAGATCGAGCGCGCGGCGGATGGTGCGGAGGGACTCGGTCTCGTCCGAGTTCGCGCCGGAATAGAACGCGCTCATCCCCATGCAGCCGAGGCCGAGCCGGCCGACGGAGAGGGCGCCGAGGGCCGCCTGCTTCATGAGGATGCCGATCAGTTCTCGGACAGCACGGCGAGGACGTTGCCCGCCGGATCCGTGAACCAGGCGATGTCGGGGCCGCGGCCCGGGCCGCCGTGCACGATGCCCTTCTCGTCACCACCGAACTCCGGATCCGCGTAGATCTTGGTCACGACACCGCGGGCGTTGAGGTCGTCGACCGCCGCCTCGACGTCCTCGACGGGGAAGTTCAGGATCGTGAAGCTCGCAGGCTGGTGGTTCGGCTTCGCGTAGACGAGGATCGATCCGCCCTGCGGTAGACGGATCGAGAGGAAGCCCATCTCGTTGGTGGAGACGTCGAGCCCGAGAATCTCGCCGTAGAAGGTCCGGGCGGCCTCGATGTCGTCGACGCTGAAGCCGCTGAACGCGTGCGTGGTCTGGAATGCGGTCATGGGATCAGCATGCGCCCGTCCGGCCCGCAGGTCCAGAGCGGGTCCTCAGCCGTCGAGGACGGCCAGAGAGTTGAACCGGCTCTCGCCTCAGATCCGTCAGTGCCCGATGAACTCTGCCGGATCGATCACCGTCAGCTGAGCGCGGATGTCGTCGATCGTCTGCAGCACGGAGACCACTTCGTCCAGGGGATGCCGCGGAGACTCGCGGCGTCCCTCTCCGACGTACCGGGCGAGCGCGGTCGCCTGATATCCGAGTGCGTCGTAACGGTCCGTGAAGGTGTCGTCGAGCCATTCCTCGACCACGTCCCGTCCGTTCACCCGTTCGGTGACCCGCAGACCGGTCGGTGCGAAGAACGACGGCAGCACATCGATGCGCGCGAGGGATCCGATCACGGCCGCGCGTTCGGCGGTGCGCGAGATCATCGACGTCGTCACGACGGCATCGGCGCCGCCCGTGTGGCCGAGCAGGCCGGTCGCACGCAGGTCGATCCCGTCCGGCGTGATGATGCCGGTCGCCTGCACGCTCTCGGGTGAGCCGAGGATCGACGAGGCGAACGAGATCGGATAGACGCCGAGGTCGAGCAACGCTCCGCCGCCCAGCGCCGGGTTCCACATCCGGCCGGCAGGATCGTGGGGTGCGACGGATCCGAAGTCCGCGGTGACCTGGTGGATCTGGCCGAGACGCCCCTCTGCGATGAGCTGGTGCAGCACGTCGGTCTGCGGCAGGTATCGCGTCCACATCGCCTCCATCGCGAGCACACCTGCGGCACGGGCGGCGTCGGCGACCGCGCGGGCCTCGGCCGCGCTCGTCGCGAACGGCTTCTCCACGAGCACGTGTTTTCCCGCTGCGATCGCCTGCAGGGCCAGTGCGGCGTGCTCGCTGTGCGGTGTCGCGATGTGCACCACGTCGATCGCCGCGTCGTCGAACAGCGCGGCGGGAGAGGCGGCGGTGCGCTCGATACCGTGTGCGGCCGCGAATGCCGCGGTCCGATCGGCGTCTCTGGCGACCACGGAGACCACGCGCTGCGCCGTATGCCGGTGCAGCGCATCGACGAACTTGCCGGCGATCCATCCGGTGCCGACCACGCCCCAGCGCAGCGAGGGGACAGAGACCGGATCGATCAGGCGAGGGGCGGGGAGTGTCACGTCGGGCTCCTGGAGGCGTGCGGAATGCGGGCGATGCGCGTCCAGTATCGCGGAGCCGGAGTCGAATGGGGCAGGCCATCCGCCCTCTCTTCCGAAGTGCCTCCCGCAGACGTCACGACAGGGCCCGGACGCGGGCGTCCCGGCCCTGTCATGACAAACGTGCTATCGCAGCGTCACCGTGACGTACTGCGAGGCGTCGCCCGGCGCCTGCTGCTCGAGCCGCATGCGACCGTTCACGAACTGCAGCGCCAGGCCGCTGTTGCGGTTGACGAGCCGATAGGTGCTTGATCCGTCCAGCGAGGTGCCGTTCACGGCCACCCGCTGCAGGTACCACTGGTCGCTGCCACCGGGGGTGCCGAGGCTGTTCGACGTCAGGGGCTGGGCATCCGCCTGACGATCACCGACGGTCAGCACCGCGTCGACGGCCCGCTGCGCGGATGCACCGTCCCCCGACGCCTGCAGATCCTTGCCGGTCGATGAGTCGACGACGCGGAAGAATCCGCTGTCGTTCTGCGTCGAACGCGGGTCGGCGACTGATTCGAGCTTCCAAGCGGTCGCCTTCGGGGCGGCGCCTTTCCCGCCGTTCAGACCAGGTCCCGCGTCCGCCGTCACGGCACGGTCTCCCACGCGCAGGACGTATGCCGCGTCGGCGCTCACCTCGTTGCCCGCGGTATCGCGGGGCACGTAGGCCTCGCTCGCCGCCGCGGATCCGGCCGCGGCGGTCTGCGCGATGTCGACCACGGTGCCGTTCAGATCGGAGATCGTCAGGAAAGAGCGCCCGGTGACGTTCTGGTTGGTAAGGCTGCCGTTGTCGAGCGACGTCAGGTAGCCGCCGGTGGAGCCTGCGGGCATGAGCCCGACGACCTTCCACGAGTTCGGGTCTCCCAGATCGGCGGTCTCGTAGACGTTGCCGTCGTAGCCGACGATCCGGTACAGCCCCGAGAAGGCGTTGTACGAGATCGCGGACTCGTTGTTCGCCGACGGCAGGTACACCAGCTTCGACGACGGGTCCTTGTAGTAGGCGCTGTTCGTGATGAGGTCGACGTTCTGCGACGCGCCCGTGGCCGGATTCGTCTGCGTGACGTAGATGCCGCCGGTGACGACCTTGACGCCGTTCTCGTACTTGTCGTCGACGGCCTTGAGCGTCACGTCCTGCCCGGTCACCGGATCCCGGTACGAGACCGTGCGATCGGGGGCGGACTGACCGGTGGCGTCGTTCACGACCGTGTGCGCGAGGGTGTTCGCCGTGTAGCTGTTGCCGGAGGCGTCGGAGAACGCGATGAGGTGATCGCTGCCGACCTTGGCCGCCTCGTACGAGGCGGAGGCGTTCGCGCCGGAACCCTGCCAGGCGATGCGATCCGTCGCCGGGTCGTACGACACGTTCAGGCCACCGATCGAGTTGACGTTGCCGTCGATGCCGCCGATGCCGGGCTGCGACCAGGCGCCGTCGTGCCACTTCTGCCAGGTGCCGCTGGCCATGCCGCCGCTGATCGGTGCTCGCGCCATCTCGGTCCAGCTGGCCAGGGTCGACGATGCGGGCTTCTTGTAGATCTTCACGTTGTAGGTGATGTAGAAGTACCCGGTCGAGTAGTCCACGAACAGGCGGCAGCCGGAGTTGCCGAACGGGTAGGACTGGCCGGGGGAGGCGGCGCTGTCGATCACCTGGTCGTCGTCCCAGGCGGAGGTGAGCGCCGGCCCCTGGTACTGCCAGGAGGCGCCCGCGTCCTTGGAGGTCGCGAGCAGGATCCGGTTGTTGTGGTGCCCGGTCGACACCTTCTGCGCGATGGTCGCATCCGCGCCCTTGGTCTGCCACGGGTCGAACTGGAACTCGTCGTTGAGCAGGGCGTGCCAGGTGCCGGCCGGATCCACCCAGACGCCGATGACGTCGCAGTGGTCGTCCTGCTGCGGCGACGGGATCGGGAAGGCCGGATCCTTGTCGAGCTGATAGCAGATGGTGCCGGCGTCGGCGTAGTACGCGGGGGCCTGCGCGAGCTGCGTCGACGACCCCATCCCCGCCGTCACGGCACCCAGATCGGAGTTCGTGAAGGTGCGCGCCCACGCGTGCGCAGGGTTCGTGTCGTACGGGGTGTCGCCGTTGGACCAGTGGAACTGCCCGTCCTTGCTCACGAACGCCGAACCGGCGATGTCGCTCAGCAGGCCCCCGTTCAGCGAGGAGGCGCCCGCTGCGGTGTACTGCGGCGGGGTCGGGGTGGTGTCTGCGGTGGCGGCTGCCGGGACGGCGAGCGCCGCGACGGCGCCCACAGCCAGGGCCGGGGCCAGGCGTCGCCATCGAGTGGGGCGCGCATTGCGGTGCACGGTGCGGTGCTGTTTCATGGTGGTGCCCTTTCCTTTTCCTCTTCGAAGCGGAGGGTGGGGGTGAAGTCCTTCCCGTTCTGCGTCGGAAGCGCGGAACGGGAAGGCGCCCGCTCATGCTGTTCACACGAGCGCGACATCCGGGTTGGGCTCGCGCGGGCCGCCGGGCACGACGGCCGGTCCGGTCTCGAGCGCGAACACGAGGGGCATCTCCGCGGCGGCGGGTGCGGCGATCTGGACCGCACGCGGGTCCAGGACGGTGAACGGGACGGGGGCGCCGCCGGCGAGCGCGTGGATCGCGCGCACCTCGAGTCCCGCGGGTACGTCGATCGTGAGGATCCCCGACACCGGGATCCGGGTCACGATCGCGTGCACGACGCCTTCCGGGCCGGCGGGATCGTGCTCGAGCGGCGCGGTGTAGAAGCCCCAGCCGGGATACTCCCAGCCCTCAGCCGGGCCGCTGCCGTGCACGGCGGCGCAGTTCACGTCCATCCAGGCGCCGACGCGGTCGGCGAGCTCGACCTCGGACGGCACCAGCGAGCCGTCGCCGCGTGGACCGAAGTTGAGCAGCAGGTTGCCGCCGAGGCTGACCGTCTGCGCGAGCTGCTCCACGATCTGCGCGGGCGTCTTGCGTCCGCGGTCGGCCCACGCGGAGTCGTGGAAGCCCCAGGTCGCCTGAGTGATCGTCGCACAGGCCTCCCAGTCGTGCGCGGTGACCGAGCGGTCCCAGGGCGCGGGCAGCCGCCGCTCGTATCCGCTCTCGTAGTCGCCCATCAGAGCGCCGTTCGAGTCGAAATGCCGCGCGCCGAGATCGTCGGCGCGGAGACGGCTGTTCACGATCGCCCCCGGGATCCGCTCCTTCAGGATCCGTTCGATCTCGCATGTCCAGCGGCCGTGGGCCTTGACGGACTCGTCCCAGGTGCCGTCGAACCAGAAGCCGCGGACGTCCGGGTAGCGCTCGGCGAGCTCGCTCAGCTGGTCCGTCGCGAACGCGAGGTACCGGTCGAACGCGGCGCGATCCTCATCCGTGTCGAGCGTGTACCGCCAGTCCGGGTGGTGCCAGTCCAGCACCGAGTAGTACAGGTGCACGGCGAGCCCCTCGGCGCGATAGGCCGCGACGATCTCGCCGAGCACGTCCCGGCCGGAGGGCGTCGCGGCCACCGTGAAGTCGCTGAACGCGCTCGGCCACAGGCAGAACCCGTCATGGTGCTTCGTGGTGACGGTGACGTATCGGGCGCCCATGCGCTTCGCGGTGCGCGCCCAGGCGACGGGATCGAAGCCGTCGAGCGTGAAATCGGCGGCGAGTGCGGCCCAGTCCTCCCGGCTCACCCCGGCGGAGTGCATCAGGAACTCTGCCGCGAAGTCGATCGTGCGCCCGTGCCAGGTCCCGGCGGGCAGGGCGTAGAGGCCCCAGTGCACGAACTGCCCGAAGCGATCGGCGCGGAACGCGCGCATCGCCGGATCCTGGCGCCGCTCGTGCGTCTGGGCTCCGTACCGCAGCTCGATCATGCCGCATCCCCTCGGGGGCCGGTGAGTCCCGGATGCCCGTCCCAGGGCACGAACGTCGCCAGGTCGAAGGCGTCGACCTGGCCGGAGGTCCAGACGAGGCGGATGCGGGTGCCGTCGACGTGAGGCGCGACCTGCGCGCGCCAGTGCTGCGGATCCGGGGCCGCTCCGCGTTCGAGCACGTGCAGGGTGACGACGACCGTGCGGCCGACGCCGGTGCGGCCGAACAGGGCGGGGGTAGCGGAGTGCGGGCCCATCGCGTTGGCGTGCTGATAGGCGAAGACGCGCTCGTTCGCCGGGTTCGCATCCCAGCCGTGCAGTCCGATGACGGCCGAGAGCAGTCCGTCGCGGCCGCGCGCCCAGGCACCGCCCATGAAGGCGCCGGACTCCAGCGGCACGTCGGCGGCGACCGCGTAGCCGCCCTCGCGCATGGTCCACTCCCGATCGGTCTCGACCAGGTGCGCGCGCACCTCGTACACGTCGTGCACTGCCGTCACCGTGGTCACGGCGCAGCCCGGCAGCGCGCGACGGCCGGACTGCGGCACGTGCACCGAGCCGGAGAGCGTGCCCTCGACACGCGTGCCGCGCAGTGTGCTGCGCCGGCTGCCGTGTCCCTCGGTGTCGACGAGGGCGAAATGCGAGTCGATCGCGTCGGTCCACGCGGGGCCGGTGCCGGGAGCGGTGTGCGTCGTGTAGCCGAACTTGGCGTAGTGCGGATCGTCCCGGTCCTCGTCCTCTCCGACCGGGAGCGTGGCGTGGTCGGAGCCGTGGTTCGCCATCCGGACGATCCCATCCGAGGCCGCGCGCAGCACCCAACCGACCGGCTCGATCGGCCGGACGAAGGGTCCGCCGTCCGCCGGCTGCGCCTCTTCGGCGGCCGTCCACACCGCTGCGGTGGCGGGCTGCGCGAGCCCGAGGAACCCGATCCCGGCCAGATACGGCGAGCCGAAACCGCTGTACTCCTGGCACATCGGCTCGAACGCGTCGTACCAGCCGAGCGACAGCGGGGCGTCGACGCCGACGCCCTGCGCGGTGAACCGGGAGAGCACGCCCGACGCGATGCGGCGGGTCTGGCCGGGCGTCAGCGCGCTCGTGCCCGACGCGTCCGCGCACCACAGTGCGGCGAGAACGGCGGTGCGGTACGTGAGCGACCGGCCCTGGTGCAGCACGGATCCGTCCGCGGCGACGAAGTGCGCGAGCGAGGCGGTGAAGTCGTGCAGCCGCTCGAAGTGCCGCTGCCCCTCCGGCGTGTGCACCGTGTCGGTCATCCGGTACCAGGCCCACAGATAGGGGTGGATCGCCCAGGCGTTGTAGTAGTCGACAGCGTGCTCGGGGCCGTCGGTGTACCAGCCGTCGCCGAGGTACCAGGACTCGACCCGGGCGACGTTGCGGTCCGAGTGCAGCCCGCGGGTGTCCTCGCCGACCGAGCGCAGGAACGCCTCCGCTATCGCCGGGAAGAGCTGCCAGTTGTTCTGCCACACCTCGCAGCGGGCGTGATGGCGGAGCCAGTCGGCGAGCTGTCGCTGCTCGGGCCGGGTCAGCGCGTCCCACAGCCGCTCGCGGCTGACGTGCAGCCCGAACGCGATGTTCGCCGCCTCCACGATCGAGTTGGTGATCCCGGTGAGCGGGAGCCGGCAGGTCACCCCGCGCGGCCAGGCCTCCGGACCGTCCGGTCGCGTGCCGGCGAGCAGGGCGCGGCTGTAGCGCTCCAGGTGGCTCTGCACGATCGGATCCGACGCGTCCTCGGCGCCGGCGATGCGGGGCGCTGCGAGCAGGAACGACCGGCCCACCGTCTCCATGCCCTCTCGGCGCACGCCGTCGCCGGTGACGCGGCCGGGCAGCCGGGGCAGGCCGCCGCCCGGGCTGTCGTACCGGGTGACCTGGGCCAGCCAGCCGTCCGCCACGGACTCCCAGTGCGCCCTGGTCCATCCCGTGAACGGGGAGAGGGCGGGATCCATCCCGATCTCCGTGGTCTCGTGTTCCCTCACGCGTCCCTCTGCCACGTCGCCCTCTTCCCGTTCACGGATCCTCTGCCGGTCAGGCCGACGGCGTCGGGCTCGAGGTCGGCCCGTTCAGCGCGCTCTGGAACTCGGAGCGGATGGTGTCGCCGCCCGCTGCTCTTCCAGGTCGCGATCGCGCTCTTCACGTCGTTCAGCGATCCGCGTCCTGCGATGAAGTTGGTCACCGCGTCGCTCACCGGCTTCGCGATCGTGATGCCCTGCTGGGCGTTCGTCGGGCTGAACAGGCCCTGCGTCGGATCGGCCACGCCGAGCGGGACCAGCTTCGCGTACGCCTCGTGCAACGTCTTGATCGCATCGGGGAACTGCGGCGAGTACAGCGTGTTCGGCCCCGCGGTCAGGTACTTCCACGGCACGGCCGTGTCGAGCGCCGCCTGCGGGGTCGGCACGGGGTTGCCCTTCGCATCCTTCGTGTAGTCGGCGCCCTCGACGCCGTAGTTCATCAGCAGATACTCCTCGCTGCCGAACGGCGAGGCGAGGAAGTTCGCGACCTGCAGCACCAGCTTGATGTGATCGGAGCTGCCCTTCTTCACCATGGTCCACGCGAAGTCGATGTTGTCCAGCCACACCGTCGCCTTGCCGCCGGTCGCGCTGAACGGGAGGAACGGCGTGACCTTGTTGGCGGGGTTCGCCGCGGGCACGGTCTGCTGGTAGCCGCCGGGCTTGCCGAAGGCGGGCAGTCCGTCGTAGATCTGCGCGACCTGGCCCGAGATGAACGCGTTCGACATCTGCGACTTGGTCCAGCCCTCGCTGCCCGGCGCGTAGCAGCCGGCGGCGTACAGCTTCTGCACGAAGCTCACGGCCT
Organism: uncultured Actinomycetota bacterium; assembly: GCA_963791605.1. Taxonomy (GTDB): domain Bacteria; phylum Actinomycetota; class Actinomycetes; order Actinomycetales; family Microbacteriaceae; genus Microbacterium. The sequence goes on along the minus strand of CAWBTB010000006.1, from coordinate 103,256 downwards.
CCAGGTACTCCGGCGTCTCGAAGTCCTTGACGAGCTTGCCGTTCTTCAGGGTCCAGTTGTACGGCACGTGGAAGATGTGCTCGAACGGGATCAGACCGAACTTGGTGCTGCCGAGCGCCCAGCGGCTGCCGCCGGTGAGCTGCTTGGCGAGGGCGAGGTAGTCGTCCGCGTTCTTGATCGTCGAGGTGTCGCTGACGCCGGCGGCCTCGAAGAACGTCTGGTTGATGAACCCGGATCCGCCGGTCATGCTGCGCGGGATCGGGATGCCGTAGAGCTTGCCGTTCTGCACGGCCGGCTTCCAGAAGGCCTGCGGGATGTTCGCCAGGTTCGGGTACGCCGTGACCTTGTCGCCCGCGAGGAACGGAGTGAGATCCTGGCAGGCGGATTCCAGGAAGCCGATGATGTCGGCGATCGCGGCCCCGTCGTTGAGCATGAGGTCGGGCATGTCGCTGCCCGCGATCACGGTGTTCAGCTTGGTGTCGTAGTCGTCGCTGGACACCGCCGTGATGTCCACGGTGCCGCCCAGCCGCTTCAGGATCTCCTGCCAGGCCGGGTTGTTGTCGGCGGGCGTCGGGGGCGGGCCGAAGATGTTCGTGATCGCGGTGACCTTCTGTCCCTTCATGAACGGCGCGGCCACCGCGCGGAAGGGCTTCGCCGGGTAGTTGTAGAACGCCGCGGGGACGCCGGCAGCGGTGCCGGCGAGATCCGGGGTGGCGCCCGCGAGCGGGATGTACTTGGGCAGCACGGAGGCCGAGGCCGCCGATGCGTTCAGCGTGCTCTGCGTGCCGCAGCCGGCGAGCGAGCCGGCGGTCACGACGCCGACGGCGCCGAGAAGGGCGAACGAGAGGAACGTCCGCCGATTCGTTTCGAGAGCCACGATGGGCTCCTTTCTCTGGGGGGAGTGGGTCGATCGGGTGAGGGCGGGCGTCAGCCCTTGACCGCGCCGGTCAGGACGCCCTTGGTGAAGTACTTCTGCAGGAACGGGTAGACGAGCAGGATGGGGACGAGGCTGATCACGACGACCGCCATCTGGATCGCCTGCGACGGGGCGGAGATCTCGCCGACCGATGCGGTGTCCAGCGGGGATCCGAGCAGCACGTACTGCCGCAGGATCATCGACAGCGGCCACTGGTCGCTCTTCAGGTAGAGCATCGCGTTGAAGAACGCGTTCCAGTAGGCGACCGCGTAGAACAGCCCGACCACGGCGAGCACGCCCTTGGAGAGCGGGAGGACGATCCTCACCAGGATCCGGAAGTCCCCCGCGCCGTCGATCCGGGCCGCCTCGAACAGCTCCTGCGGCAGCCCCATGAAGAACGAGCGGACCACGACGAGGTTGAAGGCGGAGACCAGTGTCGGCAGCACGAGTGCCGCGTAGCTGCCCAGCAGGCCGAGCTGCTTGACCATGAGGAAACTCGGGATGATGCCGGGGGTGAACAGCATCGTGAACAGCGCCGTCAGCAGGATGAACCTGCCGAACGCGAGATCGCGCCGGGACAGCCCGTACGCCATGCCCACGGTCGCGGCGAGCGAGAGCAGCGTGCCGATCACCGTGATGAGGATGCTGCGCACGAGGGCGGCGGTCACCACACCGCCCGCGAAGATCGTCTCGTAGGCGGCGAAGGTCGGGTGCAGCGGGAACAGCACGAGACCGTTCGCGTTGGCGATGTCTGTGCTGTCGCTCAGGCTCGTGGAGATCACCGTCAGGAACGGGTAGATCGTCACGGCGCAGATCAGGATGACCACGATCGCCTTGCCGATCCGGCTCAGGGTGCTCGGCTTCTCCATCCAGGCGGGACGGGCGGACTCGATGCGGCGGGTGCGCCGACGGTCCTTGGGCATGACGACCGCCCTGGTCGCCAGTTGCGCGTCACTTGCCACTGGAGTACACCCCTTCCTGGCCGAACAGATGCGCGACCTTGTTGGCTCCGAGCACGAGGGCGAGGCCGACGACGCCCTTCACCAGGCCGACGGCCGCCGCGGGGCCCCACTGCCCGTTCTGGATGCCGTTGTAGTAGACCCACGTGTCGAGGACCTCTCCCGCGCCCGCGCCGACGTTGTCGCGCTGCAGCACGATCTGCTCGAAGCCGACGGAGAGGATGCTGCCCAGGTTCAGGATCAGCAGCAGGATGATCACCGGCATGATCCCGGGGATCGTGATCCGGCGCATGCGCTGCCACGGGCCCGCGCCGTCGACCGCCGCCGCCTCGTACAGCTCCTGGTCGATGTTCATGAGAGCCGCGAGGAAGATGATCGTGCCCCAGCCCGCGTCCTTCCAGGCCGACTGGATCGAGACCAGGAACGGGAAGAACCACGGGGTGGTCATCGCCTCGAACGGCGGCAGCCCGAGCGCGTGCATGACGTGCGGCACCACACCGGTCGCACCGAGGACCTGGTTGAAGATCGACACGATGATCACCCAGCCGAGGAAGTGCGGCAGGTAGACGACGCTCTGCACGAACTTGCGGATCCGGCCGGACATGATGCTGTTCAGGAGCAGCGCCAGCAGGATCGGGATGGGGAAGAAGAGCACCAGCTGCAGTCCGGTGATCACCACCGTGTTGCGCAGGGCCTGCCAGAACGTGGGATCCGCGAAGATCTTCGTGAAGTTGGCGAGGCCGGCCCAGGAGCTCTCGATGAAGCCGAGATAGGGCTGGTAGTTCTCGAACGCCACGATGTTGCCCGGCAGCGGCAGGTAGTGGAACACCACGAAGTAGAGGAAACCGGGCGCCACGAGCAGCAGCATCATCCGGTCGCGCTTGATCCGCGCCCACAGGGTCCGCCTCTTCCGCACCGGCACGCCGTCGACCTCTTTCGCGCGTCTCCGGGCTTTCGGCGCGGGCTGCGTCGGGGCCGTGCCGGAGGCGTCGTCGGCCGGACTCGGCGTGCTCTGCACGGCGGCCTCGCTGTAGCTGCTCATCTATGACCTCGACATGCGATGCGGGGTGGAAGCGTCATCGGTTCTCCGCAAGAGCTAGTAAGCGCTTGCTATTTCTGGCACCGTACCGGAGGTCGGCGATGCTGTCAACGTCCCGTCCGGAAACTCCAGCGGCGCTGATTTGCGGTGAATCGCTACGCGATTCACGAAACGAGTTGGACGCGACAGATAGTATGCGCTTACTATCTGAATCAGGAAAGAAGGGATCGACGTGGATCAAGATCTCGCTGCGTCCCGGCCCCGCGCCGTGGTCGTCATGGCGGACGAGTCGTTCCGCGAGGTGTTCACCGCCGACGCTCTTGCACGGTTGCGGGCCGTGGTCGACCTCGTGGGACCGCTGCCGATCGTGGACTTCGACTCCGCCACCGCCCGGGCGGCCCTGAGCGAGGCCACGGTGATGGTGACCGGCTGGGGCACGCCGCGCATCGACTCCGCCGTGCTCGACCTCGCACCCCGGCTGCAGGTCGTGGCGCACACGGCCGGAACCGTCAAGACGTTCCTCGACGCGGAGGCGTTCCGGCGCGGGATCAGGGTCAGCACCGCGGCCTCCGCCAACGCGAAGCCGGTCGCGGAGTTCACCTTCGCCGCCATCGTGTTCGGGCTCAAGCGGGCGAGCCGTTTCGCCGAGCAGTTGCGCACGACCACGCGGCACCGCTCGGTCTCCGGCGTGCCTCCCCTCGGGACGAACGGCGTCACCATCGGCATCCTCGGCGCGTCCCGGGTGGGGCGCGAGGTCATCCGCCTGGTGCGGCTGCTGCAGGCGCGGATCCTGGTCTGCGATCCGTATCTGACGCACGAGGAGGCCGAGCGGCTCGGCGTCGAGGCGGTGCCGCTGGACGAGCTGTGCGGTCGCAGCGACGTGCTCACGCTGCACGCGCCGAGCACACCCGACACGCGTCACATCATCGGGGCCCGTGAACTCGCGCTGCTGCGTGATGGCGCGGTGATCGTCAACACCGCGCGCGGGGCCCTGATCGACACGGCTGCGCTCACGGCGGAGACCGTGAGCGGACGCCTGGATGCGTACCTCGACGTCACGGATCCGGAGCCGCTGCCGGCGGGATCGCCGCTGTACACGCTGCCGAACGTGGTGCTCACGCCGCACATCGCCGGCGCGCTCGGCAACGAGATCCACCGGCTGGGCGACTCGGCCGTGCGCGAGGTCGAGCACTACGTTGGTCGAGGGACCCTCGTGCACGAGCTCCGTGCCGACGAGCTGGCGTATACCGCCTGACCGATGCGGGGCGCATCGGCCGCGACGGGAGCCGCGGAGCAGACGAAGGGAGGACGGGATGACGACGCAGAGCGACCGGGCAGCGCACACGGTGACGATGTCCGACGTGGCGGAGCGCGCCGGGGTGTCCTCGGCCACCGTCTCCCGCGTGCTCAACGGCAACTATCCCGTGGCGCAGGCCACGCGCGACACGGTCAGGCGCGCGATCGACGAGCTCGGATACACCGCGAACGCGCACGCCCGTGCGCTTGCGAGCGCGGCCACGCACAGCGTCGGGATCATCGTGAACGACCTCGTCGATCCCTTCTTCTCGTACATCGTGCGCGGCGTCGAACAGGAGGCAGCGTCGACCGGGCGGCTGTGCATCGTCGCCGCATCGCAGGGCGACGTCGACCGCGAGATCGAGCTCATCGACCGCATGATCAGCCAGCGCACGGACGCCGTGATCGTCGTCGGCGGCGGGTACGACGACCAGGGAGCCCGGCGCCGGATGGCGGAGCGCGCCAGAGTGCTGGCCGGGATCGGATCCACCCTGGTGCTGTGCGGCCGGCCGTCGGTGGGCGACAACGTGCCCGCCAAGATCGTGGGATACGACAACGAGGGCGGAGCCTTCGCGGTCACCGAGCACCTGATCGCGCAGGGTCATCGGCGGATCCTGTACCTCGGCGGCCCGGTCGGGCTCTCCACGAGCGTCGCACGCCTCGCCGGCTACCGTCGTGCCATGCTGTCCCACGGCTTCGACGTGCCGCCGGAGCTCGTGCGGCAGGGGGCGTTCGGCCGGCGGTTCGGGCACACGGCGATGAGCGAGGTCCTCGACGCGCGGACCGACGTCACCGCCGTGTTCGCCGCGAACGATCTCGTCGCCGCGGGGGCGCTGGACGCCATGACCGCGCGCGGCGTTCGCGTGCCCGAGGACATGTCGCTCGTCGGATACGACGACATCCCGCAGTCCAGCGAGCTCACTCCGAAGCTGACCACCGTGCACGTGCCGCTCGAGGAGATGGGGCGCGAGAGCGTGCGCCTCGCGCTCAGCCGCATCGACGACGCCTTCGGCCGTCATGCCGACGGGGAGATCATCGTCGGCACGAGGCTCGTCGTGCGCGAATCGGTCGCGCCTCCGGCCGCGGGACGCACGCGACGCTGACCCCGCTCAGCGCGCCGCGGAGGTCTCGGCCTCCACGGCGCGCCGGAACGCGAACTCGGCGTTCGCGAACACGACGTAGAGCAGCAGTCCCGGAACGAGCGCGCCGAGCACGGGCTGGGCGACGACCGCGGCCGCCGTGATCCCGAGCAGCACGAGCGCGAAGACGCTGAAGTACCAGCGCCGCACGGACAGATAGACGGCGGCCTTCACGATCGCCCGCACCGACGCCCGCGGGTACAGCACGAGCCCGGCGATCGCCGAGGTGCAGGTCGCGAGCGCCCATGCCGCGACGACCGTGAGCGTCGGGGCGAGCAGCGCCGCCCACGCACCGGCCAGGATCGCGCCGTCGTAGAGCACGAAGCCGATCGCGAGCGCGGTGACCAGCCCGATCAGGGCTGCGGCCGGGCCGCGGCGCCGGTACCCGCTCCAGAACGCGGCGAACGGGCGCGGCGGCTCGTCGCCGCGCATCCGCCGGAACACCTCGAACGCGCCCGCCAGCGACGGCGCCAGCGTGAGCGACAGCAGCAGCACGGTCGGCCACGCCTGCAGCGCATCGCGTGCGACGAACAGCAGGATCGCGAGCGGCAGGTTCGCGAGCACGAGCAGCAGATCCGTCATCAGGATCGCGTAGGCGTACCCGAACAGGGACTCCATGCTCTCGTGCCGCAGCCGGAGCCGCCCGGTCCTGCGCTCGGCGCCCACCGCGCTCATCCCTTCATCCCGCTCGTCGCGATGCCGGCGATGAAGTAGCGCTGCCCGGCCAGGAAGATCGCCAGGATCGGGATCACGCTGATCACCGAGCCGGTCATGATCATCGCGTACTGCGCCGAGTACTGCCCGATGAACGACTGCAGACCGATCTGCACCGTCCACAGCTGGTTGCTGGAGAGGTAGATGAACGGACCCATGTAGTCGTTCCAGGTGTTCACGAACGTGAGCAGGGCGAGCGAGGCGAGGGCCGGCTTCGACAGCGGCAGGATGATCCGCGCCCAGATGCCGTAGTCGCTGAGACCGTCGATCCTGGCCGCCTCGTTCAGCTCGTCCGGGATCGTCATGTAGTACTGCCGCATCAGGAACACGCCGAACGCGCCGAACGCCTGCAGCAGGATCAGCGCCGTGAACGTGTTCGTCAGGCCGGCCTTCTGCATCATCACGTACTGCGGGATCATGTACGCCTGCCACGGCACCGCGATCGTCGCGATGTAGGCCAGGAACAGGGCGTCGCGGCCGGGGAAGCGCACCTTCGAGAATCCGTAGGCGGCGAAGCTGCCGGTGAGCACCTGCAGGATCGTGATCACGACCGACAGGAACGCGGAGTTCGCGAGATAGCCGGCCATCGGGATCTCGGTCCAGATCTTCGCGTAGTTGCTCCACACGAACGTCTTCGGGATCCACTGGATCGGCACGGTGAGCACGTCGACGTCGTTCTTGAACGAACTCGACAGCATCCAGAAGAACGGCAGCAGCACGATGCCCAGCAGCACGACCAGCAGCAGGTACATCGCCGCGTGGCCGAGGCGGGTGCGGGTGCGCCGACGGGTGCGCGGCGCGGACCGGGCGGGCTTCGCGGGCGGCCCGGTGCGGCGGAGCCTGCGACCTCGCGGGCGAGGTCGGACGCGAGTGAGCTCATCAGCGCTCCCTCCTCTGCTGGATCCGGAACTGGAAGACGGTGACGACGAGCACGATCACGAACAGCACGAGCGAGATCGCCGAGGCGTAGCCGAACTGGCCGTTGATGATGCCGTCCTGGTAGATGAGCTGGGAGAGCACCAGGGTCGCCCTGCCCGGACCGCCCTGGGTCATCACGAAGATCAGGTCGAACACCTTGAAGCTCGACACGCTCAGCAGCACCAGCACGAGGAAGGTCGTCGGGCGCAGGGAGGGGAGCGTGATGCTCCAGAAGGTCCGCCAGCGGCCGGCGCCGTCCACCGACGCGGCCTCGTAGTACTCGTGCGGGATCGCCTGGAGGCCGGCGAGGAACAGCACCATGTAGTAGCCCATGTCGCGCCACACGCCGGTGATGATCACGGCCGGCAGCGCCCAGGTGGTGCTGGCCGTCCAGCCGGGCGGGTTCGCGATCGCCGATCAGGTGCAGGAACTGGTTGATCGGGCCGCTGGTCGGGTTGAACAGCATGTTCCACACGATCGCGATCGCGACGAGCGAGGTGATGTACGGGAAGAAGATCGCGACGCGGAAGAACGCGATGCCGCGCAGCTTCTGGTTCAGCAGCAGCGCCAGGCACAGCGAGATCGCGAGCGTGAGCGGCACGTGCCCGACCGCGTAGAGCACGGTGTTGAGCAGCGCCACGTGGAAGTTGTCGTCGCCGAACAGGCGGGTGAAGTTGCGGATCCCGATGAACTCCGGGGCGTTGAAGCCGTCCCACTTCATGAAGGCGAGGCTGAACGCGCCGGCGACCGGGACGAGCGTGAACAGCGCGAAGCCGAGGAAGTTCGGGAGGATGAAGCTCCACCCGATGAGGATGCTGCGGCGGCGCATCCGGCGGCCGGCCGTGGCGCGCGACGTCGGCGTCGCGGCGGGTGGTCGATCTGCGGTCGTGGTCATGATGTCCTTGCTCCGGATCGGGTCAGGCGCTGGCCGGTCCCTGAGCCTGTCGAAGGGACGCTTCGACAGGCTCAGCGACCGTTCGACAGGCTCAGCGACCCGGGTGCGCTACTGCTGCAGCACCTCGTTCTTGACGCGGCTCGCCATCTCGGTGAGCGCGTCGGAGATCGGCTTGCTGCCGGTCATGATCAGCTCGTGCTCCTGCTTGAGCACGCCGCCGATGGCCGCCGCGTCGGGACCGGTGGGTCCGTCCGCGCGGATCGTGTCGGGGGCGAACGCCTTCTTGGACAGGCTGTCCTGGGGCATGCCGGCCAGGGCGAAGTACTCCTTGGTGATCTCGTCGCTGTGGTACGCGGGCACGATCCCCGCAGCCACGACGGCCTTCGCGCCCTCGGGGCCGGAGGCGAAGGAGAGGAACTTCTTGGCCGCCGCGGCGTTCTTCGCGTTCTTGTTGATGCCGAACCCGGTCGGGCCGCCCATCGTGGTGACCTTCGAGCCGCTCTTCAGCTGCGGGATGGGCGCGATGCCCCAGTTCACGTTCATCGTGCCGGCCTTCTTGTCGGCCAGCAGCGGCGCGATCATCCAGGTGCCCATCGGCACCATGGCGGCCTTGCCGGTCTCGAACATGTTCTGGTAGCTCGTCTTCTGGCTGTTCGCTGTCGCCCAGTCCATGACGGATCCGGCCTTCTGCATGTCCAGCGTGACCTTGTACTGGTCGGCCATCCACGAGTAGTCGGCCTTGTCGTACGGCTTGTCCTGCTGCGCGGCGGCGTAGCCCTGCACCATCGAGTTCCAGGTGTGCACGTAGGCGCCGTAGACCTTGGCGGCGTCGCTGCCGGTGGTCAGCTTCTGCGCGTCGGCGGCGAACTCGTCCCAGGTGAGGTTCTCCGGATCCTTCACGCCCGCGGCCTTGAACAGGTCCTTGTTGTAGTAGAGCACGTGGAAGTCCTGCCGGTACGGGGCGGCGTAGTACGCGCCCTGGTACTTGTACTGCTGCACGGCGGGGATCTTGTCGGTGGGCAGCGCCTTCACGACGTCGTCGACCTTCTGCAGCTGCTGCTTCTTCGCGTAGCCGCCGAAGTCGGTCAGGTTCTTCACCGTGATGATGTCGGTGCGTGTCGCCGCCGGCGAGCATCGTCGTGATCTTGTCCTCGTAGTTCACCGAGGGGATGTCCACGGGCTGCACGGTGATGTGCGGGTTCGCCTTCTCGAACGCCGAGATGAGGGCGTTGAACTCGGGGGTCTTCTGCAGATCCCACAGGGCGATGGTCAGGGTGGACTTCGCCCCGCCGTCCGAGGCGGTGGTCGCGGGCGCGGAGGTGCCGGCGCAGCCGGCGAGGGCGAGCGCCGCCGCGGCGACGGTGCCGACGGCGATGAGCTTTCTCTTCATACGGGGTGACTCCTTAGTGGCGGGTTGGGGATGGTGCGGGTCGGTGCGGGCGAGTCGGTGGGGAGGGTCAGGCGCTCAGCCGCAGGGCGTCGACCGTGACCTCTTCCAGCAGGGGGAACCCTGCGGCGAAGCGCTCGAGCTCGTCGAGGGCGGCGTTCGTCATGCGGTGCAGCTCGGATCCCAGGGATCCGGCCAGGTGCGGGGTGATCATCACGTTCGGCAGGCGGTAGAGCGGCGAGTCGGCCGGGAGCGGCTCGGGGTCGGTCACGTCGAGGATCGCGTTCAGCCGGCCGCTCGCGCACTCGCGCTCGAGCGCCGCGGTGTCGATCAGGCTGCCCCGGGCGGTGTTGATCACCGTGGTGTGGTCGCGGAGGGCGGCGAGCTGCGCCGCGCCGATCATGTGCCGGGTGGACGGCAGCTCGGGGGCGTGCAGCGACAGCACGTCGACGCGGGGCAGCAGCTCGTCCAGGGTCGTGTGCACGCCGCCGGCGGCCGCGATCCCGGCGGGATCCGCATACGGGTCGGCGACCAGGCAGGTCACGTTCTCGAGCTGCTGCACGGTGTCGACGACGCGGCGGCCGACGCGGCTGAAGCCGACGACGCCGATCGTGCGGCCCAGGTTGCTGAGCTCGCCGAACCGCTCGGCCTGCAGCCCGTTCAGCCGGCGGATGTCCGGGTCGGCCGCGATGAACGGCGCCTTCTTGCCGGCGAAGATGATGGCCGCGAGCGTGAACTCGGCGACGGGCACCGCGTTCACGTCGGCGACCGAGGCGGCGCGGATCCCGCGCCGCCAGAACTCCTCGCTGACCTGACGGCGGACGGATCCGGCGCAGTGCAGCATGGCGCGCAGCATCGGCATCCGGTCCAGCCGGGCGGCGTCGAGGCGCGGGGCACCCCAGCCGGTGAGCAGCACCTCGACGGTGGACAGCCGCTCGGCGAGGGCGGGGTCGTCGAGGTCGTCGGTGAAGACCGGATCCGGCACGATCGCGATCCGGCGCAGCCGGGCGATCCGTTCGGCGTCGAACTGGCGCTCGAACACCTCGCGGGACATCACGACGAGGGCAGTGGGGGTGGTCGCTGCGGTCATTCCCGGTGGTTCCGTCCTTCGTCAGATCCCGACGAAGCAGGGCATTGCGTCGTCGCTGAACTCAGTAGATACTCGACTCGTTCGAGACGAAACATATCGATCAGATTCGAACAGAAACCAGCAGAAGCGAAGGCTCATGTCATGACTCGGACCCCGGAAGCCGATGCCCACTCCCGGGTCAGCTCGCACGCGGCGCCGCCCGCCGGGACGGTCGTGAAAACCGCGGAATTCCGCGGTCCGCTGCGTGCCGAGTGGGGAACGGCGATGAGCCAGGACGCGCTGCGGGCCACGCTCGGCCTCCTCGCACCGGAGGTGCTGCGCGAGCGCGTGGGGATCCCCCCGATCGAGCGCCGGGACGCCTGGGCGCAGGCCGATCCGATCACGATCGAACGGATCGTCGCCGCCGCCGAGGCCGACCGCGGGCGCCCGTGGCCCGACGCCCTCGGCTCGCTGTTCGCGCGGTACGTCCGCGACGGAGATCGCGCGACGTACGAGCGCGCGGTGTCGGACCGCCAGGAGCGGCTGACCAGGGCCGTGATCGCGGCGGCCGCCGCCGACGATCCCGGGTGGATCGACGAGGCGGCGGACGGTGTCGTCGTGCTGTGCGAGCAGAGCACCTGGTCGCTGCCCGCGCACGACGACGCGCACGCCCGCCGCGGGTTCGTGCTGCCCGACACGGCAGCGCCGTACCTGGATCTCGTCGCCGGCGAGATCGTCGCGCAGCTGGCGGTCGCGGACCGGATCCTCGGCGCGCGCTGGGCGCAGAGCTGGCCGGGGCTGCGCGAGCGGATCCGGCACGAGGCCGAGGTGCGCGTGTTCACGCCGTTCGAGACGCGCGACGACCTGTGGTGGCTCGGCTACTGGCGCGACGTGAACAACTGGAACCCGTGGATCCTCGGCAACGTGCTGCTTTCGGCCGCCCTGCTGCTGGACGACTCGGAGCGGGTGGCGCGCCTGTTCGCTCGGGCGCTGGAGAGCCTGGACCGCTACGTCGCGCTGCTGCCCGCGGACGGCGCGATCGACGAGGGGGTCGCGTACTGGTGGAACGGCGCCGGCCGGATGCTGGAGCTGCTGGATCTGGTCGCGCGCGCGACCGACGGCGCCCTGGACGCCACCGGGATCCCGGTCGTCGCGGAGACGCTGCGCTTCCCGATGCGGATGCACCTCGGCGGCGACTGGTACGTGAACGTCGCGGACGGCTGGGCGCGGCTGCCCGGCCACGAGCCGTGGCAGCTCCCGTTCCGCTGGGGCGCGCTGGTGGGCGACGCGCGCGTCGCGGCCTGGGCCCGTGCCGCGCGCCGGCCCGGCGGACCCGTGGCGGACGTCGCCGGGGGACTTCCGCGCCTGGTGCGCGCTCTGGCCGACACCGCGTGGCGCGATGCGGTGCCGGGGTCCGCCCCGCTGCCGGCCGCGGTCTGGCTGCCCTCCGTGCAGGTGCTCGTGCGGCGTGCGGAGGCAGGAACGGCTGCCGGGCTCGCGCTCGCCGCGAAGGGCGGCACGAACGACGAGAACCACAACCACAAGGACCTCGGGTCCTTCCTCGTCGCCGCCGGCGGGCGGCCGCTGCTCGTCGACGTGGGCAAGCCGACGTACACCGCGCAGACGTTCAGCGCCGAGCGGTACCGGATCCGCGCGATGCAGAGCGGATGGCACAGTGCGCCCGCCCCGCACGGCCTGGAGCAGGGCGAGGGCCCTGCGTTCACGGCGGAGGTCGTGACCGCACCGCAGGGCGAGCCGGATACGCCGCCGTCCGCGACGCCCGACCCGGCGGGCGGCGCTCGAACTCGAACTCGAGCTCGAACTCGCCGGGGCCTACCCGCTCGACGCCGGCGACTCCTGGCGGCGCAGCTTCCGGCTCACCGGATCCGACGCTGCTGCAGGATCCGACGGGCTGGGCGCGGGCGCTCGCGTCGAGGTCGTCGATCGCTGGCGACTGAGCGGAGCGGCCCCCTCGCGGGTGCACCTCATCGCGGCCGGAACGGTCGAAGAATCCGGTGACGGCGTCGAGGTGTCGGCCGACGGGCACCGGATCCGCATCACCGCACGTCGTGAGGACGGCGCCGTCGTGGTCCCGAGCCAGGAGGTGTGGGAGCTCGACGACCCCGAGCTCATCGCGGTGTGGGGAGCGGTCCTCACCCGCCTCGCGTACGACCTGCCCGACGCGGCAGGCACGCTCACCACCGTCATCGAGGAGCTGTCGTGAGCGCGCGGGATCCGCTGTTCGCGCTGCAGCGCCGGGAGCGGATCATGGACGAGATCCGCGAGCACGGCTCGGTGAGCGTCTCGTCGATCGCGGCGCGCCTCGGGGTGAGCGAGCTGACGATCCGGCGCGACATCAACACGCTCGCGCAGCAGGGGCTGGTCACCCGCGTGCACGGCGGAGCGACGCTGCGCAGCGCGATCGAACCGGGCCTCAGCCCCGCCCTGGCCGGGCACGATCCCGCCGTGACCCGCTACACGATCGGCATGGTGGTGCCATCGCTGGACTACTACTGGCCGCCGATCGTGCACGGCGCCAGGGCCCAGGCGACGCAGCTGCGCGCCCGGCTGCTGCTGCGCGCGTCGACGTACGACCTGCGCGACAACCGGCGCCAGGTCGAGGCGCTGCTGAACACCCCCGGCCTGCACGGGCTGATCGTGGCGCCGGACACCTTCGGCGAGAACGCGATCGAGATGCTGCAGTGGCTCGACTCGCTGCCGGTCCCCGTGGTGCTGGCCGAGCGCCGGGTCCGTGCCGCCGCCGCGGCCCCGAGCCTGGACTCGGTGGTGTCGGATCACATCGCGGGCGCCGCGCTCGCCGTGCGGCACCTGCACGCCGCCGGCCACGAGCGGATCGGCCTGATCACGCAGGAGGAGAACCCCACGGGCCGCTACGTGCGGCGCGGGTGGAAGGCCACCCTGCGCACCCTCGGGCTGCCGACCGACGTCGCCTCGATCGACGGCGTGCGCTTCGACACCGCCGGCCGCGAGCGTCTCATGGACGACGCGCTCGGCGTCATCCGCGACACCGGGACCACGGCCGTGATCGTGCTGCCGGACCCGCAGGCGATCGCCCTCGAGCAGCACGCGCTGGACCGCGGGATCCGGGTGCCGCACGACCTCGCGATCGTCGCCTACGACGACGACGTCGCCCGCTTCGGCGATCCCGCCATCACCGCCGTCCGCCCGCCCAAGCAGCACGTGGGCCGGGAGGCCGTGAACCTGCTGATCGCCCGGCTCGAGGCCGGCAGCGGACGTCCCGCCTTCCGCGTGAAGCTCAGCCCCGAGCTGCACGTGCGCGAATCGTCGCTGCGGCCGAGCATCGCGAGCCTGTCGATCCCGTGACTGCCCCCGACGACTTCCTGAAGGAGACCCCGTGACCGCCTTCGATCCCGCCCGCCTGATCCTGCCTCCGGAGGACCGCGACGCTCTCGCCGCGCACCGGGTGGACGCGCGCGCACTGGGCGGCCGTCGCCGACCACCTGCTGCTGTCGCTGCGGCCGTACTTCACGCCCACGCGCAGCCAGGTGCGGCTGCCGGGCGCGGTGAGCAGCAGCGGCGAGTCCAGTGACGGGCTGGAGGGCTTCGCGCGGTCGTTCATGCTGTTCGCGTTCCGGCTCGCGGGCGAGCGCGGAGCGGATCCGCACGGGTTCGTCGACTGGTACCGCGACGGTCTGGTCGCCGGCACCGACCCGGAGAATCCGGAGCGCTGGCTGCGCCCGGAGGAGAAGCCGCAGGTGCAGGTCGAGGCTGCGTCGATCGCGCTCGGACTGCAGCTCACCCGGCCGTGGCTGTGGGACCGCCTGGATCCGGCCGCGCAGCAGCGCATCGTGGACTGGCTCGCGCTGAGCCCGGTCAGCGCCTACCCGGACAACAACTGGCTCTGGTTCCGGATCACGGTCGAGACCTTCCTCGCCTCCGTCGGCGGACCGCACGACCCCGCACGCGTCGCCGCCGACCTCGCCCGCATCGAGGACTACTACCAGGCCGACGGCTGGTGGGCCGACGGCGCCGTGCGCGCCTACGACTACTACTGCGGCTGGGCCATGCACCTGTATCCGCTGCTCTGGGCCGGATCGCAGGGTGCCGCGGAGTTCGGATCCGGCGCCCTCGCCCCGGTGTTCCGTGCCAGGCTCGCCGACTTCCTCGACGACTACGTCGCACTGATCGGGGCGGACGGCATGCCCGTGCTGGAGGGCCGCAGTCTGATCTACCGGTTCGCGACGGCCGCCCCGCTGTGGATGGGTGCGGTCTCCGGCGCCGCCCGGCAGCCGCTCGGGATGCTGCGCCGGGCCGCCTCCGGCGAGCTGCGCGCGTTCCTGGACCGCGGGGCGATCGACGAGCGCGGACTGCTCTCGATCGGCCTGTTCGGCGAGTGGCCGGCGATGGCGCAGACCTACTCGGGCGCGGGGTCGCCGTACTGGGCGTCGAAGGGCTTCCTCGGGCTCATGCTGCCCGCCGATCACGCGGTCTGGACGGCGGTGGAGGAGCCGCTGCCGATCGAACAGAGCGATGTGCGCCGGGTGATCCGCCCGGCCGGCTGGATCGTCAGCGGCACCGCGGCGGACGGCATCGTGCGGGTGATCAACCACGGCGCCGACAACGGGCGGGTCGGAGCCCGCACCGGCGATTCGCCCCTCTACGCACGTTTCGGCTACTCCACTGCCACGATGCCGCCGGTGATCGGCGCGACGATCGACGACCCGGCCGACAACATGGTCGGCGCGCTGGACGACGCGGGCCGGTCGACGCACCGGTCCGGGTTCGTGCGCGGCGTCATCGGCGACGACGGGACCGCCGCGTTCGCCACGTCGGTGGCCGAGGCGCGCTGGGTCGATTCGAGCATCGGCGGTCCCTCGTACGACCACGGTGCGGGACGCACCGGGGCCGTGACCGACGGGCCGCGGCTCGCGACGGCGAGCGTCGTGCGGGGGTCGTGGGAGGTGCGCGCGGCCCGGCGTCTGCCGAGCGCCGGAGTGCCCGCGGATCCGATCCCGCTGCGGGTCAGCGGCTGGCCTCTGGCCGGGCCCGCCGAGGCGGCCGCGGACATCAGGGACGGCGAGGTGACGCTGGAGCTGGACGGGCTGCGTTCGGAGCTGCGTGCACTGTCGGGGCCCGCAACGGCCTCCGTGCGTGCGGAATCCGGCACCTCGCCGATCGGCGAGACCACGTCGATCCCGCGGCTGGAGTTCGGCGCCGTGGCCGAGGGGGATGTGGTGATCGCCGAGGTCCGCCTGGGGCGCGGATCCGAGCCGGCGCCGGGCGTCGTGGTCGTGCCGGCAGCCGACGGCGCGGTGACCGTGTGCGTGAGCTGGCCCGACGGCGCGGTCTCCGCGGTGCGGCTGGAGGGCTGAGGACTCAGGCGCGCAGCGCCGCCTCCCAGCGGGCGCTCGTCGTGAGCAGCCGGGGCAGGCCCGCGACCAGGCCGCGCCGGGGCAGGCGATCCATGATCGCGGCCTCGCCGGGCAGCCGATGCTGTTCCCCGAGGCTGAGCCGGTCCAGGGCGTGCAGCAGAGCGAGCGGGTGCGATTCGAGCGCGCTGTGCCCGTTCTCGATCTCGACCAGCACGGCATCCGGTGCGGTCGCGGCGACCTGCCGGGCGACGGCGGCGGGCGTGCGCAGGTCCCGCGAACCGGTGAGCAGAACAGTCGGCCAGCGGAATCCCGCGGCGGCGGCGGGCAGATCGAACGGCTCGCCGGCGAACTGCGGGAACCGGTCCGCGATCGGCGCATAGGTGAGCGAGGGGTCGAGGGCGGATCCGTCCGGGTCGGGTCCGAACCCGAGCTCGCGGAATGCGATCGCGCCGACCAGGTCGAACTCGTAGAAGCCGGGCACGTGCGCCTCCGACTCGGCGCGGTCGACGTACGCCTCGAGCGCCGTCCACACCGACCCGTGCGGGCCGCCGTGCGCGCCGTTCAGACGCTGCGCGAGCAGGGGGCCGAGCAGTTCCTCGCCGCCCAGCTCGTACGCCGCACGCAGCACTCCGAGCAGGATCCGCGGATCCGAGCCCTCCCGCACCAGCGCCCGCACGGAGGCGGCGATGCGGGTGTCCGCGTCGAGGAACAGCCGCCGGATCAGCACGCGCTCGGCGTCACGGTCCGCGACGGACTGCAGCGTCGAGTCGAGCAGCATCCCCGCGACGCGGTCGGGATGGCGCACCCCGAATCCGGCTGCGACGTAGCTGCCGTACGACGAGCCCGCGATGTACGCGGCGTGCACGCCCTCGTGGTCCAGCACCGCGGCCAGGTCGTCGACCACATCGACCATCCGCATCGCGGAGAGCGGCAGACTGCGCCCCTCGAGATCGGCACGCGACAGTCCGACGCCGCGATGCTCCATCATGATGACGTCGAGACCGCGAGCCGCGGCGGCCCGGCGCAGCCGGCGATAGGGGAGCACGGATCCCAGACCCGGTCCGCCCGGGATGATCACGATGGGGATCCGGGACCGCCGTCCGCTGCGCACATAGGCGAGGTCGAAGGCGGGCGAGGTGGCGGTCGCGGGGCGGCGCACCCGGCGCACACCCCTGACTCCGGCGGCGAGCAGCCGGGGCAGCGCGCTCGGCGCGCGCGTCCCCTGGTCCCGGGTGCCCGCCGCTTTCGTCATGTCTCGATTATGCGCGGCCGCGCGTTGGCGGGCGCTGGCCGGAACCTATCAACCGGCTAAGGCCCGGACGGCCCACGCCCCGGCCGATCGGATCAGAGCCCGTGATCGGCCATCGCGTCGATCGCGTCATCGGCCTCGCTGACGATCTCTGCCATGGCGCGCGCCGCGGCGTCGGGATCGCGGGCGGTGATGGCTGCAGCGACGTCCTGGTGCAGGCGCAGGGCGGTCGCGTCGGCGTGTTTCGGCATCAGCGCGTGCGAAGTGCGCCCGTGCAGGAGGGCCGCGACCACGTCGGAGAGGCCTGCGAGATAAGGGTTGCCCGACCCGCGCAGCACTGCGGTGTGGAAGTCTGTGTCGTGAGCGAGGTAGGTCGGTTGATCCGCCCGGTCGCTGTGCTCGACCATCCCGAGCACGGCCTTCACCAGTGCGGTGCGCTGTTCCGGGCCCGCCTGCTCGGCGGCCAGGCGTGCGGCGAGGGGCTCGATGGCCGAGCGCAGCTGGGCCAGCTGGTGCAGTACCCGCAGTCGATCGGATCCGTCGAGCTGCCAGCGGATCAGCTCGGGCGCGTACGGACTCCACCGGTCGGCGGGCAGGACCTCCACGCCCGTACGGCGCCGCACGTCGACCATGCCGATGCTCTCCAGCACGCGGACCACCTCCCGCATCGCCGAGCGAGACGCGCCCAGCGCAGTGGCGACGTCGGCGGTCAGCAGCCGGGCGCCCGCGGGCAGCTCGCCCTCGACGATCCGCATGCCGATCGTGTCGAGCAGTCTCCGGTGCTGCGCGGAGGACCCGTCCCGTGCCCCTTCTGCCATGCCCCCATTATGGAGCGATTGCCCGGCAAGTACGCCGACGTTTCAGGCTAAAACATGCATATCTGAGAACATGACTTGATTAAGTCCTACTTAGCGGATATCGTGGGGCAAAATCCACCGTCGGATCCCACCGCCAGATCAAGGAAGCTCATGGCCATGTCATTGAACCTTCTCCCGTCCGCCCTCGCGCAGCATGCGACGCTCATCGGCACGGCAGCCGCCCCTCCCGCCCTGCCGCCGACGACGACCGCGCCCGAATGGGTGCTGATCCTCGCCGCCCTCATTGGCATCGCGACCATCGTGGTGCTGATCACCTGGGTCAAACTGCACCCCTTCCTCGCTCTCGTCATCGGAGCGATCGTCACCGGTCTCGTCGCCGGGATGTCCGCGACGCAGACGGTCCTCAGCTTCACGAACGGCTTCGGCTCCACCGCCGGCGGCGTCGGCGTGCTGATCGCGCTCGGCGCGATCTACGGCAAGCTGCTCGCCGACTCGGGCGGAGCCGACCGGATCGTGGACACCCTGGTGTCGAAGGCCAGCGCCGCGGCGCTGCCCTGGGTGATGGGCCTGGTCGGAGCGCTCATCGGCCTTCCGATGTTCTTCGAGGTCGGCCTCGTGCTGCTGGTGCCGGTGATCATCCTGGTCGCGCGCCGCTCCGGCGTCTCGCTGATGAAGATCGCCATCCCGACGCTGGCCGGTCTGTCCGCCATGCACGGCCTGGTGCCGCCGCACCCGGGTCCCCTCGCCGCGATCAGCCTGATCGGCGCCAACCTCGGCGTCACCCTCGCGTTCGGCGTGCTCGTCGCGATCCCGACCGTGATCGTCGCGGGCCCGCTGTTCGGCCGCCTCGCTGCGCGCTGGGTGAACGTGCCCGTGCCCGCCCTGTTCCAGACCGCGGAAGACACCGCCCAGCCCGGTGAGACCGCCGCCGTCCAGGCCCGCCGCCGCCCCGGATTCGGCGCGACGCTGTTCAGCATCCTGCTGCCCGTGGTGCTCATGCTGCTCGCGGCGATCGTCGACGTCGTCGCCCCGACCGACACCTCGGCCGTCAAGGGCATCATCGACTTCCTCGGCAAGCCCGTGATCGCACTGCTCATCGCCGTGCTGGTCGGCATGGTGGTCCTGGGCCGCGGTGGCGGCATGAGCTCCAAGGAGGTCGGCGCGTCCGTCTCGTCCTCGCTGCCCGCGATCGCCGGGATCCTGCTCATCGTGGGCGCCGGCGGCGGGTTCAAGCAGGTGCTGGTCGACTCGACGATCGGCACGGTCATCGCGCACGCGATCTCCGGGATCGGCGGCGCGCTGCCGGTCGTGCTGTTCTTCGCCTGGCTGGTCGCGGTGCTGATCCGCGTCGCGACCGGATCCGCCACGGTCGCCACGATCACGGCGGCGGGCATCCTGCAGCCGCTCGTGCACGATCTCGGACTGTCGTCGGCGGGCTCCGCGCTGCTGGTCCTTGCGATCGGTGCCGGATCCGTCTTCCTCTCGCACGTCAACGACGCCGGGTTCTGGCTGATCAAGGAATACTTCGGCCTGAGCATCCCGCAGACCCTGAAGTCGTGGTCGCTCATGGAGTGCATCATCTCCGTGGTGGGCCTCGGTGGAGTGATGGTCATCGGGCTGTTCGTGGGCTGACCGGACCGACAGCAAGGAGCCGATGATGACGATCATGAACACGACGCCGACGATCCTGGTGGTCATGGGGGTCTCCGGATCCGGCAAGAGCACACTCGCCGGAGTCCTGGCGGGCCGCCTCGGCTGGGCGCTGCAGGAAGGGGACGACCTGCACCCTGCCGCCAACGTCGCCAAGATGGAGGCGGGGATCCCGCTCACCGACGCGGACCGCTTCCCGTGGCTCGAGCTCATCCGGGACTGGATCGACGCGCAGCAGGGCGCGGGCAAGCCCGGTGTGGTGACCTGCTCCGCCCTGCGTCGCAGCTACCGCGAGATCATCGCCCGCCCCGGGGTGGAGTTCGTGCACCTGGACGGGACCCGGCACGACTTCGAGGAGAGGCTCGGCCGGCGGCTCGGCCACTTCATGCCGGCGTCGCTGCTGGACTCGCAGCTCGAGACCCTCGAGCCGCTCGGCGCCGACGAACACGGATTCGTGGTCGACGCGGCTCTGCCGGTGCAGGACGCGGTCGCTCAGGTGATCGCGTGGCTCGACGGCCACGTGGCGCCCGAGCACCCCTGAGCATCGCCGGGGCCCGGACGGATCCGGGCCCCGGACCGGCACGTCGATCCACCCGGTCTGATTAGATGCACCCGGTACGACAAGTTCCGGCTGTCCGGAGACGGTGCCACAATATCTCCATGGGGAATGGGGGGAGCGTGGAGCTCGAATCCGCACGGGTGGTCCGGCTGTTGCGGGATTCCATCCTGTCC
Source organism: uncultured Actinomycetota bacterium (assembly GCA_963791605.1). GTDB lineage: Bacteria > Actinomycetota > Actinomycetes > Actinomycetales > Microbacteriaceae > Microbacterium. The sequence continues at coordinate 83,121 of CAWBTB010000006.1, read as the reverse complement.
GGGCAGCGCCGACCGGGGGATCGGCTCGTCGAACGCGAGATCGCGGACGAGCTGGCGGTGAGCCGGCTGCCCGTGCGCGAGGCGATCCGTGTGCTGGTGAATGAGGGCCTGCTCCTGGCGCGCCCGCGATCCTGGGCGGTGGTGCGCCAGTTCACCGAACGGGATGTGACCGACATCGCGGAGGTCCGCGACGTGCTGGAGGTGCTGGTGTTCGAGCTGGCCGCGCGACGGCACACCGCCGCGGGGCTGGCGAAGGTCAAAGCGACCCTGGATCGCGAGTTCGCGGCGGCCGCTGCCGGGGAGGTGACGGCGGCCCACACGGCGGCCGCGGAGTTCCACCTGCTCATGGCGGAGCTCGCCGGGAACTCGACCGTGAACGAGATCCTCACCATGATGCGGGGCCGGTTGTTCCTGCTCTTCAAGGAGCACGACGACCTCGTCGCGATGGCCGAGGATCACGCCCGCATCTACGAGTCGCTGGCGTTGCGCGACCTGGCGACGCTGCGGTTGCGCGTGCAGCGGCATCTGCGGTCCGGCACCGACACGGCGCTGCGCAAGATCGCCCAGCACAACGCGGAGACGGCGGCGCTGCGTGCCGCGCGTGGCGTCAGGATCAGCACGGTGCTGCTCGACGAGGTCTCCGCCGCGGGGGAGTGAGAGCCGTCCTGCGCCGAGCCCGCGCCGGGCGATCGCGCGTCTTCAGTGCGGCGCCATCGGCGTGGTCGTGTCGATCGCCTCGCGCAGCGGCCCGCGCATCGCCCTCCAGTACCCGACGGGAGCGATCCGGACGAGAGCGTCGACCAGCCCCGACTCGCGGCCGATCAGCGTACGCGCCCGGCGCCGCACGGTCGCACGCACGATGAGCTCCGCCGCGTCTGCCGGTTCCATGTGGTACATCGCGGCCTGCGCCGCGGCCGCGCGGCCGGCGACGCCGGGGTCGATCGCGGCGGCGTAGCGCCCATGCAGGATGATCCCGGTGCGCACTCCGGCGGGATAGATCGCGCCGACCGTGACGGTCGAACCCTCGAGCTCGTGCCGCAGCGCCTCGGAGAACGCGCGCACCGCGAACTTCGACATCGCATACGGGATCCTGCCGGCGGGTGCCGCCAGCGCATAGATGCTCGCCAGGTGCGTGATGTGCGCGGCCGGCGCGCGACGCAGCGCCGGCAGCAGCGCCTTCGTGATCGACACCGTGCCCCACAGGTTCACATCCATCAGCCAGCGCATCTCCTCCATCGTGAGCTGGTCGAGGGAGCCGAGCATCGAGGAGCCGGCGCAGGTGATCAGCGTCTGCAGATTCGGGTGCTGCGTCTCGATCTCCGCGGCCGCCGCCGCCACCGCGTCGTCGTCTCGCAGGTCGACCGGATGCACGGTGACCCTCGCTCCGACCGCGCGGAGTTCGTCGGCGACCCGGGTCAGCCCCGTGCGGTCGCGGTCGATCAGGGCGAGCTCCGCGCCACGGCGGGCGAGCGCTCTGGCGGTCTCGGCACCCATGCCGTTTGCTGCTCCGGTGATCGCGCTGCTGCGGCCGGACACGTCGAGAACGCGCAAGGCTCCTCCTAGCGCTGCGCCCTCGCTCGCATTCTCGCGCGCGTCGGGTGGGCGTAGACGATCCCATCTTGCCGCATGCCCCCGGTGCGCGGGAACAGGTACCCTCGATATCAGGAGGAGGTAGGAGTGGGAAAGACTGCGGATGCCATCGCCGAAGGTGTTGCCATCGCCACTTCCGCCGCCCGTCTGGTCGTCAAGAACCACATCCTCGTGGGGACGATCGCCGAGGGCGGATCCTTCGACGTCGCCAAATACGTGAACGACGCGCACGAGGCGATCGTCGGCCTGGCGGACGAGTCCGACGAGGCGGCTGAGCTCGCCAACACCCTGCGCAAGCGAGCGCACGGACGCCATTCGGATCCGCACGGCACGCACGACTACCGCGACCGCGACGTGCGCAACCTCAAGCGGCGCGCGAAGCAGTCCGCGGCGGTCGCCGAACGACTGCGCGAAATGGCCGAGGATCCCGAGACCCTGCGATTCCTCGTCGAGGCCGCGCGGGCCTCCGCCTGGGGCGACGTGGCGGCCAACCTGCAGCGCCGGTTGAACGTCGAGGCGATGCGACCGGACGAGGATCCCGACTACGAGACGATGCGCGAGGCGCGCATGCAGGCGCTGCGGCTCGTCGACCTGCAGGAGCTCGCCTCGGATCAGCGCGCACGCCGCAAGAACAAGGAGAAGGTCGAGAAGGCCGTCGCCAAGGAGGTGCTCCGCGAGGAGAAGCGCGCCGCGAAGCAGGCGCGCTGAGGCGCGGACCCGGTCGATTCGCGTTCCAGGCGGCCCCTGAGGTATTGTTGACGAGGCCCGCGAGAGCGGGCGGTCTTGTGAAAGACCGGATGCGCCTGTAGCTCAATGGATAGAGCATCTGACTACGGATCAGAAGGTTGGGGGTTCGAGTCCCTCCAGGCGCACACTGTGTTGAGACAGTAGACGAAGGCCCCGACGAGAGTCGGGGCCTTCGCCGTCTCCGCCTCAGCAGAACGTCTCGTCCAGGGCGCTGCTCAGATCCGCCCGCAGATCGTCCACGTCCTCGAGCCCGACCGACAGCCGCAGGTGGCCCATCCGGCGGAAGGGCTCAGGGTAGGCGGCGACGCGCCCACCGTCGGTGCCGGTGTGCACGATGAGCGAGTCGTCGTGGCCGAGCGAGAAGCCCGAGGTGATCAGGCGCAGGTTCGCGACGAAGCAGTTCTGCAGATCCGGATCGCCGTCGACCGCGAACGCCATCATCCCGCCGGAGCCGCCGCCGAACTGCCGGGCGGCGAGGTCGTGCTGCGGATGCGACGGCAGCCCGGGGTAGTAGACGTAGGCGATGCGCGGGTCCTCGGCGAGGAGTTCGGCGATCGACTGCGCGGAGGCGAGGTGCTGCCGCATCCGCAGCGGCAGGGTGACGGATCCTCGCTGGATCTGCCAGGCGTTGAAGGGCGAGATGATCCCACCCACGTCCACCATCGCGTCGGCCTTGATGGGCTCGATCAGCTCTCGCCGTCCGATGACGGCGCCACCCATGGCGTCGCCGTGGCCGTTGATGTACTTGGTCAGCGAGTGCACGACCAGATCCGCGCCGTCCCGGAGCGGCCGGTAGACGGGCGGGGGCGTGTAGGTCGAATCGACCATGAGGATCGCGCCCGCGTCGTGCGCGATGGCCGCGATCGCGGCGACGTCGGTCACCTTCGTGGTCGGGTTGGCGATCGCCTCGATGCAGACCAGCCGGGTGTTCGGGCGCATCGCCGCGCGCACCGCGTCGTGGTCGGTCGTGTCGACGAAGCTCGCCTCGATGCCGTAGCGCTGCGGCAGCAGCTCCGTCCACAGGCGCCAGGTCGCCTCGTACGTCACGTCGCTGACCACCACATGGTCGCCCACCCGCACGTGCGTGAAGAACACGGCATGCAGTGCCGCGACGCCCGACGCCAGGGCGACGGCGTCCTCGCCGCCCTCGAGCGCGGCCAGCTTCTCCTGCAGCGCCTGCTGGTTGACGCCGGTGTTGCGGGTGTAGAGACCCGGCGCGGTCGCCGACCAGCTGATCTCGCTGGGATCGTCCGGCAGCTGGTAGGAGTTGGCCATCACGAGCGGCGTGCGCAGGGCCTTGGTCGAGTCGACGTGGATGCCGGCGTGGACGGCGAGGCTCGCATCCGACAGCGTGCCGGGCCGGGTGCGGTCGGGGCGTTCCGACATGGGGTTCCTCTCGGATCGGGCGATGTCGACGCATCGCGCTTGCTTTACGCTAGCGTGTGCTATCAGCATTGCCAATTGTTCATAGTGCATGAAATGGAAGAGGTGGCGCGGCATGGACGGAACGGATCACCGCATCCTGGCCGAGCTGACCGCGGACGCGCGGATCCCGCTCGTCGCGCTCGCCGCCCGCGTGCACCTGTCGCGGAACGCGGTCAAGCAGCGGATCGAGCGCATGGAGCGCGACGGCGTGATCGCGGGCTACACCGTGGTCCGCGGTGCGGCAGCCGCACGACGCGTGACCGCGATCGTGATGGTGTACCGCTCCGACCGCATGCGCGGGGCGCACGTGGTGACCGCGCTCGAGCGCATCCCGGAGGTGGTGCGCTGCGACGTCCAATCCGGCGAGTTCGACCTGTTCGTCACGGTGCAGGCCGACACGATGGATCGGATCGGGGAGATCTGGGAGGAGATCGCCGCCATCCCCGGGATCGAGAACACGGTCACCTCGGTGTCGCTGAACCGGGTCATCGACAGGTCCTGACGGGGCGACCGCGGCGGTTCCGTCACACTCAGGTGCGGAGGCAGAAGACCTTCGGCTGCGTCATCTCCTCGTAGGCGAACCGCACGCCCTCCCGCCCCATGCTCCCGTAGCCGGCGCCGCCGAACGGCATGGCGTCGACCCGGTAGTCGGACGAGTCGTTGATCATCACGCCTCCCGCCTCGATCCGCTCGGCGACCCGCAGCGCGCGGGACACGTCTGCCGTGAACACGCCGGCGTGCAGGGCGTAGTCGACGTCGTTGGCGAGCGCGACGGCCTGCTCCTCGCTCTCGAAGGGCGTGAGCGCCACGACCGGCGCGAAGGCCTCGTCCTGCCACAGCGCGCACGACGACGGCACGTCCTCGACGACGGTCGGCCAGTAGACCGACCCCTCCCGCCGGTGCCCGGCGAGCACGCGGGCTCCCGCGGAGACGGCATCGTCCACGAGGCGCTGCACCGTCTCGGCCGCGGCGGCCGAGATCATCGGGCCGACGTCGGTGCGCTCCGCCGCCGGGTCGCCGGCGATCAGCTCCCTCGTCCCTGCGACGAATGCCTCGCGGAATCGGGCGTAGACGTCTTGCTGCACCAGGATCCGCTGCGCGCCCACGCAGTTCTGGCCGGCGGCCCAGAAGGCGCCCGAGACGCACGCCTCGACCGCGGCGGGGATGTCGGCGTCCGAGAACACCAGCACCGGTGCGTTGCCGCCCAGCTCCATCGCGAGCCGCTTCAGGCCGGCGCCCCGGGCGATGGCCTCTCCCGTCGCGAATCCGCCGGTGAAGGAGACCAGGCGCACCTCGCGCACGCCGATGAGCGCCTGCGCGAGCTCCCGATCGCCGTGCACCGTGGTGACGATCTCCGTGGGCAGGCCCGCCTCGACGAGCAGCGCCACGAGGAACTCCGCGGTGAGCGGAGTGAAGGGCGACGGCTTCAGGATCACCGCGTCGCCGGCGGCGATCGCCGGGCCGAGCTTGTGCGCGACGAGGTTGAGCGCGTCGTTGTACGGCGTGATGGCCACGACGATGCCGAGCGGCTCGCGCGTGAACCAGCCGCGCCGGTTCTCCGATCCCTCGACGGCGTCGAACGGGATGACCTCGCCCGCCTGCGACCGTGCGGCCTCGGCGGACAGCGACAGCGTGGTCGCGGCGCGTTGCACCTCTTTGCGAGCCTGCCGGATGGTCTTGCCGGCCTCGCGCACGATGAGTGCCGCCGCCTCGTCGGCCCGCTCGCGCAGCAGCGCCGCGGCGCGCTCGAGGATGTGGTGCCGGGAGAACCGGGACAGCGCACGGGAGGTCAGGAAGCCGGTTCGCGCCCGGTCCAGGATCCGGTCGAGATCGGCCGGGAGGCTCTGCGGCACGGATCCGACCGTGCTCCCGTCGAACGGGTTGCGCACGATCAGCGCCTCGGGCTCCGTCGTGGTCCCGGCATCGGCGATCGTGACGGCGCTCATCCCAGCACCTCGGCGGCGGAGCGCTGGTGGGCGTCGATCGCGATGATGTCGGAGAGCAGCGCGTAAGCGGTCTCGACGCGCCCGGCACCGGGCCCCGAGACCGTCACCGCACCGAGCAGATCCGTGTCGAACGAGACGGCGTTGGTCGGCCCGGTGATCCCGGCGAGCGGGTGCGTCAGCGGAAGCGCCACCGGTTCCACGGTCGCGACGATGCGGCCGTCGGGATCGCGCCGGGCGGAGCCGATCAGCTTCCACCGCCGGCCGTCGGCGGCGGCCTCCGCGATGTCCTCCGGCGTGATCCGGGAGATGCCCTGCCGCTCGACGTCGGCTGTGGTGATATCCGCGCCGAGGATCTCGTTCGCGAGGATCACGACCTTCAGCTGCACATCGGACCCCTCGATGTCGGCGGTCGGGTCGGACTCCGCGTAGCCCAGCGCCTGCGCCTCGGCGACGGCATCCGCGAGCGCCATGCCGGACTCCATCTGCCCGAGAACGTAGTTGCTGGTGCCGTTCAGGATGCCCTGCACGCCCGTCACCCGCAGGCCCGGCAGCACGCGGGACGCGAAGCTCAGGACGGGCGTTCCGCTCATGACGGAACCCTCGTACTCGAAGCGCACGCCGTGTTCGGCAGCGATCCGGTTGAGCTCCGCGCCCGCGAGGGCGACCGGGCCCTTGTTGGTCGTGGTCACGCTCTTGCCGCTCTGCATGGCTGCACGCACGTGCGACACCGCCGGCTCACCGTCCACGGGGTTGGTGTAGGTGGCCTCGACCACGATGTCCGCGGTGGTGTTGCGGATGACGAAGTCGTTCTGCGGCACGGCCGCGCCACCGGGCATCGTGACGAACGTCACGCCGTCCGGAAGTGTGAGCGCGGCGCCGAGGTCGATCCCTTCCGTCCGCATGAGCGAGCCGAGGCGCAGGTCGGTGATCGCGACGACCCGCAGTTCGAAGCCGATCTCGTCGGCCAGATCCTGGCCGCGGGTGTGGATGATCTCGGCGAGGGCGCGGTTCACGCCGCCGAAGCCGATGAGGGCGATGTCATGACGGTTCACGTCGGTGCTCCTTCGATTCACGGAGGGTCGGATGGGGATCGCGATCCATCCTGTGGGAGCCGCACGTCGGTGCGCGCCTGGCGGATCGTCCGACCGCACTGCCATTCGGGCGGTCGACGGGGCGTTCTGCCCGAAGCGGCTGAAACGGGGCGTCTCGGCCGCTCGCGCCCTTGTGCGGCGCGGATCCCGGCGGTAATCTCCGGAAACAATCCGTGCGAGATCAACACACTGAAGTGGCGATATAGCACGATGAGTTCGTCTCTCCCCTCCCACCCTCCGAATGCGAGACATCATGAGCCCATTTCCCGGGGACAAAGCGCTGCCCAACGCGCTGCCCCACACCACCGCCACACAGGTTCCGTTGCGTCGGCTGCAGCGCTCCATGGACGCGCGCCATCTGGTCATGATCGCTCTCGGCGGGGTGATCGGATCCGGCCTGTTCCTCAGCTCGGGCTACACGATCAGCCAGGCCGGGCCGCTCGGCGCGATCATCGCCTACGTCGTCGGCGCGCTCGTGGTGTACCTCGTGATGGCGTGTCTGGGCGAGCTCGCGACGGCCTACCCGGTCTCGGGCGCGTTCCACATCTACGCCGCCCGCTCGATCGGACCGGCCACCGGTTTCACCACCGCCTGGCTCTACTGGCTGTGCTGGGTGGTGGCGCTCGGCTCCGAGTTCACCGCCGCGGGCATCCTCATGCAGCGCTGGTTCCCCGGCGTGCAGGTCTGGGTCTGGTGCCTGATCTTCGCCGCCGTGCTGTTCACGATCAACGCGATCTCGGCACGTGTGTTCGGAGAGACCGAGTTCTGGTTCTCCCTGATCAAGGTCGTCGCGATCGTCGCTCTGATCGTGCTCGGCGGGGCCGCGATCCTCGGATTCACGCCGCTGTCGAGCTCGCACGCCGGCGCGCTGCTGTTCGAGAACTTCTCCACGCCGAAGGGACTCTTCCCCGGCGGGTTCGGCGGTGTCCTGATGACGTCGCTCGCCGTGTTCTACGCGTTCAGCGGATCGGAGCTCATCGGCGTGGCCGCGGGCGAGACGAAGGATCCCGGCACCAACATTCCGCGCGCGCTGCGGTCCACCGTCCTGCGCCTGCTGGTCCTGTTCGTCGGTTCCATCACCGTGATCGCCGCGATCCTGCCCTACGACAAGGCGAGCGTCACCAGCAGCCCGTTCGTCGACGTCTTCCAATACGTCGGCGTGCCCTTCGCGCCCGACATCATGAACTTCGTCATCATCACGGCGCTGCTGTCGGCGGGAAACAGCGGGCTGTTCTCCTGCGCGCGGATGCTGTTCTCCCTCGCCGAGGAGGGGCACGCGCCGAGGTCGTTCATGCGCCTCACCCGTCGGGGGATCCCGATCGTCGCCCTCAGCGTCAGCATGGCGCTCGGGCTGGTCTCGCTGCTGTCGAGCGTCATCGCCGCGTCGACCGTGTACCTGGCCCTGGTCTCGATCGCGGGTTTCGCGGTCGTCGCCGTCTGGATGTCGATCGTGGCGTCGCAGTTCTTCCACCGGCGCGCGTTCCTCCGCAACGGCGGCGACCTGTCGACGCTGCCGTACCGCACTCCGCTGTTCCCGCTCGTGCCGGTCCTCGCCTTCGCGTTGCTGCTCGTCTCAGTGATCGCGATCGCCTTCGACCCGAACCAGATCGCGGCGCTGTATTTCGGCATCCCCTTCGTGGGGCTCTGCTACCTGTACTTCTGGTGGCGGTACGGGCGCCGCGGGGCGCGACCGTCGGTCGCGTTCTCGGAAGAGGCCGCTGTCGACCGCGCCGAGGATCCGGCCGCGGAGGAGCCGGTCGCGGGTCTCGGACGATGACCGCTCCGTCGTCGCTGTCGCAGGGGCTCGCCCTGGTCGGTTCCGCGGTCGCGCGGGAACGCTCCGGGCGACCGGGCCACACCGCCTCTCGACTCGCCGACGACACGGGGATCGAACGCAGCCGGGTGTCGCGGCTCACGCAGGAGCTGCGTGCGCTGCACTTCCTGCAGCGTGACGAGGACGCCGTCTTCAGCGCCGGCGACGCCTACTTCCGCACGGCCGCCGCCCTCGATGCGCCGTGGCTGCGGGCGGCCCGGGGGGAGCTGCGGACGCTGGCCGCGACGCTGCGGCTGACCGCGCTGGTCAGCGCCGCCGATGGCGCGGCCGCGCTCGTGCTGCGCGCCGAGGCCGGGCCCGGTGCGGCCGACGCCGCCACCCGGTATGGGATGGTGACGCCGATCTGGTGCACGGGCGCCGGACGCGCGCTGCTCTGGGATCACTCCCGGGACCGGCTCGCCGCGCTGCTGCAGGACGTGCAGTTCGTCGGCGTCGGCGGGCCCGCCGCGGCGCGCACGGTCGACGAGGTGCACGCCCTCCTCGAGCGGGACCGGGCCGCCGGGGTGATCGCGGCCGCCGACGAGTACGCGGAGGGCGTCACCGATCTCGCGCTGCCGATCCTCGGCCCGTCCGGGATCGTGGCGTCGATCGCCGTGAGCGGGGCGCCCCTGGGTGCGGGACGCACCCGGGCGGCGCTGTCGGCGCTGCACGAGGTCCGCGACCGTCTCAGCGCCCTGGCGAGCGGTCAATGAGCGCCGTGCCGTCCCCGGCGATCGGCCGGCGCTCCGAGCGCCGCGGAGAGCGACTCGGCCGCTGCGACGCAGGCCTCGGCGAGCTGCGCCGTGCGCGGCTGCAGGGCCGCGCGTTCGCCGACGATCTGGATGCCGGCGGCGGCCTCGCCGCGGAAGTCCCACACGGGCGCGGATACCGAGTAGAGGCCGGGTTCGGCCTCCTGGTCGACGATCGCGTACCCGCGCTCCCGGGCGCGGTGCAGGCGGGCGAGGAAGTCGTCCACCGAGGCCGGCGCGTTCGGCCCGGTGCTGCGGAACGCCGTCCGCGCGAACACGGTGCGCACCTCGTCATCGGTCGCGTCCCACAGCACGGCCTGGCCGGCGTCGCTGCAGAAGGCGGGGTAGGCGCGGCCGACCCAGGATCCGATCATGCGCGATCCGGACGGGATGGACTCGACGATCGTCAGGGTGCTGTCGCCCTGCAGGACGCCGAGGAAGCACGCCTCGCCGACCGCAGCGGCGAGCTCGTCGAGCACCGCGAGTCCGACGGTGCCCATCCGGCGGTCGGTGAGGTCCTGCGCCGCGGCGTACCAGCCCCAGCTGAGGCGGTAGCGGTGGTCCTCACCGCGCACCACGAGATGCTGGTCGGCGAGCGCCGACAGCGTGCGGGAGACCTGGGAACGCTCGCGGCAGAGCGCCTGCGCCACGTCCTGGACCGTCGCGCCGCCGGGGGATCCGGGCAGCAGCTCGGCGAGGGCCGAGAGGATGTCGAAGCCGCGGCCCATGCTGGTCCTGGCCCGGGCAGGATCCTCGGCGGTCGGCATGGATCGAGCGTACTCGACCTCGCTCTCCGGTCCTGCGCCGGGCGTGGGGCCACCGGGTTCTGGCGGGCGGGGGCCCGGCGATGACCGGGGCGGACACGGCCATGCGCAACGCCCGGCTGAACCGGAGCACGCCCGTGACGATCCTGGACGGCGGGCTGTCGACGGCCCTGGAGCAGCAGGGGGCTGCGGTGGACGGCGCGCTGTGGACGGCGCGCCTGCTCGCGGACGAGCCGGAGCGGATCGCGCGGGCGCACCGAGACTTCTTCGCGGCCGGCGCGGAGGTCGCGACGACCGCGACGTATCAGGCCAGCGAACGCGGGTTCGTCGCCTCGGGCCTCGATGCGGTGCAGGCGCGCGCCCTGATCGGGCGCGGGGTGACGATCGCGTGCGCCGTGCGCGATGAGCTCTCGTCCGCCCGTCCGGGACTGCAGGTGGCCGCGTCGGTTGGCCCGTACGGCGCCGTGCTCGGCGATGGCTCGGAGTATCGCGGGCGCTACGGGGTTTCGGCCGCCCGGCTGCGGGACTTCCACGGCCCGCGGCTCGAGGTGCTCGCCGCAGCCGGTCCCGATCTGCTCGCCGTCGAGACCATCCCCGATCTCGAGGAGGCGGTGGTGCTGTCCGCGCTGCTCGACGAGCTCGGCCTTCCGGCGTGGTTCAGCTACTCCGTCCGCGGCGACGCGACCTGTGCGGGCCAGCCCCTCGCGGACGCGTACGCGGTGCTCGCCGGATCGCGGGTGCTGGTCGCGGCCGGCGTCAACTGCTCGGACGAGGCCGACGTGCTCGGTGCCGTGGAGACCGCCGTGCGTGGCACCGGCCTTCCCGGCATCGCCTATCCCAACCGGGGCGGCCACTGGGACAGTGTCACCAAGACCTGGTCGCGGGCGCGGGCGTTCGACCTCGAACTCGTCGACGCCTGGGTCGACGCGGGAGCGCGCTTTGTCGGCGGGTGCTGCGGCTTCGGACCCGACGACATCGCGGCGCTCGCACGGCGAGTGCACCCCACGGGTTCTTAGCCGTTTCATAGCAGGTCCCAAGGCGGTGCTCCGGCGCGACCGCGAGCATGGAGGACCCAGCCGCCGATCCCGCGGTGCGGGAATCGATGCGCGAGAGGACGACCATGACGGACGTTCCGCGGCACGACGAGCGCCGCCTCGCGGATACCCCGCTCGGCCTGCCGCCCCTGGCGCGCGCCGACGGTTCACCGGCCAGGGCGCTCGTCGTCGACGACGAGCAGACGCTCGCTGCGGCCGTCGGGCGGATCGCTCCGCGCCGACGGCTGGGAGGTGCGGGTCGAGCACCGCGGCCGCAACGCGCTCATCGCGGTGCGCGAGTTCCAGCCCGACGTGGTGGTGCTGGACATCATGATGCCCGACATCGACGGACTGGAGACCCTGGACCGGATCCGTGCGATCCGTCCCGAGATCCGGGTGCTGTTCCTCACCGCGCTCGACGGACACGACGACCGGATCGCGGGGCTGCATGCCGGGGGAGACGACTATCTCACCAAGCCGTTCGCGATCGCCGAACTGCAGGCGCGGGTGCGCGTGCTGGCCCGCACGGCCGCCGCGATCGCCCGCCCGGACGCCTCGGTGCTGCGGGTCGGCGACATCGTGCTCGACAAAGCGGAATCGACGGCGGCGCTCGGGGCCCGCCCGCTCGAGCTCACCCCGACCGAGTTCGAGCTGCTGCTCCTGCTCGCGAACAACGCGGGCCGGGTGCTGCGCCGCCCGCAGATCCTGGAAGCGGTGTGGGGGTACGACTTCGGCGCCGAGTCGAACGTCGTCGAGGTGTACGTGTCGAGCCTGCGCCGCAAGCTCACCGCGAGCACGGTGCTGAGCCTGGAGACGGTGCGGCTGGTCGGCTACGTGCTGCGCGTGGGGGAGGACGAGCGCCGAGCAGCCCGACCCGGATGCCGCGCTCGCCGAAGGGGGCTCATGAGTCATGCGCGCAGCCTGCGCCTGCAGGTGGTGCTGATCGCGTCGGCTCTGGTCGCCGCGGTGAGCATCGTCGTCGGCGTGGTCTCGGTCGTCTCGCTCAACGACTACCTGCTCGGTCAGCTCGACACCCGTGTGACCGGTGCCGCGCATCGCGGCGCCGAGATCGTGGGGGCCAGGCTGTCGAACGGACGCGCGGGTGGCACCGGCATCCCGGGCGGCGCGGCCACTCCGGCCACCCCGGGCAGCCCCGGGGCAGGATCCTCCGGGCGGCCGGCCCGCGACGACATCGTCGGTGCTCCCGGCCAATCCCCGGGTACGGTGACGGCGATCTTCCAGGACGGCCGCTTCCTCGTCGGCGGGTGGATCGAGGCCACCGGGACGCGGCACGACTTGACCGCCGCACAGCAGAAGAGCCTCGCCGCGCGAGCCGCCGCCGGCGCGGGTGACAGCGCGGCGCCGACCACGATCGACCTGGGCGGATCCCTCGGCGAGTATCGCATCGCGGCCCGCACGGCGTCGACCGGCGCGGTCGTCGTCACGGGACTCCCGCTCGATCAGGTGTCGGCGGCGACCGGCCGGCTGCTGCTCGTCGTGACGCTCGTCGGGATCTCCTGCATCGCCCTCGCGATCCTGGCCGCGGCCCTCGCCATGGGCCGGGCGCTGCGCCCGCTGCGCCGCGTCGCGAGCACGGCCGCCGCGGTGACGGACGTGCCGCTCGACCGCGGCGAGGTCACCCTCCTCGACCGCGTGCACCCCCGCGACATCGCCTCGACGGCTGAGGTGGGGCTGGTCGGTGCGGCGCTCAACGACCTGCTGGACCATGTGGAGCACGCTCTCGCCCAGCGCGAGGCGAGCGAGTCGACCATGCGCCGCTTCGTCGCCGACGCCAGTCACGAGCTGCGCACCCCGCTCGCCACGATCCGCGCGTACGCGCAGCTCTCCAGGCGCGCGGAGGCCGAGGCGGCCGAGATCCGCGGCAACGCCGCGCTCATCGACGACGAGGGCGTGCGGATGGGCGCGCTGATCGATCAGCTGCTCCTGCTCGCACGCCTCGATGCGCTGCCCGAGGTGGCCAGGGAGGACGTCGATCTGCGCCTGCTCGTCGCCGAGTCGGTGCACGCGGCGCGCCTCGCCGGGCGTGACCACACCTGGGTGATGGAACTCGGCGAGGATCCTGCCGTCGTGCGCGGCGACGGTGCCGACCTGCGCCGCGTGATCGACAACCTGCTCGGCAACGCCCGGCTGCACACCCCGGCGGGAACGACCGTGCGGGTGCGGCTCGACGCGGTGCAGAGCGGGCCGTTCCCCGAGCTCGTCGAAGCGTCCGTCCGGATCACGGTCTCGGACGACGGACCGGGGCTGTCCGATGCCGTGCGCGAGACCGTGTTCGAGCGCTTCGCCCGCGGCGAGACGTCGCGTTCGCGCGAGGGCGGCGGCACCGGTCTCGGCATGGCGATCGCCCGCGCGGTGGTCGAGGCGCACGGCGGCACGATCGTGCTCGCCCCCGGCCCCGGCGCGACGTTCGTGGTCGAGCTTCCCGTGACAGGGCCACCGACAACGACGGGCGGGACGGATCCGGGGCCCGCCACGCCGACTACGCTGGATGGGTGACAGCGTACGTCTCGGCCTTCGATCTGTTCTCCATCGGCGTGGGGCCGTCGAGTTCCCACACGGTGGGACCGATGCGCGCGGGCGTGGACTTCGCCACCCGGCTCGCCGCGGCGGGTGTGCTGGATCGGGTCGCGCGCGTGACCTGCTCGCTGTACGGATCCCTCGGCGCCACCGGCCTCGGCCACGGCACGCCCGATGCGGTCGTCGCGGGCCTGCGCGGGCTGTCGCCCGAGTCCTGCGATCCGGCCGACGTGCGTCGCGCCTGGTCGGACTGGACCGACGGATCCTCGCTGCCGCTGAACGGCACGCACGACATCGTGTTCGCGAAGGACGACATCACCTTCGAACCGCGCACCCGCCTGCCCGGCCACCCCAACGCGATGACACTGCGGGCGCTCGACGCCGACGGCAACCACGTCGCGCAGGAGACGTACTACTCGGTCGGCGGCGGCTTCATCCGCCGCGACGGCGAGGAGGGCACGCCTGCGCTGGCGGCCGCGGAGTTCCCGTTCGCCTACGGTGACGCCGCGTCGTTGCTCGAGCAGTGCGACGAGCACGGCCTCACCATCGCCGAGCTCGCCCGGCGCAACGAGACCGCGCTCCGCAGCGAGGAGGAGGTCGCGGCGGGCCTCGACGCGATCTGGGACGCGATGTCCGCCTGCGTCGACGCGGGCCTGCACGCCGAGGGCACGCTGCCCGGCATCCTCAAGGTGAAGCGCCGCGCCGGCGCGATCCGGGAGCAGCTCGAGGCCGTCGAGTCGGACGGGCACCCCGCCATCCCCGGTGAGTGGCTGGGCGCCTTCGCGCTCGCCGTGAACGAGGAGAACGCCGCGGGCGGCCGGGTCGTGACCGCACCCACGAACGGCGCTGCCGGGATCCTCCCCGCGGTTGCGATGTACTGGTGGCGCTTCCTCGCCGACTCGGGCCTCGGCGCCGGCAACGCGGTGACCCCGTACGGCGAGCTGGTCGGCAGCGCGCTGCTCGGCTTCGGCGCTGCCCACGACGATCTGGATGAGCATCTGAGCCCGCAGGAGCGCACCGAGAGGAACCGTCGCCGCGGCATCCGCCGGTTCCTGCTCACCGCGACCGCGCTCGGATCCCTGTTCAAGGCGAACGCGTCGATCTCGGGCGCCGAGGGCGGCTGCCAGGCCGAAGTCGGATCCGCGTGCGCGATGGCCGCGGGCGGGCTCACCGCCGTGATGGGCGGCACGAACCGGCAGATCGAGAACGCGGCCGAGATCGCGATGGAGCACCACCTCGGCCTGACCTGCGATCCGATCGGCGGCCTCGTGCAGATCCCGTGCATCGAGCGGAACGCGATCGCCGCCTCCACCGCTGTGACCGCTGCCCGGCTGGCACTGCGCGGCGACGGGCAGCACTACGTCTCGCTCGACGCGGTCGTCGAGACGATGCGCCAGACCGGGCTCGACATGTCGACGAAGTACAAGGAGACGAGCGAGGGCGGTCTCGCGGTCAACGTCATCGAGTGCTGACGCGGCGGCCGCGGTCGCGGCGCTCCTCGCCGCCGCGCTGGTCGTGCACCTGGTCCGTGTCGCCGTGCGCGCCCGGCGTGCGGCCGAGTGGATCGTCGCCGTCGTGCTCGCCGCTGTGGGGGTGGCGCTGCCGTTCCTGGTCGCAGGTCTCCCGCGCCCGGTGTTCTGAGCGCCGCGCACCGGGGCGTCGTAGGGTGAGCAGATGAGCACGACGCGCCGTCGCGGGCGCCCGAAAGGGGAGTCCGGATCCCGGGAGCTGATCGTCGTCGCCGCGGAGCACGAGTTCGGCGAGCACGGCTACGACGGCGCCACGATCCGCGCGATCGCCGCGCGCGCCGGCGTCGATCCCGCCCTCGTGCACCACTACTTCGGGACGAAGGCCGATCTGTTCGCGGAGGTCATCGGGATCCCGCTGCGGCCGGACGTCGACGTGCCGGCGATCCTGCAGGGTCCGCGGGAGCAGGTCGGCGAGCGTGTGGTGCGGTACGTGCTGCAGGCGTTCGAGCAGCCCGACGTGCGGCGCCGCGGCGTGACGATGATCCGTGTCGCGATCGGGTCGAAGGTCATGTCGCCGCCTCTGGTCGGGTTCCTCGCCCGCGAGTTGATCGGCCGGATCACCGCGCGGCTCGACACCCCGGACGCGGCGCTGCGCGCCACCCTCGTGGCCTCGCAGATGGCCGGGCTGCTCGTGACCCGCTACATCGTGAAGTTGCATCCCATCGCCGATGCCCCGGTCGACGAGCTGGTCGCGCGGATCGGGCCGACGATCCAGCGCTACCTGTTCGAATAGAAGCGGAGTCACCCCGCATCCCGGAAAGGTGCCGCTCGAACTCATGAACGCAAATCGCGACGACGTTCGGGCGTGTTGATGCACGCGGCGTTTCCTGCTACTCTGTGCTAAATGCATTTAGCATCATAACATCCCACCTACTCCGGCCTCGGCGACGAGGCGCAGCCGCGGCGATGACGCTCGCGGCCGGATCGACAGACCGACGGAGGTCTCCCTCGATGGCAATCACTACCCGACTCTTCAAGAACGGGGCTTATCTGCAGAGCTCCGTGACCCTGTTCGTCTTCTTCGCAGGGTGGGGCATCTGGTGGTCGTTCTTCTCGACCTGGCTGGACAAGACCCTGCACCTGAGCGGTGAGCAGATCGGCACCGTCTACTCGGTGAACTCCCTCACCACGATCGCGGTGATGATCGCCTACGGCATGATCCAGGACCGGATCGGGCTGAAGCGGTACGTCGTCATCCTGTCGTCGGCGGTCATGGCGTGCCTGGCGCCGTTCGTGATCTTCGTCTACCAGCCGCTGCTCACCAATGCATTCGGCCTGGGGGTCGTGGTCGGGGCCATCTACCTGCCGTTCGGCTACACCGCCGCCGTCGGCCTCCTCGAAGCGTTCTCCGAGCGCATGAGCCGTACCTACGGCTTCGAGTACGGCCAGGCGCGCGGCTGGGGATCCCTGGGCTACGGCATCGCTGCCCTGTTCACCGGCTTCATCTTCACGATCAATCCGCAGATCAACTTCTTCGTCGGCTCGGCGCTGGGTGCCCTCTGCCTCCTGGTGCAGATCTTCTGGAAGACCGACAAGGTCCCGCTCGCGCCGGGGCACTCCTCGCACCCGCACACGCCGAGCCTGCGCGAGATGGCGGCCGTCCTGAGGCTGAAGAGCCTCTGGGTCGTCATCGGCTTCGTGATCTTCAGCTGGACGTTCTACAACCTGTACGACGGCCAGATGTTCCCGAACTTCTACCGGAGCCTGTTCGCCAACGAAGACATCGGCCTGCACACCTACGGCATCCTGAACTCCGTGCAGGTGTTCGCGGAGGCGATCTGCATGATGCTGGTGCCGATCCTCATGCGCAAGGT
The DNA here is from genome assembly GCA_963791605.1 of uncultured Actinomycetota bacterium. GTDB lineage: Bacteria > Actinomycetota > Actinomycetes > Actinomycetales > Microbacteriaceae > Microbacterium. The sequence goes on along the minus strand of CAWBTB010000006.1, from coordinate 66,081 downwards.
CGGCGTCCGGAACATCCTGCTGCTGGGCGTCACGGTGATGACCTTCCGGATCCTGGGTGCGGCGGTCTTCCACGATCCGGTGATCGTCTCGATCGTGAAGATGTTCCACGCCATCGAAGTGCCGTTGTTCATCCTCGGCATCTTCCGGTACCTCACGCTGCACTTCAACTCCGCGGTGTCGGCGACGTTGTATCTGGTCGGCTTCGAGGTCGCGGCGCAGGTCGGCAACACCCTCTTCGCCATCCCCTTCGGCGCGCTGCGCGACAACATCGGCTACCAGCCCACGTTCTTCGTGATCGCCGCGGTGGTCGCGTGTGCGGGTATCTGGGCGTTCTTCGCGCTGAAGAAGGATGATCAGGACGTGCAGGGCGATCCGTTCATCCGCGCCGGTCGTTCCGGCGTGACGGGCCTGGTCAAGACGGCCCGATAAGGCCGATCCTCGCGGGTCAGCTCCCGCGACAACAGGATGTTCTCTCGCCGAGGGAACATCCTGTTGTCGCGTGGGGGGATGTGCCTTCGCGGGCTTCAGGTGCACTGGTTCGCTCTTGACCGGCGCTCCGGACGGATCCATAATTCATCACATGATGAATAACGCGGTGGCGATCGACGGGCTGCGCGTGCGGCGCGGTCGGCACGACGTGTTCCATGGTCTGACGCTCACCATCCCCCGGGGCGAGGTGACCGGGCTGCTGGGACCGTCCGGCTGCGGCAAGACGACGCTGATGCGCGCGATCGTCGGTGTGCAGCGGGTGCGCTCCGGCACCGTCGAGGTGCTGGGGGAGCCTGCTGGATCCGCGGCGCTCCGCCGCAGGGTCGCGTACGGCACGCAGGGCGCGGCCGTGTACACCGATCTCACCGTGCGGCAGAACCTGCGCTACTTCGCGTCGGTGCTGGGAGTCGGCCGCGCCGACGCCGACCGGGTCATGGAACAGGTGGGGCTGAGCCCGTACGCCGGGCAGGAGGTGTCCGCGCTCAGCGGCGGCCAGGCGAACCGGGTGTCGCTCGGAGTGGCACTGCTCGGGGCACCGGAGGTCGTCGTGCTCGACGAGCCGACGGTGGGGCTGGATCCCGTGCTGCGCGCCGAGCTCTGGGATCTGTTCCGCCGGATCGCCGAGGCCGGCACGACGATGATCGTCTCCAGCCACGTGATGGACGAGGCGCTGCGTTGCGACCGGCTGCTGCTCCTGCGCGAGGGGAGGATCGTGGCCGACACCACTCCGGCCGAGCTGCTCGCCGACACCGGGAAGACGGATCCGGAGCAGGCGTTCCTCGAACTCATCGCACGCGACGTCGCCGGGGCGGCGGCCGCACAGGCCGTGCGTCCGCACACCCGCCGGGAGCGGCGCGAGGACGTCGGATCATGAACCCTCGGCGGTTGTTCGCGACCGCGGGCCGGGTGCTCACCCAACTCCGCCACGACCCGCGCTCGATCGCGCTGATGGTGGTTGCGCCGAGCCTGCTGGTCGGACTGTTCGCCTGGTTGTTCACCGACACGACCGGGGTGTTCGATAAATTCGGCGGGGCGATCCTCGCCCTGTTCCCGTTCATCGTGATGTTCCTCGTCACCTCGATCACGACGCTGCGCGAACGGCGCTCCGGAACGCTCGAGCGGCTCATGACGACGCCGCTCGGCAAGGCCGACTTCGTGCTCGGCTACGCTCTGGCGTTCGGTGTGATGGCCGTGCTGCAGGCCGTGATCACCGTGGCGTTCGCGGTGTACGTGTGCGGGCTGACCGTCGACGGGCCGATCTGGCAGCTCGGTCTGGTCGCCGTCATCGATGCGCTGCTGGGCACCTCGCTCGGACTGCTCGCGAGCGCGTTCGCGCAGACCGAGTTCCAGGCGGTGCAGTTCATGCCGCTGCTGGTGTTCCCGCAGATCATCCTCGGCGGGCTGTTCATGCCGCGCGATTCCATGCCCGACGTGCTGCACGCGATCTCGGACTGGCTGCCGCTCAGCCACGCGATCGACGCGATCCAGGCCGTCACAGCAGGTACGACCGGCTCGGACCTGTGGAACCCGGTGCTCATCGTCGCCGCGTTCGCGGTGGCGTTCCTGATCCTCGCTCCGCTGACGCTGCGCCGGCGCACGTCCTAGTCGCGACCGGCCCGGTTCTTCGTGTGCCGGGTCGGCGCGGTCTGCCAGGGATCCTCCGGCCACGGATGCTTCGGGTAGCGCCCGCGCATCTCTGCGCGCACCTGCGCGTAGGGACCCGACCAGAACGACGCGAGATCGTCGGTGACGGCGAGCGGACGCCCGGCGGGGGAGAGCAGGTGGAAGAGCACCGGCACACGGCCGCCGGCCAGGCGCGGCGTCTCGGCCCAGCCGAAGCACTCCTGCAGCTTCACCGCGACGACCGGGCGTGCGGCGGGATCGTCGTGCGGCGGGTAGGCGATGCGGATCCGGGATCCGCTCGGCACCTCGAGGCGCTCCGGTGCGAGCACGTCGAACTCCGCGGCCGCGGGCCAGGGCAGCAGCCGGCGCAGCGCCGGAGCGAGGTCGATCCTGGTCGTCGAGGTTCCGGTCGCGAGGGCATCGACCTCCGGGCCGAGCCAGTCTGCGAGCGTGGCGGTCAGGGCGGCGTCCGAGACATCCGGCCAGGGCGCTCCGAGCGCGTGGTGCAGCAGGGCCAGCCGGCGGCGCAGCTGGTCCGCGGCCTCCGACCAGGCGAACACGTCGAGCCCGCGCGCCTGCAGGGCCCGTCGCACTGCGTCGCGGCCCTCCTGCGCCGTGGGCCGGACCGGGACCGAAGAGCGCAGGATCGCGCCGAGGCGGCGCTCCCGTCGGGCGGTGACCTTGTCGCCGGCGAGGTCGGCCTCGACCCGATCGGTGATGAGGTGGTCGGCGGCACGCTCCGCCTGGGCCTCGGTGAGCGCGGCGGCGGCCCGGATGACGGCACCGGATCCGCCGGCCGCCCGCCCCGAGGCGCGTGCCACGTCGGCGACGGCGAGCCATTCGGCGCCCGCGAGCGGCCCGCTCACGCCGGCCCGGGTGCCGGACGCCAGCAGGAACGTCGCGCCGTCGGACGTGTGCTCCACGCGTCGGGCGATGCGTGCGGGGAAGGCGAGCGCGATCACGAGGCCGGCGTCATCGACACCGCTCGGAGCCGCGCTCCGGGCAGGCGCCGGGGGGACGAAGCGCAGCAGCCGCTCGGTCTCCTGCGACCAGCGGCGGGCCTCCGGCCCGCGCCCGTTCCGCAGGGCGACGATCGCGGCGGCGACATCCGCACCCGCCACCCGCAGGTCCCCGCCGAGCAGGGCGACGACCTCGGCCGCGAGCCGGGATCCGACGAGTCCGCTGCCCTCGATCAGGGCACGGGCGAGGCGCGGGTCGACCGGGATGCGGGCGAGCGCACGGCCGTCGGCGGTGGGGCGCCCCTCGGCGTCCGTCGCGCCGAGATCGTGCAGCACGGTCTGCGCCTCGGCGATCGAGTCGGCCGGAAGGGGATCGATCAGTCGCAGTCCTGCTCCGCCCGGGGCTCCCCAGCACGCCAGCAGCAGCGCCGCATCGGCGAGGTCGGCGGTCGCGATCTCGGGGACAGGCCGGGCCGGAGCCGCGGCGAAGGTGCGCTCATCGACGCAGCGGATGACCGTGCCGGGCCCCTGGCGAGTGGCGCGTCCGGCGCGCTGCACGGCGGACGAGCGGGCGGATCCGGCCGTCACGAGCCCGCTCATCCCGCGGGCCGCGTCGCGCTGCGGGGAGCGCGACAGGCAGCTGTCGATCACGAGTCGCACGCCGGGCACGGTGAGCGACGACTCGGCCAGCGAGGTGGTGACGATGATGCGGGGCGCGTCGGACGGGCCGCGGCCGCGGATCACCGCGTCCTGCTCGGCCGCCGGGATCTGTCCGTGCAGCTCGCGGACGTCGAAGCCGCCGGCCTCACCCCTGAGCCTGCGCGCGACCTCGGAGACCTCCCGCGCTCCGGGCACGAAGACCAGTACATCGGCGGTGGCGTCGTCGCGGATCAGTTCCAGAGCGGCGGTTGCCGTCGTGCGGGCCACGTGGTCGAGGAACCCCCGGGTGACTCCGCGCTCGTCCAGCCGCGGGACCGGATTCGGCGCCCAGAGTTCGGTGAGCGGATGCGCCGGGACCGTGTGCTCGACGATCGGAGCCGGGGCGTCGACGGATCCGATCACCGATGCGAGGCGATCGGCGTCGAGCGTGGCCGACATCGCGACGAGGGTCAGGTCGTCGCGCAGCTCGCGCACCTCGCCGAGCAGGCCGATCAGCAGATCGGTCTCGAGCGCGCGCTCGTGCACCTCGTCGATCACGACGGCGTCGACTCCGTCCAGGCCGGGGTCGGAGAGCATCCGGCGCAGCAGCACGCCCGCCGTCACGAACTCGACGCGGGTCTGCGCACTCATCACGCGCTCGCCGCGGACCGTGAAGCCGACCCGGGCGCCGAGGGGCGAGGAGTCGAGTTGTGCGAGCCGGCGCGCGGCGGCCCGGGCGGCGACCCGGCGCGGCTGTGTGACGATCACGCGGCCCTGGCTCCGTGACGCCAGCAGGGGAGGGACGAGCGTGGTCTTGCCGGTGCCCGGTGGCGCGCTGATCACGAGTGACGTGTGGGCGTCGAGGGCCGCGGCGACGTCGTCGAGGGCGGCGGCGAAGGACAGTCCGGCGCCGATCGAGGCGAGGTCGAAGGCGGCGGGCGTCATCCGTCCAGTCTGCATGCGCGGCGACACGCTCAGGCGGCGAGGTCGTAGCGGGCTCTGCCGCCGAGCCGAGGCGTGCGGGCGGGGTCGACGTGCGGTGGCGGGATGAACCACACTCTGCCGCGTCTGCCTTTGCCCTCGATCCGCATGTTCCAGTCGTTGTCATGGATCCGGTGATGGCAGCTCTCGCAGAGGAGGATCCCGTTCGCCAGGTCTGTCGGCCCGGCGTCGCGTTTCCACCAGCGGATGTGATGGGCGCGGGTCATGAACGGGGGCAGCCCGCACATCGCGCAGCCGCCATCGCGTTCGGCGAGGGCAAGACGCTGCGCCCTGCTGAAGAAGCGCTGCTCGCGACCGAGGTCGAGGATTTCGCCGTCGGTGCCGAGCACGCAGGGGATGACTCCACCGCCCGCCGCCATGCGCCGGGCGGTGGCGATGCTGATCGGCAAGTCGGATCCATCGATCGTGGCGTATCCGGTGCCGTCGGTGAGGTCGTTGAGATCGACGCGCACCACGACGGTGGCGCCGGCCATGGCGGGCGCGTCGTTCTCGCAGCCCAGCACATGCGCGCAGATCGCGCTGAGCGCCTCCGCGCGCAGGGCCGCGACGGAACGACGATCCGCGTCCGGTGCATCAGGATCGACCTGGTTCTTCTGCGCCGCGAACAGCGCAGACACATATCCGTTCACGGCGGCGACGATGGGCGCCCCGCTGGCGGCATCGAAGTCGCCGTCGAGGTGGATCCGCCCGTCGCGTTCGTAGATCGACAGGGAGCGGTGGTCGCGCTGCTCCTGCTCCCGTGGGGCGACCCCGTCCGGATCCAGCCAGGCCTCGGCCCGCGTGATCAGGCGGCGCACCTCGTCGTGCGACAGGCCGACGGCCTTGTCGACGAGCAGCTGCTCGGCCGCGGCCGTGCGCTCGGCGCCGATCTTGACGCGCACACGGTCCAGCAGGGCGATGATCACGGCGATGGCCGGGGAGCTCAGCGCGCCGGACGCGAGCGCCTGCTGCGCCGCCGGGTACTTCGCCGGCACCGGATCCCCAACCAGGTTGGTGCGCGGTGCCGTCGCCTCGCCGACCTTCACCAGCCGAGACGCATCTCCGGTGGTCGTGCCGGTCGTCGTCGCGATCAGCTGTGCGGCGTTGCGGAACCCCTGCTCCTTCGCCAGCGAATCCGCGCCCAGCTCGGCGCGGGACTCATGCGCGACGCACGCGGCGACCTCGGCGAGCATCGCTCCGGACAGCCGATGCAGCAGCCCGAGCGCCTCGGTCGCCGCCATCAGCCGGGTGCGGGACAGCTCGCCCGCGTCCTCCGCCTCACCCCACACCGCATCGACACGCTGCAGCGCCTCGTGCAGGGGATTGAGGTGTTCGGTCATGACATCATTTTACGCCGGTGACGCCAGAGATTCAAACATATCTACGAAAACTGTGGAGAACTTTCCCTGAACTCCAGGATGTGCGGGACCAAGTGTCGCCGACACGGAATCAAACGTCCGTTCGCCATTTCGGCGGCGCCGCATCCGCGCGTCAGGATCCGCGCAGCTTCTCCGTCAGCGCCGCCAGGGTGCGCAGCTCGTCGTCGTCGAGCCGCGACATGCGCTCGGCGATCGAACGCCCGTGCACGGTGGCGATCTGCCGGAATGCGCGGGTTCCCGCGTCGGTGGCGTGCACGAGGGATCCGCGTCCGTCCTCCGGATCGGGACACTTCTCGAGCAGACCGCGCGCGACCATCCGATCGACCAGGCGCGACACGCTGGGCTGGCTGATGAGCATGTTCGCGGTGACGTCGCGCAGGCGGGCGGTGCGGCCTGCGCAGCGGGTGACGGTGAGCAGTACGTCGTACTCGGCGGTGGACAGGTCGGTCTCGTCGAAGTCGGCCGACATCTCCGTGAAGATCTGGTGCTGCGCGCGGAACAGGCTCTCCCAGGCCGCCAGCGCAAGCTTCCGATCGCTCATCGCACCAGACTATCTGGCGTCGGCGCGACGGGCACGGACGCAGTAAAGGCCGGTCGGAGAGGCTCCCGACCGGCCTTTGTCCCTTTGCACCAAGAGTGTCCTGCAATCACATGCGGTGAGAGCCACAGCAAACTTTCACCGTGCGATCACTGTATAACGGCCGGGTAACGAATGCAACGGTTGGATCACGGTCTGGGGTGATTCATAAGGTCAGTGTCCGATCTCACGAAAAGTGTCGGAGTCTCATGCGAAGTGTCGGAGCGTCTCACGAAGGTGTCGGAATCTCACCCCACGTGTCGGGCGCCGCGGCGTGTCGACGAGGCTCGTTGGGCACCAGACGTACCCTGCTCGTGAGTAGATCCCCAGTCGGGTGATCTTTGTCAAGGCTCAGGACATAGGCCAGAACCGCTCCCCAGGAGAGAGGCTGACTGCCGAATAGGACGTATCCGTCGATGTCGATTGGATCCCTATGGACCTGACCCAGCAGTGGCCGACCCCTCTCGCTCCCGGAGTAGGCGTGACGCGAGCGCGCGTCGAGTACCGTCTCGATGGCGTGCACCTGGAGCTCGACGCCGTCGATTGCGATGACGTCCCCTTCGAACGAGGCGATCCTGCTCGGACTTTCCCTAGTTGGCGACTCAAACGGCATTACGACGGCTACCACTGGATGGGCGCGCTCGGCTCGTCGATCGGCTTCGAGTCTTTGACCGAGCGAGGCGCTCTCATCGAGTTGGACCGCACGCCGGGTGTTGTTGCAGTCGCGAGTCAGCCGATGTGGATTCGATGGGTCACTCCCGACGGCCTGCGCGAGCATTACCCGGACTATTTCGTGCGTCTGGACGACGGGACGGCCGTGCTGATGGACGTCAAACCCGCGGCTCGGATCGACGACGACGTCAGGGCGCAGTTCGACATGACTGGGCAGTTCGCCGCTGAGCGCGGATGGCGCTACGTCGTCTATGACGCCGGATCACAGATGCGAGAAGCGAACCTGCGATTCCTCGCGCCGTTCCGAGGCAGCGCGAGCACTGAGGAACTGCCGGGGCTGCCGGAGGATGGGTTGCCTTTGGCCGAGGCTGCTGCGTTGCTCGGCGTCGGATCCGAGGGATATGCGTGTTGCTACGCGCACCTCTGGTCGGGACTCCTCGAGGCGGATCTCGAAGAGGCACTCAGTACCAGATCGATCGTGTGGAAAAGGAGAGCATGATGCGTATTGCAGTCGGCGGGTCGCTCATGTGGCGTCAACGCCAGTACACGGTTCTCTTCATCGAGAGAGACTCCGCGACGCTCCGAGACGATGACGGCGGCGAGGTCCAGGTCGCCCTAGACGAGCTTGGACGTGATGCAACACCGCTACTGACCGATACCTCCGGCCTCCGGCACCTACCGCTGCGAGTGGAGGACATCGTGCCAGACATGGATCCCTGGCTTCAGGCATGCATCCGCATCGAGGCTTCACGCGACAAGGTCGGGGTCGGGAAGGCCGTCGAAACCGAGCGTCAATGGTTGGAGACACGCCTCGGCAAGCCCGTCTCCACGCGCGCCGTAGAGCGCCGACTCAAGGAGTTCCGAGCCCGGGGGACGACCAACGCAGGTAATCGTGCACCACGCAAGAGCAAGTGGGATCCGCGCCTCATCGAGGCCATCAATTTCGTCCTGGAAGGGAAGAGTCGCTCCTCGACCGTGAGTCAAACGACCGCGATCGAGCAAATCACGCGGCGCGTCCAACGTCTGCATGGCGATTCGGTGAAGCTGCCGAGTCGTGCGACGTTCTTCCGGCTTCTTGAAGCAGACGATCGTGGGCAATTCACTTTCGGATCGGCCAAGACTCGCGAGTCGCTGGCGCTGCAGCCCGACGGGAAGTTCGGCACCCGCACCGCACTTCGCCCCGGTGAGCTTGTCGAGATGGACTCCACTCGGATAGATGTCATGTTGCGGATCGATGAAGAAACGGTCGGCCGGCCCGAGCTGACGATTCTCATTGACGTGGCGACGCGGTCGATCCTCGCCGCGATGCTGCGCCCGGAGGGCACGAAGAGCGTCGATCTGGTGGCGGTTCTTGCGCGTGCGCTGGTGCCATACGGCCGCCGCATGGAGGGCACTCGCGAAACTAGGCAGCTGATCTCGACGGCATGGGCTGAAGACCAGCTGATCGGTCAGGAACGTTTCGAGCGACTGCGTCTCGCTCAGCCATACGTGTTCCCGGACACGATCACGACGGATCGTGGACGCAACTACTTGTCGCGTCATTTTCGGGCGGCATGCGAAGCGTTGAAGATCTCGCTGATCACCTCGGCGCCGCACACGCCGACGGACAAGCCGCACGTAGAGCGAGCCTTTGGGACAATCAACTCAATGCTGCTGCAGCACGTGAAGGGATACGTCGGTCGTAGTGTCGAACATCGCGGCCGTGACGCGGACACGGCGGCTGCCGAACTACTGACCATCGCTCAGGCCCAGGGAGCTCATCGAAGACTGGATTGCGGTGGAGTGGCAGAACCGTCCGCATGACGGACTGCGCGACCCGCTGCATCCGCGCATCAAGTTGTCGCCAAACGAGATGTGTCGAGCGTTCCGTGCGTACGTGCCCGAGCTCCATGTACCGCTGACTCGAGATGACTACATCGCGCTGCTACCTGTCGCTCACCGAGTTCTCAACCGATATGGCGTGCGCATCGACAATCGGATCTACAACTCCGAGCGGCTCAAAGGCCTGTGGAGGCGCAAGTCTCCTGACAAGGCGAAAAACGGTCGATGGCCGATCCGCGTGGACCCCTACAACCTCCACGTCGTCTGGCTCGAACGAGACGGCGAGTTCATACCGCTGCGATGGACGGACAAGGTCCATGAACTCCCGCTGCTCGGTGATGTATGGCGGTACGCCCGCACCGAGTTCTCCACTCGTGTCGCCGATCTCGACGAGGAACGTCGGGAGCTTGCCATGGCGATCAAGGCGTTCGCCGGGCGAGGGAATCCAGCACCACGGAACACCAATCAGAAGCGAAGTGCGCGACAGCGTGCGCGGATGGCGGCGATCGCTGACGACCCGATGAACCTCACGAGTGTGAAGAGTCACGAGGCCGAGGACGCGTCTACCGAGGTCGTCGAGCCAACCGTCAAAGGCGCGTCCGCCGACGAGTGGCCGAACACCGGCGGTTTCCCGTTCATTGGCGAGATGCTGGACGAGGTGCGGGGGAGACTCGACGAATGATCGAGATCGCCACCAAGGAAGGTTGGCGCGAGCACGTTGACACCGTGTACGAACGGCCGGCGCCGATCACGTTGAAGGATCTTCGGGCCCTGAGCTTCGGAGACCGCGCGTTGTACAACCAGTCCCGCGCCCGGTACTCCCAGGCCGGCGCGTTTGTGCGGACGCCGCAGTTCCAGGTGTTTCAGAATGCCGTGCGCGATCGCGTCATGCTCAACACCTACCGGCGAGTTGGCAAGCTAGGCCTAATCCTTTCGGGGGAGCCAGGCCAGGGCAAGACCACCTCGCTCGTCGAAGTTGGTCGCGCGCACGAGCGCCGGCGGCGAGATACTGGCCATCCAGCAGCGGGGCCGGGCAAGATTCCGGTCGTCTACGTCGCGGTGCCGGCTCAGTGCTCCGCCAAAGCGCTGATGCACGAGTTCGCCCGATTCTTGGGCATTCCCGTTCTTGGCCGAATGACCTACGGCTATCTGCTGGACGCTGTGGCAAACGCGCTCCGCCGGTGCGCGACTGAACTCGTTCTGATCGACGACGTGCATCACCTTGACCTCAAGTACCGGCAGAACATCGAGGCGTCGGACATGCTCAAGCAACTGTCGGAGCGATGCGGAGGCACCTTCGTCTATGCCGGAATCGCCGTCGAAGGTACCGGGCTTCTCGATGGTGAGCGGGGCGGCCAGATCGGGAAGAGATTCGAAGTGCACGTAGCTGTGCCGTTTCCACTGAACACAGCCGATGAGAAGGCTCGCTGGGGCGACCTCCTTCTCGCGATGGAGAGCTCGCTGTGTCTGGTCGAGCAACGCCCGGGCTCAATCCTTCCCGCGGCATTGTCGCTCCACTCGTTGACCGGCGGTGAGATCGGTCTGCTCAAGGACCTGCTGCAGTTTGCTGCTCTCAGGGCGATGGAGGACGAAACGGAGACGCTTGATCTGTCGGAGTTCGAGCGTGAACTTCGCCGTCGTCAGGCGGCCGCGGCGATGTACGCGAAGCCGCGCCGGTCGCGAACACCCGTCGGTTCGGCATGACCTTGCTGCGCGGACTCCCGATCGCTGTTCGCCTCTACCCGGGTGAGACTCCAGTGAGCTACTGGGCGCGGCTCTGCGCTGCCAACGCGATCGACCAGAAGGACCTCTGGTTGGCGTTGCGCCACGATGACCCCGCACTTCCTATCCGGGTGACGCCGAGAAGCGCCCTCTGGCAGATTGAGGCGCTGGGTCGACTCCCAGAAGGCGCACTGCTCCGAGACTCAGGCGGTCGCGGTTGTGAACATGGAGGCGCAACGCGCCAAGTGGAATGTCCGAGTTGTCGCATGATCCCGGCCGCAGTAACGCTCTGCAGACGGTGCTCAGCTGGCGAGCAGATCACCGTGGCGCGCATGCACGGTCCGGTCTGCGTGCGCCATCGTAGATGGCACGGTGACGATCGTGACATCAGCCTTTCGGGAAGACCCAAACTGGTGGTTGCGCAACGTAGGCTGAACGGCTCACTTAGCCTTCGCGGTGTGCCGTACAGATCACCTGAAGTAGAGGCCGCCACGGAGTTGTTGCAGCTATGCAACGTTGAGGTTGAGCGCCCAGCGGACCCTTTGGATGACGAGATCGAGCTGTTTCCGCAGCGGATCTCGCTGACGGCCGTGCTCACCGACGCACGTCTCGCAAACGTCCTGATGCCACATGGCCTCGGCGGGTACGCGCTCGCAATGCTGTTCGATCGCGTTGTCGCCGCGCACGTTGTGGGGCGGCGAGCTGTCGAGGGCGTCCTCGACGGATTGAGGATTCAAGGGCGCGAGCTCTGGAGCGGAACGTCCGCAGTTCCTGTGCAGGGTGGTTGCGTGCTGACGCCCTCCGCCAAGCGCATGCTCCCGAGGGCCAAGACGATTCGGGCGCGGGCGCTGCATCATCGGGTCGAACCGGGTCCAAGATAGTCGAGCTGGGTCCAAGGTCATCGTGCGAGCCTTTCCGTGCCGGGTGATTCCGCTGCCCGGCGAGACACCAACAGGATTTCTCGCCAGACTTGCTGCTGCCAACGCCATCGATGCGATGGCTCTCGCGAACCACATCCTGCGCGAGGCTGGCACGAGGTCCATAGGCCCAACGAACCACCTTCTGATGTCGGCCGCGGAAAGTGCTGGTGCGCTGCCTCTTGGACATTTCGCACACGAGCGGGTTCGTTTCCGGATGTACAGGCGCTGCCACCACGTGGGGTGGAAGCTGCGGCGCTGCGCGAGATGCGACGTCGTTGACGAAGCCCGCTCCGCATGCTCGGTGTGCAGCGAGGGAATCGCCACCGAGGTGTTCGGCAGGGGCGGCGGGTACTGCATTCGGCATCGTCGATGGCACTTCCGTGGCGAAGACAAACTCATCGGCTCTCCAGAGGGATATCGCCGCGCTGAGCAGACGCTGTCGGGTCTCCTGTGGAGTCGTGGGGTGTCGATGCATACGGGCGAGCTTGATCTAGCGACTCGCCTGATTCTGGACAGCTGGCAGGAGCCGCCTGAAGCAGAGCGACGCACTGCCGCATGCGTGTACGGGCCGGCTGTCGACCTGTTGGTGACTCTCACTGACGCGGATGTTGTTCTAGGGCTGACCGCCCTAGCTGAGAGGGATACTAGGCAGATCGAAGGACTGATCGGACTCGTCGTCGGCGCTGGTGGAGGAAGCCGTACGCCAGAGTTGGAAACGACGGCAGCTGCTGTGGTGAGGGTGCATCGCGCCGCCATGTATACCGCGATCCAGATGCCGAGATCGAGTGGGTCGACGACATCGAAGGCGCCCTTCGAGAAGGGGATAGCGGAAGCGGCGTACCGGGAGAACGCGGTGCTCCTTCGCCATGTCACTCGCTCAGGCCGACGAGTGGACGTTGTGGAGCGGGCCGTGCAAGCGGCCCCTGTATCTCGAGTCGTATCCCAACGCATCATTCCTGGTTGGGCCGGACAACGTCCCGTGGATGAAACACGCGGCGGGTAAGCGCTCAGCGATTCCGAAAATCGGGGGCGTCGTCGGGGATCAGTTCGACCAAAGCGACACCAAGCACCTGCGTGAGAGCGAGCAGGGTCCGCAACGTCGGGTTAGCGGGATGGCCTGGGCGTGACTCACCCTTCTCGTACTTCTGGTAGGTGTATCGGGTCAGCCCAGCGCGGTAGGCCACGTCTTCCTGGCTCAGATTTGCGTTGTCGCGAGCGGCGCGAAGGGAAGTCGCGAAACGCTGGGCGAACGCAGCCCATTCTGCGTCGATGTCATCGTTCCGCTGCCGCACCTATCAAGAGTCGAGACAGTTGCACCCGCGCATGGCCTAATTCGTATGGCATAATTCAGGAGGCCATACGAAACAATCATCGACTCCGTCGGCTCGCTCCGCTCTCCTCTGCACGTGTGCTGCCGATCCCGACATCGAACGGTCGCGTTGCGGGTCCGGCTCGCGTGTGCGACCGCGAAGGCGATGGATGAATGTCCGAGGCGTACCCGATCTGGTGGCGTGGAATTGCGACGCCTCCCCCTGCCGAGTGGGCCTACGTGTTTGAAGCGTTCACCGGAGAGGACACCGCCGGAGAGTGGGCATTGGCGGCGGCGATCTTCATCGCGCAGACACGGCGAAGGACCGGAACCGGTCCGACGTTCGCGGAGTTGTTCAAGCACCTCCTGCCGGACTCTGATGGGCTCCCTGCCCGGTTCCCCAAGGGGCTTGAACACATTGAGCGACGCCGCGCAATCGCCGGCTTCCGAGGACATGTAACCGTCGAGTGGAGGCGACGCGGGATGCTGAGCTTCGACAAAGGTGTGACTCGGAGTCTGCGCGTCGGAAGGGAGTTCCGGAGGCGCTCCCGTCAGCGCCAGCAAGACCTGGCACGACAGAACAAGCAAGTGCCGGTCAGTAGGTGCGAGATGCCCGGGGCTGTGGGCCGGGATGTGGATGTCACGCGACCGGAGGTCGAGCTTAACCATGACTGACGTGTTCTCACCCGAGCTTCAGCGCATCATCGACCGGTTTGCGCCTGGCTGGCCGCCGGTCTTGGAGGTCGCTGCCGGATGGCATCCGTTGCTTGTCGAACTCGATCGCGCCCTCGCGCTGATCGCGCCCGACTACATCGTGCAGCAGGTCAAGTCGAAGTTCGGCTCGTTGAGTTTCCACGCCTCGCCCTCCGAGGATCCGTATGAGTACAACGAGGAGTTTCACGAGGTGATACGCGCCGCCGAGTGGCGAAGCATCGAGACGTGCGAGGTCTGTGGGGCACCGGCGAAGCAGTACGTGATCCGGCTGTGGGTGAGTGCCCTCTGCGACAGGCACCTCTGGGAAGCCATTGACGCGGATCCCGGCCTCTCTTGACTGTCGAGGCCAAAGGGACTCCGCAGATGTCGCGCGAACACTTCGGCTGGCGGTCACTTGAACGAGTCTGCCGAACGGATGGGGACCCCGGCGAGGTGGCGCCGAATAGCGGCTGAATCTGTGCGATACAGATCGAGCACGTCGCACACGTCGCAACCGCTGACGCGACTCTGGGATCGAGCCATGGTGTTGCGATTCTCCTGGGAATGCGCTCGCCCGAGGTGTGTGCGGCGAGCTACCCTAGACCTAGGACTTTCGCCAGCTTAGGGAGCCGAAATGGGCCGCAAACAGGGCAGCACAGTCGACTTGCTGGTGCCAGCCAACTTCATCCGCGCAATCCGCGAGTCGGGCTACGTCAGCCTTTCCACGGCGCTCGCGGAACTCGTTGACAACTCAATCCAAGCGAACGCCGCTGTCATCGACATCGCAATCGGTCGATCTGGACCAGATGCGCTGCCGTGGATCAGTGTTGAGGACGACGGTCGTGGCATGTCGGAAGAGGAACTGATCACCTGCCTGCGATTTGGTGGGTCATCTCGTTTCGACTCGCGTTCTTCGTTCGGGCGGTTCGGCATGGGGCTGCCCGCTGCGTCGCTAAGCCAGGCGCGACATATCGAGGTGGCAACCTGGCGACCGGGCACCCCGGCGCGCGCGGTTCACCTGGACATTGATGCGGTGGCGCAGGGCGAAGGGGCATCCTTGTCGGCGGTTGACGGGCACGGAGGCGTCGCACCATCTGGGTGCCGCGTCACGTGGAATGAGTGCGACCGGATCGAGTACCGACGTCTGGCGTGGCTGGAACGTGCGCTCCACCGAGACCTCGGCCGAATGTTTCGCAAGTTCCTTGATCGTGGCACGACCATGCGGATCAACGGACACGAGGTCGACCCGGTTGACCCGATGCTACTCAACACGACGGTTAGCGGTCACTCCGCTCGCCTCGCGTTTGACCCGCTGCGATACGAGATCTCCACCGCCACCGGTGAGACTAGTTGCGTCACTGTTACGTTCGCAATGCTCCCAGTTGCTCGTTGGCATCACCTCGACAACGCTACGAAGCGGCGGGTAGGAGTCGTCGGTCACGGCGGGGTTTCGATCCTGCGAGCGGGGCGAGAGATCGCCAGTGGGTGGTACCTCATGGGCGGCAAGCGGAAAGAGAACTACGACGACTGGTGGCGATGCGAGATTGAGTTCGATCCTGCTCTTGATGAGGACTTCGGGATCACGATCAACAAGCAGGGTGTTCGCCCCTCAGCCGCCTTGCGAGAGGCGCTAGAACCCGAGCTTGAATCGATCGCCCGCATCCTCAACGCTCGTGTTCGTCAGGCATTCGAGGAGGTAAAATTCGAGGCGGCCGTCCAAGGATCTTGCCGCATCGCGGGCGCGGCTGACGCCGAATTGCCGGTGATCCGCACCGCAGGGCGCGCGACCGGCGCTCTGAGCTACCGCCTGGGAGCTGACCAACTAACGGGAGAGTCGATGTTTGAATTGACGCTGAAGCAGCGCCGCATCGACGTCACCTTGAACACCGACCATCCCGCTTTCAGCGCGCTCTACCGCCCGCTCCAGGAACTGGGAGAGTCTGGCACCCCCGTGCGAACTGCCCTGGAACTCATGTTGCTTTCCTTCGCCCGATCAATTGCATCCATGGATGTCACTACGCGGGAGCGCCAGGAACTACTCCAGACCTGGGGTGCGACGTATGGGCGAATGCTGGCCAAGTCATGACCGCAGCAGATGATTCGACGTTCCTCAACATCTCGCTCCCAACCGGCACGCCGAAAGCAGAGCGTGTTGCCTTCCTCCGTCTCTGTACAGCACTGGCGACCGCGAGTCTCGATCCTGCTGACGCCATTGACCGCAACTTGTGGTTCGCCCAGGCTGGTTTGGGAGACATGTACAACAAGCCGACCTTGGCGGCAGCCGCCAACACCCTCATCGACCTTGTAGAGCAAGGCTGGACTCTCTCAACCGCGTACAAGCATGGCCCACTCCTCGCTCCGCCGCCCTCGAACGCGGATCCGGTGATTGAGAAGGCCCGAGTTCGTCGCCAGGAGCACCTTCGCCGCGATCCTCAGCTCAGAAGACCCAGCGTCCGTCGCTTCGTTGAGGGCATGGAGAAGCCCCGCGAGTTCAAGGGCAAACTGATCACGGTCTTCAACTTGATGCGTGACGGTCGTGAACTTGCGGACTCATTAACGACGGCACCGGACCCCGCTTCAGTGATCCGCCCCTACATCCAGATCGTCGATGGAAGTAGGTGTGAGCGCACCGGCTATCTTCTGCACGATATCTGGCGGTACTTCCGGCACACGTGGTCGAATGCCTACTTCACGGTGCCCGGGCGCTCTATGCCGATCTTGATACGCGATGCGGCCACGCCACACCATGCGGTCATCGGGTTGGCAGCGATCTCCAGCCCGGTCGTTCAAATCGCTGAGCGCGACGAATGGATCGGCTGGGGCACCGACACGTTCCTTGAAGAGGTTCGTGAGGCTCCTTCTGATGAGATCGCCGCGTGGCTCGCTGGCAGAATCGACGCGCAGCTTGGGGAGATCTACCTTGAGGATCTTCTAGCCGACAACGTTCTTCAGCCGACCGACCTGCAGCACCCGACCAACGAGGCGATCGCCATGCTCCGGGCTGATGCTGAGCGTCACCGCCAGAAACACCATCGGACTCCACTCAGTGAAGTGCGACAGATAGAACAGGATCCCTGGGTCCAGCGGGCCACCTCCCACCTGTTCCGCAGTAAGCGTGCAGCAATGCTGGCTGACACGCTAGAGGCCTCCCGTACCCTCCGGCCATTCTTCTCGCCGAAGCCGGCAGCAGATGGTCTCCGCCAAGCGCTGAGTGACACCAAAGCGAAAGTGCAACTCCGCCGCTTGATTCGCCGAGCACGTGGCGAACGAGTCGGCACTGTGATTGCCGACCTAACCGTCTGCGGCGCTGTCGCTCCATACAACGCTCTGGCCGCAGGCAAGTTGGTCGGCGCCCTGGCTGTATCCCCCAAGGTCATCGCTGCCTATCGCGCCAAATACTCCCGGCCGAGCGACATCGCTTCTTCGATGGCCGGTCGGCCAATCGAACGCGAGTCGCGACTCTCCTTCATCAGCACCACCTCGCTATATGGCAGCGGCTCCAGCCAGTACAACCGGCTCCGTTGGCCGGCCGCCGTAATGGGGGGACCGAACGATAAGTGGATCAGCTTCACCGAACTCGGCCGATCCCGCTCCTTCGGAACGTCGCACTTCACCGACGAGACGGTCGATGCGTTGGTTCGGTTGTCCCGAGTCAAGGGCGCGGTCGTCCGGGTCAACAGCGTGTTCGGCGAAGGTGTCAGCCCGCGTCTACGAAAGGTACGTCTCGGCTTGGCTGCCCTTGGGTGGCCGAGTAGCGAGTTGCTGAAGCATGGCCGGGAACGGATCGTCTATGGCATCAAGCTGGTTGAGAACCTCCGCGATTACTCGCTCGGGATTGATCCTGCTCCTGAGTACCTTTTGGATCCGGAGCAAGCGGATGAGACATCCGTTGGCGTTTGGTGGTTCGAACGGTGGGGGCAGCGACGGGCAGTCCAGCCCGCTGTGCTTGAGAGCATGCGTCGCCACCGGCTAGTTCGTCCGATCAGCCACGGAGGCTCGCGTCCCCTTGCCGACCGATGAGGCCGACACCACTCCCACGGAATCGATGCTCTTCGCCGCCGACAGTTCCTAAGCCGACTCGACCCGAAACGCCTCAGTCGCCACGGTCAGAGACCCGATTGGCCAGGCCACCTGCGGGTCCGTATCACGACGCAGTCCCAGGAAACGGAAACGTTCTCCCGACGCGAACGGTGGCGTAGAGGTGGTGGTACGCAGTAGCAGGTCAGGGTGACCAGCGTCGTTTAGGAGCCACCAGCTGCGCTGGCCGTTCTGCTCGCCAATCACACCCTCGTAGTCGAAAAACTCCCCTTGCCCGACGTCGGAAAGTTTCGGAGCGATCGTGATCCAGTAACTGGCGCAAAGGTGACGTACCGCGCAGTGGCGGCAGTTCTTCTGACTAGGCTTCGCGAGGGGGTCGCCCGAGGCAATCTCCCTGTCTGCATCGGCGATCTTGGTAGCGAACTCACGGGACAGCGCGAACAGCTGGTCCGGACCCGGAACGTCGAAAGTCACATCGTGGTCGCGGTAGGCCGCAGTGAGACTGGTGACGTTCCGTCCTCGCGGATTGACTTTGTCGTCTGCTCCCCAAAGCCAGGCATAGAGCCGCAATTGGTCCGCGTGGCCGTCAGACTCGCCGCCAGTCTTGTAGTCGATGATGTTGATCTGATCGCGTGAGAGCGTCAGCAAATCAACCCGCCCATACAGCCGCTGGCGCTCTGCGACCAGCTCAACCTCTGCGTGTGATCCCTCTCCGAGTTCGCGGCGCACAAGCGCTCGCGGTTGGACGTTGCCGGAGCCCGCGGTAGCACGCCGTGGACCGGGCGCGAACCTCGTGCGACTGAGGTAGGTCTGTACCTGTGCCCGAGCATCGGCGACCTGGGCTTCTAAGTCGATTGCAATCCGGCGCTGGCGATCTTTGGACAGGCGCCTATTATGCTTCAGCGGAGCGAGTTGCCTAGCGAGCTCCCTCTCAACTACCGACGTGAATCCACCGAGCTCGCGGATTACGTTGGCTGCTGATTCGGCCAGCGGCGACTCCACGCCAGCTTCAGCCATCGCCTTGACTACAGTTTCCAAGACCCCGTGCACGACGTTACCGAACAGCGCCGAAACCGATGGCAACGACGGGTAGCCCTTGTGGTCACCCAGATCCGGGTAGGTTGCGCGCTGCAGGCAGTACCGCAGCGGACAAGCCGTTGCTTCTTTCAGCGTCGAGTAACTCCAGCGGGCGGGCGGGGCTGCCAACGTCGCTCGGCTGGAAGCGATGCCGGTGGCGAAGGTGCGCGGCGATTCCGTCAAAGCAGAATCTTCTCAACGGCAAGGCTGGCGTTCGGCAAACTCCGCGAGATCTCGATGTCATCGATCATTCGGACCGGAATCACCGCCTGGTTCTCCTTGGCATCGTTTAGCAGGGCGTCGGGAGCTAGGTGCGGCGTCAGTGGATTGTGCACTCCGAAGATGAACTTCCGGTCGCCCTTGGTCGCCAGGATCGGCGCGGTCACCGTGCCGATGCCGGGAATGCTCACCTCGACGTCCCGCTCGAAGTCGACTCCCCTAATGCCACGTCCCTTGAGGTCGTTGTAAAGCCGATCAGTGGATAGCTCCACCCGCGAGGCGTCGAGCGTGGGGGCAGTGCCGTCCAGGAGGTACCGCAGCAAGCTGGCGCCAACCTTGCGGTCGAGGAGTCCATGCTCGAAGCGGTTGCGGAAGCTGCGGATGCATCGATAACAGGATTGGTCGCAATCGGCGGGGCAGTTCTCCAGCCGCTTGAGGGTCTCCTCCAACACCTGAATGCCTAGTTCCTCGACGCGCCGGGCGAATCCGGCGCCACCAGCCAAGGTGTCGTAGAGGTAGATCTCAGCTTCCAGCCCAGCAGCTCCGCCCGGCGTGAGGGCCGGACGGTACTCCGCCTGGAGTTCTGTCGCCTCGATCTCGAGCAGTTTCGTCGAGGCGATGGTCATAGCCTCAGCGATGGTGCGAAGCGCCACCTGTGTCGACAAGAACTGTGGAGCCAAACGAACCGGCGAAGCCACCTTTAGCCGGACCAGCAGAACATCAGTAATGAAGTCCGTCCCGAGCGCCAGACCTCGCCACGCCGAGTTCCCAGCACAGTCCTGCTCGTTCTGGTCTGGGAACGGCTTCTTGTGCTGACCCACTACCTTTCCTGTGGGGAGAGCGGTCGGCTCAATCTTGCCGCACTTGAAGCAGTAGGTGTAGCCCTCGTTGCCGGGGCCGGTGTTGGTGACGATCAGCGTCTCACGGTGGTAGGTCTGTTGGATTCGATCGGTCAACCCAGCCCAAGCCGACTCGTCATCTGGTCCTGGAGCGACCAGCTTGGCTCGAGTGGCGTAGCTACGAGCCGGGGCGTCATCAGGGCTTGTTCCCTCGGTCTCGTCGGCCGGGTGCGCGAATCCTGGCGGACGCATCCAGGCCATCGCCTCTCCGAATGAACCCTCCGTACCGCAGGCTTCGCACTCGCGGATCTCACCAGGGTGCGCTTCCTCTTGGTCGTAATACTTGGCGTAGTGGCAGACCCGGCATTCGAAGTAGAGCTTGTGCTCTTGCCACGCCTTGTACCGCTCCGCCTTGACCGGCGAGTAGATCGCCCCGGAGCGCCACTCCTTGTTGTCAATCCAGACCATCTTGCCGGGGGCGTATTGGCTGAGGGCGACGGGAAGTCCCTGGCTGGGCGCGTAGCGGTAGGCAGCTCGGAAGGGTTCGGAGCGGTCAACGTCGAATACGTGGAAGGTGGCGACATCTGTCGGGAAGGCGTAACGCGGCAGCACCCCTTTGTAGAGCAGCCGGTCCAGCAGATTTGTCTGGCTTCGCATCGGACTGGGCTCCTCCGCTCCGTCCTCCGCGGGACCTTCGGCCTCCGCTTCCTCAGCTTCGGGCGTCGAGTCGCCTGCCTCTGGAGTGGGCAAAGTCCCTGCGTCCGTCAGATCAAGGGCACTGTCTATTGCAACCAACGTGTCCGAGACAATGCCATTCAGAACCTGCTGACGGCTTGCGAGCGGAAGTTCTGAGGGCAGCCAATCGTCGATATCCGCTCGGAGCGACGCCTGGTTCTGGTCGAGCCACTTCTCTAGGTCGGTTCGGTTGAGCGGCGATGCGGTGCCGACAAACTCCGGCACGGTGCCAAGCACCTCGAATAGCTGTGACTTCTGAGTATCGGGGTCAAAGGTCGGCAGCTTGTCCTGGTGGTACCGCTGCAATAGGTATGCGATAACGTGCCGTTTGGCGATCTCGTCGTTGTCCAACGTTAGGGCGGGGTCAACGACCTTGCCGCGGATCATCTCGGCAGGCTCGCGGAAGTAGTGGTCGTCATGTGTATCGGAGCTTCCGAATGCCACGACGGTTGCGACGGCATTGCCGCGCCGTCCGGCACGACCGGCTCGCTGCTGGTAGTTGGCGCGTGACGGCGGCATGTTGCGAAGGGCAACCCCGGACAGCGCCCCGATGTCGATGCCGACCTCCATCGTCGTGGTGCAGGACAACACGTCGATGGCTGCCCGCTCCTGGGCGCCAGCACTCGGCAACTCGATGTCAACGTCCTGGAACAGCAGTTCGTGCTCCTCCGCCTTTGAGAACACAGCCTCGGATTGGGCCGCGTTTAGCTGTGCGGTGTGCTCGGCCGCGATGATGCTCATCGGCGTTTCGGGATTATCTCCCAGAGCTCGCACCGTGCTGGCTCGGTAGTAGCCCTTGCGGGCCCTGAACACCGGATCACTGTTCGGGTCGAGGATTCGCACCCGGTCAGCACCACAGCTAACGCACTTGGACGATCCTGGGAACGGCCGCTGGGTGAAGCGACAGCGTTCGCAGTATCCCCACTCGCCTTCGAGCTCCATTGCGACTTTGCCGGCTACTAGGTAGTGCTTGTTGCCACCGGCCGCCTCGCAGAACCGCTGCTGAAGTACGGGCAGCCACTCCTTGTTGAACTGCCTGGCGAGGATTGACGAGTCAAGCCAACGCTCGAACGGCCGGAACTTGCCTGTATGGGGTCGGACGCCTTCCTTCTTCCCCCGCCAGTCCATCGTCATGTTCGGGAACCAGATGCCGTAGCTCGGCGTGGCCCACTGAGACAACCAGACTCGAACTAGAGCCAGCTTCTTCTCGTCGGTGTCCGCAATGCCAGGCAGATTTGTCAGGTCCGCCATGAGCCCGGCCCTGTCGGTCTCCCGCTCGCGAAGCGACGCCAGCCCCAGCGCTGCTAGACCGTAGTAGCGGTCGATCAGAGTGGCGTAGATGGCCTTCATCAACGACTCAGGTGGATACACCGCCAGCGACACCAGTTCCAGCTGAGCTTCAATGACTCCCGACAGCGCCCCAGCATCGATCAATCGACCGACGTCCCGTAGGACGGCCATTGACTCACCCTGGCGGAGCTCTGGCCTAAGACGGACTCGGAGCTTCTTCGCACCGACCAGAGTTGCCAGCACCATCTGGTGCAAACCGATCTGCTTGTCCATGCCGGGTAACTTGGCGAGTTCGCTCCAACCGCGGATGATCAGTGGCCGGAGGACGTCCCGCATTGCGTAGCTCTGCAGGTTCGGAGCAAGTCGAGCCGCCACCTGGCGAGAGTCCGAGAATGCCAGCACTTTGCGGCCACGAAGCGGTGCGAAGTCGCTGTAGGGACTCGACGGAGGTTGGACCTCGATCTGCCGAGCGATCAGGGCTTGGAAGGGCTGGTCGCCCTTGGTCTGGTGGTCCTGGACCGAGGAACGCCCGAAGCCGGCCAGCCCGCGACAAACTCCGCATGGCTTGAATTCGCCGCTGCCTGTGGTCTTGCTTTCGCCGTCGTCCTGGTCGTCATCGTCGGTGTCGACCACCTCGCCGTTCCGTTTACCCGGCAGATAAACACTCCTAGTTCGCGATCCGAGCTTGACCGGGTTGAGTCGCCCAGTGATCAGGTCGAGGTCGGCCTTCTCAGTTGCCTGATCCCGGTCGGGTTCCTCGACCAGAAGGTCGAGCGGCTGCAGCTGAGGTACCGGTCCCGTAGCGGTCTGGAAGCTGTTGCCTGGCTCGTGCCACAATGACTTCGGATTGGCGAGATCGTCGGTGTACGCGCGCAAATAGGCCGAGCCACAATGCCTGCAGGTATAGAGCTCGAATACCCGCGCCCCGCACTCGCATGTCTCACGAGGCTGGCCATAGAGCTTGCCGACCGGCCCAGCGGTGCTGCGGATGACGGCGGTGCAGTCGGCATCAGCGCAAGCCCACAGTCCAGGCAACCCACGATAGAAGGCGTGAACCCGGCAGGGAAGCAGACCAGCGTCATCGGCGCTAAGCCGGGCTGCGCTGCCGAGCGCTACCAGCGCCGTGACTGCTCGATCCGCGGTCTCGCGATCGGTATCCGGAAAGATCTTGCCGCCGAGTTCACTCACCGGCTGGGCTTCCTGCATGGTCTCGTTGACCAGCAAACCCATCGGCTCGTAGTCTGACAACGCCCGGTACAGCAGAACCCCGACCTCGTCGTCCGGGCTGACCGAGATGCCGCGGGCGTCTAGCAGCTCCTTCACCGCTGCGACCCTCTCGGGTTCAGTATTGCCGTTGTAGAAGTCGTCGAGCGGTAGTCCTGCCAGGAGGCTCGCGTCGCTCATCGTCCCCGGCGCCGCAGTCGATCGCAGGTTCAGCTCTCCGGTAACGGTCCGGAACTCCGCGGGATCTTTGCCAGAAAGCTGCGCGGCGAAGGCACTGGCGTAGGCCTGATCGTTGAAGCTCGCGCTGGTGGCGATGACCTGGAGTCTGTCGGCTGGAACGCCAAGCCGGGCTCGAAGTCGACGCAGGAGTAGAGCAACTTCGGCGCCAGCGGCACCGCGGTAGAGGTGTGCTTCGTCGACGATCAGCAAGAACTTCTCGTTCGGGTTATCCGCCAACCACGCGCGGGTGGCGTCAAACACCGGTCGTTCCAGCGGACGCATCAGCATGTATTCGAGCATCGAATAGTTGGTGATCAGGACGTCCGGCGGGGCCGCCAGAACCTCATGCCGCGTGAGCAACTCCGAATCTTCGGGCTGCACGATCGCCCGGACGAATTCACCAGAGCTGTTCCTCCACCGGCTTCCCTTGGCCCCGTACCAAGTGCGGAGATCTGGCTTGGCAGGCCACTTGCCGCGCTGTCTCAGTTGACCAACCAGCTTGGACGCAGCGTCATGGTGACGAGCATTTGGATCATCCTGACGGTCCAGCAGGTCGATGTAGAAGTCCTCGACTGACTTGAGGCGTGTCTGGTCGCGCTCCGTCTTGCGGACCCCCGGGTAGATCGTGCGGCTGGTGTAGCGGGCGAAGCGAGCAGGACGTCCTGCCCACGATTGGAACTGGTTGGTGACCCGCTTGTCGCCCAGCAGCAGCCTGAGACGACCCAGTTGGTCGTTGACCAGCGCATTCATCGGATAGAGGACCAATGCCCTGACTGCTGGACGTTCAAAGGATTGCGGGCTGTTGGCCGCCTCCCGAGCCAGCTTCGCCAGCATCGGCAAAAGGAAGGACTCGGTCTTGCCGGAACCAGTGCCAGTGGTCACCGCCAGGCTCAGGCCATCTCGCACAGTCCATTCGAGTGCTTTGGCCTGATGTGTGTAGGGCGGGTCGTAGAGCAGTCGCGATCCGTCTACGTTGCCGGCTATCGACGCGAAGAGCTTCTGGGCGGACGGATCGAGCTCCAAGTCTGAGAAGCGGCGGCCGGTCTGGTAGCGAGGTGTGCTCTCGATAAACGGCGCTTGAGAGATGACGCCTTCCTGGTCGAGAAGCTCGCGGCGCTGCTCGATGAGCGTCGGATGGCCGATGTGGTAAGTCGCTTCGATGTACTCGCGAAGAGCGGACTGAATCTTGGTGATCGTCTCGGCGATGGTTGGTGCTTCTGCGGTCACTGGTCGTCCCCCTGGGTAGTCGTCATCCACAGAGTGCCGGTCAGCACTGACTGGAGTTCTGCGAGTGCAGATGCCGGAATCCGGTACGAGAACAACGCGCCGCGGGACCTATCCACGGAGATTCCGGCCAGTTCAAGGTACCGCTCTACCCAACTGGGCAGCGGCGAGAAGAAGTCGACGATGTGCTCGGTAATCGGCGTCGTGCCTGGTATCGGCTGGAATCGATAGCCAAGCGGCGTGTGGCGGGCCGCGTCGATGGCCGCCTGCAAGCGCCAGGCGTCATCACGCGCAGGCGACACAGCGTTGTCTAGCGGTAGGTCAAGCAACTTCTCGGGTGCCCCGTCGACCAGGCGAACAACGCACCAGCGGTCGGCGCCGTACGCCTGTGGGCGCCGCCCGACATAATCGCCGTTGTCTCCTGATGCCGGAGCGCGCCAGCGCCCCCTGTAGTAGGTCGACCGAGATCCGGGGTCGATGATGGTCAGCCCGTCGACGAACCCAACTGCCGGTGAGTTGGCGAGGCGCTGCCGGAACTGGTCGATGAAGTCTCGGGCCGCCACGATTGCGGGCTGGCCGATCCAGTGTTGAACACTGATCTTGTGCAGCCCGGCCGCCCGAAGTCTGTCTTCCGCGTCATCGCCGTCGAGCAAAACCGTCCGAGTGTGAGCCTCCGCTTCGACGGCAACATCGGCCGGAACTAGCGCTGCTCCGTGCGGGCGAATGCCTGTCAGGAGAAAGCGGTTAGCTGACTTCGGCACAAAGCTTGGTGGCCCAAGGTACAGCAGGCGAATCTTGCGATCTGAAGTGGCATCGGCCATCTCCAGTAGGTCGCCTCCTGAGACCAGCTGATCGATCAAGGTCATAAGGTCATCGCGAGTTGGAGGCTCTGGCAGCACCGGGGTCAACGCTTCGAGCACGGCATCCGTCAAGGCTCGCGGCGTCGTCGGGCATAGGAACGATGCGGCGCGTCGCACCGAAGCGGCAACCGCCTCCGGGTAGTCCAGACCGAAGCACTCCTCGTCCAGGCCTAAGGCTCGGACTGAGATCATGGCGACCTCGTCTACGGTGCGTGCGGCGATACCCATCAGAACCCCCTAGCCGCTAGTTCGGCTTCACCCATTAGTCGAGTGCCGACGACGGCGAATCTGGCGGCACGCAGCAGCGCTGGTGAAGCGATGACTTGCTGCGTCAGATAGCCCCGCTCGACTTCCTGCCAGGACAACACTTGGCTGGGGCGCCCCGCAAGCGACAGAAGAAACCGCGGAGCCGAGTCGTGCCCGATTACCCCATTGGCTCGCAATGTCGCCTGGATGACCTCGTCAAATCCCGTCAAGAGCGAGGCCGGGTCTTGCCAGGCGTAGAGACTGCGTCCGATTTTCTTCGCCAGACGCTTGTGATCATCGCTGTCTCCAACGAGAGCCTGCACCTCGTCGATCAGATCGAGGGGATCGTTCGAGTTGGCGAGTCTATGCTCGACGGCTGCCCAGCGGTTTCCACACGCTAGAGAAACCAGTGCACGGGTGATGGCTTCGAGTACGGCGTCACGTTGGTGTTGGGCGAAGATGTCACCGGGCAGGTCGGCCTCTGCCCACCGCCGGTAGTGAAAGACCAATCGAAGGAGTTCACCCGGAGTTCGCGGCCCGGTCGGGACGTTCGGCTGAACACGGATTCCCAACAGGTCGTTCGGTCGTGTCGGCAGCAGGATGGTGGCCGAAGCGTCGATCCCCTCTCCACCTTTCGCGCTCAGCAGACCGCCAGTCGCCGGAGCAACTATGTCGGAGCTCGGGTCGAGTTCTTCGAAGGCCACCGGTGTTTCGAACCGGTACAAGAGCACCCGTGTGTCGGGGCTGTCGGTTCGATCGATGAGGTGGGCACGGGTCTGCTCTCGTTCCCGAAGTAACTGCCACCGCAGGGGCTGGAAGCCGCGATCTGCCCGAAGTGTGGCTTGGCCGACACCTGCGCGAGACACCGTCAGCTCCAGCGACTCGGCCTGATCGAAGGTCCCGGTGAAGCGGCTGTCGTCGCGGACTTTCTTGGCGACGCCGATCCAATCGGAGTCGAGAAGCGGCAAGGTGATGGGATGCGAGATCTTGGATAGCTCCCGGTCGGCCTCACCTCGGAGCGATATGGCTAGGTCGACTCGCAGGCCATCGGGCCCCGCGATCGTGACCGCTCCAGGTGCCCAAATCTGGCTCATGGTCGGGCGGGCCGGCGATGCCAGCAACCGGATGCCCTCGCCGACCTCGGCGGCATCGCGGCGCACCTGGGGGTCACGGATCGTCACCAGCAGCGATCCCTCGGCCAAGGTTTGCTGTGCGCCGCCGGTCAAGGTGACGCGCAACTCGTGGTCGCCCACCGAGAGGTCGTCCAGGCTCAAGAAGAGCTCTTGGCTGCCGTCAGGCCAGTCAAGGCTGTATCGCTCGCCGTCCAGAGTCAGAGTGCCGCCCATTGGGACTTGCTCGGCGTGGATGCTTATCAGACCCGGCTCACCAACTATCCACTCGACGGCGCCTTCACCGTCCCACGAACTTGCCACGATTCCAACTGGACGAATCGCCACGTTGGTGACGACGCTCAGACCGGCTGCTACGAGCGCATTGGACTCTGCTTCGGTGAGTTGCGCGGGCACAACCAGTCGAGTTGCAACCGCTCCCGCTACGTCAAGCTTGATCGGCTCCAGGCCCGGAGCGCCGTCACCTGTCCAGTCCTCAGCGTGTACGAGGTAGTAGGTGTTGCCAGGGCGGACCACTTTGCCCTTGACCTCGACAGCCAGGCCAGGTGCCCGCCGCTTGAACAGCCAGACGGGACCACGAGAGATCTCCACCTGGTCGCGAAGCAAGGCGTTGACTTCGCTACTGCCGTCCTCGAGTTCGATGAATGCTGCCTCGGGGTCGGGCCAACGAGTTAGTGGGACCTGCTGGCCTGGTGTCGCGAGACGGCCACGAGCCAAGACGTCCTCGGCGCCCTCCACCCATGCGCGTCGGGTACCCAGTTCGTCATAGACGTGGGTCAGTCGGCGGCTCAAACTGCTGAGGTCTGGCAACTGGGCATATGCGCGCCAGCCCGTAGCGCTACCCCGCAGGACAAGGTGCGGGTCTGTTGGGTTGGGTAGCTGGCCCCGCTGATTGCCTGCTCCGGGGCGGGACGCTCCAGGTTGAAAGCCGTGGGCACGGACTCGACTCGCAGCGTTTCGGGCTCCTTGCAACCAGAACTTGGACTGGCGCTCCTGCTCCAGCCCCTCGACCAGCCGCAGCAGCGTCGAGTGCAGCAGGTAGGGCGACTCTTCGTCCTCCCCGGAGAGCAGCGCCGCTGCGACATGCCCGAGCAGTGACGTATTTGAGCAGAAGATGCGGAACCGCTCAGTGTAGCCCCAGGCGCGCGCCGACAACTGCTTGCCAAGGTCCTCCGGCTGCCGGAGAAGTTCGGTGGTCAATCCCATACGGAACTCGTAAAGCAACTGAGCGAGGTAGCGCTGCAGATACACCGGCAGAACGGCGTGGGTAATCGGCCAAGCGATGATCGGGAAGTTCTGTGCGAAGCCGCCGGTGGGGATAGCCCCACCGTAGTCAGAGCCGAACCTCCGGAACATCATCCGGATACGGTCCCGATCGCCGTGGACCGCCCAGCCCGGTGTGGCTTTCTCGAAACTCGGCCAGAATTCGTTGCCCTCGTAGTCGTAGCCGGACTCTGCCGCGTAGACAACGAACGGTAGCCAGTTTTGCCGCCAGTACAGGGCGCTGAAACCGTGGGTGACGGCGAATCGCACGCTTGCGTTCAGCGCGTCGATGTCGGCCAGGGAAAGCCCGTGCTCGAGAGCGAACACAGGGGCTTCGGTGGAGAACGCCTGCCTCTGCTCTTTCAACTCGCTGAAGTGCGAATCGAGACGCGAGTGAAGAAGCCCGAGGGCATCTAGAGAGTTCTGTGGCCTCAACTCGGTCATCGCGTCCCCCTCCGCCGTTGATCGGAACCATATCGTGGCCGTCCCATTGGCGCCCAGTCTGGCGAAGGCCTCCGACAATTGCTCGTGCTCGACCCCGATAGAGCCGTCAAGGTGTGACGCGGCTTGAGTCGGGCATGCTAAATGATCAGGCGCCACATCGTCATTCAGCAGACCCGGCCCACGTCGATGAAATCGGCCCCTTCCGCGTCGATCAGTTCCTGATTGAGCGTGTCGGTCGCGACCCGGATCCCGTCGGTGACATCGGTGAGTTTCAGTTTCCCGAAGAACTCGAGGAGGGCAGACTGGTCTAGAGCCATCGTGCTTTGTGTCCTTCTTGTGAGTGACTTTGATCGGTACTCACTGGCCATCGCACGATGGCTCCCCCACGCGTACGAAGCGAACAACCCTGCCGAGAACGACACCACCCAGGGGACGTCGCCCTGAGGTTCAGCTACGCCCGAGAAGGAGGATCGCCGGATGATGATCGACTACCACGTGAGGGACGATTGGCCCGAGGGCGAACCGGACTGGCTCAAATCGCTTGTTTCGTCACTCAGCCGCCAGGGCGACGCTTCGTTCGCACTCCCGCTGACCGTCGCGACGCAGGAGATCCGAGACTGGGTGCAGCTCGCGAGTGGTGAAGAAGCCTGGGTCCGCAAGGACAACCAGAACTCACTGAAGGCGGACCTGGCGCAGTCTGTAGCCTCGCTCGGCCCGTCTCTGCGCACCGCCATAGCACGAGAGCTTGCCACACTGCAGACCACCTTCGGAGTGCTCGCGGCGAGTGGAAGAGCCGTGCTGTCGCAGGGGCCAGGACTGCGGACGGACCAGCGTTGGGCCGACGTGGAAGTCGCAGCCGACAGCCTTCTCGCAGCCCTCGCGACGGACAGGGCTGTCGGCGCGTGTTGGGACGATCTGGTCGCCATCGCGAAGGACCGCGCTCTAGAGACTCTTAACTATCAGCTCGTCGCTGACCTGCTCTTCGACATGCTCGGCCGGCGGGGCCAGTCAGCGGAGCGCGTCCTCCGTGACGCCGTCGACATGCTCGCGTACGGGCGGGAGCCGGAGGATCTCCCGTTCGAAGAGCGAGAACTCGCGGTCGGATGTCGCGTATCGAAGGCCCGCGACCTCGTCGTCGCTCCAGAGACACTCGAGCCAGTTGCCGTCTGGCTTGGCTTCAAGGGCGGATTTGTTCCTGAAATCGGCGCGGGAAATGTTCAGTTCTACAACGCACACTGGCATATCCCGAACTCTGCGCCCGGGCGCCCCGACTTCCCCCACAAGGCAGAACTGGCGAAGATCACAAAGCACGGCGGCATCTTCAAATGGCAAGAGCGGATAGGCGAAGACTATGACGTCGACTTCCTCGTCCGCGTCGACCTCGGAGTCACCACCGCCGCGAACGCGTCCGAGCGAGCCATCGAAGTAGTCGACACGATCTTCGCGGTTGCGATTCACGATTCCAACGGCATCCGTCCGCACCTGGCCCAGTACGTGGTCGTGCAGTCTGGAGAGCCCACAAGGCGAAGCTTCATGGTTTCACGGGCCGATCCCGGCTTCGCGGATGACCGCTATGGAGCGCAGCTCACCGTCGAAGGGCTGGAGCGTCACGCAGCCAAGATCGCCGACGCGCTCGCGACGGACGACCTGCCACGTTTTCTCTCTGCAGCGCTCGAGGCTCAGACCGCCGCCGACCTCCCGTTCAGCCGCGCCTTTGCCCTGCGAAAGCCCTCGGAGGCGGATCGCCGCGCGGTGGTTCCACTGGCGGATCGTGTAGTGCAACACGTCGCGGCCTATGCGGCAATGAAGCCAGCCGTTCTCTTCGACTTGCTCGTCCAGAGGTGGGCCTACGCGCGCTGGGCCACCGCCATCCAGAACGCCGCGCTGCGCTGCTTGCTCGGTGGCGGGCCGAACAGCGGACGCACCAGCGAGCTACTTGCCCAGTTCTACGCAAGCACGAGCAGGCGTCTCTGGATGCTCTTTGCCGCCGATCACGAACAGGAACTCCTCAACCTGTGCCGGGTCGAGCATGAGCGGGGCTGGATCGCCCGTATGCTGAGGAGCCTCCGCGACCTCCCAACCTATGAGGCAATCATCGCCGAGTTCCAGGAAGAGGGAGAGATCCTGGGACAACGACGCACCCGCGTACGCAATTCGCTCGTGCACGGAAACCCAACGCAGTTTGCTGTTGTCGACTCTGTTCGAGAGTTCGCCGAGTTCCTCGGCAACACCGCACTCAGCACCGCGCTCGAGGCCTTCACCTCGCAGGGAGACTTCCATGTCGTACTCGCCCAGACCAACGGCCTACAGCAGGCTCTCGCAAACGGTCAGACGGCCGTCGACTACTGGCGCGGCTACGTCGCCGCTGGCACCGACGAGTGACCTAACAATCGATGTCGCCGACAAGCGCGACGCGGCAGGCCGTGCGTGACCACTCGCGCCGCCCTGCGCTTGCTGCACGTCGGCAGGGCATCCCGACCCGCCCCAGCGGTATCTTGCCCACGGTCATTGAACCGTGCTCACGCAAGTTGCCGGTTGGATCGATCTCGATCTGGTTGAGGCCACCCAACCGGAACTTGTGGATCGGAATCTGCGTGCACGTTTTATCGTTAGGCTCGCGAGATGTTGCCTGCCGTAGACCCAACGCCGATCCCGGTCCTCATCGTCAACGATCCTCCGGGCTGGTGGATCGAGGTCGGGCTGCCGACGTTCACGGCGGTTTCATCAACAACCGTTGCTCTCGTCGCCGTCGGCCTCACTTGGTATCTCGCCAACCGCGAGCGGAAACGGCAGAAGCAGGAGAAGGAGGAGAGCGACCGTCGCAAAGCGCACGAGGCTCGCGCGACTGTGGGCGGCGCGGCCTTCGACTATCTCGAAGCGACGCGTCACAACTTCCGCGACTTCACGGCCTTCCAGTCGCTCGCGCGCGTCTTCGCCGCGACGGGCGTCGAGCAGGAGCCTCTGCTTCGTTGGCTGGCTGAAACATCCAAGACCCAACGCGAGGCGTACCAGGCGGCGCAGTCATGGTCGGACGAGCATGTTCCACCAGACCCGCGAGACTACGACAGCGAATGGGAACACGAGCAGGCCGCCGCGCCACTTCAGGCGTACGAGGTCGCCTATTACGCCGTAGTCGCGGAGATACACCAACGACTGCGCGATTGGATGCTGACCGGGGACATTGACTCCACGCCGGTCAAGTCGTTTGGCGACCACTTCGAGGATGGGTGACTCGAGTCGTCGCGCTTCGCGCTCATGCTTGAAGCTGAGGATGTTGCGCCAGGCCTGATCGCATCGCATCAATCCGTTACCGACAGGCTTCGCGAGATAGAGTGCGACCGATCCTGGTCATGAGCTGCGCGGGATTACGGGGGTGCGCGTCTCACCTACCGCCAACTTCCGTGAGATCGGACAGTCAGGTTCACGTTCTCCAAATGAACGCGCCCTGCACCTCTCCCACGGGTGACGCTGGGCGACGACCGCCCTCACCGCGATCCATCGAATCCGCGCACTCCCCGCACCCTGCGGCTGACACCGTTCGATGGGCGACATGACGTTCAGCGTTGGAGGGAGCCGACCTGGTAATGGACGAGGGTCGGTGGTTCGAGGAGGAATGCCTGGTCCTGCGGGTAGAGGACCATGGCGTTGATGTCTGGGCCGGTGAAGGCTTGAATGGAGGCCTGGGTGTCCCAGACGCTGAAGGCCACCACCTCGACCCGTTCGGCGTCCAGCTCACGGGTGAGGATCATCGAGACCGGGCACCCTGGAGCCTCGCGGTATTCGGCCACGCCTGTCGCGTCGACGTATGCGACGTACTCGTCCCTGCGGTCCTGCGCTACGACCCCGCGCCATACCCGGGCGATCACGAGGGCACGTCCGCTGCAGCCGCGGCTGTGAGTTGTTCGAGGGGGCTAGGCCCCTTATCCGTGGAAGCTGGCGCGCCGAGATGGCGGGCGCGCAGCTCGTCCATGACCTCTTCGACGAAGGTCGGACCGAGATCACGGAGGAGCTCGTGCCTTCGTCGTAGACCGTCACCGGCGGGACGCCAGTCGAGTCCCCAGGTGCCGAGGGCGCAGAGTACCGGCACCGTCTGGATGCCGGACTCGGTGAGGCTGTAGCGAATTCGCTGGCCACGGGCACCGGTGCCACGGCTCAGCAACCCTGCCTCGACGAGCCGGACGAGTCGGTCCGCGAGGATGTTCGATGCGATGCCTTCGGCCGAACCGGTGAGCAGGGCACGGAAGAAGCGGCGGTCCTCGAAAACAACGTCACGCAGGACCAGCAGCGACCAGCGGTCGCCGAGCACCTCGACGGCCGCGTTGACGGGACAGCCGGAGCGAGGTTCCACGAGTTCTCCTTGACAGCCGGTTGGTTGTTCGTATAGGAATCCTATAGTAGTTGCGAATTGCAATCGGTCAAGAAGGAGGACGTCGGTGGGAAGTTTCGTTTACTGGATGAACGTGTCGCTCGACCTGAAGATCGAGCAGGTCCCAGGAGACCACGGCGCCGGCGAGTGGTTGCGCATCGACGAGGAGCTGCACGAGGAGTTCAACACCCAGGCGCGCGACCTGGCGATGATGGTCCAGGGCCGGGTCTTCTACGAGATCATGGAGGCCGCCTGGCCGACGTATCGCGACGACGCGTCACTGCCGCAGGTCATGCGTGACTACGGGGAGATCTGGACGACCATCCCGAAGGTACTCGTCTCGCATTCGCGTGACACCGCAGACTTCAACACACGTGTGATCGGCGGGAGCGACGCGATAGACCAGCTGGCCGCCCTACGCGCCGGAACCGAAGGCAGGATCGGCGTCGGCGGGGCCGACATCGCCACACAGCTCCTGCGTGCCGGGTTGCTCGACGAGCTGCTCCTCTTCGTGCACCCCACCATCCTCGGCTTCGGGCGGCCACTGTTTGACGACTACGACCGGCCAGTCGACCTTCACCCGGTGGAGCAGAAGTCCTTCGGAAGCGGAGTCTCCATGCAGCGCTTCGACCTCCGGGGCTCGGGTCAACAGGCACCCACCAGCCATGGTCGCCACGAGACGACCGCGGGCAGACGATGACGACGCTCTGCTCTATCAACGGATCCTCTATGCGCATCCAACAAGGGGTCACACTCCACCGATATGAGATTCGCAAGTCTCCACCGATCGACCAGAAGGAAGGCATCGCCGTGAGCGCACCCAACGCCATCGAAATCACGCCCGTACACGTCGCAGACGTGGTTGCAGACGGAACACTTATGCCGGTGAACGTGTACCTGATAGACCACCCAGACGGACGAATACTGGTCGATACCGGTCTGACGGAGACTCATCCGTTGGTCGCCGACATGGATCCTCGCATCGATCCAAACGGCATGGCGTCGATAGATCCCTCGTCAATCGACATGGTGGTGAACACTCACCTGCATTACGACCACTGTGGCGGAAACCACCTTTTTGCCGGGAAACCCATCTTCGTCCAGCGCGCAGAATTGGAAGATGCGACAACCGATACCGGCTACACCATCACGGAATGGTTGGACGCCCCGGGCCTGGACTACGTCCCCGTCGATGGCGAAGCGGAACTCCTGCCCGGGATCCGCCTGCTACCAGGCCCTGGACACACGCGCGGCTCCCAACTGGTTGTCGTGGAAACGGGAAGTCGACCGACTCTGATCGTTGGAGATCTAGCTGTGGTCTTCAGCGATCTTGACGAGCCTCAAACCGCCGGTCAGCGGCTTGTCCGAGAATTGGACCCTGAACGGGTCTGGCTCGCTCACCAATCCGAACCCTGGCGACCGGGTCGACCCTGAACTGGCCCCAGCCACAAGGCAGACGCCTCGGCGGGGCGCGGCAGTCGTCGGCTGGTGTCAGCCGCCGCTGATGGTGTACCAGATCCCATACATGCCGGCGATGCACATGAGTGCGGTGGTGAACCAGCCCAGGCTGGCAGCGAGCTTCCCGTTTCGATACTCGCCCATGATGCTCTTGTCGCGTGAGATCAGCATGAGCACGATGAGAAACGGGCCCGCTGCGATGCCGTTGACGATCGCGCTGAGAACGAGCAGCCCGATCGGGTCCGTCGAGACGACGGACAGGATCGTGCCGCCGACCATCCCGACCCCCAGCAGGATGTAGAACAGCGGCGCCCTGTGAGGGCTCTTGTCCAGGCCCCAGTTCTTGTTCATGAGGGCCGCGAGCCCAGCCGCTCCCGCAGCCGCGAGAACGGGGACGGCGAGCATACCCGATCCGATGAATCCGAGTGCGAAGAGGACGCTGGCGAAGTTGCCGGCGATGGGTTCGAGGGCCTTGGCGGCCTCTGCTGCGCTCGAGACGGTCTTGTGATGGGATCCGAGGGTCGCCGCGGATGAGGCGATGATGGCGAACATGATGAGGACGCTGAAGATCATCCCTGTGACGACGTCGATCCGGCCGTTTCGGAGTCGTCGATGCGCTTCCCGCGCAGGGCGCTCGTCGAGGGCCGGCGCGTCGTCTCCGTCGCGCTTCTCCTCTCGGAGTTCCTCGACACGTTGCGCTGACTGCCAGAAGAACATGTACGGGGAAACGGTCGTCCCGAGGACTCCGACGGCGAGGCCCAGGTATGCCGGTGAGAACTGGAACTGAAAGCCTGCGAGGCCGCTCGCGACGCTTCCCCAGTTCACGTGGGTGGCGAACAGAACGCCGACGTAGACGAGCAGAACCAGGCACAGCCACTTGAAGATCTTGCCGATCAGATCGAACGAACCGAGGACGACCGTCACCAGGATCGCGATCCCCGCGATGATGCTCCACAGCCAAGCAGGGCCGGCGTGCAGGAGCTGCATGCCCTGGCCGATCGCGTTGAGGTCGGCCGCGAGGTTCAGACAGTTCGCCGCGATCAAGGCGACGATCAAGACGCCGATCGCGACGCCGACACTCCGACGGAACCTGCGCCGGATCAGCGTGCCGAGGCTGTCGCCGGTCGCGAACGCCATCCGGTCGCAGATCTCCTGCACCGCAATCATCAGCGGCAGGGACAGCGGGACCGTCCACAGCAGCGCGTTGCCGAACGTCGCCCCCGCCTGCGAGTATGTCGCCACGCCCGAAGGGTCATCATCTGCCGCGCCCGTGACGAGACCTGGCCCCAGCACTCGGAGGAAGCGCATCACCGGATTGCGCTTCCTGTCCTCGTGGGGGCGCTCCTCGCTCCGGTGCGATCCGGCCGGATCTTCCTCAGCAATAGAGCTCGGCGTGGCCATTCGTAGCTCCTTCGACGGACCGCGGTCCAACCACAGGGATGATGCAGAGCGGAACTCGGCCAAATCCGTGGCGGTTCGGCCGAGTTCCGCGGGGACTACTTCGGCGTGCGGTTCTCCGCGCTGACCATCCACGAGAGCTGCTCGATCCGCTCCAGGATCGTGTGCAGGATGTCGGCCGTGGTCGGGTCCTCCTCATCGACCTGATCGTGCACCTCCCGGCAGGTGGCGGCGACGGCGTCGAGTCGCTCCGTCATGAGGTCGATCGCATCGTGGGTCGCGATCTCTCCCTGGGGGCACTCGGGGAGCGTCGTGGTCTCGGCGACGACATCGCTGCGGCCGTCCGGCAACGCATGGAGTGCGCGCATCCGCTCGGCGATCGTGTCGGCGAACAGGCGACTGGCTTCGATGATCTCGTCGAGCTGCAGGTGGGTATCCCGGAAGTTCGTGCCGACGACGTTCCAATGGACCTGCTTTCCCTGCAGGGAAAGCTCGATCAGGTCGACCAGCACCCGCTGCAGGCTGTCGCTCAGCTTCGGGGACGCGGTGAATCCCTTCTCGGCGTTCTCCGCGGCGGTGCGCTTCGCGCCGCCGCCGGGCTTGCGACGGCTCTTGGTTGTGGCCGATGTCTGGGTGCTCATAGGACTCCTCGTTCTCACGTCGCTGCGGCATCCCGCAGCTCCGTCTGCTCCGACTCGTGTGCACGCTAGATGCCCGGGAGCCGGAGCAGTACGGGCTTGCGCCTCTCCGAGGAGATGCGCTAAAGACGGGTGCTGTTCACGCGTCGTTCTTGCGTCAACCCTGTCCGCATTGCGGCGCCTGATCGATGACGTCTAGTCATCCGTGCGGCGCCAGTCAAGCCCCTGTCCGCAGCGCCAGCATGGTTCTACCCTCGACACATCACAGGAAGAACAGGTGAGATCGCTCCCCGGCGCATGCGGGTTCCCAGGGCCCCGGATCACTCGCCAAACCGTGGAGCTGAAGGGTTCCGAACCGGTTCGCCACCGGTTCGGGCCCTCGCACACACCTGAGCCGCGCCGGGCACAGGAGCGCCTGCTCGATGCGCAACGCCGTCGCCGTGCCGACGAGCCTTGCAAGGAGGCCCACCATGAACTCGACGTCGACCGTTTTTCCGACCGCAACGGCTTTCGTCGCGCGCGGCCCGCTGAGCCGTGCGTTGCTCGACGCCCTGGGCGAAGGGGCCCAGAGCGTCGGAGTCGTCGAACTCGCCGAACAGGCGGTCGCGGCAGCCGGGGACCTCCTTCACGATGATGACGTTCAGCTCTCCCTCTTCCTCCTGTATGCCTCGGCGTACGGATCCATTCCGGCGTTCGATCCACGTCGCGAATGGGACCCGCAACTGATCGAGGTGCGGCGTCGCCTGGAGGATCCGTTCGAGGCGGCTCTCCGCGGCGTCGTCCCGGGGGCGCCGCTGCCCGAGTGCTCGCAGGACTCGGTGGCATCGGCCCTGTTCTCGTTGACGTCGGAGGATGCCGGGCCGAGTCTTTCCCGTTACGTGGCGAGGAAGGCCACTCGTGAGCAGGCCGTGGAGTTCCTGGTCCAGCGTTCGATCTACACGCTCCGGGAGGCCGATCCGCATTCCTGGGCGATCCCGCGCCTGCACGGGCGAGCGAAGGCCGCGCTCG
The DNA here is from genome assembly GCA_963791605.1 of uncultured Actinomycetota bacterium. Classification (GTDB taxonomy): domain Bacteria; phylum Actinomycetota; class Actinomycetes; order Actinomycetales; family Microbacteriaceae; genus Microbacterium. The sequence goes on along the minus strand of CAWBTB010000006.1, from coordinate 28,620 downwards.
TGGAGATCCAGTCCGACGAGTACGGCGGAGGCCGTCCCGACCGCGTGCATGCGGAGATCTTCGCGAAGGCGATGCGGGGTGCGGGACTCGATGACCGCTACGGAGCCTATGCGGATGCGGTGCCGGCGATCACGCTCTGCTCGCTGAACATGATGTCGATGTTCGGGCTGAACCGGCGGCTGCTGGGCGCGATCGTCGGTCATCTTGCGGCGTTCGAGATGACGTCATCGATCCCGAACCGGTTCTACGGTGACGGACTGCGTCGGCTGGGCTTCGATGCGGATGTGACCGACTACTTCGACGAGCATGTCGAAGCGGACGCCGTGCATGAGCAGATCGCCGGGCGCGATCTCGCCGGCGCCCTTGCCGAGGACCGGCCCGAGCTGCTCCCCGACATCATGTTCGGCGCCGCCGCTTGCCTGACCGTGGACGGCTTGGTCGGCGCTCACATGCTGGACGCATGGCAGCAGAGTGAGTCATCGCTGCGCACCCCGGGGATCGCCGCATGAAGACCGTGCCCGCCACGATCACCCCGTATCCCGACGGGCCGTTGATCGTGCGCGGTGACGTGGAGCTGGTCTCCGCTGCCGGCACCCCGATCGCGACGCGACGGCGCACGGTCGCGCTGTGCCGATGCGGGCTGTCCGCTATCAAGCCGTTCTGCGACGGGACGCACAAAGCGGCGGGGTTCAGGACCGAGTGAATGGCGACCACGTTCGGCATCGAAGAGGAGTTCATGCTCCTCGACCCCGTCACGCTGACTCCGGTCGACGGCGCCGCCCAGGCGGTTGCGGACCTCGACGACGGCAGACACGACGGCACCGTGGCCCGGGAGTTCCTGCGCTCCCAGGTCGAGTACGCGACCCCCGTGTGCACGACCATGACCGATGCCCGCGACGCGCTCCTCGGCTTCCGGCGGAGACTGGGGCGGTGGGCTGCGGACGCGGGCGTGGTCGCCGCCGGAACAGGGACGCCGTTCTGCGCCCGCACGCCCGCCGCGATCAGTCCCGATGCGCGGTACGCCGGCATCTCCTCCGAGGTTGCGGTGCTCGCCGGCGACCATCAGATCAGCGGCCTGCACGTGCACGTCGGGGTGGACCGCGAAGTCGGCGTCCGCACCTCCAACGCGCTGCGCGGCTGGCTCCCCGTCCTGCTCGCGCTGTCGGGCAACTCGCCCTTCTGGGCCGCTGAAGACACGCGCTACGAGAGTTGGCGGACCATCCACTCCCGCCGATGGACGACCTACGGGATCCCGCCCGTCTTCCGAGATGTCGACGACTATGACGACACGGTCGCTGCGCTGATCGGTATCGGCGCCACCTCTGATGCACGCGCACTCAACTGGAATGTGCGGCTCTCCACCACGTTCCCGACCCTGGAGGTCCGAATCTGTGACGCGCAGCTCGAGGCAGGATCCTCGGTCGCGCTGGCGATCATCATCAGAGCGCTGGTCGACTCCGCACGTGCGTCCCGCATCTCGCCGGCGGAGGACCGGACGCCGTGGGACGCGGCGCTCTGGCATGCCGCCCGGCACGGGGTGGGCAACGCCCTGGTTCACCCCTGCACGGGACGCCTGGCTCCTGCATCCGACGTGCTGCGGGCTCTCCATGAGCGCACCGCACCTCACCTCCACGGCAGCGACGAGAGGCGTGCCGTGGAGGCCTTGCTCGAACGACCTCGGACCGGCGCAGCTCTGCAGCGCGATGCGCACCGTGCAGGGCTCCCCGCCCTCGCCGACCTCTACGCGAATCGGCTGATTCAGGCACCCGCAGGATGAGATTCCCAAGCTCGCACGCAAACGAGGAGCCCATAACAGCGGGCGCGCTCCCTCAGCTGGCTACGATGGCGGCGTGACGGAAGCGGAACCCCGGAAGGGGCGGCAGCCGGGATCACGACGCTCGGCGTCATCGGCGCCGGCCGGGTCGGCAGCGTGCTCGTTCGGCTCGCCGTGTCGGCCGGCTACCGCGTGCTGGTCGCGGGCTCGTCGGATCCCGCCCGGATCGCAGGTGCGGCGAGGGCGCTCGGCGCGACCGCGGTCGACGTCGCGGAGCTCGTCCGCCGCGCCGATGTCGTCCTCCTGGCACTGCCGCTCAGCCGGCACACGACCCTGCCTGCCGACCTGCTGCAGGGGAAGGTCGTGATCGACGCGATGAACTACTGGTGGGGTGCGGACGGCGTGCGCGACGACCTCGATGATCCGCGGACCTCCACGAGCGAGATCGTGCAGCGGTTCCTCGCCGGATCGCGGGTCGTGAAGGCCTTCAACCACATGGGCTATCAGGACCTCGAGGATGAGGCTCGTCCCGAGGGCGCGCCCGGGCGCAGGGCGATCGCGATCGCCGGAGACGATCCCGGCGACGTGGCCCTGGTGGCCGGGCTCGTCGACGATCTCGGATTCGACCCCGTTGTCGCCGGTGACCTCGCCGCCGGGATCATGCTGGAGCCGGGCGCGGAGGCGTTCGGCGCCGACGTCGATGCTGCGGAGCTGCGAGCGATGCTGGACGGCTTCCCGAGATCTCAGCGCGGCATCGTCGTGGCGAGGGCCCGCGCCGCGGGTCCGGATCCCTGAGCCGGGACAGGATCGCGGCGACCGCGCCGCCGAACGCACGGATCGTCATCGCGCTCCAGAAGCCGAAGACGCGGGAAACGGATTCGCCCCTGAGGGGGGTACCGGCAGGCACTCCCTCGCGCCTTGCAGAACTGGTTGGATAGCCATCGCCGACCACACCGTGGCCGGAATGACAAGGCTGAGGAGTTGCGGATGGATGCAGTCGGTGAGCCGGCCGAGCGCAAGGCACGCCTGGAGGGCATTCTCCCGGATGCCGAGTATCTCAGTGACCTGCCGACCGGGCCCACGGCCGTGCAGGCGCGGGTCACCGTCGCACTGGTGGCGACGGTCGTGTTCCTCACGGCGATCGCGCCGCTGGCGACCGACATGTATGTGCCGGCCTTCCCGGCGGTGTCGCACGACCTGTCCGCGTCGGCGACGCAGGTGCAGCTGACCCTGACGACGTTCTTCGTGGGGATGGCGATCGGCCAGCTGGTGGGCGGGCCCGTGTCGGATCAGCGTGGCCGCCGGATCCCGCTCATCGTCTCCGTGCTGGTGATGACGGCCGCGTCGATCGTGTGCGCGGTCGCGCCGAACATCGTCGTGATGATGATCGCCCGGTTCGTGCAGGGGTTCGCCGGCGGCTGGGCGATGGTCATCGGCCGGGCCGTCATCGTCGATCTCGCCACCGGCGCACAGCTGATCCGGGTCCTCAACGTGATCGCCGCGGTCGGCGGCCTCGCGCCGATGGTCGGCCCCCTGCTCGGTGCGGTCATCCTGCAGCTGTCGAGCTGGCACGTCACCTTCTGGACCATCGCCGCCCTCGGCGTGGCCATGACGGTCTCCGTCGTGGTCGTGGTTCCCGAGACGCTGCCGCGGGACAAGCGGCACGGCGGTGGGATGCGCTCCTTCGCGACCGCCGGACGTGAAGTGCTCCGCAATCGTCGCTACGTCGGCTACGTCCTGGTCACCGGCTCCACCATGGGCGCGATCTTCTGCTACGTCGCGACCTCGGCGTTCGTGCTGCAGTCGATGAACGGGCTCTCCCCGATCGTCTACTCCATCGTCTTCGCCGCCAACGCCGGAGCGATGACGATCGCCTCGTTCGTCGCGGCCCGCCTCGCCGGTCGCGTCCCCACCCGCCGCGTCATCCTCATCGGGCAGATCGCGGCGCTCGCCGCCAGCGTCGCCATGCTGATCGGCGCGATCTGGTTCGCCATGCCACTGGCCGTGGCACTGGTCGGATTCCTCGTTCTGATGACCACGGTCGGGCTGACGGGACCCAACGGCGGAGCCCTGGCCTCGGCCGAGGTTCCCGAGCACCCGGGGACCGGATCCGCCATCCTCGGCTTCATCCAGTGGCTCTTCGCCGGAGTCATCGCCCCGCTCGCCGGTCTCGGCGGCGATCGCACCGCCGTGCCGATGGCGGCGCTGATGATCGGCTGCATCGTGCTCTCGATGATCGGGCTCTTCATGGCGCGACCAGATGCTCGTGTTTCGTCAATATAGAGCGGAGTAACCCGGGGATACTCGTGATTAAGTACTTAAAACCTTAGTAGAGCGTGGAATACTCAGGTTTATGAGCCCCGTGAACAGTGCAACCCTCCCAGGCAGCTGGCCCGCCCATGCCCTGGAGACCCTGCCCTGGCGCCAGCAGGCTCGCGGTGGCAATCGTGCGGATCGCGTGGTGTCCTCCGTCGACGCGACGATTCCCCCGAAAATCGCCACGCTCGACTACATTCCGCCGAAGGCGACCGTCGTGGCTTCGGAGGTCGCTCTCCTCGCCGTCGCACAGGCTGACACGGATGCGGAGGGGCATTCGGTCGCGATGAGCCGTTTCATGATGCGTACGGAGTCCGTGGCTTCGTCGAAGATCGAGCGCATCACAGCGACCGCGGTCGACTACGCCAATGCGCTCGCGGGGAACCGCTCGAACAGTTCCGCCATGAGTATGGTCGCAGCCAGCACCGCGCTGCACGGCCTCGTAACCGGAGTTGGCGACCGCGGGCGGTTCGCCCTTGAGGATCTTCTCACCGCTCATCGTGCTCTGATGAAAGACGATCCGCTCGAAGCCCACTATGCGGGGCGCCTGCGGGACATGCAGAACTGGATCGGCGGCGGCGACTACTCGCCGCGCGATGCCCTTCACGTTCCGCCGGCACCGGAACGCGTACCCGAGCTGATGGACGACCTGATCGAGTACCTCAATCGTGACGACGTCCCCATGATGGTGCAGGCGGCGATCGCGCACGCGCAGTTCGAGTCCATCCACGCGTTCACAGACGGCAACGGCCGTATCGGTCGTGCCCTTGTGTCGGCGGTGCTTCGCCGCCGAGGTGCCACGCGCAACGCGGTCGTGCCGCTCGCGAGCGGTCTCTTGGCCCGGCGCGATGACTACTTCGCCGCCCTCGGGGAGTATCGACGGGGGGAGCCGGCACCGTTGATCGACCTGTTTGCGCGGTCCGCACGTGCAGCAGCGATCTGCTCGCGCGAGTCCATCGCCCGTATCAAGGCGCTTCCTGAGGATTGGGCGGCGGAACTGCGACCGCGTGCGGGCTCGGCAGTCGCCTCTCTCATCCCGGCGTTCTACGATCACCCGGTCATGGCCGCCGCGGAGATCGAGCAGCGCTCCGGCTCTTCCGAACAGCAGGCATACAAGGCCATTGCCCAGCTCGCCGAGGCGGGGTTCATCCAGGAGATCACCGGACGCAAGCGCGATCGAGTCTGGGTCGCCGCGGAACTGCTCGCCGAGCTCGACGACCTCGACCGGCGCATCCAGCGCGAGATGCAGGGTGATGCGCGGTGAAAGGCCTCCACTCGGTGCGACATTCCACAGGCAGGGACGGCCGCGTCCTCGCGAGCCGAAGCGTGTATTGGCAGAGCATCCCTCATCAAGCCCCAGGGGCGTAGCGTCTGTCTCGTGGACAACCGAGCTGAGGCGCGCGACTTCCTGAACTCGCGCCGTGCACGATTGACGCCGGAGCGGGCGGGGGTCGGCGGCGGTGGCCATCGGCGCGTGCCCGGACTGCGGCGCGGAGAGGTCGCGATGCTCGCCGGCGTCAGCCCCGAGTACTACGCGCGACTGGAGCGCGGCAACCTGTCCGGTGTCTCGGACGGGATCCTCGACGCCATCGCCCGCGCGCTGCAGCTCGACGACGCGGAGCGGGCGCACCTGTTCGATCTCGCCCGTGCCGTGAACGATCCGGCGCAGCGCCGCGCCCCCCGCAAGCAGAAGGCCTGGACGCCGCGACCGGGCTTGCAGCTCGTCCTCGACACGATCACGGGCGGACCCGCCTTCGTCCGCAACGGGCGTATGGACATCCTCGCCACGAACGCCCTGGGACGCGCGTTCTACGACGAGGTCTTCGACGGCCCGGGCCAGGGGAACATCGCCCGGTACGCGTTCCTCGACGACAGGGCGCGCGACTTCTATCCGCAATGGGGGACGGCGGCGGACATCACCGTCGCCATCATGCGCACCGAAGCCGGTCGCCACCCGTACGACAAGGCGGTGCACGACCTGGTCGGCGAGCTCTGCACCCGGAGCGACGAGTTCCGGATCCGCTGGGGCGCGCACGACGTCCGGCAGCACAGCACCGGTGTCAAGAGCTTCCGCCACCACGCGGTCGGCGACCTGACCCTCGTCTACGAGGAGATGGGGCTGGTCGCCGATCCGGGATTGTCTCTGCTGATCTACTCGGCCGAGACGGGGACAGCGAGCGCGGAGCGGATGCTGCTGCTGGCCAGTCTCTCCGCAACCGCCGCTGCCGCCACCCGCCCGACCCTCTTCAGCAAGGAGTAGTCATGCACGCACGCACCCTGGGGCAGGGCCTGGAAGTCTCCGCGATCGGCCTCGGCGCCATGGGCATGTCGCAGTCCTACGGCCCGAACCCCGGCAGCCGCGACGACATGATCGCCGTGCTCCGGTCCGCGGTCGACCTCGGCGTGACGTTCTTCGACACGGCGGAGGTCTACGGCCCCTACGTCAACGAGGAGCTCGTCGGGGAGGCGCTCGAGCCGTTCCGCGGCGAGATCGTCATCGCCACCAAGTTCGGCTGGGACATCCAGGACGGAAACAGCGTCGGCCTCGACTCCCAGCCCGAGCAGATCCGCCGCGTCGCCGAGGTGTCGCTGAAGCGCCTGCGCGTCGACAGCCTGGATCTCTTCTACCAGCATCGAGTGGATCCGGACGTGCCGATCGAAGAGGTCGCCGGCACCGTCGGCGAGCTCGTCGCGGAGGGCAAGGTCAGGCACTTCGGCCTGTCGGAGGCCTCCGCGGCGACGATCCGCGCGGCGCACGCCGTACTCCCGCTGACCGCGGTGCAGAGCGAGTACTCGCTGTGGACGCGCGACCCCGAGACCGAGGTGCTGCCCACGCTCGCCGAGCTCGGGATCGGCTTCGTGCCGTTCAGCCCGCTCGGCAAGGGCTTCCTCACCGGCGCCGTCACGGCCGACGCCGCCTTCGCCGAGGACGACATCCGCCGCCGGGTTCCGCGCTTCGAGGCCGAGAACCTCGCGGCCAATCAGGCGCTCGTCGACCACGTGCAGGCAGCTCGCCGAGGGGCGGGGCGCCACCCCGGGGCAGATCGCGCTCGCCTGGCTGCTCGCCCAGCACCCCTGGATCGTGCCGATCCCCGGGACCCGCCGCACCAGCCGGATCGAAGAGAACGCGGCCGCGACCTCGGTCGCGCTCTCCGCGGATGACGTCGCGGATCTCGATGCTCTCGCCCGGACCGTCGGCGTGGCCGGCGACCGCTACAACGCCCAGCACATGGGCTTCGTCAACCGTTGACCGCAGGGCCGGCGCCGTACCAGGAGACACGATGAGCATCCCCACGATCGAACGCAGCAGCAACGGACAGGCGAAGGCACCGCACACCGTCCCCCTCAGTCCCGACGCGTTCGGCGCGTCCAGCGGGACGACCCTGTACTGGCTGGGGATGGGCGGGTTCCTGATCAACTCCCGCGGAACGCTGCTGGCGATCGACCCGCTGCTGCAGGACTTCGACATGCCGATCATGATCGAGTTCCCGGTGGCGACGGCGGACGTGCCGCATCTCGACGCGGTGCTCGTGACCCACGCCGACAACGACCACTTCAGCGTGCCGACGTGCCGGGCGCTGGCCGCCGTCACCGACCGATTCCACTCGACCCGCTACGTCGCCGGGCTCATGAGCGACGAGGGCCTGCCCGCCGACGGCCACGACATCGGCGAGTCCTTCGAGGTCGGCCCGCTGCGGGTCGAGGTCACCCCCGCGGACCACGCGTGGCAGAACGAGCACCCGCAGCCGGGCCAGCGCACCTTCCTCGACGAGGACGCGTGCGGCTTCTGGATCCAGACGCCGGACGGCACCATCTGGGCGCCGGGCGATTCCCGTCTGATCCGCAGCCACCACCTTGCCATGCCCTCGCCCGACGCGCTGATCTTCGACTTCTCGGACAGCGAGTGGCACTTCGGCTTCGACGGCGCCGTCGAGATGGCGAACGCCTACCCCGACGCCGAGCTGCTCCTGCACCACTGGGGGTGCGTCGACGCGGCGGACTTCCCCCCGTTCAACGGCGACCCGGAGCGGTTGTGGGACGTCGTCGTCAACCCCGCGCGGATCCGCGTGCTCGCGCCGGGGGAGCCGTTCCGGCTGCGGCGCAGGACGGCGTAGCCGAGGTCGCTTCAGCCGGCGAACGGACCATGTGCCTGCTCGGCGGCTGTGCCGTTTCGCGGGTGCCGGACGGCGTCAGCCCACACGGCCCTCGTATTCGGCGTCCGTGATGTGCTCTTTCCAGTCGGTGGTGTCGGCCGGGTCGTCGGCGTTCTCCAGCATGGCGATGTGCTCCATGAAGCAACCCGGCGCGGCCGCGTGCCAGTGGTCCTGCCCGGGCGGGGTGTAGAGAGTCTCGCCCGCGCGTACGTCGATGATGTTCCCGTCGCGGTCGCCGAAGCGGGCGACACCCTGCGTGACGCGGAGGTACTGGCCCCGCGCGTGGCTGTGCCAGGCGGTGCGGGCGCCGGGAGCGAAGCGCACCGTGGCGACGACCATCCGCTGATCCGCCTCGTGCGGCAGCGCGATGGGATCCAGCCAGACATCGCCGGCGAACTGCTCGGGCGGGTTCTTCGCGGTGGGGATGCGGGGTTCGATGTTCATGTGCGGTCCTTGTCTTCGGTATGCGGTTTCGGTGGGCGGGCTATGCGAGGTCGAGGGCGAAGCCGAGGGGGCGCGAGGCCTCGGCCTGCTCGATCAGCTGCCGCCCCTTGTCGGCGACGGCCGGGATCGCGTCGGATCCTGCGACGAAGCGCAGCGGCGGATCGGTGAGTTCGACCAGCCGGACGAGCGCCTGTGCGAGCTTGACCGGATCCCCCGACTGCTGGCCGTTCATCGCCTGCCAGGCGGCTTTCGTGTCGGCGGTCCTGGTGGCGTAGTCGTCGACGGACAGATCCGCCCAGGACGTGGAGGCATCCTCCAGGAGCTCGGTGCGGAAGAATCCCGGCTCCACGACGGTGGTTGTGATGCCGAGCGGCTCCAGGTCGAAGCGGAGGGACTCCATCCAGCCCTCGACCCCGAACTTCGCCGTCGCGTACGCGACACAGAACTCCTGGCCGATGATGCCGGCGAGCGAGGAGATCGTGACGATATGACCGGAGCGCTGGGCGCGAAGGATCGGGAGCACAGCGCGCGTCACGTTCATCGGGCCGAACAGGTTCGTCTCGATCTGGGCGCGCATGGCCTCGGGCGAGATCTCCTCGAAGTAGCCGGCCTGGAACGTCGAAGCGTTGTTGATCAGCACGTCGATCCGCCCGAAGCGATCGACAGCGGCCGTGACGACGGCCTCCGCCTCCGCCGGAACGGTGATGTCCAGGCCGGCAACGAGGAGGTTCTCGCTCTCTCCGAGGCTGCTCCGCAACTGCTCGGGACGCCGCCCGGTGGCCACGACCCGGTGGCCTGCGGAGAGCGCCTGGCGGACGATGTCGCTCCCCAGCCCGCGACCGGCACCCGTGACGATGATGACCTTGCTCATTTCTATGTGACCTCTCGATTCGTCTGCCGACGCCCGTCGGCCAGGCGGGACGATAGCCCCTTTGCCCGTGGGCTTGACCCGTGGCGCCATCAACCATGTTCGTCCTCATCCGTATGCGACGGCAGCGGAAGAATTCATCCTGGTAGAAAAATATCCCCCTCTGCTGTGTCCTCCCGGTGCGAGACTGGATCGATGACGAAGGACGCGAAGCTGGACGAACTGGGGGTCTTCCTGAAATCCCGCCGGGCGGCGCTGACTCCCGCCGACGTGGGGGTCAGCAGCGGACCGGGAACCCGCCGGGTTGCGGGCCTGCGCCGCGAGGAGGTCGCCCGCCTCGCCGCCATCAGCACCGACTACTACACGCGCATCGAGCAGGGCCGGATCAAGGCTTCCGGTCCAGTCCTGGACGCCCTGTCCCGGGTGCTGAAGCTCGACCAGGACCAGCGCACGTACCTTCTCAGCCTGGCCGGCAAGTCCGCGAACAGGGCGCCGCGCACGGTGAAACAGCGGATCGAGCCGCAGCTGCGGCGTCTTCTCGACGATCTGAACATCACCCCGGCGATCGTCATGGGCCGCCGGATGGACATCATCGGATGGAACCGGCTCGCTGCGGCGATGACCACGGACTTCGCCCGGATCCCCGAGAAGCACCGCAACTACGTCCGCATTCTGTTCACCGATCCGCTCATGCGCGAGCTCTACGCGGATTGGGAGTCCGTGGCCAGGACGGCTGTGGCCCAGCTCCGGATGGAGGCGGCGAAGTACCCCGACGACCCGCGTCTCGCGTCGCTGGTCGGGGAGCTCTCCGTGCAGGACGAGGGTTTCCGCACTTGGTGGGCGGCCCGTGCCGTGGCCAGCATGTCCACCGGCAGGAAGACGCTGCGGCATCCCGTCGCGGGCGAGCTGGTGCTGGATTGGGACACGCTCACCGCCACGACCGACCGCGACCAGCAACTCGTCATCTGGACCGCCGCGCCCGACAGCCCGACCGCGGCGGCACTCCGATTCCTCGCGGCCTGGGCGGACGAGGGATCCTCCGGGGGAGGCAAGCCCTCTCGGGGTGCGCAGCAGGAGCCCGACGACGCTGTGCCGCGCCGCGCGGACTGAGCGCGGGTCGCGCTCAGTCTTTCTCGGACGACTCCTGACCGTTCTCGGACTGTTCCTGACGCCTCCGTCGTCGCTCAGATGGAGCTGGAGCGACGCTCGTCTGCTCCGGCGCGGCTGTTCCCGGTGGGATCAGGTGCCGGCTGCGCGGGGGCGCGCTCACGAACGACTGCGTCGCCTGTTCGACCCGCTGATCTGCGCTCGTGAGTCGATCGCGGTGCTGCGCCTGGTGCTCCTCCCAGGAGTCGACGGCGAACGTCTCGACGAAGACCTCCGGCGTCTCGACGACGCGATAGAGCTCCCAACGGCTGGCACCGTTGCGCAGCCTCGACCGCCGCAGGTCCGCAGTCGAGGCGAGGAAGGCCTCCTGATCGGCGGGCGGCACGGTGTACTCGACGGTCACGAGGATCGGCCCGTCCGTCGGCTGGAGTCCGATCGGTGCGGTCACGTCCCCCCAGAAGGCGGTGCTGGTGGCGTCGATCCCGCGCACGTCCGGGAGGCGCAGGATCAGTCCGGCCAGTGAAGCTGCGGCGACGACGGCGGCCGCGATCAGGAACGCGATCGTCACGCTGGTGTGGGCGGCAACCTGTCCCCAGATGACGGATGCCACGGCTTGCGACCCGGTGAAGGCGACGAGGTACACGGCGATGCCGCGCGCCCGTACCCAGGCCGGGAGGATGATCTGCAACTCGGCGTTCAGCGTGGAGATGACCGTGGTCCAGGCGGCGCCGGCGAGCACGAGCACGAGCAGCGCGACCACGAACACCGGAACGAGGACCAGGACCGCCAGCACGGCCGCGTAGACGACGCCGGCGATGATGAGGAGGGCGTTCGTCGACAGGATCGCGCGCACGCGACCGATGGTCAGGGCGGCGACGATCGCGCCCACGCCGAGCGCGCCGAACAGCGCGCCGTACCCGTCGGCGCTCACGTCGAGCCGCTGCCGGGCGACCATCGGGATCAGCGCCCAGAGGATCGTCGCGGGCGCGATGAACAGGACCGCGCGGAGCAGGATCCGCCGGACCGCCTGATCGTGCCGGACATACCGGACGCCCGCGCGGAGCGCCGGAAGGAAGCGCTCGGGTGCGGGAGGAACGGTCCGTTGCGCGGGCCGTCGCCAGGTCAGCAGGGAGGCCGCGAGCACCAACGCCGTCGCGGCGGTGACGATGAAGACGGACGGCACCCCGGAGACCGCGATCAGGATGCCTGCGATGGCCGGGCCCAGCGATCGGCCGAAGTTGACGCCGACCATCTCGAGCCGGGTGGCGGATGGCAGCTCGTTCCTCGGGACGATCTCCGGCAGTGTCGCCTGCCAGGCCGGCAGCTGGAAGGCGCTGCCGAGTGCGATGAGGAACGTGAAGGCGAGGACGACCGGTGGCGAGGCGAGCCCCGCGATCGTGAGGACGGCGAGCGTCACCGCCGCGGCGGCGACGTAGACCTGGACCAGCAGGATGATCCAGCGTCGGTCGAACCGGTCGGCGAACACCCCGCCGGGAAGGGTGAACAGCATCATCGGCAGGGTCGCGGCGGTCTGGATGAGCGAGACCGTGACGCTCGCGTTCGGGCCGTTGACGAGCAGCCACTGTGCTCCGACCGTCTGTCCCCACACGCCGACATAGCTCACGACGACGGCGGGCCACAGCCAGCGGAAGCCGGGCTGCTTCAGGGGAGCGAACGGACCGGCCTCGCGTGGCCCGGTGAGCTCTTCGGTCTTCGTCATCGGGGCCTCTCGTCTGCCGGTCTGCGTCGTCGCGGAGACCTCACTGTGGACCGTATCACTGATATGCCCAGTCGGAAGAAATTTGATCAATCTGCCGGGAGGTGCTCGCCTCGATACCCCGGGGGAGTACCCCGGGGATACCGGAGGGGGGTACCTGCTTCCGGTAGACTCCCCGGCGAGGGGGTGCCGCATGCCGGAAAAACGTGGTCCGTACGCGAAATCTGTGGCGCGCCGTGACGCGATTCTGGATGCCGCGCTGACCGTGTTCGCGACGAGCGGCTACTGGAGCGGGTCTCTGGAGGACATCGCCATGGAGGTCGGCGTCACGAAGCCGGCGCTGCGGTACTACTTCCCCTCGAAGGGGGATCTGTTCAGTGCGGTGCTGGAGCGACGCGACGCGGATGCGTTCGGTGTGTCGCCGCTCGATCAGGATGATCCGGTGGACGCGCTCCGCGGACTCGTGCGGCTCGTCGAGCACAACCTCTCCATCCCGGGCGTCATCGCGCTCCACACGAAGACGTCGGCCGAGTCGATCACCGAGGGGCATCCGGCCCGCGAGCAGTACATCCGTCGTTACGCCTTCATCACGGGTCGCCTGACCGAGATCCTGCAGCGCTGCGCCGAGCGCGGCCTGCTCGCCGCGCACGTCGAGCCGGCCCGCGCTGCTCGTCTGATCGTGGCGATGCTGGACGGGTTGCAGATCCAGTGGCTCACCGACGGCGCGAGCATCGATCTCGTCGACGACGTCCGCCGCAACATCGGCGATCTGCTGGCTCCCGCGGCGGGCTGGGTCACCACCGCCTGACCCGGGCCGGGCATAACTCCGCACCGAAGCCGGCCGCATCCCCCGCCGGTCATTCGTATCCCTGCGGATTCCGGGGGCTGTACGCGGCCTCGAGTCCGGCGACTTCCGCATCGGTCAGTTGCACCTGCAGTGCCGCGGCGGCATCCGCCAGGTGGTGAGTCTTGGTGGCGCCGATCAGCGGGGAGGCGACGACGGGGTTGCGGAGCACCCAGGCGAGCGCGACCTGCGCCATCGGGATTCCGCGGTCTTCGGCGACCTTCTGCACAGCACGGGCCGTCAGCTCGTCGTCGTCGCGGAACATCTTCTGATGCATCGGGTCGGTGCTGCTCCGTGCGGACGAGGTGCCCCAGGGCTTCGCAAGCCGGCCCTTCGCCAGCGGGAGCCCACGGGATCGAACTGACGCCCAGATCGGCGAGCAACGGGAACATCTCGCGCTCCTCCTCGCGCTGCACGAGGCTGTACTGGTTCTGCATCGAGACGAACTCGGTCCAGCCGTGGAGGCGGGCGGTGTACTGCATCTTCGAGAACTGCCAGGCCCACATCGACGAGGCGCCGAGGTGGCGCACCTTGCCGGCCGTGACCAGGTCGTGCAGCGCCTGCCATGGTCTCCTCGACCGGCGTCTCCGGGTCGAAGCGATGGATCTGGTACAGGTCGACGTAGTCGGTGCCGAGGCGCTGCAGGGAGGCGTCGATGTTCTCCATGATCGCGCGCGCGGGAGAGACCGGCGCCGGTGGGTCCGTCGTGCATGCGGAAGTACAGCTTGGTCGCCAGGACGATGTCCTCGCGACGGCTGTAGCGCTGCACGGCGCGACCGACGATCTCTTCGCTCGTGCCGAAGCCGTAGACGTTGGCGGTGTCCCAGAAGGTGATGCCGAGCTCGACGGCCTGGCGGAACAGCGGCTCGGCCGCGTCATCGTCCAGCGCCCACTCGCTGAAGCCGCGGCGGGGGTCGCCGTAGCTCATGCAGCCGAGCGCGATGTGGCTGACCATCAGATCGGACGAGCCCAGGTTCGTGTACTCCACGATCACTTCCCTCCCGCTCAGCCGGCGATGTCGGTGCTCGCCGAAACCTGCGCCCACGCGTCGATCGTCGTCTGGTCGTCGGCGAGGACGCCCCGCACGACCGTGAGCGCATCGGTGCCGAGCAGCAGCAGGCGAGGGGGCTCGCCCCCTTCGACGACGTCGATCAGCGTCTGCGCGGCCTTGACCGGGTCTCCGGGCTGGCGGCCGTGCGCGGTGTCGTGCTCCTTGCGGCGTCGGCCCGCGGTGTCCGCATAGTCCGCGATCGGCTCGGCCACCTGAGCCAGCGAGCGTCCGGCGAAGTCGGTGCGGAACGCACCGGGCTCGACGGTGAACGCGCGGATGCCGAGCGGGGCGAGCTCCTTGCGCAGTGAGCCGGTGAGGGCCTCGAGGGCGGCCTTGGTCGCGGCGTAATAGCCCGAGCCCTCCGGGGTGAGGCGGGCGCCGATCGAGGAGATGTTCACGATCGTTCCGGACCGCCGCGCGCGCATGCCGGGCAGTACGGCCTTGATCATGCGCACTGCACCGTGCACGTTCGTCGCGAACAGCTGCGCCACGTCGTCCTCGTCGCCCTCCTCGACGGCGGCGCGGTAACCGTATCCGGCGTTGTTGACGAGCACGTCGATCCCGCCGAAGCGATCCAGCCCTGCGGCCACCGCGTCTCGCGCCTGGGAGGGGTCGGTCACGTCGAGCGAGACGGCCAGGGCGGATCCGGGATACCGGTCGGCGAGATCCTGCACCGTGGAGGCATCGCGGGCGGTGACGATCGCGTTGTCGCCGTGCGCGAGCACCGCGGTCGCGAGGGCCTGGCCGAGGCCGGTCGAGCAACCGGTGATGAGCCACGTGGTCATGCGTTCTCCTTCGTGAGGGTGACCTCGTCGAGCATGCGGAGGCCGTTGAGGGTGCGGGGGTAGCCGATGAACGGCAGGAGCTGCGTCAGTACGTCCAGCAGCGTCCCGCGGTCGTTGCCGACGTTGAGGTTGGCGCGCACATGTCCGGCGACCTGGGGCTCGCAGCCGCCGAGGGCGACGAGCATCGAGAACGTGAGCAACTCGCGGGTGGGCACGTCGATGCCAGTGCGGGTCAGCTGATCGCCGAAGCAGTTCCCGGAGAGGTATCGCTGGATGTGCTGCTCGTCATCGGGGGCGTTCGCGTACATCGCGTCCACTGCCGCATCGCCGACAACCTGCTTCTGCACGGCGATGCCGGCGACCATCCGCGTCTCCGGGGTCGTTGTGGACTGGCCGGGCAGCGGCAGCTCGATGCCGCGCGCGGTCAGCACGTCGTTGGTCGCGTGGAGGAAGTCGAAGGCCTTGCCCATGCCGACGTATCCGACGGCCTGATAGACGATCTCCTTGATCTCGATCGGTGTCACGCCGACAGTGAGCGCGGCGCCGACCATCACGCGGTACTCGGCGAGGGCCTGTGCGGCGATCAGGGCGGCGAGCTGGGTCATCAGCCGGGTGCGGGTGTCGAGGCCGCCGTGGGTGGCGACCTCATCGAAGGCGAAGTTGTCGAAGTATTCGACCAGTTCCGGGTCGGTCACAGCCAGTTTCGACACGTGCCCGGGGAACAGCTCGTCGTGGTTGCGCTGCGCGGTCTCTGAGATCATGTCGCTCGTTCCTTGTCGGGGGTTCACGCGGTGCGGGCGGGGGCGCTGAGCATGAAGTCGGCGACGAGCTCCAGCCCTGCGACGACCATATCCGCGCCGTTCGCGGTTCGGCAGCCCGCAGCGCTCGCGGCCGCGATGAAGGGGGTCTCGCCGTGGCCGGCGACGACGTCGCCGACGAACATCGTCTCGGTCAGCAGCGACGTGTCCACGGGCAGCGCGTCGCCGTCGTGCATGCCGAGCGGCGTGGCGTTGAAGACCAGGTCGAAACCGGTCGGCTCCGCGGCTCCGCTGTGTACTTCGCCGGTGCCGATGCCGGCCAGCAGCGTGCGCAGCGTCTCGACCCGCTCTGCGGCCGGGTCGTGGATCACGAGTTCGTGCACGCCCTGCTCGAGCAGCTCGATCGCGATCGCGCTGCCGGCGCCACCGGCGCCGATGAGCAGTGCCCGGGAGCCTGCGATCGTGGCGCCGTGGTCGACCTGCGCCTTGACGAAGGAGAGTCCGTCGAACATGTCGCCGTGCCACGAGCCGTCGGCATTGCGACGCATGTGGCTGACCACCTGCAGCAGCTGCGAGCGGTGCGAGGAGGTCGCGCAGTACGGGAATGCGGCCAGCTTGTGCGGCATCGTGACGAGGAGCCCGTCGACGTTCCCGGTCGCGGTCAGGCCGGCGAGGGCCACCTCGAGGTCGTCCGCCGCGATCTGCATCGGGACGCACACGCCCGGCTGTCCGCGATCCGCGAAGGTCTGGGTGAGTCGCACCGGCGACTCCGCATACTTGATCGGGTCTCCGATGATCGGGAAGATCCGGGATGCTCCGTTGAGATGAGGGGACACGTGCGGGCCTGCCTTTCAGCTCGTTCTGGGAGGCGGTGTCGTCGTCGAGCGAGCGCTGTCGCGGGCTTCGTCGAACGCGCTCACTCTACATGAAACTCTTCCATATGGAAGATATTGTGGTAAGAGTTCTCTAGGCGACGAGGCCGGCAACTCCCTCGTCTGAATCAGCGAAGGGAGATCACGTGATCGGGCGAGTCGACAGGGGTGCGTCGTCGAGGCGGCATGCAGGGGAGCAGGCACGATGAGCGACCTGCAGACGTGGATGGACGGCGCGCTGAGTGCGGACCAGCGGGCGACGCTGCTCCTGGCGGAGATGACTCTCGAGGAGAAGGTCGATCTGATGACCGGTGACCTCCTCGAGGGCGTCGAGGGGTTCAGTAACGCGGGGATCGACCGGCTGGGGATCCCGCCGCTGCGCATGGCCGACGCGGGCAGCGGACTGCGGCGCCCCTCCGGCTATTCGGCGGCGACCGCGATGCCGGCGCCGATCGCGCTCGCCGCCACGTGGGATCCCGAGATCGGCGAGCGCTATGGACGGGTGGTCGGAGAGGAATCGTTCCTGCTGCGGCACAACGTGCTGCTCGGGCCCAACGCCGACCTCGCACGCGTGCCGTGGGCCGGCCGCATCGGCGAGAGCGCCGGCGAGGATCCGGTGCTCGTCGCGGAGATGTCCCAGGGGGTTCCCGTCGCGGTGCAGCGGCCCGGGGTGATGGTGTGCTACAAGCACCCCCTGCTCTACAACCAGGAGACCAATCGCGGCAGCGGCGGCAACTCGATCGCGGATGAGCGCACGATCCGCGAGCTGTATGCGCCCCCGTTCGACGCCGTGATCCGCGGAGGTGCGGTGTCGCTGATGTCGTCCTTCAACAAGATCAACGGAGTCTATGCCTGCGAGAGTGACGAACTGCAGAACAAGCTGCTGCGCGACGCGTTCGGCTTCGCCGGCTTCATCATGTCGGACTACTTCGCCAACCACTCGATGTCGCCGGGCGCGGGGCTCGACATGGAGGTGCCCGGTCTGCCGCTGCAGCCGACGTTCTACGCCTGGAACCTCGTGGAGGCCGTGCGCAACGGGTCCGTCAGCCAGACGGTCGTCGACCGGGCGTGTTCCCGGATCCTCTGGGCGATGTTCACCACCGGCCTGTTCGACACCCCTCTTCCGGACGTCGACCAGCCGGTTCCGTACGCCGAGCACGCCGTGGTGGCTCGCGAGGTCGAGGAAGCAGCGATCACACTGCTGCGCAATGAGGGCGGGGCTCTGCCGCTCGATCTCCAGCGCGTGCGCTCGATCGCCGTCATCGGCGCCGACACCGACCGGCCGAGCCGCCTGGGCGGATCGAGCTTCGTCACCATTCCTGCGGATTCCGTCGGGCTGCTGCGTGGTCTCGTCGAACGCGCTCCCGACGAGGTCGAGATCCGCACGGCGGCGGGTACCGACCGGATCGCGTCGGGCGACGGGATCTTCCTGGGTGCGCAGCCGCTGCCATCCGCGCTGCAGTCGCCTCCCGGACAGCCGGAGGTCCGGGGAGTGCACACCGCGTACTTCACGAGCGACGACCTGAGCGGGGAGCCGTTCACGGAGCGCGTCGATCCAGACGCGACCTACAACATCTTCGGCCTGAACATCTTCCACGACGTGGTGCGCGCCTATCCGGCGCGGGAGACCCGGTCGCTGCGGGCGACCTCGGAGCTGACGATCCCGGCGACCGGCGACTACTCGTTCACGCTCTCGGGCTGCGGCGAGGCGCGACTGTGGTTCGACGGAGCGGAGATCGCGCATCTGGATCACGGCTGGGCGCACGGCACGACGAGTTCGGGCACGCTGTCGCTGGACGCCGGGTCGACGCACTCGGTCGTGCTCGAATTCCGCGCGAGCGGCCCGCGGGCAGGTCTGGAACCGGGCGCGATCCAGCTCGGCTGGACCTATCCCGATGGTGCGACCAACCCGGATATCGACGCCGCCGCAGAGCTCGCGCGACAGTCGGACGTCGCGATCGTCTACGCACGCACGTTGGAGAGCGAGCAGCAGGACTCCGGCCGGCTCTCGCTGCCGCGCGATCAGGATGCGCTGATCCGGGCCGTGGCTGCGGCGAACCCGAACACGATCGTGGTGCTGGGCACGGCGGTCCCGGTGCTCCTACCGTGGGCCGCGGAGGTCGCAGGCATCGTGCAGGGTTACGCCGGAGGACAGGAGCAAGGCCACGCATTCGCTCGTGTGCTGTTCGGAGACGTCAACCCGTCGGGCAAGCTGCCGTACACGATGCCGCGGAGCGAGGACCAGTACGAGGTGCTGGGCATCGCCAACCCGGTGCGCACCGAGTGGGACAAGGACGTGCATTACACGGAGGGCCTGCACATCGGTTACCGCGGGTTCGACCTGCACGGTCTCGACCCCCGGTTCCCGTTCGGCTTCGGGCTGTCCTACACGCAGTTCAGGTTCGAAGCCCTGGCGGTCGCGCCGTTCTCCTCGGACGGCACCGAGCCGGTCACCGTGAGTTTCACCGTGACGAACACCGGCTCGACGGCGGGCGCCGAGGTCGCGCAGGCCTATCTGGAGGTTCCCGTCGGGCACGGCGAGCCGCTGCGCAAGCTCGTCGGATTCCGGAAGGTCCTGCTCGAGCCGGGGGAGTCCCGCGACGTCGAGATCGTCATCGACCCGTACGGGCCTGCTCACCCGCTCTCGCGATGGGACGAGGGCGCGCGTGCGTGGCGGACGATCGGCGGGGTGTACACCGTGCACGCCGGATCCTCGTCGCGCGATCTTCCGCTGTCGGCGACGTTCGAGATCCAGCCGAAGGAGTTCGCCGTTCCGGGCGGAGCGTCGCCGTACGGTTACCTCACCGGGTGGTCCTGACACCGGAGACGAGCGGGAGGGCTGCGCAAGGGGCGGCCCTCCCGCTCGTCCGTCTCTCCGAGACGGGCTGCTCCGGATCTCCTCGGGGGCGTTCCCGCTCAGCCCGTGACCGTGAAACCGGCCTGCACGCCCCACGGGTCGCGGCTGGAGCGCCCGATCCGCAGCGCGAAATCGCCGGGCTCGACGACACGGTGATCCGCCCGGCGTCGACGATGGTGAGCTCGCTCACCGGGATCTCGATCGTGACCGCGACGGATTCGCCTGGCTCGATGTCGACCTGGCGGTACGCCTTGAGCTCCTGGTCGGCCCAGCTGGCGGAGGTGACGAGGTCGCTGACGTACACCTGCACGGTCTCTCGTGCCGGGCGCTCGCCGACGTTGCGCAGGGTGAACTCGGCGCGCAGCACGCCGTCGGCCATGATCCGGTCGGACTCCAGGCGCAGGTCCTCGTACTCCACCCAGGTGTAGGAGAGACCTTCGCCGAACGCGAACGCCGGGCTCTGCGTGAGATCGGCGTAGCGGGCACCGTGCTGGCCCCGGACCTGGTTGTAATACGTCGGCTGCTGCCCGGCGTGCTCGGCGAACGAGATCGGGAGCCGTCCGGACGGCTCGATCAGGCCGAGCAGCAGTTCGGCGATCGCACGCCCGCCCTGCATGCCCGGATTCGCGACCCAGATCAGCGCGGCGGACTCTCGCACCGAGCGCGGCAGCACGAGCGGCTTGGACGCCATCAGCACGACGACCACGGGCGTGCCGGTCTCCGCGAGCGCATCGAGCAGCGCGTTCTGGGCACCGAGGAGCTCGAGCGTCGCCGTCGACTTCCCCTCGCCGACCAGTTCGATCCGGTCGCCGACCACGGCGACCACATAGTCCGCGCGGCGGGCGTCGGCGACGGCGTCGGCGATCATCGCGGCGTCGGGCTCGCACGGGATCACGACCGGCGGACGTGGCTGCCCGTCCGGGAAGCGGCTGCCTTCCGGATCCTCCTCGAGCGTGAGGATGTCCGCGCCGCGTGCGTGCGTGACGCTCCAGTTCGCGGGGACGTGCGCCCGGATCCCGTCGAGCACGGTCGTGATCATGTCGCGGGGCTGGCCGTCCAGCCAGCCGGCCTGGCCGGATCCGCCGGCCCAGTCGCCGAGCTGCGTCTGCGCGTCGTCGGCCAGCGGGCCGACCACGGCGATGCGTCGCGGGGTGGGGTCGCCGTCCGCGGCGCGGCCCGTCTCGTCGGGGGTGTATCCGCCGGCGAGCGGGAGCGCGCCATCGTCGTTGCGGAGCAGCACGAGCGAACGCCGCGCGATCTCCAGGTTGAGGTCCCGGTGTTCCGGCGTGGCGATCGCGAGCTCGATCCGCTCCGGGTCGGGGCGGCGCGGATCCTCGAACAGGCCGAGCTCGAACTTCAGCCGCAGGATGCGCGCGACGGCAGGGTCGAGGTCGGTCTCGTCGAGCAGACCCTGCTCGACCGCGTCCAGCGCCCCCTCGTAGAACTTCGGCGTGGTCATCACGAGGTCGTTGCCGGCCTTCACTGCGGCGGCCGCGGCGTGGGCGTAGTCGGGCTGCACCTTCTGCTCCCAGACCATCCGGCCGACGTTGTCCCAGTCGGTGATGAGAGTGCCGGTGTAGCCCCACTCGCCGCGCAGCACATCGCTGAGCAGCCAGTCGTTGATCGTGATGGGCACCCCGTCCATGCTCTGGTAGCCGAGCATGAAGGTGCGGCAGCCCTCGCGGGCGACGCGTTCGAACGGCGGCAGGAACCAGGAGCGGAGCTTGCGCCGCGAGATGTCCGCCTCGCTCGCGTCGCGCCCGCCCTGGGTCTCCGAGTACCCGGCGAAGTGCTTCGCGGTCGCGAGGATCGCGGTCGGGTCCGTCAGCCCGTCGCCCTGGTAACCGCGCACCATCGCGCACGCGAGCTCGCCGATCAGGAACGGATCCTCCCCGAACGTCTCGCCGACGCGCCCCCAGCGCAGGTCCCGGGCGATGCACAGCACGGGGGAGAACGTCCAGTGCACCCCGGTCGCGGCGACCTCGACCGCCGTGGCCCGCGCCACCCGCTCCAGCAGGTCCGGGTCCCAGGACGCGGCCATGCCGAGCTGGGTGGGGAAGATCGTCGCACCCTCCCAGAATGAGTGCCCGTGGATGCAGTCCTCGCCTACGAGCAGCGGGATCCGCAACCGGGTCTGCGCGGTGAGCTCCTGCGCGCGCAGGATCCGCTCCGGCGAGGTGTGCAGGATCGAACCCACGTGACGCTCCAGGATCATGTCGTCCAGGTCGTCGCGCGCGTCGAGCTGCATCATCTGCCCGACCTTCTCCGCCGCGGTCATACGGGCGAGGAGATCCGCGATGCGCTCATCGATCGCGAGGGTCCGGTCGAGGTAGGCGGCTTCGGACATGCGAACTCTCCGTTCTCTTCGGCCGCGCGTGTGGGCGCCGCCGATGGTGGGGATACTTAAAATTACACGATCGAAAGAGATTCGACCTTTGGCGAAGGTCGGCTAGAAATTCTTACGCATGGTTGGTTCTTCCGGGTGTAAGAATTTCGTGGTATGTTCAGGCGTCGCCCCCCTTCAATGACGAATGGACGAATCCATGACAGACTCACCCGCACCCACACGGCTCAGCACGCCGCCGACATCGACGGTGCCGACCACACCCGCGCGATGGACCTACATCGCGATGCTTCTCATCACCTGGTTCGCGTTCTACACGGCGCTGCTCGGCCCGGCGATCGTCGGCGTCGGCGTCAAGGTGCTCACGATCGTGCCGGAAACGGAGAAGGCATCCGCGCTGGCGTGGATCTCCGGATTCGGCGCACTCTTCGCGGCGATCGCGAACCCGGTCTTCGGCCGGATCTCCGACCGCACCACCTCACGCTGGGGTCGGCGGCGCATCTGGATCGTGTCCGGCATGGCCGGACTCGTCGTCGGCTTCGTCGGGTTCACGTTCGCGCCGAACGTCCCGACCGCGGTCGTCGCCTGGGCGTTCTGCCAGTTCTGCGCCAACGCTGCGCTGTCGCCCTTGACGGCGAGCGTCGCCGACCAGATCCCCTCGTTCCAGCGCGGCCAGGTCACCGCCTCGCTCGGCATCGCGCTCAACCTCGGCGTGATGGCATCGACCTGGGTCGCGAAGCTCTTCGTCGATCAGCTCTTCATCCTGTTCGTCGGTCCGGCGCTGCTCGCCCTCGTCGTCATCATCATCTACGCGTTCGTGCTGCCCGACCGCGTGCTCCCCGAGCGTCCGCCGCGTGAGGGCTTGAAGACGGTCCTCGGAACCTTCTGGGTCAGTCCGGTCAAGAATCCCGACTACGCACTCGCCTGGTGGTCGAAGTTCCTCATCGTGCTCGCGACGAACATGTTCACCTCGTTCCGGCTGTTCTTCATCAAGGACCGCATCGGCATGACCGTGGAGCAGGCGGCCGGGGCGATCGCACTCGGTGTCCTGATCTACACGCTGGTGCTGATGCCCGCTGCCTGGATCGCGGGCAAGATCTCCGACAAGATCGGCCGTCGCAAGCCGTTCGTGATCGTCGCGGCCATCATCTTCGGCGTCGGCACGGCGTTGCTGATGACCGCGCACACGGTGGAGATCTTCTACGTCGTCGAGGCCCTCCTCGGACTCGCGTACGGCGTGTACATCGGCGTCGACCTCGCCCTCGTGATGGACGTGCTGCCCGACCAGGAGAACCCCGGCAAGGACCTCGGCGTGTTCAACATCGCCAATGCCGTCCCGCAGGCGAGCGGACCCCTGATCGGCGGCATCCTGCTCGGCGTCGGCAGCGCCGTCAGTCAGAACTACACCCTCCTGCTGATCGTCGCCGGCATCACCGGCGCCCTAGGAGGGTTGGCGATCATCCCGATCAAGAGCGTGCGTTAGCGGATATAACCGTTGTCGATCACGGAGTTCCCCGCTCTATCTCGGCAGAGCGGGGAACTCCGGACCCTGGCCGAGGACAGAACGTGAGGTCACGGATCAGTTCTCAGGCGGCAGGCCTGCCGCCTTCAGGATCATCTCGCGCAGCTGTGCCGCCTGCGGGTCAGCGGCGTCGAGCCGGACCACGCCCGCGTTCGCGCGCTTCATCAGCTCCTGCAGGTCGGTCGGCGTGAACGCGGCCGCCGCGGGCGAGGGCGTGGGAGCGTTCAGCGCAGCCTCGAAGGCCGCCTTCTTCGCGCGGTCATGCTGCTTGACGCTCAGCTGCGGGTCGTCCACGTCGAACCGGACGGTGCCGCTCTTCGCATCGCGCTGCACCCGGACGACGTCGCCGACGCTCGGCGGGAAGAAGTCCATCGCCCAGCGCGGCTCCTGGATCCCGGTGCGGTACACCTCGCCTGTCGGCATGCGCACGTCTGCGGCGAACTCGCGAATGCTGACCATGCCGTCGCCGGTCGTCTTCTTGATGTGCACCTGCACGATCGTCGCCTGCGCGGGTTGCCAGTCCTTGCCGAACATGGTCGACCTCCGTCATCCGGCGAGACAGCCGGTCTCGCTCAGTATGTTCCCGTCGATCGCGCACGGTCAAACATCGTGTTCGGCGCGGTCGCGCTCCTGACTGCGTGGCGCGGCGGCTCGCCGTGCAGAACCATTGCCCCCAGCCCGATCCCGTGCCAGTCTCGACACACGTCGCGCCGATGTCCCCGAGTCGTTCTGCGACTCGCGAGCCCGGCGGGAAAACCGTGAAGAGGGGATCGCATGTCGCAGACGAATGCCACGCAGACACGCACGCGGAGGACGGCCACGGCTGCGGAGCACGACTGCCGAACAGGCCGGCTACAAGAAGAGCCTGAACCGCCGTCAGGTGCAGATGATCGCGATCGGCGGCGCGATCGGCACCGGCCTGTTCCTCGGATCCGCGTCGCGCCTGCACAGCAACGGACCCGCGCTCGTGCTCAGCTACGCCTTCGTCGGCGTGATCGCCTACTTCCTCATGCGTGCGCTCGGCGAGCTGGTGCTGTACCGCACCACATCCGGCGCGTTCGTGTCGTGGATGCGTGAGTTCTTCGGCGAGAAGGCGGCCGTACTACACGGGCTGGATGTACTGGACGAACTGGGCGCTCACCGGCATCGCCGAGCTGAGCGCGGTCGGCCTGTACGTCCAGTACTGGTGGCCGCAGATGCCCACCTGGGCCACGGTGCTCATCGCGCTCGCCGTCGTGCTCGTCGTCAACCTGCTCTCCGCCAAGGCGTTCGGCGAGTTCGAGTTCTGGGCATCCGTGCTCAAGGTCACCGCGATCATCGTGTTCATCGTCGTCGGGATCGTCGTCGTGGTCGTTCAGCTTCGACGTCGGCGGGCATCGCGCCGGAATCCAGAACCTCTGGTCCAACCCGGGTGGCTTCTGGCCGACCGGAGGCGGCTTCGCCTGGTACGGACCGATCATCGTGATGTCGGGCGTCGTGTTCGCCTACGCCGCGATCGAGATGGTCGGCATCGCAGCCGGCGAGATGGAGGATCCGAAGCGCGAGGTACCGAAGGCCGTCAACGCGGTCATCGTGCGGATCGCGGTGTTCTACTGCGGCGCGCTGCTGCTGCTCGTGTGCATCCTGCCGACGAGCGAGTTCACCGCCGGGCATCAGCCCGTTCGTGACCGTGTTCGGCCGGATGGGCATGCCCTGGATGGCCAACGTGATCCAGGCGATCCTGATCGTCGCGGCGATGTCGTCGCTCAACTCCGGCCTCTACACGACCGGCCGGGTGCTGCGCAGCCTCGGCATGGCGAAGCAGGCGCCCGGCTTCACGCTGAAGATGAGCGGATCCGGCGTCCCGTGGGCCGGCATCGTGATGACCGCCGTCGTCTACGTGTTCGGATCCATCCTGAACGCGGTGAGCCCCGACGCATTCGAGATCGCGCTGGAGGCGGCATCGATCGCGCGTCGTGTTCACCTGGGGCACGATCTTCGTCTGCCAGCTGCGGCTGCGAAGGCTCACGGATCGCGGTGTGCTCCCGGCGAGCTCGTTCCGCGCTGCCCGGCACGCCGTGGACGAGTTATCTCGGCCTCGGATTCCTGGTGTTCGTGCTCGTGGGCATGGCCATCTCCGGATGGCAGGCGTCGCCGTACTTCTGGCACAAGACCGGCTTCGTCGTGGTCGTCATCGGCATCCCCGCGCTCATCGTCGTCTTCGAACTCGGCTGGCTGATCGTGAAGCGGCAGGGTCGCCGCGCACACCGGCGGCCGGATGCTCAGCAAGTGGACCGACGCCGGGTCTGCGCTATCCGCCGCAGCCATCGGGGCCGCGGACCGAGTCGATCGCCGCGATCGGCACCGTCCAGTTCGAGGCGCACGAGTGGGACAACCTCGATGAGGACGACGACGAGGAGCATCGCCGCGCTCGGCACGGTCCAGCTCGAGATGCACGAGTGGGACAACCTCGACGAGCCGGACAAGAACCCGCCCGACCCGGACCACGGAAGAGTCACGGGCACAAGGAAGAGGGGATGTGACATGCGACGCCTCACCGCCGCCGCGCTCGGCCTTCTGACCGCATCGCTGCTCGTCGCCGGCTGCTCGTCCACGCCGCCGCAGAACACCGGCGACAACAGTGCGACCGGATCCGGCAGCCTCACGATCGGGATCGCGGACGACCTCCCCGGAGTGAGCCTGAAGACCGACGCGGGCTACGCCGGATTCGACATCGACACCGCCAACTACGTCGCCGGCAAGCTCGGCGTCCCGACGAAGAACATCACCTGGCAGCGTCTCGACCAGGACGAGCGCGTGAGCGCGCTGACCTCGGGCAAGGTCGACATGGTGGTCTCGACGTTCTCGATCACCCCCGAGCGGGAGAAGCAGATCGCGTTCGCGGGCCCGTACTTCGTGGCGCATCAGGACCTGCTGATCCGCCGCAACGACGACACCATCACCGGCCCCGAGACGCTGGACGGCAAGAAGGTGTGCGCCGCCGCCGGCACGACGTCGATCGACTACCTCACCGCGCACTACCAGGGGAAGATCACCGTGGTGAAGGTGCCGTCCTGGTCGGAGTGCGTGCGCGACCTCGCCGCGGGCACCGTGGACGCCGTGTCGACGGACGACCTCATCCTGGCCGGTTTCGCCGCGCTCCCCGAGTACAAGGGCGTGCTGCGCGTGATCGGCAAGGGCTTCACCGACGAGAACTACGGCATCGGCCTGAAGCAGGGCGACAACCGCCTCGACCAGGTGCGCTCCGCGCTGAAGGAGTACATCTCGTCGGGCGCGTGGAAGAAGTCCCTCGACGCGAACATCGCACCGTCCGGCTACGCGATCCCGGCGCCGCCGACCGTGAAGTAGGCCGTGCCGACCGACGGCGCCCCTCCGCCCATCGGGACGGAGGGACGCCGCCTCATAGCCGGATCAGAACACCGGCGCTCCCGGCGCGCATGAGCTGCCAGTTCACGACGTGGAAGTCCTTCGGGTCGATGACGCCCGCCGCCGAGGCGTACGACACGATCGCCTCGCGGATCGCGACCTGGGCGTTGTAGACGACCGGAGCGGTGGCGATGTGCGGGAAGCCGCCGCCGCCGGACTGGCGGTAGTTGTTCACCGCGACGACGAACTTCTGGGCCGGGATCGACCGGCGCGCCCTGCCAGGACAGGTTCACGATCCGCGATCCCTGCGGCTGTGCGATGTCGATGTCGTAGGTCACGCCCGAGAACTGGTCGTAGTTGTAGTCCGGGCGTGCTCAGCGCGTTGGTCCAGCTCGCCGGATCCACGGGGGCGCGGGAGCCACCTGCTGGAAGTACTTCGCCGAGTACTCCAGGTAGTCCTTGATCTGCGCGCCCGTGAGCACCGACGCCATCAGCGTGTTGTCGTAGATGTACAGGCCCGCGACGTCGCGGATCGTGACCTGGCCCGCGGGGAAGGTGGCCTGGCGGTTGAACGGCGCCGCGATCGACACGATCGGCAGCGCGGCCTCCGGCGTGCCCGCGATCGCCTTGGCGACGGTGTCCACCTGCACCTTGTTGACGTAGTCCAGGATCGCCGTGTCCTTCCAGCACGACTCCGCCGCGGAGAGCTCCTCGGTCGAGGTCGCGACCGGCTTGTTCACGTAGGCGACCACGGCGTCGTGCTGCGCCTGGATGAGCGAGACCAGCGCCGGGTCGTCCTGCACGGTGTTCGTGTTGACGTTGGTCGCCTTCTTCGACACGACCGTCCACTTGCCCTTGACCTGCTGCAGCTCGATGTCGAAGACGCTGAGCCGCTGGCCCCAGCACATCGGCTCGCTGAGCACGACCTGCTGGCCGGTGGCCGTGTTGGTGACGAAGCGCTGCGGAATGTCCTTGTGCGCGTGCCCGAACAGGATCGCGTCGATGCCGGGCACCTGCTCGGCGAGGATCCCGGCCGCGTTCTCGTTCGGGCAGGTCGCGTCGCCGTACGAGGAGGTGCCGCTGTCGCCGGAGTGCACGCTCACGAGGAGCACGTCGACGCCCTGGTCGCGGATCACCGGCACCCAGCGCTTCGCGGTCTCGACGATGTCGAGCACCTCGAGCTTGCCGCTCACGTGGGCCTTGTCCCAGATCACGATGCCCGGGTTGGTGAGGCCCAGCACGCCGACGCGGATCGGCTTGTAGCCCTTCATGTTCAGGGTCTTGATCGTGTAGGGCGTGTACGCGGGCACGGTCGTCCCTGCGTGCACGGCGTTCGCGCCGAGCACGGGCGCCTTCATCTGCGAGATCCAGGTGTCAGGAAGTCGAGGCCGTAGTTGAACTCGTGGTTGCCGAGGGCGACGGCGTCGTAGCCGATCGCGTTCATCTGCGCGGCCATCGGGTGGATGGCGCCGCTGGTCGTGATCGGATCGACCGTCGCGTAGTAGAAGCCGAGCGGCGTGCCCTGGATCGTGTCGCCGGCATCGAACAGCAGGGTGCGCTCGCGCCCGCGGTCGGCGCGGATCTGGTTCACGACGCTGGACACCCGGGACAGGCCCACGACGTTGCCGGCCTTGTCGCTGTACTCGGCGTCCTTGTAGTAGTCCCAGTTGACCGCGTGCGAGTGGATGTCGGACGAGCCCATGATCGTGATCGTCACGGACTTGCCGATGCCGCCGGCGGCCGCGGAGGCCGGTTCGGGCTCGTCGCGACCCAGCCGGCGGCGGCGAGGGCGCTCGCTGCCGAGCGCCGGTGAGGAATCCGCGACGGCTCCCGTCCCTCGC
>CAWBTB010000005.1:0-151244 GCA_963791605.1 uncultured Actinomycetota bacterium | reverse complement strand
GGGCCGGCTGGACGACCGGGACGGCGGCCGGATCGGCGGACTGATCCGGATCTCCGCGACCGACGGCTTCAGCGGCTTCGTCGCCGCTCCCGCGGTGGCGGCACTGCGTCGCACGCATCCGGACGTGCGACTGGAGATCATCACCGGTACCCGGCAGGCCTCGCATCAGCGCACGGGCGCGGATCTCGAGGTCGTGGTCGGCCGCCCGCAGGTGCGCCGGGCGAGGGCGATCCACCTCGCCGACTACGCGCTCGGCCTGTACGCGAGCCGCGACTGGCTGCGCACCCACCCCGCGCCGCGCGATCCGGACGAGCTGACCGGCCAGCCGCTCGTCTACTTCATCGAGTCGATGCTGCACGTCGACTCCCTCGATGACGCCCGGCGCGCCGTGCCGGGGATGCTCGACGCCGTCGCCAGCACCAACGTCTACGTGCACGTCGACGCCACCCGCGGGGGTGCCGGATACGGGCTGCTCCCGGCGTTCCTCGCAGACCAGCACGACGACCTGGTCCGGGTGCTGCCGGATCGCATCGACGAGCGGCTGCCGTACTGGTTGATCGCACGCCCCGAGGCGCTGAACCAGCCGGCGATCGCGGCCTTCCTGGAGGCGCTGCAAGAACGCCTCGCCGAGGTGCGCCCGCGGCTGCTCGGCGAGCGGCGACCGCCGCGGCCCCGGCCCTGAAGAGGACGTGCGCCGCAGCCCGTGCGATGGCACGCTGGTCACCATGAAGACCCTGCTGCTGGCGCGCCACGCGAAGTCCGACTGGGACACGGCGGGCCTGCGCGACCACGACCGACCGCTGAACGCCCGCGGCCGGCGCGACGCCCCGGCCATGGCCCGGCGCCTGGTCGACGACGGCGTCGGCGTGCGGCGGATCGTGTCGAGCACCGCGGTCCGCGCCTGCAGCACGGCGGCGGAGTACGCGGCGGCGTTCGGACTCACCGTGGTCGAGGAGCCCGCGCTCTACGGGGCGTCCGCCAGCGCGATCCTGGAGATCGCGGCCGCTCTCCCCGACGAGGTCGAGGTCGCGATGCTGGTGGGCCACAACCCGGGGATGGCGGACGCGGTGGCCGAGCTCACCGGATCCTTCGTGGAGTTCCCGACCTGCGCCGTCGCCGAATGCCGGGTCGACGTCGGCTCCTGGGGCGAGCTGATCGAGGGATCGGGGCGCCTGCTCCGCCTGCGCACCCCGCGCGGCTGACCCCATCTCCGAGTCGAAGGAAGGGGCTCAGGCCATCGCTGCGGCGGCGGCCTCGTCCTCGGTCGTGGCGACGAGCTGCCCGCAGGCGCCGTCGATCTCCTTGCCGCGGGTGTCGCGGAGGGTGGTGGGGATGCCGGCATCGTTCAGGCGGCGGACGAACTCGTCCTGCACATCCTTGTCCGAGGCGGTCCAGATGGATCCGGGCGTCGGGTTCAGCGGGATCGGATTCACGTGCACCCAGCCGCGGCCGCGCGCGTTGAGCTTCTCGGCGAGCAGATCGGCGCGCCAGGCGTGGTCGTTCATGTCCTTGATCAGGGCGTACTCGATCGAGACGCGGCGCCCGGTCTTCTCGAAGTAGCCGCGGGCGGCGTCGAGCGCCTCGTCGACCTTCCACCGCGAGTTGACCGGGATCAGCTCGTCGCGCAGCGTGTCGTCCGGCGCGTGCAGCGAGAGCGCGAACGTGACCGGGATGTCCTCGTCGGCGAGCTTCTTGATCGCAGGCACCAGACCGACGGTCGAGACGGTGATGCCGCGCGCGCTCATGCCGAGGCCTTCGGGCTGCGGCGCGACCATGATCCGCACCGCGTCCATCACGCGCTTGTAGTTCGCGAGCGGCTCGCCCATCCCCATGAACACGATGTTCGAGACGCGCTCCGGAAGATGACCGGTGGTTGAGCGAGCGAAGCGAGACGA
This sequence comes from uncultured Actinomycetota bacterium, assembly GCA_963791605.1. Taxonomy (GTDB): domain Bacteria; phylum Actinomycetota; class Actinomycetes; order Actinomycetales; family Microbacteriaceae; genus Microbacterium. Next base: position 149,349 of record CAWBTB010000005.1, on the reverse strand, counting down.
AACCCCGCCGAGGCCGCCGTCGGCGATGAGACGGTTCGCGCGCACGATCTGCTCGACGATCTCGGCCGTCGACATGTTGCGGGTGAGCCCCGCCTGTCCGGTCGCGCAGAACGGGCAGTTCATGCCGCAGCCCGCCTGCGAGGACACGCACAGCGTGATCCGGCCCGGGTAGCGCATCAGCACCGACTCGACGAGCGCGCCGTCGTGCAGCCGCCAGAGGAACTTGATCGTGTCGCCGCGGTCGGTCTCGAGCCGGCGCACCTCGGTCAGCAGCGGCGGCAGCATGCCCGCGACCAGCTCGTCGCGCTGCGCGGCCGGCAGATCCGTCATGTGCGCGGGATCCGACGTGTAGTGCGTGAAGTAATGGGTCGCGAGCTGCTTCGCGCGGAAGCCGGGCAATCCCAGCTCTTTGACCTTCTCGATGCGCTCGGCCGGCGTCAGGTCGGCGAGGTGCACCGGCGGCTTGCCGCGCTTGGGGCTCGCGAACTGCAGCAGCGGGCGCCCTTCGGCGTCCTTCTTCTGCGTCCATCCTTCGGTGGCGGGGCGCACCTGAGCGGAGCGCTTCGTGGGCGCGCCGGAGGGGACGGACGCAGGAGTGTCGGACATGCTTCCAGGGTAGGGCCTCGCGGGTGCGAAGGTCCTGGGCGGATCCTGCCCCTTGCGCGTGCGATCCCCTCTCGGAGCGATCACGCCGATGCGTCCGCCGTGCGGGGCGACGTCGGGGTGTGGCCATCGGCGCACCGGAGCGGCTAACTTGTAGTTACAAGCTGCCACAGCGTCCGCGATGACGACGGCACCACCCTCCGAAGGAGTCCCCATGAGCACCCGCCTCGACCGCGCCCGTTCCGCCGGGATCCTCGCCGTCCTCCGCGCCCCCTCCCCCGACGCGGCGCTGGAGACGGCCGAGGCGCTGATCCGCGGCGGGATCACCGGCATCGAAGTGACCTACTCCACGCCCGACGCGCCGAGCGTGATCCGCGAGCTCATCGCCCGCCACGGCGACGCGGCCTACGTGGGCGCCGGCACCGTGACGACCGTCGCGGAGGCGACCGCGGCCGCCGAGGCGGGCGCCGCGTTCCTGGTCAGCCCGGGAACACTGCCCGATCTCACCCGGGCGATGCAGGACACCGGCGCGGTCGTCATGACGGGCGCCCTGACGCCGACCGAGGTGATGGGCGCGCTCCGGCTGGGCGTCGACATCGTCAAGATCTTCCCCGCGTCGCTCGGCGGGCCGGCGTACCTGGGCGCACTGCGCGGTCCGTTCCCGGCTGCGCCGCTCATGCCGACGGGCGGCGTGACCCCGGACAACCTGGCGGACTGGTTCAGCGTCGGCGCGATCGCGGTCGGGGCTGGCGGCGACCTCGCCAACGGCGCCTCGATCGCCGCCTCGGACTGGGCGGACCTCGAGTCCCGCGCGGCCCGTTTCGCGTCGGCGCTCGCCGCCGCGCGCACCGGAGTCGGCACCGCACGCACTGGACGAAGCTTGTAATAACAGGTACTGTTCAGACGTGTAATGACAGGTGGCGCGCGCCGCGCCCTCACCGGAGGTCCCGATGCCCGAGTTCCGTACCCCGCCCATCGCTCCGTTCGCGATCTCGTTCGACGCCGATGCGCTGACGCTGTCGCCCGAGGGCCCCACGCTGACGCGCCGGATGTCCGATCTCGAGGGGCTGTTCCTCGATGCCGACGCCTGGCGTGCCGAGGCCGAGGCCGAGAACCCTGTGGTCTACACGGTCGTGCAGCTCGCCGGTGCCCGAGGCCGACCGCGAGCTGCCGCAGTCGATCACGACGATCATGCCCGGCTCGACCGCCGGCGAACTGTGGATGACCAAGGGGCACCAGCACCCGAACCACCAGGGCGAGATCTATCTCGCGCTGAAGGGCCGCGGCGGGCTGCTCATGTTCGACGGCGAGCGCACCGAGTGGCTCGACATGCTGCCCGGCACGATCGGCTACATCCCGCCGGGCTGGGCCCACCGCTCCGTGAACACGGGTGACGAACCCTACGCCTTCCTCGCGGTCTACCCGGGCGGGGCGGGTCACGACTACGGCTGGGTGCTCGAACACGGCATGGGGTCGCGCGCCTACCGGGGGGCGGACGGCGTCGAGCTGCGTCCCTACGTGATGCGCTGAGCGCACGACCGGCAGGATGAGGGCCGGCAGCCCCCGACAGAGCGGACGAAGACATGCTGATCGCACACGACCTCGGCACCACGGGCGACAAGGCCTCGCTGCATCACGACGACGGCCGGCTCATCGCGGCTGCAACGGTCGCCTACCCGGCGCGCTTCGCCGACGGCGGGATCGCCGAGCAGGATCCCGAGGACTGGTGGAACGCCGTCGTCTCCGCGACCCGCGAGTTGCTGACCCGCACCGGCACCGACTCCTCGGCGATCGCCGGGATCGTCGTGAGCGGGCAGATGATGGGAGCCGTGCTCCTGGACGGCGAAGGCGCCCCGGTGCGCCCGGCCATCATCTGGGCGGACACGCGCGCCGCGGCGCAGCAGCGCGAACTCGAGGACGCCCTGGGCGCGGAGCGCGCGTACCGGATCCTCGGGCATCGGCTCAACCCGACCTACTCCGTGGAGAAGGTCATGTGGGTGCGCGACAACGAGCCCGAGACCTGGGATCGCGTCCGGCGGGTCTGCGTCGCGAAGGACTTCATCGTGCTGCGCCTCACCGGAAGGCTCGCCACGGACCGCTCCGACGCCTCCGGGACGAACGCCTACGATCAGCTCGCCGGCGCCTGGTCCAGCGATGTGCTGAGCGCCGCCCGGCTGAGTCCGGCCCTGTTCCCGGAGATCCTGGAGTCCACCGCGATCGTCGGCTCGCTCACCCCCGATGCGGCCTCGGCGCTGGGCCTGTCCCCCGCCACGAAGGTCGTGATGGGAGGCGGCGACGGGCCGCTCGCTGCGGTCGGATCCGGTGTCGTCGCGCCCTCCGACGGCGCCTACGTGTGCCTCGGCACCAGCTCGTGGATCTCGTTCGCCGCGGACGCCCCGCTGCACGATCCGGGCATGCGCACGATGACCTTCGACAACGTCGTGCCGGGCAGCTACGTGCCGACCGCGACCATGCAGGCGGGTGGCGCCTCCGTGCAGTGGATCGCCGAGGCGCTCTCGCCGGATCCGGCGCACCCCGAGACCGCCCGCCTGACGGCCGGGGCCGGCGGAGATCTCGACACCGAGGGCCTGTTCTTCCTCCCGTATCTGCTCGGCGAACGCTCTCCGCTGTGGGATCCGGACGCCCGCGGCGCGTTCGTCGGCATCGGACGCCATCACGGCCGGGAGCACCTCGTGCGGGCGGTGCTGGAGGGCGTCGCGTACAACCTGCTCACCTGCATCGAGGCGTTCCGGGAGTCCGGGGCGAGGATCGACCGGATCGACGCGGTCGGCGGCGGGGCGCAGTCCGACGCCTGGCTCGGCGTGCTCGCCGACGTCTGGGGCGTGCCGGTGCGCCGGCGCACGATCGTCGAGGAGGCGAACAGCCTCGGCGCGGCCGTGACCGGGGCGGTCGGACTCGGCCTCGCCGACTTCGCGGTCGCGCGCGACCTCAGCGAGGTCACCGCCGAGTTCCTGCCCGACCCCGCGCGCCACGACGTGTACCTCGCCCGGCACCGCCGCTTCACCGCCGCCTACGACGCGCTCGCCCCGTGGTTCGCCGGGCGTGCGGCCGGAGGCGAGCGCTGATGGGCGCTATCCTGGTCACGAGCCGCTCGTTCTCCGACGGCGACCTCGACCTCGTCGGCCGCGCCGAGGCCGCAGGGCACACGATCGTGCGCGGACCCGCGCATCACCACCTGGGCGAGCTCGCACCGCTGCTGCCGGACGCCGAGGCCTGGATCGCCGGCACCGGACCGGTGACCGACGCGCACCTCGCGGCGGCGCCGCGTCTGCGCATCGTCGCCCGCTACGGCGTGGGCACCGAGGCCGTCGACCTGGACGCCGCCCGCGCGCGCGGCATCCTCGTCGCGAACACCCCCGGCGCCAACGCCGACGCCGTCGCCGATCACGCCGTCGGGCTCATGCTGTCGGCACTGCGCTTCGTCGCGGATGGCGATCGCCGGGTGCGCGAGGGCGACTGGGCGGTGCGCCGCGGCAGGGAGCTGGGCGCCGCGACCGTCGGCATCGTCGGCTTCGGCCGGATCGGACAGGGCGTCGCGAAACGGCTGAGCGGGTTCGGACCCCGGATCCTCGCCAGCGACCCGTTCCTGCCGGACGAGGCCGTGCGCACCGCCGGCGCGGAGCCCGCGGGGCTCGACGAGCTGTTCCGCACGGCCGATGTCATCACCCTGCACGCCCCCGGCGGGCAGCGGCTCGTGGACGATGCGCGCCTCGCGCAGCTCCGCCGCGGCACGGTGCTCGTGAACACCGCCCGCCCCGACCTCGTGGACGAACCGGCCGTGGCCCGTGCGCTGCGCGAGGGCATCCTGGCCGCCTACGCCGCGGACACGCTCGACGGCGACACCGCGGGCAGCGCCGGCCCTCTGCTCGCCGGCGACCTGGCGGACCGGGTGACCGTGACACCGCACCTCGGCGCGCAGACCGTGCAGGCCGTCGACAACATGGGCCGGATGGCCCTGGACAACGCACTCGCCGTGCTGCGCGGTGAGGATCCGATCAACCCGGTCCGCTGACCGCCCCGCGACGGACCGACCCCCTGCCACCCGTCCCCCTCGACCCAGGAGACCCGATGACCCGCACCGCCGCCACGACCGCCGCCGACCGCATGGGCTTCGTCGGCGTGACGACCGGCTCGTCCTCGATCATGAGCGTGTTCCCGCTGTGGGCCGACATCCTCGGCCTGCCCACCCGCACGCTGGTGGGTCACGATCTGCCGATGGACGCGACCCCGGAGGAGTACATCGCCCTGGTCGAGCAGATCCGCGACGACCCGCACCATCGCGGCGCTCTCGTGACCACCCACAAGATGAACGTGTTCGCCGCCGCCTCCGGCCTGTTCGATGAGCTTGACCCGTTCGCGGTGTCCTGCTCGGAGATCTCCAGCATCTCCAAGCGCGGCGACCGGCTCATCGGGCGTGCCAAGGATCCGCTCACCGTCGACCTCGCGCTGAACGACTTCCTGCCGCCCGACTATTTCGCCCGCACCGGTGCGGAGGTCGTGATCCTCGGAGCCGGCGGATCCGGAACCGCCCTGAGCTGGGCGCTGGCCGAGCGCGCCGACGCTCCGGCACGGGTGACCGTGACGGCCCGCAGCGACGACAAGCTCGCCCACCTGCGCGAAGTGCACCGTCAGCACGGCACCCCGGACGACCTGATCCGCTACGTGCGCACCGACTCCCCCGCAGACGCCGACGCGATCGTCGCCGCCGCGCCCGCGGGATCCCTGATCGTGAACGCGACCGGGCTCGGCAAGGACCGGCCCGGTTCGCCGCTCACCGACGCCGTGGTCTTCCCCGAACGCGCCGTGGTGTGGGAGTTCAACTACCGGGGGTCGCTGGAGTTCCTGCATCAGGCCGAGGCGCAGCAGCCCGCGCGCGGCCTGACCATCGTGGACGGCTGGCGCTACTTCATCCACGGCTGGTCCCAGGTCGTCGCGGACGTGTTCGAGCTCGACCTCGACGCCGACACCGTCGAACGGCTCGCCGCAGCCGCGGAGTCGGTGCGGCGATGACTGCCGGCGGTGTCATCCGGACCGTGCTCGGCGACGTCGACGCCGCAGACCGCGTGCCGACGAACTATCACGAGCACCTGTTCCAGGTGACGCCGCTGCTCGCCGGGGACGAGCTCGACGACGAGGTCGCCTCGACACGGGAGGCCGAACTGCTGCGCGACAGCGGATTCGGCGCCATGATCGACGCCACGCCGTTCGGACTCGGGCGCGATCCCGAGGCCGTGGCCCGGATCAGCGCCCGCACCGGCCTCCGGGTGGTCGCGACGGCAGGACGGCACCGCGAGGCGCACTACGCCGCAGGGCATCCGACCCGCGACGACGACGCGACCCTGCTCGCCGCGAGGTTCGTCGCCGAGATCCGGGATGGGATGCCGCGGGACGATGCCGACCCGGACGGTCCGCGCGCGGTGACCGGATCCGGGTCTCCTGTGCGCGCGGGCATCCTCAAGGGCGGGATCGACTACTGGCGGATCAGCTCGTTCGAGCGCACCACGCTGATCGCCCTGGCCGCCGCGCACCGCGCCACGGGCGCCGCGATCATGGTGCACCTGGAGTTCTGCACGGCCGCGCACGAGCTGCTCGATCTGCTCGCCGCCGAAGGCGTGGCGGCCGACCGGATCGTGCTCGCGCACGCCGACCGCGACCCGGATCCCGGCCTGCACGTCTCACTCACGGAGCGCGGCGCGTATCTCGGCTATGACGGCTTCGCGCGTCCCCGCACGCGCAGCGACGCCGAGCTCGTCGCCCTCACCGAACGCGTCGTCGCGGCAGGGGCTGCCGAGCGCATCGTGCTCGGCGGAGACGTGGCCCGGCGCACCCGGTACCTCGCCTACGGCGGCATGCCAGGGCTCTCCTATCTGGGCGAGCGCTATCTGCCCCGGCTGCGTGCGACGATCGGCGATGCCGCGGTCGACACGATGCTCATCGCGAACCCCGCCAGGCTGCTCGCGCTCCCGGCCTGAGCGCCGCCGCACCCACGGAAAGGCCCCTCGCGCGGTGCGCGCGAGGGGCCGGGACCCGAGGGATCGGAGGTCAGCTCACTGGTAGAGCACCGCGGCGATCTTCGGGTCGTCCACGTTGGTCTTGTCGTACCAGAACGCACCGGTGTCGATGAACTTCTCCAGCTTCTTGCCGGCGATCGCGTCGACCGCCGCCTGCAGCACCTTCTGGCCGATGCTGATCGGGTCCTGCGTCATGGCGCCGGCCATCGTGCCGTCCTTGATCGCGTTGATCTGGGCCGCGCCGGAGTCGAAGCCGATGATCTTGATCTTGCCCTTCTCGAGGTTCAGCTCGTTCACGGCGTTGACGATGCCGATGGCCGAGCCCTCGTTCGTGGCGTACAGGCCCTTGAGGTTCGGGTGCGCAGCGATGATCGCCTTGGTGATGTCCGCCGACTTCAGCTGGTCGCCGTCGCCGTACTGGATGTCGACGATCTTGATGTCGGGGTACTTCGCCTTGATCTCGTTGACGAATCCGTCGCGGCGATCGATGCCGGTGGAGTTGATCTGGCTGTGGCTGACGATCGCGATCTCGCCCTTGCCGCCGATCAGTTCGCCCATGTGGTCGGCAGCGATACCGGCGGCCTTCTTGCCGTCGGTGGCGACCAGGGTTTGACCGACGTCGCCCTTGCAGGCGGCGTCGAACTGCACGACCGGGATGTTCTTCTGCTTGGCCTGGTCGAGCAGCGGCACGCACGCCTGCGGGTCGAGAGCGGCGTACGCGATCGCACTCGGCTTCTTGTCGATCGCGGCCTGCAGCATCTGCAGCTGGGAGTCCACCTCGGTCTCGGCGGCCGGCCCCTCGAACGTGATCTTCACGTTGTCCTTGGCCGCCTGCTCCTCGGCGCCCTTCTTGACGGCCTGCCAGAACTGGTGCTGGAAGCCCTTCGAGATCATCGCGATGTACGGCTGCTCGCCGCTCCCGCCGGATCCGCCGCTCGATGCGGCCGGCTGCGGACCGCTCGACGAGCAGCCGGCGATGGCGATCGCCGCGGTGACGATGACGGCGGCGAAGGCCGTCTTCTTCGCGAACTTCATGTGATGCTCCCTTGTGTGTGGCCCGTCGATGCCGACGGGAGGGTGTTGCTGTGTGCGGATGCGTGCCGTGCGGGGGTGCCGCGGTTCGGCTCAGGAGCCGAAGAGGACGGCGGCGGCACGGATTTCACCGCCGTCCCCGGTCTCACGCGCGGGATTTGTTGCGCAGCGAGTCGAAGAACACCGCGACGAGGATCACGATGCCGACCACGACGTTCTGCCACTCCGTCTGGATCGCCATGATGCGCAGGCCGTTGATCAGCACGCTCATGATGAGCGCGCCGATGATCGTGCCGAGGATCGAGCCGCGTCCGCCGAGAAGCGAGGTGCCGCCGATGATGACCGCGGCGATCGCCTGCAACTCGTATCCGCTGCCGAGCTGCGGCTGCGCGGAATCCAGTCGCGCCGACATCACGATGCCCGCGATGCCGGTGAAGGCGCCGGCGAACATGTAGATCAGGATCGTCCAGCGCTTGGTGTCGACACCGGAGAGCCGCACGGCCTCCTCGTTCGAGCCGATGGCGAACGTGTAGCGGCCGAGCAGCGTCTTGTTCAGGCAGAGGAACGCGACCACGGCGAGGACCAGCGTGATGAGCACCGCGTTGGGCAGCCCCGGAATGATCGTGCCGAGCGCGATCTGCTTGTACCCCGGAGCCGAGCCGGTGAAGTAGATCGGGTGCACGCCGGAGATCACGAGGGCGAGGCCCTGGGCGACCATCATCATGGCCAGCGTCGCGATGAACGGAGGAAGCCGCAGCACCGTGACGTTGAGGCCGTTGATGAACCCCATCAGCACGCCGGTGGCGATGCCGCCGAGGATCCCGAGCCAGACGGGCAGCCCCATGTTCGTCACGAAGACGGCGGCCATCACTGCGCACAGCGTCATTCCCGTGCCGATGGACAGATCGATGCCGCCGGTGATGATGACGAAGGTCGTGCCGAGGGCGAGGATGCCGATGACGGACGTCGCCAGCAGGATCCCCGAGATGTTGTCCCAAGTGAGGAAGTTGGTGCCGAAGATCGAGAAGAAGACGAGCAGGACGATCAGGGTGCCGAACGCGAGCGACTGCTGCGCCTGGCGCTTGAAGAAGGTCCCGAGGCTCCCCTTGTTCGACTCGGCCACTGCGCTCTGAATGACCGTCGTCGTCGACGGATCCGTGGACTGGGGGGTGCTCATTCGTCTTCCTCTCCGTTTGCGGCGAACTGCATGATCTTCGCCTGCGTGGCGTCCTCGTTGCGCAACTCGCCCGTGATCCGCCCGTTCGCCATGACCAGGATCCGGTTCGCGACGCGCAGCACCTCGGGCAGTTCCGAGGAGATGACGATGATGGACTTGCCCGCATCGGCGAGTTCGCGCATCACGCGATAGATCTCCTCCTTCGCCCCGACGTCGATGCCGCGGGTGGGCTCATCGAAGATGAGCACATCGCAGTCCCGGAGCAGCCAGCGGGCGATGACGACCTTCTGCTGGTTCCCGCCGGAGAGGAGTTTGACGACCTGGTTGATCGACGGCGTCTTGGTCCTCAGCCGCTGCACGTACTCCTTGGTCTTGCTCTTCGCCGAGGAGTCCCGCATCCAGCCGATCCCGTTCGCGTACGCGCCGAGGGATGCCAGCACCGTGTTGAACGTGACGCTCTGCTCGAGCATCAGTCCGAGCCGTTTGCGGTCCTCGCTGAGATAGCCGATGCCGAGCTTGACGGCGTCGGCGGGCTGCCGGATCCGGGCGGCTCTGCCGTTCACCGAGATCGTGCCGGCACTGCGCGGGTCGGCGCCGATCAGGGCGCGGGCCGTCTCCGTCCGGCCTGCGCCCATGAGCCCGGCGAACCCGAGGATCTCCCCCCGGTGCAGCGAGAAGGACACGTCCTTCAGCAGGCTCTTCGTGCTGAGGCCCTGCACGTCCAGGACGACAGGGTCGGCCAGATGCTCGCGCGCCAGCGGGCGCGCTCCCTCGTCGATCGGGCGCCCCACCATCATCTCGATGATGCGCGGGATGTCGACCTGATCCTTGGTCAATGATCCGATGTATGCACCATCGCGGATCACCGTCACCCGATCGGCAAGACGCCGCAGCTCGTCCATGCGGTGCGAGATGTACACGATTCCAGTGCCGCGTTCGCGCAGCTGATCGATCAGCACGAACAGCGTCTCCACCTCCGCGTCGGTGAGCGCCGACGTCGGCTCGTCCATGATCAGCACCTTGGCGTTGAACGAGAGCGCCTTGGCGATCTCGACCATCTGCTGCTGCGCGACCGTGAGCTCGCTGACCGGCTGCTTCGGATCGAGCGAGATGTTCAGGCGGTTCAGCAGCTCCGTGGCCTGCGCGTTCAGCCGCGCCTCGGAGAGGATCGCCCGCTCCCGCCCGATGTAGATGTTCTGAGCCACCGTGAGATCCGGCATCAGATTCAGTTCCTGGTGGATGATCGTGATCCCCAGCTTCTGCGCCTGCAGCGGCCCGGTGAGCTCGACCTCCTCGCCCTCGAACGAGATGGTGCCCTCGTCCTTGGTGTAGATCCCGGACAGGATCTTCATCAGAGTGGATTTGCCCGCGCCGTTCTCGCCGACCAGCACGAGCACCTCACCCGCGTACACCTCGAGGTGCACGTCCTTGAGCGCCTGCACGCCGGGGAACCCCTTGCTGATGCCCGCCACCCTGAGGATGGGTTCGCTCATCGCTCCGCCTGCTTCCTTGAAGGTCGATCCGTTTCGAACACACGTCGAAACATCGGATTAATACTGTCCTGCACCTCGGGCTTGCACAAGTTGTACCTAAATGTATCTAAGGATCCACGGGGAATGAAGACCTGTAATAACAAGTAGGTCACGATGCCGCCTCGCCCGCAGGAGGGCTCAGTGCAGCCGGATGGACTCCACCGCGACGAGCTTGTCCCGGATGAACGCGTTGGCGTGCGCTCCGAGCTCGACATTGTCGCTCCAGAGGTTGCGCCAGATGCCGAGCATGCGGCTGAGATCGGGGGCGACGACGGCCGAGGAGAACGACTCGAACACGATCGGCCCGTCATAGCCGATGCGCCCGAGCGCCTTGAAGAACGTGTCGAAGTCGACGGTCCCCGTGCCCAGGTACCCGCGATGACTCTCGCCGATGTGCACATAACGCAGCGCAGGAGCGGCATCGAGCACAGGAGCGAACATGTCGGACTCCTCGATGTTCATGTGATAGGTGTCCAGATGGATCCCCAGGTTCGGCCGCTCGACCTCCGCAAGGTAGGCGATCGCCTGCCGCGCCGTGTTCAGCACGTTGGTCTCGTACCGGTTGACGACCTCGAGGGAGACCTGGATGCCCCGCTCGGCGGCGTGGTCGGCGACACGGGCGATCGCACGCCGGCTGCTCTCCAGGCCCCCCGGAGTGACCGGCTCCATGTACTTGCGCATGGCGCTGTAGATCACTCCGCAGAAGTGCCGTCCGCCCATGTCCGCGAGGACGTCGACCGCACGCAGCAGCAGGGCCTCGCCGGCGGCAACGACCGCCGGGTCCTGACTGGTCACGTCGGTCGACTCGGACAGCCCGAGCGACGCGGACACGGCGAGACCGTTGTCGGCGACCGCGGTGGCGGCGACGGACGCGTCGAAGGAGAACGGATCCATCAGGGGGTACTCGATGAGGTCGAAGCCGGCGGCACGCGTCTTCTCCGCCGCCAGACGGATACCCGCCTCGTCGAATGTGCCGGTCCAGACCAGACCGTGGCAGCCGATGTTCATGAGAGCTCCTTCGCTCGTTCCGCACTCGGAAGTTGTAACGTTGCAATACGGTGTTGCGGCGAACGTATCCGAACACCTTGCAACGTGTCAATCCCCGTGGTGGTCCCCGGCGCCACCCGCGCCGGACGAACGCGCCGCGGCGATTAGGCTGAGCCCACCCACGAACCCTTCGGGAGCCTCATGTCCGCCAGCGTCAAGGATGTCGCCGCGCTCGCCGGCGTCTCGGCCTCGACGGTGTCGAACTTCCTCAATCGGCCGCAGCTGCTCAGCGCGGCCACGGCGGAGCGCGTGCGGGCGGCGATCGAGCAGCTCGACTTCGTGCCCAACGAGTCGGCCCGGCAACTGCGTGCGGGGTCGGGCAAGGCGATCGCCCTCATCCTGCTCGACGCCTGGCTGCCGTTCTTCAGCGAACTGTCCCGCGGCGTGGAGGATGTCACGCGCGCCGCAGAGTGGTCGCTGTTCTTCAGCAACAGCGCTCGTGACGCCGAGCAGGAGCTGCGCAACATCGAGATGTTCGAGGCGCACCGGGCGCAGGGCATCGTGATCTCCCCGCTCGGCGATGTCGTCCCGCCGCTGGAGCGCCTCGCCCGCGCGGGGATCCGCTCCACCGTGATCGGCCCGCCGCACTCCTCGAGCGTCCTCGGCTCGATCCTCTTCGACGACCGTCTGGGCGGAGAACTGGCCGGATCGCATCTGCGCGAGCTCGGGCGGCGGCGTATCGCGTTCCTCGGCGACCCCGCCGCGGTGAGCCAGACCGCCGACCGCCATCGGGGCCTCGTCCAGGCGCTGGCCGGCTCCGACGCGACCGTGCAGATCCTTCCCACCGGGGCCCTGACGATCGAGGCGGGCATCGATGCGGCAACGCGGATCCTCGACGCCCCGCCGGACGAGCGTCCCGACGCCGTCTTCGCCGCGAACGACATGCTCGCGATCGGGGCGCAGACGGCGTTCCTGCGCCGGGGGAACCGGATCCCGGAGGACATCGCGATCGTGGGCTTCGACGACGTCGACCAGGCGCATCAGACGGTGGTACCCCTGACGACGATCCGTCAGCCCGGCTACGAGATCGGTGCGGCGGCCGCCCGATCCCTGCTCGCACAACTGGCGCATCCGAAGGATCCGCCACCCGCGGTGACGCCGTTCGCGCCGGAGCTGATCGTGCGGGCGTCGACCGCGGGAGGATGAGCGCCTCCCCGAAGCCGGTCGCCGGGTGATCCGACGCGCTGCGCCTCCGTGCGCCGGCCTCGACCGGTGGCCGCGCGGGGCGGCGACGCCGTCGCTCAGCCGCCGATCCGCCCCATCGCGCCTTCGAACTCCCTGGCGGAGGAATCGCTCACGTCATGCTGAAGCATCTGCTCGAGCACGTCCGGAGCCGCCGTGAAATGGGAGATGCCGGCGAGGCGCATCGCAACGATGTCCTCCGGGCTGCGCAGGCTTGCGAGCAGCACCTTCGTCCTCGCACCGGCGCAGACCGCCTGCATCGCGGGGATCCGTGCATCCGCGTCCAAGCCGGCGTCGCGCATCCGGCCCAGGTACGGCGCGATGTACGCCGCTCCGATGCTCGCGGCGGCAAGCGCCTGCGCGACGGAATAGACGGCGGTGAGAAGGACGGGGGTCCCCGCGTCGATCACGGCAGCCGCGGCGGCGAACCCGGCAGGCGTCGCGGGGATCTTCACCGCAATCCGGTCGCCCAGCCGGGCGATGCGGGCCGCGCATGCTCTCAGCGCGGCCGCGTCCTCGCCCCAGGCCTGGAAGAAGATCTCCCGGGCGCCCTCGTCCTCCCAGCGGCGGTAGAGACCGGGCAGGTCGGCGGCGGTGCGGCCCTGTCGCTGCAGGATCGTCGGATTGGTCGTGACGCCGTGCACCAGGCCGGCGCGCAGAAGCGTGCCGACACGCTCCACGTCAGCACTGTCGACGTACAGACGAGGGGCGGATGCTGCGATTGCGGACACCGGCGGAGCTCCCTTCGGTAACCTGTCGTTACAGGTTTCGATTCGGATAATGTAGTGACGAGGCTCCGCCGAAGTCAAAAGGCAGGCCGAGCACTTCATCACTCCGATCGGGGGATCCCGCCCATGACCGCTGCACAGGACCGCTCGGGTGTCGTCATCGTCGGCAGCGTCACGGCGGACGTGACGACGTTCTCGCAGCGCCTTCCCGCCCGCGGGGAGACGATCCTCGGCGATCAGTTCACCCTGCTGCTCGGCGGCAAGGGCGCGAACCAGGCCGTCGCCGCCGGCCTGGCGGGCGCGCGCACGAGTTTCGTCGGCTGCGTCGGCGACGACCTGTTCCGCGAACTGATCGTCGACGGTCTCAGCACGGCCGGCGTGGACGTCACCCACCTGCGCACCGTGCCGGGCCCCACCGGCATCGCGCACATCCGGGTCGACGCCTCGGCGCAGAACGACATCGTGATGGTGCCGCTGGCGAACTCGGCCCTCGACGTGGCCCAGATCGACACGGCGCTGGAGGCGCTCGCACCGACGACCTCGGTATTGCTCACGCAGTTGGAGACGCCGTCCGCGCTCACCCGGCACATCGCGGCCCGCGGACGCGAACTCGGCATGATCGTGGTGCTGGATCCCGCCCCGGCCGCTGCCCTGGATCCGGAGGTGTGGCGCAGCATCGACATCGTCACCCCGAACGAGACCGAGGCCGGCCTGCTCTCGGGCATCGAGGTGACCGACGTGGATTCCGCGGAGCGCGCGGGACGCTGGTTCCTCGCCCAGGGCGTGGGCGCCGCGGTGGTCACCCTCGCGGAGCGCGGATCCGTGGTCGTCACGTCCGACGGCGTCGTGCTCGTGGATCCGATCCCGGTGAAGGCGGTCGACACCACCGCCGCCGGCGACGCGTACGCCGGCTACCTCGGCGCCGCGCTCGCCCAGGGCCTGAGCCTCGCCGACGCGACCCGGATCGCCACGGCCGCCGGTGCGCTCGCGGTGACGCGCCAGGGCGCCTCCCCGAGCATTCCTGCCCGTGCCGAGGTCGATGCCCTCCTCGCCCGGCGCTCGGAGCCGAGCGCCGTCCGCTCCTGAGAGATCGAAGGATCCGTCATGCGAAAGACCGCCACCACGATCAATCCCGCGCTGTCCCGGGTGATCAGCGAGACCGGACACACCGACCTGATCGTCGTCACCGACGCCGGGCTCCCGATCCCGCCGGGTTCCGAGCGGATCGACCTCGCCTACCGTCCCGGCGCGCCCGCGTTCCTGGACGTGCTCGACACCGTGCTCGCCGAACTCGTCGTGGAGGGCGTCACGGTCGCCGCGGAGATCGCCGAGAGCAGCCCCGAAGTGCTCGCCGCCATCCGGGAGCGGTTCGCCGGCCAGGACATCGAGATCGAGCTCGTGCCGCATATCGAGTTCAAGAAGCTCTCGCGCGGGGCACGCGCGTTCGTCCGCTCCGGCGAGTTCACCCCGTACGCGAACGTGATCCTGCACGCCGGGGTGGCTTACTGATGCCGTCCGACCCCCTGATCGCGATCGACCGGCGCTCCGCCGCCCCGATGTACGACCAGCTGCGCCGGCTGATCATCGACGGCATCGCCCGCGACGGCCTGCAGCCCGGCGATCCGCTGCCGGGCGAGCATCGCCTCTGCGAGCAGTACGGGATCTCGCGCACGGTCGTGCGCCAGGCGCTGGCCCAGCTCGAGCACGAGGGTCTCGTGGAGCGGGTCAAGGGCAAGGGCACCTTCGTGGCCCGCCCCCGCACGAGCGAGTCTCTCGTGCACACGCTCGTCGGCCTCTACGACGACGTCGCGAGCCGCGGTGGACACGTGCACAGCGACGTGCTGACGCATGAGGAGACCATCGCGGACGAGGCCGTGGCGAACGCGCTGGAGATCCCCCTCGCCTCCCCCGTCGTGGTGCTCGAGCGTCTCCGGCTCGTGGACGGCGAGCCCTGGTCGCTGTCGACCACGTGGATGCCCGAGGACGTCGGCCGGGTCACGCTCGGCGCGGATCTTCGCGAGATCTCGCTGTACGGGCTCCTGGACGAGCACGGCATCCGCGCCACGCACGGGGTCCGGTCCGCCGAGGCGACCGTGGCGACGCACGATCAGGCGCGACTGCTGGGGGTGAGCGCCGGATCCGCTCTGCTCCGACTCCGCAGCGTGAGCCGCGACGCCGACGACCGTCCGATCGAGTTCTTCATCGCGCACCACCGCGGCGACCGCTCCCGGTTCGAGTTCCGGCTCGGCGACGATGTCAGCCATGCACGCCTGATCCCCCTGCCGCCTCCGTCGTAGCGCACGCGCCGCGATCCCGTCCCGCCTCGTTCCCGTCGCGAAAACTGTCGCTATCCGGCGATCAGAACGACAGATTCTGCGACGGGAACAAGGGGAAGGGGTCGCGCCCGGCGCGAGCCGACCTTCAGTTCAGGAAGATGTCCGGGAACAGCGCGCTGTCCGGGGTGCCCGGCACCGCGGCATACTGCGCGAAGTCGGTCACGCCCTCGGCCTCGAGCACGTCCTCGACGACGAGGGTCTGGCCGGTGAACTCGCGCGCGGGCTTGGTCAGCACGGCGTAAGCGGCGTCGGCGTAGATCTCGGGGGTGCGGCTCATGGCCATCAGCCGGTCGCCGCCGATCACGTTCTGCACGGCCGCGGTCGCGATCGTGGTGCGCGGCCAGAGCGTGTTCGCGGCGATGCCGTCCGTGCCGAACTCGGCCGCCATGCCGAGCGTGGCCATGGTCATCCCGAACTTCGCGAGCGTGTAGCCGGTGTGCGCGCCGAGCCAGCGCGGGGTGACGTTCAGCGGCGGCGACAGCGAGAGGATGTGCGGATTCGACGCCTTCCTCAGCTCCGGGATCGCGGCCCGGGACAGCATGAACGTGCCGCGCACGTTCACGTCCTGCATCAGGTCGTACTTCTTCGCCGCGAGGTCGAGGGATCCGGACAGATCGATCACGCTGGCGTTGTTGACGACGATGTCGATCCCGCCGAACTCCCCCTGCGTCTTCAGCACGGCCTCGGTCACGCTCTCGTCGTCGCGCACGTCGCCGAGGATCGGCAGTGCCTGCCCGCCGGCGGCGCGGATCTGCTCCGCCGCGGTGTGGATCGTGCCCTCGAGCTTCGGATGCGGTGTGTCGGTCTTCGCCAGCAGGGCGACGTTCGCGCCGTCGGCCGCCGCACGCAACGCGATGGCGAGGCCGATGCCCCGGCTGCCGCCCGACATCAGGATGGTCTTGCCCGCGAGGGGCTTGTTCTCGGTCATCTCTTCCTCGGTCTCTCGGAGCTGTGCGCTCTCTCTCGGAGCGGTCTGGTGCGTTCCCGTCGCAAAAACTGTCGCCATCCGCTGCTCAGAACGACAGTTTTTGCGACGGGAACGGAAGTGCGGGTGAAGGGGCGCGGTGGTGCGGAACGGAGGGGCGGGGGCGGTGCGGGTCAGCGCGGGGCCATGCGGATCGCGCCGTCGAGACGGATCGTCTCGCCGTTCAGGTAGCCGTTCTCGACGATCTGCTGCACGAGTGCGGCGTACTCGTCGGGGCGGCCGAGGCGGGCAGGATACGGGACCTGCTCGCCGAGCGAGTCCTGCGCGGCCTGCGGGAGCCCGGCCAGCATCGGCGTCTCCATGATCCCCGGGGCGATCGTGCACACCCGGATCCCGTAGCGGGCGAGCTCCCGCGCGATCGGCAGCGTCATCGCGTGCACCCCGCCCTTCGATGCGGAGTAGGCGGGCTGGCCGATCTGGCCGTCGAACGCGGCGACGCTCGCGGTGTTCACGATCACGCCGCGATCGCCATCCGCGGCGGGTTCGTTCGCGGCGATCACGGCCGCGGCCTGCGAGATGACGTTGAACGTGCCGACGAGGTTGATCCGGATGATCCGCTCGAACGCGGCGAGGTCGGCGGGGTTGCCGTCGCGGTCGAGGACCTTGGCCGGCGGAGCGATCCCCGCGCAGTTCACCACGATCCGCAGCGGGGCCGCGGCCTGGGCTGCGGCGACGGCGGCCGCGACCTCCTCGGCGCTCGTGACGTCGGCCGGGGCGAACACCCCGCCCAGCTCGGCCGCGAGCTCCGCGCCCTTCGAGGTGGGGAGGTCGACGATGGTGACGGTCGCGCCGGCCGCCGCGAGGCGCCGCGCGGTGGCGAGGCCGAGCCCCGAGGCTCCGCCCGTGACGAGGGCTCCCGCTCCCTGGATCTGCATGCCCGTTCTCCTTCGAATCGGCACGGTGTGCGTCGAATCCTGCAACCGAGTCTCAGCATACGTGAGTCCGAGTCTCAGGCGAATGCGGATCCGGGATCGCGGCGGACGCGGTCCCGGGTGTTTGCTGGAGACATGGATCTTCGTCGCAAACGAGCCTATGACACCGCGACCCCCGACGACGGGTTCCGGGTGCTGGTGGACCGGCTGTGGCCGCGTGGGGTCTCGAAGGAGCACGCCGCGATCGACCTGTGGGCCAAGGACACGGCGCCCTCCCCTCTGCTGCGCACGGAATGGCACCATGCACCGCCGGAGGACTGGGACGTCTACGCCGCGCGATACCGCGCCGAGCTCGCGCACGAGACCGCTCCGGCGCTCGCCGCGCTCGCGTCGGACCTGCGCCCGCACCCCGTGGTGACGCTCGTGTACGCCGCGCACGACCCCGTGCACAACCATGCCGTGGTGCTCGAGGAGGCGCTGCGCGTCCGAGCTCGACGGCTGAGACCGGATCCGCTGCTGCGCCGCTCGCCCCGCCCGTTCAGTGGTCCCGCAGCATGTGGATGAGCTCCTGCTTCCTCTTGCCGGAGTAGCCGTGCAGTCCGAGCTCCTTCGCCCGATGCCGGAGTTCGCCGACGGTCCAGGAATCGTACGACCCGGACTCGCCGCCGCGGCGGCCCACCGCGCTGCGCCCCTCCTTGGCCGCCGCATTCGAGATGCGCGCCGCCTTCTGCTTCGAGTCGCCTTCGTCGCGCAGCTTCTCGTAGAGCTCCGGATCCTTGAGTTCAGGTTCACGAGGCATGTGGCTCTCCTTCCTCCGGTGACGCCGCCACGCTAGAAGCCGACGGCGACGACCCGCCACGGGGTTGACAAACCCTCGCACGCCTTGCACGCCGGATCGGTCCGCGTCAAGACGCTGGCGGCCCGACCACCGGGGCGTGACCCTGTCACCATGGCGAACCGCACCGAGACCGATTCCTCAGCCGGACACGGCTCCGAAGCGAAGAGACCCGGGTCCGAGGCGAAGCGCACCGACGCCCCCGGCCGGATCTCCCGCGCCCTGCGCGTGCTGGGGCCGGGCATTGTCACCGGAGCCGCGGACGACGACCCCTCCGGAATCGCCACCTACGCACAAGCCGGCGCGCAGTACGGATCGGGCCTGCTCTGGACGGTCCCCCTGACGCTGCCCCTGATGATCGTGGTCCAGGAGGCGTGCGAGCGGATGACCCTCGCGACCGGCGACTCGTTCGGATCGCTCATCCGGCAGCGCTTCCGCCGTGGCGCGCGGATCTGGGTCGCGGTGCTGCTCGCGGCACTCCTCGTCGCCAACAGCGTCAACGCGGCGGCGGATCTCGTGGCGATCGGGCAGGGGATGCAGCTGCTGCATGCCGGTCCCGCACCGCTGTGGTCGCTCATCGCGGGCGTGCTCATCGGGTTCGTCGTCGTGCGCGGATCCTTCGCCTGGATCTCGCGGATCTTCAAGTGGCTCTGCCTGGTGCTGTTCGCCTACGTCGCGGTCGTCGTGGTCGCGCATGTCGACTGGGCTGACGTCGGCCGGGGCCTGATCGGCCAGGGGTTCCGGTGGTCCCCCGCGTATCTCGGCCTCGTCGTCGCGGTGCTCGGAACCACGATCAGCCCGTACATGTTCTTCTGGCAGACCGAGGAGCGGGAGGAGATGCTGCGTTCGGGATCGCACGGCGACGACCCGCCGCGCCTGGACCAGCGCCCGCCCGCCAAGGCGCGCCGGATGCTGCTGCTGGGCCGGCTCGACGTCATCACCGGGATGGTGTTCTCGGTCGGCATCATGTTCGCGATCATCGTCGGGTCCGCCGCCACGCTCGGTGCGCACCATCGGTCGGTATCCTCGGCAGCCGAGGCCGCTCAGGCGCTGAAGCCCATCGCCGGCGACTACGCGTCGATCCTGTTCGCGCTGGGGTTCATCGGATCCGGGATGCTCGCGGTGCCGGTTCTGGCGGCGTCCGGTGCGGCCGGATTCGCCGCTCTGCTTAATCGTCCGTGGAGTCTGGACCGCAAGCCGCACCGGGCGAAGACGTTCTACGCCCTGCTGCTCGTAGGTCTGGTCGCGGCGACCGTCCTGGCGCTGCTGCGCGTGGATCCGATCGGTCTGCTCGTGGTCTCCGCGGTGATCAACGGGATCGCGGCGGGTCCGTTCGTCATCGTGCTCATGCTGGTCACGGGCAGCGCCCGTCTGATGCGCGAGCAGCGCAACGGCCCGGTCGCGAGGATCCTGGGGTGGGCCACTGCGATCATCATGTGCGTGGCGGGGGCATTCGGCGTCTACTCCCTGGTGACGGGATCATGACCGGCTCGCGACCAGCGACGGTCGCGGGAGCATCCCCGACCGATGTGCCGCAGCGGTGGGAACGGATCCTGCAGGAGCTGCGCGTCACGCAGACCGGCACCCAGATCATCTCCGGATTCCTGCTCTCCGTCGCGTTCCAGCCGACCTTCGCGAAGCTTCCGTGGCACGCGCACGTGCTGTATCTCGTGCTGGTCGGCCTCGCCTGCGGGGCCACGATGCTGGGGCTGCTCCCCGTCGTGCAGCATCGCAAGCGCCCCGAGCGGGATCCGGATCGCCGGCTCGTCGCCACCGGATCGCGGATCCTCATCGCGCTCCTGGTTCTGGTGACCCTGCTGACCGGAGGCGTCGCCGCCTTCATCTTCGACGTGGTGCTGGGTGCCCCCGCCGCATCGATCGCCGGAGCGTGCGCGTTCGCCGGGTCGGTGGCGGTCTGGGCGCTGCCCGCGCATCGCAGGGCGCGGCGGGCGCGGACCCGCCCGGCTACGGGATGATGTTCCCGCTGTCGTCCAGCCGCATCTCGTCCACCTGCGCCGGTTCCGGGATCAGCCGCAGCCCGCCCGGCGTGTTCGCCAGCTGGCTGAGCGCCTCGACCCACACCCGGTTCAGCGGCGGACGTCGGCCGCCGTGGAAGGTGAACACCATGGTGCAGGCGGGGTGGATCCAGACCGAGGTGCGGCCGTGTCCGACGCTCGGGTCGTCCTTCCAGGTGAAGTAGAACGGCTCGCCGCGGCGCAGCTTGTTGGCGATGACCATCTGCACGTGCGCCAGCGCACGATCGTCGAGATCCGCGTGCGTCTGACCCTCGTAGCTGAACCTGCCCATGTGCGTATCCTCCCGCACCGATACCATCGACCGCGAGTCCACCGCGACGGCGCGTCGAGACGGCCCGGCCCGACCGAGCTCGTCCGGCGGCGGCACAGCGACCGGATCGACCGAACAGAGGAGGACCGAATGGGCATCGTCTACTACGGCGGCGGAGAGACCCCCATCCACATCGAGGACGGGGTGCTCGCACACCTGAAGATCGTGATCACCACGAAGCTCCGCCGCAACGAGAGCTTCACGCTGTCGTTCCAGAACAGCAAGGACGAGCCGGCCGGCCGCACCACGGTCTGGCTGCATCCGGCCATCCCGCTCCGCTTCGTGTTCGACGACCCCGTCGCCCCCGAACTCGACGCTCAGCTGATCAGGGATCTCGCGAACTCGGCGAACACGTCCGGCGGCATCGCCCTCAAGCCGGAGCACGTCCTGCGCGGGATAGACGGCCCGCACCGGCCCGCCGCGGCCGGCGACCCGTCGGACACATCGGACGGCACCGGAACGTCCGGGGCCTGACCCGGGCCGCGCGGCGGCCTGAGCCCGGGCGCGCGGCGGCCTGAGCCCGGGCGATGACATCGGCGCGTCCGGTCAGCCTGCTGTGGCCGCTTCGTCGCCCTGCTGCCGGTTCGCGGCCTTCTCCTGCGTGGTCGTCTCGGTGCGCGGCGATTCCTGCGTGTAGTCCGGACGCGGGGGCTGCACGGGCTGATCCGAGAACTCGCCGCCCTCGCGCCCGCCGAAGGGGCGGCCGTGATCGGCGAACTCGTCGCGCACGAAGACCAACTGCCACGGACCCAGGGCGAAACGCGCTCCGGTGCGCAGGATCTCGTCGCTCCGGTTCTCCTCCTCCTGCGCCTTCTCGACGTTCGCGCTCGTCTCGGCCGGCCCGCGCAGCGACAGCGCGTACTCGTCCTGCGGATCATGACGGATCACGGCGTGCACGGGATCCGTGCCGGGAAGTCGGAGTCCGCACTCCTGCGCCGAGCCGATCGTCGTCCCGTCGTCAGGGATCTCGTATTCGAACCGGCTCTCGCGCGATGAGACCAGCAGGCGAGGGCGCCCGGCGCCCCAGTCCGCGTGCGTCGTCAGGTCGGTGCGCTCTTCTGCGTTGTTCATGTCATGCTCCTTCCGGGGATCGCGTTCCGCCCGTTTTCAGAGATGCCGTCCTCCCGTGACGGGGATGATCCCGCCCGAGACGTAGGACGCGTCCTCGGAGGCGAGGAAGACGTACGCCCCGGCGAGTTCCGCGGGCTGGCCGGCGCGGCCGAGAGGCGTGTCGTCTCCGAACGACGGCAGCTTGTCCGGCCAGCCGGTCGCGGGGATGAGCGGGGTCCAGATGGGGCCGGGGGCGACGCCGTTGACCCGGATGCCGTGCGGACCCTGCTGCTCGGCGAGCATCTGCACGAACGCCACCAGCGCCGCCTTGGTCAGCGCGTAGTCGAACAGTCCCGGCGACGGGTCGTACCCCTGGATCGAGGTGGTCACGATGATCGATGAGCCCGGCGGCAGGTGCGGCAGCGCCGCCTGCGCGAGCCAGAACGGCCCGTACAGGTTGGTGCGCATGACCCGGTCGAACTCCTCGGTGGGGATCTCCCCGACCTCTCCCCTGCTGCGCTGATAGCCGGCGTTCAGCACGACGATGTCGATGCCGCCGAGGCTCTCGCCGCCGTCGGCGACGAAGTCCTGGCAGCGCTGCTCCTCGGCGAGATCGCCCGGCAGCAAGCATGACCTTCGCACCCGCCTTCCGGACCCACTCCGCGGTTCCCTCGGCATCCGCCTGCTCCTCCGGCAGGTAGCCGAGCGCGACGTCCGCACCCTCTCGCGCGAATGCGATGGCGACCGCGCGGCCGATCCCGGAATCACCGCCCGAGATGAGGGCCCGTCGTCCGAGAAGGCGGCCGGAGCCGCGGTAGCTGTGCTCGCCGTGGTCCGGGCGCGGGAGAGTCTCATCGAGCAGCCCCGGCTGGTCGTTGCGCGGATCCGGCGGGTCGGTCAGCGCAGGATACTTCGTGCGGGGGTCGGTCATCGTTCGCCTCATGCGCTGAACGCTAGGCGCGGGTTCTGGTCGGGATCCAGGGGCTTGACGTTTCGCGGGGAGGCGTTTAGGCGTGTCGTCCCCGCGGACAGGCACACAAGTCTCCCGCCCTGTCAACCCCGTTCGCTTGCCGTCGCGCACATGGGACGGTGACGGTCGACGCCTTCCGCGTCGACCGATCGAAAGGATGCGACATGGGTCTGGGAGACAAGACCGAGCACGTGGCGGAGGAATTCGCCGGCAAGGCCAAGCGTGTGGCCGGCAAGGCGCTCGGTGACGAGAAGCTCGAAGCTCGCGGCACCGTGGAGGAGGGCATGGGGAAGGCGAAGCGGGCCGTCGACGATGTCGTCGAGGCCGGGAAGGAAGCCGTCGACCGTCCCGATGAACGGGAATGAGCAGCGCGCACAGCCTCGGGACGCCGCGGACGGGTGGAACGGCCCGCCCGTAGGCGTGCCCTGCCAAGGGTCGGGCGTTCGTGCGAAGGGTCAGGGCGTTCCCTGCGAAGGATGGAGAGAAGACATGTCGATGACGACGAACCCCCGTTTCGAGATGCGCCGCCTCACCGAGCACGAGTGGCTGATCCTGGACTGCCGATTCGACCGCACGGATGCCCGTCACACTGTCGCGTGCGTGAGTCAGATCGGCGTGAACGAGGTCGATGTCGTGTGGCTGGGCCCGGTTTCGATGCCGCGCCGGTACGCGACCGCCGCGGACGTGCTCGAGGCCGTGCAGCACGCCCTGCCGCGGGCAGAGCTCGCGGAACAGGCGACCTGATCCGCATCCCTAGCGATTCCCGGGTCCCTGCGTCAAGCCCCTGGGCCGGAACGACGGCGGCGGATAGCGTGAGGCCGCGGTCGCACCGGCGACCTGCCGAAAGGAGTCCGTCATGAACATCCTCTTCATCGTGATCATCGTGATCGCCGTCGTCCTGGCCATAACCGGTGGGCTGGTGCAGTCGCTGAACTTCCTGCTCTGGGTGGGACTGGTGCTGCTCGCCCTCGCCATCATCGCGTGGCTGCTCCGAGCGATCACCGGTCGCAGGGCTTCCTGACGTCCGCGCCGGGCTACCACCTCTGAGCGCGCCGTCACCCGTCTTCGCCGTGCGCGGGCGCGGCGAAGACGGCCCTGACCCGGCCGATCGCGGCCATCGCCCGCGGCCAGCCGGCGTAGAACGCGAGATGCGTGATCGCCTCGACGAGCTCCGTCTCGGTCACGCCGTTGTCGCGGGCGAAGGCGAGATGGAAGTCGAGCTGCTCGACCGCACCGAGGGTCACCAGCGCCGTGACTGTGACCAGGCTGCGGTCGCGTTTGGCGAGGCCGTCGCGCTCCCACACGTCGTCGAAGAGCACCGCGTCGGTGTAGTGCGCGAGCGCGGGGGCGATGTCTCCCACCGAGCGCTGTCCGCCGGTCCAGCCGGTCACGCCTCGGCCCTCCCCTCGAACTCGGCGTCTGTGACGTGTTCCTTCCACACCGTCGTCGTGGCAGGGTCGTCACCCGCCTCGAGCATCGCGATGTGCTCCATGAAGCAGCCCGGCGCTGCGGCGTGCCAGTGGTCCTGGCCGGGCGGGGTGTACAGGGTCTGCCCGGCGTGCACCTCGATGATGGTGCCGTCGCGATCGCCGAACCGGGCGATGCCCTGGGTCACGCGGAGGTACTGCCCGCGGGCGTGCGAATGCCAGGCGGTGCGCGCACCCGGTGCGAAGCGGACCAGGGCGACGGTCATGCGCTGATCCGGCTCGTGCGGCGCGGCGATGAGGTCGAGCCAGACGTCGCCGTGGAACTGCTCCGGCGGGTTCTTCACGGTGGGAGCGGCGGGTTCGATGTTCATGCGATGACTCCTCATTTCGTTCGTCACGGGGTGCTCAGTCGGTGGTGAGCAGGACCTTGGTGGCGCGGCGCTCGTCCATCGCACGATAGCCCTCGGCCGCGTCCTCGATCGAGAGCGTGAGGTCGAAGACCGCGCCGGGGTCGATCCGGCGCTCGAAGATCAGCTCGACGAGCTCCGGCAGGAACCGCCGCACCGGGGCGGGGCCGCCGTGCAGGTGCACGCTGGAGAAGAACAGCTCCGGTCCATCGAGCGTCACGTCGTGCGAGACGCCGACGAAGCCGACGTGTCCGCCGGGCCGCGTGGCGCGGATCGCCTGCTCCATCGATTCCTGGGTGCCGACCGCCTCGATCGTGGAGTGCGCGCCGAGACCTCCGGTGAGCTCCTTGATCCGGGCGACCCCGGCCTCGCCGCGTTCTTCGACGATGTCGGTCGCCCCGAAGCGCCGCGCCAGCTCCTGCCGGTCGGCATGACGCGACATCGCGATGATCCGCTCCGCCCCGAGCTGCCGGGCGGCGAGGATGCCGAGCAGGCCGACCGCGCCGTCGCCGACGACCGCGACGGTCTTGCCCGGCCCCGCTTCGGCCGCGACCGCCGCGAACCAGCCCGTACCGAGCACGTCGGACGCCGCCAGCAGTGCGGGGACGAGGTCGGCGGGCGGCTCTCCGGGCGTGACGACGAGTGTGCCGTCGGCGAGCGGGATCCGCGCGTACTGCGCCTGCGTGCCGATGGATCCCATCATCACCTGGTGCACGCACCGGGACTGATAGCCGGCCGCGCAGATCTCGCAGGTGTTGTCGCTCGCGACGAAGGATCCGACGACGTAGTCGCCCGGTCGGATCCGGGTCACCTCGCCGCCGACGCTCTCGACGACCCCGATGTACTCGTGGCCCATCCGCTGGCCGCCCGCACGGATCGGCTCAGCTCCGCGGTAGGGCCACAGGTCGGATCCGCAGATGCAGGTGGCGGTGACGCGGATGATCGCGTCGGTGGGCTCGAGGATGGCGGGCATCTCGAGCTCCTCGGTCCGGACGTCGCCGGGGGCGTGCAGGACGACTCCGCGCATGGTGGCCTCCTTCAGATCGCGGGGCAGGATCGCGCCGCTGTGGTCCCACTCTGCTCCGGTTCCCGCGGGCGCGGGAGTCCTTGGTGAGAGGTGTACCGCCAGGGGACCCCAGGGGGAGCGGATCGGAATAGCCTGCTGTGCATGGACAACAGAGCCGAGGTGCGCGAGTTCCTGATGACGCGCCGCGCCCGCGTCTCCCCGGAGTCCGCCGGGCTCACCGCAGGGGCGAATCGGCGGGTCGCGGGGCTGCGCCGCAGCGAGGTCGCCGCCCTCGCCGGGGTGAGCGTCGAGTATTACGCGAAGCTCGAGCGCGGGGCGATCGCCGGCGCCTCTGCCTCAGTGCTCGACGCGCTGGCCGGCGCGCTGCAGCTCGACGACGCCGAGCGCGCGCATCTGCTCGATCTCGCCCGCACCGCCGATGGCATCCCGACCAGCGGGCGGGCCCGCCGCCGCGGCAGCCGACCGGGGCCGCTCCGGCCGAGTCTGCAGTGGGCGCTGTCCGCGGTCACCGACGGGGTCGCATTCGTGCGGGACTCCCGGCAGAACCTGCTCGCCACCAACGACCTCGGACGCGCGTTCTATGCGCCTCTGATCGGCGACGGCGGGCGCACGCCGAACCTCGCCCGCTTCCAGTTCCTGGATCCGGCCTCCCGCGACTTCTACCCGGACTGGGACCTGTTCGCCCACATGTGCGTCGGCGTCATGCGCGCCGAGGCGGGACGGGATCCGCACGACACGGCGCTGCAGGATCTGGTGGGCGAGCTCTCCACCCGCAGCGAGGTGTTCCGTCGGCTCTGGGCCGAACACGACGTGCGCACGCACGGCACCGGGACGAAGCGCTTCCACCACCCGATCGTGGGCGAGGTGACTCTCGCGTACGAGGAGCTGGCCCTCACCGCGGAGCCCGGAAACGTGATGCTCATCTACACCGCGGAGCCCGGATCGCCCTCGGCGGAGCGGCTCCGCCTGCTGTCGTCCTGGGCGGCGACGCAGCAGACCGAGCGGCCCGCGGTCGTCGCCGCGGAGGCGATCGCCACCGCAGAGGACTGAGCCGTCCGACCCGATCGCCGCCTGGCGTGGGCCGGACCTGGATCCGGAAAGATGCATTTCGTCGCTTCAACCCGCCCCAGAGCGACGTCTTCCATCTTTGATGCAACCAACCCACCGGGCCGGCCCGGCCTCTGCCCGGCGTGAGCCCACCAGCCCGGCTTCAGCCGACGCGGCAGAGGATCTCGCCGTGCAGGACCGAGAGCCAGCCGTCCTCGTCCGCGGCCCACTCCCGCCATCCGGCGCTGATCGCCTGCAGCTCTGCGGGCGTCGCGGCACCCGAGTCGACGAGCTGGCGCGCGATCGCCGAGTCCAGGATCCGATCCGCCCACATGCCGCCCCACCACGCGCGATCCTCCGCGGTCGCGTAGCACCAGGTGCTCGAGGTCGCGACCACGTCGGTGAGCCCCGCGGCGTGCGCCCACGACAGCAGCCTCCTGCCGGCGTCGGGCTCGCCGCCGTTGGCACGGGCGGCGGAGCGGTACAGGTCGAGCCAGGTGTCCAGCGCGGGCACTTCGGGCCACCACCGGAACCCGCCGTAATCGCTGTCGCGCACCGCGACGATGCCGCCCGGCTTGGTCACGCGGGCGAGCTCGCGCAGCGCCTGCACGGGATCCGCGACGTGCTGCAGCACCTGATGCGCATGCGTCACGTCGAAGGTCGCGTCCGGGAAATCCAGGGCGTGCACGTCGGCGACGCGGAACGCGATGTTGCCGACACCCCGCTCGGCCGCCGTCGCCCGCGTGAGCTGCAGCTCGTCCTCGCCGATCTCGGTGGCGACGACCTCGGCGACCAGGCCCGCCAGATCCGCCGTGATCGTCCCCGGCCCCGCTCCGACATCGAGGAGCCGGTCGGTCCGCCGCAGATGCGGCAGCAGGTGGGCGGCCGAGTTCTGCGCCGTGCGCCAGCGGTGCGATCGCAGCACAGAGTCGTGATGACCGTGCGTGTACCGCGCCATGCGGGCCTCCTGCGTCGGGGATGTCGTGCGGCTCCACCCTCCCGCAGGGTGCTTCGGCGCGGAAGACCGTAATCTTCCTAGGAGTGCCGCACACACCGAGCGGCACCCGCCCGCGCACGATCCCGGAGGACGCAGATGTCGAACGAACTCGGCGACTTCCTCCGCGCCCGGCGGGCCGACGCCGACCTCGAGGGCACCCAGCGCACCGGCCGTCGCCGCCGGATCACCGGCCTGCGACGGGAAGAGGTCGCGTCGTCGGCCGGCATCAGCGTCGACTACTACACCCGCCTCGAGCAGGGCAGGGAGAGGCATCCCAGCGACGCCGTGCTCGACGCGCTCGCCGGCGCGCTGCGCCTCGGATCGGACGCCCAGGAGCACCTGCGCCGTCTGCGCGACGCCGTAGGATCGCCCGCGCGCGCCACCGCCGCCGAGCCCGTCGACGACACGCTGGCCGCGCGGATGACCGCGCTCGTCGACGCCGTGCGCCCCAACCCCGCCTACGTCCTGGATCGGCTGAGCACCGTGATCGCCGCGAATGCCGAAGGACTCGCCCTGCATGAGGGGCTCGCCGAGCTCCCGCCCGAGCAGCGCAACACCTGCCGGTATCTGCTGCGGGATCCGCGGGCGCGGCACACGTTCGTCGAATGGGAGGACCTCGCGCGCGGCGCGGTCGCGCACCTCCGCGCGGCGAACGTGAACGACTTGCAGGATGCGCGGCTCGAGGCGCTGGTCGCCGAACTGCGCGCGTCCAGCGCACTCTTCGACGCCTGCTGGAGCGGCCACATCGTGCAGCGCCGACGCGCGGCGGTCACGCACGTGCGCACCCCGGACGGCGAGGTCGCGGCCCGGCGCTTCGAGGTGCTGCACCTGCCGGAGGACGGGGTCCGGATGACCCTGTGGCTGCCGGCGGAGTAGCGGATCCGGCCCGATCGCAAAACCTTCCCTCCATCGGGTTTCGCTCGATAGGCTCGGCGGGACGGTGTCACCGGTGATGCCGAGAAGCGGAGCATCCCATGACGGACCTCGACGAGCAGGCGGCCGAGCGGCCCTGGCTGAACGCGGAACTGCCGGTCGAGGAGCGCGTGGACCTGCTGCTGGGCGCCATGACCCTCGAGGAGAAGGCGGGCCTGTTCTTCCAGACCATGATCACGATGGCCGAGGACGGCGGGCTCTCCGACGGCGACGCGGACTTCGGGCTGCCGTCGACCGACGAGTACGTCAACGGCCGCCTGATGACGCACTTCAACCTGCTGTCGGTGCCCCCGCGCGCGAGCGATCTCGCCCGCTGGCACAACCTGCTGCAGGACCTCGCCGCGAAGACCCGGCTGGGAATTCCGGTGACGATCTCGACGGATCCGCGCCACGCGTTCACCGAGAACCCGGGCACCGCGCTGTTCGCGGGCCCGTTCTCGAAGTTCCCGGAGCCGCTGGGTCTCGCCGCCACGGCGGATCCCGAACTCGTCGAACGGTTCGGCGACATCGCGCGCCAGGAGTATCTCGCCGTGGGGATCCGCGTCGCCCTGCATCCGCAGATCGACCTCGCCACCGAGCCGCGCTGGGCGCGGCAGCTGCAGACGTTCGGCGAGGATGCTGAACTGTCCGGCGACCTCGGCGCCGCGTACGTGCGCGGCTTCCAGGGCGAGTCGTTCGGGCCTGCCTCGGTGTCGACGATGACCAAGCACTTCCCCGGCGGCGGGCCGCAGCTGGACGGCGAGGATCCGCACTTCGCGTACGGGCGGGAGCAGGTCTATCCCGGCGACAACTTCGAACACCACCTGAAGCCGTTCGAGAAGATCTTCGCCGTCGGCGGCCGCCAGATCATGCCGTACTACGGCATGCCGGTGGGCACCGAGTACGAAGAGGTCGGCTTCGGACTCAACAAGTCGGTGATCACCGGCCTGCTGCGCGAGCGGTTCGGCTACGACGGCATCGTCTGCACCGACTGGGGCCTGCTCACCGACCAGGTCATCATGGGCTCGATGTTCGTGGCGCGGGGATGGGGTGCCGAGCACCTCTCCCCCTCCGAGCGGATGCAGAAGGGCATCGAGGCGGGCGTCGACCAGTTCGGCGGCGAGGCCTGCCCCGAGCTGCTGATCGGACTGGTGCGCGACGGCAAGGTCGCCGAAGAGCGACTGGACGTGTCGGCGCGGCGGCTGCTGCGGGAGAAGTTCGAGCTCGGGCTGTTCGAGAACCCGTACGTGGACGCCGACGCCGCCGACGAGATCGTGGGCAACGAGGCGTTCCGCGCAGCCGGAGACGAGGCCCAGCGCGCCTCGATCACGGTGCTCGCGAACAACGGCGCGCTGCCGATCCCGGCGGGCCGGCGCATCTACGCCGAGGGGATCTCGGCGGAGGCGCTTGCACCGTATGGCACCGCAGTCGACTCCCCCGCCGACGCGGACGTCGCGATCCTGCGCCTGCAGGCGCCGTACGAGCAGCGCGACACGATGTTCGAGAACTTCTTCCATGCCGGATCCCTGGACTTCCCCGAGGACACGATCGCGCACGTGCGAGAGATCGCGGCCCAGGTGCCGACCGTGGTGGACGTGTTCCTGGACCGTCCCGCGATCCTCGCCCCGATCCTGGACGCCGGGGTTGCGATCGTCGCGAACTGGGGCGCGGGCGCGGGCGCCCTGCTCGACGTCCTGAGCGGCGCCTCCCCCGCCCGGGGCAGGCTGCCGTTCGACATCCCGCGCTCGATGCAGGCGGTCGTGGAGTCGCGCTCCGACGTGCCGTTCGACACGAAGGATCCGCTGTTCCGCTTCGGGCACGGCCTGACGCTCACCTGAGGCCTGCGCCCCCGAGCCCGTCTATTTCTGCCGAACGGTCGGTTCAGCGCCCTCCAAGCGGCACTTCGGCAGAAATAGACGGGCTTGCGGGCTTGCGTCGCGCGCGGCGGACGGGCTTGCGGCGTGCGCGGCGTGCGGGCTTGCGGCGTGCGCGGCGGAGTCCGGGCGCGGGCTCAGCTCCAGACGAACCGGAACGTGCCCGCCAGGACCGCCGCCGCGATCGAGAGCGCCATGATCGCGATGCCCCCGGTGAGCGCGATCGCGTCGCGCCGAGACAGCCGGGACGGCCGCGACCACGTGCGCGGGAGGTCGGATCCGAACCCGCGCGCCTCCATCGCCATCGCGAGCTTCGTGCCGCGCCGCACCGCGAACACGAGCAGCACGAACGACATCGTGAAGAACCGGCGCAGCACGCCGCGGTCCCCCACGCCCCGCGCCCGGCGCGCCAGCGACATCGTGCGCCAGTCGTCCAGGAACAGGCCGAGCATGCGCGTGCCGGCCAGCACGCCGAGCACGAAGCGGCTCGGCAGGTGCGCGACCTGTGCGAGCGCGTCGGCGACCTCGGTCGGATCCGTGTGCGCGAACAGCAGGATCGTGGGCAGCCCCAGCGCGACGACGCGGATCGACACGGCGATCGCGAGCTGGATCGACCCCGCGCTGATGTGCGCGAAGCCGAGGCTCCAGAACACCTGCCCGCTGGGCGCCGCGTACAGGAGCATGCTCACCCCGGCGACCGGGGCGAGCACGAGCAGCAGGGCCAGCCGGCGCAGCACCGTGCCCAGGCGCAGCCCGGTGAGCGGAACACAGAGCAGTTGCAGGGCGATCGCGACCAGGCCGCTCGTGACGTCGATCGAGGCGAACAACGGCACGGAGAGCACGAGCGCGAGCAGGATCCGGGTGACGGGGTTAACGCCGGCGATCCACGATGCGCGCTCGGGCGCGACGACCGAATCGGGGGCGTACACGACGGTCTCGGCGATCCGGCTCATGCCGCCGCCTCCGCACGTCCGGACGAGGCGCGGTCGGGCGCTTCGGGAGCCTCAGCGACCGACAGCGCGATCCGCTGCCCGCCGAGGTGACGGATCACGTCCTCGTCGTGCGTGACCGCGATCACGGCCGTGCCGCGGGCGATCTCCTCCTGCAGCAGGGCGACGATTCCGATCCAGCCGCGACGGTCCTGTCCGAACGTGGGCTCGTCGAGCACGATCACGGCGGGTGCCGCTGCCAGCACGGTCGCGACGGACAGCCGCCGCTTCTGCCCGCCGGACAGCGTGAACGGGTTCGCCTCGGCGAGCGCGGCCAGTCCCAGCCGCTCCAGCAGGGCGTCGACGACCGCGTCGATGCGGTCCTTCTCCCAGCCCAGCGCGCGCGGGCCGACCGCGAGCTCCTCGCGCACCGTCTGGGTCAGGAACTGGTGCTCCGGATCCTGGAAGACCATGCCGATCCGGGTGAGCAGCTCGCGTGACGACCACCGATCGGGATTCCGCCCACGACGGCCCGTCAACGGCCCGGCGGCGATCACCTCTCCCTCCAGCGGGGCGAGGAGCCCGGCAAGCGTGAGCGCGAGCGTCGACTTGCCGGCACCGTTCGGGCCGGTGATGACCGTCGCCGCGGCGCCCGGGATCCGCACGTCGAGCCCGCGCTGCACCGCGTGGCGGCGATCGCGGGTGACGGCGAGATCGTGGGTAGTCAGCACGGCTTCGTCCTCGCCCCACGGGGTCGTTGAGCGAACACCGACGAAGGAGGAGCGAGACGAAACACGGAGATCGTGCGGGAAACCGCGTTTCGTCTCGGTCGTCGCTGGCGCTCCGTCCTCGCTCAACGACCCCGATAACGGCAGCACCGGCAGCTCCACCGGATGAGAGGGCACCCACACCCCCGCCTCGGCGAGGGCGTCGCCGAGGCGGGCGAACACCTCAGCGGGGGTGCCGTCGGCGAGCAGTCCGCCGTCCGCCCCGACCACGATCACGCGCGTCATCAGATCCGCCCACACCTCGGTGCGATGCTCGATCACGACCAGGGTCGCACCGGTGCTCTCGACCGCCCTCTCCACCCCCGCGCGGACCTCGCGGACGCCGTCCGGATCCAGATTCGCCGTGGGCTCGTCGAGCAGCAGCAGTCCGGGTCGCATGGCAAGGGCGCCCGCGAGCGCGAGCCGCTGCTTCTGCCCGCCGGACAGCGCCGCAGTCGACCGCGCCAGCGGCACGTCGAGCCCCACGGCGTCGAGCGCCTCGCGCACCCGAGCGGGGATGTCCGCCGCGGGCACGCCCAGGTTCTCGCAGCCGAACGCCACGTCGTCCCCCACCTTCGACAGCACCACGCCGGCGTCCGGATCCTGCAGCACCAGGCCGATCCTGCCTCGGCGCTGCTCCGGTTCCGCGTCGTCGACGCGCAGGGATCCGCGACGCTCACCCTCCTCGGCGTCGCCCAGAAGACCCGCCATGCCGGTCAGCAGTGTCGACTTGCCGGCTCCGGAGGCGCCGAGCAGCAGCACCCTCTCTCCCGGCTCGATCGTGAACGAGACGTCGCTCACCGCGGGCAGCCGGCGGCCGGCGTAGCGCCAGCCCCACCTGTCCGCGACGACGCGGGCGGCGGTCACCTCAGACCTCGCGGCGCAGTTCACGTCCGGCGGCGAAGCGGCTGAGCGCCCCGGTCGCCGCGAGAGCGCGCACCAGCAACCAGCCGACCAGACCTGCGAGCAGCGCGCCGGAGACGACGAGCGCGCCGAGGTAGATCGCGTTGAACTCGGCGGACTTCAGGATGTTCGGCGAGCTGCCGTAGAACAGCTCGAACAGCCACGCTCCCACGGCCGCACCGATCCCGGAGAGCACGGCGACCGGCAGCGAGAACCGGCGGTACAGGAAGATCGCGAAGATCAGCTCTGCACCCAGGCCCTGCGCAACGCCTTCGAGCACCGTGGAGACGCCCCAGATGTTGCCGATCAGCATCGACACGATCGCGGCGACGACCTCGACGACCAGTGCGGCGCCGGGCTTGCGGATCACGAGGCCGCCGACGACCCCGCCGAGCAGCCAGATCCCGACGGCGACGCCGCCGAGGCCGGGCGTGAGCCCGTCGGCCGCCGTGAACCAGGCGTAGCCGATCGTGTTCCAGACCCAGAACACCAGGCCGATCGCGACGCCCAGGACGGCGGCGACGACGATGTCGACGACACGCCAGTTCAGGCGCGGGGCAACGAGCGGCGGCCTTCCCCTCGACAGGCTCGGGGACCGATGCGGGAACGGTTGCTTGCATCATCAGAAACTCCTCCCTGCGCCGGCATGATCCGGATCAGGTTCGACGGTCGAAGCGCGGATCGCTTCCTCTCAGCCCGGCTCGCCGGACTCCCGTGGTGATCCCGCTATCCTAGCCCCGTCGAGCGACCTCGGCCGCACGAAGACCGGATCCGGCGGCTGTGACCGATACGGTAGGAGCGTGAACACCGAGGACCGTCCTGCCGCCGAGACGGACGACGTGCAGACCGCGGATCCCGCGCGGGCCGAAGCCGAGGTCGAACTCGAAGCGCTGGGGTTGTTCCCGGCGGCGGATCCGCTCGCCGAACCGGGACCGTTGTTCGCCACGTCGGAATCTGCGTCGGCACCCGCGTCGCTCGCCATCGAGACGGGGCTCGAGCCCGAGTCCGAGCCCGTGTCCGCGCCTGAGCCCGATGCCGTGTCCGCGCCTGAGCCCGCGCCCGCACGCGAGCCCGAGTCCGATCCCGATCCCGAACCGGATCCCGAGCCCGAGCCGTCGCGGAAGGAACCCACCCCGACCGCCGCTCTCGCCTGGGTCGACGTCGACCGGCTCGGCACCGCGGCCGTGCCCACTCGCGCCGACGGCCCGGCGGCCCGTGCGCTGCTCGCCGACGCCCCCCGACGCTCGCTCGCACGCCCCGGCGTCCTGATGCCGCTCGCCGGCCTCGTACTTGTGGCCGTCGCGTACGGCGCGACCACCGCGGCATGGCCGCTCAACGCCGTCGCACCGGCCGCATCGGCCGTCACCTTCCAGCCCGCCGCCGCCCCCGCCGCTGCGGTCACCTGGCCCGCCACGGGCAGCGCCGCGGTCGGCGTCGCCGGCATCGGCACGATCGCCTCGACCGAGCAGCAGGCTCCGATGGCGAGCATCACCAAGCTCGTGACCGTGCTCGCCTCCTTCGACAAGACTGCCGATGAAGCTCGGCGAGCAGGGTGCGACGTTCGAGTTCACCCAGGCCGACAGCAACGAATACGAGGCGTACCTGCGCAATGACGAGTCGGCGCTGGACGTGCCCGCCGGCGGATCGCTCACGCAGTACCAGCTGCTGGAGGGGATCCTGCTCGGATCCGCGAACAACTACGCCGACCGACTCGCCCTCGAGGTGTGGGGATCGGATGACGACTACGCCGCCGCCGCGAATCAGTGGCTGCGGCAGCACGATCTCGCCGAGATCACCGTCACCACGCCGTCCGGCTTCGACTTCGGCAACGTCTCCACTCCGCGTGCGCTGATCCAGCTCGGGCAGCTCGCCGTGCAGAACCCGGTGATCGCCGAGATCGTGAAGCAGAAGAGCGTAGAGCTGCCCGGCGCGGGCACGGTGCAGAACACGAACGGGCTGATCGGCGACGCCGGCATCATCGGCATCAAGACCGGCACGATCGGCGACGGCGCCGACACCAAGTACAACCTGCTCTCCGCCAAGGACGTCGCCGACGGATCCGCCACCGTGCGGATCTACGCGGACGTGCTCGGCGAGACCACCGACCAGGGCCGCGTCGATGCGTCGCGTACGCTGTACGCCGACGTCGAGGCGGCGCTGAAGAACCAGCCGCAGACCGTCACCAAGGGCACCACGCTCGGCACCGTCGACACCGCCTGGGGCGAGACGACGCAGGTCGTCGCCGTGAAGGACGCGCGCGTCGTGCTGTGGAACGGCGCGTCCGCCTCGGCCACCACGAAGTTCGCCCTCGGCGACGAGTGGAAGGCCGGCGACGCGGCGGGCTCGCTCACGCTCAAGGGCCCGCTCGACTCGGCCACGGTGCCGCTCGCGCTGCGCACCGAGCTGCACGGCCCCGACTTCTGGTGGCGCGTCACCCACCCGCTCCAGCTGTTCGGGCTCGCGAAGTAGGGGCGGACCGGAGGCGCCGCCTCCCCGTTCGAGGTAAGGCGCCGCTCCGGGATCGGGATGTCGAGCGCGCAGTCCCGGCGCGCTTCGCGCGCCCCGCCAGTCCCGATGCCTGCGCGCTCGACATCCCGATCCCTGCGCTCTGGTCTCTGCGGACGCGACTCCGGTCTGGAGCGGGAAGGGGTGGGAAATGCAGAACCGCCGCCGCCCTCGGGGGCGGCGGCGGTTCTGCGTGGTGATCGGGATCAGTACTTGTGGTCTCCGAAGTCGATCATCGGGGACTCGGCGGATTCCGTCACGCGCTCGGCCACCGCGACCGGGGCCGTCGACGAGCCGGGGACCACGGCCGCACCGGCCTCGACCTCGGAGGCGAGGGATTCGTCCGCGACCGGCACGGTGACAGTTCCGGTGGCGAGCGCCTCGTCGATGTCGAGATCGCTGGCCGCCTGCTCGAACTGCGACTGGTACAGCCGCCAGTACGCGCCCTGCGCCGCGATGAGCTCCTCGTGGGTGCCCTTCTCCACGATGTCGCCGTGCTCCATCACCAGGATGAGGTCGGCATCGCGGATCGTGGACAGACGGTGCGCGATCACGAACGAGGTGCGCCCGTGCCGCAGCGCCGCCATGGCGTGCTGCAGCAGCAGCTCGGTGCGGGTGTCGACCGCACTGGTCGCCTCGTCCAGGATCAGGATCGACGGCTGCGCGACGAACGCGCGCGCGATCGTGATCAGCTGGCGCTCACCGGCCGACACGTTCGAGGCGTCCTCGTCGAGCTTCGTCTCGTAGCCCTCGGGGAGGGCGTGCACGAAGCGGTCGACATAGGTCGCCTTGGCGGCGTCGATGACCTCGTCGTCGGTCGCGGTCGAGCGACCGTACCGGATGTTCTCCCGGATCGACCCGGCGAACAGCCACGGATCCTGCAGCACCATGCCGGTGCGCGAGCGCAGATCGTCGCGGGTCATCTGCGGCGATGTCCTGCCCGTCGAGCAGGATCCGCCCGCCGCTGAGCTCGTAGAACCGCATGATGAGGTTCACCAGCGTGGTCTTGCCCGCGCCGGTCGGGCCGACGATCGCGACCGTCTGGCCCGGTTCGACCCGGAACGACAGATCCGTGATCAGCGGACGGTCCTCGGTGTACGAGAACGCGACGTGCTCGAACTCGATGACGCCTCCTTGATCCGGTCCCTGCGCTTCGACCCCTTCGACAGGCTCAGGGACCGGAACGGTCGGGGCGTCATCCGCGTCGGGATCCTGCTCCTCCGCGTCCAGCAGCTCGAACACGCGCTCGGCCGACGCCGTGCCGGACTGCACGACCGCGGCCATGCCGCCCAGCTCGCTGAGCGGCTGCGTGAACTGCTGCGAGTACTGGATGAACGCCTGGACGTCGCCGAGGCGCAGCTGACCGCTCGCGACCATGAGGCCGCCGAGCACGGCGAGGCCGACGTAGGTCAGGCTGCCGATGAAGGTCATCGCGGGCATGATGATGCCGGACAGGAACTGCGCCTTGAACGCGGCCTGGTAGAGCTCCTCGTTCTCGGTCTGGAACTTGTCCAGCGCATCCTTCTCGCGGCCGAACACCTTCACCAGCGCGTGCCCGGAGAACGCCTCCTCGACGCGGGCGTTCAGGCGGCCGACCTTCTTCCACTGGATCCCGAACGCCTTCTGCGAGCGCGGGCCGATGACGCCGAAGATCACGGCCATGAGCGGCAGCGCGACCAGGGCGACGAGCGCGAGCTGCCACGAGATCGAGAACATCATGATCAGCACGCCGACCACGGTCAGCACCGAGGTCAGCGCCCCGGAGAGGGACTGCTGCATCGTCTGCGTGATGTTGTCGATGTCGTTCGTGACGCGGGAGATCAGCTCGCCGCGCTGCACCTTGTCGAAGTACGACAGCGGCAGGCGGTTGATCTTCGCCTCGACGTCCTCGCGCAGGCGCCACATCGTGCGCACCATGATCACGTTGATGACGTAGCCCTGGATCCAGCTCAGCAGGGCGGATCCGACGTAGATCGCGAGCACGGCGGTGATCACCCAGCGCAGCTGGGAGAAGTCGATGCCGTCGCCGACCTTGAACGGGCCGAACGCGGCCACCATGTCGGCGAACTGGGTCTGCTTCGCCGCGCGCAGCGCCTCCACGACCTGAGCCTGCGTCGTCCCGGCGGGGAATCCGGGGAAGCCGTTCTGGCCCTTGCCCAGGGTGAGCGAGATCACGCCCTCGTAGATGATGTTGGTCGCGTTGCCGAGCACCTTGGGCGCGGCCACGGAGAGCACGACGCCGAGCGCTCCGAAGATCGAGACCAGCACGAACCACACGGCGCTGGGCCTGAGCAGCCCGATCATCCGCGTGAAGCTCGGTCCGAACTGGTTCGCCTTGCCCGGAGCGGGGCCGTCGAACATGCCGCCGCCCTGCAGGCGCGCCTTCTCGGCCTGCTCGGCCTCCAGGCGCTCCTCCTCGGTCATCTCGGCCCCTGAGCCCGTCGAGGCGGGCGCCGCGGCCTTCGCGCGCGCCGCCGCCATGCGCTCGCGGCGCGACATCTGCCTCTCGGTCCCTGAGTCCGTCGAAGGGCTCATGCGTCCACCCCCAGCTGCGACTCGACGATCTCTCTATAGGTGTCGCTGGTCTCGAGCAGCTGCTCGTGCGTGCCGACCCCGACCATGGTTCCGCCCTCGAGGACGACGATGCGGTCGGCATCGGTGATGGTCGAGACGCGCTGCGCGACGACGATCTTGGTCACGTGCGGCAGCTCGCGCCAGAGCGCCTGGCGCAGCCGCGCGTCGGTGGTCAGGTCGAGCGCCGAGAACGAGTCGTCGAAGACGAGGATCTCGGGCCGGTGCACGATCGCACGGGCGATCGCGAGCCGCTGACGCTGACCTCCGGAGACGTTCGTGCCGCCCTGGGCGATCGACGAGTCGAGGCCGTCCGGCATCTCCGAGACGAAGTCCTTCGCCTGGGCGATCTCGAGCGCGGCCCACAGCTCCTCGTCGGTCGCGTCCTCCCGGCCGTAGCGCAGGTTGGACGCGATGGTGCCGCTGAACAGGAACGGCCGCTGCGGCACGAGTCCGATGCCCTGCCACAGCGCGTCGACGTCGGCCTGACGCACGTCCGTACCGCCGACCAGAGCGGCGCCGCCGGTCACGTCGAACAGGCGAGGGATCAGCGAGATCAGCGTGGTCTTGCCGGCGCCGGTGGATCCGACGATCGCGACGGTCTCGCCCGGCTCGGCGCCGAAGCTGATGCCGTGCAGCACCGGCGACTCGGCGCCCGGGTAGGTGAAGGAGACGTCGTCGAACGCGACGGATCCGGGAGCCGGGAACTTCGTCACGCCGTGCTCCGGGCGGGTCATGCCCTGCTCGGCGTCCAGCACCTCGGCGACGCGCTCGGCGGAGACCGCGGCACGCGGAATCATCATGGCCATGAAGCTGGACATGATGATGCCCATCATGATCTGGCCGATGTACTGCATGAAGGCGAACAGCGTGCCGACCTCGACCGTGCCGTTCTGCACCTCGATGCCGCCGAACCAGATCACGCCGACGATGGTGACGTTCAGGATCAGCATGAACAGCGGGAAGAGCAGCACGAAGAGGGATCCGACCTTGCGGCCGACATCCATGATGTCGGTGTTCGCGCCGCGGAAGCGCTCCTCCTCGATGCGCTCGCGCACGAAGGCGCGGACCACGCGCACACCGGTCAGCTGCTCGCGCATGATGCGGTTGACGTTGTCGAGCCGGCCCTGGTAGGTGCGGAACAGCGGCACCATGCGTCCGATGATGATGCCTGCGACGATGAGCAGCACGGGCACCGAGACCGCGATCAGCCAGCTCAGTGAAAGGTTGGTCTGCAGCGCCATGATGATGCCGCCGATCGCGAGCAGCGGCGCGGTGATGAACATCGTCGAGCCCATCATCGCGAGCATCTGCACCTGCTGCACGTCGTTCGTGTTGCGAGTGATCAGGGAACCGGCCCCGAACTGCGAGACCTCGCGCTCGGAGAAGCCGCTCACGCGAGCGAACACGTCGGCGCGGATGTCGCGGCCGAGACCCATCGCGGCGCGCGCAGCGAAGTAGGTCGCGATCACCGAGGCGATGATCTGGCCGAGGGACACGGCGAGCATGATCCCGCCATGCGACCAGATGTAGGCGGTGTCGGCGTTGGCGACGCCCTTGTCGATGATGTCGGCGTTGAGCCGCGGCAGATACAGCGCGGCGAAGGCGCTGCCGAACTGGAACACCAGCACGCCGAGCAGCAGCCACTTGTAACGCTTCAGATAGCGGAAGAGGATCTTTCCGAGCACAGGCGGACTTTCCTTGTGGGAGCGGACTTCCCGGAGGAAGAGGGGGATGGGCCGACAACCAGCCACGAAACACCCTGCCACGAGCCACCGACATTCACATCCCCCTTGCGCAGGATCCCTTCCATTCTTCGCTGAGGGCGAAACGAATCCCTGCTCCCGCGGAGATTTCCGGATCCGGTTGAGAAAACGAGGCTGGGACGTTCAGCGCGCGACGACGAGGTGCGGACGCGGGCCTTCGAATCGGGCGATGGCGATCTTGACCTCCGTCAGCTCCGCCTTCACCTCCGACAGCCCAGCCTCGACCGCATCGATCCGGGAGGACAGCTTGTCGTCGACCCGGTCGATCCTGCGCACGATCCAGGCGAAACCCGCGAACATGCCGATCCCGAGCGTGACCAGCACGGCGAACGCCGCGATCACGACCCCGATGAGTTCTACGGACATGTACACGCCTCCATTCTGCGCCCTGTCGTTCAGCTTCACCAGCAACGCTAGGCACGCACGGAGGCCCGTGGAGTGGCTTCCGCGAGATCGGTGTGGAGCTGCACGCGAAGCGCGGCTGTGGGGATCCATCCGCTGCTAAGGAACGCGCAGTTCGCGGATGGGTTCGCGGCGGCTGGCGACGTGGCAAGACGGACCTGCGTCAGCTCCAGAGCGGAACGGACGGCACGTAGTCCCTGGCCTCGGCGGCCGCATCCGGGGCGAGTTCTGCGAGGGTCTGAGGATCCCACTGCGGGTTGCGGTCCTTGTCGACGAGCTGGGCGCGGATCCCCTCGACGAGGTCAGGGTGGTGGTGCACGAACCAGAGCACCCGGCGGTACTCCCCGGCGAGGGCGTCTCGGAGCGAACCCGCCGCGCGGGCCTCGCGCACGGCCTCGAGCGTGACCGCCAGCGCGGTCGGGGCGAGCGACTCGAGCAGGTCGGCGGTCGCAGCGGGGGTCGGGATGTCGGCGGGCCGGACCGCTTCGGCGGGCTCGTGGACCGGGAGCGACCGCAGCCGCGCCACGATCTCGGCGACCGTATCGGCGGCGAAGGCCTCGTCGATCCAGGCCTGCGCGGCGATCAGCGGGGAGGGATCCGGGGTCTCGTCGAACAGCATCACGATCTCGCTCGGCCCGGTCGGATCCGCCCGGTGCGCGAGCGCGTCACGCAGCGCCTCGAGCCGCTCGGACGGTACGAAGAAATCCGCGAACCCGGTGTACAGGGCATCGGATGCGTTCATCGTGCCGCCGGTGAGGCCGAAGAACTCGCCCAGCCGGCCGGGCGCATGCGCGAGCAGCCAGGTGCCGCCGACGTCGGGGGTGAACCCGATCCGGGTCTCGGGCATCGCGAGCCGAGAGCGCTCGGTGACCACGCGGATCGCGGCGTGCCCCGCGACGCCGATGCCGCCGCCCATCGTGATGCCGTCGGCGATCGCCACGATCGGCTTCGGGAACTCGGCGATAGCCGCATTCATCGCGTACTCCTCGCGGAAGAACTCGACCGTCTCGGCGCTCCGCCCCGACACGATCTGGGCGTGCAGTTCGCGCACGTCTCCGCCCGCGCACAAGCCGCGCTCGCCCGCACCGTCGATGTAGACGATCTCGATGTCGCTGTCATCGCGCCACGCGTCCAGCGCCGCGCGCACGGCGCGGATCATCCCGACGTTCAGCGCGTTCAGCGCCCGTGGGCGGTTCAGGGTGATCCAGCCCAATGCCCCCTCCGTGCGCACGAGCACCTCGGGCGGGGGTGATGCGGGGGCGGTGGATACCTGGGCGTCTTCGGCGGTGCTCACGGGTGCCACGTTACCTCTCCGGATGGCTCCGCTTTGCGCGGAATGCACCGGATCAACGAGCGTTTTCGCGCCCCATCCGACAAGATAGAGAGGTACTGCCGTATTGACGAGAGGCCGCGGATGACCGACGGACAAGTGCTCGAATTTTCGCACGTGACAAAACGCTTCGGGGCGCTGACCGCCGTAGACGACCTGTCCGCGCGGATCGAGCCGGGCGCGGTGACCGCGTTCCTCGGCCCCAACGGTGCCGGCAAGACCACGTCGCTGCGGATGATGCTGGGCCAGATCCGCCCGAGCTCGGGCACCGCGACGATCGGAGGCGTCCAGCACGCCGAGCTGCGGCACCCGCTGCGCACGATCGGATCCGTGCTCGAGGAGGCGATCTACCGCCCGCGTCGCACCGCACCCCGCCAGCTCACGATCGCAGCGAAGGCGAACGGCATCCCTCTGTCCCGCGTCGACGAGGTGCTCGCGCTGGTCGGGCTGCAGAACGACCACGACACCCGGATCGGCGCGTACTCGCTCGGCATGCGCCAGCGCCTCAGCATCGCCGGTGCGCTGCTCGGCGATCCCGGCGCGCTCGTGCTCGACGAGCCGGCGAACGGTCTCGACCCGGAGGGCATCCGCTGGATGCGCCTGCTGATGCGCCGCCTCGCCGACGAAGGCCGCACGATCCTGGTCTCCTCGCACGTGCTGAGCGAGATCGAGCAGGTCGCCGACAACGTGCTCGTGCTCTCCAAGGGCCGTCTCGTGTATGCAGACAGCATCGGCAAGCTCTCGGATCCCACGACCGGATCCGTCATCGTCGACGCCGAGGACCGCGCCGCTCTCGTCACCGCTCTGCAGAACGCGGGGCTGAGCTACGACGTGCTGCGCTCCGGCCTCACCGTGCACAGCACGGACGCGGCCGCCGTGGGCGCGCTCGCCGTATCCGCCGGGGTCGCGCTGACCACGCTGCAGCAGCGCGGACCGAGCCTGGAGGAGGTCTTCCTCGACCTCGTGCACGGCCGCCGCGACCCGATGACCGGTGCGATCCCGATCGCCGGTGCGCCGGTCACTGAGGCTCCCGCGGAGGCTCCGGACGGGGAGGGTGCGGAGGCTCCTGCCGAGGCCGGTGCGGAGGCTCCGGCTGAGGAGGGTGCGGAGCTGCCCCCTGGCGACGAGGCTGATGCCGCCGTCCCGGCCGCTGGGCTGTTCGGCGCAGCCGCCGCGGTACCCGTG
This sequence comes from uncultured Actinomycetota bacterium, assembly GCA_963791605.1. GTDB lineage: Bacteria > Actinomycetota > Actinomycetes > Actinomycetales > Microbacteriaceae > Microbacterium. The sequence continues at coordinate 106,573 of CAWBTB010000005.1, read as the reverse complement.
GTCGCAGCGGGGGCCGCCGGCTTGTTCTCCGGCGCGGATGCCGAGGGCGAGGCGACGCCGATCCCGACCACGCGCCGTGCGGCGGCGGAGTACGCCGCCGCGCAGGCCGCCGACGAGCCGGCCGAGGGCTCGGCCGTCGACCCCGAAGCGACCCAGGCGCTCCCGATCGTGGAGGCGGACGGATCTGCCGCTGCCGAAGGGTCCGCGGGCCCTGAGGAGGCCGAGGAGGGCGAGGGCGCTGAAGGTTCGGCAGAGGTCGAGGGCGCCGACGCTGAGGACGCTGAGGTTTCCGATGAGGCCGAAAGCACCGTGGCTGAGGACGCTGAGATTTCCGACGAGGCCGAAAGCACCGTGGCTGAGGACGCTGAGGTTTCCGAGGAGGCCGAAAGCACCGAGGCGCAGCAGGACACCGCGTCGGCGTCCGAGGAGCAGTCGGCTGAGGACGCGGCTGCAGAGGAGAGCGGAGCCTCGGATGCCGAGGCGGTCCAGGACCTCGAAGCCGGATCCGAGCCGTACGACGAGGCCGCCGGATCCGCGGAGAACGAGATTGCGGACGACGACACCGCCGGATCCGCGACGGACGATGCCTCCGAGCCCGCCGCCGAGCACGACGACGAGGCCCCGACGATCGCGGCGGGCGTCGCGCTGACCGCTCCCATCGACGCCCCGGAGTACAACCCGGGTGAGGCCCCTGCGGCCGACGCCGAGGCCGACCCGTCCCCCTCCGAGCCCCGCGAGGAGGGTGCGCTCACGCACGCCCCCGAGGACGGCGAAGAGGGTGCGGCGCTCGGATCCTTCGCGACCGAGGCACTCACGATCCCGTCCGAGCCGCGCGCGGTGTCGTTCGACGAGCTCATCACAGGCGTCCCCTCAGGGGCGGATGCCGCACAGGACGAGGCCGCATCCGCCGAGGAGTCCGGTGACGACTCCGAGGGCGGTGTCGCCGCCGAGACGACCGTGATCAGCACGGCTCCGGACTCCGCCTCCGGGGACCGCGACGACGAGTTCGCCACCCCGGAGCCGAGCACCGAGACGACCGAGATCGCCGGGATCGAGATCTTCGCCGCGCTCGCTGAGGGACGCACGCAGGAGATCCAGGTGATCCTGGAGGAGTCGCACGACGAGGACGACCTGGCCGGCGAGGACGTGACCCAGGGCGAGATCCATCACGACACCGATCCGCGCGCCGCTGCTGTCAGCGCGTCTCTCGCTGCCGCCGCCCGCGCGTTCTACAGCGATGAGGCGCCGTCGTACACTCCGGCTCCCGCTGAGGACGACAACGGTGGGCAGGAGCAGGGCGAGCGGGCTGAGCAACAGCAGCCGCACGAGCACCACGGAGACGACCAGCGCGAGGACGACCAGCGCGGGGACGACCAGCGCGGGGACGAGCACGACGGGCACTGAGCGTCGAGCGCACCGGTACGGAGCGGCGGTCGTCTGAGGACGGTCGCCGCTTCGGCGTTCCAGGCGGCTTCCGGGTACCGCGCCGCTTCGGCGTTCCGGGGCTCAGGCGGGACGGACCGACGGCTTGCGCGCGCGGCCGCGACCCTGCCCCGGATCCTGCACGGGGATCGCTGCGGTGGCGGCGATGTCCGTCACCTCGGCGAGCTCCGAGCTGACGTCGAGTCGGAGCGCCTGGGCGAGCGCCAGGCCATGCCGCGTGGTGAGGATCAGGCGCTGGAACTCCGCCCCCTCCAGATCGATCACGACGCTCGGCTTGTGCCGACGGATGAGCACGAAATCGTCACCGCTCGCCGATTTCCAGGTCCCCGCAGCGAGCACGAGCGGCACGTGCGTGCCCGGGCTGCCGACACCGCGCAGCCACGTCCAGGCGTCGTCCGTGAGCTGCACCTTGACGATCGCGTCGCGCGCGATGTGCAGGTTGTCGCGGCGGAACGAGACTGCGCGCTCGAGCGGGGAGAGCTCCACCTCGAGGCGGGTCCGATCCAGCAGCAACGTCACCATCGTTCCAGTCTGCCAGCGCGGACCCGGAACCGCCCAGGAGTCTCCTCACAGGACCGCAACGATCCCGCTGTAGGGATCCACCAGCCGGGGTCCGCCGCGTGCGGATCCCCGGCCATCACCCGTCCGAGATGGATTCCGCTGCTCCCAGCGCCCCGCGAGCAGCGTTTTCCATCCCCACGGCTGCGATCCGCCGCCGCCCGGTCAGGCGGTCGCGTGCGCCGCGGCCTCGGCAGCCGCGGGAAGGGCCGCCTCGATCGCGGCGAGTTCGGCGTCGCCATGCGCGGCCGTGAGGAACCAGGCCTCGAAGACGCTCGGCGGAAGTGCCACGCCCTGCTCGCGCATCGCGTGGAAGAACGGGGCGTAGCGGAACGCCTGCTGGGCCTGCGCCTGGGCGTAGTCGCGCGGGGCTTCCGGCGCGAAAGCCACCCCGAACAGGTTGCCCGCACGCGGCACGGCGTGCGCCACGCCGGCATCGTTCAGGGCACGGTCGAGCGCCGCTGAGAGGCGCGCGGCCGACGCGTCGATCCGCGCGTACACCTCGGGCGTCGCCAGGCGCAGCGTGGCCAGGCCGGCCGCGACCGAGAGCGGGTTCCCGCTCAGCGTGCCCGCCTGATAGACCGGACCGGTCGGCGCCAGCATGTCCATGACCTCGGCCCGGCCGCCGAGCGCCGCGAGCGGCATCCCGCCGCCGACGACCTTGCCGAACGTGATGATGTCGGGCAGGTACTCCTCGGCCCCTGAGCCCGTCGACGGGTCCTGCTGCAGGCCCCAGAACCCGGCGGGGTGCACGCGGAAGCCGGTGAGCACCTCGTCCAGGATCATCAAGGCGCCGTGCGCGTGCGCGGTCTCGGCGATGAGCCGGTTGAAGCCGGGCAGCGGCGCGACGACGCCCATGTTCGCCGCGGCGGCCTCGACGATGACGGCCGCGATCCGGTCGCCGTGCTCCGCGAACACCTCGGCCAGCGCCTCGGGCGAGTTGTAGTCGATGACGAGGGTCTGCGCGGCGATCGGTGCGGGCACCCCCGCGGATCCGGGCAGCGCGAGGGTCGCGACGCCGGATCCGGCCGCCGCGAGCAGTCCGTCGGAGTGTCCGTGGTAATGCCCGGCGAACTTGACCAGCAGGTCGCGGCCGGTGACGCCGCGAGCCAGCCGGATCGCCGTCATGGTCGCCTCGGTGCCGGTGGAGACCAGTCGCACCCGCTCGACCGGGCGCACGTCGCCGTGCCGAACGCGGTCGGCGATGACGGCCGCGAGCTCGACCTCGCCCTCGGTCGGCGCACCGAACGAGAGCCCGCGGGCCGCGGCCTCCTGCACGGCCGCGACGACCTCCGGGTGCGCGTGCCCGAGCAGCGCAGGACCCCAGGACGCGACGAGGTCGAGGTAGGTCGTGCCGGCCGCATCGGTGACCGTGGCGCCCTCGGCGCGCGCAAGGAAGCGCGGGGTGCCGCCGACCGAGCCGTAGGCGCGTACGGGCGAGTTCACTCCGCCGGGGATCACGGCACGAGCGGCATCGAACAGGTCGTCATTGCGGTCGGTCATGGATCCATTCTCCCTTGCGCGGATCGCTGTGCGAGCACCGAGCGGAGCGAGGAGCGAGACGAAACGCGGCGATCCGCAGGAAACCGCGTTTCGTCTCGGTCGCCTTCGGCGTCCTCGCTCAACGACCCCGGACGGGGACGGTTCAGCCCCGCGCGATCCAGCGGGCGGCCTCGGTGGCCCAGTACGTCAGCACGGCGTCTGCGCCGGCGCGGCGGATCGACAGCAGCGACTCCAGGATCGTGCGCTCGCGGTCGAGCCAGCCGTTCTGCGCGGCGGCCTCGATCATCGCGTACTCGCCCGACACCTGGTACGCCCACACCGGCACCCGCACCGCGTCGCGCACCTCGCGCAGCACGTCGAGGAACGCCATCGCGGGCTTGACCATCACCACGTCGGCGCCCTCGGCCTCGTCCAGCAGCGCCTCGCGCACGCCCTCGCGGCGGTTGCCGGGGTCGAGCTGATACGTGCGGCGGTCGCCCTGCAGCTGCGAGTCCACGGCCTCGCGGAACGGGCCGTAGAAGGCGCTCGCGTACTTCGCCGCGTAGCCGAGCAGCAGCACGTCCGTGAAGCCGGCGGCGTCCAGGGCGTGCCGCACCGCGGCGACCTGGCCGTCCATCATGCCGCTCAGCCCGAGCAGCTGCGATCCTGCCCGCGCCTGCGCGAGCGCCATCGACACGTACCGCTCCAGCGTCGCGTCGTTGTCGATCACGGGGTCGGTCCCTGAGCGGGTCGAAGGGCCGTCCGCGGCGAGCACCCCGCAGTGGCCGTGGTCGGTGAACTCGTCCAGGCACAGGTCGGTCTGCACGACGAGCGCGTCGCCCACCTCCGCGGCGAGCGCGGCGGTGGCGACGTTGAGGATCCCGTCCGGGTCGTCCGCCCCGGAGCCCACCGCGTCGCGCAGCGCGGGCACGCCGAACAGCATGACGCCCGAGACGCCCGCATCCGCGGCCTCGACCGCGGCCCGGCGCAGCGAGTCGAGCGAGTGCTGCACGACGCCGGGCATGGATCCGATCGGAACCGGATCCGTCAACCCCTCGCGCACGAACAGCGGCAGTACGAGGTGACGCGGCAGCAGATCCGTCTCGCGGGCGAGCGCACGCACAGGCCCGGACTGACGCAGCCGGCGCGGCCGCACGTCCGGGAAGCCGGCGGAGCCGCCGAGGCCCCCGCTCACGGCGCGAACTCGTCGGCCGCGTGCGGGAGGGTGAACTGCGAGACCGCGTCGATGAGCGCGTCGACGGTCTGCTTGTCGGCGATCACCGAGATCGACAGTCCGGCCCTCTTCGCGTCCTTCGCGGTGCGCGGGCCGATCGCGGCGAGCAGCGTCGCGTCCGGGATGTCCGGGAACTGCTCTCGCACCTGCTCCGCGACGGACCCGCTGGTCACCAGGATCGCGTTGATCCGGCCGTTCTGCACGTCGCGCATGATCCGCTCCGTCACCGGGACTCCGACCGTGCGGTAGGCCACCACACTCGACACGTCGTGGCCCGCCTTGATGAGCGACTTCGTCAGCACCGGCTTCGCGATCTCGCTGCGCAGCGTGAGGATCCGCTTCGGCTCGGGTTCGAGGGCGATGAGCTGCTGGGCCATGCCCTCGGCGGAGTTGTCGTCCTGCGGGACGAGGTCGACGCGGTAGCCGACCGCGGCGAGCGCCGCCGCCGTGGTCTCGCCGACCGCGGCGATCTTCGTGGAGGCCGGGATCTCGGCGCGGTGCGCGAAGAGCACGTCGACGGTGGTCGCGCTGGTGATCGTGAGCCAGTCGTACGGATCCCGCGGCGAGCTTTGCGAGCGCCTCGTCGAGGGAGGCCTGGTCTCGGGTGGGCGCGAAGTTGATGAGCGGGGCGACCACGGGCACGGCGCCCTGCGCGCGCAGGCTCGCGGCGACGCTGTCGCCCCACGGGCCGCCGCGCGGCACGAGCACGCGCCAGCCGGTCGAGCGGCTTGGCTTCTTGCTTCGATTCAGTCATGGTCATCGGGTCTGGAGCGGGGGAGGAGATCAGCCGCCCCACGTTCGAGCAGCCGATGGGCAACAGAGAACCCGATCCTGCGCGCCGCGCTGATCGGGTCCGCACCATCGGCAGAGTCCGCGCCGTTGCCACTGCCGCCCTGACGAATATACTCCTGGTCCAGATTCTCCGTGCCCAGGGGCTCTGCGACGTCGAGTCCGATCCGCCAGCCGTCATGCGGCGCGTAGACGACCGCGCGCACGCGCAGCACATCGCCCTCGACCACGGCGTGCGCGGCCATCGGCGCCTGGCATCCTGCGTCCAGGCCTTCGAGCACGGCGCGCTCCGCGGTGACGGCGATGCGGGTGGCCGGGTCGTCCAGTGCGGCCAGCGCCTGGAGCAGCTCGGCGGGGGCCGCGGCCGTCGTCTCCACGGCGAGCGCGCCCTGGCCCGGCGCGGTCGGCCACTCGGCGAGCCCGAGCAGCTCGCCCTGCAGGTCGCCGAGCGGATCACCGTCGAGCCGGCTGAGCCCCGCGGCCGCGAGGATCACGGAGTCGAGCTCGCCGTCCGCGACCCGCTTCAGCCGAGAGTCGACGTTGCCGCGCAGATCGACCGTGCGCAGCCGAGGGTTGCGCACGTGCACCTGCGCGACGCGGCGCGGGGATCCCGTGCCGATCTCGGATCCGCTGCGCAGATCGTGCAGGGGTGTGCCGTCACGCGTGATCGCGATGTCGCGGGCGTCGGCGCGGGCCGGGATCGCGGCGATCGTGAGCTGCTCGGGCACTTGCGTGGGCAGATCCTTCAGGGAGTGCACCAGCAGGTCGCACTCGCCGCGCAGCAGCGCATCCCGCAGCGCCGTCGCGAAGACGCCCTGCCCGCCGATCTGGGACAACGAGGCGCGATTGGTGTCGCCCTCGCTCGTGATCGGGACGAGTTCGACCGGGCGGCCGATCACCTGCTCGAGCGCCCGCGCGACCTGGCCGGACTGCGCCTGAGCGAGCGCGCTGCGGCGGGTGCCGAGACGGAGGGCGCCTGCGAGGGCTCCGCTCACTGCAGGACCTCGGCGATCTCGTCGAAGCGCAGGCGGCGCCCCGTGTAGAACGGCACCTCCTCCTTCACGTAGCGCCGGGCGTCGGTGTAGCGCAGGTCGCGCATGAGATCGACGAGCTCGGTGAGCTCGTCCGCCTCGAGCGGCAGCAGCCACTCGTAGTCGCCGAGCGCGAAGGCCGCGACCGTGTTGGCGATGACGCCCCGGAACGCCGCTCCCTTGCGGCCGTGCTCGGCGAGCATGCGGCGCCGGTCGTCCTCATCGATGAGGTACCACTCGGGCGTACGGACGAACGGGTACAGGCACAGCCAGTCCTTCGGCTCGACACCGCGCAGGAAGCCGGGCACGTGCGCGCGGTTGAACTCGGCGTCGCGATGCACGCCCATCACGTTCCACACCGGCAGCAGCGTGCGCAGCAGCTCGGTGCGGCGCAGTCGCCGCAGGGCCTTCTGCAGCTCCTCCGGCATCGGGGCCGTGCAGCCACACCATCAGATCGGCGTCGGCCTTCAGGCCGGAGACGTCGTAGAAGCCGCGGACGGAGATCCCGCCGCCCTCGATCAGCGCGACGATGTCCTCGAGCTCCGTGGCGTCCGTCTCGGTCACGGCGACGGACGGATCGCGGCGCCAGACGGCCCACAGGGTGAACCCCTGCGGAGTGTCGGCGCCGGTTTCGGCGTGGACGGGCACGGGCGATTCAGCAGCTGCGGCCATGCCTCCAGTCTGCCCCCTCCAGCTGTGTACCGGTTCCGCGTGACACATGCACCGCCCACGCGCCCCGACCGCATTGCCCGCGAGGACCGCATTGACCGCGAGACTCCAACTGGGCGGCGAGACTGCAGTTCTCGCGTGCAGTCTCGCCGCGGAGATGGAGTCTCGCGGTCAGGAGGGATCAGCGGGCGATGCTGCGCGCGAGGGCCCAGACGATCCCGCCGACCACCACGGCGACGCCGACGGCCGCACCGACCGCACCGACCGGGTTGCGGCGCGCGAACGCTCGAGCCCTGCCGCCGGCCTTCTGCAGCTGGCGGGGCACGTTGCCCTTCTCCTCGATCGCGAGCAGCGCGGCCTTCAGCTCGGCACGCGCCGAGGCGACGGGATCCGCGATCCCGTTCGGCACGGCGGTGCGGGGCAGTGCTGCGTCAACGGCCATTGCCGGCCTCCTTCACGATGCGGACGTCGGTGGCGACCGCCTGTGCCGGATTCTCCCGGCGCAGGACCTTGCGGAACTTCAGGATCCCGAGCGCCGCGAACACGAGCACGGCGAGCAGCAGGATCCCGAACGTGATGATCGCCGACAGCCACACCGGGAACCAGGACGAGAGTCCGGCGACGGCGAACACCAGGATGACCGGAACGGTCCAGAACAGGAAGAACAGGGCGACGAGGAACCAGACGCTGCCGATCCCCGCGTCCTTCGCCGTACGCGAGATCCACGTCTTGGCCGCGTCGATCTCCGCCTTGACGAGCTTGCTGACGAGGTCGGGGAGGTCGCCGAGCAGCGTCAGCAGGCTGTCGTCGGCGCGATCCCGGAAGTCCTTGGCCATGTCAGTCGCCGTCGTGGTTCTCGGACGCCTTCTTCGCGGTCTTCTCCGCCGCGTGCACCGTCTCCTCGGCGGCGCGCTTGACGTCCTCCGCGGACGCCTTGCCCGTGGCGATCGTCGAGTCCACGCGCTGTCCGGGGGTGCCGTCCGAGGTGGCCGCCTTGACGACCTTGACCCCTGCGTTCCACAGCGCCTGCGGCACGGCCGCGGCCTGCGTCTTCGCGAAATCCTGCACCTTGGTCACCTGCGCCTGCACCGGGTCGAGGTTCCAGACCTTGAGCCACTGCTTCTTGATCTGCTCGTAGCGCTCCCGGCCGGCGCGCGTGCCCAGGACGTAACCGACGCCGAGTCCGACGACGAGTCCGATCTTCCCCTTCATGGGGTCTCCTCACGATGTGGTCGACCTTGCGGACCTCCAGCGTAACGCTGTATTCCGATTTCGGCATCTATCCGAGTCGAGGTCGACGGCTCCGCGGCCTGTCCCGGGAACGACCGGCTTCAGCCCCAGAGCAGGGCGTGCCGGAGGCGCTCGGCCTCGGCCCTGGCGTGCGGGACGACCTGCGCGAGGCCGGTGCCGCTCAGCCAGGCGCCTGTCGCGGCGACCCCGGGGACCGCGGAGATCGCGGCGGACGCGGCGGCCCGCCTCTGCGCCGCCCCGAGCACGGCGGAGGGCTGCGCCTGCACGAACCGGGAGCGATCGCTGCCGCGCAGCTGCGCGGGGCTCAGCGCGACGCCGAGCAGGGCCGACGCTTCGGAGAGCGCGAGGGCCGCGGCGGCGGCGTCGTCGAGCGCGGCGGTCGCGGGATCCTCGCCCTGCGATCCGAAGGACACCCGCACGACCTGCCGGGATCCGGCGGCCGCGCGCAGCCAGGCCCACTTCGCCGTGCTGTGGGTCAGGGCCTTCGCCGTGTGCGAGCCGGGGACGGTGAGCACACCGGATCCGCGTGGCGCGGAGTCGAGTTCGGGCGCGTCGAGCACGAGGGTGACGATCTCGATGCGCGGGGCGGATCCGGCGGCGACGTCGACGAGGCCGGGCACGTGCGGCGCGAGCAGGCGGCGCGCGGTCGCCTCGTCCGCGGCGAGGATCACGGCGTCGAAGCGTTCGGGCCCTTCGACAGGCTCAGGGACCGGAACGACAGGCTCAGGGACCGGAACGACAGGCTCAGGGGCCGGAACGACAGGCTCAGGGACCGGACCATCGGAGTCTCGCGCTGGATCCGCGCCGACCTGAACGATCCAGCTCTCGCCGTCGCGGCCCAAGGCGTCGACGGGCGACGCGGTGCGCACCTCGGAGCCGAGGAGTTCGATGCGGGCGATCAGTCCGTCGACCAGCTCGGACATGCCGCCGGCCAGACCCTGCACGGCGGCGCCGGGGGCACGCTGCGCTCCGCCGGTGATCTCGGCGACGGCGCCGGAGAGCGAGCCGGCGCGCGTCAGGGCGGCGTTCAGCGCGGGGGCCGCGACATCGACGTCGATGTCGTCGGGGAGCGCGGAGTACACGCCGGTGCTGACCGGGGCGACGAGCCTGTCGAGCACCCGGCCGCCCATGCGCTTGCGCACGAGGCGGCCCAGACTGCGATCGTGGCCGATCGTGAGCGGCGGGAGGAGCCGGTCCAGCCACGCGCGCCAGGTGCCGTTCCACCCGATCACTCGGCGCACGTCCTCCGCGAACGGGTTCGCCGGGATGCCGAGCAGGCCGCCCTTCGGCAACGGCGCTGCGCCGCCGGGGATCCCGGCGACCCACGCTCCGCCCGGCTCCGGCGAGACCACCAGCCCGCCGAGTCCGAGTTCCTCGATCAAGGCGCGGACGTGACCTCCGCGCACCGCGAAGCTCTCGGCGCCGGCGTCGAACGTCAGCCCGTCGGCCTCGCCGCGGCGGACCGCGCCGCCCGCATGCTCTGCGGCCTCGAACACGGTCGCGTGCGCCCCGATCGCCGCGATCGACTCCGCCGCGACGAGCCCGGCGATACCGCCGCCGATCACGGCCACGCGCAGCCGTGCGGCCCTCTCGGCGAGATCCGGGCCGGCGTACTCGGTCATCGCGCGGATCCGACGGGTGCGGCGATGCCGAAGGGCTGTCCAGTCATGCCTTCGATTCTCGCATCGGAGGGTTCAGGCCCCGGTCGCGGCCGCCTCCGGCCCGCCCTTGCCGCGCTTGCGGATCTCACGGAGCACGATCTGTTCCGGGCAGACGGTGGAGAGGAAGTCGCCGACCGACAGCGCCAGCCGCTCGCCGACGAGCGAGTACAGGATCCGATTCCCGTCGCGGCGCTCGCTCACCAACCCGGCCTGCCGGAGCACACTCAGATGGCGGGAGATCGTCGGCCCGCTGGCAGCGAACCGCGCGGCGATCTCCCCGGCGGCGAGCTCGCCGTCCTTGAGGTCTTGCAGGATCTGACGTCGGGTGGGGTGCGCCAACGCCGCGAAGATGTCGGTCGCGCTGTCTGCCATGGTTGCAATATAGCATCCTGGCTAGATAGTGTTTCGTCATAAAGCTAATAAGCGAAGGAGCGTCAGATGAGGGTTGCGATCACGGGCGGCAGTGGCTTCGTCGGACGGCACCTCGCCGAACGCCTGACACCCGCGCAGGCGGTACCGGTATCACGCCGCAGTGGCGTGCCCCTCGACGATGTGGACGCCCTCGCCGCCGCGTTCGCGGGATGCGATGCCGTCGCGCACTGCGCCGGCATCAACCGCGAGATCGGCGACCAGACGTTCCACCGCGTGCACGTCGAGGGCACCCGTGCGGTGGTCGAGGCCGCCCGCCGCGCCGGCGTCCAGCGGATCGTGATGGTGAGCTTCCTGCGCGCACGGCCCGATTGCGGATCCGGCTATCACGAGTCGAAATGGGCGGCCGAGGAGATCATCCGGAACTCCGGAATCGATCACACGATCCTCAAGTCCGGGATGATCTACGGGCCCGGTGACCACATGGTCGATCACGTCACTCGCGCCGTACGCACGCTGCCGTTCTTCTGGACCGTCGGGTTCCGGGAGCGCACGGCGCGACCTGTACCGGTCGATGACGCGGTCGATGTGCTCGTCGCGGCGCTCGAGGGTCGCATCCCGGATCCGACCGTCGCGGTCATGGGTGCCGACGAGGTCACGCTCGGCGAGGCGATCCGGCGTATCGCCCGGGTGGCCGGTCGCCGACCGGCGTACATCCCGATGCCGGTCTGGACGATCCGGATCCTCGCCCGGCTGACCGAGTGGGTCATGGTCGTCCCACTCGTCGCGAAGGCGCAGGCGCGGATGCTCGGCGAGGGTGTCAGCGAGGCCGCGCCGCCGGCGCCCGAACCCCCAGCGGACATCCGTCCGTCGCGGCCGTTCAGCGACGAGCGGATCCGTGCCGCGCTGCCGACCGGACGGTTCAGCGGCGACGATCTGCGGATCGTGCTGTGGTGGCGACGGCTGCGCACCGCGGCCTGAGGCCCGTTCCCGACGGGCTCAGGGCGGTCGGGAACCGCGATCACCCCTGATCGTGCACGAGTTCGACGATGCGGGTGAGCACGGCGGGATCGGTCTCGGGCGGGACGCCGTGACCGAGGTTCAGGATGTGCGCGCGGGCGGCGGATCCGCGGCGCAGCACGTCGCGGACGTGCGCCTCGAGCACGGGCCACGGCGCGGTCAGCAACGCGGGGTCGATGTTGCCCTGCACGGTCACGTCCGGGCCGAGCACGGCGGCGGCCTCGTCCAGCGGAAGCCGCCAGTCGACGCCGACTGCGTCTGCCCGCCCGCCCAGTCGCATGTCGGTGAGGAACGGTCCCGTGCCGACGCCGAAGTGGATCACCGGGGCATCGATCCCGTCCACCGCGGCCGCCGAATGCGGGGCGACGAACGTGCGGTAGTCGGCCGGGCTGAGCGATCCCGCCCACGAGTCGAACAGCTGCACGGCGCTCGCCCCGGCTGCATGCTGGGCGTCGAGGAAGGTGCGCGAGAGCCGCGCGAGCCAGCCGGCGAGGCGGTTCCAGGATCCCGGATCCGTGTGCATCATGGCCCGCGCGCGCAGATGCTCCTTGGACGGCCCGCCCTCGACCAGGTAGGCGGCGAGCGTGAACGGCGCCCCCGCGAAGCCGATCAGCGGCGTGACGTCTCCGAGTTCGGCGACCACGAGCCGCACCGCCTCGGCGATCGCGGACGTGTCGAGGGAACCCGGGTCGATCGCCGTGATCCGGTCGACGTCGGCGGCGCTGCGCACAGGGTCGGCGAAGACCGGTCCGCGGCCGGGCTCGATGTGCACGTCGACGCCGGCGAGACGCAGCGGCACGACGATGTCGCTGAAGAAGATGCCCGCGTCGACGTGGTGGCGGCGCACCGGCTGCAGCGTGATCTCCGCGGCGAGGTCCGGGGTCAGGCAGGCGTCCAGCATGCGGGTGCCGACCCGCAGGTCGCGGTACTCGGGCAGCGAGCGCCCGGCCTGGCGCATGAACCAGACCGGGGTGCGGTCCGGTCGGTCTCCGGCGAGGGCGCGCAGCAGGGCGGAATCGGTGAGGGGCATGGATCCATTCTCCCCGACCGTCCTGTGTCGCCGTCCCCCTGACCACCTTGACCGCGAGACTGCATCTCCGCGACGAGACTGCATCTCCGCGACGAGACTGCACTCGAGAACCGCAGTCTCGCCACCCAGTTGGAGTCTCGCGGTCATCACGCGATTGCTGGGTTACCCGCGGCGGAGCGCGACGTGCGCGCGCGGCGACATGTCCGCGTGCGACGACGTCCAGGATCCGCAAAGCCCGTCGCGCGTAAACTCCCAGCGTGCTGCTCTGCGTCACGGCGAATCACAAGACCGCCCCCTTCGACCTCCTCGAGCGACTCAGCCGCACCCCGGAAGACCTGGCCGGATCCCTGTCGGAGTCTTCCCGCGGCGCAGTCGTGCTCGCGACGTGCAACCGCTTCGAGGCGTACGTCGATGTGGACGGTTCCGCCGGCGATGCCGATGTGGCCCGGATCCTGGCCACCGTCTCCGCGCGCAGCGGCGTCCCCGCCGACACCCTGCACGCGTCCTCCACCGTGCACTCCGGAGCCCGCGTCGTGGAGCACCTGTTCTCGGTCGCCTCGGGGCTCGAGTCGGTGGTATCGGGTGAGGGCGAGATCGCCGGCCAGGTGCGCCGGGCGCTGACCTCGGCCCGCACGCACGGCACCACGTCGCCCGAGCTCGAGCGGCTGTTCCAGCGCGCGAGCGAGGCGCAGCGCAAGGTCAAGAACGACACCGCGCTGGGCCGTGCCGGCCGGTCGCTGGTGCGGCTCGCCCTCGAGCTCGCCGACAGCCGGATCGCGGACTGGAGCGCCGCCCGCGTGCTGCTGGTCGGCACGGGCTCGTACGCGGCTGTGACGCTCGCCACGCTCCGCGAGCGCGGCGCGCAGGACATCGGCGTGCACTCCCCCTCCGGCCGCGGCGCCGCCTTCGCCGCCAAGCACGGCATCCGCACCGTGCCCGCCGCCGAGTACGCCCGTGCGGCCGCGCACGCCTCGATCGTGATCACCTGCACGAGTGCGGAGGAGGTGCTCGACGCCGCGATCCTCCGCGCCGGCCGCGGCCCCGCACTCGCCGCGCTCGAGCCCGCCTCCGCCTGCCCTGCGCCGGGTCACGGGCCGTCTGCAGGCTCGGCCCCGTCCCAGCTGATCATCGACCTCGGCATGCCGCGCAACGTCTCCCCCGACGTCGCGGAACTCGAGGGAGTCGCACTGCTCGACCTCGAGACGATCCGCCTGCACGCCCCGCTGGAGGAGCTGCAGGCGACCGACGCCGCCCGGTCGATCGTGCGCGAGGCCGCCGCGACGTTCCACGAGGTCGGCAGCCGCGAGAGCGTGACCCCCGCGGTCGTCGCGTTGCGCGCGCACATCTTCGAGCTCCTGGAGTCCGAGATCGAGCGCGCCCGCCGGCGCGGTGATCAGGACGGCCAGGTGGAGCAGGCGATGCGCCACCTCGCCGGCGTGCTCCTGCACACCCCGACGAGCCGGGCGCACGAGCTCGCCGCGCAGGGCCGCGGATCCGAGTTCATCGCCGCCGTCGAGGCGCTGTATGGCCTGACCGCCGAAGCCCCCGCCGCGCAGGAGCCGGACGCCGCTTCCGCCTGAGCCGCGTCGCTACGCTGGACGAATGAGCGCGGCGACGGACGAAGGACCGTTCTTCCACGGCACGAAAGCGGATCTGCGCCCCGGCGACCTGCTCACCGCGGGCTTCCGGTCCAACTACCGCCCCGAGGTCGTGATGAACCACATCTACTTCACGGCGCTGCGCGACGGCGCCGGTCTCGCGGCGGAGCTCGCCGCCGGGGAGGGCGCCCCGCGGGTGTACCTGGTCGAGCCGACCGGCGAGTTCGAGGACGACCCGAACGTGACCGACAAGAAGTACCCCGGCAACCCGACCCGTTCGTTCCGCAGCCGGGATCCGCTCCGCATCGTCGCCGAGGTCGACGACTGGATCCGGCTCACTCCCGAGGCTCTGCAGCAGTGGCACGAGCGCCTCGCCGCACTGCGCGCCGACGAGCGCGGCGAGATCATCAACTAGAACCCTGGTGCCCGCGGACGCGCGGGCGTATTATTAGACCACTGGTCGAACTGGGGGTTTGAGATGAGGGTGCTGATCGTGGGCGCGGGCATCGCGGGACCCACACTCGCCTACTGGCTGCGCGCGTCGGGGCATGAGCCGACCATCGTCGAGCGCGCCCCGCAGCTGCGCGAAGGCGGCTACGTCGTGGATTTCTGGGGCACCGGGTTCGACGTGGCCGAACGCATGGGCATCGTGCCCCGGCTCCTGGAGGACGGCTACCGCTTCCGAGAGGCGCGCGAGGTGAACGCGAAGGGCCGGCGCATCGCGCACCTGGATCCCCTCCGCCTGCTCGATGCGGCGGGAGGTCGCTACGTGACGGTGGGGCGCTCCGACCTGTCCCGGGCCGCATACGACCTGCTCGACCCCGGCGTGGAGACCATCTTCGGCGACACGGTCGACTCGCTCGTCGACGACGGCGATGCGGTGCACGTCGAATTCGCCGGCGGCGCGTCCCGCGAGTTCGACCTCGTCGTGGGTGCCGACGGCCTGCACTCCCGGGTGCGCGCACTCGCGTTCGGGCCCGAGACCGAATTTGAGCGCCCGCTCGGAATCGCGGTGGCGGCCTTCGACGTTCCCGCGCTATCTCCCTCGAGACGACCTGGTCGCGGTGATGCACACCGAGGTGGGCGCGCAGGCCCTGCGCCTGTCCCTGCGCGACGGGTCCACGATGTTCTGCTTCACGTTCCGCGAGGAGGGCGAGGTGCCGGTCGACGACGTGGCCGCACAGCAGGAGCTGCTCCGCAGACGCCTCCGCCACATGCGCTGGGAGGTCCCTGCGATCCTCGAGCGGATGCCACAGGCCCGCACCTTCTACCTGGACCGGGCGAGTCAGATCCTCATGCCGTCGTGGTCGCGCGGCCGCATCGCGCTAGTCGGGGACGCTGCGGCCTGCCCGTCGCTGCTCGCCGGGCAGGGATCGGCGCTGGCGATGGTGGAGGCCTACGTCCTGGCGGCCGAGCTGCACCACGCGGGTGGCGATCACCGTGCGGCGTTCGCCGCATACGAACAGCGGCTCGCGGGCGTCGTGCGCAGCAAGCAGGATGCCGCGATCGGTCTCGGCGATGCGTTCGCGCCCCGCAGCATCCTCCGGCTGCTGCTGCGGAACGCGATCTTCGGCCTCATGGGAATCCCGGTCGTCACGAATCTCGTGGCCGGCCGGAGCCTGCGCGATCCGGTCGTGCTTCCTCCCCCACCTGCGGGTTGAATGGGGTGCATGGCCCGTCCTCGATTCCATCGACTCCCCACCGCGCAGCAGGAGGCGTTGCTGGATGCAGCCCTGCAGGAGTTCGCGCACCACGGATACGGCGGCGCCTCGCTCAACCGGATCATCTCCGCGGCCGGTGTCTCCAAGGGCGCCATGTACTACTACTTCGACGGCAAGGAGGACCTCTACGCGGACGTCCTCCGCCGCCAGCTCGAGCGGCTCTTCGCGCACACCGGTCCGGTTCCGGTGCCCGAGGCCCGGGACGCCGACGGGTTCTGGGCGACGATCGAGGAGACCTACCTGCGGCTGATGAGGCTGATGGCCGAGACACCCGAGACGGGCGCGCTGCTGCGCGACTGGCTGACCGGAGCCGCAGCGCCGGCGCTGCGCGCCGCCCAGCGCGATGCGGAGCAGCAGACGCTGCCCTGGGTGATGCAGACGGTGTCGGCGGGCCAGCGCATCGGAGCCATCCGCACCGATCTGCCGACCGACTTCCTCGTCGCCGTGGTCATGGGGATGGGACAAGCCATGGACACCTGGCTGGTGGTGCAGGATCCCGCCGGTTCGCGCCTCGCGCGCGCCGTGCATGATCTCATCGACATGATGCGGCGCGCGCTCGCGCCCTAGCGCGCGGGTCCGAGATCATCACTGACGGACCCGTCGGCGAGCTGCTCCACGAGACCGTCGAGCAGCTGACGCCATCCGGGCTCGAGTCCGGCGACGGCCGCAGCGGCCCCGGCCCGCACGGCGCCGACCTCGATCCGCAGATGCAGCACGGCGGGATCCTGACCGCGGATCTCGAGGGTATGCACGGCCTCGAAGAGCGGTTCGCCGTCCTCACCCACCGGGGCGAGCGCGAAGACCAGGCGCCGCCTCGGCACCGCCTCAAGGACGGTACCGACCGAGCGGTACACGGCACCGCCCGGCTCGCCCAGGACGACGCGGATCGGATCGCCCGCGGCCCGCCCGATCGCGAACTCGCGCACCTCGAAGTGCCGCGGAGCCCACCAGCGGACGGCGACCCGCGGATCGGTCCAGGCGCGCCACACCGCCTCCGCGGAGGCCGCGACCTGGGTGCGGAGGGACAGTGTCCGGCGCCCTGCCGGATCCGCCGTCTCCCGGACGATCCCGCGTGCGTAGGACTCCAGCACGTCGTCGTCGGGATCCGGCCGTGCCCAGTCCGCGAGGTGCGCCGACAGCGCGGCGAAGGCCGCGCGATCGAGCTGCGCCACGCGGCGACGCCCCAGTTTGTGGATCGTGATCAGCCCGGCCGCTTCCAGCGCCTGGAGGTGCTTCGTGGTCTGCGGCTGCAGAGCGTGCGTTGCCTCGGCGACTCCGCCGACCGTCGACGCGTTCTCGGCGAGCACCTCGAGGATCCGGAACCGAGCCGGCTCGCCCATCGCGGCGAACGCGCGCTGCGGGTCGATCGCGCCGGGGTGCTGCGGCTCCTGGCGGCTCACTCGGCGAGAACCAGCGCGGCGAGGTTGTCCAGCTCGTTCGCCCGCCCCGCGAGCAGTCGCTGCGTCCACACCTCGTCGTGCAGCGGTTCGACGCGCATGACGATCCTGGTGCCGCCGCCGTCGGCCGGATGCAGCTCGATCTCGGTCAGCTGCTCGTAGGCGTCGTGCGCCCGGCACGAAGTCGATGAGCGACGCATAGGCGAGGCGCGACGGCTCCTCGATCGCGGTGAAGCGCTTGCGCGAGGCGGTGGCGAGCGGCATGCCGTTCTGCTCCATGAACGCCACCTGTTCCGGCGCGACGGCGGTCATGGTGTATTCGAGCACCCCGTCGGGACGCAGCTCGAGGGCGGTCACGTCGGTGCGGAAGCCGTCGGGAGCCCACCACCGCGAGATGCCCTCGGGCGTGGTCCAGAGTTCCCAGATCCGCACCGGCGAGGCGGAGACGTGTCGTTCGATGATCTCGGTCATGGGTCCATCATGCATTCGTCCGAACGAATATGTCAAGGGATCGTTTCGGGCGCCCGGAAGATGGGAAACGCCGCTCGCAGGCGCCACGCAGGAGCACTTTCCACCCGCCGCACAGTTCGCCGAGGAGAGGGAAAACGCCGGTCCGCCGCGCCCGCGCGCAGCGTTTTCCATCCGGCATCCGGCCGGCCACCCGCCACTCGAGGGCGGCGCCCGAGTGCGAGACTGGATCCATGGCCCTGCACATCACCGGAGACACCGCCGCCGACGCCCTGCTCACCGACAACCCGCTGGCCCTCCTGATCGGGATGCTGCTCGACCAGCAGGTCGCGATGGAGACCGCGTTCCACGGTCCGCTGAAGATCGAGCAGCGCACCGGCGCGATCGATGCCGCCAGCGATCGCCGCCTACGACCCGGACGAGTTCCTCGCCGCGTTCAGGCAGTCGCCGTCGGTGCACCGCTTCCCGGGATCCATGGCCGCGCGCGTGCAGACGCTGTGCCGCACCCTCGTGGACGACTGGGGCGGCGACGCCGCGAACCTGTGGACGGACCCTTCGACGGGCTCAGGGACCGATCCGGACGGTGCGGAGGTGCTGAGCCGCCTGAAGACGCTGCCCGGCTTCGGCGAGCAGAAGGCGAAGATCTTCCTCGCGCTGCTCGGCAAGCAGTACGGCTTCACGGGCGCGGGCTGGCGCGAGGCGTCGGCACCGTACGGCGAGGACGGATCCTTCCGCTCGGTCGCCGACATCGTCTCGCCGGAGTCGCTCGCCAAGGTCCGCGAGCACAAGCGCGCGATGAAGGCCGCCGCGAAGGCCTGACGCCGAGGGCGGATCTGCGCAGGATCAGGGCGTTTCGTCTCGCTCCGACTGCGTCGGTGCTCGCTCAACGACCCCATACGGATCAGAGCGTTTCGTCTCGCTCCGACTGCGTCGGTGCTCGCTCAACGACCCCGAGGCGTCGGCAACGCCGATCGCGCGGTCCAGCGCCTCGAACTCCGCGAGCGAGAGCGCGGATCCGGCGTTCCAGGCCCGCTCCGCCATCGCGCGCAACGGGCCGCGGATACCCGCCGCGACCTCGACAGGCGTCTGCGCGTCGGGCCGGTCCGACCACACGGCGAACGAGACGCCGCGCAACAGGTCGGGGTACGGCCGCGTCAGCTCCTGCCGCACCGTGCCCTGCCCCGCCGCACCCCACAGCGACGGGAACAAGCCCGGATGCCAGTCCGCGTCCCAGATCCGCGCGGCCGTCGGATAGCGGTACCCGGCGTTCTCGCCGAGCACGTAATAGAACAGCGCGTCGTTGACGTTGACCACGCGGTGCCCGGCGGCAAGCGCGTCGGCGACCGGTCGCATGCCCGCGTTCCAGTTCGTCCACCAGGTCAGCACGACGCCGGGATCCAGGAGCTCGCGGGTGCTCCGCAACAGCCCGTCGTTCCAGGCGCGCGCCTCGAAGCCGCGCTCGCGCAGGTGCGCGGCGATGCGGTTCACGAAGGCGGTGAGCAGGTCGAAGCCGGTGCCGTCCGGTCCGTACCGCGCAACGGCGGCATCGGCCAGCGCCGGGAACTCGGCCATCCGGTCGAAGTCGACGAACTCGTCGCCGCCCAGGTTCCAGCGGGTGCTGTGCGTGAAGACCGGGATGGCATCGTCGATGAGTGCGAGCGCGAAGCGGATCGGATCCTCGCGGGTGATGTCGAGGGCGTGATCGGTGTCGAGCCCCGGACGGCTCGGGCAGCCGCAGCCGGGGTGCGCGACGAGCGCGTGCCGCAGATGCCCCGGCATGTCCAGCGACGGCACGAGGTCGATGTGCAGATCGTGTGCGGTGGCGACGATCTCGGCCGCCTCGGCACGGCTGATCCGCTCCTCCGAGACGATCTCGCGGAACGCCGTCGGACTCCAGCCGGAAGCCCTCGTTCTCGGAGAAGTGCCACTGGAACACGTTGATCCCGACATCGGCCGCCGCGTGCAGCTGCTCCAGGATCCATCGCCGCCGGGTAGTGCTTGCGCCCCGCGTCGAGGTGCAGTCCGCGCTCGGTCACCGCCGGCGCGGACTGCACGCTCCCCCGCGGAACGCCCCCCTGGGCTCGCAGGTTGTGCAGGATCTGCCGGGTGGCGCGGAACGCCCCCGCGGCCGACGCCGCGGTGATGACGACGTCGTCGGCGACCTCGATCGTGAAGGACTCGTCGTCCGCTCCACCCTCCGCCAGCGGGCTCAGCCGCAGCGTCAGCGCCGGATCCTGGGCGGCGTGCGCGCGGTCACTCCGAGCGCCCGCAGCTCCCCCTCGATCCGCGCGGCCTCGCGGCGCAGGCCGGTGCTCCGCGCGACGACGCGCACTCGAGATGGCGCCCAGAGACCCCCGGACGCCTCGAACGACGTGGGCTGCGGGAGGGCGAGCCAACGGCTCCGGCCCGCCCTCTCGCGCTCGGTCACGGCGCCGGCGTGTAGACGGTCGCGAGACCGGTCAGCGGCTCGGTGATCGCGGAGACGTACGCCGAGTAGTCGCCCGCACGGAGGTCGTAGGTGACGATCGCGCCGTACCCCTCGGCCTTCGTGCGCTGAGCGAACTGCGCCGCCGTCTCGACGGGCGTGCGGTTCAGATCGACCGCGCCGGGTGCCAGCTTCGACGCGCCCGCCCGGGCGAGTTGCGGCACCTCCCACGACCCGTACCAGGGGTTGAGGGCGTAATCGATGAGCGCGCCCACGCTGATGCCCTGGTACTGCGTCGACTCCGACGCGGGACCGATGTTGTAGAACGTGATGAGCTTGTGCGGGCCGATCTTGGTGCGCAACTCCTTCACGAGGTACGGGAACGAGCTGTCGTTGGGCTGGCCCGTGCCGTTGTTGCCGTACTCCGACCACTCGTCGTCGAAGTCGATGCCGTCCAGACCGTACTTCTGCACGACGTCGGCGAGTTGCTGTGCGAACGCCCCCGCGTCCTTGCGCGATGCGAAATTCGCGAGCCCCGCGCCCTGGTGGTTGCCGAGCACCGAGAGCAGCACCTTGGTGCCGCGCTGCTGCAGCGGGCGGATCTGCGTCGCCGCGTTCTCCAGCGTCCAGGTGACGCGGTCGTTCAGAGCCAGGTAGGCCTGCTTCTTCTCCGTGTCGTAGTCGATGTTCGCGGCGAAGATCATCGCGGCGTCGAACGCCGGACGGTCCGTGCCCGCCAGGGTGTAGTCGGCGACGTGCGACAGGTCGTTGCCGTTCACCTCGACGTAGACGACCCGCTTCGGATCGCCCGACGTGTCGGCGCCGTGCGCCGCTCCGCCGGCGGCGAGCGATCCGGTCAGGGCGAGCCCGAGGGCGACGACCGCCGCTCCGGTGCGACGCCCGAGACGGCCAGAATGCCCGAGACGATGAGTGTGCTCCGTCATGTTTCCTCCGTGTCGTTGTGTTCCGGGGTGCGCCGGTCAGCGCGCCCCACTCGGCGGCGGTGCGCCGTCGAGGCCTGTGAGGTCGAAGAGCTCCAGCTGGCCCAGCGCGAGCGGGGCGAGGGCACGCACCCGCAGCATCCGCGCGACGACCGGCGCCGGGAACGCGAACGGGGTGGTGCGATCCGGGATCAGCGGCTCGGTGTGCGTCGTCGGCACCGGACGCCACTCGGATCCGTCGTCGCTCGCCTCCCAGATCCACGATCCCGCCGCGGCTGCCTGCGCGGCGGTCATCGTGACGTCGGTCACCGCGCGCGGCGCGGGGAACCGCCATCCGGCCCACTCCCCCGCGGCGAGTGCGACCGCCTGCCCCGAGGCCCCGTCGTCGAAGAGACGGCACCGTCGCAAGGCGTTTCGCTCGGTCGCCTGCGCCGGCCTGCTGGCCGGGAGCGTGTCGCGTTCGAGCCCAGCCGGATCACGTCCGGACCCGGTCAGGTCGGGTCGCCACGGCGCGGGATCCGGCCGCGCTGCCGCCCAGATCCGACTCCGCGACGCCTCGTCGGGGATCCGACGGAGAACTCCAGCTCCAGCTCGGCGTCCTCGGCGAGCGCGTCGACGGACAGCACCGGCCGGTCGAGCTCCACCCCGTTCAGGCGGGCGCGGACGAGCAGCCGCGCGTCCGGATCCGCGCGCACCGACCGGATCCGGAGCACGGAGCCACCCGCCCGGCGCACCGTGATGTCGTCGTACAGCGGCGATCCGATCCGCAGCTCCCCCGACGCGAGTTCGAGCGGGTACAGGCCGAGGGCGGCCCACAGCCACCACATGCTCATCTCGCCGTTGTCCTCGTCGCCGGGGAAGCCCTGGCCGATCATCGCCCCGGCGAACAGGCGCTCGGCGAGGGCGTGCACGGCCGCGCCGGCCTGCCACGGGCGGTCGCTGTGCACGTACATCCACGGGATGTGATGCGCCGGCTGGTTGGAGATCGCGCACATGCCGCTGCGCAGCGCCCGGGCCTCGCGCTGCTCGTGGATCACCGTGCCGTACGCGCCGCCGAAGGCGTCGTCGGCGGTCTCCGGTTCGGCGAACAGCCGGTCCAGGTGCGCGCCGAGGCCGGCCGGCCCGCCGTAGAGCGCCGCAAGGCCCGCGCCGTCGTGCACGGGCGCTGACGGACATCCCCCACGCGTTCGTCTCGACGTAGTCGCCACCCCAGACGCGCGGGTCGAAGGGTCCGTCACCGAAGGATCCGTCCCAGTCGCGCCCGCGGAAGAAGCCGGCCTCGGCGTCGAAGAGCGTGCGGTACGACAGGGACCGATTGCGGAAGTAGCGCGCGAACGCCCGGTACCGGGCCGCCTCCGGACGTGCCCGTGTCGAGGCCAGCCGCTCCGCCAGCCGTGCGATCCCGGCGTCCGAGATCGCGTTCTCCAGGCTCCAGCTCATGCCCTCGTGCGTGTCTCGCGAGACGTAGCCGGCGAACCGCCCCCGGGCGATGCCCTTCCGGCCCGCCCGCGGATCCGCACTGGGCTCGCACGCGTTGCGCCAGGCGCTCTCGAACGCCGCGGCGGCGTCGAACGGGATCCCCCACCGTGCGGCGTCGGCGAAGATCTGATCGCTCGACGTGCCGACCATCGAGTCGACGTATCCCGGCGCGCTCCAGCGTGCCATCCAGCCGCCCCGGCGCCACTGCTGCAGCAGGCCGTCGAGCATGCGCCCCGCGAACGCGGGCGTGAACAGGGCGAACGCGGGCCAGGCGGTGCGGTAGGTGTCCCAGTACCCGTTGTTCACGAAGAGCTCTCCGTCCGCGACGGCGGCGCCGGTGCGCTCCTCGGTGTGCGCGGCGGCGGGAGTCATCGGATCCGCGAACCGCTGCTCCACGCCGGACTCCGTGGCCACCTCCTCGGCCATCGTGTTCGGGTACAGGTGCAGGCGGTACAGCGCGCTCGCGATCCGGGCCCGCGCCTCGTCGTCGGCGAGACCCCGATACGGGCGCTCGTCGTCGGGGAGCGGCGGGATCCGCACCGCCCCGAGCAGCTCGTTCCACTCGTCCCGCAGCGCGTCGCGGATGCTCGTCGAAGTCCCGCTCCGGCGCAAGCTCCTGCTCCAGACAGAGCGCGCGCCTGCGCGATCGAGAGGAACGACTGCGCGATGCGCACCTCCAGCCGTCCCGTGCCGGTGAGATGCCCGGCGACCCGCTCGCGGCCGGCGTCGGCGAGCCGCCCGGCCGCCCCGAGCGCGCCGAGCACCCGCCCGGCGAAGAACGTGCGCGGCGCGTTCCCCCAGTCCTGGCCGCCGCCCTGGGCGGGCCCCTCGGGGATCCAGCCCTCGAACCGGCCGTCGGATCCGATCCGGAGCCGGCCGTCGTCCGAGAGCTGATCGATCACGAAGCCGACCGCGGTCGCGTCGTCGTCGGCGATCACGCGGAACGCGCCGCCGTGCGAGGTCGCCGTCATCTCCACGCGCAACCCGCCCCGCAGCCGGGCCGCGTACTCGAACGGACGGGCCACCTCGCCGCCCGGCAGGATCCGCATCCGCCGCGTGGCGCGATCCGAGGCCGGGGCGTCGCGGAACGGCATGACCTGCAGCACCCCGCGGTCGCCGATCCACGGGCTCGGCTGGTGCGAGAACTGCAGCGGCCTCCAGCGCCCGGCCGTCCTCGTCGTCGTGCACCGACCAGCGATACGGCCAGCGGGAGTCCGCGGCATCGGTGGCCGGGGTGAGGAAGCAGAATCCGTGCGGCGCCGCCACGATCGGGATCGTGTTGCCGCGGGAGAACCGGGATCCGGAGTGGCTCCCCCGGCGCGTGTCCACGCGGTCCGCGGGGGTGAGCGACAGCGGGTCGGCAGACGCCGACGCCGACGAGGCCGCCGACTCCACGACGACCTCGACGAACCCCGAGACCTCCCCCGCCATCCCGCGCAGTCCCTCGGCACCGAGCACGGCCTCGACCCGCGCGCGCCGCCCCGCCCACGGCGCCAGCGACACCGAGTCGGCGTTCCACTGCTCCGGCATCGCCCACGCGGCCTCGAACTGCGCCGAGGCTCCGAGCGCGAAGCCGTACCGGTCCCGCACGCGCGCGTCGCCGCTCAGCCGGGATCCGTCGTCGAAGGTCACGTCGATCGTCACGGCGAGCGCCGCGTACGGCGCCGAGACGGCATCGGGGCCGTCCGCGTAGAACGCCCAGTGCACGACCGTGTCGTCGCCGACGGCGATCTCGCCGAGGTGGGGCAGCGCGAGCCTCTGCTCACCCTGCCCCACCGTGAACCGGAAGGCCGAACACCCGGCCGCCCAGCACGCCCGAGCGCGGGCGGGACGACGGGGGATCCTCCGGGCCGTCGGCCGCCCGCAGCTCGGGGTCCCTCATCCCTTGACGGCGCCTTCCTGCACGCCGGAGAAGAAGAACCGCTGCGTCACCGAGAACAGGATGATGATCGGCACGAGCGCGATGATGGTGCCGGCCGCGATGAGCCGCGGATCCGGCGAGAAGTTGCTGTTCAGATACGCCATGCCGACCGTCAGAGTGTAGTTGTTCGGGTCGGTGATCACCATGAGCGGCCAGAGGTAGTCGTCCCAGGCGCCGATGAACGTGAAGATCGCGACGACGCTGGTCATGCCCCGCACGTTCGGCCAGACGATGTGCCGGATCCGCTGCCACGTGGTGGCGCCGTCCACGGTCGCCGCGTCCAGCACCTCACTCGGGATCATCCGGCAGGCCGTCGCGATGAGCAGCACGTTCATCGCGCCGATCGCTCCGGGCAGGATCACGCCCCAGAGCGTGTTCGCGAGCCCCAGGCCGTTGATCGTGAGCAGGTTGCTCGTGACCGTGACCTCGCCGGGCAGCAGCATCGTCGAGAACAGGATCCCGAGGGCGATCTTCTTGCCGCGGAACCTCATGCACGCCAGCGCGTACCCGCCGAGCACCGCGAACACGACGTTCGTGGCGACCGAGACCAGTGCGACGAAGAGCGAGCGCCACGCGTACTGGTACACCGGGATGAAGTCGGTGACCTTGGTGTAGTTCTGCAGCGTCGGCTGCGTCGGGATGAGGTTCGGCGGGAAGGCGTACAGATCCTCTCCCGGCCCCTTGAACGACGTCGAGAGCTGCCACAGGAACGGACCGATCACCAGCGCGAGCACGATGATGAGCAGCACGTAGCGGAACACGAGGCCGCCGATGGTCGGCTTGCTGATGTCGCCGGCTCCGCCGCTGCGGAACATCTTCTCCTTGGCCGGCTTCACCTTCGGTGCCTTCTGCGCCTTCCGCGCCGTCCGGCCCTCCTCGCGGACGATCGCCTCGGTGGCGGTCATGACTTCACCTTCTTCTCGCGGTTCAGCAGGGCGATCCCGACGAGCGGGATCAGGGTGAGCAGGAACAGCACGACGGACACCGCAGCCGCGTAGCCGAGGTTGCCGTTCAGACCGGATCCCGCCTGCCGGATCAGCATGACGATCGACATGTCGTACCCGCCGGGTCCGCCGGTGTGGTGCGAGAGCACGTCGAGCTCGGTGAAGATCCTCATCGCCGCGACGGCGATCAGGACCGCGATGAGCAGCATCGCGCCGCGCACGCTCGGGATCGTCACGCTCAGGAACCGGCGGAAGGTGCCGGCGCCGTCGAGCATGGCCGCCTCGTGCAGGTCCTTGCCGACGTTTCCGAGAGCCGCCAGGTACACGACCATGTAGTACCCGACGCCCTTCCAGATGGTCAGCAGGATCGCGCAGGCCAGCAGCCACCAGCGGTCCACGAGGAATGCGACCGGCTTGTCGGCGATGCCCATGAACTGCAGGGTCTGGTTGATGATGCCCTTGCTGTCGAACAACCAGCTCCAGATCAGCGCCACGACCACGACCGAGGCGATCACGGGGAAGTAGAACGTGGTGCGGAACAGGGCGATGCCCGGGATGGTCTTCTCCACGAGCAGGGCGAGCAGCAGCGGCAGGATCGTCAGCAGCGGCACGCAGACGACCACGTAGATCAGGCAGGTCAGCAGCGCGTACTTGAACTGATCGTCGCCGAGCAGCTTGACGTACTGGTCCATCCCGACGAACTGCGGGGTGCGCAGCGGCTTCGCGTTCGTGAAGCTCAGCACGACCGTGTTCAGGAACGGCCAGAGCGCGAACACGAGCACCCAGATCACCGCCGGCCCGATCAGCAGCCACGGCGTGAACCACCGGTGGGACTGGATCAGCCCCCGCTTGCGGGTACCGCCGCTGAAACCGCCGGTACCCGCCGCGGCCGGATCCAGCTCACTTGTCGATACGGTTGTCATTTGCGTTCTTCACGATCTTGTCCAGCGCCGCCTTCGGCGTGATGTCGCCGCGCACGGCGAGCGCCATCTGCTGATTGAGGAACGTGGTGTCGGCACCGGTCCACTGGTACGGCGTGGCCTTGGCGTCCGGCAGCGCGGCGAACATGATCTTCATGGCGTCGGCCTGGGCGGCCGGCACGTTCGGGTCGCTCGTGACGGCCTTGACGACCTCGTCGGCGCCGCCCGCGGTGCCCGGGGCGAATCCGATCGCGAGCTTCACGAAGTCGACCTGGTTCTTCTCGTTCGTGGCGAACTCGGCGAACGCGAGAGCTGCGGCCTTGTTCTTCGAGGTGGAGGCGACGTTCAGGCCCTGCACGAACAGCGGCGGAACACCCGGACGCGCCGTGGCGGTGGTCACGTCGACCAGCGTCGGAGCCTTGGTGCGCAGGTCGCCCGCGAAGCCGGATCCGCCGGTCGAGTACGCGACCTTGCCCTGCAGGTACATCTCCGCATTGCCCGAGTAGGTGCCGCTGAGCGCCTCGGGCGGCATCGCACCGGCCTTGTACGCGTCGGCGTACTTCTGCACGATCGCCTCCGCCGCAGCGGTGTTGAAGACGAAGTCGCCCTTGTCGTCGATGACCTTGATCCCGGCCGAGACGAAGGTGTCCAGACCCGGCATGGAGGAGACCAGCATGACCTTGCCCGACGAATCCGTGGCGACCTTCTTGGCGAGGTCGAGCCACGCGTCCGTCGTCGTGGGGAGGCTGTCCTTGGTGACGCCGTAGCCCTTGAGCTGATCCATGTTCCACCAGGACAGGTCGCTGCCGGTGTACCAGGGCAATCCGTAGGTGCCTTTCACTCCGGTGTAGTTGCTGTAGGCCTCCCAGCCGCCCTTGTTGTACTGCGCCTCGAGCTTCGGATCCGCCTCGGCGAGGTTGACGAGCTTGCCGGCGGCGACGAGCGGGTAGCCGATGTCCGGCGGCAGGTTCAGCACGTCGGGCAGTGTGTTGGAGTTCGCCTGGCTGAGGATCTTGTCCTGGTAGCCGTCACCCGGCTGGTCCAGCCAGTCGACCGTGACCTTCGGGTGCTCCTTCTCGAACGCCTTGATCAGGCTCTCGAAGTACGGCGTGAACTTCTCGTTCTTCAGGGACCAGGTCTGGAACTTGATCGTGCCGGTGAGCTCCCCCGAGGTGTCGATCGCGCCACCGCTGCCGGTTCCGCCTCCTCCGCCCCCCGTGCAGGCGGTCAGAGCGAGGACGGCCGTAGCGGCGATGCCCAGGGCCAGGCTGCTGCGAAACTTCATGGACTTTCTCCTTCGAATGGTCCAGGGCGCGTCTCCTTGCGGTTCCGGCAACCCGTCACTAAAACGATATAGTGTGCATAGCATGCCACAAGGGTGCGGCTGGGTCCAACCGGAAAAGGACGGGCGGGCTCGTCGAACCGAAACCTTTGAGCACGTCCGGAGAGACAGATGAGCGCATCCCGCCGCCCGAACATCGTGTTCGTGCTGACCGACGACCACGCCGCGAACGCGATCGGCTGCTACGGCTCCGTGGTCAACGCCACGCCGGGCATCGACGCGATCGCCGAGGCGGGGATCCGCTTCGACCGAGCCCTCGTCGAGAACGCGCTGTGCACCCCGAGCAGGGCCGCCTTCCTCACCGGCACGTACAGCCACGCAAGCGCCGTGACCACGCTCACCACGCCTCTCACGAACGACCACGAGACGTTCATCACCGCGCTCCAGGCGGCCGGCTACCGCACCGCGATGTTCGGCAAGTGGCACCTCGGTCACGGGCCCGCATACGACCCGGTGGGGTTCGACCACTGGGAGGTGCTGCCGGATCAGGGCGAGTACTTCGATCCCCTCTTCCTCACGCCGGACGGCCCGGTGCGATACGCCGGCTACGTGACCGACATCATCACCGAGCACGCGCTCGCGTGGATGGATGCGCAGGGGGATGAGCCGTACTGCGTGCTGGTCTGGCACAAGGCGCCGCACCGCCCGTGGCAGCCGCATCCCCGGCATGCCGACCTGTTCACGGATCCGATCCCGCTGCCCGCCACCTTCGACGACGACTACGACGGCCGCGGCACGCCCGCGCACCACGCCACGATGCGGATCGCCGACTACCTCACCGACATCGACCTGAAACAGGATCCGCCCTCCGAGCTCGGCTACGCGGAGCGCGCGGTGTGGAAGTACCAGCGCTACATGCAGGACTACCTGCGCTGCGTGGCCGCGGTGGACGAGGGCGTACAGGCGCTCACCGGCTTCCTGCGCGAGCGCGGCCAGTTCGACGACACCGTCACGGTCTACGCCTCGGACCAGGGCTTCTACCTCGGCGAGCACGGGTGGTTCGACAAGCGCTTCATGTACGAGGAGTCGCTGCGGATGCCGCTCGTGCTCAGCTATCCCGCCCGCGTCGCCGCCGGCGGGAGCACGGACGCCCTGGTCTCGAACGTCGACATCGCGCAGACCCTGCTCGACTTCGCCGGGGTCGCCGCTCCGGAGGGCATGCGGCCCGCATCGGCGCGATGACGACCGTGCACTCGTGGATCTTCAACGGCACCGCGCAGCGCTACGGCGGCAGATCCGCCGCGAGCGACCGGCACGCGGAGTACATGATCGAGCTGTCCCGGGCGTTCGCGACGGATCCGCACCGGCCGATCTGGCTGCAGGAGGTCGGCGCCCCGTCGAACTGCCTGGAGCCGGCGCAGACCCCCGGCTTCCTGGAGGCGACGGTCCGCGCCGCGGCGCGCACCGAGAACCTCTGGGGCGTCACCTGGTGGTGCTCGCACGACGTCGGCCGCGAGCTCGCCGACTATCCCGAGCTGGAGTACTCGCTGGGCCTGATCGACCAGTCCGGCGCCGCCAAGCCGATCGGCCGCCGCTTCGCCGAGATCATCCCCGAGCTGCGCGCGACGGCAGCAGGCGCCCGCCCGCACCACCGCGATCGTGATCGAGGTGGACGACGACGAGATCCCGGTCAGCCGTGCGGCGATGAGCCCGGGAGGTGCGATCTTCCAGGCCTGGGTGGACGCGTGCGAGGCCGGGAGCGACGCCGCCTTCGTCACGTCGCGCGTCGCCGCCGATCCGGCCGCGCTCGCCGCACGCGGGATCACCGAGCTGATCCGCCCCGACCTCCGACCGCGGATCGGCGTCTACTCCTCGAACAACACGGTGGTCGACGAAGGCTGACACCCCCTGCCCGCCTCCGGGGTCGTTGAGCGAGCACTTTTTTGGGGGAGGGCGCCGCACTCAGGCCCGGCCGTTGACCCGCTCGGCCTCCTTGGCCGCGACGATCTTGCGCAGGCCGGAGCTGGAGAAGCGGTGGTCGCGGGTGTTGAAGTACAGCTCGATCCCCGCCTCCTCGCAGTACGCGCGGCCGGTGAAGTCGCGATCCTCGTACTCGTCGCCGACGATGCGGACGTCGAGCTTGAACGAGCGGAGGATGTCCTCCAGGTCCTGCTCGGTCGAATACGGCACGATCTCGTCGACGTACGAGCACCCGCGCAGCTGGATGTAGCGCTCGACCACGGTCTGGGTGGGAGCGTTCTTCTCCGGGCGGTCCAGGGTCGGATCCATCTGCAGCCCGCAGATGAGGTAGTCGCACTGCCGTTTGGCCTCGGCGAGCATCATGATGTGCCCCGCGTGCAGCAGGTCGAAAGTGGAGAACGTGATCCCCACCCGCGGTCCGGGGTTGTAGTCCTGGTGCTTCTTCACGGCGTCCGGCGTCATGGTCGTGCTCCTCTCGTCGGCCGTGTGAACTCTATCGGAGCCGCCTGACCGCGCGCCGGAGCGCCCCGGCCGTGGCGGCCCCGATGGCGAAAGACGGTGCTCCCCGGAGAGGGCCGCGACAGCGTTTTCCATCTCCGGGGCCGGGTCCGGCCGGGCCGTCGAGATGGATAACGCCGCCCCCACGACGCTCCGAGCCGCATTTTCCATCCGGACGGGACGGGGACGAACCGGACGGGACGGGAAACGCAGGAAGGGCGCGTCGCGCAGCACCAGGAGCCGCGAAGACGCGGGATCCGCGGCGCCGCGCGCCCGCTCAGCCCCGCGGCGCCGCCGTGCTCTCCCGGATCGTCAGGGCGGGGATCGGTCCAGGGCGGGACAGGCAGCGGATCCGCGGCGTCGATCCGCTCCAGCAGGAACACGGCGGCCTGCTCGCCGAGCGAGAACGTGTCGCGGGTGAGGCAGGTGATCGACGGGTGCACGAGGCCGGTCACCACGGAGTCGTCGAACGACGCCACGGACAGCACCCGCGGCACGGCGACGCCCATCTCCTGCGCGACCCTGAGCCCGGCGATCGCCATCACGTCGTTGTCGTAGACGATGGCGCGTCGGCCGGGCGGCACGGCTCAGCAGCGTGCGGGTCGCGGCGGTGGCGGCGGCGGGCGAGAAGTCGGTGACGAGCGTCTCGCCGGCGCACGTCGCGGCGCGCCAGCGCGGCGAGCACGTCGGCGCGGATCCGGGTGTGCTGGAACTCGGCCGGACCCGACACGTACGCGATCTCGCGGTGGCCGAGCGCGGCGAGGTAGTCGAACAGGGCGTGCGCGGCCGCCTCGTCGTCGAGCCAGATGGAGGGCGGATCGCCGGCCGATTCGCGGCTGCCGATCACGACCGCGGGCAGCGGCAGCGAGGGCAGCAGCGCGAGCCGGGGATCGTCGTCGCGCGGATCGATCACGATCACGCCGTCGACCTGGTTGGCGCTGCGCCAGCGCCGGTAGGTCGCCATCTCCTCCTCGATCGAGGAGACCACCACGAGCTGCAGGGCGATCCCGTGCGCGGCGAGCGCCGACTGCACCCCGGCGATCAGGTCGGTGAAGAAGGCCTCGGTGCCGAGCGTGCGCGCGGGTCGGTTCACGGCGAATCCGACCACCCCGGCGCGCGATCCGACCAGGGCGCGGGCCGCCGAACTCGGCTGCCACTGATGCGCCTCGGCGATGTCCAGGATGCGCTGGCGGGTCTGCTCGCTGACGCCGGGGCGCCCGTTCAGCGCGAAGGAGACGGCCCCGGGCGAGACGCCGGCGAGCCGGGCGATATCGGCGATGGTGGTGCGCTTCGCCTGTGACATAGACTCACCGTACTAGATCGTTTTAGTTGGCTCGTCCGCGGAATGATCCGCGGACGTATCCCCTGATTCTCGCACCGCGAAGGAGCGCCCCCGTGCACGAAGAGACCTCGCTCACCACCGGCCGCGTCACGCGCGTGCTCACCGAGCGCGTGCGTCCCGCGATCCACTCCGCCCGGATCCCGCTGGAGATCGCCGCGCACGCCCTCCCCGGCGAGCCGATCCCCGCCGCCGAGGGTCTCGCGCTGGAGTACACGCCGTTCGCGGCCGGACAGCAGTGGGGACCGGCCTGGGGCACCACCTGGTTCCGGCTCCGCGGCGAGGTCCCCGCCGACTGGGCGGGCAAGCGCGTCGAGGCGCTGATCGACCTCGGCTTCGACGTGAACATGACCGGCTTCCAGTGCGAGGCGCTCGCCTACCGCGCCGGGGCCGACGGCGAGCCCGTGCCGGTGAAGAGCCTGAACCCGCGCAACCAGTGGCTGCCCGTCGACGTCGCCGCGGGCGGATCCGTCGAGTTCTACCTCGAGGGCGCCTCCAACCCGGTGCTGCTGGACTACCACCCCTTCCTGCCGACGCAGGAGGGCGACATCCTGACCTCCGTCGCCGGATCCGCTGTACCGCGTGCGGCACATGGACCTCGCGGTCTTCGAGCCCGAGGTGTACGAGCTGTCCCTCGACCTCGAGGTGCTGCTCGAGCTGCAGGCCGAGCTGCCCGAGACCTCGCCGCGGCGCATGCGGATCCTGCAGGCGCTCGACGACGCGCTCGACGTGCTCGACCTGCAGCGCATCGTCGAGACCGCCGCGGACGCCCGCGCGCAGCTGGCCGACGTGCTGGCCGCGCCCGCCGACGCGAGCGCGCACCGCATCGCCGCGGTCGGCCACGCGCACATCGACTCCGCCTGGCTGTGGCCGGTGCGCGAGACGATCCGCAAGGTCGCCCGCACCACCTCGTCGATGACGACCCTGCTCGAGGAGCAGCCGCAGTTCCGCTACGGCATGTCCAGCGCGCAGCAGTACGCGTGGATGAAGGAGCACCGCCCCGAGGTGTATTCGCGGATCAAGGCCGCGGTCGCCGAGGGCCGCTTCCTGCCGCTCGGCGGCATGTGGGTCGAGTCCGACACCGTGATGCCGACGGGCGAGTCGCTCGTGCGGCAGTTCTCGCACGGCCAGCGCTTCTTCGAGCGCGAGTTCGGGATCCGGTCGAAGGGCGTCTGGCTGCCCGACAGCTTCGGCTACTCCCCCGCCCTGCCGCAGCTCATGCGCCGGGCCGGGTTCGAGTGGTTCTTCACGCAGAAGATCTCGTGGAACCAGCGCAACGTGTTCCCGCACCACTCGTTCGACTGGGAGGGCATCGACGGATCGCGGATCTTCACGCACTTCCCGCCGATGGACACCTACAACTCGCAGCTGAGCGGCATGGAGGTCGCCAAGGCGTCGCGCCAGTTCAAGGAGAACCGCGTCGCGACGCGCTCGATCGCCCCGGTCGGCTGGGGCGACGGCGGCGGCGGCACGACCCGCGAGATGACCGGCAAGGCGGCGCGTCTCGCTTCGCTGGAGGGATCCGCCCAGGTGGAGTGGATCCACCCCGACGAGTTCTTCGACGCCGCCAAGGCGGAGCTGCCGGATCCGGCCGTGTGGGTCGGCGAGCTCTACCTCGAGCTGCACCGCGGCACCCTGACCAGCCAGCACGCCACGAAGGCCACGCACCGCCGCGCCGAGCAGGCGCTGCTCGAGGCCGAGCTGTGGGCCACGACCGCGGCGGTGCGCCTCGGCACGGCGTACCCCTACGACGAGCTGGACGCGCTGTGGCAGCAGGTGCTGCTGCACGAGTTCCACGACATCCTCCCCGGCACCTCGATCGCCTGGGTGCACCGTGAGGCCGTGGCCGTGCTCACCAGGTGGTCGCCTCTGCCGAGGCTCTGTCCGCGGCGGCGCGTCAGTCGCTGGCCGGATCCGGGGATCTCGAGATCGTCTTCCGCCCGGTGCACACTCCGGTCGGCGGCGCGGGCGCCCTCGGCGCCGCCCCGATCCCGGGGGTCGTTGAGCGAGGACGGCGCAGCCGACCCCATCCCGGGGTCGTTGAGCGAGGACGGCGCAGCCGACCGAGACGAAACGCGCGTCGCCCTGACCGACGAGGACGGCGGCTTCCGCCTCACCAACGACGCGGTCACGGTCCTGATCTCCCGCGACGGCCTCATCGTCTCCGCGATCGACCTCGCCACCGGCCGCGAGGCGATCCCCGCGGGACAGCCCGCGAACCTGTTCCAGCTGCACCAGGACTTCCCGAACATGTGGGACGCGTGGGACATCGACCGGTACTACCGCAACCGCGTCGACGACCTGGCCGAGGCGTCGGCGATCTCGGCGTCGATCGTCGACGGCGTCGCCGAGGTCGTCGTGGAGCGCGTCGTTCTCGCAGTCGGCGATCCGGCAGACGATCTCGCTCGCGCCCGGATCCCGCACCGTGCTGCTGCGCAACCGGATCGACTGGAACGAGGCGGAGAAGCTGCTCAAGCTCGCCTTCCCGCTCGACGTGTTCGCCCGCGAGACGCGCGGCCGAGACGCAGTTCGGATTCCAGCGCCGCGTGACGCACGTGAACACGAGCTGGGAGGCGGCGAAGTTCGAGACCTCGATGCACCGCTTCGTGCTCGCCGCGGAGGACGACGGCTTCGGCGTCGCGCTGGTCAACGACTCGGTCTACGGCTACGACACCAGCCGCGAGGCGTCGGGCGACGAGGCCACCACGACCGTCCGGCTGTCCCTGCTGCGCGCGCCGCGGTTCCCGGATCCGGACACCGACCACGGCGTGCACGAGATCACGGTCGGGATGGTCATCGGCGCGGACGCGGCCCTCGCGACCGCCGAGGGCCAGCGCCTGAACGCGCCGGAGACCGTCGTTCGCGGCGCCCACGGCGTGGATCCGCTGGTCTCGGTCGAGGGCGACGGGCATCGTGATCTCGTCGGTCAAGCTGGCCGACGACCGCTCCGGCGACGTGATCGTGCGCCTGTACGAGGCGCTCGGCCGCCGGGCGACCGGCACGCTGACGGTCGACTTCGAGAACACCGGGATCCGCGAGGTCTCGCTCATCGAGGACGAGCTGGCGGATCCGCGCACCGGCAGCGCGCTCGCGCTGCGCCCGTTCGAGGTCCGCACCCTGCGCATCACCCGCCCCTGACGCCAACAGCCCGTCTATTTCTGCCGAAGTGTCGGCTTTGGTGCCCAGAAGTGGCAGAACGGCAGAAATAGACGGGCTTGGAGGGCTCAGCCCAGCACGCGCGCGAATGCGTCGCGGCTGATGCCCTGCTCCAGGATCCGGGCGGACCACTCGCGGGCGCTGTGCAGGCTGTGGTCGCGGTAGTTGCCGCACTCCACCGCGCTCACGCCGGGCACGTCGCTCCACTCGGCCTGCTCGGCGATGAAGCGCAGGCTGTCGGTGATCGCCGTCACGAGTGCAGGGACCTCGGGGCGCCCCCACGTGATGAGGTGGAAGCCGGTGCGGCAGCCGAACGGGGAGATGTCGATGACGCCGTCCACACGGTCGCGCAGCAGCGAGGCCAGCAGGTGCTCGATCGTGTGCAGGCCCGCGGTGGGGATCTCACCCTCGTTCGGCTGTACGAACCGCACGTCGAAGTTCGAGATCTCGTCCCCGCGCGGCCCCTGCTCGACGCCGATCAGGCGGATGTAGGGCGCCTTCACGGCGGTGTGGTCCAGGGTGAAGCTCTCGACCTCGGCCATGCGGATCTCCTTCGGGTGGCTGCGGATGCCGGACCGGATCCGGTCCGCGATCGAGGCTACCCCGCCTGCCCGCGCCGAGGGCCGCCGGGCGCAACACGATGACGGATCCGGATCCGGAGGCCGTCACCCGGCCTCGGAGATGGAAACCGCCGCTTCGAGCGGGGTCGCGGCAGCGTTTTCCATCTTCTGCCACGATCTCGCCTCGCCGCAGGATGGAAAACGTCGCTGCAGGTCGCGGCGGAGCGGCAGAATCCATCTCCATCGCGTGCCGGGGGCGGGGCCGGGCCGTCCCGCGAGATCAGCCGCGGCCGTAGCGCTCGACGATCTCCTCTGTCAGAGCGGGCCAGATCCGCTTGTGCTCCTCGCCGAACGGGACGCCGGAGAGGAAGGCCGCCGCGATGTCGCGCGACCGGTCGATGAACAGGAAGCTGCCCAGCGCGCCGAAGTGCCCCGCCGTCTCGGGCGGAAGCGTGTCGCTCAGCCAGTGCGGCGTCTTGGAGTCCTTGAGCTCGAAGCCGAGCCCCCACTGATTGTCGGGATAGGCCCCGTAGCCGGGCACGATCCCGCGCAGGCCCGGGCGCGAGACGGTGAGCGCGAGGTCGCGCAGTGCGGCCGGGATCAGCGTGGGTCGCAGCACCTCCCGCCCGAAGATCAGCAGATCGGCGATCGAGGCGCGGGCGCCGGCCGACGGCCGCCCGGTGACATCCGTCTGCGCCATCCCGAGCGGCCCGATGACCTCGTGCCGCATCCAGTCCGCGAAGTCCATCCGCACCGCGTCGGCGACGTGCGCGGCGAGCGCGTCGAACCCGGCGTTCGAATAAATGCGGCGCTCACCGGGCGCCCGCTGCGGCTCGTCGCCCTCCAGGGGAAGGCCGCTGGTGTGGTCGAGCAGGTTCAGCACCGTCGCCCCCGCGGGCCCGGCCGGCTCGTCCAGATCCACCAGTCCGCGCTCGATCGCGACCAGCACGCCCCACGCGGTGAGCGGCTTGGTCACCGACGCGAGCGGGAGGACGGCGCGCGGATCGCCCTGCACGGCCAGAGTCTCGTCCGGACCGGTGACCCCGACCAGGGCCGGATGCGGGAAGCCGTCGATCGCTGCGAAGCTCGTCGTGTCCACGCTGCCATCGTCCCATGACGGGGACGGCGGATCCGGGTGTCACACGTCGGCGGCGGGCGGTGTCTTCATGTCGTAGGCGCGAGAACCGCGCGGCGGAAGGAGCAGATCATGACGGACCAGAGCAGGATCCCGGCGGTCGAGGTGACCGGAGTATTCGGCACGGTGGTGAAGACGGTGGCCCGGCGCAAGCTCGGCCTCGTGCCCGACTCGCTCGGTGTGATGTGGCAGCACCGTGCCGTGATGATGGACATGATGCGGTTCGGCGGAAGGACCGAGAAGTGGCATGAGCTCGACCAGAACCTGTCGACCCTCGCCACGATGGCGGCGGCCGCGACCGTCGGCTGCAGCTTCTGCCTCGATCTGCACTACTTCATGGCCCACGACCGCGGCCTCGACGAGGACAAGGCCCGCGAGGTGCCGATCTGGCGCGAATCGACGCGGTTCACGCACCTCGAACGCCTCGTCATGGAGTATTCCGAGGCGATGAGCCAGACGCCGCCCGCGGTGACCGACGAGCTCTCCGACGAGCTGCTCGCCGCCCTCGGCGCACCGGCCCTGCTGGAGTTGGCCGCGAAGGTCGGCTACCTCAACGCGACCGCGCGCATGAACATCGCGCTCGGCATCCACTCGGACGGCTTCGCCGACGCCTGCGGCCTGGCGCCGCTGGCGACCAGGGCGGCGAGCGGCGTAGCGTCGCAGGCATGACCAGCATGCCGGGAGCCGAGGATCCCTTCGTCACGCATCGCCGCCTGCTGTTCACGGTCGCATACGAGATCCTCGGCTCGGCGGTGGATGCGGAGGACGTGCTGCAGGAGTCGTGGCTCCGCTGGAACGGAGTCGATCGAGACCGGGTGCAGGATCCGCGATCCTACCTGGTGCAGATCGTCACGCGGCAGTCGCTCAACCAGCTCCGCACCTCCTCCCGCCGGCGCGAGGAGTACGTCGGTCCCTGGCTGCCCGAACCGCTGCGGACGACGCCGGACGTCGCCGACGACGTGGTGCTCGCCGAGAGCGTGTCCTTGGCGATGCTGACCGTGCTCGAGACGCTCGGCCCGACCGAGCGCGCCGTGTTCGTGCTGCACGAGGTGTTCGACGTGCCGTTCGACGAGATCGCCGACGCGGTCGGCAAGACGCCCGCCGCGGTGCGGCAGATCGCGCACCGCGCCCGCGACCACGTCGCCGCGCGGCGTCCGCGCGCACGGGTGGACGCCTCCGAGCACGACACCGTCGTGCGACGATTCGTCGCCGCGCTCGACACCGGCGACGTGCAGTCGCTGATGGACGTGCTGGCGCCCGATGTGGTGTCGGTCACCGACAGCGGCGGACTCGTCCGGAGTGCGGCCCGGCGTCCTCTCATCGGGGCGGACCGGGTCGTGGCGTTCCTGCAGGGCTCGATCAATAAGCTCGACACGGCGTACGCGGTCTCCGCGATCCGGGTCAACGGCAGGCTCGGCGCGCGGATCGAGGTCGGCGGCGAGCTGATGGCCGCGGTGAGCTTCACCGTCGAAGACGGCCGCATCTCGCGGGTGTTCGCGGTCGCCAACCCGCACAAGTTGTCCGGCCTCGACGCCGACGTGCTGCTCGCCCGCTGACCGGCACGTCCGGATCCGGACGCGGATCCGGACGTGCTCGCTCGACGCGAGACCGGATGCGGTCGCTCAAAGATGGAAAACGCTTCTGCACGCCGGCTCGGAGGAGCGAAAAGCAGCGTTTTCCTTCTTTGGGAACGCTCCGGATGCGCGACCTGGATGCACCGGGACGGACGCCTCCTGGACGCGCCGCACACGCGAAACGCGGCTCCCCGCAGGGAACCGCGTTTCGTCTCAGTCTCGCTGCGCTCGTCTTCGCTCAACGACCCCAGCGGGACCGATGCTCAGGCGCCCTGCAGCCGCTCCGACAGGTACGCGTCGAGCTCGGCGAGCGGCACGCGCTCCTGCGCCATGGTGTCGCGGTCGCGCACGGTCACGGCGTCGTCCTCGAGCGAGTCGAAGTCGATCGTGACGCACAGCGGCGTGCCGATCTCGTCCTGGCGGCGGTAGCGGCGGCCGATCGCGCCGGCATCGTCGAAGTCGATCGCCCAGTGTCCGCGCAGCCGGTCGGCGACCGAGCGCGCGAGCGGCGACAGCCGCTCGTTGCGGCTGAGGGGCAGCACCGCGACCTTGACCGGCGCGAGGCGCGGGTCGAGCTTCAGCACCGTGCGCACGTCGGTGCCGCCCTTGGCGTTGGGCACCTCCTCCTCGACGTACGCGTCCACCAGGAACGCCATCATGGCGCGGGTGAGGCCGAACGACGGCTCGATCACGTACGGGACGTACTTCTCGCCCGAGGCCTGGTCGAAGTAGGTGAGCGACGAGCCGGACGCCTCGCTGTGGCTGGACAGGTCGTAGTCGGTGCGGTTGGCGACGCCCATGAGCTCGCCCCACTCCTTGCCCGTGAAGCCGAAACGGTACTCGACGTCGATGGTTCCGGCGGAATAGTGCGCGCGGTCCTCCTTCGGCACGTCGAACTGGCGCATGTTCTCCGGGTTGATCCCGAGGTCGATGAACCAGTCCCAGCACTCCTGCACCCAGTGCTCGAACCACTCCTGCGCCTCGGCGGGCGGCACGAAGAACTCGATCTCCATCTGCTCGAACTCGCGCGTGCGGAAGATGAAGTTGCCCGGCGTGATCTCGTTGCGGAACGCCTTGCCCACCTGGCCGATTCCGAACGGCGGCTTCTTGCGGCTCGCCGTGAGCACGTTCGAGAAGTTCACGAAGATGCCCTGCGCGGTCTCCGGGCGCAGGTAGTAGAGCCCGGATTCGTCGTCGACGACGCCGAGATAGGTCTTCACCAGGCCCGAGAACGCCTTCGGCTCGGTGTACTGACCCTTGGTGCCGCAGTTCGGACAGGGGATCTCGGCCAGGCCGTTCTCGGCGACGCGGCCCTTGCGCGCCTCGAAGTCCTCGATCAGGGTGTCGGCGCGGAACCGCTTGTGACACTGCAGGCACTCGACGAGCGGATCCGTGAACGTCGCGACGTGACCCGACGCCTCCCACACGCGCTTGGGCAGGATGATCGAGGAGTCCAGGCCGACCATGTCGCTGCGGCCGCGCACGAAGGTCTGCCACCACTGCCGGCGGATGTTCTCCTTCAGTTCCGTGCCGAGGGGGCCGTAGTCCCACGCCGAGCGGGAGCCGCCGTAGATCTCACCCGCCTGGAAGACGAACCCGCGGTGGCGGGCGAGGGCGATGACCTTGTCGAGGCGGGACTGTTCGGCCACGGTGGCTCCAATGGTCGGGATGGTGCGGGGATCTGCGCGCGAACACGCGCCGATCGATTCTACCGGCGCGGGTCGGCCGCTTAGGATCCGGATCCGTCGCGGTCCGGATCCGTGGCGGCTGCACCACCCGCGGGTGCGCCCGCGGTGCGCCCGCGGCTCTCGAGTGCACCGCTTGTTGTCGAGTGCACCGCTTATTGACGCCAAGAAGCGGTGCACTCGGCGGGAAGCGGTGCATTGGGCGTTCCGGCCGTACCTACTGCGTGAGGGTGCGCCCGTCGGGATCGCCGGGACGGAGCGGGCGCAGCCGCGCCGGGATCGGCCACGGCAGCATCTGGCGCTGCGTCGGCGGACGCTGGATGTCGCCGAAGTCGTCGGCCTTGACCGTGATCCGCCCTTCACCGGGCACGACTTCGATGATCCGGACCCGCAGCAGTCCGGGCGCGCCCTCGGTCTCGGTCTGCAGGATCCAGGGATCCGCGAGCCAGCCGATCCCGTGCGCTTCGAGCGCCGCCTCCGCGTCGAGCCAGTCGATCGGACCGGTGACCTCGCGGCCGAGCACGTCGACGGCCAGCCAGTCCTCGCCGGCCGCACGGATCCAGCCGAGCAGCTCGCCATCGTCGCGGCGATGCGGCGTCCAGTCTGCGGGGATCATGCCGCGAGCCTAGTCGGAGCCCCCCGGGGTCGTTGAGCGAGGACGGAGCGCCAGCGACGACCGAGACGAAACGCGGTTCCCCGCGGAAAACGGCGTTTCGTCTCGCTCCTCGCTCCGCTCGGTGCTCGCTCAACGACCCCGGGCAGCGCGCCTCACCAGATCGTGACGCGCTCCTCGGGGGCCAGCCACAGGCGATCCGACGCGGTCACGTCGAACGCCTCGTAGAAGGCGTCGATGTTGCGCAGGATCTGGTTGCAGCGGAACTCGTTGGGCGAATGCGGATCGATCGTGAGCAGGCGGATCGTCTCTGCCTCGCGGCTCTTCTGCTGCCAGACCTGCGCCCACGACAGCAGCAGTCGCTGCACGCCCGTGAACCCGTCGATGACGGGTGCTTCGACCGGCCCCTGCCCTTCGACAGGCTCAGGGACCGGAACAAGGGCAGCGCCCGACCCGCCGCCGAGCGCGATCTCGTAGGCCTTCAGCGCGATGCCGAGCCCGCCCAGGTCGCCGATGTTCTCGCCGATCGTGAGAGCGCCGTTGACGTGGTGCTCGGGCGCCAGCCCCTCCGGGACGAGCGCGTCGTACTGCGCGATGAGCGACTTCGGTGCGCTTCCTCGAACGCCGTCGCGATCCTCGTCCGTCCACCAGTCCTGCAGCTTGCCGTCGCCGTCGTAGCGGCTGCCCTGGTCGTCGAAGCCGTGCCCGATCTCGTGGCCGATGACGGATCCGATCCCGCCGTAGTTGGCCGCCGCATCGCGGGCCGCGTCGAAGAACGGGTACTGCAGGATCGCCGCGGGGAACACGATCTCGTTCATGAGCGGGTTGTAGTACGCGTTCACCATCTGCGGCGGCATGAACCACTCGTCGCGGTCGATCGGCTTGCCGACCTTGCCGATCTGGCGGTCGTGCTCGAACTGCGCCGCGCGGGCCGCGTTGCCGACGAGGTCGCCCGCGTCGATCATC
Source organism: uncultured Actinomycetota bacterium (assembly GCA_963791605.1). Classification (GTDB taxonomy): domain Bacteria; phylum Actinomycetota; class Actinomycetes; order Actinomycetales; family Microbacteriaceae; genus Microbacterium. The sequence goes on along the minus strand of CAWBTB010000005.1, from coordinate 65,434 downwards.
GACGGTGGAGTAGTCGCGCCACGTCTTCGGGTGCCCGATCTTCGGCGTGAACGTGTCGAGCTTCGCCAGCGCGCGCTCGCGCGTGGCCGGGCTCATCCACTCCAGCGTCGTGATCGACTGCCGGTACGCCTCGAGCAGGTTGGCGATCAGCTCGTCCATCGCGGCCTTGGCGGTCGGCGGGTAGTGCCGCTCGACGTAGACCTTGCCGACCGCGTCGCCGAGCGAGCCCTCGACGAGCGAGACGCCGCGCTTCCAGCGCTCGCGGATCGTGGGGACGCCGGTGAGCTCGGTGCCGTAGAACGAGAAGTTCTCCTGCGACGATGTCGTCGGTGAGGTAGGCGGCGAGGCCGTGCACGACCTTCGCGCGCAGCCAGGCCTTCCAGTCGTCCAGGCGCTCGGCGGTGAGCAGGGATCCGAGACCCTCGAAGAAGCTGGGCTGGTAGACGACCGACCTCGGCGAACGCCTCGGGGCCCGCGGGGCCGGCGACCGTGTCGCGCCACGGGACGAGGTCCACGCCGACGAGCGCCTGCAGCTCGTCCCACGTCTTCAGGTTGTACGTCTTCACCGCGTCGCGGCTTTCCACGTTGTCCCAGTGGTGACCGGCGATCTCGTGCTCGAGCGCGAAGGCGCGGTCGGCCTGGCCGGCCGCGTCCGCGACGCCGGCGAGGGTCAGGATCCGCTCCAGGTGCGCGCGGTACGCCGCACGGGTGCCCTCGAAGTTGTCCAGGCGGTAGTAGCTCTCGTCCGGGAGGGAGATGCCCGCCTGCACGAGGAACGGCACGTAGCGCTCCGGGTTGCCCGGATCCGGCTCCACGAACACGCCGAGCAGAGCCGCGATCCCCTGACGGTCGAAGGATCCGACCGTCGCGAGGAACTCGGGAATGGACGAGATCGCGTCGACTGCGGCGAGAGGACCGGCGAGCGGCGCGGTGCCCTGCGCGGCGATGCGCTCGGTGTCCATGAAGCTCGCGAACAGGTCGCCGATCTTGCGGGTTTCGGTGCCCGGCTCGGCCGTCTGCGACTCTTCGATGATCGCGCGGACGTCCTTCTCGGCCTGGTCGGCGAGGAGGTGGAAGGATCCCCAGCGCGCCTTGTCGGCGGGGATCTCGGCGGTCGCCAGGAACGTCTGGTTCACGTGCCGGTAGAGGTCGTCCTGGGGGCGGATCGCGGGGTCGAAGTCGCCGATGGCGAGCCCGGAGGGGAGAACGTCGGTCATGCCGCCCAGCCTATGCCGCGGGATCGACATGCAGAGCGGCGCCGGCCCCCGCGCCCCGGCTGTTCGCTGGTCGCGGATTGCGGGTATCCGGGTCTCGAAGCCGCATATCGCGACCAGTGAGCAGAGCCTTAGGAGGGCTCGCCCACAGGCAGCAGCACCTTGAGGCAGAATCCGTCGTCGGTGTGCTCGGCGAACACGTCGCCGCCGTGCGCCCGCGCCAGCCCCCGCGCGATGGCCAGGCCGAGTCCCGCGCCGGAGGCGACGGCATCCGCGCGCGCCGCTCGCGGGACGGATCCGACCGCCAGCCCACCTCGAACATGCGATCCAGATCCTCGACGGCCACGCCGCTGCCGTGATCCAGCACCGCGAGCACCAGCCGGTGCGGTGCCGGCGACTCCGCGAACACGAGCACCTCGGTTCCGTCCGGGGCATGCCGCACGGCGTTCGTGAGCAGGTTGACGATCACCCGGGTGAGCTGATGCGGATCCGCCCACAGCACGTGCCCGTCGATGCCCTGCTGCACGATCCGCACCCGGTGCTCCCCCGCCGCCGCGATGACGTCGGCCACCGCGTCGGAGACGATGTCGAGCAGCTCGACCTGCTCGGTGCGCAGCCGCAGCGAGCCGGACGTGATGCGGGACAGCTCGAACAGGTCGTCGACCATCCGGCTCATGGTCTCGATCTGCGCGCGCACCTGGCCTGGCAGCTCCTCAGGATCCGCCAGTCCCGCCTCGGCCGACTCGGCGAGCGCACGGATCGCCGTGAGCGGCGTGCGCAGGTCATGCGACATCCAGGCCAGGAAGCGGCGGCGGTCGGAGTCCAGCCGCTCCAGCTCGGCGCGCGCATCGCTGAGCCGCGCCGACACCTCGGCGAGCTCCGCGGACAGCTCGTCGAACTCGCGCCACCCGCTGCGTCCGCCGTCCACGATGTCGCCCTCGCCGACCCGGCGCACCGCGGTCGACAGCTCCTGCACCGACGCCCGGGCCGCACGCGCAGTGATCCAGGCCGTCGCGAGCGCGCACAGCAGGGCCGCTCCGAGCACCCACACCAGCACGGTGAAGTCGTGCACCGACAGGTACATCTCGCCCGAGATCGCGAGCACGCCGGTCGCCAGTGCCAGCACCGACGCCGCCCCCACGACGACGAGCCGGAAGGTCAGCCCCGCCCGGCGGGCGCGGCGCAGCACGAGCACCGCGACGAGCGCCACGACCGCCGCGCAGCCGAGCGCGGTGAGCACGATCAGCAGCACGTCGAGCGCGCCGAGGGGCATCATGATCGCACGCTCCCGAGCAGAGGCCGCGCCATCCGCGGCCGATTCATGAGCCGGATCCGTCCGCCGAGAACCGGTATCCGGCGCCCCACTCGGTGAGCAGATGCCGCGGGTGGCGCGGATCCTGCTCGATCTTCTCGCGCAGCCGGCGCACGTGCACGGTCACCGTGGACGCCTCCCCGAACGACCAGCCCCACACCTCGCGCAGGATGTCGTCGCGGGAGAGCAGTTCGCCGTCGTGCTGCACGAGGTGCGCGAGCAGCTCGTACTCGCGGGCCGCGAGCACCACCTCCTCCGCGCGCACGTGCACGCGGCGACGGGCGGGATCGAGCCGGAAGTCGCCGCGCACGATCTCGCGGGTCGGCGCGGCCGCAGCCCGCGAGCGGCGCAGCAGCGCCCCGACCCGCAGCAGCAGTTCGCGCAGCGCGAACGGCTTCACCAGGTAGTCGTCGGCGCCGGTCTCGAGCCCCTCGATCCGCTGCTCGACCTCGCCGAGCGCCGTGAGCATGATGATCGGCACCGCGGATCGGGCCCGTGCGTCGCGGGCGAGTTCGTCGCCGCTGAGGCCGGGCAGCATCCGGTCGACGATGAGCACGTCGGGCGGATCCGCCTGCACCGCCCGTTGCGCCGAGACGCCGTCGCCGAAGCCGTCGACGCGGTAGCCGTTCGCGCCGAGATAGCGCTCGACCGCCGCGCGCACGGTCGGGTCGTCCTCGACGAGGACGATGCGCGGGTGCTCGGCGCCCTCGACCGCGGCGACCTCCGGCGCGATGCCCGGCGCGATGCCGGGCTGCGCGGCGCCCTGCGCAAAGCCCGGCGCGATGCCGGGCTGCGCGGCGCCTCCGGGCTCGTCCATGCTCCGAGGCTAGCCCCGCCGAGTGCCGCGGCGGGACCGGATCCTTACGTCCTCGAAAGAACTCCCCCGCCCGGATCCCGGCCGACCTAGCGTCGCCACTGTCCTCGAAAACCTGTTGGCGGGATCCTCCGCCAGAACGGAGCAATCATGCGCAAGACCGCACTCTTCCCCGCGTCGATCAGCGTCGCCGTCCTGACCCTCGGCCTCGCCCTCGCGGGTTGCAGCTCGACGCCGGCGGCGTCCCCGTCCTCGGCCGACACGATGGCGACCTCGTCGTCGACGCCGATGCCGTCGTCCTCCTCCTCGGCGATGGCCGACATGAAGACCGGCACGTTCATGGGCCTCAACGGCAAGAACGTGAAGGGCACCGCGACGATCGAAGGATCCGACCTGAAGCTCACCGGGTTCTCCTCCGACGAGGGTCCCGACCTGCACGTCTACCTGACCACCGGCACCGATGAGGCCGCCGTCATGGCCGGCAAGGAGATCAGCACGGTCGTCTTCAACCAGGACACGCAGTCGTTCATGCTGACCGGGGTGGACGCGTCGATGTACACCACCGTCGTGATCCACTGCGACAAGGCCAAGGCGGTCTTCGGGGCCGCTCCGCTGTCATGAGCGCGATCGCGGCCAGGGTCGGCCGGGCCCTCCGCCTCGCCCGTGACCGCTCGGCGCGGCGCTGGATCCTCGCCTCGGCCCTGCTGGGTGCCGCGGCCAGGGTCGCGGCCGGCGTGCTCTGGCTCGGCGAGGGGATCCTGAAGTACCGGGCGGGGTTCGGATCCGCCGACATCCTGCTGGTTGCGCAGAGCACGGCGGGCAACAGCCGGGTGCCGTTCTACTTCCGGCCTCTGGGTGCGATCATGCAGGCCGCGCCCGGGCTGTTCGGGTTCGCGATCCCGCTGCTCGAGGTGACGCTCGGCGTGCTGCTCGTGCTCGGCCTCGGTCGCGTGATCACGACTTTGGTGGCGCTCGGATCCATCGCCACGCTGATGCTGTACTGGTCGTCGGATCAGCTGATCGCGCAGTACCCGATCCTGGTGCTGCTGTCGGCGCTGGTGCTCGCACTGCCGAGGTCGGGATGGATAGGAGTCGCGTGGTGGTGGGGACGCCGGGGGGCCGGAGGGCGGTGAGCCGGCGGGCCGCCAGGCCGCGCTCGGCCCCTCCTGCTCGGGAGGGGAGGGATCCGGCCCCTCAGGCCCGACGGAACCAGCGTCGACGGGGCTGCGGCGGGTCGCTCGGGGCGAGCTCGGCGGCTCGGCGCTCCCGCCAGGCCTCGATCGCCGTGTCGACGTCGCGGGGCCGGGTCACCACGGGCGGGCCGCCGAGCAGCTGACGGCGCGCTTCGATCACGCGACGGTTGAAGTCCTCCAGCACGGCGCGCACATCGGCCTCGTGGCGGAGTTCGTCGAGCTGGGCGTCGAGCTCTCGGTCCTCCACGCGCAGCATGAGTGCGGGCGGCCCGAGCCCGGTCAGGTTCTCGCGTTCGATCTTGCGGCGGATCCACCAGTCCGGATCGTGGTGATCGCCGAGTCCGGGGATGGGCTTGCCCGCACCGGGAAGATCGTCGAACTGTCCCTGGCGGATCGCGACCTGGATCGCGGTCTCGACGATCGCGGGCATGGTCTCGGCGTTGAGCGTGGCCGGCGGTGCCGTGGACTCCGCGGGCGTGCTGCTCCCCCGGCGCTCCGCAGGCGAGCCGCTCCTCTGCCTTTCATCCGGCATGGTGCTCCTCCGGTTCTCGTCTGACCTCGGGTGGTTCCAGAGTACGCGCGGACCGCGGGACGGGGGGTCCGTCGACCGCTGAACGGCATCATCCCTCCTCCACAATCGGCCTTCGATGAAAGTTCTCCACAGCTTCCGTTCTGATCCCTCATCAGGACTTCGAATGTCGGTGGCCCCCTGTTGAATGGAGGTATGACATCGACCGCGACTCAGATCCTCGAGCAGCTCGACCAGCTGCTCGAAGAGCTGTGCGCGTCACCCGAGATGGCGTCGGGTTTCGACGGGATGCGTGGCCCGGATCTGGTCTCATCGCTGCAGGTCGGCGGCAGCGTCCGCCGCCGACTCGACGCCGTTCTCACGACTCTGACCGGGCAGGTCACCGTCCGCGACCTGGGGTCGTCCGACGAGCGGGTCTCCGCATCTGTCGGCTGTCACGACGCGACCGAACTGCTCCGCCGGGCGCTGCGCGTCGACGTCGGCACCGCCCGCCGGTTCGTGCGCGCCGCACGGGCCACTCATCGCGAAGTCATCCTCTCCAGCGGCGACCTCGCCCCGGCCCGGTACCCGGCGATGGCCGAAGCGCTGCGCGAGGGAGTCGTGTCCGTGCCAGGGCTGCTCGCCGCGATCGGGCCCGTGGAGCGCTCCGCCTCCCGGATCACCGACGAGGAGCGGGAGGCCGTGGACGGGCTGCTCGCCGCCACGGCGCGCGGCACCGATCTGCCCGACATGCATGGGCACCCCGGCCCCGCACCATCGACCGACGAACTCGCCGACTACGCCCGCGCCCTGATGCTGCGCCTCGATCCCGACGGGGCCAAACCCGACGACGACGAGGCGGAGCGCAATCGTGCCCTGCGGATCGGGAAGCTCTATCGGGGCGCCCACGACGTCTCCGGCCGGCTGCTGCCGGAAGTCGCCGGGCAACTGCAACGCCTGTTCGACTCTCTGAACAACCCCGCTGCGGAGAGCTCGCCGGCTCTGACCGCCGGTCGAGTCCATTTCGGCCCTTCCGAGGGTGACGAGCACGAGACGATCGACGGTCTTCCCTCCCCGGTCGACGTCCGCTCCCCGGCGCAGAAGAACCACGACAACCTCGCGATGATCCTTCACGCGGCGGCCGCGTCCGGCGGAATGCCCGAGCTCGGCGGGTCGGCGCCCACCCTGGTCGTGTCCGTCACCGCCGAGGACTACGTGTCCGGACGCGGTCGCGCGTTCATCGAGGGCAGCCGCGACGACGTGCCCCTCTCCGTCGCCCGCCACACGGCATGCGCGGGCGGGATTCAGCGGGTGCTGTTCGACGAGCGCGGGCAGATCGTCTCGATCGGCACCACCGCCCGCATCTTCACCGCGATCCAGCGGCGCGCGATCGTGCTCCGCGACCGGGAGTGCGTGATCCCCGGCTGCCACACGCGCTCGAGTTGGTGCGAGTTGCACCACGTGCGCGAGTGGGCGGACGGCGGCCCGACGCACACGAGCAACGGCGTCGCTCTCTGCTGGCACCACCATCGAACCCTCGAGACGTCGGGCTGGGAGATCCGCATGCGCGACGGCGTTCCGGAGATCCGTGGACCCGCCTGGTGGGATCCCGCACGGCGCATTGGCATCGGCCCCGCACTCGCGGCGGTGATCCGCAGCGCATCCGCCGGATCCTCAGCGACGCCCTCGCCCCGCCCGGAGGGTGACCCTGCCGCCGAACCGGTCCGCCAGCCCGTGTCTCCACCCGCCTCTAGGCTCGTGGGGTGCCCTCCCTCGACCCTGAACCGCGAGATCGTCCGGCTCGCCGTGCCGGCGCTCGGCGCCCTCATCGCGGAGCCGGCGTTCCTCATGGTCGACGCGGCGCTCGTCGGGCACCTCGGCACGGTTCCTCTGGCCGGGCTCGGGATCGCGTCCGCGATCCTTCAGACGATCGTCGGGCTGATGATCTTCCTCGCCTACTCCACGACCCCCGCCGTCGCCCGGCGGTTCGGGGCCGGCGATCACGGCGACGCGGTCTCGGTCGGGATCGACGGGATGTGGCTCGCGCTCGGACTCGGAGCGGTGCTCGCGGTCGTCGGATCCTTCCTCACGCCGGTCGTGATCCCGCTGTTCGGCGCGAGCGAGGCGGTCGCCGCTCAGGCGAGCGCGTATCTGGCGCCGTCGATGTGGGGGCTGCCCGCCATGCTCGTCGTCTACGCGGCGACCGGGCTGCTGCGCGGCATGCAGGACACCGTGACGCCGCTCTGGATCGCCGGAGCCGGCTTCGCCGCGAACGCCCTCCTGAACGCCCTGTTCATCTACGGGTTCGGCTGGGGCATCGCCGGCTCGGCGTTCGGCACGGTCGTCGCGCAGTGGGCGATGGTCGGCGCGTACGTGCTCGTGATCGGCCGGCTCGCGAGGCGGCATGAGGCGTCTGTCGCACCGGAGCTGTCCGGGATCCGCGGATCCGCCCGCTCCGGAGGCTGGCTGTTCCTGCGCACCGTGAGCCTGCGCATCGCCCTGCTCGCGACCGTCGGCGTCGCGACCGGGATCGGCACCCGGGAGCTGGCCGGCTGGCAGATCGTGTTCACCGTGTTCTCGGCGGCGGCGTTCGCGCTCGACGCCCTCGCGATCGCCGCGCAGGCACTGATCGGCAAGAGCCTGGGAGCTGCGGATCCGGACGGCGCGCGGCACGTGCTCGGCCGGACGGTCGCGTGGGGCGCCTGGTTCGGTGTGATCGTCGGCGCGCTCATCGCGGCGCTCTCCGGCGTGATCGGCCTCGCGTTCACCGGCGATCCGGCCCTCGCCGCGCTGATCCAGCCGGCGCTCATCGTGCTCGCCGTGGCGCAGCCGGTCGCAGGGATCGTGTTCGTGCTCGACGGCGTGCTGATGGGTGCCGGCGACGCCCGCTACCTCGCGCTCGCCGGCGGCATGAACCTCGTGCCGTTCCTGCCCGCGCTGGCGATCATCGCAGCGACCGGCGTGAACGGCGTGGCCGGGCTGATCTGGCTCGCGATCGCGTTCTTCATCGTCTACCTGTGCGCTCGCCTCGCGACGCTCGGCTGGCGGGTGCGGACCGGACGCTGGCTGACGGTCGCGGTCTGACTGCACGCGGCGGCGCTGCCCCGCCCTGCGCTCAGCGCGCCAGCGGGGGGTCGCGCTCCTCGATCGCCTCGAGCTCCTGCATCGCCCGCATCCTCATCGCCGCGGGACGTCCGCGCAGACGGGTCGCTCGCGGCGCGGGCGCCGCCTCGTCTGCACCGCCCCGGTGCATGGCGTAGCCCCAGGTCGCGAGGGCGAGGAGAGGACCCCACAGCCAGAACGGCAGCACGAGCAGCAGCGTCACCGAGTCGATGTGAATCCGCCCGGCCGCCGCCACCGCTTGCACGAACTCCACGCCGCCTGTGGTGAACATCAGTGCGACCAACGACGCCGGGATCACCGTCAGCCCGACCGGTACGGCGCGCCCGCCGAGCGCACCGAGCCACCGCGGGAACCGATCCGCCCACGGCAGGCACAGGCTGAGCGTGAGCAGACCTGCCACGACCATCGCACCGCCGAGCAGCAGACCGACCATCAGCATCCCCGGGTGGGCAGCGGCGCCGTCGCCGCCGAAGAGCGGCCACGGCGTGAGCCACGAGGCTCGCGCGATCACGTACGGCGCGGCACACACGGCGGCCGCCACCGTGATCGCCCTGCGATGGTGCAGCACCGCTCGGGCGAAGCCTCCCCGCACGGCCGGATCCCCGAGCGCCCACGCTGCGAGGGTGCCCGCCGCGCCGAGGTGCATCGCGGAGACCACGAGCTCCGGTACCCGCGGGAGCAGTGCCTGCGCGTACAGCGGAACGAACGTCGCGAGCGGCAGCCGGGTCGCGGCGAGAACGAGCACAGCCACGCCGGCGAGGGCGAGCAGCGTCCCGATCAGCGGCTTGCTCCGGACGAGGAGCATGAGCCCGGCCAGCAGGATCCCAGCCGAGACGAGGACGAACGAGTAGCCCGCGACGGCGATGATGCCGCCGGGCGTCAGAGCCGAGAGCGTCAGCGCCACGACCAGCGCGACGGCGCGCAGCACCGCGGGCGCGCCCTCCCCACCCCCCCCCCGTCCCGTCGACACCGTGGCCCGCCACGCCAGCACCGTCACCCCCACGGCGGCGAGCCCGGCCGCGATCTGCAGCGTCGCCGCCATCCGGCCGCCGACGACGTCGGCGAGAAGGCTGGGCGTCTGGCCGGCCGGTACTACGCCGGGGGCGAGCAGCGCGATGACGCCGCACAGGGCCACCGCGGCCCCGAACAGCGCACCGAGAACCAGGAGCACGAAACGAGTTGTGTTCTTCATGTCCGGCACGCTACGGATCCGCCCTGTCCCGCCGCCTCGCCCGTGAGGACGGTCCCGGCTCATCCGCGCGGGTGAGTTGCGCCGCGGTCAGACTCCGGGCCGCAGCACGCCGTTCTCGTACGCCCATATCACCACGTGCACGCGATCCGCGAGACTGAGCTTGGCCAGGATCGACTTGACGTGCGTCTTGACCGTGTTCTCGGACAGGAAGAGAGCGCGTGCGATCTCGTCGTTGGAGGCGCCGGCTGCCAAGGCCAAGGCGACTTCGCGCTCCCGGCCGCTCAGCGGCGCCAGAGCGGCCTCCGGGTCGGCGGGCGGTGCCCCCTCCCGCACGAGACCGAGTAGCGTCCTGGTCGCCCCCGCCGACATCGCCGCGTCCCCGGCGGCCACCGCGACGATCGCGTCACCGAGCTCCTGAGGGCTCGCGTCCTTCGTCAGGAATCCGCTGGCCCCCGCCCGGATCGCCTCGACGACGTACGCGTCGAGATCGAAGGTCGTGAGCATGAGGATCCGCGTCTCCGGCTTCAGCCGCAGGATCTCCCCGGTCGCCGCGATCCCGTCCATCCCCGGCATCCGGATGTCCATGAGCACGACGTCGACGACGTGCGCACGTATGTGCTCGATACCGGCGTGCGCGTCGGAGGCGGTCGCGACGTCGGCGATGCGAGGGTCGCGCGCGAGCATGACCGCGACCGCCTCGCGGAACAACTCCTGATCGTCGACCACCAGCACGCGCAGATCGGTCACCGCTCCTCCTCTGTCACGTCGCCGCCCGGCGCGACGGCACCGCCCGCCCCGGCACCGCCCGCCCCGGCACCGGGCGCGGAAGCTCCGGACGACGATTCCGACAGCACCGGCAGTGCGACGCGCACCCGCCACCCGCGGGAGCCGTCGCGGCCGCAGCGGAGGGTTCCGCCGGCGAGACGGATCCGCTCGGCGAGCCCCACGAGCCCGGTCCCGGTGCCGAGATCGGATCCGCTGCGCCCGGCTCCGCCGTCGTCGGAGACCTCGGCGACCACGGACACCGGTGACCAGGCCACCTGCACTGCGATCCGCACCGGCGGCTGGGTGTGCCGGACCGCGTTGGTGAGGGCCTCCCGGATCGCGTGGTGCAGGGCCAGCATCGCCGGGGCGGTGAGTGCACGGCGCTCCCCCGTCTCGCGAAAGTCGGCCTGACAGGCCGGGCTGCGCACTGCGGCGACCAGATCGGGCAGCGCGTCCGGCGTCGGGATCGGCTCCGTCGTCGCCTCGCCCTCCGCCGTGACGATGGCGCGCATACCGCGCAGCGCGTCGCGCCCGGTGCCGATCACGACGCCGAGCGCGCGTTCGCTGACGTCGGGCTGCTCCCGCACCAGAGCACGGGCTACCTCGGACTGGGCGATCATGACGGTCATGGCGTGCGCGACGACGTCGTGCAGCTCGCCGCTGATCCGCATCCGCTCGTCGGCGATCGCCTGCTCCACGCGTACCCGGGTGCGCTCCTCGCCGCGCGCCGCGGCGGAGCGGACCAGGAGCCCGCAGGCCCAGGCCGCGGTGGCGCTCGCGGCGAGGCCACCGAACGCGCCGAGCCGGAGCAGCCCCTGATCGATCGCCGTGTCGGCGCCGAACGCCGGCTCGGCGAGCGCGATCAGCCCCGCTCCCAGCACTGCGACCACGAGCGCGAGCACGGAGATCCGCAGCCGCTCCCGTGCCGAGACCTGGGCGAGGCAGAGCAGATAGACGAGCGCGGAGGGATGCATGGCCGCGGACGCCTCGCGTGCCGCGGGGATGAGCAGCAGTGCGAGCATCAGGGCGCTCGCGAGTACGAATCCGGGGAGCGGACGACTCACCGACAGGAAGGACGACCCGTGCAGGGCCGCGAAGCCGAGTGCGAGCAGCAGGAGGACGCCGGGACCGGGCTGCCGGGAGGACCAGGTCAGAGACGCCACGCTGATCGGGAGCAGGATGACGAGCGCCGTCAGCGCAACGATGAGGGCGGCGCTGCGGCGAAGGCCGCCGCTCCGCCCCGTCCTCGTCCGCACGCCCCCATGCTCGCACGCGTCCGGCGGCGACGCTCACCCCGCGGTGAGGCGTCCCACGGATCGGGTGCTGCACGTCTCGGCTGACCGGGCGGGCGTCGCCGCTCAGCCCCCGAACCTCCGGCACCACTCGTACATGATCACGGCCGCCGCCGCGCTCGCGTTGATCGAGCGGGTGGATCCGTACTGCGTGATCTCGACGTGTCCCGCGGCCGCGGCGAGCGCCTCGTCGGAGAGGCCGGGCCCCTCCTGTCCGAACAGCAGCACGCACCGCTCGGGCAGCGCGGCGCGGTCGACGGGCACCGCGCCGGAGACGTTGTCCACCGCGATGATCGGGATGCGCTCCTCGGCCGCCCAGGACGCGAACGCCTCGACCGTCTCGTGATGCACGACGTGCTGGTAGCGGTCGGTGACCATGGCACCGCGCCGGTTCCAGCGCCGCTTTCCGACGATGTGCACCGTGTCGGCGAGGAACGCGTTCGCGCTGCGCACGATCGAGCCGATGTTCATGTCGTGCTGCCAGTTCTCGATCGCGACGTGGAACGCGTGCCGCCGGGTGTCGAGATCGGCGACGATCGCCTCCATCCGCCAGTACCGGTACCGGTCGATGACGTTGCGGGTGTCGCCGTGCGTGAGCAGCTCGGGGTCGTAGTGCTCTTCGGCGGGCCACTGCCCCGACCAGGGGCCGACGCCATGCGGAACCGCTTCCGCCGTCATCGCCGACTCGTTCTCGGGCGCCGGATCCTGCATCCCGCCAGCGTAACCGGCCCGCCATCGAGACCTCGTCCGATCATTTCGGCGCACCGAAAAGTGAGATAGGTTTTCGGTGTGCCTAAAACATCGGTGACGGTCGCCCTGCCGCACTCCGGCGCGCCCGCGTCGGCGCGCGGTGCAGCGCTGCTCGGGCCCGCACTCGTGGCCGGCGTCGCCTATGTCGATCCGGGCAATGTCGCCAGCAACATGACCGCGGGCGCCGGCTACGGCTACCTGCTGGTGTGGGTCGTCCTCGTCGCGAACGTGATCGCCTGGCTGGTGCAGTACCTGTCCGCCAAGCTCGGCGTGGTCACCGGGCGCAGCCTGCCCGAGCTGCTCGGCGACCGGCTGCAGCACCGTGCGGCCCGGCGCGCTTACTGGCTGCAGGCCGAGCTCGTCGCGATGGCCACCGACATCGCCGAGGTGATCGGCGGGGCGGTCGCCCTGCAGCTGCTGTTCGGCGTGCCCCTGCTGCTCGGCGGCCTGATCACCGGCGCCGTCTCGATGGTGCTGCTCGCCGTGCAGGGCCGGCGCGGCGCCCGGCCGTTCGAGTTCGTCGTGATCGGCCTGCTCGCGGTCGTCACGGTCGGCTTCCTCGCCGGGCTCGTCGTCGCGCCGCCGGATCCGTCCGCGGCGCTCGGCGGGATGGTGCCGCGCTTCACGGACTCCGGATCCGTGCTGCTCGCCGCGTCGATCCTGGGCGCGACGATCATGCCGCACGCGATCTACGCGCACTCCGCGCTCGCGCGGGACCGGTTCGGATCCGCCCCGTCGCATCCCGGCGGGGACCCCGAGCCGGGCACCCGCACCCCGATCGCCCGGCTGCTCACCGCCACCCGCTGGGACGTCACCCTCGCGATGGTCATCGCCGGCGCGGTGAACCTGGGCATGCTGCTGCTCGCGGCCGCCACCCTCGCCGGAGTCTCCGGCACGGACTCGCTGGAGGGCGCGCACGCCGCGATCAGCGCCCAGCTCGGCCCGCTCATCGGCACGCTGTTCGCGGTCGGGCTGCTCGCGTCCGGCCTCGCGTCCACCGCGGTCGGCGCCTACGCCGGAGCGGAGATCATGCACGGGCTGCTGCGAGTGCGCATCGCGATGCCGGTGCGGCGCCTGGTCACGCTGATCCCGGCCCTGATCATCCTCGGGCTCGGCGTCGACCCCACGTTCGCCCTGGTGCTCAGCCAGGTGGCGCTGTCGTTCGGGATCCCGTTCGCGCTCATCCCGCTCGTCGCGCTCACCGCCCAGCGCCGCACGCTCGGCCGCCACGCGAACCGCCCCTGGACGACCGCGGCCGGCATCGTCGCCGCCGCGCTGCTCATCGCCCTGAACGCCGTGCTGCTCTGGCTGCTGCTGACCGGATCCTGACCCGCCCCCGGCGTCCTGACCGCGAGACTTCAATTCCGCGACGAGACTGCACTCCTGGACTGCAGTCTCGCCGCGCAGATGAAGTCTCGCGGTCAGGGGCGGGTCCATCGGGCGGATCGGGCCGGCCGGGCCGGGGCGGGCCGCGCCGGGCCGGGCCGGGCCGGGGGCACAGCCCCCGCGGGTAGGCTCAGTGCATGGCCCGATCCCGCCGACCGTCCGCCGCGCAGCGCGCCGCCGAGAAGGCCGAAGCGCAGGCCGCCGCCCGCCGGTCCGTGCGGATCTGCACCTGGGCGTCGCTCGTCGCCGCCGCGCTCGGGATCCTGCTGCTCGCCGTGCCGAAGCTGCTCCCGGCCGGCGGACCCTGGGTGCAGCTCGCGCTCGGTGCGCTCACGCTGATCCTGTCGTTCCGCGCCCGCGCGATCGGCATGCGCGGCGTCGAGGACTTCGACGGACGCCTCTCCCTGCTCGGGGCGCTGGCCGGATTCGGGATCATGTTCTTCGCCGGCCAGGCGGCGTTCTCCGTGCTCTCCGCGATCGGCCACTGAGCCCCCGGCTAGGCTGGATCCCGTGGCATCCCCCGCAGCCGACGACTACCTGAAGACGGTGTACGCGCACACCGAGTGGCAGCCGTCGCCGATCACCCCGTCGCAGCTGGCGGCGAAACTCGGCATCGCCCCGTCCAGCGTGACCGAGATGGTGAAGAAGCTCGCCGCCGTCCGGCCTCGTCTCGCACGTGCCGTACGGTGCGGTGCGGCTCACCGAGGACGGCGAGAAGCGCGCCCTGGCCATGCTGCGCCGGCACCGCCTCATCGAGACCTGGCTCGTGCGCGAGTTCGGCTACGCCTGGGACGAGGTGCACGACGAGGCCGAGGTGCTCGAGCACACGATCAGCGACCGGTTGCTGGAGGGCATCGACGCCCGGCTCGGCCGCCCGCGATTCGACCCGCACGGCGACGCGATCCCGGACGCCGTCCGGTGCCGTGGCGCGCGAGCCGTTCGTGCTGCTGGCCGACGCGCCGGCACGGCCACGCGGGCCGGATCCTGCGCGTCGACGACCGCGATCCCGAGCTGCTGCGCGCGCTGGAGTCCGCGGGCGTGCAGATCGGCGGCGAGGTCGCCGTGATCCCCGGCGGGGCTGCGGATCGACGGCGTCGACACCGCGCTCCCCGCCGGCGCGACCGAGGTGGTCTGGCTGTCGGCCTGAGTATCGATCCGGTGTGCCGGTTCCCGACGCAGCGACCGTCCCCAGAAGTCGAAAACGCACCCGCGCACCCGTCCCCGATGCGAAATCCACCTTCGCGTCCGCGCGCGCACGACGCGGGAACGCGCCCCGAACGACCCGCCACGCGCGCAACGCGCCAGGCCTAGGCTGAGCGCATGGCACAACGCGATGACATCGAATGCTGGCTGACCGACATGGACGGCGTGCTCGTCCACGAGAACGACGCCATCCCCGGGGCATCCGAGCTGCTCGCCGGCTGGGAGAGCAACGGGATCCCCTACCTGGTGCTCACGAACAACTCGATCTTCACGGCGCGCGATCTGTCCGCGCGCCTGCGCACCAGCGGCCTGAACGTGCCGGAGGAGCGGATCTGGACCTCCGCGCTCGCGACCGCCGACTTCCTGAAGCAGCAGCTGCCCGGCGGATCCGCGTTCGTGATCGGCGAGGCCGGGCATCCTCACCGCCCTGCACGAGGCCGGCTTCATCATGACCGAGACGGACCCCGACTTCGTCGTCGTCGGCGAGACCCGCAACTACTCGTTCGAGGCGATCACGAAGGCGATCCGCCTGATCAACGATGGCGCGCGATTCATCGTCACCAACCCGGACGCCACCGGCCCCAGCGCCGACGGGCCGCTGCCCGCGACCGGGGCGATCGCGGCCCTCATCACGAAGGCGACCGGCAAGGATCCGTATGTCGTCGGCAAGCCGAACCCGATGATGTTCCGCTCGGCGCTGAACAAGATCGGCGCGCACTCCAAGCGCACCGGCATGATCGGCGACCGGATGGACACCGACGTCGTCGCCGGCATCGAGGCGGGGCTGCACACGATCCTCGTGCTCACCGGCATCAGCGACACCGCCGAGATCGAGAAGTACCCGTTCCGCCCGGACGAGATCGTGCAGTCCGTCGCCGACCTGCTCCCCCGCATCACCGACACGATCCGGACGATCCCGCAGGACTGACCCATGGGCGCACTCGACGAGGGCGAGCGGGTCACCGCGGCGGATGCTGCGGCCTGGCGCGCCTGGCTCAGCGACAACCACGCCACGTCGAACGGCGCCTGGCTGGTCCGCCCGCGTCCCGGCAACCAGGACGCGCACGTCGGCTACGAGGACGCGATCCTGCAGGCGCTGTGCTTCGGCTGGATCGACGGACCCGTGCGCACCTTCGACGAGCGCATCGGCGGACTGTGGTTCGCGCCGCGCCGGGCGTCGAGCGGCTGGGCCGCGACGAACAAGGCGAGGATCGCGGCGCTCGAGGAGGCGGGGCTGCTCGAGGCGGCAGGGATCCGCGCGATCGAGGCGGCCCGGGAGAACGGCTCCTGGACGGTGCTGGACGGACCCGGAGGCCGGCATCGAGCCCGACGACCTCACGGCCGCGCTGGATGCGATCACCCGCCGGGCGCGCCGGGTGGGACGCGTTCCCGCCGTCGGCGAGGAAGGTCGGGCTGACGCAGATCGCGATGGCGAAGCGGCCGGAGACACGCGCCGCGCGGATCGCCAAGATCGTCGCCGACGCGGCGGAGGGGAAGCGGCCATGACGTCGAATCCGATCATCTGGGTCGCGTTCGTCATCGCCCTCGGGACCCTCGCCGTGTGGATCGTGCAGCTGGTGCGCTCCCGCCGAGGCCGCGGCGACGGTCGCGGCCCGTGGTGGGAGGGCCCGTGGGACGAGGACGATCCTCCGCGACACTGATCCGACGCCGCCTCGGGCCCACGGGAAACCACGTTTCGTCTCGGTCGTCGCCCCTTCGACAGGCTCAGGGACCGGCTCCGTCCTCGCTCAACGACCCCGAGAGCCGCCCGCTCGGGGGTCGTTGAGCGAGCAGCGACGAAGGAGCCGCGAGACGAAACGCCGCGTCAGCGCAGCACGAGCGCCGCGGCGCCGATGAGCGGGCCCTCGTCGCCGAGTCCCGAGCGCACCACGCGCGTGCGGCGGGAGTAGTCGTGCTGCGCGGACGCGACCAGCGCGGCCTGCACGAGCTCGATGTAGTCCTCGGCGACGCGGGAGAAGCCGCCGCCGATCGCGACGACCTCCAGGTCGACCAGGGTCGAGGCGTCCGCCAGGGCCGCGCCCACGGTCCGCGCCGAGCGCTCGATCGCGGCGCGCGCGATCCGGTTTCCTGCGGTCGCATCGCGGGCGAGATCCTCGCCGCGCTCGCCCGTCCAGCCCTGCGCGCGCGCCCAGGCGACGCTCGCGGGACCCGAGGCGACCTGCTCCACCGTCAGCTCCCCGGTCGCGTGCACCTGCCCGAGATGCCCGGCGTTGCCGGTGGCGCCCGGCATGTACCGCCCGCCGATCACGAATCCGCCGCCGACGCCGGTGGAGACCACGATCGACAGCGAGGTCGCCGCACCCTGGGTGGCGCCGAGCCACGATTCGGCGAGCGCCAGGCAGCCGCCGTCGTGCGCGAACACGGTCTCGACCGGCCCGCCGCGCGCGGCCGAGGCGGACTCGCGCACGGCGCCGCGCAGGTCGAACCCGCGCGCGTCCGGCATGTTCACCGGGATGATCGTGCCGCGCTCGCGGTCGATCGGGCCCGCGCTGCCGACGCCCGCGCCGACCAGCTCGTCGTGGGCGCCCAGGCCGGCGAGGGCGTGCGCGACGACCGCGTCGATCGCGGCCCGCATCGAGGCGAAAGTCGGCGGCCGGGCCGGTGTCGCGGCGGCTGCGGGTGCCGTCGACGACGGTCCCATCGGCGCGGACGAGCGCGGCCTCGAGCTTGGTGCCGCCCACGTCGACGGCGAGGGCGACGCGGCGGTCGGCGGATCCGGCCGCGAGGGATCCTGCCCCGGTCACTGCGGGTCGAGGCCGAGGTCGGCGAGGTCGATCGCGGCGAGCCACTGCAGGCCCTCGGCCTCGATCGCGGCCTGCGCGCCGGTCTTGCGGTCGACGATCGAGATCACGGCGACCGGCTCGGCGCCCGCTTTGCGCAGCACCTCGACGGCCTTCAGCGGCGATCCACCGGTGGTCGAGGTGTCCTCGACCACGACGACGCGCTTGCCCGTGACATCCGCGCCCTCGATCTGTCGGCCGCGGCCGTGATCCTTGGGCTCCTTGCGCACGACGAACGCGTCGACCGGACGCCCGGCGCGCACCGATTCGTGCATGACGGCGTTCGCGATCGGATCCGCGCCCAGGGTGAGTCCGCCGACGGCCTCGATGCCGTCCAGGCCCTGGATCATGTCCAGCACGATGCGGCCGATCGCCGGCGCTGCGCGGTGGTCGAGCGTCAGCTTGCGCATGTCGACGTAGTAGTTCGCCTTCTTGCCGCTGGACAGCGTGAAGTCTCCGTGGAACACCGCCTCGTCGGTGATCAGGGCGATGAGCGCCTGGCGGTCGGCTTCGAGTTCGGGGGTGCTGAGCGTCACGGTGCAAGTCTACGGTCGCCCCTCCCGCCGAACACGCCCTGCCGCGGATGTTCGACGCTGTGCCCGTCTGGCCGGGGCGCCGTCCGCGCCCATCCGGTGCACGGGCCCTGGCTGCGGCGAGTGCACAGGCTGTTGCCGAGCGCACCGCTTCTTCGCGTCAAGAAAGGGTGCGCTCGGCAGCAAGCGGTGCACTCGGCGAAGGGAGGCGCAGGATCTGGCTCGACGAACCGGGCGGTGCGAGACTGGCGGAGTCCGTGACGAAGGAGGATCCCATGCTCGACCTCGACCCGTACGCCGCGCTGGCCCGGCTGAAGCCGGTGCCGCCGCTGGAGCTGTCCAGCCCCGACTTCGACGCAGGCGGCCCGCTGCCCGCCTGGGCCTGGTCCCAGTCACGGGGCGGGCGACGACCGCTCCCCCGGACTGGTCTGGGGCGAGCCGCCCGCCGGCACGAAGAGCTTCGCGCTGAGCGTGTTCGACCCGGATGCGCCGACCGGATCCGGGTTCTGGCACTGGGCCGTCGCGAACATCCCCGCCGATGTGCGCTCGCTGCCCGCCGGGGCGGGAGACGGCGAGCCCGGATCGCTGCCCGCGCCCGCGGTCGCCCTGCCCAACGAGGCCCGGCTGCAGCGCTACATCGGCGCCGCCCCGCCGGCAGGCACGGGCGTGCACCGTTACTTCATCACGGTCGACGCGCTCGACATCGAGGAGATCGACCTCGACGGCGACGAGACCCCCGCCTACCTCGGGTTCAACCGGCACTTCCACGTGCTCGCGCGCGGGATCCTGATCGGCACCGCGGATCCCGCCGAGCGCTGATCCGGATCCCGCCGAGCGCTGATCCGGATCGGGCTGGACGCCGGACGCGGTTTGTCGTATCCTTCCATCATGCGAAACTTAATCTTCGCGATGTGATATTCTGCACATGCAGAACCCGGGGAACGACGCAGCCGAGGAGACACCGATGTCCACCCACCGCCAGACCGTCGCGATCACGTACGAGACCGCGGCGCACGCCGTCGCCCTCGCCATGGAGATCGGCCCGCAGCACGGTGTGATCCCCGTCGTCGCGGTCGCCGATCCCTCGATGACGCTCATCGCCTACGGCATGGCCGACGGCGCGACCCCGCACAGTGCCGAGACCAGCCGGCGCAAGGCTGCGACGTCGGCATCGATCCGGCGCCGCACGGCGCAGATCCCGGAAGCGCTCGCCACCACACTCCCACTGGGCACGGGCGGTACGCTGACCTCGATCGACGGAGGTGTGCCGATCTTCTTCGGCGATCATCACGTCGGAGGGCTCGGCGTCGCGGGCGGAAGTCCCGCGCAGGACGCCGAGATCGCACTCGAGACCCTGAAGCGCCTCGGCGCTCGCACAGAAGGAATGGAACTATGACCTCGTACCTCTCCCGCGCAGATCTGAAGGTCGCCGCGCCCATCGTCGAGTTCGCGGAAGCGTCCCTTGCCGATTCCGGGCGCGACGCCTCGGCGTTCTGGGCGGGCGTGAGTGCGATCGTGCACGATCTGGTGCCGCGCAACGCGGCTCTGCTGCAGAAGCGAGACGACCTGCAGCAGCAGATCGACGAGTTCCACCGCGCGAACCCGGGCCAGCCGGATCCGGCCGCCTACCGCGCGTTCCTCACCGAGATCGGCTACCTGGTGCCGGTCCCCGAGCAGGTCGCCGTCACCACGGAGAACGTCGACCCCGAGATCGCGACGACGGCGGGGCCGCAGCTCGTCGTCCCGCTGCTGAACGCCCGCTTCGCCCTGAACGCGGCGAACGCGCGCTGGGGATCGCTGTACGACGCGCTGTACGGCACCGACGCGATCGAGCGCACCGGCGACCTCGCGCCCGGCAAGGAGTTCAACCCGGCCCGCGCCGCGGCGGTCGTCTCCTTCGGCCGCGAGCTGCTCGACGAGATCGCGCCACTGACCGAGGGCTCGCACCGCGACGCCACCGGCTACCGGGTCGACGCCGACGGTCTCGTGGTGAGCACCGCGACGGGCGACCGCCGCCTTGCCGATCCCGCGCGCTTCGTCGGCTACACCGGCGAGCCCGACGCGCCGGCCACCGTGCTGCTGGTGCAGAACGGGCTGCACGCCGAGATCCTGATCGACCACGCGGGCCCGATCGGCCGCACCGACGCCGCCGGCGTGCAGGACATCATCCTCGAGTCCGCCCTCACCGCGATCCTCGACCTCGAGGACTCGGTCGCCGCCGTCGACGCCGACGACAAGGCGCTCGGCTACCGCAACTGGCGCGGCTTCATGGACGGCACCCTCAGCGAAACCGTGTCCAAGGGCGGCCGCACCTTCACCCGCACCCTGGCCGAGGACCGCACGTACCGCACCGCGGACGGCGGCGAGATCACGCTGCCGGGCCGCGCCGTGCTGTTCGTGCGCAACGTCGGCCACCTGATGCGCACCGACGCCGTGCTCGACCGCGACGGCGAGCCGATCTTCGAGGGGATCCTCGACGCGATCATGACCGCGCTCGGCTCGCTGCCGGAGCTCGAGGGCCCGACCGCCGGGCGCAACTCGCGCACCGGATCCATGTACATCGTGAAGCCGAAGATGCACGGACCGGAGGAGGTCGCCTTCGCGTCCGACCTGTTCGGCCGCGTCGAGGACCTGCTCGGCCTGCCCGCACGCACGCTCAAGTTCGGGATCATGGACGAGGAGCGCCGCACGTCCGCGAACCTCGCCGCGTCCATCGCCGCAGGATCCGACCGCGTCGTGTTCATCAACACCGGATTCCTGGACCGCACCGGTGACGAGATGCACACCTCGATGAAGGCCGGCCCCTTCCCGCCCAAGGCGGACTTCCGCGGCACGCCGTTCATGAAGGCGTACGAGGCGCGCAACGTCGCGATCGGCCTCGCGAGCGGGCTGAGCGGGCGGGCGCAGATCGGCAAGGGCATGTGGGCCGAGCCCGACCTCATGCACGACATGCTCGAGCAGAAGATCGCGCACCCGCTCTCGGGCGCCTCGACCGCCTGGGTGCCGTCGCCGACCGCCGCGACCCTGCACGCGCTGCACTACCACCAGGTCGACGCGTTCGCCGTGCGCGAGACCCTCCCGCCGGTCGACGAGAGCGCATCGCTCGCGGACCTGCTGACGCTGCCGCTCGCCGCCGAGGGCGTGCTCACGCCCGAGGTGGTCGCGGCCGAGATCGACAACAACGTGCAGTCGATCCTCGGCTACGTGGTGCGCTGGATCGACCAGGGCATCGGCGTCTCGAAGGTGCCCGACATCCACGGCGTCGGCCTCATGGAGGACCGTGCCACGCTGCGCATCTCCAGCCAGCTGCTCGCGAACTGGCTGCAGCACGGCGTGATCACCGAGGAGCAGATCGACGACAGCCTGCGCCGCCTGGCCGCGGTCGTGGACGAGCAGAACGCCGGCGATGAGAACTACGAACCCCTGAGTCGTCGCCGAGGGCGCGGAGCCCGGCATCGCGCTCACCGCGGCCCGCCGCCTCATCGTCGAGGGCGCGGCGCAGCCGAGCGGCTACACCGAGCCGCTGCTGCACGGCCTGCGCCGCGACAAGAAGGCCGAGCAGGCCGCGCGGGGCTGAGCCGCCGGGGCTGAGCCGCGCGGGGCCGCTCCGCGCGGGACTGCTCCGCGCGGGTTCAGGCCGCGGCGTGCACGTAGACCGTGCGCCAGACGCGGAGGAACCCGGCCTCGTCGAGAGCGCCGCGGCGGTAGGCGGCGCTCGCCTCCTGCATGGCGTCCGCGAGCGAGTCCAGGCGACGTTGCTCGGTCCCCGAGCTCTCGAAGGCGTTCCGCCTCGTCCACGACGAGCGCCGAGGAACTCGCCACGACCGTCACCGCCCGGCGACGCACCCCGCGCGTGCGCCGCACCAGAACGATGCCGACCGGCAGGACGAGTGCGAGGATCAGCAGGATCGCGGCCAGCGGGGAGAGGCCCGCAGCCGAGAAGCCGATCCAGGCGAGCAGAGCCGCCCCGCCCGCGACCGCTCCATAGCTGCGTGAGACATCCGCCCACCGCCGCTCGTGCTCGGACGCGTCGGGCGGATAGACCACGAGCACGCTCGAGATCACGCCATACCGGCTGACGCTGCGCGACAGGTAGCCCCAGTGCGGGCGATCACGACGGCGCACCGGGCGGGACACCCGCCCTGGCGCGGCGGTTCTCTGATCGATGACCATGGATCCACCCTGCGCCGAGCGTCCCCCGCCGGCCCCGGTCCCTACGGAACGCATACGGGCGCCGGGCGGATCCCTGCGGTTCCCGAACGCCTCGATACACGCCCGCCGATGTCTCTGCCCGCCCGTAGGCTGGGATCCATGCGCCTGGCCACCTGGAACGTCAACTCCATCCGCACCCGCGTCGCCCGCACCGTCGAGTTCGCGGTGCGCGAGGACATCGACGTGCTCGCGATGCAGGAGGTCAAGTGCAAGCCGGAGCAGTTCCCGTACGCACCGTTCGAGGAGGCCGGCTACCACGTCGAGGTGCACGGGCTGAACCAGTGGAACGGCGTCGCGATCGCGAGCCGCCTGCCGATGACCGGCGTGCGCACGTCGTTCGATGGCATGCCCGGCTTCGCCAAGGGGCACGAGGGCCCGGACGCGCCGCAGGAGGCGCGGGCGCTCGGCGCGATCGTGAACGGCGTGCGGGTGTGGAGCCTGTACGTGCCGAACGGCCGCTCGCTCGACGATCCGCACCTCGCCTACAAGCTGCACTGGCTCGAGGCGCTGCGCACCGCGACCGCCGCCGAACTCGCGGCCTCGCCCGCCCTGCCGCTCGCGCTCGTCGGCGACTTCAACATCATCCCGTTCGACCACGACAACGGGGATCCCGACATCGTCGTCGGCCGCTCGACGCACGTCTCCCCGGAGGAGCGGGCGGCGTTCTTCGCCCTCGAGTCGGCGGGCGTGCACGACGTGGTGCGCCCGCTGCTGCCCGAGGGCTACACGTACTGGGACTACCAGCGCCTCAAGTTCCCGCGGAACGAGGGGATCCGGATCGACTTCGTGCTCGGATCCTCCGCCCTCGCCGACGCGGTCACGGGCGCCTCGATCCACCGGAACGAGCGCAAGGGCGAGCAGCCCAGCGACCACGTCCCGGTGGTCGTCGACCTGGACCTCGGCGGCGGCCGAGGAGGACGACGACCTGCCGATGATCTTCGCGTGAGTTCGGCCGCATCGGGGTCCTTGAGCGAGGACGGCGCAGCCGACCGAGACGAAACGCGCACTCCGCCCAGCTCGGCTCCCACCTGCACCGTCCGCCGAGACGAAACGCGCACTCCGAGCGAGCTCGGCCCGCCAGCCGGTACCGTTACGGGGTCGTTGAGCGCCCTTCGACAGGCTCAGCGACCGGCCGAAGGCGACCGAGACGAAACGCGCTCTCCGCCGAGCTCGGCGCCCGGCTCCCGGATCCGCCTGATCGCGACGGATCTCGACGGCACCCTGCTGGACCCGTCCGGTCACGTCACCGCACGCACGAGGGCGGCTCTCGACGCCGCCCGCGCTGCGGGGATCGTCGTGGTCCCCGTCACCGCCCGGCAGCCGATCGGTCTGCGCGCGATCGCCGCGGAGGCCGGCTTCGACGGCTGGGCGCTGTGCGGCAACGGCGCATACGGCGTCCACCTGACCACGCACGAGCAGCTGTTCGCGTCAGAGATCGCGGTGCCGGTGCAGCAGCGGATCGCGCGCGAGCTGAGCGCGCGGATCCCGGGTCTGCTGTTCGCGAGCGTGCGCGAGGCGGGCGAGGTCTTCGTCGCGCAGGCACGGCTACGCCGCGGTCGCGGCGCTCGGCGACCACAAGCGGGATCCGGCGACGATGGGCGGCGTGCCGCTGGACGAGGTGCTGGCCACCCCCAGCCTGAAGCTCGTGATCCGGCACCCCACGATCGCGCCGGCCGATCTGTTCGCCGTGCTGCGGACCCTCGACCAGACCGGGTTCGCGGCGACGCTCTCGGGCGCCCCGTTCGTCGAGGTCATGGCCGAGGGCGTCACCAAGGCCACCGGCCTCGCACGGCTGTGCGCCGAGCTCGGGATCGACCGATCCGAGGTGCTCGCGTTCGGCGACGCCCTCAACGATGTCGAGATGCTGCGCTGGGCCGGCCGGGGCGTCGCGATGGCGAACGCCGAGCCCGAGGCCCTCGCCGCCGCGGACGAGGTCACGGCGTCGAACGCCGAGGACGGCGTGGCGGTCGTGCTGGAGCGGGTGCTCGCGGACTGACGCGGTTCCTACACGACGACTCGGACACGTTCGCATCACGCTGGATCAGCGATGTGGCGTCGCCCCGTCCGGAACGACGTTCCGACGAGGTCAGCGTGGACGGAACGCACGGCCGCGACCGCGTCCGTCGCCGCCACATCGTCCCGGTCGTGGGCTCCCCGGGCAGCGGTGCGTAGCGCAGCAGCAGCGTGCCGCCGTCGCCGGTCTCGGCGTGCACCAGGCGCATGTTCGCGGGCTGCGCGCCGTCCGGGAACACCTTCTTGCCCTGGCCGAGCACGATCGGATAGACCCACAGCTGCAGTTCGTCGTAGAGCTGCTCGGCGAGCAGGGTCTGCACGAAGTCGACGCTGCCGATCACGTGCACGTCCTGGTGCTTCTCGCGCAGCGCGGCGATCTCGGCGGGCAGATCCGCGCCGATCCGGGTGCTGCCCTGCCAGTCGAGCTCGATCCCGGCGTCGCGCGATGCCACGTACTTCGGCACCCGGTCGAACAGCTGCCCGATGAAGCCCTCGGGCCCGTGGTGTGCTGCGGCCAGTACCCGGCGAAGATGTCGTAGGTGCGCCGGCCCAGCAGCAGGGCGTCGAGGGTCTGCATGCCCGCCATGACGCTGCCCATGACGGCCTCGCTCGGCAGCGGCGCCTGCCAGCCGCCGAAACGGAAGCCGCCGCTCGTGTCCTCCTCGGGTCCGCCCGGCGCCTGGGCGACGCCGTCGAGCGTGGTGAACAGGTCGATGATGATGCGTCCGGTCATGATTTCACTCCTTCGTGTTGAGGCAGGTCATATGGGTTGGCCGATCGGCTGGGGCAGGCCTCCGGGCTCCACGGGTTGCGTCCGGGGTTCGAGGGGCAAGCCCGGGGAGCGGGGCGATGTGGAACGTGCGGGCGAACGCGTCCAGGATCCGCTCGTCACCGCGAACGACGGCCACGAGATCCTGCGCGATCGCCTCCGCCGGGGTGACCTCGCCGCCGATCAGACGGCGGATGCCGGGGCCGGCGACGATGACCGCTTCGGGCTCGCCGGGCGGGAGCACCCCGCCGACCGGAGGCGCGGGCGGGGCGAGCTGCGCCACCGTCAGCGTGCCGCCGCGCACGATCACCCGCAGCGCCACCTCGCCGACGTGCAGCTCGACGTCGAGATCCTGCGCTCCCCGGGACGGAACGACGTGCGCAGCGCCATGGTGAGCGAGTCGGGCGTGACGACGTCGCCCTCGTCCGGATCGCCCATGGCCTGGAACCCCCAGCGCCCGAGCGCGAGCACGATCGGCTCGAGCGCCCGCCCGTACGCGCGTGAGCTCGTACACGAGCCCGCAGCCGCGCATCGGCACCCGGCGCACCACCCCGCCCTCCTGCAGCTCCTTGAGCCGCGTGGACAGGATGTTCGTCGGGATCCGCGGCAGCCCCTGCTTGAGATCCGTGTACCGGCGCGGGCCGACGAGCAGATCGCGGACGATGAGCAGCGCCCACCGCTCCCCGATCAGCTCGACGGCGGTCGTGACGCCGCAGTACTGGCCGTAGCTGCGCGCGGCCATGTCAGCACCTGCTCCTCATCAGGAGCTGCGCGCCGCCCTGCTGCGGTCATGTACGCCTCGGGCCCGGCTCTCGACGGCCGCGGGCACCATGTACAGGAAGCCGAGCGAGTTGCCGTCCGGGTCGTCCAGGTCGCGCGAGTACATGAAGCCGTAGTCCTGCGCGGGCTGGGGCTCGGTGCCGCCCGCAGCGAGGCCCTTGGCCATCGACGGCGTCGACGTCCTCACGGGAGTCGCGGCTGAACGCCACGGACGCCTGCAGCGAGGCGTTCGGGTCGACGATCGGCTTGTCGGTGAAGGTCGCGAAGAACTCGCGCGTGATGCACCATGAAGTAGACGTTGTCGTCCCAGACGACGCACGCGCCGTTCTCGTCGGTGAACTGCGGGTTGATCTCGCAGCCGAGCGCGACGTAGAAGGCCTTGGCGCGCTCGAGGTCGGTGAGTGGGCAGGTTGACGAAGACGTTGGTCACGATGACTCCTCTGTCGTGGGCCCTCTCACGGGTCCGTTGCGATAGCTTGTTAAAAACAAGCACGCTTGTCAATAGCAAGTTTCCCGGTCCCGACCCGGATCCGCCGCACGGGGGATGCCCCGCGGATCCGTCCCGCCCTACGGTGGAGGAATGCCGTTCACCCGCACCCCGACGCCGCGCGAGCTCCGCCAGGACGTGCTCCTGGCCGGGGTTCCTGCTCGTGGGCGGGATCCTCAGCGCGGGCCTGTCGTCGATCGCGAAGGTCTACGGATCGCGAGCAGGCCGAGCTGTGGACGGCGATCCCGTACGTCGTGGTGATCTCGGCCGCGCTCGCCGTGCGCCGGAGCTGGCCCGCCGCCGTCGCGATCGTCGTGTCGCTCGCGTTCGTGGCGGCCACCTCGCTGCGCGTCCCCGAGATCTACGCCGGCAACATCGCCATGTTCATCGCGCTGTACACGGTCGGCGCGTGGATGAACTCCCGGCGCGCCGCGTTCCTGGTGCGCGCCGGGATCATGGTCGTGATGGCGGCGTGGCTCGTCATCGAGATGTACCGCCAGGCGGTCGAGCAGGCCTCGAAGGCGCACGTCGCGGCCGGCGCGTTCTCTCCGCTCGTGGCGTTCCTGATGCTGCAGGTGCTGCTGAACGTGCTGTACTTCGGCGGCGCCTACTACTTCGGCGAGCGCAGCTGGAGCGCCGCCGCGCAGCGCGCCGCCCTCGAGCAGCGCACCGCCGAGCTGGAGCGCGAGCGCGAGCTCAGCGCCGCGCAGGCCGTCGCCCTGGACCGGGTCAGGATCGCCCGCGAGCTGCACGACGTCGTCGCGCACCACGTGTCGGTGATGGGCGTGCAGGCGGGAGCGGCGCGCCTGATGATCCCGCAGGATCCGCAGGCCGCGACCGGGATCGTCGCCGGCATCGAGACGGCGGCGCGCGAGGCGATCCGCGACTTCCATCAGCTGCTGGACACGCTGCGCGCCCCCGGCGACAGCGAGGACGGCGCGTCGACCGTCGGCGTCGACGACATCGCCGGCCTCGTCGCCGCCTCCTGCGGCCGCGGGCCTGCCCGCACGGCTGCACGTGGTCGGCGAACCGCTTCCGGTCCCGCGGGTCACCGCCGTCAACCTGTACCGGATCGCGCAGGAGGCCCTCACGAACGCACGCCGGCACGCCGGGCCCGGATGCCGAGGCGGACGTGCGGATCCGGTACGGGCACGGGCGCGACGGCCGCGGCACGGTGGAGCTCGAGGTCGTGAACTCGGGCCGGATCGTGCCCGCCGTGCGCCCGGGCCTCGGCCAGCTCGGCATGCGCGAGCGCGCCACGGCCTCGGGCGGAACGATCGAACTCGTGCCCCGTGCGGCCGGCGGATTCCGGGTGCGGGCCACGCTGCCGGTCGGCCCGACCGCCGCCGCTCTCGCGTCGCCGGCCGCCGCCCCGGACCCGGGGGCGACCGCGTGACCGGCCCGATCCGCGTGCTCCTGGTCGACGATCACGCCATGCTCCGCGCCGGCTTCCGCACCATCCTCGACCTGCAGCCCGACATCACGGTCGTCGGCGAGGCGGCGAACGGGAGCCGAGGCGGTCGAGCTCGCCGGGTCCCTCCTTCCCGACGTCATCACGATGGACGTGCAGATGCCGGACATGGACGGGCTCGAGGCGACCCGGCGCATCAGGGCGGACGAGCGGATCCGCGCCGCCGTCGCGATCGTGACGACCTTCGACCGCGACGATTACCTGTTCGAGGCGCTGGACGCCGGCGCGAGCGGCTTCCTGCTGAAGAACGCCGGCCCCGAGGAACTCGTCGCCGCGGTGCGCGCCCTCGCCGCGGGCGACGGCATGCTCGCCCCGGAGGTGACCCGGCGCGTGCTGCAGCGGTTCGCCTCGGCAGCGGCCACCGAGCCCGCCCGCGCCGGTCCCCGAGCCCGCCAGCTCCGGTCCCTGAGCCTGTCGAAGGGACGGGCGCGCCGGGCGCTTCGACAGGCTCAGCGGCCGGTCCGGCCACGCTGCCCAGCGCGGCCCTCCCCGAGCCGCTCACCGAGCGCGAGTCCGAGGTGCTGCGCCTGGTCGCCGAGGCCTGGAGCAACGCCGAGATCGCGGCCGAGCTGTTCATCGGCGAGGCGACCGTGAAGACGCACGTGTCCCGGATCCTGCAGAAGCTCGGCGCCCGCGACCGCGTGCAGGCCGTCGTGCTGGCGCACCGGCTCGGGCTGGCGTAGCTCCTTACTTTTCGGAGGCTGAGGCGCCGTCCCGCTAGCCTCTCCCCATGGCCGAAACCGCGATCCCGCGCCGCATCCCGATCCCGCCCGATCATGGCCGGGATCGTCACTGCGCTGGTCGGCTTCACGAGTTCGTTCGCCGTCGTGCTCACCGGGCCTCGCCGCGGTCGGCGCCTCGCACGCCCAGGCCGCGAGCGGGCTGCTCGCGCTCAGCCTCACGATGGGCGTCGCCTGCATCGTGCTCGCCTGGCGCTACCGCATGCCGATCACCGCGGCCTGGTCCACGCCGGGCGCGGCGCTGCTCGCGGCCTCCGCGGTGCGGCGGTGCCGTCGAGGGCGGCTGGTCCGCGGCGGTCGGCGCGTTCCTGGTCGTCGCGGCGCTGATCCTGCTCACCGCGCTGGTGCCGCGGATCGGATCCCTCATCGCCGCGATCCCGCCCTCGATCGCGCAGGCCATGCTCGCCGGCGTGCTGCTGCCGCTCTGCCTCGCCCCGATCACCGGTCTCGCGAAGAATCCGTGGGGCGTCATCCCGGTCGTGCTGACCTGGCTCGTGTTCGCCCGGCTCGCGCCGCGCTGGGCGGTGCCGCTCGCGTTCGTCACGGCCACCATCGTGATCGTCGTCGGGCTCGTCACGAACGGCGCCGCGATCGCGCCGGCGATCCTGCTCCCGCATCTCGAGCTCACGGCGCCGACGTTCACGGTCGGGGCCCTGGTCGGGATCGCGCTGCCGCTGTTCATCGTCACGATGGCCTCGCAGAACGTGCCGGGGATCGCCGTCATGCGCAGCTTCGGCTACGAGGTGCCGTGGCGGCCGGCGATGCTCGTGACCGGGATCGGCACCGCCCTCGGCGCCACCGCCGGCGGGCACGCGATCAACCTGGCCGCGATCAGCGCCGCTCTCGCCGCCTCCCCCGATGCCGAACCGGATCCGCGCCGGCGCTGGATCGCCGGAGTCTCGACCGGGGTGTCGTACCTCGTGCTCGGCGGCTTCTCCGCGGCGTTCGCGGCGCTCGTCGTCCTCGCCCCGGCAGCCGTCATCCCCGCGGTCGCGGGCCTGGCCCTGTTCGCCGCGTTCGGATCCGCCGTGCAGCAGGCGATCGACGACCCCGGCGAGCGCACCCCGGCCGTGGTGACCTTCCTCGTCGCCGCGTCCGGCGTGGCGTTCTGGGGCGTCAGCGCCGCGTTCTGGGCGCTCGCTGGCCGGGTTGCTCGTGCGCGGGATCCTGCACCTCGGGCGGCGCTGAGCCTTCCCCGCGGGGACGCCCCTCCGCCTCCGTCTATTTCTGCCGAACGGTCGCCTTCCGGCGCTCAGACCGGCACTTTCGCAGAAATAGACGGGGGCAGGACCAGGATCCGCCGTGCGGGGGATGCCCGCGACCCTGCCGCTGCCTACGGTGAAGCCATGACCACAGTGCTCCCCAGGATCACCACCTCCACGGGCCTTCTCGAACTCTCCGGCGTCACCAAGAGCTACGGCTCGCGGCAGGTGCTCGATGACGTCTCGTTCCAGGTCGCCCCTGGCCGGCTCACCGGCTTCGTCGGCGGCAACGGGGCGGGCAAGACCACCACGATGCGGATCGTGCTGGGGGTGCTCGGCTCGGACGGCGGATCCGTGCACCTCGACGGCCGCGACGTGACCGACGCGGACCGCCGGCTCTTCGGCTACATGCCGGAGGAGCGCGGGCTGTACCCGAAGATGAAGGTGCTCGAGCAGGTCAGCTACCTCGCCCGGCTGCACGGCTTCGGCAAGTCCGACGCCACCGCGCGCGGCGAGGCACTGCTCACCGAGCTGGGCCTCGGCGAGCGCCTGCACGACACGATCGAGTCGCTGTCCCTCGGCAACCAGCAGCGCGCGCAGATCGCTGCCGCGCTGGTGCACGACCCCGAGGTGCTCATCCTCGACGAACCGTTCTCCGGCCTCGACCCGCTCGCGGTCGACGTCGTCGCCGGCGTGCTGCAGTCCCGCGCGGCGCAGGGCTGCTCGATCCTGTTCTCCTCGCACCAGCTCGACGTGGTGGAGCGCCTCTGCGACGACCTCGTCATCATCGCGGGCGGCACGATCCGCGCATCCGGATCCCGCGACGAGCTGCGCGCACGGCACTCCGCCCCGCGCTACGAGCTGGTCTCCGATGCGGACGCCGGCTGGATCCGCTCCGAGCCGGGTGTCTCGGTCGTCGACTTCGAGGGCGGCACGGCCGTCTTCGATGCGGACTCCCCCGCGGACGCGCAGCGGGTCCTGCGCACCGCGCTCGGCCAGGGCGCCGTGCGTTCGTTCGCCCCGCAGCATCCCTCCCTCGCCCAGATCTTCAAGGAGGTCATCCAGTGAGCACCACCCTCATCTCTCCGAGCACGACCGCGACCCCGCCGACCGGCGGGCTCTCCGCCGGCAGCGGCGTCTTCCTCGTCGCCGAGCGCGAGATCGGATCCAAGCTGCGCAGCAAGGCCTTCCTCGTCTCCACCGGGATCCTGCTGCTGATCGCCCTCGCCGGGGTGCTCATCGGCGGGTTCATGAGCAAGAACACCTCCGACACGAAGATCGCCGTCACCGCCGAGACCGCGCAGTCCGTGCACGGGCTCCCGGACCTCGCCGTGACCGAGGTCGCCGACAGGACCGCGGCCGAGAAGCTGGTCCGCGACGGCACGGTGGAGGCCGCCCTCATCCCGGCTCCCGGCGATCCCGCGTTCGGCTTCACGGTCGTGGCCCTGCACAGTGCCCCGAGCAGCCTCGAGGGCCTGCTCGCGAAGACTCCGAAGGTGACCATCCTGGAGCCGGAGTCGACGAACCCGCTGCTGCGCTATCTCGTGGCGATCGGCTTCGGGGTCGTGTTCCTCATGGCCGCGTCCACGTTCGGCGCGACCATGGCGCAGAGCGTCGTCGAGGAGAAGCAGACCCGCGTGGTCGAGCTGCTGCTGGCCGCGATTCCGGCCCGGGTGCTGCTGGCGGGCAAGGTGCTCGGCAACACCGTGCTGGCGATGGCGCAGATCCTGCTGCTGGCCGCGATCGCGGTGGTCGGCCTGATCGTGACCGGGCAGAACGCGGTGCTGGAGGGGCTCGGATCCCCGCTGGTGTGGTTCGCCGTGTTCTTCCTGTTCGGGTTCGTGCTGCTGGCCTCGCTGTTCGCCGCGGCCGCCGCGATGGTCTCGCGTCAGGAGGACATCGGATCCACGACCATGCCGATCACGATGCTGGTGATGGCGCCGTACTTCCTGGTGATCCTGTTCAACGACAACCCGGTCGTGATGACGATCCTGTCGTACGTGCCGTTCTCCGCCCCGGTGGCGATGCCGGTGCGGCTGTTCGTCGGCGACGCCCAGTGGTGGGAGCCGCTGCTGTCGCTGGTGATCCTGCTCGTCTCGTGCGTCGTGCGCGATCCTCGTCGCCGCGAAGATCTACGAGAACTCCCTGCTGCGCATGGGAGCGCGCGTGAAGCTGAGGGACGCGCTGCGCGGCTGACCCGGGGCCCGTACGCCCGATCCCCACCGTCTATTTCTGCCAAACGGTCGCCTTTGTGCGGTTGACGCGACCGTTTGGCAGAAATAGACGGGTTCTGGGCGAGCGGGGAGAGGGGCTGGGAATATTCATGTGCATGGATCGTTGAACCTGTCGTACGGACGATGAGGTCCGGCGCCCAGGTTCCGATCCGAAAGGCCTCATCACCATGAGCACTCCCGCCCTCGACCGCATCGCGGTCACCGACTCCCCGATCCTCGACGTCCTCGCCGAGCGCTGGAGCACCCGCATCTTCGACGCCGAAGCGACGATCGACGAGGCAGCCCTCGCGAGCGCGCTCGAGGCCGCGCGCTGGGCACCGACCGCCGCGAACACGCAACCGTGGCGCGCGATCGTGGCCCGACGCGGATCCGAGGCGCACGCGAAGATCCTCTCCACCCTCATGGGCTTCAACGCCGCCTGGGCCGGCGACGCCGCACTGCTCGATCGCGTTCGTCGCCGAGACCACCCGCGACGGCCAGCCGATGACCTGGGCCCTGTACGACACCGGCCAGGCCGCCGCGCACTTCACCGTGCAGGCGCACGCGAACGGCCTGTCCACCCACCAGATGGGCGGCTTCGACCGCGACGCGCTCGCGGCCGCGTTCGGACTGAGCGAGGACTTCACGCCGATCTCCGTGATGGCCGTGGGCGAGCTCGGCGACATCCGCACCGCCTCCGAGGAGATGCAGCAGCGCGAGAACGCTCCCCGCGTGCGTCGTCCGATCAGCGAGACGGTCATCGTCAACGACTGACCCGGATCCGCGTCGTCAGGGCATGCCTCCGCCCGTCAACCGGCTCAGCGCTTGCGCTGCCGGCCTGCGGCGAGCGCGTCGGCGGCCCGCACCAGCGACAGGTGCGAGAACGCCTGCGGGGTGTTGCCGACCTGGCGACGCTCGACCGGGTCGTACTCCTCGGAGAGCATCCCCACGTCGTTGCGCATGGCGCAGAGCCGATCCATCAGCGCCCGCGCCTCGGCCGTCCGCCCGGTCGCGGCGTACTGCTCCACGAGCCAGAACGAGCAGGCCAGGAACGGATGCTCACCCCCGGGCAGTCCGTCCACGCCGGTCCCGGTGCGGTACCTCATCAGCAGCCCGTCGCGCATGAGGGTCTGCTCGATCCGGTCGACGGTCGCGAGCATCCGCGGATCGTCCGGCGCGCAGAACCCGGTGTGCGGGATCAGCAGCAGCGAGGCGTCCACCTCGTCGGTGCCGTCGTGCTGCACGAACCAGCCTCCGGCACCCACGCCGCTCTCGCCGATCTCGGCACGCAGCCGCTCCCGCACGGTGGCCCAGTGCTCCGCCGGGCCCTGCCTGCCCTGCTCGGTCGACCGCACGCACACCGCGATCGAACGCGGCCCACAGCATCACCCGCGAGTGCGTGAAGAAACGGGGCTCGCCGCGGATCTCCCAGAGCCCGTTGTCGGGGCGGTCGAGCTGCTTCTCCGAGTGCGCCAGAAGCATGCGCTGCAGCGACCAGGAGCGCACCGACTCGGCGAGCCCCGCCCGTCGCGCGGCGTCGAGCGTCACCATCACCTCGCCGATCACGTCGGCCTGGTACTGCCCGGAGGCGCCGTTGCCGATCCGCACCGGGGCGGATCCGGCATAGCCCGGCAGTGACGGCATCTCCCGCTCGAGGAGGTCGCGCTCGCCCGCGAGGCCGTACATGATCTGCACGTCGGCGGGATCCCCCGCCACCGCGCGCACCAGCCAGTCCCGCCACGCGCGCGCCTCGTCGCCGAGGCCGTGCGCGAGCAGCGCCTCCAGCGTGAGCGCGGCGTCGCGCAGCCACACGTAGCGGTAGTCCCAGTTGCGCACGCCGCCGAAGTCCTCGGGCAGAGACGTCGTCGCCGCGGCCGCGATCCCGCCGGTCTCCCGGTTGGTGAGCGCGCGCAAGATCAGCAGCGAACGGCGCACCGCCTCGTGCTTCGGACCGACGTGCGTGATGCCCTGCGCCCAGTCGGTCCACCACCGGCTCATGGCCCGTGCCGCGGCCTCGACGTCGAGCGGCTCGGGCGCCGGACGGTACGAGGGGTACCAGGTCAGAGTCACCGCGCGGGCCTCGCCGGCCGCCACGGTGACCTCGCCGGAGTGGCGGTGACCGTCCGGGCGCAGGAGCGCGCCGCGCACGACGACGGCATCCGGGCCCGCGGTCGCGGTGAGCTCGGGCACGGGGGCCGTGCCGCTCTGGTGCACCCACGGCACGGCGCGCGCGTAGTCGAACCGCAGCCGCAGCTCCTGCAGGAACGTCACCCGGCCGCGGATCCCGACGATCTGCCGCACGATGTCGGTGCGGTCCGGGGTCGCCGTGCTCATCCGCTCGCCCGACTGCCCCGGCACACCGACCGGCATCCACTCGTGCACCTCGGCCACGCCCTCCGCGCTCTCCCACCGCGTGACGAGGCAGAAGGTGTCGCCGTCGTAGTGCCGGGTCGCGCGCGCCTCCGGATCCGCCGGCCGCAGACCCCAGTGCCCCTGCTCGACGCCGCCGAGCAGAGCGCCGAACAGCGAGGGCGCGTCCAGCCGCGGGGCGCAGAACCAGTCGATGCTGCCCCCGCGCGACACCAGGGCGGCGGTGCGTCCGTCGCTCAGCAGGGCGTAGTCCTCGATGGGTGCGGTCATGACTCTCGAAGTCTTGCACGGCGGCCTATCGTGGGCATATGACCACCCCGACGACGCTGCTCATTCTCGGCGCTTCCGGCGACCTCACCTCCCGGCTTCTGCTGCCCGCCATCGCGCAGCTGCTGCAACGGCAACCGGACCGCGAGCTGGTGCTGCGCGGCGCGGGATCCGATGACTGGACGCAGGAGCGCTGGCTCGAGACCGTGCGGACCTCGTTCGCGACGGTCGACGCCCAGGACCAGCTCCCGCGGATCGCGGGCACGAGCTATGTCCAGGCGGACGTCACCGATCACGACGCCCTGGCCGCGCTCGTGGCGGGCGTCGAGGGTCCTCTGGTCATCTACTTCGCGCTCCCGCCGGCCGTCGCCGAGGCCGCCTGCGAGAGGCTCGTCGACATCGCGCTGCCGGAGAACACCGTGCTCGCGCTGGAGAAGCCGTTCGGCAACGACCAGCAGAGCGCCGCCGCGCTGAACGAGCTGCTCGCCCGGATCGTGCCGGAGAACCGGGTGTTCCGCGTGGACCACTTCCTCGGGCGGTCCACGATCCTGAACGTCATGGGCGTGCGCTTCGCGAACCGCCTCGTCGAGCCGGTGTGGTCGGCCGATCATGTGGAGTCGGTGCTGGTGCGCTACGACGAGGCGCTCGCGCTGGAGAACCGCGCCCGCTACTACGACAAGGCGGGGGCGCTGGTCGACATGATCCAGAGCCACCTGCTGCAGGTGCTCGCGATCCTCGCCATGGAGCAGCCGGCGGATCTGGACGAGATCGACCTGCGCGACGCGATGGCCGCCGCACTCCGCGCCACCCGGATCGTCGGCGACGATCCGGTCGCCTCGACCCGTCGCGCGCGGTACACGGCGGGCACCAGCCAGGACCGGCCGGTGCCGTCGTACACGGACGAGGAGGGCGTGGATCCCGCCCGCGACACCGAGACGCTCGCGGAGATCACGTGCGAGGTGCAGACCGCGCGCTGGGCCGGGGTGCCGTTCACGCTGCGCAGCGGCAAGGCGCTGGCCGAGCGGCACGCCGAGATCGTCGTGACGTTCCGCCCGGTGCGGCACATCCCCGGCGGCCTCACCGGCACCCCGACGAACGGCGGCGTGCTGCGCTTCACGCTCGGCCCCGACCAGATCGACCTCGAGCTCAACGTGAACGGCGGCGACGACCCGTTCGCGCTGCACCGCGAGGTGCTTTCCACCCCGCTCGGCAAGGGCACGCTCCTGGCCTACACCGAAGTGCTCAGCGAGATCCTCGACGGCGACGTCGCGCTCTCGGTGCGGGGCGATGCCGCCGAGCAGTGCTGGCGGATCATCCAGCCCGCCCTCGACGCCTGGCGCGCCGACGCCGTGCCGATGCAGGAGTACCCGGCCGGATCCCTGGGCCCCGCGGACTGGGCGACCTCCCGCTGACAGGGCACCGCACCCAGACGCCTACCTCGGTCTGCTCACTGGTCGCATATTGCGGCTTTGGGTTCTCGAAAGCCGCAATATGCGACCAGCGAGCGCAGAGTGACGGGCCTGCCAGAGGGAACGCGGGCCCCGGGGGCACCGGCTGCAGCTCCGCCCCGGAGCCCGCGAGACTGCACCCCCGTCTCGAGACAGCAGCAGTGTGCTGCAGCTTCGAGACTCAGCTGCAGTCTCGCGGGTCCGAAGGGGCGGATGCGGCGGATCCGGCGGGTCCGAGGGGCGGATCCGGCCAGGGCCCGGGGATGGATCCGGCGGGCCGGGATCAGTGCGCGGGGCGCTCCACCGTGACCTCGTTGCCGTCGCGGTCGATGATCTTGCCGTCGAGGATCGAGTCGCCGTCCTCGAACGCGTCCAGGTAGGCGACCGGGATGCTGCGGGTGGGGGCGGACACGAACGCGTTCTTGCGCTTGGTGCTGCCCAGGTGGTTGAACAGCAGGTTCAGCAGGATCGCGACGACGGCGGCCGAGCTGATGCCGGAGTGGAAGATCGTCACGAACCAGGCCGGCATCTGCCCGTAGATCGTCGGGACGGCGATCGGCAGCATGCCGACCGCGATCGAGGTGGCGACGATGACGAGGTTCATGTTGTCCTTGTACTCGACCCTGGCGAGCGTGCGGATGCCGGAGGCCGCGACCGAGCCGAACAGCACGAGGCCGGCGCCGCCGAGGACCGGCTGCGGGATGGCGCCGACGACGCGGCCCAGCACCGGCAGCAGACCGAGGATGACGAGCACGCCACCGCCGGCGGTGACCACGAAGCGGCTCTTCACGCCGGTGATCGCGACCAGGCCCACGTTCTGCGCGAACGCGGACTGCGTGAACGTGCCGAAGATCGGCGAGACCGCGCTGGAGAGCATGTCGGCGCGCAGACCCGCGGCGATGCGCTTGGAGTCGACCTTGGTGCCCACGATCTCGCTCACCGCGAGGATGTCGGCGGTGGTCTCGGTCAGCGTCACGAGGATCACGATGAACATCGAGATGATGCCGGCGATGGGGAACGTCGGCACGCCGAAGCCGAAGATCTGCGGCAGGGCGAAGATGTCGCCGTCCAGCACCTTGCTGAAGTCCGCCTTGCCGAGGAACACCGCGATGATCGTGCCGATGACGATCGAGAGCAGGATCGCCAGACGCGAGATGGCGCCCACCGGAACCTTGCTCAGGATCAGCACGATCACGAGGGTGATGCCCGCGAGCATCAGGCTCTCCGGAGCACCGCCCTTGGCCGCGTTCCCGCCCTCGCCGCCCATGATCCAGCCGGCCGCGACCGGCAGCAGGCTGAGACCGATCGTGGTGATCACGGTTCCGGTGACCACCGGCGGGAAGAACCGGATGACCGTCGCGAACACCGGCGCGATGAGCAGACCGATCACGGATGCCGCGATGACGGATCCGAACACCGCCGGCAGGCCGCCTCCGCTCGTGACGATCGCGGCCATGGTCGCGACGCCGGCGAACGAGACGCCCTGCACGAGGGGTAGCTGGGATCCGAAGAACGGGATGCCCACGGTCTGCAGGATCGTCGCCAAGCCGCCCATGAACAGGCACGCGGCGATCAGCACGCCGATCTGGTCGGGCTTGAGACCGGCGATCTGGCCGATGATCAGCGGCGGGGCGATGATGCCGCCGTACATCGTCAGCACGTGCTGGATGCCGTAGCCGATGGTGGCGCCGAGCGGAAGGCGCTCATCCTCCGGCCGCGTGGCGGCCTTCTTCTCTTTCGTGGACATTTCGACCTCTTCGTCGGGGGTGCGCGTCGTGCGACCGGGTGGGGATGGGAGTGGGATCAGGCGTGCCGGGCCAGCAGGCGGCGGGCCGCCTGGCTGTGCTGGGCGATGAGCTGGGGGACGTCGAGACCGACGATCCGGCCGTCGGTCACCCGCCAGGCGCCGCCGACCATGACCCGGTCGGCGCGCTCGGCGCCGCACAGCAGCAGGGCCGCGACCGGGTCGTGACTGCCGGAGAAGCGCAGCTCGTCGAGCGTGAACATCGCGAGATCCGCCTGCTTGCCCGGGGCGAGCACGCCGATGTCGCTGCGGCCGAGGGCGCGGGCGGATCCCTGCGTCGCCCAGTCGAGAGCTCGCTCGGGGGTGACCGCCGCGGCGCCGTAGCGCAGGCGCTGCAGGTAGAGGGCCTGACGGACCTCCTGGATCATGTTCGATCCGTCGTTCGAGGCGGATCCGTCGACGCCGAGCCCGACGGGCGCGCCCGCCTCCTCGAGCTCGACGGCCCGGGCGATGCCGCTCGCGAGGCGCATGTTCGAGGTGGCGCAGTGCGCGACCGCGGTGCCGGCCGCGCCCAGGCGAGCGATCTCGGCGTCGTCGAAGTGGATGCCGTGTGCGAGCCAGGTGCGGTCGCGCAGCCAGCCGACGCTCTCGAGGTAGTCGACGGTGCGCAGGCCGAACGTCTCGCGGCAGAAGTCCTCCTCGTCGATCGTCTCGGCAAGATGCGTGTGCAGGCGCACGTCGAGGCGCTCCGCGAGGGCTGCGGTGTCGCGCATCACGCCGGTGGTGACCGAGAACGGCGAGCACGGCGCGAGTCCGATCTGCACGACGGCGCCCTCGCCGCGCTCATGATAGGCGCCGACGAGACGCTCGCTGTCGGCGAGGATGACGTCCGGACCCTGCACCGTGCTCTGCGGAGGCAGACCGCCGTCCTTCTCCCCGAGCGACATGGATCCGCGAGTCAGGGTCGCCCGCATGCCGAGCCGCTTCACGACGTCGACCTGCACGTCGATCGCCTCCTCCAGCCCGTTCGGGAACAGGTAGTGGTGATCGGCGGCGGTGGTGCAGCCACTGAGCAGCAGCTCGGCGAGCGCGGCGGTCGTGGCGAGTTCGAGATCGCGCGGGGTGAGGTTCGCCCACACCCCGTACAGTCCCTTCAGCCAGCCGAACAGCTCGGCGCTGACGACGGGCCGCCAGGCGCGGGTGAGGGTCTGATAGAAGTGGTGGTGCGTGTTGATCAGACCGGGGATGATCACGTGCCGCGAGGCGTCGTAGACCTCGTCGACCGGGGTGGACGGGGCTGCGCGGGCGGGCACCGCCTCGAGGATGGTGGATCCGGAGACGACCAGCCCTCCGGTCGCGTCGGCGGAGTCGCCGGTGTGAATCCCGAGCGGGTTCTTCAGCCAGGTGGTGCGCTGCGGTGCGGACATGGGCGGGGCTCCTTCGTTCGGCTCGTGGAGCCGAACGCCGACCCCACCGGAGGTCAGCTCAGTGATGGCCTGTCTGCTGATCCAGGGGGTGTCTCCGGCTCTGGAGACTCCCTCAGGTTAGACAGAGCGCACGGCGCGAGTCAAGAACTTTTTCCGAATCTCGGATCCATACTTCCGCTATACGGATATATGCGGAATGCAGAAGGCGCCTCCCGCGGCCCAGAGGCCGGGAGAGGCGCCTTCTCTCGCGCTCAGTCGTCCAGCAGCTCGGCCTCGATCACGTCGTCGGTCGAGTCGTCTGTCGGCTCGGCGTCCGCGTCGGGGCCCTCGCTGGTCAGCACCAGACCGGATCCGTCCGCCGACACGTCCACCCGCACGATGTCGCCGTCGTGCACCCGCCCCGACAGCAGCGCCGTCGCGAGCTTGTTCTGCACCTCGTTCTGGAGGAGGCGGCGCAGCGGCCGGGCTCCGAACACCGGATCGTAGCCGCGCTCGGCCAGCCACGAGCGCGCGTCCGGCGTGACCGCGAGCGTGAGCCGGCGGTCGGCCAGGCGACGCTGCAGCAGGTCGATCGTGAGCTCCACGATCTGCGCGAGGTCGTCCTCGCTGAGAGCGGCGAACATGACGATGTCGTCGAGACGGTTCAGGAACTCCGGGCGGAACGCCTGGCGCACGAGCGCCATGACCGCCTCGCGCTTGTCCTCCAGCGACAGCGTCGGGTCGATCAGGATGGGAGATCCGATGTTGCTGGTCAGGATCAGGATCACGTTCGAGAAGTCGACCGTGCGGCCCTGCCCGTCGGTGAGCCGGCCGTCGTCGAGCACCTGCAGCAGCACGTCGAACACCTCGGGGTGCGCCTTCTCGACCTCGTCCAGCAGCACCACGCTGTAGGGGCGACGCCGCACGGCCTCGGTGAGCTGACCGCCCTGCTCGTACCCGATGTAGCCCGGAGGGGCGCCGACGAGGCGCGAGACCGAGTGCTTCTCGCCGTACTCCGACATGTCGATGCGCACCATGGCGTGCTCGTCGTCGAAGAGGAATTCGGCGAGCGCCTTCGCGAGCTCCGTCTTGCCGACGCCGGTGGGGCCGAGGAACAGGAAGGATCCGGTCGGGCGACCGGGGTCGCTGATCCCGGCCCGCGAGCGGCGCACCGCATCGGAGACGGCCTTGACCGCATCCTTCTGCCCGATCAGGCGCTTGCCGAGTTCGCGCTCCAGCTGCAGCAGCTTCTCGCTCTCCCCCTGCATCAGCCGCCCGACCGGGATCCCGGTCCAGGCGGCGATGACGGCGGCGATGTCCTCGTCGGTGACCAGCTCATTGACCATGCGCGGTTCGTCGCGGACCGCATCGGCCTGCCGCTCGGCCTCGGCGACCTCTTCCTGCAGCTTCTTGATGGTCTCGTACTCGAGCCGCGACGCCTTCGTGTAGTCGGCGTCGCGGAGGGCCCGGTCGCGCTCGGTGATCGCCTCGTCGAGGCGCTTCTTCAGCTCGCCGACCCGGTTCAGGCCGCCGCGCTCGCGCTCCCACCGGGCCTCGAGCTTCTTCAGCTCGGCCTCGGACTCGTGCATCTGCTCGCGGAGCTTCGCGAGGCGATCCTTGGAGGCCTGATCCTTCTCCTTCTTGAGGGCGAGCTCTTCCAGCCGCATCCGATCGACCTGGCGTTTGAGCTGGTCGATCTCGACGGGGCTGGAGTCGATCTCCATCTTCAGCCGACTCATCGCCTCGTCGATCAGGTCGATCGCCTTGTCCGGCAGCTGACGGCTGGGCAGGTAACGGTTCGACAGGGCGGCGGACGCGACCAGTGCGGAGTCGCTGATGGTCACGCCGTGGTGCGCCTCGTAGCGCCCCTTGAGCCCGCGCAGGATCGCGACGGTGTCCTCCACGTTCGGCTCGCCCACGTACACCTGCTGGAACCGGCGCTCGAGCGCCGCGTCCTTCTCGATGAACTCGCGGTACTCGTTGAGCGTGGTCGCGCCGATCAGGCGCAGTTCGCCGCGGGCGAGCATGGGCTTGAGCATGTTCGAGGCTGCGACGGATCCCTCTCCCCCGCCGGCGCCCATGAGCACGTGCAGCTCGTCGATGAACGTGATGATGCGCCCGTCGGACTCGGTGATCTCCTTGAGCACGCTCTTCAGCCGCTCCTCGAACTGGCCGCGGTACATCGCGCCGGCCACGAGGGCGGAGATGTCGAGAGAGATGAGCTCCTTGTCCTTGAGCGACTCGGCCACGTCGCCGGCGACGATGCGCTGTGCGAGGCCCTCGACGACGGCGGTCTTGCCGACGCCGGGTTCGCCGATCAGCACCGGGTTGTTCTTGGTGCGCCGGGTGAGCACCTGGCTCACGCGGCGGATCTCGCTGTCCCGCCCGATCACGGGATCGAGCTTGCCCTGCCGGGCGCGATCGGTGAGGTTGATCCCGAACTGCTCGAGCGCCGACTGCTGTTCTTCCTGCTGTGCCGATTGCGGGGTGGCCATTCGTCCTCCTGGGGGCTCCTTCGTGACCTGCGGTGACGGATCGGAGGATCCGATCCAAAGTTGAGTTGGTTGGACTCAAGTTTACTCGACTGCGCGGCCGAGGGCAAGAGCCGTTACCCGGAGGCGCGATCCTGCCGACATCGGGGCGGCTTCAGTCCGGCTCACCGGGTGCGGTCCTGTGCCGGGAGAGCTGGACGACGCCGTAGATGGCGACGAGTCCGGCCATCACGAACACGACGCCGGCCCACCACGGGGCGTGTGCCGCCTCTCCGAGCACGACGATGCCGATGGTGACGCCGACCAGCGGATCGATGACCGTCAGTCCGGCGACGACCACGTCGGGAGCTCCGGCGGAGTAGGCCGTCTGCACGAAGTACGCACCCAGGATCGCAGCCGCCAGCAGGCCGATCAGACAGACGATGGTGAGCCAGTCCGCCGCCGCCCAGTGGAAGTGCGCCTCGACGATGGTCTGGATCCGACCGATCAGGACCTTGGCGAGTGTGGCGACGAAGCCGAAGAGGACCCCGGCGCCGACCACGTAGAAGATGCGGGTGAGGCGCTTGCGCAGAACAGCGAAGCCCAGCCCGAAGACGAGCAGCACGGCCGCGAGGATGATCGCGACGACGATCAGCTGCGGCTCGAGGATCGGCAGCGTCGTCGTCGTCACCGCAGCGACGGCGACGAACAGCCCGACGCCGCCGACGCAGAACGCCATGGCCCGGATCGAGGCACGGTCAAGCTTCACCTTCGTCATACGCGCATTGACGACAGCGGTGATCACCAGGGCCAGGGCTCCCAGCGGTTGCACCACCGTCAGAGGCGCCAGGTAGAGGCTGAACAGCTGGAACACCACCGCCAGGCCCAGGCAGAGCGTGCCCAGCAGCCAGGACGGCCGGCGCACCAGCGTGATCAGCTGGCCGAGGCCAAGGCTGCGGTGCTCGGTCGGGGAGCGCTCCCCGGTGACCGTGGACACGCCCCCCTGCTGCAGCTGAGCCCCCACGGCCAGGAACACCGAACCCACCAGAGCAACAGGAATCCCGAGCGACTGCGCCGGCGTCAAGGAGATCAGCTGCAGGCTCATGTCGCGTGCGCCATCTCACCTCGAGGACGGCGGTCACCCGCGTTTCGCGGTCACCGCACCGATCACGAACCCGGCGAGGACGGCGCAGGCGGCCACGAGCAGAACGGTGCGCGTCGGGTGATGTTTCACTGTGGCGATCGCCCTGTCGCCGAACTCGCCGACCCGCTCTGTTGCCTGGT
Organism: uncultured Actinomycetota bacterium; assembly: GCA_963791605.1. Taxonomy (GTDB): domain Bacteria; phylum Actinomycetota; class Actinomycetes; order Actinomycetales; family Microbacteriaceae; genus Microbacterium. Next base: position 22,471 of record CAWBTB010000005.1, on the reverse strand, counting down.
GCACCCCCGCGACCACGTCCTGGCGCGTGGCGTCGATCGCATCCGTGACTGCGCTGGTCGCCGCGCCCACTGCATGCGACGTCGCGTCGGATACCTTCTCGGCGGTGCCTCTCGCCGCTTCGGTCGCCTTGTCCGCGGCGTCGTCCACCGCATCGGTGACGGCGCGACCCATCTCGCGCACCGTGTCATCTGCTTCGGCCATGATTCTCGTCCGATCTTCTTGGCTTGTTTCACGACTGACTGGGCAGTCGTGGCCCGGGGCCTGGGTCCGAACACTTCAATAGTGCTCACCGTGCGACCACGGCCGCTAGCCCTGGCGCAGGATCCCCGGGTGTGCTATCGGAGCCGTTCTGGAACGACGAGAATCGTCGGCGCGTCGACGTGGTTGACGCCCGGCGGCCGAGGGAGCCGGCCGCCGGGCGTCAGTCGATCACGCCGGGTCGATCATGCCGCGGCGCAGCAGGCGTCCGCGCGGGTTGTCGAAGTCGATGACCTCGCCGTGCAGGTAGGTCTTGCGGACTCGCCCCGCCAGCACCTTGCCGTGATACGGCGTCAGCGGGTTCTTGTGATAGAGCTTCTTCGCGTCCACGACGTAGGCGTCGTCGGCCGCGAAGATCGAGAAGTCCGCGTCGTAGCCGGGTGCGATGCGGCCCTTGCCGGTGAGACCGGCGAACTGCGCCGGGCGCTCGCTCATCCAGCCCACGACCGTCTCCAGGGACAGGCCGCGTTTGCGCGCCTCGGTCCAGATCAGTGAGAGGCCGAGCTGCAGCGAGGCGACGCCGCCCCAGGCGACCGCGAAGTCGCCGTTCTCCAGATCCTTGAGGTCGAGCGTCGAGGGCGAGTGGTCCGACACGATGAAGTCGATCGTGCCCTCCTCCAGACCCTTCCAGAGCTTCTCCCTGTTGCCGGCCTCACGGATCGGCGGACAGCACTTGAACGCGGTGGCCCCGTGCGGGATCTCCTCGCTGGTGAGGGTGAGGTAGTGCGGGCACGTCTCGACGGTCAGCTTGAGGCCGTCGCGCTTGGCGCTCTTCAGCATCGGCAGCGCGTCGGACGAGGACAGGTGCAGGATGTGCGCCCGGCCGCCGGTCCAGCGCGCCCGCTCGATGACCTCGGCGATCGCGAGATTCTCGGCGCCGCGCGGACGCGACGCGAGGAACTTGTTGTAATCGTCCCCCTCGGGCTGCGGGGCGCGCTCGATGGCACGGGAGTCCTCGGCGTGCACGATCATGACGGAGTCGAACGACGCGAGCTCGCGCATGTCCTTCTCGAGTTCGTCCGGATCCAGCGGCGGGAACTCGTCGACACCGGAGTGCAGCAGGAAGCTCTTGAAGCCGAACACGCCGGCGTCGTGCAGCGGGCGCAGATCGTCGGTGTTGCCCGGGATCGCACCGCCCCAGAAGCCCACGTCGACCTGCACCTGGCCCCGAGCGGCCTCGCGCTTGATGTTCAGCGCCTCGACGTTGACCGTCGGCGGGATGCTGTTCAGGGGCATGTCGACGATCGTCGTCACACCGCCGGCTGCGGCCGCCTTGGTGGCGGAGGCGAAGCCCTCCCACTCGGTGCGACCGGGCTCGTTGACGTGCACGTGCGTGTCGACGAGGCCCGGGATGAGCGTCTCGTCATCGCCGAGCTCGATGATCTCGGCGCCGTCGAGGTTGTTCCCCAGCGGCTGCATCGCGACGATCTTGCCGCCGCGCACGCCCACCTCACGCGGACGGATGCCCGCAGAGGTCAGCACCCGCTCACCACGGATGACGAGGTCGTAATGCTCGCCAGTCGGATCCAGCGAGACGGATCCGTCGTGCTGTTCGGTCTCCTGCGACATGTCGCGTTCCCTTCCGCCGGCGACGATGCCGGCCCTGTCAGTTGTAACGATTGTCCGCGACTCAGCGCGCGGAGGGTCCGAAACCGGTGATCCGCTTCGGGCGCGGGGGTGCATAGGTGCGCACCTTCGAGGTGGTCAGCCCGAGGTTGACCAGGCCCTCCGCGACCGCGACCGCCGCCTGCACGCCGTCGACGACGGGAACACCGCAGAGCTCGACGACCCGGTCCTTCAGCTCGGCCATGCCGCCGCAGCCGAGCACGATGACCTCGGCCCGGTCGATCTCGACGGCCCGCTGCGCCTCGGCGGCGATCGCCTCGATGGCCCGCTCGGGGTCGGACTCGAGCTCGAGCACGCCGAGCCCGGAGGAGCGCACAGAGGCGCAGCGGTCGTGGAGTCCTGCCAGGATCAGCCGGTCCTCGATCAGCGGGACCGCGCGGTCGAGCGTGGTGACCACCGAGTACGAGCGCCCGAGGTACATGGCGGTGGACGCGGCGGCATCGGTGATGTCGACCACGGGCACCGTGAGGAGCTCCTGGAGCCCCTCGCGGCCGTGCTCGCCGTAGCCGGCCTGGATGACCGCGTCGTACGGGCCCTCGTACCGGAGCACCTTGTCCATGACCGCGATCGCGGCGAGATAGCTCTCGAAGTTGCCTTCGCAGGATTCGGCTCCGAAGTCGGGGGTGAGCCCGATGATCTCGGTGCCCGGCGAGGCCACCGCGCGGGCCGCCTCGGCGATGCCCTCGGTCATCGTCTCGGTCGTGTTCACGTTCGCGATGAGGATGCGCATGATTCTTGTTGTCCTTCGGGTCAGTGGGTGACGTCGACGGCGATCGAGGATCCGTCGACGTCGTGGAACGGACCGCGACGGTCGGCGATGATGAAGTAGATGATCGCAGCGGATCCGGCGGCGACGAACCAGGAGAAGTCGCTGATCGCCTGGAAGACCGGCAGGAACGTGAACAGCAGCGACAGCGTGCCGGCGATGATCAGCGCGATCACGGCGCGGGGGTTGAAGCCCTTCGTGTACGCGTACTCGCCGACCGGGGAGTCCGAGTACAGCTGGGGCACGTTGATCTGCTGCTTCTTGACCAGCCAGTAGTCGACCATGATGATGCCGAACAGCGGGCCGAGCAGGGCGCCGAGGCCGCCGAGGAACACGCCGATCACGACCGGCGAGTTGTACATGTTCCACGGCGTGATCGCGATGCCGATGACGGCCGAGATCAGTGCCGCGCGGCGGAAATTCAGATGCCGCGGGAACAGGTTGTTCAGCGCGTAGGTCGGGGCGACGAAGTTGGCCATCAGGTTGACGGCGATCGTCAGGGCGATCAGGGCGAGCGAGGCGAGCACGAGCAGGAAGGTGTTCGGGATCGCGCCGACGACCTCGGCCGGCGAGGTGATGAGCTTGCCGTTGAGCGTGAAGCTGCCGCCGGTGAGCGTCACCACGATGACGCCGAAGAACAGCATGTTGATCGGGATGCCCCAGAAGTTGCCCTTCACGATCGCCCGGCGGGTCTTGGCGCCGCGGGTGAAGTCGCAGAAGTTCAGCACGAAGGTGCCGTAGATGGAGACCCACAGCGACGCAGCGCCGAGCATCTTGAGCCAGCTGTCCGTCCCGGCGGCCGCCTTGACCGGCGCCCAGTTGACCTGGAAGCCCGACTGCACGAGCACCCAGACCGCGAGGATGACGAAGGTGGCGAGGATGATCGGACCGGCGAAGGCCTCGTAGTGGCGGATCATCTCCATGCCGTAGCTGACGATGATGACCTGGATGATCCACAGCGCGACGAAGGTGATCCAGCCCAGCGGCGACAGCCCGAGGAAGGATCCGCTCTGCAGGCCCTTCAGGGCCGGGAGGACCGCGATCAGCACGACCTGCAGCACCTGCGAGGCGAGGTAGGTCTGGATGCCGAACCAGGCGACCGCGACGCCCCCACGCAGCAGCGCGGGGATCTGGGCGCCGTGGATGCCGAACGCGATCCGGCTCATCACCGGGAACGGCACGCCCGTCTTCTCACCCATGAACCCGGACAGGCTCAGCAGCAGGAAGAGGAACAGCGCGCCGAACCCGAGTGCGCCGAGGATCTGGCCGCCCGAGAGGCCGAGCGAGAACAGGCCGATCGCGAAGGCGTAGTTGCCGAGGCTGTGCACATCGTTCGCCCAGAGGGTGAAGATGCTGTAGGCGCTCCAGTGCCGGCTCTGCCGGTTGGTCGGGGCGAGGTCGCTGTTGTACAGGCGGGGGCTGATGCCGGCCTGCACCGCGATGTTGATCGAGGGCGCCTCGTCGAGGCCCTGTGAGGCCCGACTCGGGATGTGGATGTACTCGTCGGCGGACATGGTGTGTGCTCTTTCCTTGACGACGTCGTCAGTGTGGGGGGTGGAAAGTTCCATATTATGGAAGATTATTTTCGCTTAAAGAAACTTCATCACATCTGAGGGTGCCTGTCAATGCGTCGGATGCAACTCGCAGGTACGCGTCGCAACAACACAGGCAGCCCTCAGGTGCGCGGGGTCCCTGTGGCGTCGGCGGCGATGCGCCGCCCCACCTGGACGAGCAGCGCGGGAGCGTTCGCGATGCTCTTGGCAGGGTCCGATTCGAGCTCGCTCAGCGGGTAGACCCGCAGGAAGCCCGCCTCGTCCGCCTGCGCGGCGCTGATCGTGGAACGGCCGCAAACCGCGACCACCGGCACCCCTGCGGCACGGGCCGCCGCGGCGACGCCGAGCGGTGTCTTGCCGCCCAGGCTCTGGTCGTCGAGACTGCCCTCGCCGGTGATGACGAGGTCGGCGCCGTCGAGACGTTCGGCGAGACCGGTGAGGCGCTGCACCACCTCGACACCGGGCTCGCGTCGGGCGTGGAGCGCGGCGAGGGCGGCATAGCCCACGCCGCCGGCCGCACCGGCACCCGGCAGCTCGATCGCCGGACGGATCCCGTCCTGCTGCTCGAGCAGGCCGGCGAAGCGGGCCAGGCCCGCATCCAGCACGCCGACGTCTTCCGTACTCGCGCCCTTCTGCGGCCCGAACACGGCGGCAGCTCCCCGGCGTCCGAGCAACGGGTTGTCGACGTCGCTCGCGAGCACGATCTCGGTCGCCCGCAATCGCGGATCCAGTCCGGAGACGTCGACGCACGCGAGGGATCCGAGCGCGCCACCACCCCCGGGGAGCTCGCGGCCGTCGGCGTCCCGCAGGCTGACGCCGAGCGCCTGCAGCATGCCCGCGCCGCCGTCGGTGTTGGCACTTCCGCCGACCCCGAGCGCGATGCGCGTGCACCCGCGATCGAGGGCGGCGAGGATCAGCTCGCCGGTCCCGCGGCTCGTGGCGCCGAGGGCGTCTCTGACGCCCCCGGGCAGCGCGTCCAGGCCGCTCGCCGACGCCATCTCGATGATGGCCTGGTCTCCGCGCGCCGCGAACCGGGCCTCGACCGGCAGGCCGGTCGGACCGGTGACGGTGACGGTGACCGGCTCGAAGCCGGCGGCGAGGGCGGCGTCGATCGTGCCCTCACCGCCGTCCGCGACGGGGACCGTGTCGATCACGGTCTCCGGCACGACGGCGAGGATCCCCTCCGCGAGCGCGGCGGCGACCTCGGGGCCCGTGGCCGAGCCCTTGAACTTGTCCGACGCGATCAGGATGCGCATGGCTCTCGCGCCGCCCGGTCAGTCGAGCATCGCGTAGACGGCCTCTGGCGCGTCTGCGGGAGAGGTGGCGAGGTCCTCGAACTCGTTCATGGTGTCGAGGTCGGCGCCCATGGCGATGTTGGTGACGCGTTCGAGGATGACCTCGACGACCACCGGGACCTGGAACTCGTCGCGCAGGCGCTCGGCCTCCGCGAAGCCCGCCGCGAGGTCTTCGGGACGCTCGACGCGGATCGCCTTGCAGCCCAGCCCCTCGGCGACCTTGACGTGGTCGACGCCGTAGCCGGTCGCGACGCTCGAGGGGTCGTGCGGCGTGTTGATGTTGTCGAAGGCCAGCGAGACCTCGTAGTCCATCTCGAACGGACGCTGCGACTGGCGGATCAGGCCGAGGTAGCTGTTGTTCACCACGACGTGGATGTACGGCAGCTTGTGCTGCGCGCCCACGGCGAGCTCCTCGATCATGAACTGGAAGTCGTAGTCGCCGCTCAGCGCGACCACGGACTCGCCCGGCTTGCCGCGCACGACGCCGAGGGCGGCGGGCAGGGTCCAGCCGAGAGGCCCGGCCTGGCCGGCGTTGACCCACTGCCGGGGCTGGTACACGTGCAGCAGCTGCGCGCCGGCGATCTGGGAGAGCCCGATCGTGGTCACGTAGGTGGTGTCGTGACCGAACGCGCTCAGCATCTCCTGGTAGACGCGGTGCGGCTTCATCGGCACGTTGTCGAAGTTGGTCTTGCGCAGCAGCGTGGCCTTCCGACCGCGGCACTCCTCGGCCCACTCGTTGTAGTCCGGAAGCGCGGTGACGCGGTCCCGGGCAGCCTCGAGCAGGGCGTCGATGAACGCGCCCGCGTCGGAGACCACGCCATAGTCGGGCGCGAACACGCGACCGATCTGGGTGGGCTCGATGTCGACGTGCACGAAGGTGCGACCCTTGCGGTACGTGTCCAGACCGCCGGTGTGCCGGTTGGCCCAGCGGTTGCCGATGCCGAGCACGAAGTCGCTTTCCAGGAAGCTGGCGTTGCCGTAGCGCTGCGAGGTCTGGATCCCGACGAGTCCTCCGGCCAGCGGGTGGTCGTCGCCGATCGCGCCCCAGCCCATCAGCGTCGGGAACACGGGCACGCCCAGGGTCTCGGCGAGCTCGACGAGCTTCGCTGAGGCGCCCGAGTTCACGATGCCGCCGCCGGCGACGATCGCCGGGTGCGACGAAGCGACGAGCATGTCGAGCACCTTCTCGGCCTGCGCGCGGGTCGCGGCCGGGCGGGCCACCGGCAGCGGTTCGTAGGTGTCGATGTCGAACTCGATCTCGGTCATCTGCACGTCGAAGGGCAGGTCGAGCAGCGCCGGTCCGGGACGGCCGGAGCGCATGATCTGGAACGCCGTCTGGAAGGCGCCGGGGATCTGGCCGGCCTCGAGCACGGTCTTGGCGAACTTCGTGACCGGCTTCGCGATCGAGGCGATGTCGACGGCCTGGAAGTCCTCCTTGTCGAGCTTCGCGACCGGAGCCTGACCCGTGATGCACAGCATCGGGATGGAGTCGGCGATCGCGGCGTACAGGCCGGTGATCATGTCGGTGCCGGCGGGGCCCGACGTGCCGATGCAGATGCCGATGCGGCCGTCGCCGGTGCGGCTGTAGCCGTCGGCCATGTGGCTGGCGCCCTCGACGTGACGGGCGAGGGTGTGCCGGATGCCGCCGTGGGCGCGCATCGCGGAGTACAGCGGGTTGATGGCGGCACCGGGAAGGCCGAACGCCTCGGTGGCGCCCTCCTTCACCAGGATCTGGACGATGGCGTCTACGGCGCGCATGCGGGTCATGGGAGTGTCCTTAGGTTCGATAGGGGTCGTTGAGCGAGCGAAGCGAGACGAAACGCGGGGTGATCCGCAGGAGACGGCGTTTCGTCTCGGTCGCCTGCGGCGTCCTCGCTCAACGAGCCCGAAATGGGTGACGGCTCAGTTCTTGCCGGAGAGTTCGTTGGTGAGTTTGAACAGCCCGGAGTGGTCCAGCCCGCCGTCGCCGCGGGCGACGAGCGCGTTCACGAGTTGCGCGACCGCGGCGCCGAGCGGGACGGTGACCCCGACCGAGCGTGCCGCCGACGTGACGATGCCCAGATCCTTGTTGTGGAGGGCGAGGCGGAAACCGGGCGCGAAGTCGCGGTTCAGCATCTTCTGGCCCTTCTGATCGAGGACCTTGGATCCGGCGAGGCCGCCGCCGAGGACCTTGAGCGCCGCGTCGGTGTCGACGCCGAACGCCTCGAGGAAGACCACGGCCTCGGCGAGCGCCTGGATGTTGACCGCGACGATGAGCTGATTCGCGGCCTTCACGGTCTGGCCGGCGCCGGCGGGGCCGACGTGCACGATGGTCTTGCCGATCGCGTTCAGCACCGGCTCGGCCTTCGCGAAGTCGTCGGCGGATCCGCCGACCATGATCGACAGGACCCCGTCGATCGCGCCCTGCTCGCCGCCCGAGACGGGCGCGTCGACGACGCCGAAGCCTGCGGCCACGGCCTCCTCGGCGAGCTCCTTGGCGACGTCGGGGCGGATCGAGGAGTTGTCGATCCAGAGCGCGCCGGCCTTGGCGTTGACGAACACGCCGTCGGGGCCCTGCACGACACCGGCGACGTCCGGGGAGTCCGGGACCATCGTGATGACGACGTCGACGTCCTTCACGGCGTCGGCGATGCTCGTCGCGCCGGTCCCGCCGGCGGCGACGAGCTTGTCGATCGCCTCCTGACTGCGGTTGTAGCCGGTGACGTCGTAGCCGGCCTTCACGAGGTTGCCGGCCATCGGCAGGCCCATGATGCCGAGACCGATGAATGCGATGCGGGTCATGTCTTCGCTCCTTTGCGGATGTCGTGTCTGTTGGTCAGGCGCTCGCGCGCTCGGACGAGCCGAGCCAGGCGAACGGATCCGCCTGCGTCGCCTTGTACTCGAGCCCGATCACGCCGTCGTAGCCGCCGGCCTGCGCGTCGGCGATCCACTGGGCGAGCGGGAGCTCGCCGGTGCCGGGCTCGCCGCGCCCGGGGGCGTCGGCGATCTGGATGTGGCCGAACTCGGCGGCGTGGCCCGCGATGACGGCGGGCACGTCGTCGCCGTTCACGGCGAGGTGGTAGAAGTCGGCGAGGAGCTTGACGTTGTCGACGCCCTCTTCGTCCTTGACCCGCTCGATGATCGCGAGCGCGTCGGCGGCGGTCTTCAGCGGGTAGGCCTCCATGCCCGAGACGGGCTCGAGCAGCACGATGCCGCCGAGCTCGGCGACCGCGCGACCCGCGGCGGCGAGGTTCTTCACGGCCAGGTCGTCCTGCGCCTGCGGGTCGACACCGTCGAGGCGGTTGCCGTAGAGCGCGTTGAACGCCCGGGTGCCGAGGCGGCGGCCGATCTCGACGACGACGCCGATGTTGTCGGCGAACTCGTCCTCGCGGCCGACCCAGGACACCAGGCCACGGTCCCCGCCGGGCATGTCGCCGGCGAAGAAGTTCAGGCCGGTGAGCTGCACCCCGGCGTCCTGGATCGCGGCGACGAACGCGTCGATCTCGTCCTGCGCGGGAACCGCGACGGAGAAGGGCCACCAGAACTCCACGGCGTCGAACCCGGCGGCCTTCGCGGCGGCCGGACGCTCCAGGGTCGGCAGCTCGGTCAGCAGGATCGAGGCGTTGACGGTGTAGCTCATGAGATCGTCCTTGATTTCGGATTGTGGAAAGAAAGTTCCTTGTAATGAAAGTTTAAGCAGGAGACTGGGCTGATGTCAACGGGTCCGATCCCTCGAAGTCGTCGAGCGAGGACCCCGGCAAGCTTCCTGGACGAGACGCAGCCTGCTACATGCACGACTTCGAGGACGGAAGTGATCACGCGCGCTCGCGTGCCGAATCGGCTCATGGGGAATCGGGCGAAGCCGTCGGACCCTCCGGGCACCCTTTCAGCAGCGACCGCAGCTCACCCTCGACTGCGAGTTCCGCTCGCCACTCCGCCTCGAACGAGTCGGTCGCCGCGGAAAGGGCCGCGAGATACGTGGCGTCGTCGGCGTCCGGCCCATCGAACAACTCCCAGGTGCGCTCAGTCGAGCGAGCCGCGACACGCAACCCATGCGGCGGCTGAACTCGGGCCAGCTCCGACATCGCGGCGTTCTCCTGCGCGAATCGACAGAACTGCGCCCATCGCCGATCTCGTTCAGACTCCTCGTACGGCCCCAGCACGACGATCAGGCGATCGTGCTGGATCACGGTGCTGAGAAGATCCAGCTCCCACCCGAAGCCTTCCTTCGTGACCGATGACGGCGTCGCCTGCACCACGATCGCGAGCGCTTCGGCAGAAAGCTCTTTGATGGCTACACGCCACTCCGAATCGAGGAACGAGGCCTTGGCCGCGCCCAGCTGCGGCAATGACGTTCCCGGCGGTGTGATCGCGACTGCCGGAGCCGTGGATCTCAAGCCATGTGCCAACACTTGTTCCAGCGAGACGCGCGGCACCGGAGTGATGCCCAATGGCAGCACGCTCGGCCGAAGCAGGTGCGCGACTACTCGGGACTGGTCCTCCTCGAAGGAGCGCAAGAGCAGGACATGCGGACGTGTGTCCGCCTTCACCTCATCGCTCAACGACGCAGCAGCCAGCCGCCGACCGAGATTCATCAGCAGGATGAGCGCCATCGCCCCGATCAGGAGCAGAAGCATCAGCCACCAGAACCCCTGACGGGTGACGACCATCGCATACAGGAATGGCAGTGCGGGCAGCACCCGGAACGGCGGATGGGTCGCGGCATCAATGGTCGCGATCTCGATGTTCAGCTCAGAACCGCCCACTGTGAGGAGCCCGCCGACGGCGGTCAGCGACAGAAGCAGAATGATCAGCAGCAGCCCGATACGGCTCGCCGTCATTAGCGAACGCCCCACGATGGCCTTCGGCGCCGTCCCGAACAGCTGCGCACGGCGGGCGTCGACCTTGCGAAGGCGCCTCTGTCCGAATCGCCACATGAGGAAGCCGATGACGATGCCCGCCCAGACCAGCGGGCTCTTGAGGTCGGAGTCGCCGTTCGAATACTTCATCAGCAGGAGCGCGACCACCACCCGCACGGCGCAGAGCAACAAGACGAAGAGTCCCGTGCCGCGGAGCACTCGCGCCATGGTGTTGAACGCAGCCCGAGCGCTGACATCGATCGCCTGCGGCAGGAGCCCGCCGACCGGCTTCACCCTCCGTCGACGGGTGATGATCCGCGGCACCACGATGAGCCCGCATAGGACCGCACCGGCGACAATGAACGCCAGCAACACCGCTGCCGCCGATGCGTGATATTGCGTGGAACGATCGACATCCACCGGCGGCAACAGGGCCGACACTTGCTTTGCCTGCTCTGCGTTCACCGCATCGCAGGTCGCGACGTCGGCATCGCACTGCGCGCGGACGACGTAGGCGAACGGCCCTCGCGACCACGCTCGGTAGAGAATCCCGCGTTGCGGCGTGGTCGACACTGAGACTTCCGTGTCGGGGTTGACGACGACTTCTGGCGATTGCTGCGCGTGGGGGTACGGGGATCCGCCCGCCGTGGCCACGGCTGCCACACCCTGGGCTCCGTCCAGGTCGAGACAGGGAACGACCACGACCTGAGCGGTCGGCGTCTTGTCCGTTCCCCACGAGTAGGTGGTCGCTGCCTGGCAACCGGGTAGCGCGGTCTTCGCGACGATGGGAGAGCCGACCCGACTCAAGCCATTGGGCGCCCAGCTCTGGACGGCGCCGAGCACCGCAGCCGCGTTCACATCATCCGGCCTCTGCAGCTGCGCGCGTTCAAAATCCACGAAGCGCGAACCGACGGCGAGGTACATCGCAAGGATGATCGCCACGGCAGCGCACGCGAGGATCGCCGTGCTCACGCCGTGTAGGAGCGCACGACCGCGGCCGCCCCAACCGGTGCTGCTACTACTCATGATCCCCCGCGGACCTAGGGAGCGAACGGTGCCGATGTCGGGTAGTACTTCCTCAAGATGACCCCGATTCCGTCCTCATCGTTCGACAGAGTGCGCTCAACGTGAGGTGCGACCTCAAGACTCGCCCGGGCGTTGCCCATCAGCACGCCGACCCCTGCGTTCTCGAGCATCTCGACGTCTGCACTGCTGTCACCGAAGGCGATCACGTCATCCAAACTCCCGCCAAAATGAATGCACAGCCGGCGGACCGCCGGAAGCTTCACTGCATCGGATGAGATGATCTCCAGTACCCGCCCGGAGTTGTGAACATATGCCTGGTCCCCGAGCGCATCAAGGCGTCTCTCCAGGGCGGCGAGATCATCTTCGTCGCCGCGGAACATAATCTTGAACACGCTTCCGATTGCATCCACGAGCGCGTCGTCGATGCGTCGAACCTCCGGCCAGATAGCGGTGTTGCGCGCCTCCCGCAGGCCCCAGTAGTTCAGTTCGTTGACATACCACCTGTCGCGCGAATACACGCCGACATGCACGGCATCGGAGACCGCCGCAAGAGCGCCGCGCACAACGGCATCGGGCAGCGGCGTCTCCTGAAGGACGGTGAACGAGCCGTCCTGTTCGCGCGCCCACACGAGCGCGCCGCCGTAGGTCGCATAGGAACCGCTCACGCCGAGCCTGTTCTCGATCACGGCGGTCGATTCGGGTCCGCGTGCAGTCACGATGAACAGACGGGCACCGTATTCGTCGGTGACCCGCTGGATCTCCGACCGGGTGAACTCCATGATCGCCTTGTCGGAGTTGATGAGGGTCCCGTCGATGTCGACTGCGAGGAATACCGGGGGCGTCATCGGATCACCTCGAGCGTCGAAGACGTACCGTCGAGCAGCGAGCGGAACCGATCGATCTGATCCTGATATTCGTCGCTATGGCTGGTGATCATCCTCAATCTGTCGGAGAACGAGGCGAACGGGACGAATTGCGGTATATCCAGCTTTGTCGGGTCGAACAGGACAATGCGCTCCTTCGCGTTGTTCAGCATCCATCGTTTGGCGATGGTCTCGTAGGGATTGCGCGTGCCCAGCCCCTCGGACTCGTACACGCCGTTCGCGCCGAGGAAGGCAATGTCCAGCGGGCCGGTGAGGTCGAGTATCCGGTCATAGATCGGTGTCGGATCTTCGACCCCCCGGTTCGCAGTGGAGTACTCGATCGGCACCGTCGTCAGAGAGGTCGGACGAGCATATCCACCCAGCAGGAACACCCGCGCAGAACGGTCGCGGTCTCCGGCGCCTCTGTGGCTGAGTTCATCGAGCAGCACCGAGGCGGCGGGAACGGAATTGGTGACCACGCTAATGTCGGAGAGCGAACCACTGTGCAGCCGCCGCGCGAGGACATTGGCGACGGCGAGCACACTGGATCCTCCGTCTAGGGCGATCACCGATCCGCTGACGATGCCCTGCGCGGCGACCCGCGCCATGCGTTTCTTCACCTCGGTGTAGAGCGTCGCCTTGTAGTCGAAGTTCTCCCGGGAGAGGAAGACGTAGTCCTCATCGAACTCCACCCCGTTCAGGAGGTGCATTCCGTTCAGCCGTTCGAGCACATCGTAGAGGTCGCCGGCATCTTCGATGTCGACTCCGTGATTCCGCAGCAGAGCGGCGAACTCGTGAAGCTCCGCCGGATTCGACGAGCGGTACGGCAGCAGAGCGAGCTTGATCCTGTCCGCGAGGTCGGAAGTCAGCTGATCCGCCGATTTCAGTAGTTCTGCATTGCTCCTGCGCTCGAGCTGGCCAGGCGATAGGGTCTTCTCGCTGCTCAGCCGCATAGAGAGCCAGTCGAAGATCTCCGAGGTCAGGGCTCGCCCGACGGCGGCGATGCTCTCGTCGGTGAAATCGGCGAGGGTGAGGAACTTCCGGTTCCGGATGCGAGGGTCGGCACCATCCCATGCCTCTGGCTCCACGACGATCGGCAGAAGGAACGTCTGCCCCGAGTCCTTCTCACGCTGTATCGCCCAGGTGATCTCCTTCTGCACCCATTCCGATTCGTTCGCGTTGCGGTCCACAACGAGGATGAAGAAGTCGCACGCCTGCCGGACCGCCGTTTCCAGACCATCGTCGATGTCCGCTCCGACACGCAGCTCACGCTCGTCGATCCACAGACTCATGCTCGCCGGAAGATGCTGCCTCAACGCTTTCACGAACAGCTTCTGCCGGCTGCTGTGGCTCATGAAAATCTTCATCGGGCCTCCTTGTCTGACATATCTTCCCGCGAGCCTGCATCCCTCGGTGCCGGCCGTAACGGTGCTATCTCAATGCCCACCCTCGCGAGCATCCGCGGAATGTTCCGGACAGACGAGCGGTCATAGTCGCGCACCTCTTCGGCCAGCTCCTCCCAGGGGCGGTTGAACTCGTGGCCTCGTCGCCCGTTCCTGATCTGGAAGTGCTCCCACCGCCGATGCTCCTGCTGGGCGAGAAACTCCACCTCATCGCGGGTGAACTCGTGCACCCCAGGGCTTCCGACCCGCTTCATCGTCATCCCGACACTCGCGAGCTTGAACGGGATATCCAGCACCTGTGCGACATTCGATCGCCGTTCGAAATCCGGAAGCTCCTCCCACGTGCGCCCCGCGTTCACCGACTCGGTGGCGTTCGCTGCCGCCTGCGCCTGCGTGAGATAGGCCTCATGCGCGGCCCGCGCAAGCAAATCGATCTCTGGTTCTCCGAACGGCGGAGCTATCGCGGGCTGGGAGGACACCTGGACGCCTGTTCGCGCGACGAGGGTGGGCAGGCGAACCGCAAGATCCAAAGCCGCAAGCCGCGCCGCACCGACATCGCGGCCTGCCGCGAGCCCAAGAGCTTCGAGCACCCCACGGGCCAGCGCATCTAACTGTTCCGGTGTTGCGACGAAGGCTCCGCCGAATACCTGCGTTGAGTGGTGAAGTGCGAGGCCTGCAATCTCGAAGATCGCTTCCTGGCGATCGGTGACCAGCCGTGGCACATCGATCTTCCCGTGCGTCAGGTCGGTAAGCGTATCGATGGGCGAACGATACTCCTTCGGCCACTTCGCGGCATCATTTGCGATCTCGTCTCTGAGATCGTCATTCACATCACGACTCAGCGATCGCGGGTCGGCGACGATCGCCTTGGCCGAGCAAAACGTCAGCGAAGCCGCATCGGGGTCTCTGTACCAGAGGGACGGATCATCGACGACACAAACGATTCGGATGTCCGACAGCTGCCTGGAGAGCATGAGTGCGAGCGGCGCAGACGCGGTCTCGTCCTCGTAGGCGATGAACACCGTAGACCCTTCGATCACATATCGTTCGGCCCGGTCCGGGGGCGTCCATCCCTGCTGGATTTCCTTGAGCAGCCTCGCCGCGAAAATGGGGTTCGGCTGTTGCTCATGCCAGTGGAGGTCGACGCGCGCATCCAGGCCCGCCAGTGCATCGTCGACCCAGGTGCGATCCCGACCAGCGACGTAGAGGACCATCGGCTCACCGGGCTGATGCCATGCCGTGACGATCCGACGAGCAAGGGCCGCCGCTATTCGTCCGTCGCCGATCACCAGAGGCGGAGGGGCGACCGCTCGATCCGGGTCCGGTGCTTCCTGCCGCAGCAGCGAGGTAGCCAGATGCATCGGAATGCTGATCACATGCTCATGATCCTGCCGCAGCCATGCGGTCGCCAGGCTCGGATCCTCGAAGAGGATACGGACGCTGGCCATGCTGTTCCGTCGCACCTCGCGCACGCGCTTCGCACGGGCAGCCGTAGCGGAATCCGTGTCGGAGGCGATGATCACGTTCTTCGCCCGCTGCACGAGCTTGCCGAGCGTGGGGTCATCGACGGCCTCGAGATGCACGAGGCCCGCCTTGCGAAGAGGGAGCAAGATATCGCTCGGCCCGCTGCCGACGAAGAGCACCGGCTCATGTGCAGGATCGTGCCGCCCGACAATCTCCAGTGCGAGTGACCCTTCTCCCAGGATGAGCGAGGAGCCCTTCAGCCGCTGCGCTCGCGAAAGCGCCCGCTGCGAGAGGATCACCTGCAGTGTGACAGCCAGCACAGCCGAGCCCAGCAGGATCGGCGCCGCGAACCGTGCGATGTTCAACAGCAGGCTGGGCGACGGGTCCCCTCCGGCCGCCATCGGAAACAGCGCGAGCGAGCGATATGCAGCCTCGATGATGTCGATGGAGGGATCGGTCTGCTGCCAGCCGAAGACGCCGATCACGAAGACCGCTGCGAACAGCGCCCCTTGAAGGGGATACCGGTGCCGCGCGATGAATGCTCGGACCTTGCTCTGCGCGGGCGCTGTCTCCATCGACATTCCTTTCTCGGCATCACGGCGCGTCGGACATCCTCAGACGCCGCTCCTTGAAGTATGGAACATCGGAAGGAAGGACCGAGGCCCGAAGCACGTTCCGCCGACCCGAATTTTCCGGATCCGCGCGTCTGCGAGAGATCCGGGCATCGTGAAGCAGCCGTCCTGCGCCAGAATGACTCCATGATGGGCTTCGACGAGACCTCGGCTTCCCGCTTCCGCCGCGTGGGCGAAGCATGGGCGTGGCTGCTCACAGCACCTCGGGAATGGCAGGCGAGCACCGGCGACGTGCTTCGCGGCCAGGCTGGCGACTGGTGGGTCGTCACTCCGGACGGCGTCGCGCGAACGGTCTCTGCCGTGGAATTCCCCTTGCTGTACGAGCAGGTGGAGTCTCAGGTCTATCGCCGTCGCGGCTCCGTGTCCGCTCGTCGCCTCAACGCCGCGGACGTCGTACACACACTGGAGGGCGACACGAATGCAGCCGCCGGCGACTGGCTCGTCACAGATGACCGAGGCAACAGCTGGCCGGTGCCAGATGACGAGTTCCGCCGCTCGTACATCAGTGAAGGATGACGAATGGACGGTAACGGTCCTGTTCCCCCGCGAGCCCAAAGGCGATCGCATCGATCTGTGCTCATCGTCGGGGTCATGATCATGCTCGCGCTGATCACTGTCGCGGTCATCGTTGGCCTGACCGTGCTCCACCCGCAGGACACCCCACCGAACACTCCCGCCCCGTCAGCGATGCCTTCGAAGTCGCCGCCCGTCGCTGGCGCGCCGACGTCAGCAGAGCTCGCGCGTCTGCAAGAAGTGCTGAGCAGCGGCTCGGTGGAACGACTCGCCCCCTATCTCGGCGCCTCGCCGGACAAGATCGATCCTGCTTTTGCCGCGAAAGTCGCTACGCTCGGCATCCAATTCGATAACGCCCCCGCCAAGCTCACCGCAAGCGGCATGTACGAGAAGCAGGCTCACGACAAGGGCGGAAACAGATGGCGCATCGGCCTTCATTCCTACGACTCGCAGCTACTACTCGTATACGCGGGGCCAGAATGAGTGTGCCGCGGAGGACACGCGCCCGGTCGGCGGCCGCGCTGGTCGTCATCACTCTCCTGCTGTTCGCACCCGTGCCACAAGCCGTCGCCACCGTCGGTTCCCTTCCCGCGCCGAGCGGCTGTTCATCGAAATCGGATCCGATCCCCTCGTCGAGCAATAAGCGGCCGGTGGTCTACGTGCATGGCTGGGTGTCCAACAGCCGTGGACTTGACAAGGCAAGCGCAGCGCTGCAATTGCAACTCGGCGATGACTATGCGATCTACCGTTTCGACTATGCAGCCCTCTCGACAACATGGCCCGTGGGCAACAAAGCCGCCGACTGCCTGGCGCACTACATCGTGACCGCGGCGCGTTCGTACTCGGGCAGCCCTGGCGGAGTGCTCGCCGTTGGCCACTCCTTGGCCGGGATCGCGCTGCGCTCTGCGGCGAAGGTGCTCGATGACAGCGGCGACGCCAATGCTCTGATCGGCATCGTCACGATCGGCACACCCCACAAGGGCACTCCGATGGGCGGGACCGTGGCAGCAGACCTGTGGCAGAGTGTGAACGAACTGGCCTCGGTGCTCACGGACAACGAGGAGCACGCACCGGTTGCGGCCGGCACAGATGCTGCCCGGTGCCTGGGCATCGGCTCGGGTTGCACCCAACCGCCCTATATCCAAGGCGATCAGCGGATCGCCACCATTGGCAGCCAGATCACCCTGGAGCGTCAGCTCTTCGGCATGAGTTGGTTGCTTGACGATCCGCAGGTGCGCGTGTTCGGTGATGGGATCGTGCCCCTCTCCTCCTCGACAGGCTATTTCGACTCCGGGTCCGGCCCATACACGACCACGCAATCCTTCGGATCTAGCACCGTCTCGTGCACGGAGAGCGCGACAGGTGCGATGCAGGTGGCCGGTGAAGCACTGCACTTGGAAGTCTTCACCGATACCTTCGCCGTCGCGACCGATCTGAAAGCTGCCGACTCGTTCCGCACCGGGAAGTACGAACTGATCCAGACGCCCTACACGCTTGCCGCGCTCGGGTCAGGATGCTCGCACATTCACATCCTGACGGAGCCACGCGTCGTCGCGCAGACGGCCGCGTATTTGCGCGGGATGGAACGCGCCGCGGGGCGTTCCGCCGACGAGCGCGCGCTCGACCGACGACGCTGGCTCTACCAGATCACCACGGCAGCGCCCGACGGAACCGGAGCGCAAACGACCGTGCTCTACGGCACCGGGAAGGATCCGCATGACGACTCCACAGCCCAGGCACTCGGCTGCTCGTCGGACAGACCCGTCTCGCACAAATACGATCTCGGCGGCTCCTACGAGTCGCTCAGCGCGACCGTCGGCAACAGACTCGGCAGCGACCCCGCGCTCAGCTCGCACTGGCTAGTGGATAGCGACGGCAGGCACACCTCATTCGATCTTCGCGGGCGCGAGACGAGACAACTGACGATGGATCTCACCGGAGTGCAGACATTGACTATCTCCGCGTACTCGACAGATGCCACCTGCTCCTCGAAGCCGCCCGTCGGCGTCCTCGGCAACGGGTATGCGGTCGAAGTGAAGAACCTGTCGCCCCATGACGCGCCGCGAACCGACGGTTCGGCGGGCGCCGGCGGCCTTGCCGCGCAGAACGGCTGGCCCACGACCCGCCACGACAGCAATCCCGGCTTCTACACCTGGCTCGGCGCCGCTTCGGCGTGGGGCGTCGTGAAGATGGGCATGGTCGATTGGCTGGCATGCGATGCGCACAACACTTGCGTCGCCGGGACGAAGGACGAGGTAATCGTCACGTTCGTCACGGGCAGCGGTCGGCAGGTCGCTGCCGAGTTCACCGCATCCGAACCCGCGGTAGACAAGCTGAAGTCGCTGAATGCGACGGATCAGGAACTGCAGGAGCTGCTGCGGGCAGGATGAAAAGCCTGTGAATGCCTGGCGACGGTGAGCCCAGCGGTCTCAGGTCACCGATGACAGCGCCTGCGCCAGCGTCCTCACGAATTGGCTCCCCGGCATGCTCTCGTCCTGCACGTCTTCGTAGTTCAGATCGGCGAGCTGGAAGAAGACGGTCCCGCTGAGCAGCAGAGGCAGAATCGGCTTCTCCAGCGACTCCGCGTACTGGATCTCCCGGCGAACCCACCGGGATTCCCTCGAGCGAGGGGACATGATGGGAACGACGGCAGCGCATTGATCGAGGGCCGCCTGAATGGCCGGGCTGAAGGCATTCCCGTGATCGATATCTGTCCGGTCGAACCACACCTGTACGCCGTGATGGATCAGGTGCTCGACGAGCCGGGAGACGTAGTCGACGTCCTCGCGGGCGTAGGAGATGAACACACGGCCTTCCTTTTCGACTGTGCCGTCCGCACTGGCGGCAATGGGCTCCTGCAACCTCGGGCGCTCGATCGCCCCGAGCGCCCGCAAAGTCGCGACGGCCGCCTCGGTCTGGACCCGAAGGTTTGTGATATCCAGGCCCTCGTACGGCCGAGGAGCGCGCAGCCCTTCCTGGACGACGCCCGTCGCGAGGTTCGTGAGATGGATCGTGCCGTCCTCGCCGCAACTCGCCAACTCTTCGCCGTCCAACGAGAACGCCAGAGACTTCACCCGCCGTGGATGTGTCGTCAGAATCGCTGTCGGCCCGTCCGGGTCGGAATCCAGGACCCGGACCGTAACATCTCCGTTCTCGGTGCCGAAAGCCACGCATCGGCCATCGGGGCTCAGCGCCACCGCCCACACGTACTGGCCCGCGTCGCACTGCCATCTCTTCGCACTCGTGCGCGTGTCCCAGACGACGACCATGCCGTCGTGGCCGCCGCTGGCGAGCAGGTCGCCATCCCCGCCATACCCCAGAGCATTGACACGCTCGGTGTGCCCGCAGAGCTCGGCGACGAGCTCGCCCGTCACCGCGTCCCATGTCCGCACCGCGAAGTCCTCTCCTCCGCTGCTGACGATAGCCTGCTGAGGGTGTCCGACCACGGCACGGATGCGGCTCGAATGCGCGTTCAGCTCCAGCAGCGGATGGGACGATGCCGATGACCAGATCCGCAGTCGGCCCTTCTCGTCCCCTGTGGCGAAGCGGCCATCGTCGCCGACGAAGTCCGCCGACCAGACAGCCGCATGATGGTCGCCGGTCTCAGCGAAGCACTCCCCGCGCTCCAAATCCCACACTCGGGCATGCCCGTCCTCGCTTGCTGAAACCGCGAAGGCGGCCCCGCGGGCAGCGCGAACCGACCATATGCGGTTCCCGTGCCCGGTGAGCGTCCTGCGAATGGCCCACCGGCCATCCGGTCCGGGGCTCCACAGGCGCAGAGAGCAGTCCTCATGTGCGGAGATCAAGGTCCGAACACGGTCGTCGGCGAAAGAGACGCTCCAGGTGTGATTCGCCTTCCCGATCAGCACGTCCTGAAGCTGCCACCGCTGCGCGTCCCACCTCCGTACCGTCTGATCCTCACCTCCGGACAACAGGGTGCCGGAGTCCAGGAACTCGATCGACGTGACCCTGCTGCCGTGCCCGATCAGCGTGGTGAGCAGGGTACCCGTCGCAACATCCCACACGCGTATGAAACCATCGTCGTGCGCGCTGACCAGCCGCTCCTCTCCCGGCGAGAAGCGCACGGCGTTGACCGCGGATCCCTCAGGCGTCAGGACGCTGTCTGTTCGCAGATCCCGATCCGACAGGTCGAGCATCCAGATCCTGCCGTCCGTGGATGCGGCGGCCGCAAGCCGGGAACCTACCGCGATCGATGCGATCTCCGATCCAAGTTCCAGGACCGCGAGCGGTTCCGGAGAATCCACGGACCACACCCTGATCGTCCCATCACTTCCTCCGCTGAGGAGCATTCCGCTCGGCCCCACGGCGAGCGCGAGCACACGCGCGGCGTGCCCGCGCAGCACCTGCTGCAAGGTTCCTCCGTGAGCATCCCAGACCTTGATCGTCTGATCCTGACTGGCAGTGATGACCCGATCGCCGAGCCACGTCACCGCCCAGATCCTCATCTCGTGCGCGTCGATGCATCGATGTTCGTGGCCGACGAGATCCCAGATCCGCACCGCCCCATCGCTGGAACCGGATGCAAGATATCGGCTCGTATCATCGAACGCAAGCGAGCGGATCCAGTTCGTGTGTCCCGCGAGGAGCTCGACAGGCTCGCCCGCGGCTTTCCAGACCCTGACGTCCGTGTCCGTCCCCGCCGCGGCGAACAGCGCGCCGTCCGGGCTACTGGAGACCGTCAGGATGTTTCCGAACGTGTGGGCGGTATCGCAACCGACTAGCTCGGCGTCTGCGACAGAGGAGCCGTGCAGTGTGGTGTCCGAAAGGTCCGCGAATCGAACCGTCAGCCCGGAGAGGTCCAGGGCATCGAGCCTACCGGCGAGACTGATCAGAAGGTTGCAGGCGTTCCCGGCCGCGTAGCTCCTGCGCACAGCCGGCATGTCCTTGAAGCCCGCGATCTGCTTTCGCAAGTGAGCGGCAGCCAACAGCTCCGAGCCGATCTCGGTGACGAGCCCTTGGACGATCGGAGCCACGAGAAGCTGCTGCAGGCTCGATCGGACGGCCGTCGACGCCGTCGCGATAAAGATCGGCTGCTGCACGATCGTGCTATCAAGATCTGTGAACTCATTGGTGGCGTCAGCGATCATCCGACCCACGAGACGGGAGGTGACGTATTCGAGCAGCGCCGGCTGAAGCGCGAGCAGGTCAGGGGCGTACCACTCCACGATGTCGCGATCCCGCAGCGTAGCGAGCAGTTCCAGGGAGCTTGGCTCGACGGGGCCGAGCGCCGGATACATCTGAGCGGTCAAAGTGCCTATCGGCACAGGCGTGCGCATCACCGCGAGCCAGAAGAGGACGGACTGCTCCCGCGGCGACAGCCGCTCGAAATGCCAGTCGAAGAGAGCGCGCTCCCCCGCGAGGCGGCCCGTCCTCTTCTCCAGGAAGACGGCAAGATCGCCGCCGAGCGCGGCGACCGAGCCGAATGCGAGTTTAATGAGCTGGGGGTTGCCGTCGTACAGCTCGACGAGCCGATGCCAGTGCTCGGCCTCTCCTTGGAGCTGGAGCCGAGCGGCGAGGCTTTTCGCCTCGATGACGCCGAGACCTCCGAGCACGACCGTCCGGGCCGCTTCGCCCAGGTCCCCGACGATGCGCGGTCTCTCACGAGTCGTGAGGATGGTGAGGCCATCACCGCACATGGCCAGGACCCGGATGAGGTCGGAGTATCCATGGTGGTCGGGCCGGAAGTCGCCCCGGGCGTCGCCCCCGCCGGCCATGACGCTTTCCAAGTTGTCCAAGACGATCAGATGCCGATGCCGGGCAAGCACTCGGTAGAGCACATCGAGAGCCTCACGCGGATCGACGACGTCCAGGGTCACCGCGGGCTCGATCATCCGGAGGATGGTGCGGACCGTGTCGGTCCAGGGCTGCGCGTTGAGTACTGAGACCCACACGATCGCATCGAACTCGTCGCCGACCGCCTCGACGAAGGCCCTCGCGGCCCAGGACTTGCCCATGCCACCCATCGCGACCAGAGCGGCGACCGGGACATCCCCGACGCACTCACGGAGCTGCCCGAGCTCATCCTCGCGTCCCTGAAATCCGCTGATCAGCGGTGCGTCCAGGAGACTGAGATTGAAGTTCACACAAACCTCCCCTGGCGTGGCGGCCGGGCGGCCACCAGACACGGAAAGACTATCCCCGTACAGGGGACGGCAACGGCGAACGCCGCCCACGGGCGCGGAGCGGCGTTCACCAAGCATCCGAATCTCAGG
>CAWBTB010000004.1:0-66858 GCA_963791605.1 uncultured Actinomycetota bacterium | reverse complement strand
GACGGCCGCGTCAGGATGCGCCGGCACCGCCTCCGCCAGGCTCGGCTCCCGAGCCGCGAGGTAGGCGGGCACGACCGCGCGGCCGAGGCGCGCGGCCAGCAGTGCCGCCATGTCCTCGGCGTCCGGGAGCGACGCGGATCGCGCGAGCCGGCGACCGCGAGCACGACCGGCGCATCCGGGTTCGCCTGTGCCTCGATCAGCGGATCGGGGACGGTCGCCTGTGCCTCGATCGGCGGATCGGGGACGGTCGCCTCCGCTTCCGCGAGCCGGCGCGCCAGCACCTCCGCCAGCCGCGCGTCGGGGCCGAGCGGATCCGTGACCACCGCGTCGGCCCGCGCAGCCGCCGCCCTGCCCAGGTCCACCCGCACGTGGAAGCCCTGGGAGAGCAGCAGCGGCACGATCACGACCGGCCCCTCGACCGCGCCCAGCGCCGTGGGAGCGTCCGGCTGCTGCACGTCGACGAATCCCTCGTGCACTGCGACGTCGGGGATCCGCTCCGCGACCCGCCGCACCAGGAGGGCGATCGCGGCGGCACCGGCGGCGTCGGACGTGCCGTGCGACACGGCCAGCAGAGCAGGGCGGGGCATGTCGCGAGTGTAGGCCGGAAGGCTCGGCAGCGTGCCGCTCGCCGTGTCACATGAAGAAAGACGATCTCCGCGAACTTCGGGACCGCACCCTTGACGGCGAGCGAGCGTCGACCTACTCTGATTGGGATCCCACCTTGGGATCCCAATCTCCCATAGTCCCAATCACCATGCCGCTCCTCGGCGGCCCACCCTTCCCAACGAAGAGAAGGAGGACCCCGATGTCCCTTCAGAACGAGGCCACGGCGGCGGCGACCGCTTCGCACAGCGCGCCTCCCGCGAGCGTGCGCAGGCCCACGAGGGTGAGGTGGCGGCTCTTCGTCCTGCTCCTGATCCTGGTGTCCGTCAACTACATCGACCGCGGCTCGATCTCTGTCGCCCTGCCGATCATCCAGAAGGAATTCCACCTCGCGCCGGAGCTGGTCGGGCTGCTGCTCTCCGCATTCTTCTGGACCTACGCCCTCATGCAGATCCCCGTCGGCTTCTCATCGACAAGTTCGGCCCCCGCAAGGTCGTCACGGCGTCGTGCATCGGCTGGGGTGCCGCAACGGCAGCATCCGGCCTGGCCGGCGGCTTCCTCAGCATGTTCATCGCCCGCCTGGGCATCGGTGTCGCCGAAGCTGGCGTCATGCCCGCCGGCGGCAAGCTCAACGCCATCTGGATGCACAAGAAGGAGCGCGGCCGCGGCGCCACGATCCTTGACGCGGGTGCCCCGCTCGGCGCCGGCCTGGGCGGTATCCTCATCACCTGGCTCATCGCCGCAACCGGCAGCTGGCGCTACTCGTTCATCATCGCCGGCGCGGCCACCGTCCTCATGGGCCTGGCAGTCTGGTGGTACGTCCGGGACAATCCCCGCACCACAAGGCCGTCAACGACGCCGAGGCCGAGTACATCGAGGCCTCCCACGCCGAGGAAGACGCCGAGGCCGAGAAGGATGGCGTCAAGGGCCGCGCGCCCTGCTCCCCTACCTGAAATTCCGCTCCTTCTGGGCCATGTGCTTTGGCTGGCTCGGCTTCAACGGCGTCTTCTACGGCCTGCTGACCTGGGGCCCGCTGTACCTGGCCCAGGCCAAGCACTTCGACCTGAACACCATCGGCTGGTCCACCTTCGTGATCTTCGGCGCCGGCTTCGTCGGCGAGATCCTGGGCGGCACCATCGCAGACAAGTGGCGTGCACCGGGCCTCGGCCAACCTGGTCATGCGCACCCTGCTGGGCATCTCCAGCGTCGTGGTAGTCGGCGGCCTGGTTGGCGTGACGGTCGTCGGCGGACCCGATCACCGCAGTCGTGCTCCTCTCAGTGGTCCTGTTCTTCCTCCGCTGGGTCGGCCTGTTCTGGAGCATCCCCTCGATCCTGGGCGGCCGCACCAACGCCGGCGTCCTGGGCGGTGCGATGAACCTCAGCGGCAACATCGCAGGCTTCGTCACCCCGATTGTCGTCGGCCTGATTGTCGGCGCCACGGGCAGCTACACCTGGGCACTGCTCTACTTTGTGGGATCCGCCGTCGTCATGGGCGTCTCCGTGCTGACGCTGGACTACAGCAAGAGGCTTCCGGTCTACGCGCATGATCGCCGCCGTCCGTGAACCGGACCTCGACCCGGTTCGCGGGCGGGGTGCGTCACTATGATCCAAGACCGCAGAAGTGGAGGAAAGATCTGATTGCAGCATCGAAACAACCACGCGGCCAGCCCCCTGCGCGAGGTGATCAGGGACGCCATCCGTTCACGAATCTTCGAGGGCCATTACGCGCCCGGCACCCGGCTGGTGGAGCGCGACCTCGCCGCCGAATTCAACGTCTCCCGGCTCCCCGTGCGGGAAGCCCTCCGGATGCTGCGGCAGGAAGGCCTCATCCACGGAGCCGGGCCTCCCGCGGTTCCGAAGTGGTCAGGGCTGAGCCCCGGAGACGTCGACGACCTCTTCGACGTACGTCAGTCGCCTGGAGGTCCTGGCCTGCCGCCTGGCGGCGGCCCGCGCCACCGACAAGGACCTCGAGCGGCTGGCGGGCTCCTCGATGGACGGCCGATCGCTTCCTCGCGGGAGGCTCAGCCGAGGCCCACCGCGCCAACAGCGAGTTCCACGACGAGGTCACCACGGCCATCGCCGACAACGATTTCCTGCGCACCGCGCTTGGAACCGCTCCAAGGCCGGATGCACTGGCTGTTCCGCCACGTGCGCGACCTGCCGGAACTCGTCCAGGAACACCGCGATCTGCTACGCCGCCATCGCCAGCGGCGACCCGGATCGCGCGGCCGAGCAATCCGCGTCGCACATCGCGAAAGTACCGCGAACAGTATCCAGACACCGTACGAGCCCGCCGACGGCACTCAGTTGCGACGAAAGAACGACCATGAAATTCGCTGGTCGTCAATCCCAACATCAGCTCGGATGTGACCGCGCTGATTCGCGCCGAAGCCCGCCGCTCGGCCGGGACCGGCACCGAGCTGGTCGTCGAGACCGCCCCGCACGGGTTCGAATACATCGAGACCCGCTTCGAGTCGCTCATCGCGGCCGGCGCAGTCGCCGAAATCATCGCGAGCATGCGGGATCCGGTGGACGGCGTCGTCGTCGCCGCATTCGGCGACCCCGGCATGCCCGCGCTGAAGGAACTCGCGGACGTGCCGGTCATCGGCATCACCGAGGCCGCCCTCTGCGCCGCAGCGCTGCAGGGCCAACGCTTCTCGATCATCGCCATCTCGGACCGGATCACCGCCTGGTACCGGGACTGCGTGGAGCATTTCGGCCTCTCCGGCCGGCTCGCCTCGATCCGCTCCCTCAAGCAGGCGCTCGGCGGGATCGGCACCGTGCAGCAGGACTTCAGGCCCCGCGCTGGTCGCCCTCGCGCAGCAGGCTGTCGCCGAGGACGGCGCCGACGTCATCATCCTCGCCGGTGCGCCGCTTGCCGGCCTCGCGCGCGAGGTCGGCGGGCAGATCCCCGTTCCGGTCGTGGACGGAATCTCCGCCGGCATCCGCCTCGACCGAAGCCGTCGTCGGCCTGCAGTCGGGTTTCCATCGCGCAAGGCGCTTTCGCGCCGCCGCCGCGCAAACCGCCGTAGGTTGTCCAACCTCGACGCCGCCCTGGACGCGCTCTCCAGCCCGCGCGCAGGGCTGCCGTTTACAACCCCCAGCGGAAGGGGACGACCGTGACCATGCCCGAGCTCGTCATCGCCAACGCCACCGTGGTACCGTCAACGCGGGCCGGCCCGCCTCCGCCCACGTCGTCATCGCGGACGGCAGCATCGCCGCGATCTCATCGACGCCGCGGAACCGCTCCCCGCCGCCTCCCGCATCATCGACGCGTCCGGCAAGTTGGTCATCCCCGGCGGCGTGGACGGCCACTGCCATGTGGCCCAAGATCACCGGCCGCTTCCGCACGCTGGACGACTACGCACCACGCAGCACCGCGGCGCTGTGGGGCGGCACCACAACGATCATGGATTTCGGTATCCCGCGCGACGCGACCAAGAATCCCCGCTCGACGCGGCCCGGAACAAAAGCGACCTCGCCCGCGCCTCGCGCTGCGATGTCGCGCTGCACGGCTCCGTCGTCGACCTGGGACGAGACCGTGCCGCGGCAGCTGGAGCAGCTCGCCGCCGAATGGCGTCCGTTCGGTCAAGATGTACATCACCAACCGCGGCTCCACCATGAGCGACGGCGACACCTCCTGAAGGTCATGCGGGAAATGGTGCGCCTGGACGGACTCACGTACATCCATGCCGAGCACGATCCCATCATTGCCGACTGCACCGAACAGCACGCCGCGGACGGCCGGATCGGCATCGAGCACCTGCATTCCACCCGGCCCGAACTCGCCGAGGAGATCTCGGTCAAAGAGACCCTCGCCATGGCCGAGTACACCGGCGCCCCGGTCTACTTCGTGCACCAGTCCACCCCGGGCGCGGTCGACCTTGTCGTCGAGGCCCGCGCCCGCGGCGTCGAAGCCTACTCCGAGACCTGCCCGCACTACTTGCGCTCGATGACACCGTCTACGGCAGCGGTTTCCCGGAATGGTATCGCCTGCTGCCCGCCCATGCGAGCGCAGAAACGGTCGCGGCGCTGAAGGAACGCCTCGCGGACGGCGCCATCCACACCGTCGCATCGGACCACTCCTGCTACGACCTCTCGCAGAAGCGCGAGCACACCGACGACGTCCGGCTCATGCCGCACGGACTGCCCGGCGTCGAAACCCGCATGCCGTCACGTTCACCGCGCTACCGAGGCGCCGATCAGCGCCGGCTGGAGGACTTCGTCGAGCTGTTCTCGGCCGGCCCCGCTCGGATCAATGCCGTGCCCGGCAAGGGCACTATCGCGGTAGGGTTCGACGCCGATCTGGTCATCTTCGATCCCGCCGAAGAACGCGAGGTCGACGGCGATGCCCTCCACATGGGAACTGACTTCTCGCCTTTCGAAGGGAAGACGCTGAGCGGCTGGCCCGCCGTCGTCGTCTCCGCCGGACGCGTGGTGGTCGACGACGGCGGTTTCCACGATCCCGGGCCGGTTGGCCGTTTCGTTGCCCGCAACGGCTTCGCCGCCCACCGCGACGCACTCTCCGTTCGAAAATCGCCGTCCGTTCCCGCCACCGCTTCTGCTTAGGAGAACCATGCCTTCCGCACGCCGCTCCACCCGCATCGGCATGATCGTGCCGTCGTCCAACACGTGCCTGGAGCCGCAGAGCTACCGGATCCTGGGCGACCGCCAGGACGTGACCATCCACTTCACGCGGATTCCCGTCACCCGGATCGCGCTGGATGATTCCTCCGACCAACAGTTTGATGCGGCCGTCATGCGGGAGGCCGCCGCATTGCTCGCGACGGCGGACGTGGACGTCATCGCGTGGAACGGAACCTCGGGTTCCTGGCTCGGGCTCGATCACGATCGCGAGATCGCCGCGGAGATCACCCGCGCGACCGGCATTCCCGCGACCACGTCGACGCTCGCGTACTTCGAGGCGTTCGCGCGGTTCGGGCTCACCGACATCGGCCTGCTCACGCCGTACACGAGCGATGTCAACGAGCAGGTGTCCACGCGCTACGCCGCCCAGGGCATCGCCGTCAGAGGGCACACGGCGCTCGGGCTCAGCGACAACGAGTCGTTCGGCCGGGTGCGCCCGGACGCTCTGGTGGAGCCGTCCATCGCGCTCGCCGAGGGCGGCCCTGATGCCCTCGTCTACCTGTGCACGAACCTGTACGGCGCGCCGATCGTCGCCGAAGTCGAGCGCCGCACAGGCGTGCCCGTGCTCGACTCCGTGGCGGTCACGCTCTGGCGCTGCCTGGACCTGGCCGGATCCGCGCTGCTCGACGCGCGCTGGGGCCGGCTGCTCTCCTGAGGGCAGCACGCCGCCGCGCCGCGGAAGACCGTCGCGAACGGATCCTCCCTGGTCCGGTCGCCGTGGGCCGATCCATGGATGGGTCGATCCGTGGATGAGGGGCGATCCGTGGATGAGGGTCGATCAGTGGATGAGGATGGTGTCCTCGCCGAGCACGCTCAACGCGACAGTACTCGCCGAGTCGTCCGTGCACGTCACCGACGCGTAGAACCCGAGGCGGGCGTCCAGGAAGCCGCGCGCGGCGGCGTAGCCGCTGCCCTTGTCGTCGGAGTAGGTCAGAGAGCGGCTCGCGATGTCCTGCGTCTGGGTGGTCGCGTCGGTGAGCGTGTCGTCGGCAGCTTGGGCCGTCACCTTGGCCGGTGTCACGCCGAGCACCGAGGCGAGGACCGCGTCGGAGGCGCTGCGGTCGTCGGTCTGGCCGTTCCAGGTCATCGTCCCTTGCCAGAACTGCGCGGTGCAGACGCCGTCGACCGTCGAGTACGACCAGTGCCCCTTGCCGTCGTCGGGCTTCGCAACAGTCCAGCCCGAATCGGTCATCAGGCCGTCGGACCACTCCGCCCTCGTCCCCGCGGGGAGGGACGGATCCTCGAACCACAGCGCGCCGGAGCCGGAACTCGTCGGCTGTCCGTCGGCGCCGGCCCGCCCCCGTGCTCGGCGCGGAGGTCGGGCCCTTCGGCGTCGACGGATCCTTGGAGATCAGGTCGAACGGGTTCAGGCACGCGCTCAGCGGAAGCGCGACGGCCAGCACGAGCGCGGCGGCGCCGAGGCGGATCGCGGCGGGGGAGACGCGGATGCGAGTGTTCATGACGCCGATCCTAGGGATCCGCTGAGTGCGGCGCGATGGGCCGAACTGCCCATCGCGCCGCGGCCGAAGTCCCCCACGAGCAAAATTCGAAAGTTGAGCGGATCCGTATCAAGTTTGTTGACAACTCTTGACGGCGGGCATATCCTTGAGTCATTGCGGCTCAGGTTTCCGGAGGGGAGCCCGGGATCGCGCAGACTTCCCCTCTTCCGACTTAAGGAGAAAACAAATGGCACGTGCTGTCGGTATCGACCTCGGAACCACGAACTCCGTCGTCAGCGTCCTCGAGGGCGGCGAGCCCAAGGTCATCGCCAACGCCGAGGGCTTCCGCACCACCCCCTCGGTGGTCGCATTCACCAAGGATGGCGAGGTGCTCGTCGGCGAGACCGCGAAGCGCCAGGCCGTCACCAACGTCGACCGCACTCCCATCGAGTCAAGCGACACATGGGCACGGACTGGACGTTCGACATCGACGGCAAGAAGTGGACGCCGCAGGAGATCTCCTCGCGCATCCTCATGAAGCTGAAGCGCGACGCCGAGTCGTACCTGGGCGACACCGTGACCGACGCGGTCATCACCGTCCCCGCGTACTTCAACGACGCCGAGCGTCAGGCCACCAAGGAGGCCGGTGAGATCTCCGGTCTGAACGTGCTCCGCATCATCAACGAGCCCACCGCCGCCGCTCTCGCGTACGGCCTGGACAAGGGCAAGGAGGACGAGCTCATCCTGGTCTTCGACCTCGGTGGCGGCACGTTCGACGTCTCCCTCCTCGAGGTGGGCAAGGACGACGACTTCTCCACGATCCAGGTGCGCGCCACCGCCGGCGACAACCGCCTCGGCGGCGACGACTGGGACCAGCGACTCGTCGACTACCTGATCAAGCAGTTCAAGGAGACCACCGGCGTCGACGTCTCGGGCGACAAGATCGCGCTGCAGCGCCTCAAGGAGGCCGCGGAGCAGGCGAAGAAGGAGCTCAGCTCTTCCACGTCGACCAGCGTCAACCTGCCGTACCTCTCGCTGACCGAGAACGGCCCGGTGTCGCTTTCCGAGACGATCACCCGCGCGAAGTTCGAGGACCTCACCAAGGACCTGCTCGACCGCACCAAGAAGCCGTTCGAGGACGTCATCCGCGAGGCCGGCATCAAGGTCGGCGACATCGCGCACGTCGTGCTCGTGGGTGGCTCCACCCGCATGCCCGCCGTCGCCGAGCTCGTCAAGCGCGAGACCGGCAAGGAGGCCAACAAGGGCGTCAACCCGGACGAGGTCGTCGCCGTCGGCGCCGCCCTGCAGGCCGGGGTCCTGAAGGGTGAGCGCAAGGACGTGCTGCTCATCGATGTCACCCCGCTGAGCCTCGGCATCGAGACCAAGGGCGGCATGATGACCAAGCTCATCGAGCGCAACACCGCCATCCCCACCAAGCGCAGCGAGACCTTCACCACGGCCGACGACAACCAGCCGTCCGTCGCGATCCAGGTCTTCCAGGGCGAGCGCGAGTTCACCCGCGACAACAAGCCGCTCGGTACCTTCGAGCTGACCGGCATCGCGCCGGCCCCGCGCGGCGTTCCGCAGGTCGAGGTCACGTTCGACATCGACGCGAACGGCATCGTGCACGTGTCCGCCAAGGACAAGGGCACGGGCAAGGAGCAGTCGATGACCATCACCGGCGGTTCGTCCCTCAGCAAGGAGGACATCGACCGCATGGTGCGCGAGGCCGAGGAGCACGCCGCCGACGACAAGAAGCGTCGTGAGGCCGCCGAGGTCCGCAACCAGGCCGAGACGCTGGCCTACGGCGTCGAGAAGGTCATCTCCGAGAACGAGGACAAGCTCCCGGAGGACGTCAAGAGCGAGGTCAAGGCCGATATCGACGCCGTCAAGACCGCGCTCGCCGGCGAGGACGACGAGGCCGTGAAGACCGCGTTCGACAAGCTGAACCAGTCGCAGACCAAGCTCGGCGAGGCGATCTACGCGTCCCAGCAGGCCGATGCGGCCGCCGACGGCGCGGCCGAGGAGGCCGCACACGAGACCGGATCCGATGAGGACGTGGTCGACGCCGAGGTCGTGGACGACGAAGATCCTTCGACGGGCGCGGGACAGGCGAAGTGATGACGGATCCCAAGGACTTCGAGGACGACTCGGTCTCTGGGCCCGCTGAGGGGTCGGACGCGAACGCGTCCGGCCCCCAGCCGGATTCCGGAGCCGACGATCTCACGGTGGAGGACATCCTGAACACCGCCGAGAACCGCGACGCGCTCGCCGAGGACGCGGCGGAGGATGCCGCACTCGCGGAGGCCGAGAACACGCTTCTCGTGGATCTCAAGCGGCTGCAGGCCGAGTACGCCAACTACCGCCGCCGCACCGAGGACCAGCGCTCCGTCGAGATCGCCCGGGCCAAGGGCGAGGCCGCCAAGGGCCTGATCCCGGTGCTCGACGACCTCGATCGCGCCGCCCAGCACGGCGATCTCGTGGAGGGCACGCCCTTCGCCGCGATCGCCGAGAAGGTGCGCGCCGTGGTGGAACGCCTCGGCGTGGTCTCGTACGGCGAGAAGGGCGAGGACTTCGACCCGCAGCAGCACGAGGCGATCTTCCAGCAGCCCACTCCGGGCGTCGAGAAGGCAGTCGTGCTGGAGGTCGTCGAGGTGGGCTACCGCCTGGGCGATGTCGAACTGCGTCCGGCCAAGGTCGTCGTCGCCGTCCCCGCAGAGTAGGGGTGATCGATGGCTAGTCAGGACTGGCTCGACAAGGACTTCTACAAGGTGCTCGGGGTGTCCAAGGACGTGTCCGAGGCCGACCTGAAGAAGACGTATCGCAAGCTCGCGCGCAAGCACCACCCGGACTCCAATCCCGGCAATGCCGCGGCGGAGGCGAAGTTCAAGGAGATCAGCGAGGCGTACTCGGTGCTCTCCGATCCGGAGCAGCGCTCGGAGTACGACCAGATCCGCGCCATGGGCGCCGGCGGTGCCCGCTTCACGGCGGGCGGCGGCGGCAACGGCGGCTTCGAGGACGTGTTCAGCGCGTTCAACCGGGGTCGCGGTGCGCAGTCGGCCGATTTCGACGACATCTTCTCGATGTTCAACCAGGGCGGTTTCGGCCAGGGCGGGTCCTTCGGCTCCGGCGGTTTCGGCAGCCCGAGCGGCGGGTTCCGCGGCTTCGGCGGTCCGCAGAAGGGCGCCGACATCACGGCCCGCACGACGCTGTCGTTCGCGACCGCCGTCAAGGGCGAGACCGTCTCGCTGCAGGGTGAGGACGGCCGGCCGCTCAAGGTGAAGATCCCCGCGGGCGTGAAGGACGGGCAGAAGATCCGTCTCCGCGGCCGGGGGCAGCCCTCGCCGGACGGCGGGGAGCCCGGCGACCTGGTCGTCGCGGTCACCGTCCGGCCGCACCGGGTGTTCAGCCGCGACGGGCTGAACCTGCGCGTCACGGTGCCGGTCACCTTCACCGAGGCGGCGCTCGGCGCCACCATCGAGGTGCCGACGCTGGGCGGCGATCCGGTCAAGCTGAGGGTCGCTCCGGGCACTCCGTCCGGACGGGTGCTGCGGGTCAAGGGCCGCGGCGTGACCACGTCGAAGGGCAGCGGCGATCTGCTCGCCGAAGTGCAGGTGGTGGTGCCGTCGCACCTGGACGACGCCGCGCGCGAGGCGCTGGAGCGCTTCCGTGAGGCCGAGCCCGTGGAGAACCCGCGCACCGAGCTGCTGGCGAAGGCGCGCGGCTGATGCGCACCGGGGGCGTTGAGCGAGGACGGATCGTCAGCGACGACCGAGACGAAACGCGGTCTCCTCAGGGAAACCGCGTTTCGTCTCGCGCCGCCTTCGGCGGTGCTCGCTCAACGACCCCGAGGGAGGTCCCGCATGCCCGATGAGCGCATGAGCGCCGAGACCCCGGTGTTCGCGATCGCCGTCGCGGCGGAGCTCGCCGGCATGCATCCGCAGACGCTGCGTCAGTACGACCGGCTCGGCCTCGTCGTGCCGGGCCGCACCAGGGGCGGATCCCGCCGCTACTCGATGCGCGACATCGAGAAGCTGCGCGAAGTCGCTCAGCTGTCGAGCGAGGGCATGAGCCTGCCCGCGATCGCCCGGCTCCTCGAGCTGGAGGACGAGAGCCGCGCCCTGCGGCGCCGGGTGTCCGAGCTCGAGCAGGAGCTGCGCGAGGAGCGCGCCAACCGTCCTGGCATGCGCGTCTTCGCCGCCGGCACCACCGGATCCATCATGTCCGTCCCCTCGGGGCGCCGGATCCGCCGCTCGACCGAACTCGTGCTGTGGCACCCGTGGGGTCAGACTGCGCCCGATCCGGACGACACCGGCCGCTGACCGGACGCCGGTTCAGTCGAGCGGTTCGTCGTAGAACCGGAACGCGGAGCCCGCACTCGCGGATTGAGCGCGCCCGATGGTCGGGGGGGCGTCCGGCCGGCTACGTGCCTGACCATCACTCGACACCTGTCAGACAAAAGGGCCCTCTTTCGTTCTACGCATAGGAGCCGACAAGGGCAGATTCCTAAGCTCGTCAGCAGTCGGCCGGATTGGTCGATCTGAACTTGTCAGACAAGCCGAGGGTTGGAAATGCCCGTAGAACTCGAGATGCGATTGCTCCAGCACTTCCGCGTGCTCGAACTGCTCCCTGGTGACACGCTCCCGCCCGAGCAGGATCTGGTCCGCGACCTGTCAGTCAGTCGACCGGCCCTGCGGGAGGCTCTCGCTGCGCTGCAGGCCCTGGGCCTGGTCACCTCTCGACAGGGGTCGCGTCGGGTGCTCGGTGAGGTCAGCATGCAGGCGGTTGTGGAGGCTCTCACGCGCTTCATGGAACCGTCGATCGACCTCATGCTCGAGATGCTCGACGTGCGACGCGTCCTCGAGGTCGCGTTCTTCCCGACCGCGGTCGCGAACATGACTCCGTCGACCCTGCGGGAGCTGCGTCGGCTGGTCGACCGGATGGAGTCGAAGGCTGCGCGGGGGCTCCCGTTCATCCGCGAAGACGCCGCATTCCATCAGCTGCTCTACGTGCACGTCGACAACCACACGTTCCACGGTCTCGTCGCGGCGTTCTGGCACATGTTCGACGAGTCCTCGGAGCAGCTCCAGGTCGGCAGCGACCTGCCTGCGTCGGCGCATAGGCACGCCACGATCGTCGACGCACTCGAAGCGGGTGACACCCCGCTCGCGATCCACGAACTCAACGTGCACTTCTTCGACGTGCGCTCGCGGCTTACAGCCTCTCGCCAATCACGGCGGGCTCCGCATGCCGCGGATCGGTCGCCTCGAACATCCTGAGTCCCTACCCGAAAGGTATTGCAATGAAGCAACACAAGGTCCGCGCATCGGCCATCGTTGGTGCGCTCGCGACATCCGTGATCCTTCTCGCCGGCTGCAGTGGGAGCACCGGCACCGCGGCACCGAACGCGAGTGCCTCGACCACGGGTCAGAAGCTCACCTACTGGCTGTGGCAGGATAACGCCACAGACACCACGTGGCAGCAGCTCGCCGATGAGTTCAACGCCCAGAGCGGCCACGGCAAGGTCGAGCTGCAGGTGGTACCGGCGGCCCAGTATCTCGACAAGCTGTCGACCGCGATCAGCAGCGGTAACGGTCCTGACGCTGCACGCATGAAGGACTCATGGATCGGGCAGTTCGTCGACGCCGGTGTGGTGGCACCTCTCAACGATCGGATCGACTCCTGGAAGGGGAAGTCGGACGTCGAGGCGAGCGCATGGAACGCGGGGAAGGTGCCAGGCGGCGACAAGATCTACATGATGCCGCATCAGAACACCGCCCTTTACATGTACTACAACAAGAAGCTCTTCCAGGCTGCGGGGCTGCAGCCGCCGACCACGCAGGACGAGATGCTCGCTGATGCGGCGAAACTCACCGAGGCCGGCCACTACGCCATGGACGTGCGCGGCGGCGCAGGCGGACAGGATCAGTGGGCTGCCTGGATGCTCGCCGGCGGCGCGCAGTTCGTGAACTCGTCAGGCTCCGTCGTCCTCGACAAGTCGCCGGCCGAGTCCGTGAACCAGAAGTACCTGGACCTGGCGAAGTTCGCGCCTCCCGGATCCGAAACCGCCGCGTTCTCACAGGTGCAGAGCAACTTCCTCTCCGGCACGACGGCGATGATGATCCACCACATCGGCTCGCTCGCCGCAGTGCGGCAGCAGTTCGGAGACGATGCAGGAGTCATCCCGGTGCCCGCGGCGAAAACCTCGAAGCCTTCCACGGTGCAGTCGATGAGCGGCAACGTCATCTTCACGACTTCGAAGAAGCAGGACCTTGCGTGGCAATGGGAGACGTTCCTGCTCGGTGACGCGCAGATGCTGAAGATGAGCACGTCGCCGCAGGGGCAGCTGCCGGTGACCACCTCGGTAGCCGCGAATGAGGCCTTCACGAAGGATCCCGCCTACAAGGTCGCTATTACGGCGGCGAAGACCGCGAAGAGCTGGCCGCAGCTCGCCGGCACGACCACGGTCGTCAACGCCACTTGGTCGCCCACGATCCAGCAGGCCTTCTCGAAGCAGATCACCAGTGCCGACATGCTGCAGAAGATCGCAGTGGACCTGAAGAAGAAGTGATGAGCGCGCCCGCAGCGGGGGGTCGAACCGGCACCCGGCGTCGGTTCGACCCCACGATCCTTCTCTTCGTCTCGCCGACGCTGATACTGCTCGCCGTCTTCGTCGCGTACCCATTCGTGCGTGCGATCTGGCTGTCGTTGACGAAGACGACCCTTCTCGGCGGTACGGTCGGCTTCGTCGGACTCGAAAACTTCGTGACCCTGTTCCAGGATCCGCAGTTCGGCATGTTCGTCGTCAACTCCGTCTTCTGGACTCTGGGTGGGGTCGGACTCCAGCTCGTCTTCGGGGTCCTGGGCGCGCTGCTGCTCAACCAGAAATTCAAGCTGAGAGGTGCCGTTCGGGGGCTGGCGATGATCCCCTGGGCCACTCCGAGCGTGCTCGTCGCGCTGATCTGGCTCTGGCTGCTCGACCCCAACCGTGGCCTGGTGAACTCCCTGCTGGAGAAGGCGGGAATCATGTCGACGCCTGTCGCGTGGCTCTCGGATCCGCACACCGCGCTGCCGACGCTGATCGCGATCGACGCGTGGCAGGGGATCCCCTTCTTCGCCGTGATGGTCCTCGCCGCGCTCCAGGCAGTCCCTGAGGAGCTGAAAGAGTCCGCGCGGACCGACGGGTGCGGAGTGTTCGCTGTCTTCCGGCACGTCGTGGCGCCGTCGATCTTGCCCACTGTTCTGATCACGCTGGTGCTTCGGCTCATCTGGACCGCGAACTACATCGACCTCGCGTATGTCCTCACGGGTGGTGGCCCCGGCATCGCATCGACGACTATCCCGTTGCAGTCCTATGTCACGGCCTACAAGCAGGGCCAGATGGGCAATGGCGCCGCGT
Source organism: uncultured Actinomycetota bacterium (assembly GCA_963791605.1). Taxonomy (GTDB): domain Bacteria; phylum Actinomycetota; class Actinomycetes; order Actinomycetales; family Microbacteriaceae; genus Microbacterium. Next base: position 52,770 of record CAWBTB010000004.1, on the reverse strand, counting down.
ATGCGGTGATTCAGGCGATCGTCCTCGCCGTCCTCGTCGTCATCTATCTGCGGCTCACTCAGACGAAGGAGACGAAGCGATGACCGCGAATCCACTCATCAGCGCCGATGGAATGCACACCATCAACATCCCTGTGGTCCGTTCGCCTGGGAGCCGGTTCCGGGGTGCGCGGCGGCTGGGTAGGGCCGGGCTCTACGTGGTCATCGTGGGATGGCTGATCGCCACGCTCGGGCCATACCTTGTGATGCTGTTGACCTCGCTCACACCCGGAGACGAGCTGATCGCCAACGGCATGAGCAAGCTGCCCTCGGCGTTGAGCGTGCAGGGATACGTCGAGCTCTTCCAGACGACATCGTTCCTCGAGTACATGCGCAACAGTCTGGTGACGGCGGCGTGCACGGTGGTCTTCTCTCTCATCGTCGCTTCCGCGGCCGCGATCTCTCTTTCCAGATTCCGGTTCCGCGGGCGCAACGCCCTGCTCACCGTCCTGCTGATAGCGCAACTGTTTCCGGCGGTACTTCTGGTCATTCCGCTGTCGACCATGCTCAAGAGCGGACAACTGCTGGACAGCCCGGTGGGATTGGTGCTCGTGTACACGACCTTCGCCACCCCGTTCGCGACCTATCTCCTGAAGGGCTTCCTTGATGGTCTGCCTCCGGAGCTCGATGAGGCCGCGACGGTCGATGGATGTACGAAGTTCCAGATGGTCCGGCACATTCTGCTCCCGCTCATGCGGCCAGGACTGACGGCCGCAGGCACGTACATATTCATCTTCTCCTGGAACGAGTTCCTCTACGCGCTCACGTTCACGTCGAGTACCGCGAGCCAGACGATCCCGGTCGGATTGCAGCTGTTCATTGGCGACTATCAGATTCGCTGGGATCTCCTCACCGCGGGCGGCGTAATCGCGGCGGTGCCTGTGCTGCTCGGATTCATGCTTGTCCAGAAGCAGCTCATCGGCGGGCTCGCCGCCGGCGCGGTCAAAGGCTGAACGCCCCCGAATTCACCACCTGAAAGGCACACGAATGACACACACTCAGCCCGGCTCCGTCCCGGTCGCACGGGAGATTCCTCGCATCGATGAGATCGGGATCTCGCTCGCCCGGGTACCGCTCCCGCAGGGGCCGTGGGGGGATCAGATCCACCAGGTCACCGATATCGAGGTGACCGTGGTCGACCTGCGCGCGGAGAACGGGCTGGTCGGCACCGGGTTCAGCCACACATCCGGGATGGGCGCCCGGACGATCGGCGCACTCGCGCACGAGCTCGTTCCCACCCTGATCGGGCAGCGGGTTTCCCCGCGCGCGCTGTGGAACCGCGCGTATCGTTACGTGCACGACATCGGCGGCGCCGGTGTCACCACGCACGCGATCTCCGCTTTCGACATCGCCGCCTGGGACCTGCTCGGCAAGAGCCTGGGCGTCAACATCGTCGATCTGATCGGTCGCGTCCGCGACGCCGTGCCCCTGTATGGGAGCGGGATCAACCTGAACCTCACAGTCGAGGAGGTTATCGACCAGGTGCAGCGGTGGAGGGCCGAGGGATACGCTGCGGCGAAGGTCAAGGTCGGCAAGCCGGACCTCGAGGAGGACGTGGAGCGGCTCAGCCGCATCCGCGAGGCCGTCGGCGCGTTTCCACTGGCTGTCGACGCGAACCAGGGGTGGAACTACCCCCAGGCCGTCCGGGCGTTCTCCCGTTTCGAGCAGTTCGACCTCCTCTGGGTCGAGGAGCCGCTGCCGTCCGATGACATACCGGGACACGCGCGCCTGGCACGGGAGGTCCGCACGCCCATCGGACTCGGTGAGAACGTCTACACGGTCGATCAGTTCGTGCAGTACTTCGAAGGCGGCGCCGTCGACTTCGTGCAGGCGGATCTCGGCCGCGTCGGTGGCATCACCGGCTATCTCGACATTGCCGCGGCAGCTCGCACCCGGAACCTGCCGATGACGCCCCATTTCGTCATGGAATTGAGCGCCAGCCTCCTCGCCGCGGTGCCCAACATCTCGTACGCCGAGATGACCGACGGTGGAACCTGGGCCGACCTCGGGATCTTCTCGGTGACGGGCGAGACGCGCAACGGCTTCTACATCCCGCCGACCGCGCCCGGGCACGGCCTCGTGCTCGATCGCGACTACCTCGCTGCGCATCGCATCTGACCAATAGCCGGGCGTCTATAGCCCGCGATAGAAGGGAGACCCTCGCGATGGAGCGAGTAGAAGACCGACTGTTCTCGGTCAGAGACCGGATCGCAGTCGTGACAGGCGCCTTCGGCCAGATCGGCGCCGAGCTTGCCCGTGAACTGCACGGCAGAGGAGCTCGCGTCGTCGTCACATCACGTCACGAGGTCACCGACGCCGCGGATCGACTGGACATCATCGAGGAGCCGGATCGGCTGCTCGCGGTGCAGATGGACATCACGGACAAGGGAAGCGTCGAGGCTGCCTTCCAGCGCATCGTCGAGACCTGGGGAGTGCCCACGATCGTCGTCAACAACGCGGGTATCGACACCCAGCCGAGTGCGCCGCCGGAGGTCTCCGGGCCGTTCGAGCAATTCCCCGTGGAGGTCTTCAGAGACGTGATCGACACCAACCTGGTCGGCACATTCCTCGTCACCCAGGCCGGCGGACGGCTCATGCGGGAGGCCGGGCTGGCAGGGTCGATCATCAACGTCGGTTCGATATACGGAATGGTCTCGCCGGTTCAGGACATCTACGCGTACAAGGCCGCGGCGACGGGGGTGCCATTCGTGAAGCCGGTCGCATACTCGGCCGCGAAGTCCGGGGTGTACAACCTGACGCGCTATTGCGCGACCTACTGGGGCCGTGAGGGGATCCGGGTGAACACACTGACCCCGTCCGGCGTGCGCCGGGACACTCAGGATGCCACTTTCCAGGAGAACTACCGCTCCCGCATCCCTATCGGCCGGATGGCCGAGGCTGACGAGTTCAACGGGGCCATGATCTTCCTAGCCTCGGACGCATCTCGGTACATGACCGGCGCGAACCTCGTCGTGGACGGAGGGTGGACCGCATGGTGACCGCGGCGGACCTCGAAGTGCTGTTGGCGGCGGTGGCGACGCCGTACGACGCGGACGGGAACCTGGATCGGCCGTTGCTGGAGCGACTGATCGAGGACGGCCTCTCCCGTGGCGTGGAAGGCGTCTACTGCTGTGGATCCTCTGGGGAGGGGCTGCTGCTCACGCCGGATGAGCGGACGGCGGTTGTCGAGACGGCTGTGCTGACGGCCGGGGGTGCGGTTCCCGTCGTGGCGCATGTCGGCGCGCTGAGCACTGACGAGGCGATCGAGCTCGCCCGTAGGGCGCAAGGCGTCGGTGCCTCGGCCGTGTCCATGATCCCGCCGATCTACTATTCGTATGGGCTCCCGGCGGTAATCGACCACTATCGTGCCGTGATGGACGCGATCGACCTGCCGATGATCGTTTACAACATCCCCCAGTTCACGGGGCAGGAATTCGATGCCGATTCGGCTGCGGAGCTGCTCTCCGATCCGCGCGTCATCGGCGTCAAGCAGACTGCGCACAGCATGTTCGCCCTGGAACGCATGCGTGCGGCCTTCCCGGAAAAGGCGTTCATCAATGGATTCGACGAGACGTTCGTTGCGTCGATCGCCGCGGGCGCGCGTGGCGCGATCGGAACCACGGTGGGGCTGCAGATCGAGTTGTTCCTCGCCGCGCGGGCCGCATTGCGCGCAGGCGATCTCCTCGGAGCACAGGTGCTGCAACAGCGGATCAACGACGTCATCGCGGAATTGGTCGCCATCGACGTCTTCCCCGCGGCGAAGTACCTCTCCGGCCACGGGATCGGAGACCTCGGGCCCTGCAGGCGTCCGTTCATGCGACTTTCCGCGGAGAGCCGGGAGAGGCTCGATCGGCTTGAGGAGGTGGTCCAGGCCGGCATTGCGTACGCTCGCTCGGTCTCCGTCAGCTAGCGAACCTCGGCAGCCGCGCCGCGCTGAAATCGATTTCCAAAAGTGAACCACCTTGGGCAGCCACAGCTGCCTCGCTGAAGTAGATACGGCCGTGGTCACGGCTCCGTAAGGGCGTGCTCCCCGCGCCTGGGTGGGTTCCGGCGAGGAACTCTTGTGTCTGAAATCGATTTCGCCTACGCTGAGGGCAGCCCCGGTCGACGCCGATCCGCAGCGCGGCCGTGGTTCCGGCGAGAGCCGGGCCCAGCACCGATCGACGAGGAAGTCGTGTTCCCGAGGAGGAACCCATGAAGACGGACACACAGCGCACGCGCCGGGTGGTGATGGCCGCCCTGGGCGCCGTCACCGCGGTCGGACTGCTCGCAGGATGCGGTTCGAGCACCCCTGGCCAGTCAGCCGGAGGCGGAGGCGACTCCGGCGGCAAGACCACGATCGAGTTCTGGCACCGCACGTTCACCCCGCCGGAGAACGCCTGGTACAAGGACATCGTCAAGAAGTTCAACGCCTCGCAGGACAAGATCGTCGTGAAGGACACCGAGGTCCCGGCCGACGCCTGGGATCAGAAGATGAAGGCCGCCCAGGCCGCCGGCAAGGCCCCCGACATCTACACGCACTCGGGCAGCATCCAGGACGCCGTCAACGCCGGGCAGCTGTACGACCTCGGCAAGGTCGTGGACAAGGCCAAGCTCGGCGAGATCATCGACTCCGCCAAATCCGTCTCCGAACTCAACGGTACGTACTACGCGTATCCGCTGCTGCAGGAGGCGCAGACCGTGCTGTTCTGGAACAAGGACATGCTGAAGGCGGCCGGCGTCGACACGAACAAGGGTCCCGCCACCTGGGACGATCTGCTCGCCGACTGCGCGAAGATCCAGCCCACGCTGGCGCAGGGGCAGTACTGCATCTCGCCCGCCTCCGACGCGATCACCTTCGCCTGGTCGACCGTCGGGCAGCAGTACAACTTCACCGGGCACACCGCGCTCACCGCCGACTGGAAGTCGCCGGACATCGACAACGCGGGCTACCGCGACCTGATGTCGAAGTACAAGGAGCTGTGGGACAAGGGCTACATGCCCAAGCAGGCCCTGGCGGCGTATGTCGAGGGCAAGGACTACGGCCAGAAGAAGGTCGCCTTCAAGGTGTCCGGATCGTGGATGATGTCGGAGATCGGCTCGGACTACCCCGACCTGCTCACCAAGACCGGGATCGGCGCGTTCCCGAGCGCTTCGAACTCCGACGGGCGCACCGCGAGCACACTCGGCAACTTCAAGTGGGTCATCGACGCGAAGACCAAGAACGCGCAGGCCGCGGGTGACTTCCTGTCCTGGGCTCTCGCCGGCGACCCGAAGAACCTGGTGCCGTTCTTCGTGAACACCCAGTTCACGAAGGTCCCCGTCCGCAAGTCGGTGCAGGAGGCGGTCGCCAAGGACGAGGCCGCGGCGAAGGCTCCGTGGTCGAAGGTCATCGTGAACGACATCGCCCCGAAGGCCATCCCCGAGCCGATCTACCCGTGGGACGTCTCGCTCGCGGTCGGAACCGCGATGGAATCGGTGATGAAGGGCGCGGCCTCCCCGGATGACGCGATCAACACGGCGAACGCCGCGATCGAGAAGGTCATCCAGGCGCAGGATCTGCCGAGCAAGGCTCCGAAGAAGTGAGCCCGGCGCGGTCGGGGACCGCCGCATGGCGGCCCCCGGCCGCGCGACGCGCGCCCAGGACCTCAGAACGACGGGGAAGACGATGACCACCGAAGCGATCGACGACCGGCGCGCCGCGAAGCGCCGGCACGCGCGCCACAAGTACCGCGACACGAAGCTCGCCTACCTGCTGCTCGCCCCCGTGGTGATCCTGCTCGGCATCTTCGTCGCCTGGCCCGCGGTGTACGCCGGGTTCCTGTCGTTCCAGGACTGGAGCTTCTACAAGGATCCGCAGTTCGTGGGCTGGAAGAACTACGTCGACGTGCTCACGGATCCGCTGTTCGTCGCGACGATCGGGCGCGGTTTCGTGTTCGTGCTGCTGACCGTGCCGCCGATGCTCGTGCTCGCGTTCCTGTTCGCGAGCCTCGTGGTGAGCGTCGCCCGGCGGTTCGCGACGATCCTCAAGGTCAGCATCTACATCCCGACGATCATCTCCGGAGTCATCGCCTCGATCATCTTCGTGGTGATCTACGCCTACGACGGCGGCATTCTGAACGCCGTCCTCCTCGCGCTGCACATCGATCCCGTCGCCTGGATCGGGGATCCCTCCTGGGCGCTCGTCGCGGTCGCGGTGCCCGCCGTGTGGCTCGGCATGGGGCTGACATCGCTGATCATGGTCGCGGCGATGGTCGACATCCCGACCGAGTACTACGAGGCAGCCGCGATGGAGGGCGCGAACTGGTGGCAGAAGACCTTCTACATCACGATGCCGCAGATGAAGAACGTGTTCCTGTACCTGCTCATCACCGGATTCGTCGCCGCGATCCAACAGTTCGAGCTGCCCCTCGTGATGACCCAGGGCGGCCCGCTGGACTCCACCACGTTGCCGAACCTGTTCATCTTCAACCACTTCCGCAACGACGTGAACGTGGGCTACTCGATCGCCGCGGCGCTGCTGCTGTTCGTAGTGCTGGGATCCGTGTCCGCCCTCGTCTTCAAATTCATCAACTCCGAGAGGCTGGTCGACTGATGAGCGCGACGTACCCGAGCAGCGTGCAGGAGACCACTCGGATCGTCCTGGGCGGAAAGGATCACCGCCGGCTCAAGGTGCCGCGCACCGCCGGCGGCTGGTTCACGCTGCTGGCCAAGGGGCTGGTCGGACTGATCTTCCTCCTGGCGGCGCTGTTCCCGCTGGCCTGGATGGTGATCGCCGGCTTCAAGGCGAAGACCGAGGTGCTGAGCACGCCCTTCCAGTTCTTCCCCGAGGTCTGGCACTGGGAGAACTACGCCAAGATCCTCGGCGACGAGACGTTCCTGCGCACGCTCGGGTGGACGTTTCTGGGCGCGGTGCTGTTCACGGTGATGAGTCTCGCGGTCAACTCCCTCGCCGCATACGCGTTCGCGCGGCTCGAGTTCCGATTCCAGCGCACGCTGTGGGTCGCGATCATCACGACCCTGTTCATCCCGGGCATGACGATCCTGGTCACGAGCTTCATCGTCGTGACCAAGCTCGCGATGCTGGACACCCTTGCGGTGCTGGTGATCCCGGGCGCCGCGAGCGCGGGATCGGTGTTCTTCATCCGGCAGTTCTACCTGAACATCCCCGCCAGCCTCGAGGAGGCCGCGATGCTCGACGGCTGCGGCCGGTTCAGCATCTTCTGGCGGATCTTCCTGCCGCTGTCGAAGCCGCCGTTCGTCGTGATGGGGATCACCGCCTTCCTCGCCTACTGGAACTCGTACGTGTGGCCGATCATGACGATCACCTCGCCCGACAAGTTCGTGCTGCAGCAGTACCTCGCCGAGTTCCGCACCGGGCGCGGCAGCACCGAGCTGGGCCTGCTCATGGCCGGATCCGTGCTGGCCGCGGCACCCGTCGTGATCCTGTTCCTGATCTTCCAGCGCCAGATCATCGGCAACATCAAGATGGCCGGACTCAAGTGATATCGATTTCGCGCGGATTCCGCTAGGCTCTCGGCATGCGTCTGTGAGACAGAGAATTCCCGGATCCGTGTGATCCCCTGCGACCGCGTGCATTGCACCCCGGTCGCTCCCTCTGTTTCCGATGCGAGAGGAGACGGGCGATGATCGCCCTCCCGGAGAACTACGTGCCACCGCCCACAGGCATCACTCCCGCCGGGTTCCTGTTCTGGCTCATCCGTATGCAGTGGACGACAGTGCTGCAGGGCATCGTCTGCGACGTGATCTGGCTGCTCGGGCTCGCGCTCACCCCGTGGGCGATCGGGCGGGCGGTCGACGAGGGGCTTACGGCGGGCGACTACCGCGCGTTCCTGGGCTGGCTGGGCGTGGTGGTGTGGCTGCAGCTGCAGCACTCGCTGATCCAGGGCCTGCGAGACCGAGCCGGATCCATCAACTACGAGCGCGGAGTGTCGCGTGTCGATCAGGTGATCGTGCACGCCGCGACCCGGATCACGATCGCCGCTGATCGGAGGCTGGGATCCGGCACCGTCGTCACGATGGCCTCGAACGACGCGTGGTGGTTCGGATTCGTGCCGATCAACGTCGGCACCCTGGTCTCGGCGCTCGCCTCGTTCCTCACGGTCTCGGTGCTGCTGCTGCGCGACTCGGTGCTCCTCGGGATCCTGGTCATCGTCGCAGTGCCGTCGTTCTCGATGCTGCAGGTGTTCCTCGTCGGCGTGCTGCGGTCGCGGCAGAGCGCCGCCCGCGAGGCGACACGCGAGATGAACTCGATCGCCACCGACAGCGTGCGCGGGCTGCGGGTGATCCGGGGGATCGGAGGTGAGGAGTGGTTCCTCGACCGGTTCCGGAGCCGCTCCGACCGCGCGAGGGATGCCCAGAAGGCGGTCGCCTGGCCGGTGTCCCTCGCTGACGCTCTCGGGGTGTTCATCGCGGGCGTGCTCGTGGTCGGACTCACCTGGATCGGGGCGGCCATGGTCGCCCGGGGCGAGCTGCGCGTCGGCGAGCTCGTCGCGTTCTACGGGTATGCGGGATTCATGGTGCTGCCGGTGACCCTGTTCAACCAGGTCATCCGGGTGGTAGTGCGCGGGATGATCGCGGCCCGCGCGATCGTGGAGCTGCTCGAGGTCGAATCGCTCTGGCCGGACGCCGAGGCGGCGGAGGATGCCGCGGATCCGGGGCCGGCCGAGAGCACGGCGATGGTGCTGCGCGACTCCCGCACCGGGATCGCGGTGCGCGACGGCGAGCTGCTGGCCGTGGTGGCGCTCGATCCGCAGGAGGCTCGCGTGCTCGTGGACCGGCTCGCCCGGCTGTCGGCGGACGGTGAGGACGATCCGGTCCTGTTGCACGGCCGTCCGCTGTCGGAATTGCCGGTGTCCGAGGTGCGGAGGCGGATCGCGGTGTCGGATCCTGTTCCGATCCTGTTCAGCGGCACGCTGCGGGAGCTGCTCGATCCCTGGGGGCGACACGACGACGGGGCGATCCTCCGCGCCGTGTCCGCTGTCGACGCCGACGATCTCCTCGCGCCCCTCGAGGAAGGACTCGATGTGCAGGTTGGGGAGCGCGGGATCGAGTTCTCCGGCGGTCAGCGGCAACGGCTCGGCGCGGCGCGGGCTCTGCTCGCCGAGGCGCCGATCCTGGTGCTGCACGATCCGACGTCGGCGGTCGACGCGGCGACCGAGGAGCGGATGGCGCGCGGGATCCGCGCCCACCGGGCCGGAGCCACCACTATCGTGCTCACGACGAGCCCGCTCGTGCTCGGCAACGCAGACCGGGTCGTCGTGGTGGAGGGATCCGCGATCCGCGCGGAGGGCACGCACGAGGAGCTCATCCGCCGCGATCCGGCGTATCGAGGCGCCGTGCTCAGGGCGGAGGGCGTCGCATGACCGAGCCGGCCGAGACGACGCGGACGGCGTTGCCGAGGGCGAGCGGCGCCCGCGTGCGCAGAGAGCTGCGGGGGATCTGGAGCCGCGACCGCGGACGTTTCCTGCTCGTGGTGCTGCTCAACGGCGCCGCGGCTGCTTCCTCGCTCATCCCTCCGCGCCTGATCGGGCTGCTCATCGACCGGCTGCGCGCCGGCGCTGACGTCGCGGAGGTCGCGGTCTACGGCGGCGTCATGCTCGCCGGTGTGCTCGCGCAGAGCCTGTTCGTGCTGGCCGCGGCGCGGAGCGCGTGGCGTCTCGGCGAAGACGTGTTCGCCAGGCTCCGGCTGGCCTTTCTCTCCGACGCCCTCGCGGTGCCGATGGGCGTGATCGAGACCGCGGGCACGGGCGAGCTCGTCACCCGCACCACGCAGGACATCAACGCCGTCGGCGAGACCGTGCGGTGGGCGCTGCCGGGGTGCCTCGTTTCGGCGCTCACCGTGGTGATGACCCTCGTCGCGGCGGTCGTCGCCTCGCCGCTCATCGCGCCCGTGTACCTCCTCGCGCTGCCGGCGCTGATCGTGCTGATGCGCTGGTATACGCGGCGCGCCCCCGACGTCTATCGGAGGCTCGGCGACAGCTACGGGCCGACCTACGCGTCGCTCGACGAGACGGCGAACGGTGCGCGCGCGATCGAGGCGCTGAGCCTGCAGCAGGCGCGGCAGCGATCCATGGTCGCCGCCCTCGTGCTGCACTGGACCGCTGCCGTCGAGCGGATCCGACTGCGTCAGATCATGCTGCCGTGGGCGAACCTCGCCTTCGCGATCCCCGTGTTCTCGTCACTTGCGTGGGGCGGCTGGCTGGCCGTGCACGGCCAGGTGAGCGTCGGCACGGTGGTCACCGTGACGCTGTACGCCGCCGCGCTCGTTGCGCCGCTGGAGTCGCTCATCGACTGGACCGATGAATTGCAGCGCAGCTACGTCTCTTTCGCGCGGATCCTCGGGGTGGGCGAAGCGGTCGGGCACAGGTCGGCGACAGCGGCTGAACCCGCCTCCACGCACGTCGAACTGCAGGGGGCCAGTTTCGCCTACCGCGCAGGGCGCGAGGTGCTGCACGACGTGTCGTTGCGGATCGTGCCGGGTGAGCGTCTCGCGATCGTCGGCCCGTCCGGGGCCGGAAAATCGACGCTGGCGCGGCTGCTGGCGGGAGTGGACCACCCGACCTCCGGTCGCGTCACGGTGGGCGGGGTGGACGCGGCCGCGATCCCGATCGCGCACCGCCGCGGCCACGTCCTCCTGGTCGCACAGGAGAGCCACGTGTTCACGGCGACCGTGCGGGAGAACGTGCTGCTCGGCCGTCTCGACGCGCAGGATTCGGATGTCGAGGACGCGCTGGCCAGGATCGGCGCGGCCGATTGGGTCGACGCCCTCGACGACGGCTGGCACACCCCGGTCGGCGCAGGCGGGCAGACGCTCACCGGCGCCCAGGAGCAGCAGCTCGCGCTCGCCCGTGTACTGCTCGCCGACCCGCACACGATCATCCTCGACGAGGCGACGAGCGCGATGGATCCGACCGCCGCCCGCGACCTCGAGGCGGCGCTCGCCGCGACCGTGCAGGGCCGCACCGTGATCGCGATCGCCCACCGGCTGTACACCGCCTACGACGCGGATCGGATCGCGGTCGTCGACGACGGACGGATCGTGGAGCTCGGCTCGCACGGCGAGCTCGTCGCGGCCGGAGGCGCCTACGCGCGGCTCTGGGCGCTGTGGCGCGACGACGGGGGCATGACAGGGATGAAGGCCCCGCACGAGCAAAACTAGATCTCGGTAGATGAAATCGGCGTATCCTGGCGACATGAAGACCGTGACCGTCGCGCAATTGCGTCAGAATCCCACCGCCATGCTGGCCGAGGTCGAGAACGGTGCCACTTACCGGATCACGCGTCACAACCGCGAGATCGGCCGGATCGTGCCCCCCGGGGCGGGGGCGACGCTGATCCCGGCGAAGAGAGCGGGACGGGCGCGCACCAGCGAACTTGCGCGGCTCGAGGTGCAATCCGCCGAGTCGCTCGATGCGCTGCTCGACGAGATGAAGGGCGAGTGGTGACGTCGTACTACTACCTCGACTCGTCGGTCGCGGTCAGGATCCTCTACGGCCATTCGAAGAGCGCGACGGCGTGGTTCGATCAGGTGACGGGGTCGGACGCGGTGGTGTTCTCGTCCCGCCTGCTGCGCACCGAGTTGACCCGAGTGCTGCGCCGAGACCGCCAGCCGATCGAACGAAGGGATGAAGTGCTCGACTACGTCGAGATCGTCCCGATCGACGGCATCATCCTCGCCGAGGCGGAGGCGATCGTGCCGCACGTCAAGACCCTCGACTCGATCCACCTCGCGTCCGTCATCCGCACGGGTCTGGACGCCACCATCGTCACGCATGACGCGACGGTGACGTCGGTTGCCGGCGAGATCGGCTACGCAGTCTTCGATCCCGTGGAGGGCTGAGCCGCTCGGCCAAGGCCCGCCGATCAGGCCTCGGCAGTCGCCCGTAACGCTGCGATGAGGGAAGGCAGGCTGACGTCGACCGTGTGCCAGAAGACATCGTCGTTCATCGTCGCGTATCCGGCATGAGCGATGATGTTGCGCGTCGCGGTGATCCCCCGACGAGTGCCCATCGGCACGTCCGCGAGCAGGTCGGTGAAGTCCTCGTTCTCGAACAGGGCGGCGGCGCGGACGATGGCCAGGCTCGCAGCGGCATGACGAGCCGTCCGCGGCTCGAACCCAACCCGGCCTGCGCGCCTGGCTTCATCGAGGTAGCTGTCGATATCGACCAGGCAGTCGAGGAACGTCGCGCGAATCCTGGCCTCGCGGTCCTGCGCAAGGTCGGGCTGGTCCCTTCGGACGAAGCGCTCGGGGCGCTCGTTCTCACTCACAGCGGCACCAGCTCGTCGTCGGTGAGGAATGACGGTCGGTTCGCCCCGTCGACGACGATGTCGACGGGGAAGACCATCAGCTCTTCGAGATCTGCCACGAACGCTCCGACGTCGAAGTACGATCGCCCCGCATCGAGATCGACGAGCAGATCGATGTCCGACGTGTAATGGTCGACGCCGCGGGACACGGATCCGAAGACTCGAATGTTGTGGATTCCGTGCGCTGCTCCGAGCCGGCGGATATCCGCGCTGTGTCGTCCGATCGCGATGCCTGGGCGGTAGTCCGCGGCTTGGAGGATCCGTGCCAGCAATTCGGGGGACGGTGTGCGCCGTCCGCTCTCGATCGCTGCGACGCTCGGCTGGCTGGTGCCAGACAGTTCGGCCAATCGCGCCTGCGTGATCCGGGCGTCGTGACGGGCGTCGGCGAGAAGTTGTCCGGCTCGCGCCGGATCGAAGGTCAACATTATTCGTCCATGATATAGCAGGCGTTGCTTCGTCGGAAGGGGCGCAGAGGGGGAGCCAGCGGAGCACGGTGCTAGCCGGAAATCGAGTGATAGCATTTGCTATATGAACGCTCGGGAGGCACGGATCGAAGAGATCCGGCGTGAGGCGTCGGATGCTGATGCCCTGCAGCGTCAAGCCCGAGAGTTGCTTCTGCACGCCGTGCACCGCGCGGCAGCCGAGGGTTTCTCGCAGCGTGAGGTCGCTCAAATCGTGCGTCGCAGTCAGCCCGAAGTGTCGCGGCTGCTGCACCAGAAGCCGCCGGGCCCCTTGGCGTTGCGGGTATCCCGGCAACGGCAGAGCATGACCGATGCCCTGGCGCGATACGGCGTGACGGACGCGCGCATCTTCGGCAGCGTCGCCCGGCGGACGGAGACGCCGGGATCCGATGTGGATGTGCTCATCGATCCGCCGCGTGTGCTGGGCCTCGGGACGCTGTCGCGGCTCGAGCGCGAGTTGTCGTCGATTCTCGACACGGAGGTGGACGTCGTGCCGCTCCAGGGTCTGCCTCTGTACATGCGGGAGCGGGCGCTTGCCGAGGCTGTGCCCCTGTGAAGCAGACGACGCAGCAGCTGCTCGCCGAGGCGGTCGCTCACCTCGACGCGTTGCACCGGCATCTCGAGCGCGGCTCGATTTCCGACGAAACGGTCGCGGATGCTGTGTCGCTGAGGCTCGCGGCGACGATAGAAACACTTCAACGCGGAGCGCCGGAGCTGACGACGAGCCTATTCGGAGATGACTGGCCGGTGATCTGGGGGATGCGTAATCGGATCGCCCACGGCTACGCGTGGATCAATCTCGAAACGGTGAGGGTGACGGTCGACGAGGATCTGCCGGCGGTTGAGGGCGCAGTGCGCGCGCTCATCGAACAGACCGGGGACGCGAACGTGCCATAGCTCGACTCAGACGTGATTGTCGGAGAACGTCAGTTCTCGGGGGAGCATCTCGGCCGCAAAGGGACACATCACACGACCGCGGCTGAAATCCGTACCATCCCGATCAGATGGCGGTATCGGCGTTCTGCGGCGAACCGTTCCAAGGACCACACGGTGGGCACCCCCTCGGATGCGCTGAGGTGGAGTAGCTCGTTCGGCCCCATCCGAAGCGCCACATGCGCACCCCAGGTGGCCTCGCGATCGTGAACGAGGCGACGTCCAGGGGCGCGAAATCGTCTACCGCGGGGTGTGAGTACGACCTGTCGCCCCAGAGCTCGCTCGACCGGTGCGGCCTCGGCGACAGCCCGTAGAGATTCAGGAGCGCATACGTGTAGAGCTGGCAATTGGCGCCTTCGGCTACCGTCGCGACATCCGCGGTGCCAGGATGTCTCGCCGAGTCATAACGAACTGTCCACAGCCACCCTGGCCAGCCACCGGGAGGTGTCGGCCAGTACGCGGGCGTGTTCGCAAGGGTCATCGCAGGCGTCGGGTGAAGGCGAGGACCGGATCGTCGTCGAGGACGATCGTCGCGCCCGGCGGCACGGACTCGCCGTTGACGGTGATACCGCGTCCATCCGGCAGAAAGCCGTGACGGACGTACATCTGCTGCGCGATGCCGTAGTCGGCGTACAGTCCCACCCGCAGTCCGGCGATCGCGGATCTCGTGGCGATGCGCCGCTCGGCTTCGTTGAGCAGCAGGCGGCCTGCCCCGCGACCCCGATGCGCGGGCAGCACGTTGAGATCCACGATCTCGGGCACCCCGGCGTCGCGGAAGAGGGGATAGGTCGACTCCCAATCGATCAGGCAGTATCCGAGACTCGCGCCGTCGTCGCGGGCGACGAGCACGTCGACCCTGCCTGCGCGCTGCTCCTCGCCGTACCGCGCGAAAAGAGCTGCCGGTTTGGGCCACGACTCGAACGCTGCAGCGAGCCGAAGGAGATCTTCGGCGTCGGCGGACGAGATCTGGATCTGCGTCAGGCGGATCAGGGCACCCGCACGAGCGCCACGTCGTCCATCTGCATCCAGATGTCGCCGCTGTTCGTCCAGACGCCGCCGTAGAGCTGCACCTGATTCCGGTCGCCCGAGTCGAACGACACGGTGAACCGCGTCCACGCGCCGACCGAGACGAAGTGCGCCTCGGAGATGACCGTGCCGTCGAGAGTGCGTGCGCCGAAGTAGCCGTTGTCGCTGTTCGTCGAGGTGCGGATGAACCCGGTCAGCCGGTACGTGGTGTGCGGCTGCACGGTCACGTCCTGCCAGATGTCGCGCCAGCCCTGGTTGTAGCGCACGAACACGCGGTGATCGCCGGTGAACCCGCCGGCGGGAGCGTCGTCGATGCCCGAGTTCGGCGTCGCGCCCCACGTGCCGCCGGTGCCGTCGCCCAGGGCGGAGGATCGCTCGAAGCTCGGATCCGCCACGAGGTTCGGGTCGATGATCTGCCCGTTGCGATCGATCCGGAGGTGCATCAGGTAGACGTTGTACGGGTTCCACTGCGACATCGTGAAGTAGATCTCGCCGTTCTTGTTCCACGGGTGGAAGTAGCCGCCGTACAGGGCGGGATAGTCGGTCGAGCTCGCGACGGTCTGCGCCGGCGTCCACGGGCCCTCCGGGCTCTGCGCCGTGCGCATCACGATGTCCTCGCCGGACAGCGTCATCATCAGGAACCGCTTGCTGTAGTCGTCCCACTGCACCGACATCTCGCTCATCGGCGCGTCGAGCACGGGCTTCGCGGCGGACTCGTCCTTGCCCCAGCCCTTGCCGTCCCAGTACCGGTACGCGGTCCTGTCCAGCAGCTTCTTCGCGGGCACCTTCGCGACCGAGGCCGGGCCGTTGCGGCCGTTCTGCGTGCCGAAGACGTAGATCGTGCCGCCCTTCTGCACGTACGCCTGCATCTGGAACGGATCCGTACCGTCTGCGTTCTCCCAGCGGGTGTCGGACACGGTCCAGGTCTCGCCGTCGTCGTCGGAGTACGCGATGCCCGCGTGGTTCGTGTCCCACATCCCGGGCGGGCCCCACTGCTTCACCGACATGAATCCGAGGTACTGCCGCGAGCCGACCGAGATCCCGCTGGTGGGGATCACCGTGATCTCGTCGCCGTTGATCTTCTTCGACGGGATGATCTGCTTCGCCACGCCCTGCGGATCCTGCGCGGCGTGGTCGAACAGCATGCCGCCCGCGAGGTCGGAGTCGCTGGAGCGCAGCAGCACGTTGCTGCGCCAATTGCCGTTCGGCGGCGCTCCGCCGCCCGGGCCCGTCCAGGAGTTGCCGAAGGTGTCGCCGAACGCGGTGAGCACGTGACCGGATCCGTCGTCCCACATGATGCCGAGGTCGGTCGCCTTCACGTCCCAGCGGCCCCAGGTGTTGTTGGGAGCGTCGGGGCCGGTGAGCTTGGAGACCACCGTGGCCGGGGTCGTCGCGGTGGTGGCGACGGCCGGCGGAGGCGGTGCCGCGGCGGCCGCGAAGGCGACCACGGCGAGGGAGGCGACTGCGGCTCCGGCCGCGATCCGGGTCAGGGGCGTCATCGCCCGCTCCTTTCGTCGCACCGCCGGTCGGCGGCGGGTCAGCTCCGCGGGTCGCGCGGGGGAGTGGATCCCAGGTCCGGCACCGGGGCCGTTCCTAGGTGGACCTCCATGTCATCTGCGGACGGGGACTTCGGCCGTCGGGCGGTCGGGCGGTCGAGGTAGAACATCGCGGTGGAGGCGATGTCGTCGCGCAGCGGCAGGTAGCGCCAGCCGCTGCGCCACCCGAGCGCCTGGATGTCGACCTTCGGCAGGCCGGTGGAGAAGTGGATCGGATCCGCGAGGTGCCACCGGTACATGCCGAACCGCTGCTGCGACACGTACAGGCCGTCCGGCCGGATCACCTGCGGCATGCCGAGGTACGGGGTGGAGAAGGCCGTGTAGCCCTGCCCGGGAATGTCGAAGTTCCACGCGCCGCCGAAGTAGTCCTCGGTGCCGGTGCCGCAGATCGTCGGGTGGTCTGTGTCGTCGTCGAGGTAGAACTTGATCTCGCCCTCGCCCCACCAGCCGTTGGAGTTCACGCCCCAGGCGATGTAGGTGCCGACGTACTGGCCGCGCCCCTCGATCCCGTCCAGGATCGTGTGCGGCACGAGCTCCTCGAGCGGGTTCGAGCGGCGCCACTGCGCGTGGAAATAGCCGTCCGACGAGTAGTCGCCGCCGATCTCGTAGGTGACCTGGTAGTAGACGCGCACGTCGACGACCGACGTGTTCTCGATCGTGAGGCGAGCGCCGTCGCGGAACGGCATCGGCCAGTACGAGTTGAAGCCGCCGTGCGGGTTCGCCGCGATGACCTGCGAGTTCACCTGCGCGAACACGCCCCAGCCGTTGCAGAAGAAGTCGCCGTAGGGCACCTCGACCGCGGGCTCGGCGGCGCCGTCCCAGTAGGCGCGCAGGATCAGCGTGCGCCAGTTGTCGGTGTGCGTGGTGATCCAGATGTGCGTGATCTTGCCCGCGCCCTCGATCGTGGCGAGGTCGAACGTCTCGCCCGCCTTGATGTCGACGCTCGGCGAGATCTTCCAGCCGGGGCCGAGGTCGCGGGCGCAGTCGGCGCCCGTGCCCTCGGTCGCCCGGCCGCCGCCCCCAGCGGAACCGTCGAAGTTCTCCGGCGAGATCGAGCGCGTCTGCACCGGGCGCAGGGCGGAGATCGAGGTCAGATCGGAAAAGCTCATGACTGCGTGCACATCCTCGTGTCGGAGTGGAGCGTGCGGGCTGTGGCCGCGCGCAGCGGCGTGTGCGGCCACCCTACCGATTCGACGACGCTGTTGCAATCGATTTCATCACGATAGGGTGTGCTGACGGACGATCAGAGAACGGGGACGGGATGGCGACGATCTACGACGTGGCCCGTCTGGCGGGCGTCTCCCCGGCGACGGTGTCGCGCGTCTTCAACGGCGCAGGCGTCTCGGACGAGAAGACCGCATCGGTGCGTCAGGCCGCCGCGCAGCTGAAGTTCTTCCCGAATCGCACGGCGCGCACGCTCCGGCGGCAGAGCTCCGAAGTGATCGCACTGGTGATCCCCGACATCGAGAACCCGTACTTCACCGAGATGGCGCGCGGCGTGGAGGACGTCGCCTCCGAGGCCGGCTACTCCGTGGTGCTGTGCAACTCGGATGCGCAGGTCGACAAGGAGCAGACGTATCTGCGGATCGCGATCGCCGAGCACATGTCCGGCGTCATCCTCGCCGCGGCGTCCGACCGCACGAATCTGGACGAGATCCTGGGCGCCGGGCGTCCGGTCGTGGCCGTGGACCGCAGCACCGGCTATGACATCGACGGCGTCGTGATGGCGAACCGGGATGCGGGCCGCAGCGCCACCGAGCAGCTCATCGAGGCCGGCTACACCCGCATCGCGCACATCGCCGGCCCGGAGCACATCGAGACCGCGGTCGAGCGCGCCGACGGCTGGCGCTTCGCGTTGAAGGCGCACGGTCTCGCGGTCGATCCCGAGCTGCTGCGGTTCTCGTCGTTCCGGGTGGACGGCGGGCGCGCCGTGATGGAGGAGCTGCTGGCGCTGCCCGAACCGCCCGATGCGGTCGTCGCGGGCAACAACCTCATCGGCGTCGGCGCGATCCAGGTGCTCACCGAACACGGGCTGACGCCCCCGACCATGGGTGTCGCGGTCATCGGATCCCTGCCGTTCACGACGCTCTCTCCGAGCGTGGTGACCGTGGTGCGCCTGCCCGCGCGGCATATGGGCGTGACGGCGGCGCGGATGCTGCTGGATCGGATCGGCGGCGACGATCAGCCGGCGCGCACGGTCGTGCTGCGCAATGAGGTCCAGGCGGCCAGCGTCCTGCGCTGACAGCGCGCCATCACGGCGATCCCCAAGCCCTTCGCGCCAAGCTCGCAACTTCCTTGTCGAGTGCGGCGAACTTGACGTCCATGGTGTCGAAACGCGCGTTCATCTCGGCGCGCAAGCCCGCGAACTTGCTGTCGAGGGCGTCGAACTTGCTGTCGATCGCGTCGAACTTGCTGTCGACGGCCGAGAACCTGCCGTTCATCGCGTGCATGAGCAAGGTCGTCATCAATGTCATGCCTCCGAGCATGACGGCCGCGAACACCCCGATGAGGGTCCACACCTGCGGCTC
The DNA here is from genome assembly GCA_963791605.1 of uncultured Actinomycetota bacterium. GTDB lineage: Bacteria > Actinomycetota > Actinomycetes > Actinomycetales > Microbacteriaceae > Microbacterium. Next base: position 33,919 of record CAWBTB010000004.1, on the reverse strand, counting down.
GGTCATGTCCATGCCTCCATTCTGTTCCGTGCCGGCCAGGCTGTCACCCCTCGTCTGCGAATGATGACGGTTTCACAGAATCCGTGCAGAACTTCGTGAGGGTCGCTCCTGTGTGGTGTGATCATCGGGCGATTGCCCTTGAAATCGATTTCGCGTAGAGTGATCGCCGTCCGGTCAGGGCGAGCGATCGAGGAGGATGCGCGTGCGGTGCACCATCGGTGTCGACATCGGCACGGCCAGCAGCAAGGGCGTCCTCGTCGACGAGCACGGCGCGATCCTGGCGCAGGCGGTGCGGAGCCACGACGTGAGCCGCCCGCACACCGGCTGGGTCGAGATGGACGGCGCGGTGTGGTGGGACGAGTTCGTCGCCCTCGCCCGGGAGCTGACCGCTGCGGCTCCCGACGTCGAGATCGTCGGCGTCGGCGTGAGCGGCATGGGTCCGTGCATCCTGCTCGTCGACGAGGACGGCGCCCCGGTGCGCCCTGCGATCCTCTACGGCGTGGACACTCGCGCGTCGAATCAGATCGCCGAGCTGACCGCCGAGCTCGGGATCGACGAGATCACCCGGGTGGGCGGATCCGCGCTCACCTCGCAGGCGGGCGGCCCGAAGATCCTCTGGGTCCGGGAGGAGGAGCCGGAGGCCTGGGCGCGCGCGCGGCGTCTCTTCATGCCCGCGTCCTACCTCGCGTATCGCCTCACCGGCGCCTACGTGCTGGATCACCAGTCCGCCAGCCAGGTCTCGCCGCTGTACGACATCGAGGGCGAACGCTGGCACGACGCCTGGTGGCAGCGCTGCGCCGCCTCGCTCGAACAGCCGGCGCTGCAGTGGGCCGGTGACATCGCCGGTGCCGTGACAGCCGAAGCCGCGGAAGCCACCGGCATTCCCGAGGGCACGCCGGTGATCGCCGGCACGATCGACGCATGGACCGAGGCGGTCAGCGTCGGGGCGCACGGCGTCGGCGATCTCATGCTGATGTACGGCACCACGATGTTCCTCATCGCGACCGGCGCGGAGACCGCTGCGCACGCCGTCGATGTGGACCACGGCGGGCGCCTTCCCCGGCACCCGCAACCTGGCCGGCGGCCTGTCCACCTCCGGCGCGCTCACCGCGTGGCTGAAGGACCTGACCGGATCCGACTACCGCGAGCTGCTCGCCGAGGCCGAGGCCTCCGGCCCCGGCGCGCGCGGGCTGGTGATGCTGCCGTACTTCGCGGGGGAGCGCACCCCGATCCAGGATCCGGACGCGCGCGGCGTGATCGCGGGGCTCACCTTGGAGCACGGTCGTGGTGACCTGTACCGGGCGGCGCTCGAGGCGACGGCGCTCGGCGTGCGGCACAACGTGCAGACGATGCGCGCGGCCGGTGCCGACATCCGGCGGATCGTCGCGGTCGGCGGCGGGACGCAGGGGCGGCTCTGGCTGCAGATCGTCTCCGACGTGACCGGTCTGGTGCAGGAGGTTCCGCGGATCACGATCGGGGCGAGCTACGGCGCCGCCTTCCTGGCGGCGTCGGCGGTGTCGGAGACCGCGCCTTCGATCGAGGACTGGAACCCGGTCGCCGAGACGATCGCGCCGGACCCGGAGCGGCGCGAGGCCTACGACGCGCTGTTCGACCGCTACCTGCGGCTGTATGCGGGCACGGCCGAGATCGTGCACGAGCTCGCCGCTCTGCAACGGAGCGCACAGAAGAGCGCGCAGACCGAGGTGTCGGCATGACCCGCCGTGCCCGTCCCCTCCCGCACACCGCGGAGCGGGCGGCCTTCCCGCTCGGCGGCATCGGCACCGGCAACGTCTCGCTCGGCGCCCGCGGAGAGCTGCGCGACTGGGAGCTGGAGAACCATCCCGACAAGGACCGCCGCAACCCGCGCACGTTCTTCGCGATCCACGCGGCACCAGAGGGGGCGGATCCGGTCACACGCGTGCTCGAGGCGCGGGTCACCGGGCGCCGCGACTGGGACGCCGGATTCTCATTCGACGACCTCGCCGGTCTCCCAAGGCTGGACGCCGCGACGATGCACGGCGAGTACCCGGTGGTCGACATCGACTTCGCCGATCGCGTGCTGCCGGTCGAGGTGTCGCTCAGAGCGTTCACGCCGCTGGTCCCGCTGGACGCCGACGCCTCCGGGATCCCGGCGGCCGTGCTGCGCTATCGCGTAGTGAACCCCGGCGACGTCCCGGTCGCGGTGACCGTGGCCGGCAGCGTCTCGCACACGGCCGGGCGCGGCGAGCCCGGACCGGAGGCCCCCTGGGGCATGCGCGGCACGCAGACCGTGCGCTGGCGCGACGACGGTGACGTGCGCGGCCTCGATTTCGGCATCGACCTGCCCGAGGACGATCCCGGCTACGGCACGCTCAGCCTCACCACGACCGACGCCTCCACCACGGTGAAGCCGCAGTGGGTCACGAGCTACTGGCCTGACGGCGCCCGGATGTTCTGGAGCGACCTCACCGCCGACGGACTGCTGGATCCCGAGCAGCGCCTCACGCTCGAGGACCGCCCGCGCGGGCTCTTCGCCGAACCGGAGGACCGGCCCCTGCCCGACGATGGGTCCCTGCCGGACGATCGGCCCCTGCCCGACGATCGGACCCTGCCCTCCGATCGGTCCCTGAGCCTGTCGAAGGGGCTCCGTCCGCTCACCGAGGAGGAGATGCTCGCGAAGCTGCCCCGGCTGCGCACGGGATCCCTCGGGATCGTGCACACGCTCGCGCCCGGCGAGGCGCGCGACTTCGAGTTCGTGCTGAGCTGGTCGTTCCCGAACCGCCGCCGCGGCTGGCATGGCCACATCGTCCTGGACGACGCGCGCGTGGATCCGTCCCTGCCGCCGATCGTGCGCAACCACTACGCCGTGCTCTGGCCGGACGCCTGGTCGGCCGCCGTGCATCTGCACCGCGAGCTGCCCGCCCTCGAGGCCGCGACCGACGCCTTCGTCGAGGCCCTCTACGGCGGCGCGCTCGACCCTGTCCTCGCCGACGCGGTCGGCGCGAACATCGCCGCGGTGCGCTCGACGACCTGCTTCGTGCTGGAGTCGCCGAACCCCGCCCTCGGCGAGGGGCCGGTCTTCGCCGCGTGGGAGGGATCCTTCGACCACGGCGGATCCTGCGAGGGCACCTGCACGCACGTCTGGTCGTACGCGCAGACCGTCGCCTGGTTGTTCCCGTCGCTCGAGCGCAGCGCCCGGCGGCCCGAGTTCCTGCTCGAGACCGACGCGGACGGCGCGCAGAAGTTCCGCGGCAACCGGGTCTTCGGATCCGCGCCCTGGTTCATGGGTCCTGCGGTCGACGGGCAGCTCGGCACCTTCCTGCGGCTGCACCGGGAGTGGCGGTTCTCCGGCGACGACGCGTTCCTGCGCGAGCTGTGGCCGGCCGCCGTACGCACGCTCGAGCACGCCACGCGGGAGTGGGACCGCGACGGCGACGGACTGCTCGACGGCGAGCTGCACAACACGTACGACATCGAGTTCCACGGGATCGATCCGCTCGCCAACGGCATGTACTTGGCGGCCCTCCGCGCCGGATCCCGCATGGCCGCGCACCTGGGCGAGGCCGAGCGTGCGCGCGACTGGGCGGCGCGGGCCGACCACGTCGCGGGCGCCATGGACGACATGCTGTTCAACGGCGAGTACTACCGGCAGGTGATCGACGACGTCGACGCGCACCGCTACCAGTACGGCGAGGGCGTGCTGTCGGACCAGCTGCTGGGGCAGTTCCACGCGTACCTGAACGGGATCGGCCCGCTGCTGCCGGAGGAGCACCTCGACTCGGCGCTCGCCGCGATCGTCGCGCACAACCACCGCACCGACCTGTCCGCGCACGAGAGCACCCAGCGCGTGTACGCCGTGAACGACGAGGGCGGGCTGCTGCTCGCGTCCTGGCCGCGCGGCGGCCGGCCGGCGATCCCGTTCGTCTACTCCGACGAGGTGTGGACCGGGATCGAGCATCAGGTCGCGGCCACGCTGCTCTACGCCGGGCGGGTCGACGACGCCCTGCTCGTCGAACGCACCCTGCGCGCCCGCTACGACGGCGTGCATCGCAACCCGTGGAACGAGATCGAGTGCGGCAACCACTACGCCCGCTCGCTCGCGTCCTGGGCGCTGCTGCTCGCCGCGAGCGGCGCGCAGTGGCACGCACCGGACCGGATCCTGTCCTTCGCACCCGCCTCTGGCGCGTTCGCCGCCGACGGCCCGCAGCGCTTCCTGTTCACGACCGGCACCGGCTGGGGGCGCGTCGAGATCGACGCGGACCGGCTGGTGCTGCACCTCGACGGCGGTGCGCTCGACCTCGCCGAGCTGCGCCTGCACGACACGGTGCTCGCCCGCGACCTGCGGCTGAGCGCCGGGGGATCCTGCACCGCCACGATCCCCACCGACCGATGACGCCGACCACCATCCAGCAACCGGAGAATCCCATGAGCTACGCCATCCCCGCGCCGATCGAGCGCCCCGCCTCCGCGCCGCAGACGGCCTACCTGATCACGTCCGGCGACCTGCGCGAATCGGCCAACGTCGCGGGCTGGCCGGTGCAGGCCGCGACCGAGGCCGCGATCACCGCGGCCTTCGCAGAGCTCGGCTGGACGGTGATCCGTCCGTTCGGGGTGGATCCGGCCACCGGTCACGGCTACATCTCCAGCCAGCGCATGGGCATGGAGGTGTTCAAGGACATCCCGGTCGACGCGCCTCTCATCGTCGCGACCGCGAACTGGCAGTACTCGCATCATGTGCTCGCGGGACTTCGCACCCATCGCGGGCCGATCCTCACGGTCGCGAACTTCGCCGGCGACTGGCCGGGACTCGTGGGCCTGCTCGGCCTCAACGCGGGCCTGACCAAGATGGGCAAGCCGTACTCGACGATCTGGTCGGTCGACTTCACCGACGACTGGTTCCGTCAGGCCCTCAAGGAGTGGACGGAGACCGGCCGCATCACGCACGACGCCTCGCACGTGCGCGCGCTGCCGGAGCTGCCGGACTCTCCGGAGAAGCAGCTCGGCGAGGCGCTCGCCGCGCAGCTGCTCGCCGACAAGGCCATCATCGGAGTGTTCGACGAAGGCTGCATGGGCATGTACAACGCGATCTTCGACGACGAACTGCTGAACAAGACCGGCATCTACAAGGAGCGGCTGTCGCAGTCGGCCCTGTACGCCGAGATGCTGCAGGTGACCGACGCCGAGGCCGACGCCGCCTACGACTGGCTCATCGAGCACGGCATGACCTTCCGCTACGGCGAGGACGCGGCCACCGAGCTCACCCGCGATCAGGTGCAGTGGCAGCTGAAGATGTACATCGCCGCCCTCCGCATCGCCGACGACTTCGGCCTGGATGCGGTCGGGATCCAGTACCAGCAGGGTCTCAAGGATCTGGTGCCGGCGTCGGATCTCGCCGAGGGGATCCTGAACTCCACCGAGCGTCCGCCGGTCACCTCGCGCGACGGATCCCGGATCCTGCACGAAGGACGCGCCTTCCCGCACTTCAACGAGGCCGACGAGGGCGTCGCGGTCGACACGCTGGTGACCGACCGGGTGTGGCGGGCGATGGGGCTCGTGCCCGACAACACGCTGCACGACGTGCGCTGGGGCGAGCAGTTCGGCGACGACTTCGTGTGGGTGTACGAGATCTCCGGATCCGTCCCCGCCTCGCACCTGGGCGGCTGGGACAAGGCCGAGGGCTGGCGGCAGGGACACGTGTTCTTCCCGGCCGGAGGGGCGACCATCAACGGCGTCTCGAAGCCCGGCGAGGTCGTGCTCTCGCGCATCTTCATCGCCGACGGGGTGCTGCAGGCCGACCTGTTCCGCGGCACGGTCGTGGAGCTGCCGGCCGACGAGACGCAGCGCCGCAAGGACGCCACGAACCCGGAGTGGCCGATCGCGCACGTGGTGCTGCACGGCCAGAACCGCGACCAGTTCATGGCCCGGCACAAGGCGAACCACGCGCAGCTCGTGTATGCGCCCGATGCGGAGACCGCCGACAAGGCGCTCGTCGCGAAGGCCGCGATGCTCGCCGGCATGGGGATCAAGGTCAACCTCGTGGGGGACGTGAACGTCTGAGGGGATCTCGACGACCGAGGATCCGTCGCGCGGGTCGATCCCGCCGTCGAGGGGTGCTGACGTCGACTTCGAATCCATACTTGCGCCTTGACTTATATAAGTTATGACGCAAGTATGGACGCATGCACGCACTCGACGTCCTCGGTGATCCGGTCCGCCGCCGCATCCTTGAACTGCTCGCGGCGGGGGAAGGCTCGGCGGGCGAACTCGGCCGGGTGATCCAGGCGGAGTTCGGGATCAGCCAGCCGGCGGTCTCGCAGCATCTGCGCGTCCTGCGCGAGACGGGTTTCGCGACCGTTCGTGCGCAGGGCGTCCGGCGCCTCTACGCCGTCGACCCGACCGGCCTCCACGAGGCGAGCGAATGGCTGACCCCGTTCGAACGCTTCTGGAGCGGCCCGCTCAGCGCGCTCGACACGGAGCTGGCTCGCGGGCGGCGCCGTCGTGTCGTCCCGGATCGAGACGACACGGCACCGGGGAGCCGCGTGCGAACAGGAGAAGAACGAGAGGAATGACCATGGTGGATGTTCGGAAGCAGATCGACGCGGTCGAGCGCACCCTGAGTGCGCAGGAGGTGGACGGCTATCCCTCCCACGTGCAGACGATCAGTCAGCAGTACCCCGCGGGTATCGACGACGTCTGGGACGCGGTGACCTCGCCCGACCGGATCGCGCGGTGGTTCATGCCGGTGTCGGGCGAGCTGCGGCTCGGCGGAAGGTACCAGCTCGCGGGCAATGCCGGAGGCGAGGTGCTCGAATGCAGCTCTCCCGAAGACGGCGCAGCGTTCTATCGCGTCACGTGGGAGTTCGGCGGTGGCGTCACGTGGCTGAGGGTGCGGCTCACCTCCGTGGACGAGGACCGCACTCGATTCGAGCTCGAGCACACCGCCCGCACCGCCGACGTGCCGCCGGGCATGTGGGAGACGTTCGGCCCCGGTGCGACCGGCGTGGGCTGGGATCAGGGACTGCTCGGGCTGGCGCTGCACCTCGGCGCGTTGGAGGGATCCATCTCCCCGGAGCAGGGGGCCGCCTGGCAGCTCTCGGAGGAGGGCAGAGCGTTCAGCCGCGCCGCCGCCGACGGGTGGGCCGCGGCGCAGATCGCGGCGGGCACGGATCCTGAGACCGCTGCCCGCGCAGCGGACGCGACCTACGGGTTCTACACGGGTCAGCAGTGAGCGAAGTGGATTGACACCGTTCCCAGAGGCACCGCTTCCGGCATGAGACACACGTCCTGGCGTGGTGCCTCGTGCAGGAAGTGGTGTCTCACTGTGGGACCGGGTGCACGGGACCATCGCGGGGGTACGGGTCCTCGGCCACAATGGAGCTGTCGTCGCCCGGTGGCGGGTGCACAGAGAGGACTGCCATGAAGGCTCTGCAGTACGTCGCGATCGGTGCACCTCCCGAGGTGCGCGAGGTGCCGACGCCGGAACCCGGGCCCGGGGAGGTGCGGCTCCGCGTCACCGCCGCCGGCGCGTGTCACTCGGACTCGTGGATCATGGGGCTGACCGCCGAGCAGTACGCGCAGTTCGGCTATCCGCTGCCCATGACGCTCGGCCACGAGGGTGTCGGCGTCGTCGACAAGCTCGGCGAGGGCGTCACCGCGGTCGCGGTCGGAGACTCCGTCGCCGTGTACGGGCCGCAGGGCTGCGGTCGCTGCTACCTGTGCGCGCAGGGCAAGGAGAACTACTGCCCGCACGCCCGGGAGTTCGGGATCACGCCTCCCGGCCTCGGCTCGGACGGGGCCATGGCCGAGTACCTGATCGTGCGGGATCCGCGTCACCTCGTGGCGCTGGGCGACCTCGACCCGGTCGCGAACGTCGCCCTCACCGACGCCGGTCTCACGCCCTATCACGCGATCAAGGGTTCGCTGCCGAAGCTCGTTCCCGGCAGCACCGCCGTCGTGATCGGCACCGGCGGCCTCGGCCACGTCGCGATCCAGATCCTCCGTGCGCTCACGCCCGCGACGGTCGTGGCCCTCGACGTGAACGAGGACAAGCTCGCCCTCGCGCGCGAGGTCGGCGCGCACCACGCCTTCCTCTCGGACGCCGGTGCGGCGGACTCGATCCGCGAGGCCGTGGGGGCGGCGACCGTGACGGCCGTGTTCGACTTCGTCGCGATCCAGCCGACGATCGACCTCGGCGCGTCTCTGCTCGGCATCGAGAGCGACCTGGTGATCGTCGGCGTCGGTGCGGGCACGCTGGCCGTCGGCATGCTGGCGCGTCCCTACGATGCGACGATCCGCGCACCCTATTGGGGATCGCGCTCGGAGCTCATCGAGGTGCTCGAGCTCGCCCGCAGCGGCGCCGTGCATGTCGAGACCGAGCAGTTCTCGCTGGACGACGCCGCGGAGGCCTATCACCGGCTGCACGAGGGCACCCTGCGCGGCCGCGCGGTCGTCGTGCCCTGATCCCGGCCCGGCTTCAGAATACGAAACACCACTTCCTGCGTGAGGCACACGTCCTGGCGTGATGTCTCATGCAGGAAGTGGTGTCTCACCGCGGGGGATGTGTCGCCGCCTCACGGGGGCGGCAGGATCCCGACCCCTTGAACCTCCCACCGCGGCGGGGCAGGATCGGAGCCATGGCGACGATCGACGACGTCAGGACCCTGGCCCTCGCCCTGCCCGGCGTGGAGGAGCGCATCGGCGGTCATACCGGCGAGCCCGCATGGCGCTGCACCAGCGGTCAGGTCGCCTGGATGCGTGGACCGCGCAAGACGGACCTGGCGCAGCTCGCCGACCTCGGCCGCTCCTGGCCGGATGGCCCCGTGGTCGCCGTGCGCACCGAGTCGGTCGCGCTCGCCGGAGAGCTCGTCGCGGCGGATCCGGACGTGTTCTTCACCATCCCGCACTTCGCCGGCTATCCCGCCGTGCTGGTGCGGCTGGACGCGATCGACCGGGACCACCTCGGCGAGGTCATCGCCGACGCGTGGCTGCTGCGCGCGCCGAAAGCCGTCGCGCGGCAATGGCTCGCCGAGCGCGGGCTGGTCTGAGCGCGGGCTGGACCGAGCGCGCGACCGAGCGTCGCGACTCCAGAGAATCCGGTGGCCCTCCGTGCGGCGGGCTCAGGCCGGCGGCAGGCGCAGCACCGGCCCCGACTCGCCCACGGACAGGTCGTCCGCCGTGCGCAGGGTGCGGGCGATCTCGTCCACCGCGGCGATCACGGTGCCGAACCGCTCCCGGTCGGCGCACACCGCCTGCAGCGTGATGAGATGCGTGCCCGTGTCCCAGGTGTAGGTCGCGAACGGCGGGGCGGAACCCTGCCCGGACGCGTTCGACGGCGGCAGCGGCACCACGAGCTTCTCGCCGGATCCCAGATAGGGGTTGCGGAACTCCTCGGTGTCGTCGTACTCCATCGGCATCATGGCCCGCGCGGCGCGCACCTGCGGCGTGAGCTCCTGTGCGGTCGCCATCGCGACGATGAGTTCCGGCTCGGCCTTCCACGTCCACACCAGCACGCGGCCGTCGGCCTTGCGCATCAGGAACGGCGCCGCCTGGCTGAGCGCCCAGGCGCCGAACCCGGATCCGGGGCGGGTCGAGGGGCCCGTCGCCGGGCCCGTGGACGGGGCGCCGAAGGCCGCGCCGGCCTGGCCGAGGAGCATCCGGATCGCCGCCTTGCGGTGCCGGCGGCCGCGCAGGCCCAGGGATCCGGTCACGGCGATCCAGCGGGCGGGATCGGCGTCGGCGAGCAGGCGCATGCTCAGATCGTAGGGCGCGAAGGTGGGCGCCGGCCGAACATCCGGGGGCTCCGAACCGGGGCAGGCTGCTCCCGTCGCGAATTCTGTCGCTCTCGAGCCCGAATGGCGACAGATTTCGCGACGGGAGCGTGCCGCGGAGCGAGGCATCGGATCCGCCTCCTCGGGATCCCCAGCACCCTCGGGTAGAGTGGCGACGCCCGATCCAGGCCCCCGCCGCGGCGTTCGAGCGAGCACTCCGCGGCCCAGAAAAAGGCAGCAATCACGTGACATCCCCCGGCGACCATCGACCCTCGGACATCCCCGAGACCTCGGCCACCACCTCCGCTGACCCCGTGGCGCCCGCGCACCGCCCGCTCACGATCCTGATCGGCGCCGACACTTTCTCGCCCGACGTGAACGGCGCCGCGCGCTTCACCGAGCGGCTCGCCGCCGGGCTCGTGCAGCGCGGCCACGACGTGCACGTGGTGGCCCCGAACCAGGCCTACCGCACGACGAAGCCGCGCGTCGAGGTGATCGAGGGCGAGGCGATGACCCTGCACCGGCTGCCGTCGGTGCGCTGGGCCCCGCACGACTGGCTGCGCTTCGTGTGGCCGTGGCGCGCGAAGCACTACGCCCGCCAGGTCCTGGACGCCGTGCAGCCCGACGTCGTGCACATCCAGTCGCACATCATCATCGGCCGCGGCCTGTCCCGGATCGCGCACCAGCGCGGTATCCCGGTGATCGCCACGAACCACGTCATGGCCGAGAACATCCTCGACCACACCACGATGCCGAAATTCATCGACGACATCGTGCTGAAGTTCGCCTGGGCGGACGCGGGTCGCACCTTCGCGCTCACGCGTGCCGTGACGACGCCCGACCCGGCGTGCGGCGGACTTCCTGGAGCGCACGATCGACGTCGAGGGCGTCATCCCGATCAGCTGCGGCATCGACCGCACCCAGTACACGCCGGTGATCGGCCCCCGCGAGAAGAACCGGATGGTGTTCGTGGGCCGGCTCACGGCCGAGAAGCAGGTCGAGGTCATCCTCAAGGCGATGACGAAGCTGGATCCGGCGCTCGACGTGAGCTTCGACATCGTCGGCGGGGGCGACCAGCGCAAGCAGCTGGAGAACCTCGCGCGCGAGCTGGGGCTGCAGGACCGGGTGAGGTTCCACGGGCGCACCACCGATGCCGAACTGCGCGCGATCCTCAGCAGGGCGTCGCTGTTCGTGATCGCCTCGATCGCCGAGCTGCAGTCGATCGCCACGATGGAGGCGATGGCCTCGGCGCTGCCGATCGTCGCAGCCGACGCGGTCGCGCTGCCGCACCTCGTGCACGACGGCGTGAACGGCTACCTGTTCGAGCCCGGCAACACGAGCGAGCTGGCCGCGCGCCTCACCGACGTGCTGACCGCGGATCCCGCCGAGTTCGAGCGGATGCAGCGCGCCTCGCTGGACGGCGTCGTGGTGCACGACATCAACCGCACCCTGGACACCTTCGAGGCGCTGTACCGCGACGAACCACTGCCCGACTGAGAAGGCCGGCCCCATGCACATCGTGTTCTTCGGCGATCAGCACGCCGAGTCGCAGGGCGGGGCGCAAGTCTCGATGCGGTTGCAGCGCACCTTCCTGGAGCGGGCGGGCCACACGGTCACGATCGTGGCGCCCCGGATGCACTCGGCGCGCGGCCGTGCGGCGGCAGCCGATCCGGGCTACCTCGACCTTCCCTCGATGCCGATCACGGCCGACCGCGAGTACTCGCTGACCTGGCCGGGCCGGCGCACCGACCGCTTCCTCGACCGCGCCCTCACCCGCCGTCCGCCGGTCGACCTGGTGCACGTGCAGGCCGATTTCTGGGGAGCCTTCATCGGCCACCGTTTCGCGCACCGGCACGCCATCCCGGTCGTGCACACCATGCACAACCGCGTCGACGTCGGGATCGCCGCCGTGACGCCCCTGCACCGCCCGGTGCTCGGGGCGCTGAATCTGTGGCGCCGCGCGGCGCTGCGCGGGATCGGCGATCAGCCGCGAGGCGGCGACGGCTGGGCTTTCCTCGCCGGGATCGCCGCCGGGTCCCGCGCCGTGACCGCGCCGTCGGGGCATTTCGCGCGCCGACTCGAGCAGCACGGAGTGTTCGGATCCGTGGACGTGATCTGGAACGGCATCGACGACGAGATCCTCGCCCGGGTGCTCGCCGCCCGTCGACAGGCTCAGGGACCGACCGCCGAACGAGCTCCCGGTCGCCCGCGCTTCATCTGGCTGGGCCGGATGAGCCCGGAGAAGCGCCTGCTGCCGTTCCTGGAGGCGGTGGTGGCGAGCGATGTCGACGCCGACGTCGAGATCGTGGGCGGGGGCGCCGAGCGACGCGCCGCCGAGCGCATCGCGGCACGGGCAGGACGGCCCCGGATCCGCTTCGCCGGCCGGATCGGATACGCGGACGTGCTCGCCCGGATCGCCGCGGCCGACGCGGTCGTGCAGACCTCGATCGGATTCGAGACTCAGGGGATGACCCCGTTCGAGGCGGCGACGCTCGGCACGCCGACGATCGTGAGCGACCCGGACATCGCCGCCGAACTGCGCGGCGGGCTGTGGGCCGTTCCCGACGCTCGCGAAGAGCCGGCCCAGATCGCCGCTCTCGCCGGCACGCTGCGGATCGCCGCCGCCGACATCGCGGCCGGCCGCGCACCCGAGCCGGATCCGCAGGTGGCAGCCGACTTCCGGCAGTCTTCGCGGACCGCCGCGATGATCGGCGTGTACGAGCGGGTGCTCTCCGGCCGATGAACGGGCGTCAGCGGACGAAGCTGAAGACGAACTGCAGGATCAGATAGGCCGCGCCCGACACGCCGAGGCCCAGGGCGACGCCCGCGCGCATCCGCCCGGTGCGCCGCGCGCCGACCAGGCCGACCACGGCGAGGACGACGGCGGCGGCGTACAGCAGGAAGAGGACGACGTCCACAGTCATGGACAACGGCTGCGGCAGCGGATCGGCACTGCTGGACACGGCATAGACCAGCGTCACCCCGACGTAGCGGAGCAGCTCCAGCGCGAACCCGGTCACGGCGAGGATGAACGCGGTCGTGGCGGGTCCGTTGCCCCGCGTGACCCTCGCCGGGGGCAGCGGTACGGCGCCGGGGTCGTAGCCGGAGCCGTAGCCGGCGCCGTAGGCGGGTGCGCCGGTGGCGGCACCCGGGCCGTGCAGGGCGCCGCTCGGCGAGGGTGGCGGCGCGGGGAACTGCTGTTGCGGATCCGTCATGCTCCGAACGTATCCCTTCTGTCGGCGGGCGGCACGTGCCGGATCCGAGTGCCGCGGGGGCAGCCGAGCCCGCGGCCGTGAGACGGCGCCGACCCGTCCGCGATCAGGTCAGCGCTGCGGTCAGGTCAGCGAGGCGATCAGGCTGGAGAGCAACGCGAACAGCAGGTTGATCGCACCCGCGCCGCCGACGCCGATCGCGATGCCGGCGAGCAGCTTGCGGTCGCTGCGCGCGCCGAGCAGGCCGAATACCAGCGTGGTGGCGTAGGCGAGGAACAGCACGACCTGGCTCACGATGTTGAAGCCGGTCAGGACGCTCCCGCCCAGGTGCAGGTCGTAGGCCAGCCGGAAGATCACGAAGCGCACGAAGATCGTGTTGAGCACGGCGAGCGAGACGGTCACGATGGCCAGGATGAAGGCGAGGCGCGCGACGCCGTCGGAGCCGCGCGGTCCGGGCGCGATCGGGTATCCGGTCCGCGCGTCCGCGGCGGCCTGGCCCGGGTATCCCGACGGCGCGGCCGCCGGACTTTGCGCGCCGCCGGAGGTGGACGGATACCGCTGCGGGTCGGTCATGCCCCAGACGTTACCGGGGATGCGCGGAATCCGGGATGGGGAGGACTGCCCATGCTGGGCGGCGGACTCACCCGGTCCAGTGCCCCGGCGCCGGAAGGGAGTGGTACTGCACCTCGACGCCCTGATCGCCGACCGTGGCGGTGCAGTACAGCAGAGACTGAGTCGGGTAGCCGTGCGGACGGTTGTCCCGGATGATGGCGCGATCGTCTTCGGGATCCAGTGCCGTGGTCGCCGCGAGCAGGGCGAGCCAGGAATCCGGCCAGACGTCGTCGCGCGCAGGGCGGGCGCGGAACTCGGGCAGCCAGCGCGCGATCCGGGCGGTGCCGGGATCGTCGAGATCGGTGTGCGCGATCATGTGCACGCCGGGCGGAACCTCGCGGTCGCGCAGCGTGTCGCCGTCCCAGGAGAGCACGCGGGCGCGACCGGGGGAGACCTCGAGCAGGTTGAACCCGTGCATCGGCAGCGGGCCGGACGGGGATCGCCCGGCCACGGACTCCAGCGCGAGCGCGCCCCGGGAGACGACCTGATCCTCGGGAAGCTCGAGCACATCGGCGCGGTTGAGCAGCACGGCGAGCCGGTGCGAAGCCGGATCCGCAGCGAGCCAGGCGCCGCCCGCGCGCCGGTCGCGGATCCCGATCACCCCGGGAATCGGTCCCTGAGGTCCTCGAAGGTCCGGCCACCAGGCGCCGAGCGCATCCCACTCGCGCTGCGGATCCTCATCCCGGACCGCGAGCAATCGCGTCTCCGGTCCCCCGACCTCGATCACGACCGTGCACACGCGTCCAGTCTAAGGAGGCCGGCCGCGGGTCGTCGATGACGCCGGATCCAGTCCGCCCCTCCCGTGCTTCGCTGCCCTGCGTTCACTGGTCGCGAATTGCGGTTACGTGGTCCGGAAAGTCGCAATCTGCGACCAGCGAGCGGAAGGGAACCCCCAATGGACACGGAGGCCATGAGTGTGCCGGGGTTCAGGTTCACGGACCTTGACAGGTGACAAATTGGTCACGTATCATTCAGGGATGGATGACGACCCGGTCTTCAAGGCCCTGGCCGACTCGACCCGCCGCCACCTGCTGGACCAGCTCTTCGAGCGAGACGGCCGCGCGCTCGGCGAGCTGGACACCGATGTGGAGATGACCCGGTTCGGAGTGATGAAGCACCTCAAGGTGCTCCAGGATGCCGGGCTGGTCACCTCCCGCAAGGTCGGACGGCGACGGTTGCACTTCCTCAATCCGGTGCCGATCCGATTGATCCACGACAGGTGGATCAACAAGTACACCGAGCGACGCGTCAGCGCGCTCACCGAACTCAAAGAACAATTGGAGGGCGAGCAATGACCACCACGGACACGCTCACCGGCACGACCACCCAGGTCTACCAAGTCTTGATCAGGGCCAGCGCGCAGCGGATCTGGGACGCCATCACCACACCGGAATTCACCAGCCGGTACTTCCACGGGGCTCTCGTCGAGACGACCGGGGAGGCCGGTACTCCGTTCCGGTACTACGCCCCGGACGGCACCACGGTGTGGGGTGACGAACTCATCGAGGAAGCCGACCCGCCGCACAAGCTGGTGGTGCCGTGGCGGTCTCTCTATGACCAGGAGATGGCCGCAGAACCGCGCAGCCGGGTCACCTGGCTGATCGAGGAACAGGGCCGCGGCGTCTGCCTGCTCACCGCCGTGCACGACCGGCTGGAGAACTCCCCGAAGACCGCCAAGAGCATCGGCGGCATCGGTTGGCTGACCGTCGTCGACGGACTGAAGACGCTGCTGGAGACCGGAGAGCCGCTCTTCGACCCGGATCCGTCGGCCTGACCAGGTCATAGAGCGTCTACAGCGTTGGGCGTACGAGCATGCACGGAAGTCGCGCCGAATGCGGTACCCGGGGATGTGGTCGGGCTGATGCGGAGATGCCTGCCGCCGCCGGACACTCTGTGCATGACACCTCTTGATCACCGTGAAGGAGCACCGCGTTCACGACGCGCACCGGTGCACGACGCGGACGCGCCGGCCATCCGTCTCACCGCGGTTCGCAAGAGCTACGGACCGGTGACCGCACTGCGGAGCCTGGATCTGGAGATCCAGCCGGGCGAGACCGTCGCCCTGCTCGGCCCCAACGGCGCGGGAAAGTCGACCACCGTTGCGCTGCTGCTCGGTCTCGCAACGGCCGACGCCGGACGTGTCGAGATCTGCGGACGCCGCCCCCGTGCGGCAGTCATGGAGGGCCGGATCGCCGCCATGCTGCAAGACTCCGGTTTCATGCCCGGTGTCACCGTCGAGGAGATCGTGCGGCTCGGGCACAGCATGTACCCCCATCCGCTCCCCGTCGGCGAAGCCCTCGAGCTCGCCGATCTCACCGGAGTCACCAGGCGCCGGGTGAATCGGCTTTCGGGCGGGCAGGCGCAGCGCCTCCGCTTCGCGCTCGCGATCGTCGCGAACCCCGAGGTGCTCATCCTCGACGAGCCGACGCGGGCGCTCGATGTGACCGGGCGAACCGAGTTCTGGCGGGCTATGCGCGCCTATTCGGGCACCGGCCGCACGCTGCTGTTCGCCACGCACTACCTGGACGAGGTCGATGCCAACGCCAGCCGTGCGATCGTGATGACCCACGGCAGGATCATCGCCGACGGCCCGCCGGCCGAGATCCGGAACCTGGCCGGTGTCAGCACCATCCGTTTCTCCACGGACTCGCCGGCGTCCGAGCTGGCCTTCCTGGCCGCGACGGCCGACATCACCGTCCGGGACGGCCGCGTCAGCGTGCGCACCGCGATACCGGATGCCACCCTCGCGACTCTGGTCACGGGTCCGATCCACTGGCACAACATCGAGGTTGCTCCGCCGAGCCTCGACGACTCCTTTCGCCTGCTCACGACGGACCCATCATGAGCATCTACTTCCTTCGCCTGGAAATCGTGCGGATGCTGCGCGATCCGAAATATCTTGCCCTCGCTGTGCTCGCCCCGATCGGCTTCTACCTGCTCTTCGCCACGCTGTTCGGCGATTCCCCCGTACGACCGGGGCAGCTGAAGGGGAACGTTGAGATCATGGTCGCCATGGCCGCATACGGCGCCATCTGGGCGGTGCTCTCCACGACCGCCCCGCGCATCGCCGAGGAACGACAGATCGGCTGGTTGGAGCAGATCCGCTCCATGCCCGTTCCTACCGCGCAGGTGCTCACCGCAAAGGTCCTCGCCAGCGTCGCCACCGCTCTGCCCACGATCGTGCTCGTGTGTGCGACGGCCGCAACCGTCAAAGGCGTGCGGCTGTCGCCCGGTCAATGGCTCGCCCTGGTCGGCGCCATGTGGCTGGGCAGTACGGTCTTCGCCGCGCTCGGCATCGCCATCGGGTTCCTGATCGGCGCGGATGCCGCCTACCCGGTGACCTATGGCCTGTACATGGCGATGTCCGCGATCGGCGGGCTGTGGGTTCCCCCGTCGCTCCTGCCTGCCACCCTGAAGAACATCGCGGATGCGCTGCCCACCTACCAGCTGGCCGACCTGGGCTGGGAGATCGCCGCCGGCCGGATTCCCACCGTCACGAGCGTTCTCGTGCTGCTGGCCTGGACGGCGGGTCTGGCCGTGCTCGCGCTGCTCGCGTACCGGCGGCCGCGCATCCGGTTCGGCACGCTCCGAGCCTCCGCTTCGGCTGTGATCAACACAGATGCGACGACGGATGCCGCGTGACGCGGCCCGCGTCGGCCGGACCCGCCGCGGCTATGCTACGGATGTGAGAGGCGCTCGCACGGCGCTCAGCCGATGGTTTCGCTCCGACGCGGCGAGGGTGGATCTCGCCCTGGCCGTAGGGACCGCGGTCGTCACCGCCTTCGGTGTCTGGGTGGAGGTGACCTACGCCATCCTGCCCGTTCCGCCGCTCGCCGGCGCCGTGCTGCTCGGCCTCGCGCCCTCGTCGGTGCTCCTGGCCCGCCGGCGGGCACCGGTCCTCGCCGCGATCGCCGCACTGATCCTGGTCTACGTGTACCACCTGCTCGGCAATCCGGGCGAGGCGCCCGGCCTCGTCTTCTTCATCGCGTTCTACTCGGTCACCGCCTACGGCCGTGGCATCCGATCCATCCTCATCGGCTTCGCCCTCGTCGTCGCGGCGGAGTTCGTCGCCGTTGTTCCGCCATACCCGCAGCCGTGGTATTCGCCCGCGGTCATCGCCCCGACCGCCAGCATGGCATCAGCGGTTCTGCTCGGCGCGGTCGTCCGGCAGCGCCGCTTGGCCGGCGAAGCCCGCACGGCCCGAATCGCCGCGGACGCCGAATCCGTCCTGCGCGAGCGCCTCGCCCAGGAACGGCTGCAGATCGCCCGCGACCTGCATGATGTGCTCGCACATACCCTCTCGATCGCCGCCGTGCAGGCCGGCGTCGCCCTCGACTCGCTCGACGGCAACCCGGAGCAGGCGCGAAAGGCGATGGCAACGGTGCGTTCACTCATGCAAGAGGTGCTGCCGCAATTGCACGTGACACTCGGTGCGCTCCGCGGCCGGTCCGGCGCCTCCACCGCCCCGATCGAGCCGCAGCCCCGGTTGGCCCAGCTGGGCGACGTGGCCGAGCGCGCCCGGGCCAGCGGCCTCGACGTGCACCTGAGCCTCCCCGCCCCGTCAACGGAGCTCACCCCGTTCGTGGAACTCACCGTGTACCGCATCATCACCGAGGCGCTCACGAACGTGCTCTCCCATTCCGATGCCACGACCGCGACCGTCTCCGTCGCCGTGGCCGACGGTTGCGTGAGTGTGGAGGTGGCCGACAACGGCCATGCAACAGAACCCGGCGGGGGCGGATTCGGGCTGATCGGCATGCGCGAGCGGGCGCAGCTGGTCGGCGGCACTGTCGAGGCGGGCCCCGTCGACAGCGGCGGATTCCGCGTGTGGGCTCGCATCCCCACGGAGGCACCATGAGCATCCGCATCGTGCTGGCCGATGACCAGGCGCTGATCCGCGAAGGCTTCCGCGCGATCCTGCAGAAGCAGAAGGACCTTGTCGTCGTCGGGGAGGCCGCAGACGGTGCCGACGCCGTCGCGCTCGCACGCCGACTGCACCCGGACATCGTGCTGATGGATATCCGCATGCCCGGGCTCGACGGCATCGCCGCCACCGGACAGATCTGCGCCGATCCTGCCCTGGCCGCAACGAAGGTGATCGTCGTGACCACGTACGAGATCGACGAGTACATCTACGCCGCCCTCCGCGCCGGGGCGAGCGGGTTCCTGCTCAAGAACCTGGAGCCCGACGATCTGCGCCGCGCCGTGACCGTTGTGGCTGGGGGCGAGGCTCTGCTCGCCCCCAGCGTCACTCGCCGCCTCATCGAACAATTCGCCGAGCGCCCCGAGCGGGCACCCGAATACCAGAGCCGGCTCGCCACCCTCACCGAACGGGAACGCGAGATCGCCGCGCTCGCCGGCAAAGGCCTCAGCAACGTCGAGATCGCATCCAGACTCAGCATCAGCCCCGCCACTGCGAAAACCCACGTCTCGCGGGCAATGTACAAACTCGACGCCCGCGACCGAGCCCAACTGGTCGTCTTCGCCTACGATTCCGGCCTGGTATCACCCCCCGGCCCGTAGCCGGAGCGTCGGAATTGCCACTCAACCGCCCCGCCTGGGCGTCGTCGGTGGCCGCCACCTCCGCTCGGTGGTCGCGAATTGCGGTTATGCCGTCCGGAAAGTCGCAATCTGCGACCAGTGAGCGGCAGTGGAGAGGGCGGATCCGGATCCGTCCGCCTGGTCAACGCCCCGGTCCGCGGGTGCGTCGGGCAGAATCGAGGGATGGACATCGTGGTGGGGGTCTCCGGCGGCATCGCGGCGTACAAGTCCGTGCAGCTGGTGCGGCTCCTGGTCACGGCGGGGCACGAGGTCACTGTCGTCCCCACCGAGGATGCGCTGCGTTTCGTCGGCGCGCCCACGTGGGAGGCGATCAGCCGCAACCCGGTCACCACGAGCGTGCACGACGACGTCGCCCGGGTGCGCCATGTCGCGCTCGGCCAGGGCGCGGATCTCGTCGTCGTCGCCCCCGCGACGGCCAACACGATCGCCCGGATGGCGGCGGGGATCGCCGACAACCTGCTCGGCACCACGCTGCTCGCCACCACCGCCCCCGTGCTCATCGCCCCGGCCATGCACGCCGAGATGTGGGCGCACCCCGCGACCCGGGCGAACATCCGCACGCTGGCCGAGCGGGGCGTGCAGCGTCATCGGCCCGGACGACGGCGAGCTCGCCGGGGGAGACTCCGGTCCCGGCCGGATGAGCGAGCCGGAGCGCATCGCCGACGCGGCGCTGCGCCTGCTCGCCCCGCAGGACCTCGCAGGGCTCCGGGTCGCGGTCTCGGCCGGCGGCACGCGCGAGCCGGTCGATCCGGTCCGCTACCTGGGCAACCGGTCCAGCGGACGGCAGGGCGCGGCGATCGCCCGGGAGGCGGCCGACCGGGGGGCCGAGGTGGACCTCGTCGCCGCGAACATCTCCGGCGAGGTGCTCGAGATCGCGCGGCACCCGCGGATCCGGATCCGTCCCGTCGCGACCGCCGCGGAACTCGCGATCGCGATGAAGGAGTCCGCCGCCATCGCCGCGGTCGTGGTGATGGCGGCCGCGGTCGCGGACTACCGGCCTGCGCAGGCGTCCGCGCAGAAGCTCACCAAGGAGGACGGGATCCTCGAGCGGATCGAACTCGTCGAGAACGAGGACGTGCTGGCCGCGCTCGCTGCGGCCCGCCGCGACGGCCGGGCGCCGGAGGGGCAGGTGCTCGTGGGATTCGCCGCCGAGACCCTGACGGATCCGGAAGCACGGCGCGAACGCGCCCGGCGCAAACGCGAACGCAAGGGCGTCGACCTTCTCGCCGTCAACCTCGCGAACGCGGAGCACGGGTTCGAACGCGCCGACAACGCGGTCGAGATCATCGGCCCGCACGGCGGCGTCATCGCCGATGCGGTCGGTGACAAACGGCGGATCGCCGCGATGCTCTGGGACGTGGTCCTCGGGCTGCGCGGTTAGGCCGATCCATGGTCCGATGGGCTGGCGCCTGCTGCACCGCAGGAGTAGTCTTCTCGTACTGTAGAAATCAAGTTTCACAGAATGGAATAGTATGAACGCTCCCCTCCCACCCTCTGGTCCGCGCGAGATCGCGCCGGAGCTTGCGCGCTCGTGGCTCCTCGTTGCGGCGACGCGGCCGGAGACGTTCGACGACGCAGCGCGATCGCACGCCGACGCCGTCGTGCTCGACGTGGAGGACGCGGTCGACGCGAGCCGCAAGGACTCGGCGCGCGACGACGTGGTGCGCTGGCTGCACGGGGCCGGTCCCGATGGGCGCGGCAACCGCGCCTGGGTGCGCATCAACGACGCGACCAGCGAGCACTGGTCGCCGGACCTCGACGGCCTGCGCGACGCTCCGGGCCTGCAGGGCGTGATGCTCGCCAAGACCGAGCTCGGCGGGCAGGTCATGGACACGTTCAACCGCCTCGGCGCCCGGGTTCCCGTGGTCGCCCTGGTGGAGTCGGCGGTGGGCATCGAGAACGCGACCGAGATCGCCCGGGCCAAGGGGGCCTTCCGGCTCGCCTTCGGCAGCGGGGACTTCCGCCGTGACACCGGCATGTCGGCCGACCGCGAGGCCATGGCGTACCCGCGGGCCCGCCTGGTCATCTCCAGCCGCGCGGGGGGCCTGCCCGGGCCGATCGACGGCCCGACCGTCGGATCCAGCCACCCGATCCTGCGGGAGCAGTCCGCGATCACCGTCTCGATGGGCATGACCGGCAAGCTCTGCCTGCAGGCCGAGCAGACCCCGGTGGTGAACGAGGTCATCAGCCCCACCCGCACCGACGTCGAGTGGGCGCACGAGTTCCTGGCGGACTTCGAGGCGCGCGGCTGCATCGTGCGCGACGGCAGCGACCTGCCCCGCCTCGGCCGCGCCCGCAAGATCATGCAGCTCGCCGAGGCGTTCGGCGTGCTCCCCGTCCCGCGCTGACCCCCGGTCGCCGGGCCCTTCGACAGGCTCAGGGACCGGATCCGCTTACCACGGATCCGGGCCCTTCGACTGGCTCAGGGACCGGATCCGCTTACCTCATCCGAACGGAGAACTCATGACCACTCGCCTCGCCCCCGGCGACACCGCCCCCGCGTTCGCTCTCGATGACGCCGACGGGGTGCGCACCGCGCTCGCCGACTACCGCGGCAGGAATGTCGTCGTGTACTTCTACCCGAAGGCGGCCACCCCCGGCTGCACCACCGAGGCCTGCGACTTCCGCGACAATCTGTCATCGCTCGCCGCCGCCGGGTACGCGGTGCTCGGCGTCTCGCCCGACGACGTCGCCGACATCCGCGCGTTCTCCGACGCGGAGGGTCTGACCTTCCCGCTGCTCGCCGACACCGACGCGGCCACCGCGCGCGCGTGGGGCGTCTGGGGCGAGAAGACCGTCGGCGATCGCACCTTCGAGGGCGTCATCCGCTCGACGTTCGTGCTGGACGGCGAGGGCGTGGTGCAGCGCGCCGAATACGGAGTCGAGGCCACGGGCCACGTCGCGCGCCTCCGCGCCGAACTCGGCGTCTGAACCGCGCCCCTTCGGGGTCGTTGAGCGCCCTTCGACGCTCAGGGACCGGCCGAAGGCGACCGAGACGAAACGCGGTGCTCCTGCGAGGGTGCCGCGTTTCGTCTCGCTCCTCGCGGAGACCCGCACTGAGCGAGCGAAGCGAGTCGAAGTGTCGGTGCTCGCTCAACGACCCCGGGGGCATTTCGCGGATCCGCTTGACAACTCCGGATCCCGTCCGCACACTACTTACACATGCTGAAATAACAGTTCCGGAGTACGGAAACAACCTCCTCGCGGAGATCCGTATCGCTCTTACACGCCGGATGCCAGCATGCTTGAGGATCGATGATGTTGCTCACCGAGTTCAACTCCGCCGAGCGCGACACGGCCGTCGCCGCCGTGAAGCCCGCGCTGGACATCCCCCGCTGGATCGACGCGATCGTGGACGGGCGCCCGTACGCCTCCGCCGAGGCGCTCGCCGCCGCCGCGCTGGCCGTCGCCGCCCCGCTCACCGCTGCCGAACTCGACGGGGCGCTCGCGCACCACCCGAGGATCGGCGCGACCGTCGACGGCACCAGCGCCGAGGCCGCGCACTCGCGCCGTGAGCAGCCGAGCGTGGACGAGGCCGCGGCCGCCGCCCTCGCCGCGGGCAACCGGGCCTACGAGGAGCGGTTCGACCGCGTCTTCCTGGTCCGCGCCGCCGGTCGCAGCGCCCAGGACATTCTGGCCCTGCTGCAGGAGCGACTCGGGCACACCGACGAGCAGGAGCTCGCCGTCGTCGACCAGCAGCTGCGCGAGATCGCGGCGCTGCGGCTGCAGGCCGCCATCGAGACCGAAGGAGCGAGCGCATGAGCGTCTCCCACGTGACCACCCACATCCTGGACACATCGATCGGGCGCCCCGCGCCCGGCGTCGCCGTCGAACTCGAGGCCCGAGTCGGCGACGGATGGGTCGGGATCGGTACGGGCCTCACCGATGCTGACGGGCGGGTGAAAGAGCTGGGTCCGGAGCGGCTGGAGAGCGGTGCATACCGCCTCCGGTTCGACACCGCGGCCTACTTCGCCGGCATCGAGACGGACACCTTCTTCCCGGAGGTGGTGCTGACCTTCCAGGTCGACGCCGAGCAGGCGCACTATCACGTGCCGCTGCTGCTGAGTCCGTTCGCCTATTCCACCTACCGAGGAAGCTAAGAGGAATCCCGCATGACCCGCATCATCCTGGGCAAGAACCAGTACGGCAAGGCCGAGAACCGCGTCGTCCGCATCACGCGGGACAGCCCCCGCCACGAGATCGAGGACCTGAACGTCACCTCGCAGCTGCGCGGCGACTTCGAGGCCGCTCACTTCGAGGGCGACAACGGCAACGTCGTCGCCACCGACACGCAGAAGAACACGGTCTACGCCTTCGCCAAGGACGGCATCGGCAGCCCCGAGGAGTTCCTCATCCGCCTCGGCCGGCACTTCACCGGCGAGTTCGACTGGGTGACCGGCGGCCGCTGGGCGGCCGAGCAGTACACCTGGCTGCGCATCGAGGGCGACGAGGGCGAGCATGACCACGCGTTCGTGCGCGGCGGCACCGAGACGCGCACCGCGCTCGTGCAGATCGATGGCGACGACACCACGGTCATCGCCGGGCTGCAGGACCTCACGGTGCTGAAGTCCACCGCGAGCGGCTTCGTCGGCTACCCGAAGGACAAGTACACGACCCTGCCCGAGACCGAGGACCGGATCCTCGCGACCTCGGTGACGGCGAAGTGGCGCTACAACCGCAACGACCTCGACTTCAACGAGGTCTACGCCGACGTCCGCCGACTGCTGCTCGCCGGCTTCTCGCGCAACTACTCCTACGCGCTGCAGCACACGCTCAAGGAGATGGCCGAGGCCGTGCTCGAGGCGCACCCCGAGATCGACGAGATCCGCTTCTCCACTCCGAACAAGCACCACTTCGTGGTGGACCTGTCGCCGTTCGGCCTGGAGAACCCGAACGAGGTGTTCTTCGCGGCGGACCGCCCGTACGGGCTGATCGAGGCGTCGTTCCTCCGCGACGGCGCCGACGCCGATCACTGGTCGTGGGACGGCTCCGCGGGCTTCTGCTGAGCCTGTCGCCGAGAGAAGAGAAATGCGGGACCCGGTGTTGCCGGGCCCCGCATTTCTCTACTCTGGGCGGAACGCCCCTGAGGCGCATCCTTGACAAGGGCGGCCTCGGGGGAGCACACTTGAATTACACATACTGAAATAGTTCTTCCGCTATGCGAGAGACTTGGACAGGGGGTGCCGCGGATCGTCCGGCACGCCCGCCGGACGAGGAGGTCCCGGTGCCGCGGAGCATCCGCTGCGGGTCAGCCCCGGCCGCCGAACGGCATCCCGCTGGCCGTGAGCGTGAGCGCCGAGATGCTGGCCTCGAGCGGCAGATCCGCCATGAGCAGCACTGTGCGCGCGGCGGCGTCGATCGAGAAGGTGGGCTCGACTCTGCGGCTGCCGTCGGCCTGCAGCGCGCCGGATCCGACGCCGAGCTCGTCCATGATCTCGGTGCGGGTGTTGCCGATGTCGATCTGCCCGCAGGAGACCCGGTACGGCCGGCCGTCCAGATCGATCGACCTGGTCAGGCCGGTGATGGCGTGCTTGCTGACCGCGTAGGCCACGGACAAGGGGCGCGGCACCTGGGCGGAGATGGATCCGTTGTTGATGATGCGACCGCCCTGCGGGGTCTGCTCCCGCATCGCGCGCATCGCGGCGCGCGCACACAGCAGGGCCCCGGTGACGTTCACGGCGAGCGTCCGCTCCCAGTCGTCCAGGGAGATGTCGGCGGCCGAGACGGCAGGGCCGAACGCGCCGGCGTTGTTGAACAGCACGTCCACACGACCCCACTCGCGCAGCACCCGGTCGAAGAGGGCGTCCACCTCGGCTTCGATCGTCACATCCGTCGGCACCACGAGGGCGTGCTCTCGCTGCCGGCTGCCGTCTCGCGCAGCGCGTCCTCGCGCCGCCCGGCCAGCGCCACCCGGTAACCTGCCGCCAGCATCGTGCGCGCCACGGCACGCCCGATCCCGGAGCCGGCCCCGGTCACCACGGCGATGCGTCCGCTCATCGTCACTCCTCACGCCTCAGCCCCGCTGCCGAACCGGCAGCCCAATAACATCTCACAGAAAGGCCGAAGATGCACGAACAGAGCAGCTCCGCAGCCGGATCCGAGACCCTGGATCACGACCCCGAAGAGACCGCCGAATGGCTCGAGTCGCTGGACGCCCTCGTCGCCCAGCGCGGTGCCGAGCGCGGAGAGCACATCATCCGCTCGCTCGCGGCGCGCGCCGGACTCACCCAGGAGCCCAGCGCGACCACCGACTACGTCAACACGATCGCCGTGAGCGACGAGCCCGTCTATCCGGGCGATGAGGAGCTGGAGCGCCGCTACCGCGCCTGGATGCGCTGGAACGCCGCGGTCCTGGTGCACCGTGCACAGCGGCCCGGCGTCGGCGTCGGCGGCCACATCTCCACCTACGCGGGCGCAGCGACCCTGTACGAGGTCGGCTTCAACCACTTCTTCCGCGGCAAGGACCACCCGGGCGGCGGCGACCAGGTGTACTTCCAGGGCCACGCCTCGCCCGGCATGTACGCCCGCGCGTTCATGGAGGGGCGCCTCAGCGAAGAGGACCTCGACGGCTTCCGCCAGGAGAAGTCCCGCGAGGGGCACGCGCTGAGCTCCTACCCGCACCCGCGCCTGATGCCCGAGTTCTGGGAGTTCCCGACCGTGTCGATGGGCATCGGCCCGATGAACGCGATCTACCAGGCCCAGTCGAATCGCTACCTGCAGGGCCGCGGACTGAAGGACACCAGCGACCAGCACGTCTGGGCGTTCCTCGGCGACGGCGAGATGGACGAGCCGGAGAGCCGCGGTCTGCTGCAGCTCGCCGCGAACGACGGCCTGGACAACCTCACCTTCGTCGTGAACTGCAACCTGCAGCGCCTCGACGGCCCGGTACGCGGCAACGGCAAGATCATCCAGGAGCTCGAGGGCTTCTTCCGCGGCGCCGGCTGGAACGTCATCAAGGTCGTCTGGGGTCGCGAGTGGGACGACCTGCTCGCCCGCGACGACGAGGGCGCGCTGCTGAACGTCATGAACACCACGCTCGACGGCGACTACCAGACCTACAAGGGCGAGTCCGGCGCGTTCATCCGGGAGAATTTCTTCGGTCGGGATCCGCGCGCGCTGAAGCTCGCCGAGCACCTCAGCGATGACGACATCTGGCGCCTGCGGCGCGGCGGCCACGACTACCGCAAGGTGTACGCGGCGTACCAGAAATCGATGGAGCACAACGGCAAGCCGACCGTGATCCTGGTCAAGACGGTCAAGGGCTACGGCCTCGGCCCGCGCTTCGAGGCGCGCAACGCGACGCACCAGATGAAGAAGCTCACCCTGCAGGACCTGAAGGACTTCCGCGACCACCTGCGCGTGCCGATCAGCGACGAGCAGCTCGAGGCGAACCCGTACGAGCCGCCGTACTACCACCCCGGCGCGGACGCCCCGGAGATCCAGTACATGCAGGAGCGCCGCCGTGCGCTCGGTGGATACCTCCCCGAGCGGCGTCCGAATGCCGCTGGCGAGATCGCGCTCCCCGACGCGAAGGCGTACGAGGTCGCGGCACGCGGATCGGGCAAGCAGCAGGCCGCGACGACCATGGCGTTCGTGCGGGTGCTGAAGGACCTCATGCGCGACCCGGAGTTCGGCAAGCGGATCGTCCCGATCATCCCGGACGAGGCGCGCACGTTCGGCATGGACGCGTTCTTCCCGACGGCGAAGATCTACAACCCCAACGGGCAGAACTATCTGGCCGTCGACCGCGACATCGTGCTCTCGTACAAGGAGTCGACGGCCGGGCAGATCCTGCACGTCGGGATCAACGAGGCCGGATCCATCGCCGCCTTCACCGCCGCCGGCACCGCCTATGCGACGCACGGCGTGCCGCTCGTGCCGGTGTACGTGTTCTACTCGATGTTCGGATTCCAGCGCACCGGCGACTCGATCTGGGCCGCCGCGGACCAGATGGCGCGCGGCTTCCTGATCTCGGCGACCGCGGGTCGCACCACCCTGACCGGTGAGGGCCTGCAGCACGCCGACGGGCACTCGCCGCTGCTCGCGGCGACGAACGCGGCCGTCGTCACCTACGACCCCGCGTTCGGCTACGAGATCGGGCACATCGTGCGCGCCGGCATCGAGCGGATGTACGGGGCGGATTCGACCGACCGCAACCACATCTACAACATCATGGTGTACAACGAGCCGATCGTTCAGCCGGCCGAGCCCGAGGGCGTGGACGTGGCCGGGATCCTCGGCGGGATCCACAAGATCGCGCCGGTCGAGGCCCCGAAGGCGCACCTGCTCGCCTCGGGCATCGGGGTGACCTGGGCGCAGGAGGCGCAGCAGCTGCTGCGCGACGACTGGGGTGTGGATGCCGACGTCTGGTCGGTCACCTCGTGGACCGAGCTGCGCCGCGATGCGGTCGCCGCCGAGGAGCAGGAGTTCCTCGGGCAGGGCTCGCGGGTGCCGTTCCTCCGGCAGCAGCTCGCGGACGCGCACGGACCGATCGTGGCCGTCAGCGACTACGCGAAGGACCTGCCGGACCAGATCCGCCAGTTCGTCCCGAACGACTGGGCGACCCTGGGGGCGGACGGCTTCGGCTTCTCCGACACCCGCGCCGCGGCGCGCCGGTACTTCAAGATCGACGGTCCGAGCGTCGTGGTGCGCACGCTGCAGCTGCTCGCGAAGCGCGGCGAGGTGGACCCGTCCGTTCCGCAGCAGGCTGCCGAGCGCTACCGCCTCCTCGACGTGAACGCCGGTACGAGCGGCACCGACGCGGAGTGATCCGGGGTCGGCGGTCGCGACGGCGCCCCGCGTGACGCTCGCCCCGCGTGACGCTCGCCCCGCGTGATGCTCGTCCCGCGTGAAGATGGAAAACGTCGCTCCCGGCTCGGCCGGAGCGGCGTTTTCCATCTCAACGTCGCGGCCATGGCCGGTGAAGATGGATTTCGCCGCGGGGATGGACTGGGGAGAAGCGTTTTCCATCTCCCGGAGGTGGGCATTGCTCCTGCACAGCGCGCCGCGTCCGCCAGCTTTCCACCGATTGCGGGAATCGCGCCCCGGCAGGCGCCCGGCTCCGGAAGCATCGGGGGATGCACCACCGCATCCCTCTCCCCATGGAACTCCGCGACGTCTTCACCGTGCGGGAGGCGGCCGCGAGCGGGATCCGGCGCGGACGGGTTGACGCGCGAGATCTTCATCGGCCGTTCCACGGCGTGCGCTCGCGCGGAGCGCCGGAGACGTTCGCAGACCTCGTCGTCTGCGGAGCGCGCCGCCTGAAGGCCGGGCAACGATTCGTCGGCACGACCGCCGTGCGCGTCTGGGGGCTTCCGCATCCGTCGCCGTGGACGTCCGAGGAGCCCCTGGACGTCGTGGTTCCTCCCGACGCGACGCCGCCGCACAGCCGGGGGATCCGCGGTCGACGGCTGAGTGAGGATCGTGCCGCCACGTGGCGGATCGGATCCATCGCGGTCGTGGATCCGGTCGCCGCGGTGTTCAGCTGTGCCGGGGAACTGACGGTTGCGCAGGCCGTGGTGCTGCTGGACGCCCTGCTCACCGATGCCGACAACTATCCGGGGCTGCACAAGGGGCGCCCCGTGTTCTCGACGGTCGACCTCGAGTCGCGCGTACGTCTGTGGGTGCGGTTCCCCGGCCGTCGGACGATCCTGGCGGCGCTGCCGCGGGCGCGGACGGGCGTCGAGTCGCCGAAGGAGACCGAGACGCGACTGCTTCTCGTCGACGCCGGTCTGCCCGAGCCGATCGTGCAGCACGACGTCCACGACGGTCGGCGCCTCATCGCCCGGATCGACCTGGCCTACCCGCAGTGGAAGATCGCCATCGAGTACGAGGGCGACGGGCATCGCACCGATGCGGCGCAGTGGCGCCGCGACATCCAGCGCCAGCGCGACCTCGAGGATCGCGGCTGGCTCGTGATCCGGATCACGCAGCTCGACCTGACCGATGGAGCTGGGGCTCTCCTCGATCGGATCCGTCGCGCCATCGCCGCCCGCGCGTGATCCGCCGCCGCGGTCTATGGGGAGGCCGCCGCGGTCTGGGTAGACCGCTGCGGTTTGGGGAGGCCGCTGCGGTCTATGGGGACGCCGCCGCGGTCGGGTGGGGAGATGGAAAACGCTGCTCCCGGCCGCGCGCGAGCGGCGTTTTCCATGTCCTCGCTTGTGCGGACGCGGGTGAAGATGGATTTCGCCGCTGCGAGCGGGCCGCGAGCGGCGTTTTCCATCTCGCCGCTCGTGCCGGAGCGCCTGAAGATGGAAAACGTCGCCCAGGCCTGGCTGCGAGCGACGTTTTCCATCCGGTGACGCCGGGCCGCGAGGGGCGCGACCTACGCCTCGAGGTCGGCGGCGATCGCGGCGGCCGCCTCGCGCAGGCGGGGGACCGCGCGCTCGGCGAACTCCTCGGTGACGCGTGCGATCGGGCCGGAGACCGAGACCGCCGTCGGGGTCGGCGCGTTCGGCACGGCCATGGCGTAGCAGCGCACGCCGATCTCCTGCTCCTGCTCGTCGATCGAGAAGCCGCGCTCGCGGATCCGGTCGAGTTCGGTCAGCAGGTCGTCGATGTTCCCGATGCTGTACGAAGTCGGGGTGGACATGCCGGTGCGGCCGACGATGCCGCGCACGGTCTCGTCGTCGAGCTGGGCGAGGATCGCCTTGCCCACGCCGGTGTCGTGCACGTTCGCGCGCCGGCCGACCTCGGTGAACATCCGCATCGAGTGCTGCGAGGGGACCTGTGCCACGTAGACGACCATGTCTCCGTCGAGCACGGCCATGTTCGCGCTCTCGCCCAGCGCGTCCACGAGGCTCTTCAGCTGCGGACGGGCCAGTGCCCCGAACTGGCGGGACGCGCCCTCGCCGATCCGGATCAGCCGCGGGCCGAGCGCGTAACGGCGGTTCGGGAGCTGGCGGGCGTAGCCGAGGGAGACGAGCGTGCGCAGCAGCCGGTGGATCGTCGGCAGCGGCAGATCGGTCGAGGCGGAGAGCTCGCTGAGCGTGACCTCGCCGCCGGCATCGGTGACGAGCTCGAGCAGCTCGAACACCCGCTCGACCGACTGCACGCCCGATCCCGCACCCTTGGTCTTCGGATTCTCCGCCATTACAGCTCCCGTCGTCGCGCTTATTCCATCATGCGAGAGTCGCATACCGGAAATTCAAGAGGATTCGGATCCGGTATTGCGAAAAACTTCCACGATAGAGATAATAGTGTCCACAATACGAAAGTTGTAAAGACTTCAGCCACTGCAACCAGCGCCCGAGCTCTTCCGCCCGGTCGCCTCGACGAGGAGGAATCATGGCGAATCCGGGCCCCGGGAATTCGATCACGCTGCGCATCGACGCGCCGTCCAACTTCAGTGTCACGAGCGAGCTGGCCGCCGCCGCGGCCGAGGCCGGCGCTGCGGTCACCGCGCTCGACGTCGTGGAGTCGCACCCGAGGACGATCGTGGTCGACCTGACGTGCAACACCACCGGCGAGGAGCACGCCGCGCAGGTGCGCGCCGCGATCGACGCCCTTGAGGGCGTCACGGTGCGCCTGGTCAGCGATCGCACGTTCCTGATGCACCTCGGCGGCAAGCTCGAGGTCGTGCCGCGCGTGCCGCTGCGCAACCGGGACGACCTGTCCCGGGCGTACACCCCCGGCGTCGCCCGGGTCTGCATGGCCATCGCCGCGGACAAGAGCCTGGCGCGCAAGCTGACCGTCAAGCGCAACACGGTCGCGGTCGTCACCGACGGCACCGCGGTGCTCGGCCTGGGCGACATCGGCCCGGAGGCCGCTCTCCCGGTGATGGAGGGCAAGGCTGCGCTGTTCAAGCAGTTCGCCAACGTGGACGCTTGGCCCGTCTGCCTCGACACCAAGGACACCGAGGAGATCATCGCGATCGTCAAGGCGATCGCCCCCGTCTACGGCGGGGTGAACCTCGAGGACATCGCGGCTCCGCGCTGCTTCGAGATCGAGGCCCGTCTGCGCGAGGAGCTCGACATCCCCGTCTTCCACGACGACCAGCACGGCACCGCGATCGTCACCCTCGCCGCTCTCCGCAACGCGCTCAAGGTCGTCGGCAAGAAGATCGCCGACGTCCGCATCGTCGTCTCGGGCGTGGGCGCCGCCGGCAACGCGATCGTGCAGCTGCTGCTCGCCGAGGGCGCCGTCGACATCGTCGCGTGCGGCCGCAACGGCGCGATCCACCGCGACGAGGAGTACACCGACGCGCACCGTCAGGAGCTCGCCGCGACCACGAACCCGCGCAACTTCCAGGGCACGCTCAAGGAGGCGATGGTCGGCGCCGACGTGTTCATCGGCGTGAGCGCTCCCAACGTGCTCGACGAGAACGACATCGCCGCCATGGCGAAGGACGCGATCGTGTTCGCGATGGCGAACCCGACGCCCGAGGTGGATCCGATCGTCGCCTCGAAGCACGCCGCGGTCGTCGCCACCGGGCGCAGCGACTTCCCGAACCAGATCAACAACGTGCTCGCATTCCCCGGCTTCTTCCGCGGCCTCCTCGACGCGGGCGTGTCGGACATCACGCCGCCTATGCTGGTCGCAGCCGCCGAGGCGATCGCGAACCGCGTCGGAGATGACGAGCTCAACGCGAGCTTCATCATCCCGAGCGTGTTCGACCCGCTCGTGGCCGGCGCGGTCGCCGAGGCGATCGTGCGCGTGGTCGAGTCCAGCACCGCGAACAAGGAGTGAGCCCGATGGCCGCAGGCACCCTGGATGAGGCCGATTTCGCCGACATCGACGCACGGCTCTCCGGCACGGACACCCTGCTGGCGACCGAGTACCCCGGCGACGACGGCAGCCGCCAGCCCGTGCACACGCTGTACGTGCCGGCCGACCGGTTCCGGCCCGACCTGCCGGCGTCGTTCGGCGCCACGGCGGCCGAGGCGGTGTCCGCGTTCGGCGGCATCGTCGCGCTCGCCGAGGCGGTCGGCCTCGGCCACCTCGCCACGGAACTCGCGCCCCTGGTGGACGCGAAGCTCGTCGCCGAGCCGATCGAGGACCTGCGGCTGGACTTCGAGGACGGCTACGGCGCGCGCGCGGACGACGAGGAGGACGCGGATGCGGTCCTCGCCGCCGAGCGGGTCGCCGAAGCCGTCGCGGCGGGCGTCGCGCCGCCGTTCATCGGGATCCGGTTCAAGTGCTTCGAGGCGCCCACGCGCCGGCGCGGGATCCGCACGCTCGACCTGTTCCTGACCACGCTCGCGGCGGCAGGCCCGCTGCCGGACGGCCTCGTGCTCACGCTGCCCAAGGTCACCACCGTCGAGCAGGTCGAGGCGATGGTTTCGCTGTGCGAACGGTTCGAGGAGCGCCTGGGCCTGGCGAAGGGCCGGCTGCGCTTCGAGGTGCAGATGGAGACGCCGCAGCTCATCGTCGCGGCGGACGGATCCGTCCCGGTCGCGACCCTGCTGCACCGTGCGGACGGGCGCGTCTCCGCCCTGCACTACGGCACCTACGACTACAGCGCCTCGCTGCAGATCGCGGCGGCCTACCAGTCCATGGAGCACCCCGCGGCGGATTTCGCCAAGCAGGTCATGCAGGTCGCCGTCGCCGAGACCGGCGTGCGGATCTCGGACGGATCCACGAACGTGATCCCCGTCGGCGATCCGGAGCACGTGCTCGAGGCGTGGCAGCTGCACGCCCGCCTGGTGCGGCGCTCGCTCGAGCGCGGCTATTACCAGGGCTGGGATCTGCACGCCGCGCAGCTGCCGACCCGGTACCTGGCGACCTACGCGTTCTACCGCGAGGGCTTCGCCGCGGCCGCTCAGCGCCTGGACAACTACCTGCACGGCAGCGACGCCACGATCATGGACGAGCCGGCGACGGCGCGGGC
The DNA here is from genome assembly GCA_963791605.1 of uncultured Actinomycetota bacterium. Classification (GTDB taxonomy): domain Bacteria; phylum Actinomycetota; class Actinomycetes; order Actinomycetales; family Microbacteriaceae; genus Microbacterium. The sequence continues at coordinate 959 of CAWBTB010000004.1, read as the reverse complement.
GCTGGCCCGGTTCGTCGTGCGCGGTCTGGAGTGCGGAGCGCTCACCGCGGACGAGGTGCGCACGGCGACCGGATCCGAACCCGCCGAGCTCGTCCGCCTCGCCCATCCGAAACTCGCCCTCAAGGAGAACGCCTCATGAGCACTGCCGCTCGCACCTACTACACCCCCGCCGGCGGGCTTCCCCCGCAGAGCGACCTGCTCACCGACCGGGCGGTCGTGAAGCTCGCGTACACGTACATCCCGAAGGGCGTGATGCGTGACATCGTCACGAGCAGCCTGCCCGGGTTCACGAACACCCGCGCGTGGATCATCGCGCGCCCCACGCCGAGCTCGGCGCAGACGTTCTCGCAGCTCATCGTCGAGATCGCGCCCGGGGGAGCGGCCGCCAAGCCCGAGTCCGAGGCCGGCGTGGAGAGCGTGCTGTTCGTGACCACCGGTGAGCTCACGCTCACCCTCGAGGGCGAGCGGCACGTGCTGGAGGCCGGCGGCTACGCCTTCATCACGCCGAACGCGCAGTGGTCGCTGGCCAACGAGGGATCCGAGATCACCAGCTTCCACTGGATCCGCAAGGCCTACGAGTATCTCGACGGCATCGACGCCCCCGCGTCGTTCGTGACGAGCGACGACGACGTCGAGCCGACCTCGATGCCCGACACCGACGACGTCTGGTCGACCACGCGCTTCTCGGATGCGAGCGACATGGCGCACGACATGCAGGTGAACATCGTCACCTTCAAGCCGGGCGGATCCATCCCGTTCGCCGAGACGCACATCATGGAGCACGGCCTGTTCGTGCTGCAGGGCAAGGGCGTCTACCGCCTGAACGACGACTGGGTCGAGTGCGAGGCCGGCGACTACATGCTGCTGCGCGCGTTCTGCCCGCAGGCCTGCTACGCCGGGGGTCCCGAGGACTTCCGGTACCTGCTGTACAAGGACATGAACCGGCAGATCAAGCTGAC
>CAWBTB010000003.1:0-42387 GCA_963791605.1 uncultured Actinomycetota bacterium | reverse complement strand
CAGCTTCTGGGTTCTTGCGGTGGTGCGACTATCCAATCCATATAGGCCGCCGCGCGAATTGCCGTCGTGCGGAAGGGCTCCAACTGGTCGCTGTAGAAGTCGATGAATTCCTCGCGCGTGGTCATTGGGTCGCCCGCTACAGCAGTGATGAACTGGCGGGACCCTGCGATCAACTTGAAGTCGTACGCGGTAAACAGAATGCACCGCTCGTATGAAGCATCTGCGAGCAAGAAGTTGATTCCGATTAATTCGTCGCTGAGCAGGTTGAGGTCAGTAGCATGGGCCGATAGTTCATATGCTTCGACTATCGTCATGAGTGAGTCGTTTGTGACGGCGATTAGGGAATCGACCCCACAGGCCGTAAAGGCTTTCGCTACCAGTGGAGCTTCATCTGGCTCGAGGTGCCTGCCGCTCTCCTGCGCGACGACGAGGGCATTCGATTGGACTAACCAACGAGGTGAGAACGTGGTGTCGTCGGCGGCGATCAGATCACGCATTTCGTGAGCGGCCGCGAGCTCACCAACTTCCCGCAGACGCCGCATCATAGGGTGTACCTCACTTTGAGAAGGGGGTTGCCGGGCGTCGTAACCTATAGAGTTATGTCGCCGCCGGGGCTGATGGGACGTAAGTTTACTCTCAAGTGCGAAGAACCGGATTCAGACCCCACCTACACCCCGGATTACGGCGAGTAGATTATGCCCAGCACTGCATCGCGCGTTTTATCGCGAATGGAACACTGTCGCCTGAGGTTTGCGCAGTAAAACACACAATAAGGAGTTCTGCTGCGTTTGAGAAGGAAAGATGGGAAGACTCGACGGGGTCGAAACCCGCTCGGTCTATGACGATCCGCCCACCGGGTAGGGTCGTGTTCATCAGCGTACTTAAGACGATGTTGGCATATTCGATCGGCAAGCCGGGGATCATCGGCTGCGAGAGTCGACTTCTGCAGCTCCTCCTCGCAGTTGGACCTGGATCACCCAGGAGTATTTCGATATCTAAATTCGCGCTTGCGTTCGATATATAGCGCCCCCTAGGAGCGCTCGTGGCATCTGACCGCCCCGTTGTCGCCGAATTTCGACCACAGCTCTAATATCGTGAACTTCCACTGTCGCGACTGTAGAAATGGTGGTTGTATCGATGCTGACGCATGCAAATTGTGCAGTTGGTTCTTCGTCAAGAATCGACGCATTCCGGACTCCGGAATCAATTATCATCCATACCCCAATACTTTCGCCAGTTCTGACGAGTCTGCCTGCGCTGACGAAGCAGGGGATCGATCTTCTTCGGCATGATGACATTCAATCAACTCGAAAGGATGCGGCACCATACCTCCGACGGCTCATTCTGCGTGAGCATGGTCTTCTGGGCGGCAGAGTTGGTGAAGATAGTGGTGGGCGTTCGTCCCGAAGGCTGCGTCGTGTCCACGCGGTCCGCACCGGGAAAGGACTGATCCGTTTCGAAGCGCTTGGTTCCGCTCTGCCATGTGGCCGTGGAGATCGCCCGCCCTGCGGCATCGAACGTCGTGCGGATCTGCGACGGGATCGATGCCTCGGTCGTCGGCACGAAGAGGGTTCCGGAAGGCGACACGGACGTCGTCCAGTACGCGTTGTCCTGCCAGTTCGCGTGTCCCGAGGGATCGTATCCGATCGTCGTGACGATCGTTCCGCCGCCGCTGCCGTCCGCAGCAGCCTGGGTCTGCACCTTGCGCCCAGACCGTCGTAGAGCGCGTATTGCGTGCTGGTTCCACCAGAGCCGAGCGTGGTGGTCTGCACGACGTTCGCCGCGGTCTGCGACAGCGAGTAGATGTACGCCAGCGATGGTGACGCCGGATTGGCTGCCTGCGTGTGCTGCGGCAGCCACACCTGGGAACGACGGCCGAGGGCGTCGTACGTGACGTGACCGCTCTGGCCGGTCACCGACAGTGCGGCACCCCATTCGGGGTTGTGAACATATAGGACCAAGGGTCCTGACTTTCGAGAGGACGCTTGGCTCCCATACCGATATTCCCCTACGCTGACCTGTGGTTTCGACGACGTCGGGAAGGTGCGGGCATGGTCGGTACAGCCGCGAGCGACGAGGCGATCGGTAATGCGGAGCAGGTCTCCGCGCAGGAGCTGCAGGCGCTGATCGGACGGGTCTGCGCCGCGTACGCCGACGAGCTGACCAGGTCGGGTAACGCGCTGGGCGCCGAGGCCGCCCTGATCTCCGCCCGGAGCCGCCGCGTCGCGTTGCTCGTCACCGACGTCGTCGCGCAGTTCCGCGTTGTCTCCGCTTCAACGCCCGCACCGGCCGACCGGCCATATCTCGCCGTGATGGCGTCAACGGCCGACTCGCGCGAATCCATGCGTGCCGCGGGGATCCTGCACCGTGTGCTGACCTCCGAGCTTTCTGCCGCGCTGCGGGCCGACCCGATCGACGTAGGAGCTGCGGTGATGACGCGGATCATGAGCGACGTCTCCGAGGCATTCGACGCGGTGCGATCAGCGGCGGAGCGTCACTGCGAGCATCGTGAGCAACTGGATCCTGCCGTCCTGCGGGATCACATGACGGCACGCGAGGCCGCGATCTTCCAGATGCTGCTGGAGGGAGTGCCATGACAGCAGATCGCCGACGAGCTGCACCTCTCGTTGCGGACCGTCAAGAACCACATCACGGGAATCGGCAAGAAGCTCGGCGGACGGGGACGAAACGCGCTGCTGGACCGTGCGCGGGAACTCCAGATCCTGGTCGTGATCCCGGTGGTCGCCGTGACGAGCACGCTCAGCGACGTCATCGCGACCGCCACCAGTCTGGGCTGAGACCGCCCAGGTTGGGTGGCCGTCTGCTGCGCCACCGGCACTATGGCATCGCCGTGATCCTCCGATCTCGCTGTCGCTCGCCGTGATCGTGGTCGCGATGCTCGGCGCGACCGGCGCGAGCCTGATCGCGTCGGGGCGCGAGAAGCGCCGGGCGCGCGCTCTCGCAGAGTGACGACCGGGCGCACGCTCTCGCAGAGTGAGCCTCGCCGCGGGTCGCACGGTAGCGGCACGCCGTCCCTGCACTTCACCCCTCCGCAGGGGCGGGCGGCACGGGAGTCCCGAAGCGCGCCGTGGCGAGGACGACGCCCGACGCCACGACCACCACGGCCGCTGCGGCGAAGAGGGTGGGGACGCAGCCCCTGGATCGGCCGATGAGCCGAACGCGATCAGCAGGAGCGCGGTCGCTCCGACCGAGGCGAGCATCATGGTGCGGCCCCCGGCGCGCGTCGTCATGGACAGGAGCACGCTCGTCACCAGCCCGCCGATGCTGAATGCGGTGAGCACGCCGCCGGCGATGCTCACGGGCCAGCCGCGTCCCTGCGCCAGCAGGATGATCGCGGCGGCGATCGGGCCCGAGAACGGCAGTTCGGACAGCGCAGTGCCGATCACCAGTGTCGTGATCCTCAGCCCCCTCACTTCACGCCAGCCGGATCCGGATTCCGCCGAAGCCACCCTCGCACCTCGAGCGCCGGCGGCAAGGGGCCGGATCGTGCGCAGCAAGATCACGGAGGCGACGAACAGCAGCGACACGGCACCGAACGCGACCGCGCTGCCGCCGACGAGCAGCAGGGCGCCGAGCACGGGTCCGGCGGCGTTCGCGACCCGCAGGCCCGTGATCCGCCATGCCTGAAGCCGCGTCAGCTCTTCAGGCGGGACGAGTCGGGCGGGCATGGCGCCGACCGCGGGGAGGAAGCAGGCGTCGACGACCCCGAAGATCACCGCGACGATCGTCAGCCACCAGGGGAGCAGGCCGAGCACGGCCGTGAGGAGCACCGCGACGGCCAGCGTCGCCGCACGTGCGGAGTCGGTCCAGATCGCGATGCGGCGCGGGTCCAGACGATCGGCCAGTACGCCGCCGGCCAGGAGCAGCAGCAGGCGCGGCAGGGATCCTGCCGCGAGGATGATGCCCGACCAGCGCGCGCCACCGGCCTCTGCGGCCGCCCAGGTGAGGATCAGGTAGTAGGTGACGTCTCCGAGCACGGCGAGGGTGTAGGCCAGCACCCATCGCACGGCGTCTCGTCGCGCCCCGGAGCCCATCAGCGCTGCTCGTAGATCTGCAGCCGCACCTGCGTGGAGGCTGCTGCCGTGTCGTCGCGCGCGTCATCCCGGTAGCGGCCGACGACCGCCATGAGTTCGTCGCGCAGCGTTCGGCGCCCCTCGCCGTCGAGGGGGAGACGCAGATCGATGAAGGCTGCTTCGGACAGCCAGGCGCGCTCGGCGTCGGGAACGGCACCCGCGAGCCGCCGCAGTTCGTCGGCCGCCATCAGCACGACCGACTGCACGTACCGATGCACCGAGGCGTCGTCGTCGTGCACCGCGGGATCGAACTGGGACATGTCGTCGACGGCTCGCCACCACCGTTCCCGTCGAGTGCCGAGTGCCGGATCCTCTCGGATGAGATGCCCGGCCTCGAGTCGGCGCAGGTGATAGCTGGCGGCTCCGGAGTCGAGCTCGAACTCGCGTCCGAGGACCCGCGAGGTCGCAGGCCCGAGCTCCCTGAGCCGGCGCAGGAATGCCAGGCGCACGGGATGCGACAGCACGCGCAACTGGGCGGTGGTGAGTTCTTCGGCGACCATGCAGCCTACCGTAATGTTGCGAAGAGTTGTTCGCAACAGTGACCTCGGCGGGCGGGGCGTCAGCGTCGACGAGGCGATGCACCGCGGTCATCGCCGCGACACGTCCCGCACAGCGCGCCGACACAGCCGCGGGTGGGTGGGAGACTCCTACCCTGCACGGTTGTAAACTCGAGCGCATGCAGGCGGTGCAGCTTCTCCTTAGCAGCCGCGGCGAGACCTCGATCTAGGCCTTCCTCGCCGCGGAGTCTCGCGTGGGCCGCACCTTGACCCTCAGGAGAAGCAGCACATGAATGACGCATCGCCCCGCCCCCGCACGCTGGCCGAGAAGGTGTGGGACGACCACCTCGTCGTCAAGGGCGAGAACGGCGAGCCCGACCTCATCTACATCGACCTGCACCTCGTGCACGAGGTCACCAGCCCGCAGGCGTTCGACGGACTGCGCGCCGAGGGGCGGCCGCTGCGTCGCCTCGACCTGACCATCGCGACCGAGGACCACAACACCCCGACGCTCGCGATCGACAAGCCGATCGCCGACCTGACCAGCCGCACGCAGATCGAGACGCTGCGCCGTAACGCCGAGGAGTTCGGTGTGCGGTTGCACTCCCTGGGCGACGCCGAGCAGGGCATCGTGCACGTGGTCGGCCCGCAGCTGGGCCTGACCATGCCGGGTATCACGGTGGTCTGCGGCGACTCGCACACCTCCACGCACGGCGCGTTCGGCGCGATGGCGTTCGGGATCGGCACGAGCGAGGTCGAGCACGTCATGGCCACGCAGACGCTGCCGCTGAAGCCGTTCAAGACCATGGCGATCACCGTCGAAGGCACGCTCAAGCCGGGCGTCACGGCGAAGGACATCATCCTCGCCGTGATCGCGAAGATCGGCACCGGCGGCGGGCAGGGCTACGTGCTCGAGTTCCGCGGCAGCGCGATCCGCGCCCTCTCGATGGAGGGCCGCATGACGATCTGCAACATGTCGATCGAAGCCGGCGCTCGCGCGGGCATGGTCGCCCCCGACGAGACCACGTTCGCGTACGTGCAGGGCAAGCCGCACGCGCCGCAGGGGCAGGACTGGGAAGACGCGGTCGCCTACTGGAAGACCCTGCCGACCGACGAGGGCGCCACTTTCGACGCCGAGGTGTTCCTCGACGCCGACGAGCTCGAGCCGTTCGTGACCTGGGGCACCAACCCGGGCCAGGGCAGCTCGCTGTCCGCCTCCGTGCCCGATCCGGCGCAGATCGCCGACCCGAACGAGCGCAGCGCCGCCGAGCGGGCCCTGGAGTACATGGACCTGACGCCGGGCACGCCGCTCAAGGACGTGAAGGTCGACGCGGTGTTCATGGGGTCCTGCACGAACAGCCGGATCGAGGACCTGCGCGCCTTCGCATCCGTGATCAAGGGCAAGACCAAGGCCGACGGCGTGCGCGTCATGGTCGTGCCCGGATCCGCCCGCGTGCGGCTGGAGGCCGAGGCCGAGGGCCTGGACAAGGTGTTCACCGACTTCGGCGCCGAGTGGCGCTTCGCCGGCTGCTCGATGTGCCTGGGCATGAACCCGGACCAGCTGGCGCCGGGGGAGCGGTGCGCGTCGACCTCGAACCGCAACTTCGAGGGCCGGCAGGGCAAGGGCGGGCGCACGCACCTGGTCTCGCCCCTCGTCGCGGCGGCCACGGCCGTGCGCGGCACCCTGTCCAGCCCGAGCGATCTGGAGGTCCCTGAGCTTGTCGAAGGGTCGTCAGGCTCAGCGACCGATTCGACAGGCTCAGCGACCGATGCGACCGGTGCAGATGAAGGGACCAACTGATCATGGAGAAGTTCACCACCCACACCGGCATCGCCGCTCCGCTGAAGCGCTCGAACGTCGACACTGACCAGATCATCCCCGCGGTGTTCCTGAAGCGGGTCACCAAGACCGGCTTCGAGGACGCGCTCTTCCACGAGTGGCGCAAGGATCCGGAGTTCGTGCTCAACCAGGAGCCGTTCCAGGGGGCGTCCGTGCTCGTCGCGGGCCCCGACTTCGGCACCGGATCCAGCCGCGAACACGCCGTCTGGGCGCTGCGCGACTTCGGCTTCAAGGTCGTGCTGAGCCCCCGGTTCGCGGACATCTTCCGCGGTAACTCGGGCAAGCAGGGCCTGCTCGCGGCGACCGTCGACGAGGCCGACATCAAGCGGATCTGGGCCCTGATCGACGAGGATCCCGGCCGGCAGATCACCGTCGACCTCGAGGCCAGGACCGCCACGATCGGCCCTTCGACAGGCTCAGGGACCGGAGAGAGCGGCTCAGGGACCGGAGAGAGCGGCTCAGGACAGGCGACGGGCGAGCCCGTCTTCCAGACCGCCATCGGGATCGACGATTACACTAGGTGGCGGCTCCTCGAAGGGCTCGATGACATCGGGCTCACGCTGCGCAACGAAGACAAGATCGCGCAGTTCGAGGCCCGTCGCGAGTCGTGGCGGCCACGGACCCTTCCTGTTCGCTGAACCGGGGCGGCCGTGAGCCTAGGGCATCCGCCCGGCGGCTCCGGCCGCGCCCGTTCCACAAGAAGAGGTCCTGAATGACGACACCGCTGCACGACACCACGATCGCCTCCACACTCACCGGCGATGTCCTGGCGATCCGCGGCGGGCGGCCACTGCACGGCCGGGTGGACGTGAAGGGGGCGAAGAACCTCGCCACCAAGGCGATGGTCGCTACTCTCCTCGGCGAGACGGCGAGCACCTTGCGCGACGTCCCGGATCTGAGTGACGTCGCCGTGGTGCGCTCCCTGCTCGAGGTGCACGGCGTGCGCGTGACCGAGGGCGACGAGCCCGGCGCGCTCGTGTTCGACCCGAGCGACGTGGAGTCGGCGCACTTCGAGGAGATCGATGCGCACGCGGGCTCCTCCCGCATCCCGATCCTGTTCTGCGGCCCGCTGCTGCACCGCCTCGGCCAGGCGTTCATCCCCGACCTCGGCGGCTGCCGCATCGGCGACCGCCCGATCGACTTCCACCTCGACGCGTTGCGCAAGTTCGGCGCAAACGTCGAGAAGCTGCCCAGCGGGATCCGCCTGTCCGCCCCGAACGGGCTGAAGGGCGCGAGCATCCACCTGCCGTACCCGAGCGTCGGCGCGACCGAGCAGGTGCTGCTCACCGCCGTCCGGGCACAGGGTCAGACCGAGCTGCGCAACGCGGCCATCGAACCCGAGATCATGGACCTGATCGCAGTGCTGCAGAAGATGGGCGCCATCATCTCCTACGAGCCGAACCGGGTGATCTTGATCGAGGGCGTGGATACGCTCCGCGGCTACGACCACCGCTCGATCTTCGACCGCAACGAGGCCGCCTCGTGGGCGTGCGCGGCGCTCGCGACCGACGGCGAGATCTTCGTCGGCGGCGCGAAGCAGCAGGAGATGCTGACGTTCCTCAACGTGTTCCGCAAGGCCGGCGGCTGGTTCGACGTGCGCGAGGACGGGATCCTGTTCCGTCGCGACGGCGCGCTCAAGCCCGTCATCGTCGAGACCGACGTGCACCCCGGCTTCATGACCGACTGGCAGCAGCCGCTCGTGGTCGCGCTGACCCAGGCGCCGGGTCGCTCTGTCGTGCACGAGACCGTGTACGAGAACCGGATGGGCTTCACCGACGCCCTGGTCAAGATGGGCGCCGACATCGTCGTGCACCCGCACGGGCTGCAGGACGGTCCCCGTCGCGTGCCCCGTCGCGAGCTCGAGCAGGCCGCAGTCATCACCGGTCCGACCCCGCTGCACGGCGCCGACATCGTCGTGCCCGACCTGCGCGGCGGGTACAGCCACGTGATCGCGGCGCTGACCGCCACAGGCGAGTCGAAGGTGTCGCGGCGTCGACATCCTCAGCCGCGGCTACGAGAAGTTCCTCGACAAGCTCACCGCGCTGGGCGCCGACTTCGACGTGATCGGCTGAGATGCGCGCGAGCTCCGAGAAGACCCGTCCCAGCCTGTTCTGGTTCCTGGCGGTGCTCGTGGTCCCGTTCATCGGCCTGGTCGCGCGGATCCGGATCCGCCACGCCGAGAAGCTGCCGCACTCCGGCGCCTTCGTGCTCGCACCGAACCACTACTCGGAGTTCGATCCGCTCATCGTCGCCGCCGCGGTGTGGCGCCTGGGCCGGGCGCCGCGCTTCATGGCGAAGGAGAGCCTGTTCCGGGTTCCTGTGCTGGGCTGGGCGCTGCGCGGCACCGGCATGATCCCGGTCGCCCGCTCATCGTCCGCCGCCGCTGCGAAGCAGACGCTGGCACAGTCCAAGGAGCTCGTGGAGCACGGTCGCGGCGTCATCGTCTACCCGGAGGGCACGCTCACGCGCGATCCCGGCCTGTGGCCGATGCGCGGGAAGTCCGGCGCCGTCCGGCTCGCCCTCGCCGGTGAGATCCCGCTGATCCCGATGGCGCACTGGGGCACCCAGAACATCATGGGCCGCTACCAGAAGGGGCTCAGCCTGTGGCCGCCTCGGAAGAAGGTCGACGTCCTCATCGGCGACCCGGTCGATCTGTCCGACCTGTACGGGCGCTCCGGGGAGCGCGCCGCGCTCGTCGAGGCGAACGATCGGCTGATGGCAGCGATCACCGCCCTGCTGGAGGAGCTCCGCGGCGAGAAGGCGCCCGCCGAGCGCTGGAACCCGGCCGATCACGGCCAGAGGGAGACGGGACGCCTTGACTCCTAGGAACGCGCCGCGCACCGCCTCCATCCCGCTCGGCCCCCGCGTCACCGTGATCGGCGCGGGCAGCTGGGGCACCACGTTCGGCAAGATCCTGGCCGACGGCGGATCCCAGGTCACCATGTGGGCCCGGCGCCAGGAGCTGGCGCACGAGATTGCAGAGGCCAAGCGCAACTCGCAGTATCTGCGCGGCATCAACCTGCCGCGCTCCATGACCGCGACCCACCTCCTCGCCGACGCCGTGCGCGGCGCGGAGCAGGTGTACCTCTCGGTGCCCAGCCAGACCCTGCGCGAGAACCTGAAGGCGCTGCGCCCGCTGCTGGAGGACTCCGACGTGCCGGTCATCAGCCTGATGAAAGGCGTGGAGAAGCGCACCGGCCTGCGGATGAGCCAGGTCATCGAGCAGGAGCTGCGCTGCGATCCGGATCGCATCGCCGTCGCCAGCGGCCCGAACCTGGCGCTCGAGATCGCGAAGGAGCAGCCCACCGCGGCCGTCATCGCGTCGAACAGCCAGGAGACGGCCGACATCGTCGCCCGCACGGCCCGCAACAGCTACTTCCGCAGCTTCGTGAACACCGACGTGATCGGCACCGAGTTCGGCGGCGTGCTGAAGAACCTCATCGCGGTCGCCATCGGCATCGTCGACGGCGTCGGCTACGGCGAGAACACCAAGGCGTCGATCATCACCCGGGGCCTCGTCGAGATGACGGACTTCGCGGTGGCGAACGGCGCGCAGCCGGGCACCCTGCAGGGACTCGCCGGGCTCGGCGACCTGATCGCGACGTGCCAGTCGCCGCTCAGCCGCAACAACACCGCCGGGCGCCTGCTCGGCCAGGGATACAGCTTCCAGGACGTGGTCAAGCAGATGCAGCAGACGGCCGAGGGACTTGCGTCCGTGGCGCCGGTGCTGCAGCTGGCCCGCGCCGCCGGCGTGGAGATGCCGATCGTCGAGCAGGTGAAGATGGTGCTGGACGGCACCATGGATCCGCGCGACATCGCCCCCCATCTGACCACCGACGACGACACCCCGCAGGGGGAAGGGACGGGCAATGGCCAAGCAGACGGTGGTGGTCCTCTTCGGAGGGCGCTCCAGCGAGCATTCGATCAGTTCCGCCACGGCGGGCGGGGTGCTGCGGGCGCTTGACCGCGAGCGCTACGACGTGATCCCGGTCGGGATCACCCGCTCCGGCGCGTTCGTGCTCGAGGACGACGACCCCGACAAGTTCCCGCTCGACGCGGAGCACCTGCCCGACGTCGCGGACAACGGCACCCGCGTGCAATGGCCGGAGCCGGGCGGGATCCGCACGCTGCGCGTGACGCGCGCGGACGGCACGGTCGACGACCTCGGATCCGTCGACGTGGTGCTGCCGCTGCTGCACGGACCGCACGGCGAGGACGGCACCCTGCAGGGCTACTTCGACACGCTCGAGGTGCCGTACGCCGGCGGGGGCGTGCTCGACTCCGCGCTGTGCATGGACAAGCACTTCATGAAGATCGCACTCCAGGCCGCCGGAATCGCGGTCGCGCCGTGGATCACGGTGCGCGCCCGGCAGTGGGCGCAGGACGCCGAGGGCGTGCGCACGGCGGCGGCCGAACTGGGGCTGCCCCTCTTCGTGAAGCCGGCCCGCGCCGGATCGAGCGTCGGCGTCTCGAAAGTGACCGATCCCGCCGAGCTCGACGAGGCGATGCGGATCGCGTTCGCCGAGGACGACAAGGTGCTCGTGGAGACCGGCGTCGCCGGCCGCGAGATCGAGGTCGCGATCCTCGAGGGCGCCACGGCACCGCGCGCGTCCCTGCCCGGCGAGATCGTGCTGACCTCGCGCGGGTTCTACGACTTCGAGGGCAAGTACCTCGGCGGCGACGGCGTCGACGTGGTCTGCCCCGCCGCGCTCTCCGATGCGGAGGTCGCCGCGATCCAGGAGGCCGGGATCCGTGCCTTCGAGGCCGTGGACGGCCGCGGACTCGCACGGGTCGACATGTTCCTCACGCCCGAGGGCGGACTCGTCGTCAACGAGCTGAACACGATGCCGGGCTTCACGCCGATCTCGATGTTCCCGAAGTGCTGGATCGTCTCCGGGCTGAGTTACCGCGACCTCATCACCGAGCTGATCGAGGCGGGGCTGCGCCGCTGACGCGACGTCTTGTGCGACGGCCGAGCTCCACGTGTCGGTCTCCGCGGTCACCAAGCGGCTGCACGGTCGGATCGATGGATGGATCACACACGATTGCATGTTGAGCACATGTGACTTACCCTGAGTCTATGACGATGATCCAGGTGCGCAATGTTCCCGATGAGTTGCACCGACGTCTGAAGGCGCGTGCGGCGATGGAGGGCGTGTCGCTGTCAGAACTGGCGCTGACCGAGCTCCGCCGATCGTTGGAGCGTCCGACCAGGCGAGAGCTGCTCCAGTTGATCGCGTCCCGGGAGCCGGTCACGGAGGGGCCGTCCTCGGTCGAACTCGTCCACGAGGCGCGCGTCGGCCGATGATCGTGCTCGATTCGTCGGCGGTCGTGGAGTGGCTTCTCGGCCGTCCGGCCGCTCCGCTCATCGCCGAACGATTCCGCGATCCCGAGGTCGCCGTCCATGCGCCTTCCTTGCTGAGCGTTGAGGTGTCTTCGGCGCTGCGCGGGCTCGTTCTCGGCGGACACATGTCCCCGGATCGCGGTGCCCTCGCCCTGGCCGATCTCGAAGCGGCCGACATCGCGATGCACGACCCGATGCCCCTGTTGTCGCGGGCGTGGAGCCTCCGCGCCAACCTCTCCTCATACGACGCCGTATATGTCGCGCTCGCCGAAGTCCTCGGTGCCACGCTCATCACAGGCGACGCGCGTATCGCGCGTGCTCCGGGTGTGGCCGCGCCCGTGGAAGTGATCTCGGTCGGCTGAGTTCGCGACGGCCTGGTCTGCGCCCGTGCCCGAAGCCGGTCGTCCACCGCGCGGTGGGCAGCGACCGTCCACTATCCCGGGTGCGTGTGCGTCAGCCGGCCGGGCTCGGAGCCGGCGTCGGTGCGTCCGCCCCGGGCCGCGCCGTGCACGCGTGCGTCGCGGGAATCGTCGCGATCGCCGCGGCGAGGCTCTTGTTCCCGATCACGTCGTTGGCGCTCACCCCCGTGTTCGGGGTGCTGTCGATGAAGAGCTGCACGGCGGGCTTGCGGCCGTAGGTCGTGAGAGTCAGGTACGGCTGCTTCGACGCGTCCACGAGCCAGTCCACGCCCTGCAGGGAGATGCACTGCAGCGCGCTCGTGGGCTCGGCCTCGGGCAGCCCGCAGGTGAGCAGCACCACGGCGGGATCGCCCCACGCCGCGGTCGCCTGCGCGTCGGTCCAGCGCCGGTCGTGCCCGTCGATGCTCGGCACGTTCTGCAGGCGCACGCTGACGTCCGCGCAACGCGGATTGTTCGCATCGCCCGCAGGGTCGAGGTGCACGGTCGAGCTGCAGCCGGCCAGGACGCCCGCCGCGAGCTACGACGAGGCAGGCGGCGGCGAGACGGCGGGGCATCCTTCCAGGCTACCGTTGAGACCATGGCCGACCTCCCAGCATCCGACCCCGCCGACGATCCCACGATCGGCGAGGTCGGCGAGGGGCGTGTGCTGCGCACGATCCTGGCCCGCACACCCGTCGGCGAGTTCGCGCTGCTGGGCCCCGGCGACGACGCGGCGGTCGTGGCCGCGCCGTCCGGATCCGTCGTGGTCACGACCGACACCCTCGTCGAAGGCCCGGACTTCCGTGCGGCATGGTCGAGCGGCTACGACCTCGGCTGGAAGGCGGCCGCCGTGAACCTGGCCGACATCGCGGCGATGGGTGCGCGCCCCACGGCGCTGCTCGTCGCGCTCGCGGTGCCGAAGGAGCGCCGGCTGTCGTTCGTGGCGGCGCTGGCCGACGGATTCCGCGACGCCTGCGCGGCGCTCGCCCCCGGATGCGCGGTCGTCGGCGGCGATCTGACCGTGTCGGCGACGCTGATGATCGCGGTGACCGCGCTGGGCGACCTGGAAGGACGGCCCGCCGTCACCCGAGCGGGCGCCCGGATCGGCGACGTCGTGGCGATCGCGGGGGAGATGGGCGTCGCCGCGCACGGGCTGTCTGTGCTGTTCCGGCGCTTCCACACCGACGGCGCGGCGGTGCCGGTGGCGGCAGCCGAGCTGGCAGAGGGAGAGGCTGCGGCTGTCGCTGCCCAGCTGCGCCCCGTACCGCCGATCGGGCTGGGCCCTGTCGCGGCCGTGGCGGGAGCGACGGCGATGCTGGACGTCTCGGACGGGCTGGCGCTGGACGCGGGCCGGATCGCGGAGGCGTCAGGCGTGACGATCGCCCTCGATCGCGACGCCCTCGGCCCGCATCCGCACCGCGCGCTGGCCGGAGGGGAGGACCATGCCCTGCTCGCGACCTTCCCCGCGGGCATGCTGCCGCCGGGCTTTCGCCGGATCGGATCCGTCGTCGCCCCGGTTCCCAATACGCCTGTCCTCGTCGATGGGGAGCCGATCGGCCCGCTCGGCTGGGATCCGTACCGCGACGGCGGCGCCGACGTCCGCTGACGCGATTCCCGGGCCGGGGTCGTTGAGCGAGGACGGAGCGCCAGCGACGACCGTGACGGTCGGACCACTCAGCTGGGACCCGTACCGCGACGGCGGCGCCGACGTGCGCTGACGCGATTCCCGGGCCAGGGTCGTTGAGCGAGGACGGAGCGCCAGCGACGACCGAGACGAAACGCGGCTTGCTCCGGATCTCCGCGTTTCGTCTCGCTGCTCCTTCGTCGCTGCTCGCTCAACGACCTTGGTGCGGCTTGCGCCGGATCTCCGCGTTTCGTCTCGCTGCTCCTTCGTCGCTGCTCGCTCAACGACCTTGTTGCTGCTTGCTCCGGGCCTCCGCGTTTCGTCTCGCTGTTCCTTCGTCGCTGCTCGCTCAACGACCTTGTTGCTGCTTGCGCCGGATGACCGCGTTTCGTCTCGCTGTTCCTTCGTCGCTGCTCGCTCAACGACCTTGTTGCGGCTCCGCCCACCACAGCACGGTGTCGCCGTAGGAACGCTCGCGGATGACCTCGAGACCGGCCGCACCGAACTCCGGTGGTGTGGATCGCCGTGCTCGCTCGACGACGACGACCGCCGCCGACGTGAGCAACGGGGTCAGCGCTATGAGGTCCGCGGTCATGTCCGCGTCCGAGAGGTCGTACGGCGGGTCCGTGAAGACCAGATCGAACGGTCCCGACGCACGTGCCAGATACGCGCGCACCGTGGTCTCCTGGACCGCCGCGTCCAGGCCGCGGGCATCGCCGAGCGCTTTGGCGACGGCTGCGAGGTTGCGCCGGATCACGGCGGCCGCGGGGCGGCCGCGCTCGACGAGCACCGCGCTGCGGGCGCCGCGGCTGAGCGCCTCCAGCCCGAGCGCAGCGGATCCCGCGTACAGATCGAGCACGCGGGCATCGGCGATCGCGTCCATGGACTCCAGCACGGCGAACAGCGACTCGCGCACGCGATCGCTCGTCGGGCGGGTCCCGGATCCGGGAACATCCAGGCGGGTTCCGCCCGCCGCGCCCGCGATGATTCTCGTCACGGGAACAACCCTATGCGCCGCGCGGGAGCATGATGGATGCGTGCCAGACAGCCTTGCCGACCTGACCCGTCATGCCGCGTCCGCAGATCATCGAGGTCGGCGAAGGCGTGGCGCTCGCAACCTACAGCTGGGGAGATCCGGACGCTCCGGTCGTGCTGCTGGTGCACGGCTTCGCCTCGAGCACCCGCGACAACTGGGTGCTCACCGGATGGGTGCGCATGCTGGAGCGGGCCGGCTACCGGGTGCTCGGCATCGACCAGCGCGGGCACGGCGCGAGCGAAAAGCCGCACGATGCTGCGGGTTACGATGTGCGCACGCTCGCGACCGACGTCGCACAGGTGCTCGACACCTACCTCATCGACGACGCGGTCTACGTCGGCTACTCGCTGGGCGCCCGCGTGGGCTGGCAGGTGCTCCGCGATCTCGGCGATCGGATCCCTCGCGCCGTGCTGGGCGGCGTCCCGGACGGGATCCCGCTCGAGCGGCTCGACCTCGATCAGGTGCGGCGCTTCATCGACGACGGCACACCGGTCACGGACCAGGTCACGCAGAACTACATCGCGCTGACCGAGCGCGTGCCCGGCAACGACCTCGGCGCTCTCATCGCACTCGCGCAGGGCATGCGCGAGTCGCGCTCGATCGATCCCGATCCGTCGACCGCGCCCGGCCAGCCGATCCTGTTCGCGACCGGATCCGAGGACGCCGTGATCCCCGGTTCGCGGCGCCTGGCGGAGGCGGCGCGGCAGGGACGGTTCTTCGAGATCCCCGGCCGTCACCACTTCAACGCCCCCGGTTCGAAGGCGTTCCGGGAAGCGGGCCTGGAGTTCCTGCGGGGCTGAGCAGATCCGCGACGCTGGCTGTGCGCAGGCCGGATCGAGGACGTCGGCGGCCCGCTCTAGACTCGGATCATGCCGCTCCGCCTCGAATCGCCGCTGAGCGTCGCGGTCGGCGACGGCAACGCGAAGGCGCTGCAGAAGGCGTTCGGGATGACCACGGTCACCGATCTGCTGTCGCACTATCCGCGCCGCTACGCGAACCGCGGTGAGCTCACCCCGATCATCGAGCTGCCGCGCGGCGAGACCGTGACGATCGTCGCCGAGGTCATGTCGGCGAGCGTCCGCGACATGAAGAACCGGCGTGGCGCGATGATGGAGGTGCACATCGGCGACGGCATCGGACGCATGGTGCTCACCTTCTTCGCGAAATACCGCGGGCAGCTGGAATGGCGGGAGAAGGAGCTGCGCGTCGGACGGCGGGGCGTGTTCACCGGCAAGGTCGGGGAGTATCGCGGCATCACCCAGTTCGCGCATCCGCAGTACGAGCTCTTCGACGACGAACTGCAGGCCAGAGCACAGGCCGACACGCTGGTGACCACGCCGCTGCCGATCTATCCGGCGACGGCGTCGCTGACCACCTGGCAGATCGAGAAGATGATCGGCAGGGTGCTCGACGACCTCGGCGCCGTGCCGGAGCCGCTGCCGGACGACCTCCGCCGCGAGGAGCATCTGCTCGGTGCGCGCGCCGCCCTCGAGCAGGTGCACCGGCCGCGCACGAAGGACGAGATCGGCCCCGCGATCCGCACGCTCCGCATGCACGAGGCGCTCACGCTGCAGACCGCCCTGGTCCAGCAGCGCCATTTCGTGCGGATGCTCGACGCCAAGGCGCGCCCCGCGAAGCCGGGTGGCCTGCTCGAGCGCTTCGACGCCGCACTCCCGTTCGCGCTCACCTCCGACCAGCTGACCGTGGGTGCGAGCATCGCGGCGGATCTCGTCGCGGGCGCACCGATGAACCGACTGGTGCAGGGGGAGGTCGGATCCGGCAAGACCCTGGTCGCGTTGCGCGCGATGCTGCAGGTCGCCGAGTCCGGGGGACAGGCGGCACTCATCGCGCCCACCGAGGTGCTCGCCGCGCAGCACCTGCGCTCGATCACGAAGATGCTCGGCCCCCAGCTCGCCCCGCTCGTGATGCCGACGCTGCTGACCGGGCAGATGTCGGTCCCCGAACGCCGCAAGGCCGCCCTGCGGGTCGCCGCCGGCCAGGCGCTGATCGTCATCGGCACGCATGCGCTGCTGGGGGACAAGACGACGTTCGCGGATCTCGGCCTGGTCGTCGTCGACGAGCAGCACCGCTTCGGCGTGGAGCAGCGCGAGGCCCTGCGCGCCAAGGGCACGAGCCCGCACGCGCTCGTGCTCACTGCGACGCCGATCCCGCGCACCGTCGCGATGACCGTGTTCGGCGACCTCGACACCTCCGTGATCCGCAGCATGCCGAGCGGACGCGCCGGGATCCAGACCTTCGTCGCCCCGCTCGCCGATCACCCCGGCTGGTTCGCCCGGGTGTGGGAGCGGGCGGCCGAGGAGATCGCCCAAGGCCGCCAGGTGTTCGCCGTGTGCGCCGCGATCGACACCGAGAAGGACACCGCTGAGGCGGATCAGGAGCGCTTTGCGGACGAGGAGGGCGATGACGAGGCGAAGGGGCCACGGTGGGGGGTGGTGCAGCTGCTCGCCGCGCTGTCCGCGCATCCGACACTGGGATCCCTACGGATCGCGGGACTGCACGGACGGATGGCCGCGGACGAGAAGGACGCGATCATGCAGGCGTTCGCACGCGGGGAGATCGATCTGCTGGTCGCGACGACCGTGATCGAGGTCGGCGTCGACGTGCCGAACGCGTCCACCATGATCGTGCTCGAAGCCGACAGGTTCGGCGTCTCACAGCTGCATCAGCTCCGCGGTCGGATCGGCCGTGGAGGTGTGCCGGGGCTCTGCCTGCTGGTCACGGAGGCGGAGCAGGGCACTCCGGCCCGCGACCGGGTCGATGCGGTCGCCGCTACCCTGGACGGTTTCGCCCTGGCCGAGGTCGACCTCGAACTGCGCGGAGAAGGCGACGTGCTCGGCGCCCGGCAGTCCGGTGTGAAGAGCTCGCTCAAGCTGCTGCGGGTGATCAAGGACGCCGACCTGATCGGACGCGCCCGCGAGATCGCGGAGGAGATCATCGCGGCCGATCCCGCGCTGCAGGACCACGAGGGGCTGCGCGAGGCGATCGCACGGCGGCTCAGCATCGAAGACCGTGCGGCCCTCGTCAAGAACTGAGCAGTGCCGGTCTCTGAGCTCGTCGAAGGGCCGACTCAGCCCGCGCATGGATCCGCGCGGTTAGTCTGGGCCTATGAGCAGTCGGATCGCCGTCGTCCCCGGTTCCTTCGACCCGCCGACTCTCGGCCACCTGGATGTCATCCGGCGTGCCGCGGCGCTGTATGACGAGCTGCACGTGCTCGTGGTGCACAACCCCGACAAGCAGGCGATGCTGCCCGTCGCCCAGCGTCTCACGCTGCTGGAGGAGTCGATCGCCGACGCCGGTGTCGCGGGGAAGGTCATCGTCGGATCCTGGAGCATGGGACTGCTCGTCGACTACGCGCGTGACGTGAACGCGAGTGTGCTGGTGAAGGGGATCCGGTCGCAGGTGGATGTCGCGTACGAGTCGCCGATGGCGATCGTGAACCGCCACCTCGCGGGCATCGAGACGGTGTTCCTGCTGCCCGATCCCGCGCACGCGCTCGTCTCCAGTTCGCTGGTGCGCCAGGTGTCCGCGCTCGGCGGCGACGTGACGCCGTTCGTGCCCGCTGCGGTCGCCCGCTTTCTGGACACCGGCGCCCGCGGGCTGTGAGCCCCCGGTCCCTGAGCCTGTCGAAGGGCCCGGTCCCCGGTCCCTGAGCCGCGCACCCCGGTCCCTGAGCCTGTCGAAGGGCCCGGGCGCCGTCCAGGTCCAGCCCGGTAGACTGAACGTGTGAGAACCCGACGCAATGGACCATTCGTGCTGTCCGCGCACGACATCGTTCGCCATCCCGGTGAGATGCGGGAGTTCCGGATGACCATCCCGCTGTCCGAACAGTGGGGAGAAGGCCTCGTTTCCGTCGCCAAGGGCGAGGAGCTCGAGCTGGACGTCCGTCTGGAGTCCGTGCATGAGGGCATCCTTGTCACCGGAGAGGTCGATTCCACCTATCGCGGAGAGTGCGGTCGGTGCCTGAATCCGATCGAAGCGCCCGTCGAAGTCGAGTTTCAGGAGCTTTTCGCCTATCCTGGAGAGGAAGCGAACGACTTCGAGGTTCAAGACGACCACGTGGATCTTGAAACTCTGGTCAGGGACGCGGTCGTACTGGCGCTCCCGTTTCAGCCGGTGTGTCAGCCGGATTGCCCTGGACTCGACCCCGAGACCGGCGAGCGGCTGACCGGAAGCGCCGGGAAAGAGCAGGACGCTCCCGTCGATCCTCGGTGGGCCGCGCTCCAGCAGATCACAGACCAAGGGAACGCAGCGGAATAGCTGCGCGCCCAGAACACAGAAGGTAAGCAACCATGGCCGGTAACCCCCCGAAGCGCAAGGTCTCCCGTTCCAACACCCGCTCGCGTCGCGCGCAGTGGAAGGCGGAGGCTCCTGCCCTCGTCAAGACCATCGAGAACGGCAAGGTCGTCTACAGCCGCCCGCACCAGGCGAAGGTCGTCACCGACTCGCAGGGCACCGAGCTGTTCCTCGAGTACAAAGGCCGCAAGGTCGCCGACGTCTGATCGACCCGTCGATCATGGCAGAAGTCCCCGTAGGGACGCGCCCTCTTCCTGAGCAGCTCGGAGTCGACATCGACCCCGAGCTGCTTCGGCTTGCGCTCACGCATCGCTCGTACGCGTACGAGAACGGCGGCATCCCGCACAACGAGCGCCTCGAGTTCCTCGGCGACTCCGTGCTCGGCCAGGCGGTGACCGTCATGCTCTACACGACGCTGCCGGACCTCGATGAGGGCTCCCTGGCGAAGCGACGTGCGAGCGTGGTGTCCACCGTGGCCCTCGCCGAGGTCGCGCGCGGCATCGGGCTCGGTGAGCACATCCTGCTCGGCCGCGGCGAGGAGCGAACCGGAGGTCGCGACAAGGACTCGATCCTCGCGGACACGATGGAGGCCATCTTCGGCGCCACATACCTGTCCGCGGGGCCGGAGGTCGCCACCGGGCTGGTGCTCCGGCTCATCGAGCCGTTGCTCGAGAACCCCGAGCGGTACGGCGCGGCGATGGATCCGAAGACCGCGCTGCAGGAGCTCGCGGCGCATGAGGACCTCGGCGCGCCGGTGTACGAGGTCGTCTCGACCGGCCCAGACCACGATCGGCGTTTCACCGCGACCGTGACCACGGGCGAGCTGGCGACGACCGGCACCGGCACCAGCAAGAAGACGGCCGAGATGGCCGCAGCGCTGGCGGCCTGGCAGATTCTGAGCACGCGGGCCTGACCGGCGTCATGCCCGAACTCCCCGAAGTCGAGGTCGTCCGCGCGGGTCTCGCGCCTGCGCTGACCGGGGCCCGGATCGTCTCGGTCGCGGTGCACGACGAGCGCGCGCTCACGCGGCACGCCGCCGGATCGGCCGACTTCGTCGCCCGGCTCGAGGGATCCGAGGTCGCGACGGTCGCCCGCCGCGGCAAGTTCCTCTGGATGCCGCTCGCCTCGCGGTCGGCGGACGGCGGCTCGGCGATCGTCGGCCATCTCGGCATGTCCGGGCAGCTGCTGCTGCGCCGGCCGGATGCCGCACCGGAACGGCACGAGCGGATCCGGTTGTTCGTCGAGCACCCGGATCACGGCGAACTTGCGGTGGTCTTCGCCGATCAGCGCACCTTCGGCTCACTCGCCGTCGACGCCCTGGTCCCGACCGGCGACGACATGCCCGCGGGCTGGGGGAGCGGCGACGCGCTGATCCCCTCGCAGGTGGCGCACATCGCACGGGATCCGATGGACGAGGCGTTCCGGTACCAGGCCTTCCGCGACGCCCTGCGCACTCGGTCGAGTGCGATCAAGCGCGTGCTGCTGGATCAGAACCTGATCAGCGGCGTGGGCAACATCTATGCCGACGAGTCACTCTGGGCAGCTCGTATCCATCCGGAGACCCCCGCGTCGGCGCTGTCCACGGTGGCGGTCAACCGGCTGCTCGCCGAGGTGCGCGCCGTGCTGGAGAAGGCTCTGGCCGAGGGCGGCACCAGCTTCGACGCCCAGTACGTGAACGTGAACGGCCAGGCCGGCTACTTCGCGCACTCGCCGTCGATGTCCTGGTGCCGACCGGCGACGGCATGCCCGCGGGCTGGGGGAGCGGTGACGCGCTGATCCCCTCGCAGGTGGCGCACATCGCGCGGGATCCGATGGATGAGGCGTTCCGGTACCGTGCCTTCCGCGACGCCCTGCGCACTCGGTCGAGTGCGATCAAACGCGTGCTGCTGGATCAGAACCTGATCAGCGGCGTGGGCAACATCTATGCCGACGAGTCGCTCTGGGCAGCTCGCATCCATCCGGAGACCCCCGCGTCGGCGCTGTCCACGGTGGCGGTCAACCGGCTGCTCGCCGAGGTGCGCGCCGTGCTGGAGAAGGCTCTGGCCGAGGGCGGCACCAGCTTCGACGCCCAGTACGTGAACGTGAACGGCCAGGCCGGCTACTTCGCGCACTCCCTGAACGCATACGGCCGGACGGGCCAGCCGTGCGCGCGCTGCGGCACGCCGATCCGTCGAGACGCGTTCATGAATCGTTCCTCGCACTTCTGCCCGCGCTGCCAGCGAAAACGCTAGATCGACTCGCCGGGCGACTGCTCAAGTCCGAGAAGACTTGCGTTGATCGCCTGCGGCTGGCCTACTTCCCTCACCGGGTCGCGGTTTCCACTACGGTCTCGATCAGATTGGCGAGCAGCTGGAGGCGCTCGTGGGTGGCGGATCCCGGTTCGGCGGAGAAGACGATCATCTGCAGTCCACGGTCGGAGGCGACGTCCATCGCTTGATACGTGAGGTCGAGGTCGCCGACAACGGGATGGTGGATTGTCTTCAGACCCGTGCGGTGTTCGCGCACGTCGTGCGCTCCCCAGAGCTTCCCGAAGAGCTCGCTGCGGGTGGAGAGCTCGCCGACGAGGTCGCTGAGCTTCCGGTCGTACGGGGAGCGACCGACCTCGGCGCGGAGCATGGCGACGATCTGGCGGGTTTGCGCTTCCCAGTCCCGGTAGAAGGTCTGCGCGCGGGGATCGAGGAAGATGAACCGGGCAGCATTCGCGGGCGGCTCGGCGTCGTCGAGGAGCTCCGAGAAGAGGGCCCGGCCGAGGACGTTCGTCGCGACAGCGTCTAGACGGCCGTTCTGCACGTAGACGGGGACCGTGGACATCGCGTCAATGGTCTGCCGCATACCGGGCGTGAGGTGCTCCTTACACACCGGGTGCTGGCGTTGCGGCGGATGAACGCCCGCATTCGCGGCCCGGATCAGGTCGCGCAGGTGCGCATGCTCGGCGTCGTCCAGTTGCAGGGCACGGCTGACGCCGTTGATGACCGCTTCGGACACCCCTGTCGCGTTGCCGCGTTCGAGGCGCTTGTAGTACTCGGCGCTCATCCCGGCCATGAGGGCGACCTCTTCGCGCCGGAGGCCCGGCACGCGGCGCCGACCGCCGAAATCCGGCAGGCCGACCATATCAGGGGTGAGTTTCGCACGCCTCGTCGTGAGGAACTCACGGATGGCGTCGCGGGTACTCATGTCATCAAAAGTACGCCGATCCTGGTGCACAAGAGGGGCCCTGTCGGGGCACCTGTAGGTAGGGCCACGCTCACTCCGGCGGAAGAGCATTGACTGAAAGCACCACCCACGCGTGGATCCTCCCGAAAGGACGTGCACCCATGGCGCAGAACAAGCTCAGCGGAGCCGTCGCGATCATCACCGGTGCCAGCAGCGGCATCGGCGAAGCGACCGCGACGCAACTCGCCGACCTCGGCGCGACCGTCGCCGTCGTCGCCCGCCGCACGGGCCGCCTCGACATGCTCGTCCGCACCATCGAGGCGGCAGGCGGCTCAGCTCTGGCTGTGACCGCGGACATCGCCGACCGCGTTCAGGCGGAGCAGGCCGTCGCCACCGTCATCGAACGGTTCGGCCGACTGGACATCCTGATCAACAACGCCGGCTTGATGCTGCTCGGACCGGTCGTCGGTGCGGATCTGGACGAGTGGGAGCGGATGATCGCCGTGAACCAGAAGGGTCTGCTCTACATGACCAACGCGGCTCTGCCGCACCTGCTGACCGCGGCCGAGGACGAGCTGCGCCAGGTAGCCGACATCGTCAACATCTCCTCCGAAGCCGGCCGGGCCGCCTGGGCGAACTTCGGGGTATACAACATGACGAAGTTCGGGGTCAACGCTTTCACCGAGGCGCTGCGTCAGGAGGTCACGAAGAAGCACGTCCGCGTCGGCGTGCTGGAGCCCGGCGCAGTCGACACCGAGCTCGTCTCCCACAACCGCGACGAGATCCGCCGCCCGCTGGAGGAAGAGATCGTTGAGAACATCCCGGAGCCGCTTCAGCCGGAGGACATCGCCGAGAGCATCGCGTACATGGTGACCCGTCACCGCCGCTCCTCCATCGCCGAGCTGTGGGCCATGCCCACCTCGCAGGCCTGACCCACCAGAACAAGTAGGACACCCTCATGAAGAACGCACACCTCGGAAGCCTCGAAGTCTCCCGCATCGGCCTGGGAGCCATGACCATGGCCGGCATCTACACGACCGGCGGGGCTCTCGACGACGCCGAGTCGATCCGCACCATCCACCGCGCGCTGGACCTCGGGCGTCACCCACATCGACACCGCCGAGATCTACGGCCCCTTCCTCAGCGAGGAGATCGTCGGCCAGGCCATCAAGGGCCGCCGCGACCAGGTGGTGATCGCGACGAAGTTCGGCCTCGTCTCCCACTCCGGCGGCGGACCCGGCGTGATCGACAGCAGCCCGGCGAACGTGAAGACCGCGGTCGAAGGCTCCCTGCGGCGGCTGGGCACCGACCACATCGACCTGTACTACCAGCACCGCGTCGACCCGAACACGCCCATCGAGGAGACCGCCGGCGCGGTGGCCGAGCTGGTCGCCGAGGGCAAGGTGCGCCACTTCGGACTCTCCGAGGCCGGCCCCGAGACGATCCGCCGGGCGCACGCCGTGCACCCGGTTGCCGCGCTGCAGACCGAGTACTCGCTGTGGACCCGCGACGTCGAGGCCGAGATCCTGCCGCTGCTGCGCGAGCTCGGCATCGGCTTCGTCCCCTACTCGCCCGCTCGGCCACGGCCTCCTGACCGGGCAGATCCGCACCGTCGACGACTTCCGCCGACGACGACTGGCGCAAGACCAACCCGCGGTTCACCGGCGAGAACTTCCACCGCAACCTGCGCATCGTCGACGAGGTCCGCGCCATCGGCGCCGAGATCGGCGCCACTCCGGCGCAGACCGCGCTGGCCTGGATCCTCACCCGCGGCGACGACATCGCCCCGATCCCCGGCACCCGGCGGGTCGCCCGCGTCGAGGAGAACACCGCCGCCGACGCGGTCGAACTCACCGCCGAGCAGCTCGATCGCCTCAACATCCTCACACCGGCCTGCCGGCGAACGCCACGACGAAGCCAACATGGCCTCCATCGACAAGTGACATGGGTCGCTCGTCACGACGACCGCACTTCCCGGTAACGGTCGGAACGTATCTATATTGGGGAGTGGGGCTACTTCGCGCACTCGCTGAACGCCTACGGCCGCACGGGCCTGCCGTGCGCACGCTGCGGCACGCCGATTCGCCGCGACGCGTTCATGAATCGCTCCTCGCACTTCTGCCGGCGCTGCCAGCGGCAAGGTTAGAGATTTTCGTACACGACAATGGGGGATGAGTTTCTCTGCGGTCGGCACGGGGACGATCTCCGAAATGCCCAATGGCACTGTCTTGCGCGCACCGTGCGACATGCTCGCCGCGCTGTCCAGTACGGCGCCCCGGCCGATACGGCCCGGGTCGGCGGCGGGGCGTTCTTCTGGAGGCTGTGCCGGCGTTCACGGGTCTCTCATCGGTGGGTGGCGAGGTTCCTCAGTCCGTGGTGGTACGTGGGGTATCGGGGGCTCCAGCCGAGTTCGGTCTTGGCCTTGGCGTTGGAGACCCGGATCGAGGTGTCCAGGACCAGTGCTGCGACGTACGGCGCAGCTGCACGGATCAACCAGGCGGGCAGCCGGCGGGGGGCTGGGGTGCCGAATGCGTCGGCCAGGCCGGTGAACATGCGCGCCCAGGATGCGGCCTCGTCGTCGACGATGTTGTACGCCGAGTTGGCAGCGCCGTGCTCAAGAGCGGCGATGGTGGCCTGGGCGGCGTCGTCGACGTGAATCCAGGCCAGCGCGTTGTCGCTGCGGGCCGGCACCGGCACTTTGCGCCGCTGAAGCAGCTGCCTGTAGTTCTCGACGTCGGCACCGTAAAAGAGGCCATAGCGTAGCGCGATCCCATCCAGCTCGGGCTCATCCAGAACTGCCTGTTCATTGGCGAGCATCGCCGCGATGTGCGGGTTGCACCGGCCGCTGTCCGGTCGGCCGAACGGAGCGCTCTCCGATAGCGGTGTGCTGCCGTGGTCGCGGTAGCCGTAACCGAGTACGATGCTCTGGGTCAGGAACCGCCTGGCGCCGACCTCGCGCGCGGCGGCCAGCAGGTGCTCGGTCCCGGTGGTCCGCAGCAGGTTCGTCTGGGTCATGTCGCGGTGCTGTGCGGGTGGTTTGGCCAGCGCAGTCAACTGGTGAATGACCGCATCAGCACTCGTCTCGTGCAAAGCGCGGATCAGTCCGTCGCGATCCATCACATCGGCGACGACCGGCTGGACGCCGGCCGAAGCCAACCGAGCGGCCTTGGCCGGACTGCGGGTCAGACCGACCACCTGGTGGCCGCCGGCGATCAGCCCGTGAACCAACGGAACACCGATGGCTCCGGTAGCGCCTGCAAGCAGAACCTTCATCGTGAATCTCCTCCATCGTGGCAAGTGAACACTTGCTATCCAGGCTAAATGGTTAACCGGTTCGCGGCAAGTGAATACTTGCTACGGTGAACGGATGAGCACACGCGACCGGCTGCGGAGCGAGGGAATGCGCCTGTTCGGGGAGCAGGGGTACGCCGCGACCTCGGTCGCCCAGATCGAGGCTGCCGCCGGACTGTCGCCGGGATCGGGCAGTCCTGCGCGGTCGCTTCCGGTCCAACGAAAACTGCTCGACGCTGGGCTGACCCAACTGCTGAGCACGTCCGGCTCGAGCGAACCCGGTAGCGACTGACGCACCGGACGAGGAGGCGCTGGTCGAGCAATTGCGGGCGGTGACCCAGGCCGGGCTCCGGCGCCTGGATCAAGATCGTGATCTGACCAGGCTGCTGTTCCGCGGTCTGGCAGCGTTCCCGGCTCTCATGCAACGCTTCGGCGAGCAGGAGATCGCGCGTGTGCATGCCGCGCCTCAACCCTGCTGGCCGACCTGGCCGGACCCGACCAGGGCCATCGGGACTGGGCGGCGGTCGCCGTTGTCCTTCAGGGAGCTGTTGCGCACTACTGGTTGCTTGCTGATCTCTTCGACCGACACCCCACCGGGGTCAACGAAGATCGCTTCGTAGCCGCTGTGGCCGCCGTTGCGGCGGCGGTCCTACGGGGTGGCCCGCCGGAGTCCGGAACAACGTGACCGCGAGGGGGAGCACGTCGAGGGCGATCGATCCTCCGCCGCTGCCCGCGATCGGGCGCTGACTGAGGCTCAGCCCGCGAAGGCGCGCAGCAGCATCGGGCGGGTGAGCCTCGTCGCGACCCACACCAGCGCGATCCCGGCCGACAGCACGGCGGCGATCGTCGCCAGCGACAACGGCGCCGCGATCAGAGCGATCCCGAGCAGCGGGAACACCAGCACCGCAGCGCACAGTGCGGATCCGAGCGAGGTCACCAGCAGCGGAGACATCACGGCGCGACGACGAGCCGCGTCCACGGTGTCGGCGGGAACGCCCAGGCTGTGCAGGCTGCGGTGCAGGTCGCGCTGGTCCAGGATGCCGGACGCCTGGGTCACCGCGACCGAGCACGCGACCATCAGGAACGATGCGACGAGGGTGACGATGAGGCCCGTGCGCATGTCGGTGATGAGCGTCAGATCCTGCGGCGCCGGCGCGTCGGAGCTCATCACGTTCATGAGCGCCACGCCGGTGCCCGCGAACACCGCCATGAAGCTCGACATCGCGACGCCGTTCACCTGGCGCCAGGCGCCCTTCGGATCGTCCAGCACGATGCGGGCCGAGAGCAGACGGGCCGGCGATGCCGCACGGCGCAGCTGCATCCGGGCGCTGACCCGGAGCGCCCACGGGCCGACGAGATTCAGCACCAGCAGCCCGACGCCGAACACGGCGACCAGCGCCGTGATCAGGGCGATGGTTCCGCCGATCCCGGGGATCAGCTTGCCGGCGACGAAGCCCGCCGCGATCGCCGCGACGGCCAGCACGGCGCGCAGCCAGTGCGGGGCGGGTGGTGTCGTGCGCGTGCGCACCCCGAGCGGGGAGATCACCACCCGGCGCAACCCGACGACGGCGCTGATCGTCGCGAGCAGCACGGTGCCCGCCGCGAGCGCGGCGGTCGTGAGCGGCGGCAGCAGCACTGCCGCGCCCAGCGCTGTGCCGCGGAACGGGATGAGACCGACGAGTGGCGCGAGGCCGAGCGAGAGCACGACGCCTCCGGCCACGCCGATGGCGGCGACCAGGCTGGACTCGACGACCGCGACGACGCCGACGCCGTACGGGGTGACGCCCAGCAGCCGCAGCGTGGACAGCCGCTCGTCCCGACGTCGGGCGGAGAGCCGTGCCGCCGCGCCGCCGAGCGTGCCCAACGGCACCACCAGCAGTACCAGAGCGACGGACGCGAGGATCTGGTAGGTCAGGGCGTGCCCGTCGGTCCACCGCCAGAACGCCTGGGCGCCGCCGACGACGATGAGCACCAGCGTGGAGACCACCGCGAATGCGGTCGCGGGGATGAGAATCACACCGGCGGAGCCCGGCGCGGGGCGCAGCAGCAGCCGCAGCGTCGCGCCGTTCACGCGGCGACCGCCGGGTTCAGGACGAGGCCGTCCCGGACGGACACCGTGCGGGAGCAACGGGCGGCCACCTGCGCATCGTGAGTGACCAGGACGAGCGTGCGTCCCTGACCGGTCGTCGACCACAGCAACGCGTCCATGACCTCGCCCGAGGTGGTCGAATCGAGTGCGCCCGTCGGCTCGTCGGCGAACACCACCCCGGCGCCGGTCACCTGCGCTCGGGCGATCGCGACGCGCTGCGCCTGACCACCGGAGAGCTCGCCGATCCGGCGATCCTCCATGCCCTGCAGACCGAGGGCGGCGAGCCAGCCGGCCGCGCGCTGCATGGCGTCGGTGCGGGACGCGCCCGTGATCATGACGGCGAGCGCGACGTTCTCGATGGCGGTGAGCTCGGGCACGAGCAGACCCTGCTGGAACACGAAACCGAAGGACTCCCGCCGCAGGCGCGATCGTGCGGATTCTCCCAGCGCGCTCACTTCGATCGGCGCAGCGCCCGCCGGATGGAACAGGACCTGCCCGGAGTCCGGCCGCGTGATCCCTGCGAGGACGTGCAGCAGCGTGGTCTTCCCGGATCCGGAGGCACCCATGATCGCGACCGACTCGCCGGGCGCGATCCGCAGATCCACGCCGGCGAGGGCGCGAGTGGGGCCGAACGTCTTGACCAGACCGTGTGCGTCGATGACCGTGGTGTTCATGCCTCCAGCCTTGCCCGGTGGCTCGGCGGGCTCGTCGGCCCGGAGAGTGAGATCCGGGAGAGGACGTCATCCTCCAGGATGAGGGGTTGGCGCGGCCGAGCTAACGCAGCCTCTTCTCAGCACCATCGAACGCATGAGCACATCAGAGCTCCGGCCTCCTGCACCCTCCGCCCTGCATGCCCCGGGCCCGATGTCAGGCACGAGACATTGAAGTCTCTGCGCCGCGTCGTTCCCAGAGCGCCAATGCTGCGGCCACGGACACGTTCAGCGACTCCACTTCGGGCGTCATCGGGATAGCGAGCTTGTACCTCGCCGTGCCTTCCATCCGGACCGACGCGCCCTCTCGCTCGCTGCCCATCAGGAGCGCCACGCGCTCGTGGATACGGCCGACCTGCTCCAGGCGCTCGGTGCCGTCAGCGGCAAGGGTCACCAGGGGAATCTGCTCCGCACGGAGGAACCGCCGAAGTTCGGATGCTGCGCTCATGATGACGGGCACGGCGAAGAGGAGCCCGCGGCTGGACCGGATCAGCCGACGGTCGAGGACGCTGCTCATACCGCTGTCGATGAGCACGACCCCCGCAGCGCCGAGCGCGCACGAGGTCCGGATGATTGCGCCGATGTTGCCTGCCAGGCGCACGCCATCGAGCACGACGATGTCTCCCGGCCGTTCGCGAAGATCGTTGAGCGTCGCCTGGCGAGGAGCGCGGGCGAGAGCAAACACACGCGATCGCTTCTCGCCACCGAAGAGATCCCTGCTCACAGTGTCGACCAACGTGTGCGTCGGCACTTCCGCAGTATCAGCGGCTGCGCGCGCATCATCCGCACGCGATCCTTCACTGAGGTAAAGACTGTCGAGCCGCACCCCTGCCCGCACCGCCTGCAGCACGTTATCCTCATCATCGATCACGAACAGGTTCGAACTCCGGTTGCCCTGCCGCAGCACATCCCGCAGTCGCCGGGCAAGAGGGTGCTCTTGACGGTCGATCAGAACGCCGTCCGAGCCGTGGCGCTGAGCGATGCTCCGTTCTCTCTGGTCGCTGGTCGTCGTGCCCATACGACCAGCCTTCACCTTGACGTAACGTAAAGGTCAATAGGGTATTGACATTCCTGCGAGGTCACCCGATACGGTCGGTCCGCATGAGGGAACGTGAGATTGGACACACAACACGCGCCCACTCCGGGACCATGCCACCAAGAACGCCCATCGCGCTCGTGACCAGGCTTGCAAGTCTCGTCGACGACGCCATCGAGCGCTACCCGGAGTTCGCCTCCCAGTACCTGATCGCGCGCGAGAACGGGGAAGCCATCGCCTCCGATCTGCTCTGGTCACGTCTTTTCCACGAGAGTGATCACGTATCGCTGACCTGGGAGGAGTTGCGCAAAGGGATGACTTCTGATCGCACCGCAGCGGGTCACGCTCTGATGCTCCTGGTCATCCTGGACGGTTGGGGCCGGATCAAGACATGTGACGTCCCCGAGTGCGGCTCCCCATACGCCGACGCGACAAACGGCAAGACCAGGCTCCGGTGCGCCGCCCACGCGCGTGGCCACGAGTCGAGGAACGAGCCCTGAGAAGGGCGTGGGCAACATCTATGCCGACGAGTCGCTCTGGGCAGTTCGCATCCATCCGGAGACCCCCGCGTCGGCGCTGTCCACGGTGGCGGTCAACCGGCTGCTCGCCGAGGTGCGCGCCGTGCTGGAGAAGGCTCTGGCCGAGGGCGGCACGAGCTTCGACGCGCAATATGTGAACGTCAACGGTCAGGCCGGCTACTTCGCCCACTCCCTGAACGCCTACGGCCGCACGGGCCTGCCGTGCGCGCGCTGCGGCACGCCGATCCGCCGCGACGCGTTCATGAACCGCTCAAGCCACTTCTGCCCGAGGTGCCAGTGCCGGCGTTGAGTTCTGCCGGATCGGGACCGGCCGGATGGAGAACGCTCCCCATCGCCGTTCGCCGGCCGAATCGCCTAGCCTCGGAGCATGACGGACGCGCGGCCCTGGATCCTGTTCGATATCGGCGGCGTTCTCGAACTCGTGGACGACGGCTCCTGGCAGCGCGAGCTCGTGGAGCGCTGGGCCGCAGCCGCGGGCCTCTCGGTGGGGCAGTACGAGGCGCGGGTCGCTGCGGCGGATCTGCCCCCGATCGATGTCGTCACCGGGCGGGCGGACGAGTACTGGCGGCGGTGGGCGGGCCTATTCGGTTTCGACGACGACCAGCTCGCCGCCTTTCGTGCCGAATTCTGGGACGTGTACTGCGGGGACGCGAACACCGAGCTCATCGCCTACGCATCGTCGCTCCGGTCCCGCACCGGCGTCGCGATTCTCTCAAATTCGGCCGACGGCGCGCGGGAGGAGGAAGAACGACGCTTCGGCTTCTCCCGTATCTTCGATCCGATCTGCTACAGCCACGAGCAGGGCGCGAACAAGCCGGATCCGCCTGCCTACGAGCGGGCACTGGAACGGATGGGAGCGAGGCCCGACGACGTCTTCTTCATCGACGACCGGCAGGAGGCGATCGACGGGGCGGCGGCCTGCGGCATCGCCGGGATCGTGCACGCCGACAACGCGACGACGATGGCGGCAGTCGAAGAATTCCTGGCGGCCTCGATCGGACTCGGACCCCGCACAGCCGACTAACGCAGAGCCTTCTTCCAGGCGCCCTCGTAGGCGATAGGGACGAAGCCGATCGCCTCGTTGATCGACAGCATCGGCCGGTTCTCCTCGGCGTTGTAGGTGACGATCCGCGTCGAGTCCGGATACCGCTCGTGCCATGCGAGCATGCCCGCGGTCTTGACGAGCATCCCGAGCCTGTGTCCGCGGTGCGCGCCGAGCACGAGCGTGTCCTCCTGATGGGTGACGCTGTCGGGTGCGCCCTTCAGAGACAGCTCGCTGAACGCGCAGAGCTCGCCGCTGATGATGTGCTGCGCGGCCGTGACCTGCACGGTGCTGCCGAGATCGGCCCAACGCTGGTCGTGCGCGTGCACGCGCGCCTCATCCCAGGTCTCCTCCGGCATGTCCAGGTCCGCACTGGGCGCATCGGTCGACATCCGCGACTTGACCCAGGCATAGCCGGGGATGAGCGCGGCAGGCGTGGGCAGCAGCCACTGCAGCACGCGATAGCCGGTGGCGTGCGCCTCGGCATCCCCGTTCAGCCTGCGGAGAGGCTCGAGCGGCCCCCAGCGGTACTCGCTCACGCGATCGACCTGCGCGAGCGCGTGACCACGGCGGAGCAGGAGCGCGGCGGCACCGTCGCGCGGCACGCTGCCGAAGCCGGTCGGCGCCGCGAGCGTCGGACCGGCCGCGGCGCGATGCTCGGCCCAGAGCTGGAGCTCACGGACCCCCTCCGCGCGGGCGATGTGCTCGATGTGCTCGGCTACGACGGATCCGATGCCCCGGCCCTGCACCTCCCGCAGCAGCGAGACGTACCAGATCGCGCTGCGTCCTCCGCCGTCCTGGCTGATGTTGAGGACGGCCACGCCGACCGTGCGCTCACCGAGGAGGACGCTCCACTGGTGACGGCGGGAGTACGCGTCCGAGGCCAGCAGCGGCAGCAGTTCCTCCGGCGCGAAATGGTCGTCGTCCCGGCCGGTCGATTCGGTGAGACACGCGTTGCGCACCTCGGCATAGGCGCGGAGCCGGTCGGACGGCCCCGCATCCGCCCGCGCGGGATGCGCGAGCGGATGCAGGGTCGCTCCGGCGGTCAGCGGGATCCTCAGGTCCTCCATGTCGGCAGCGCTCCGGATCAGAGCATCTGACGGGGCACGGAGTGCCGGATCCGCTGCGCCTCGTACTCGGCGAGCACGCGGCGGCCGAATTCGACCCGCGCAGCTCGCTCTGCGACGCGACCGGCGGAGCCGACCCGCACGATCAGGCGCAGGGCGATCCGCAGCGCCACGCGCTCGGTGAGTGACAGGCGGCGGAGCTCCTCCTCGCGGGGGAGCCGGATGGACAGGTCGCGCTCGGATGCAGCGCGGTGCGTCGACTCGGTGGGAGGCGAAGCGTGCAATGCGGTATTCACGATGTTTCGCTTTCGTTGGTCGTGCCGGAAGGCGGTTTCGCTCCACGACGCAGACGCCCGGTGGGACGCTGAGGCGTGTCACGGGTGCGGGGAAGATCCGGACACGGTGTCCGGATCGTGCGGGCGATCAGGAGATCGACACGTGTGGACGCGGATCGGATCGCAGACGCGGGAAGCGTCGGGCCGGTCTCAGAACCGGGCAGGCGTGAGCGCGGGTCGCGGCTGGCGGTACCCGGACGGCTCTACGCGGCGTAGGCCGTGCAGGCGCCGAGGGAAGTCGCCGGAGACGCATCGATCCCGCGGATTGGGGTGAATGCAATGCGAGTGTTCATCATGATGGGCAACCTCCTTTCTCGGTCGGCTTGTCACGCTAGCGGAGCCGCACAGCAGACGTCAAGGCGACACTCAGAAATCCCTGGACCCCGGGCGTTTCCCGCGCGTCGGGCGCGGGGGACCGCGATAACGTAGACGCCGTGATCTCCGTCGACCGTCGAGCGTGCCCATGCATCTGAAGAGCCTGACCCTCAAGGGGTTCAAGTCCTTCGCGCAGCCGACGACGTTCGCCTTCGAGCCGGGTGTGACCTGCATCGTCGGCCCGAACGGATCCGGAAAGTCCAACGTCGTGGACGCGCTCGCCTGGGTGATGGGGGAGCAGGGCGCCAAGACGCTGCGCGGCGGCAAGATGGAGGACGTCATCTTCGCCGGCACCTCCACGCGCGGGCCGCTCGGCCGAGCCGAGGTGCAGCTCACGATCGACAACGGCGACGGCGCGCTGCCGATCGAGTACGCCGAGGTGACGATCAGCCGCACGCTGTTCCGCAATGGCTCCAGCGAATACGCGATCAACGGTGAAGGCTGCCGGCTGCTCGACGTGCAGGAGCTGCTGAGCGACTCGGGTCTCGGCCGAGAGATGCACGTCATCGTGGGTCAGGGCCGGCTGGACACCGTGCTGCAGGCCTCGCCCGAGGACCGGCGAGGTTTCATCGAGGAGGCCGCTGGGATCCTCAAGCACCGCCGCCGCAAGGAGAAGACCCTTCGCAAGCTCGACGCGATGGAGACCAACCTGACGCGCCTCAGCGACCTGGCCGGGGAGATCCGCCGGCAGCTGAAACCGCTCGGGCGGCAGGCCGAGATCGCCCGCGAGGCGCAGACCATCGCCGCGGTCGTCCGCGACGCCAAGGCGCGCATCTTCGCCGACGACGTCGTGGCGCTGCGCACGGCGCTGGCCGACCACACCCGCAACGAGCACGAGCGGCACGCCGAGCGCGTGGTGCTCAGCGAGCAGGCGGACGGGATCCGGGCGGAGATCGCACGTCTGGAGGGCCTGCAGAACTCGGCCGCCGTCGACGAGGCGCGGCGCATGACCTTCGGCCTCGAGCAGGTGCAGGAGCGCATGCGCGGCCTGTTCACCCTCGCCAACCAGCGACTCGCGCTGCTCGGCACGGACGAGGACGACGCGGCGGTGAGTGCGGTCACGGTCACGCAGGCGACGATCGACGAGGCCAAGGACGAGGTCGATGAGATCGCGTCCGGGATCGGACGCGCGCAGGACGCGGCGCAGGCGGCGACCCGCGAGGTCGGACACGCGCGCGCCGAGCTGGACGCCCTCGACGTCGACATCGCGGAGCAGAGCGCACTCGTCTCCGCGCACGACATGCGCCTGAACACCCTCCGCGGGCAGGCCGAGGCGGCCGCATCGGCCCTGGCCGCGGTCCGCGGCGCGGTGCTGCGCCAGGAGAACGCCCTGGAGGCGGCGAACAGCCGTCGTCGCGACGCGGCCGAGGCGCGGGACCGGATCGAAGAGGGCGAGGCGCCCGAAGGCACCGCCGCCGAGCACGCTGAGGCGTACGAGCGCGCGCAGGCCAAGGTCGTGGCGGCCGAGACCGAGCTCGAGGGACTCCGGGAACGGCTGCACGCGGCCGAACGCGAGGCGGAGGCGCTCATGGCGAAGTCCGCGGCGCTCGGCAGCGCGATCGCGGTGACCGGCGGAGCGGCCGAGATCGTCGCGTCCGGTCGGCCCGGCGTGCGCGGGCTCGTCAGCGACGCGGTCCAGGTCAAGCCGGGCTTCGAGGCGGCGATCGCGGCCGTGCTCGGCCCGCT
This sequence comes from uncultured Actinomycetota bacterium, assembly GCA_963791605.1. GTDB lineage: Bacteria > Actinomycetota > Actinomycetes > Actinomycetales > Microbacteriaceae > Microbacterium. The sequence continues at coordinate 7,917 of CAWBTB010000003.1, read as the reverse complement.
CGCCGAGGGCGTGCTCGTGGACGACGTGGAGGCCGCCTTCGGGCTCGCCGTCGCGGACGACGTCGCCGGCGCCTACGACATCGTGATCGCAGCCGGAGCAGCCGCCGCGGTGGCGGATGCGGGCATCGCGGGCACGACGCCCGCGTCGAGCGTCGTGACGGCCCCGCCCGGCGTGCTCGGCATCCTGGCTCACGTCCTGGTGGTGGACGACCTCGCGGCGGCTCGTTCGGCGCATGCCGCGGCCTCCGCCGTGACCTCGGTGCCGCTCACGATCGTGACCCGCGACGGCGAGGTGCTGACCGCGCACACGCTGCACACCGGGTCCGGCGGAGAGCGCTCGCGCCTCGAACTGGTCGCCGAGCGCGACGCGGCGCTGGAGCGCCTCGACGAGGTGCGGGTGATCGTCGACTCGCTGCGCGAGGCCCGCGAGGACGGCTCCGAGACGCTCGAGGTCGCCCGCCGCGAATCGCGCGATGCGCTGCGCACCCTGCGCGAGCACGACGCCGCGCTGGCCGCGCACACCGAGCAGGTCAACCGGGTCGTGGTGCAGCACGAGTCGGCGATCGCCGAGTGCGAACGTCTCGAGTCGGGTCTCGCCCAGGCGCAGTCGACGGTGGCCGACGCCGAGGCGAAGGCCGATGCGGCGAAGGACGCGCTCGCGACCGCCGAGGCCACTCCGCGCCCGGTCCTGGACGCCTCCGCGCGGGACGGGCTGCTCGAAGCCCTGGAGGCGGCCCGCGAGGCCGAGATGGAGGCACGCCTGGGGATCGAGACGCTGCGCGAACGCGTCCGCGCGGCGCAGGCCAGAGTCGCCTCTCTGGAGCGGCAGCGCGAGCGCGAACGCGAAGCGGCCGCCGAGGCCGCGCGCCGCGCGGTGATCCGCCGCGCACAGCGGCAGACAGCATCAGGCGTCGCCGAGGAGCTGCCCCGGATCCTCGACTCGATCGATCGCTCGGTCACCGAGGCGCGCCTGGCGCTGGCCGCGGCGGAGGCGGCGCGCTCGGCGCAGAACGAGGAACTCACCGCGCTGCGCCGTCAGGACACGTCGATCAGGGAGCGGCTCGCGGGACTCACCGAGAGCGTGCACGGCCTCGAACTGCAGATCCACGAGAAGAAGCTGCACCTGAGCAGCCTGCTCGAACGCGTGCAGTCCGAACTGGCCCTCGACGAAGATATTCTCGTTGCGGAATATGGTCCGGACCAGCCGGTTCCGCGAGATCATGGCGACCGCGAGCCGATGGCGGACGCGGCCGAGGAGACGGGGATCCCGTTCGACCGGCGGATCCAGCAGCGCCGCCTGCAGGAAGCGGAGCGCAAGTTCGCCCAGCTCGGCCGGGTGAACCCGCTCGCGCTCGAGGAGTTCGCCGCGCTGGAGCAGCGGCACGCGTTCCTCACCGAGCAGCTCGCCGACCTCACGAAGACCCGGCAGGACCTGCTCACGATCATCGCGGAGCTCGACGAGCGCATGCAGACGATCTTCGCCGCGGCCTTCGAAGACACCCGGCAGGCCTTCGGCGAGGTGTTCCCGCTGCTGTTTCCGGGAGGCGCGGGCAGCATCTCGCTCACCGCCCCGGATGATCTGCTGAACACCGGCATCGAGGTCTCGGTGCGCCCGGTCGGCAAGAAGATCGAGCGGCTCTCGCTGCTGTCCGGCGGCGAGCGCTCTCTCGCGGCGGTTGCGCTTCTGGTGGCGATCTTCAAGGCGCGCCCCAGCCCGTTCTACATCCTGGACGAGGTCGAGGCCGCGCTCGATGACGCCAACCTGGGGCGTCTGCTCACGGTGTTCGAGCAGTTGCGCGAGAGCTCTCAACTGCTCGTGATCACGCATCAGAAGCGCACCATGGAGATCGCCGATGCGCTCTACGGTGTCTCGATGCGCCAGGACGGCGTGTCCGCGGTCGTCGGGCAGCGTGTGGGCGACCGCACCGCAGCCACCGTCTGACACCTCCCGCACGCGCCCTCGGCGAACACTCCGGGCGCGGCACGGCGATCCCCGTAGGCTGGGAGCATGGCGGAGAAGTCCTGGTCCCTGGGTCGCGCACTGCGCGGCATGTTCGTCAAGCCCACGATCGACGAGGAGACCTGGGATGACCTCGAGACCGCGCTGCTCACGGCGGACTTCGGGCCCGACATCACGGAGCGGCTGGTCGACGAGCTGCGCGAGAAGGTCGACCGCTACCGCACGACGGATCCGAAGGACCTGCAGCGGATGCTGCGCGAGACGCTCGAGGAGCACTTCGCGAAGTTCGACACGACGCTCAAGCTGACCGAGCGCCCCGCGGTAGTGCTCGTGGTCGGCGTGAACGGCGTCGGCAAGACGACCACGATCGGCAAGTTCACCAAGTTCCTGCGCGGATACCAGCGCTCGGTCGTCGTGGGCGCTGCGGACACGTTCCGCGCGGCCGCGGTGGAGCAGCTGGCGACCTGGGCGCAGCGCGCGGGAGCCGCGGTCGTGCGCCCGCAGCAGCACGGACAGGATCCCGCATCCGTCGCCTTCCAGACCGTCGAGTACGCCAAGCGCGAGGGCACGGAGATCGTCATCATCGACACCGCCGGACGGCTGCACACCAAGGGCGGCCTCATGGATGAGCTGTCCAAGATCCGCCGCGTCGTGGAGAAGCAGGCACCGATCAGTGAGGTGCTGCTCGTGCTGGACGCGACCACGGGCCAGAACGGCGTCCTGCAGGCCGAGGCGTTCCTCGAGCACGCGGGAGTGACCGGCCTCGTGCTGACGAAGCTGGACGGCTCCGCGAAGGGCGGATTCGTGCTGGCGGTGCAGGAGCGCACCGGCATTCCGGTCAAGCTCCTCGGCCAGGGCGAGGGCATCGACGACCTCACCGGTTTCACCCCGCACGTGTTCGTGCAGACGCTCGTCGGTGGCTGATCCGATGCCGGCGCGACACCTTTCCGCGGCACACGCCGAACGGACTACCGTCGCGCGCGTAAGGCTGGTTTCATAGCCCTATGGCGATCGAACACGACTTCTTCGGATTGCTCTCGTCGGGACCGGACGGATCGATCTTCTGGTCCGAGACCGTGGAGTTCGGCGACCATGCCCTGACCGTCGACCTGACCGCCCCCGATCAGGAGGACGTGTCGTCCGACTCGCTCGACATCGCGGCCGCGTTCGTCTCGGGCGTCGAGGCGATCGATGCCAAAGCCCGCCGTGGCATGCTCGCCGAGGTCGACGACCGCACCAGCGAGGTCACCGAGTACATCCTGCAGCAGCAGGAGCTCTACGGCGACGAGCTGGAGGAGTACCTGGTCGACGTGAGCGGCGACGCCGCCGTCGACATCATCCGCTCGCTGCGCCTGATGAGCATGACCCTGCTGGTCGACGAGCACGGCGGCAGCGAGCCGTTCGCGGTGCTCGAGTATGCCCTGGACGTCGAGGGCAACGAGGACGTGCTGCTGGTGAACTTCGGATCCGACGGCTCGGTGCTCTCGGTCATGAGCGCGGACTGACCCCCGCCTTTCGGGGTCGTTGAGCGAGGACGCCGAAGGCGACCGAGACGAAACGCGGCCTCCCGAAGGATCACCGCGTTTCGTCTCGCTCCTCGCTGCGCTCGGGGCTCGCTCAACGCCCCCCGACGGGAGGGTCGCGGATTCTCACCGATTCGGAGCGGCGCATGCTCACGGCGATGATTGCGCGCGGCAGTACGGATCGAGCGGTTTCCGCCTCGGACAGGCACCGCTGGAGCGCAGACGCGGCGACAGTGCTGGCCGGGCGGTCGTGTGGATGTGGAAGGTGTCCGTCCATCGAGCTGGTGGACGAGTCCGGAGCAGAGATCGTGGGGTCAGATCGCATCGTCCTGTCCGGCTGGATCGACACGGACAATCCGAATGGTGCAGCAATGCTCCTTCTGTTCATCGATGGCGGCCGTCCGAGCTACCTCGAACTTGCTCCGCTTACCGACGACGTCGTCTATGCGGAGTTTCCTGACCCGGTGGTGATGAACCCTTACTGAGCGTGCCGAGGACCACCGGGGATCCGTTCTGCGACCGCGTCTCCCTCGGGGTCGTTGAGCGAGGACGCCGAAGGCGACCGAGACGAAACGCGGCCTCCCGAAGGATCACCGCGTTTCGTCTCGCTCCTCGCTGCGCTCGGGGCTCGCTCAACGACCCCCGAACGGCACCCTTTGCCGGGGCTCGCTCAACGACCCCCGGAGGGCGTCTCAGACGGCCTGGGCGAAGCCGAGGTCGGCGCTGGCCGCGATGTGCGCGAGGTGCGGCGGGATCTCGCGGCCCTTCGAGATCATCGACTGCGCCCACAGCCGCCCGGCGCGGTACGAGGAGCGCACCAGCGGGCCGGCGAGCACGCCGAGGAACCCGATGCGCTGCGCCTCCTCCTTGAAGCCGACGAACTCGTCGGGCTTCACCCAGCGCGACACCGGGAGGTGCCGCGGGGTGGGGCGCAGGTACTGCGTGATCGTGATGATGTCGCAGCCCGCGTCGTGCAGATCCTGCAGCGCCTGGATCACCTCTTCGGGCTCCTCGCCCATTCCGAGGATCAGGTTGGACTTCGTGATGAGCCCTGCCTCGTGGCCCTGGGTGATCACGTTCAGTGACCGCTCGTACTGGAACGCCGGACGGATCCGCTTGAAGATGCGCGGAACCGTCTCGACGTTGTGCGCGAACACCTCGGGGCGCGCGTCGAAGATCTGGCCGAGGAAGGCCGGATCCGCGTTGTGCTCGTTCGCGAGGAGCTCGACGCCGGTGTTCGGGTTGAGTTCGTGGATCTTCCGCACGGTCTCCGCGTTGAGCCAGGCGCCGGTGTCCGGAAGGTCGTCGCGCGCGACGCTCGTGACGGTCGCATAGCGCAGACCCATCTGCTGCACGCTCTCGGCGACGCGTCGCGGCTCGTCCGTGTCGTAGTCCGCGGGCTTGCCGGTGTCGATCTGGCAGAAGTCGCAGCGGCGCGTGCACTGCGAGCCGCCGATGAGGAACGTCGCCTCCTTGTCCTCCCAGCACTCGAAGATGTTCGGGCAACCGGCCTCCTGGCAGACCGTGTGCAGGCCCTCGTCCTTCACGAGCGAGTGCAGGGCCTTGTACTCGGGACCCATCTTGGCCTTCGTCTTGATCCACTCGGGCTTGCGCTCGATCGGGGTCTCGGCGTTGCGGATCTCCAGGCGCAGGAGCTTGCGCCCCTCGGGACCGGCGCTCACGCGGCCACCTCGCTCGCATACTCCGCGGTGAACGCGTCGGCCACGCGTCCCACCAGGTCGGCGGGGGAGACGTCCCGGCCGACCACCTCGCTCACCGTCGTGACGCCGGCATCGGTGATCCCGCACGGGATGATGCCGCGGAACCCGGAGAGGGTGTTGTCGCAGTTGATGGCGAAGCCGTGCATCGTGACGCCCTGCTGTACGCGGACGCCGATCGCGGCGACCTTGTCCTCGCTGAGCGGGCGGCGCACCCAGACGCCGCTGCGTCCTTCCACCTGGTAGCCGTCGACGCCCAGCGGGCGGAGCACGTCGATCAGCAGCCGCTCCAGTCGCCGCACGTGGGCGACCACGTCCATCGGCTCGGGCAGGCGCACGATCGGGTAGCCGACGAGCTGACCCGGACCGTGCCAGGTGATCTTGCCGCCGCGGTCGACGTCGACCACGGGCGTGCCATCCTGGGGACGCTCCTGTGGCTCGGTGCGCTTGCCGGCCGTGTAGACCGCCTGGTGCTCCAGCAGCAGCAAGGTGTCGGGGCGGGTCCCCGCGACGACGTCGGCGTGGATCCGGCGCTGCAGATCCCACCCGTCGAGGTAGGGGACGAAGTCGGGGGCGAGTCCCGCCATCTGGATGTCGAGCATGACCGATCCTTCTGATCGAGTTGTTGAATGCGGTTCAACAATACGCCGTGAACGGAGCGCGGTGGGGCGCGATACGGTGGCGGGGTGACCAGACCAGCCCGCGGAGTGGGCCGCCCCCGGGTCTCCTCGCGCGAGACCATCGCCGAAGCGGCCTGCGAGCTCTTCCTCGAGCACGGCTACGAACGCACCTCGATCGCCGACATCGCGCAGCGGGCCGGGGTGAGCCGCTCCAGTTTCTTCAACTACTTCTCCTCCAAGAGCGACGTGCTCTGGTCGGGACTGGACGAGCGGATCGACGGGGCCGTGCGCGTGCTCGCGGAGCCGGGCGCAGGCGAGGATCCGGCCCGGATCGAGGCCGTGCTGGCCACGATCCTGCAGGGGCTGGAACCGGATCCGCTCGCGCTCGCCTTCGGCAACGCGACCGCCATGGGGCTGCTGGAGGAACTGCAGCGCGATTCCGCGCTCCGGCAGGGACGGCTCGCCGCGGCACTCTCGAGCGCCGCGCGGGGGGCCGGGATCGACCGGATCCGCGCCGATGTGCTCGGCGCCGCCTACGCCGTCGTGGTGTTCTCCTCGTTGCGCGTGTGGGCCGAGGGCGGAGCGGGGCACGGTTCCCCGCTCGCGCAGCTGCAGCACGCACTGCCGCGGATCGCCGACCTGCGCTGGGGCTGAGAACGCGCCGCGGGCGGGGCATCCGCTCCCGTAGAATTGCAGGACCATGGCTACTTTTGGCACCCTCTCCGATCGGCTCACCGAGACCTTCCGCAATCTGCGCACGAAGGGCAAGCTGACCGCCTCCGACGTCGACGGGACCGTCCGGGAGATCCGGCGGGCACTGCTCGATGCCGACGTCGCGCTCCCCGTCGTCAAGGACTTCACCGCGAAGGTGCGCGAGCGCGCTCTCGGCGACGAGGTCAACAAGGCGCTGAACCCGGCGCAGCAGGTCGTGCAGATCGTCAACGAGGAGCTCATCGCGATCCTCGGCGGCGAGCAGCGCCGACTCGAGTTCGCGAAGAACCCGCCGACCGTGATCATGCTCGCGGGTCTGCAGGGATCCGGAAAGACGACCTTCGCGGGAAAGCTCGCCAAGCAGCTGCAGGGCGAGGGCCACACGCCGCTGTTGGTCGCCGCCGACCTGCAGCGCCCGAACGCAGTCAACCAGCTGCAGGTCGTCGCCGAACAGGCGAGCGCCACGATCTATGCCCCCGAACCCGGCAACGGCGTCGGCGACCCGGTGCGCGTCGCGCGCGACGGCGTCGAGCACGCCCGCCGGCAGCAGCACGACGTGGTCATCATCGACACCGCCGGACGCCTGGGCGTCGACGCCGAGTTGATGAAGCAGGCCGCGGACATCCGCAGGGCCGTGGATCCCGACGAGGTCCTGTTCGTCATCGACGCGATGATCGGCCAGGACGCGGTGAACACCGCCAAGGCCTTCCAGGAGGGCGTGGACTTCACCGGTGTCGTGCTGTCGAAGCTCGACGGCGACGCGCGCGGTGGCGCGGCGCTGTCGGTCGCCTCGATCACGGGCCGGCCGATCATGTTCGCGTCGACCGGCGAGGGCCTGGACGACCTCGAGCCGTTCCACCCGGACCGCATGGCGAGCCGGATCCTCGACCTCGGCGACATCCTCACCCTGATCGAGCAGGCGCAGTCGGCCTTCGACGAGGCCGAGGCCATGAAGATGGCCGAGAAGCTCGCGACCGAGACCTTCACGCTCGAGGACTTCCTCGACCAGATGCAGCAGCTGAAGAAGATGGGCTCGATGAAGAAGATGCTCGGGATGCTCCCGGGCATGGGTCAGATGAAGCAGCAGCTCGAGGACTTCGACGAGCGCGAGATCGACCGCACCGAGGCGATCATCCGCTCGATGACGCCGGGGGAGCGACGCAACCCGAAGGTGCTGAACGGCTCGCGCCGGCTGCGCATCGCGCGCGGCTCCGGCATGACCGTCACCGACGTGAACCAGCTCGTGCAGCGCTTCGAGCAGGCGGCGAAGATGATGAAGACGGTCGCCCGCGGCGGTACCCCGAACATCCCCGGCATGGGTCCGGTGCCCGGCATGGGCCGCCCCGGCGCCTCCGCGAAGCGGGGTAAGAAGGGCAAGAGCGGCG
>CAWBTB010000002.1:0-174233 GCA_963791605.1 uncultured Actinomycetota bacterium | reverse complement strand
CTCACCAGCTGACCGGCAGCGCCTTGCCCTCCTCGTAGCCGGCGGCGGACTGCAGGCCGACCAGGGCGCGCTCGTGGAACTCCGGCACCGACGAGGCGCCCGCGTAGGTGAACGAGGAACGCACGCCGGACGTGATCATGTCGAGCAGGTCCTCGACGCCGGGGCGGAGCGGATCCAGGTAGATCCTCGACGACGAGATCCCCTCGGCGAACAGCTCCTTGCGTGCCCGCTCGTAGGCGTCCAGGCGACCGAACCGCGCCTGCACGGCCTTGGTCGACGCCATCCCCCAGGACTCCTTGTAGATCCGCCCGTCGGCATCGGTCTGCAGCTCCCCGGGAGCCTCGATCGTGCCGGCGAACCAGGATCCGATCATGACCGAGGCCGCACCCGCGGCGAGCGCGAGCGCGACGTCGCGCGGGTAGCGCACGCCGCCGTCGGCCCACACGTGCGCGCCGAGCTCGCGCGCGGCCTGCGCCGTCTCCAGCACGGCGGAGAACTGCGGCCTGCCCACCGCTGTCATCATGCGCGTGGTGCACATGGCGCCGGGACCGACGCCGACCTTCAGGATCGAGGCACCCGCGTCGACGAGGTCGCGCACGCCGTCGGCCGTGACGATGTTGCCCGCCACGATCGGGATGCCGAGCTCGAGCGCCGCGACCGTGCGCAGCGCCCGCAGCATGCCCTCCTGGTGGCCGTGCGCGGTGTCCACCACGAGCACGTCGACACCGGCGCCGGCGAGCGCCTTGGCCTTCGCGGCGACGTCGCCGTTGATGCCGACCGCCGCAGCGACCGCGAGACGACCCGAGGCGTCGACGGCCGGGCGGTACAGGGTCGAGCGCAGCGCCCCGCGCGCGGTCTGGGTCCCGACCAGGTGACCGTGCCGCAGCACGCACACCATCTCCGCCCCGGCCGCGGTGATGGCGTCGAACGCGGTCCGCCCGTCCGCGATGTCCTCCGCGTCCAGCGCCGGCGAGTCGGCGCGGACCAGATCGCCCAGCTGCGCGTCGCGCAGCGCCGTGGCGAGCCGGGGTGCGGGGAGGATGCCGTGGATCGTCGTCCGTCGAGATCTCACCGCGGTCGTCCGCGACGACCACGCCGTGGCCCCCGGTCGCCGGAAGCAGCCGCAGCGCGTCCTCCACGGTCGCCCGCGGCGACAGCACGAGCGGGGTGTCCCAGGCGACGGGCTGGCGCTTCACCCAGCGGATCGCCTCGTCCAGCTCCTGCAGCGGCATGTCCTGCGGCAGCACCCCGATGCCGCCGCGGCGCGCCAGCGTCGCCGCCAGTCGCCGGCCGGTCACCGAGTTCATGTTCGAGGACACCAGGGGGATGGTCGCGGGGGTGCCGTCCTGCGGAGCCAGATCGACCTGCAGCCGGCTGGTCACGTCGGAATGGCGCGGGACGAGGAACACGTCCGAGTAGGTCAGATCCACCATCGGTCGTTCACCGGAGAACTGCATGCCCCCAGGGTAGTCGTCCTGCGACGGAACGGACCGGGACGAACGCGCGTCGCGGGCGTCGCCGACACGTTAGGCTGGACACCCGGAGCGTGGCCATACCCGGGAGAGGCCCGGCGCGGAAACCACCTCCTGCTTCAGCGATGAAAGAGGGCGATCGAGCGTGTCGAGCCAGGTGACCGGCGCCGGGACTTCGGGAGACGGGGAGTTCGGAGCCAATTCCTGGCTCGTCGATGAGCTGTACGAACAGTTCAAAGTCGATCGCAACTCCGTCGACAAGGAGTGGTGGCCCGTCCTCGAGAACTACCACCCCTCCGATGACGGCCGCCGCTCCCGCGCCCGCACCCGCGGCGGCGGATCCGGCCGCCGAGGCGCACCCGGTCACGGCCCCGATCCCGGTGATCGGTCAGCAGCCGGTCGCCCGGACCACGACCAAGCCCGCCCGCGAGGCTCCGATCCCCGCCCAGGCGCAGGATCGCGCCGCGGGCGAGTCCGGCGCCGAGCAGCACGAGGACGTGGTCACGCCGCTGCGCGGCATGCCGAAGGCCCTCGCCGCGAACATGGACGAGTCGCTGACCGTCCCGACCGCGACCAGCGTCCGCACCGTGCCCGGCGAAGCTGATGATCGACAACCGCATCGTCATCAACAACCACATGGCCCGCACGCGCGGCGGCAAGGTCAGCTTCACGCACCTCGTCGGCTGGGCGCTGATCCAGGCGCTCAAGGAGTTCCCGAGTCAGAACGTGTACTACGCCGAGGTCGACGGCAAGCCCAGCGTCGTCGCCCCCGCGCACGTCAACCTCGGCATCGCCATCGACATCCCGAAGCCGGACGGCACGCGCGCCCTGCTCGTGCCGAGCATCAAGCGCGCCGAGACCCTCACGTTCGGCGAGTTCCTGTCCGCCTACGAGGATCTCGTCGTCCGCGCCCGCGGCAACAAGCTGACCGCGGCCGACTTCCAGGGCACCACGCTCTCGCTCACCAACCCCGGCGGCATCGGCACCGTGCACTCCGTGCCGCGGCTGATGAAGGGCCAGGGCTGCATCATCGGCGTCGGAGCCCTCGAGTACCCCGCCGAGTTCCAGGGCACCAGCCAGAAGACGATCGACGTGCTCGGCATCGGCAAGACGATCACGCTCACCAGCACCTACGACCACCGCGTGATCCAGGGCGCCGGATCCGGCGAGTTCCTGAAGAAGGTGCACGAGCTGCTGATCGGCCAGCGCGGACTTCTACGACGACGTGTTCCGGGCCCTCCGGATCCCGTACGCTCCGATCCACTGGGCGCACGACATCGCGGTCGACCTCGCCGAGCGCATCGACAAGACCGCCCGCGTGCAGGAACTCATCAACTCCTACCGCGTGCGCGGCCACCTGATGGCCGACATCGACCCGCTCGAGTACGTGCAGCGCACGCACCCCGACCTCGAGATCGAGACCCACGGACTGACCTTCTGGGATCTGGATCGCGAGTTCGTCACGAACGGCTTCGGCGGACGCCGCCAGCTCAAGCTGCGCGACATCCTCGGCGTGCTCCGCGACTCCTACTGCCGCACGATCGGCATCGAGTACATGCACATCCAGGATCCCGAGCAGCGCGCATGGTTCCAGGAGAAGGTCGAGGTCAAGTACGTCAAGCCGGGCCACGACGAGCAGCTGCGCGTGCTGAGCAAGCTGAACGAGGCCGAGGCCTTCGAGACGTTCCTGCAGACCAAGTACGTCGGCCAGAAGCGCTTCTCGCTCGAGGGCGCCGAGTCGCTGGTCCCGCTGCTGGACGAGATCCTGCAGGGCGCCGCCGGCGCGGGCCTGGACGGCGCCGCGATCGGCATGGCGCACCGCGGCCGGCTGAACGTGCTCGCCAACATCGCCGGCAAGACGTACGGACAGGTGTTCCGGGAGTTCGAGGGATCCACCCTCCCCGGCAACCAGCGCGGGTCCGGCGACGTGAAATACCACCTGGGCAAGGAGGGCACCTTCGTCGCCGACGACGGGGTCGAGCTGCCCATCCTCCTCGCCGCGAACCCCTCGCACCTCGAGACCGTGGACGGCGTGCTCGAGGGCATCGCCCGCGCCAAGCAGGACCGCAAGCCGATCGCCACGTTCACCTGGCTGCCCATCCTCGTGCACGGCGACGCGGCCTTCGCCGGCCAGGGCGTCGTCGTGGAGACGCTGCAGATGTCGCAGCTGCGCGGCTACCGCACCGGCGGCACGATCCATGTGGTGGTGAACAACCAGGTCGGCTTCACGACCCTGCCCAACGACTCGCGCACCTCGGTGTACGCGACCGACGTCGCCAAGACGATCCAGGCCCCGATCCTGCACGTGAACGGCGACGATCCCGAGGCCGTGGTGCACGTCGCCCAGCTCGCCTTCGAATACCGCGAGCGCTTCCACCGCGACATCGTGATCGACCTCGTGTGCTACCGCCGCCGCGGACACAACGAGGGCGACGACCCGTCGATGACGCAGCCGCAGATGACCGACCTCATCCAGGCGAAGCGGTCCGTGCGCAGCCTGTACACCGACTCGCTCGTCGGCCGCGGCGACATCACCCAGGAGGAGTACGACCAGGCCAAGGCGGACTTCCAGAACCGTCTGGAGATCGCGTTCGCCGAGACGCACGCGGCCGCGACCGGTGCCACGCCGATCGCCCCCGACCTCGCCCCCGTGGACGACCAGATCGGCTCCCCCGAGGTCACCGGCGTGCCGCTCGAGGTCGTGCACCTGATCGGCGACGCGCACGCCAACAAGCCGGACGGCTTCACCGTGCACCCGAAGCTGCAGCAGGCGATGGACAAGCGCCGCGAGATGAGCCGCAACGGCGGGATCGACTGGGGCTTCGGCGAGCTGCTCGCGTTCGGCTCGCTGCTGGTCGAAGGCACCCCGGTGCGCCTCGCCGGCCAGGATTCGCGCCGCGGCACGTTCGTGCAGCGCCATGCCGTGCTGCACGACCGCGAGAACGGCCAGGAGTGGCTGCCGCTCTCGAACCTGTCCGACAGCCAGGCCCGCTTCTTCGTCTACGACTCGCTGCTGAGCGAGTACGCCGCCCTCGGCTTCGAGTACGGCTATTCGGTGGAGCGTCCCGAGGCCCTGGTGCTGTGGGAGGCGCAGTTCGGCGACTTCGTGAACGGCGCGCAATCGGTCATCGACGAATACATCTCCGCGGCCGAGCAGAAGTGGGGCCAGCAGTCGAGCGTCACGCTGCTGCTGCCGCACGGCTACGAGGGCCAGGGGCCGGACCACTCCTCCGCGCGCATCGAGCGGTTCCTGCAGTTGTGCGCGCAGGACAACATGACCGTGGCGCGGCCGTCCACCCCGGCGAGCTACTTCCACCTGCTGCGTCGTCAGGCGTATGCGCGTCCGCGCCGGCCCCTGATCGTGTTCACCCCGAAGGCGATGCTGCGCCTGCGCGGCGCGACCAGCCCGGTCGAGGACTTCACCCAGGGCCGGTTCGAGCCGGTCATCGACGACGACCGGGCTCTGGATCGCTCCGCGGTCAAGCGCGTGCTCTTCCACTCCGGCAAGGTGCACTGGGATCTGGTCGCGGAGCTGGAGAAGAACCCGAACCCGGAGATCGCCCTGGTGCGCGTCGAGCAGCTCTACCCGGTGCCGCTGCGCGCGCTCAAGACGGTCGCCGACACGTACCCGAACGCGGAGCTCGTGTGGGTGCAGGAGGAGCCGGAGAACCAGGGCGCCTGGCCGTTCCTCGCCCTGCACTTCCTGACCGTTCCCGGCCCGCGCACCGTCCGCCCCATCGCCCGCCCGGCGTCGGCGGCCCCGTCCACCGGATCCTCGAAGGTGCACGCCGCGGAGCAGGCCGACCTGCTCGGGCGGGCGCTGACGCTCTAGCCCGCTTCGCCGGCCGACGCGGTGTTCCCGGCCTCGGGGGCACCGCGTCGTCGCGTGCGCCGCACGGCTGTGACGCCGATCGCGACGACCGCCACCGCGGCCGGGACCAGGAGCGCGATTCCCGCAAGCAGCAGCAGTCCGATCGTGCAGACGGAGGCGATCACGGCCATCCACCACCCCGCGGTCCGCCGCGGCAGGATCCGGATCGCGGCGATCATGCCGATCGTGTAGACGGCCACCATGCTCGCCGTGTGGATGAGGATGAAGGGCTGCAGATCGAAGCCCGTCAGCCACGCCGCGCCGAAGTAGCCGAGCACCAGCGCGATCGACAGCAGCAGGGCGCGCCGCGGCACCGCCCCGGACGCGACGCCCTTCGCGAACCAGCGCGGAAGATCGCCGTTCTCGGCGAGCGACGCACCCAGCTTGCCGAACGCGGCGAGGTAGACGTTGAGCACGCCCAGCGCGACCACCGCCGACACCACCCCCACGAGAGTCGGCGCCGCGCGCACGCCGCCGGCCTCGGCGAGATCGAGCAGCACGACGTCGCCGCGGCCCGCGCGTTCCCCCAGCGCGCCGACGGTGACGATCTGCAGCACCAGGTAGCAGGCGCCCGCGAGGACCAGGGTGATGGCTGTCGCGAGCGGGATCACCCGGCGGGGCCGGGCGAACTCCCCGGAGATGTGCGTGCCCACCTCCCAGCCGGCGAAGGCCCAGACGAACATCACGATCGCGGTGCCGACGCCGCCCCAGCCGTGCGGCAGGAAGGGCGTGAAGTTCTCCGTGCGGACGGCGGGTGCGGACACCGCGACGACCACCACCACGATCGCGATCAGGAGTCCGGTGAGGACCAGCTGCAGCCACCCGGTGAGCCGGACGCCGAACAGGTTGGCGATGAACGGCGCCACCAGGAACCCCAGCGCGAGCCACGGGATCCCCGCCTGGTCGATGCCGACGGCCGCGGCGATGTACCTGGCCCCGAGCACCGCGACGACCGGGCCGCCCGCTGCGACGCCGAACAGGAACCAGTAGCCGGTCGCCCGCGCGGCGGTGGGCCCGAGCGCCCGGCGGGCGTAGCTGGCGACTCCCCCGGGGTCGGGATGGCGTGCGGCGAGCGCCGCGAACGCCCCGGCGAGCGGGATCGCGAGCACCGTGATCACCGCCACGGCGATGAGGCTCGCGGGGCCCGCCACCGCGCTCGCCAGGCCGGGCAGCACCAGCAGGCCGGTGCCGAGCACCGCGGCGAGGTACAGCGCGATGCCCTGGGCGAGGCCGAGGCCGGACGCGGCGGCGCCGGTTTCGGTGCCGTCGGCCCCCTGGACGGGGCGGGTTGCGGTCATGCGGCCCACGCTAGCGAGGGGTCCGGACATTCAATACCAGATCGTGAGCGCCGGTGCCACGGCGCTGCCGAACGCGTCATCGAACGAGGCCGCGCACTCCGCCGTCGCGGTGATCCGGCCGGCCGCGCGCAGCGTCGTCGCGCTCACGCCGCCCAGATACAGCGAGGACAGCGCCGCCACGCCGAGTTCGATGTCCGCGGCGTCGCCGGTCGCCTCGACGGCCGCGGTGCCGGTGCCGTCGATGCGCACCCGCCAGGAGCCCTCGGCGAACCCGAGCGGATCCGACACCCGGATCACGAGATCCAGCGGCGCACGATAGGACCTGGCCTCGAGCGCGGCCGGCACGTCCAGGATCCGCAGCCAGCCGTGGTCGTGCACGACGGTCTGCACCGCGCGCTGGTCCGCAACCAGCCACGGCAGCGGATCGTCGAGCGGGATCAGGTCTGCTCGGACCGTGCGGACCAGATCGTGGTTCACCGCGAACGCCCACAGCGCGCGCAGCGCCTCGGGAGTCGACGCGACGAGGTGACGGATCGCGAGGTCGGCGCCGAACTCGGAGTCCCGCATGTCGAGCGTGCAGGCCAGCGCACCGCGCACCGCGCCGTCCGCGTCGCGGTAGCGCACCCCGCGGACCGCCCTGCCCTTGGCATCGTCCGGCGTCATACCGGCCATCCGGGTCCAGCGCAGCGGCCAGCCCGGGATCTGCCCCGCGCGCGCCGCACGGGCGTGCTCGTGCACCTGCGACAGCGCCGTCGCCAGCTCCTCCCGCTCGACGTATTCGACGATGCCGGACGGTTCCGGCGCGATCCCGCCCGCGCGCCGCGCATCCACCTCGATGCGCGCGACCGGAACGGCCGCCCCGAACCCGTACCGCTCGTAGATCGTGGCCTCGGACGCGGTCAGCCCGGCGACCGGGACCCCCGCCTGCGCGGCGGCGCGGAGCTCGCCCTCGAGGAGGTTCCGGGCGATGCCGCGACGGCGGTGGGTGCCCGCGACGGTGACCGCGCTGATCGCCCACATCGGCACGTGCGCCCCGCCCTGCACCGTCATCGGGGTCACCCACGAGTCCACCGTCGCCACCGGCAGCGCATCGGGCGCGCTGCCGGGCCCTGACGCGTACACGCCGATGTTGCGGCGCTGCGCCATCGCCTCGCTCATCAGCCGGATCGTCTCGTCGTCGGGCTCCTGATCGAGGAACCCGCGCGCGTCCGCACGCGCGAACCCCCGCGCGGCGGCCGGATCCGTCATGTCCACGATCCGGTAGTCGAGGCCGGATCCGCGCAACCGCTCGAGCGAGAGCGGATCCACGGGGACGTCACGGGCGTCGAGCAAGACCATTCCCCCACCCTAGCGACGCCCGCGGACCATGCGGCGTCGTGGGTGCGCGGGCGCCGCGTCAGTGCGCGCCGGCCTGCACGGTGCGCAACCGCGCCAGCACCTGGTCCCGGAGCTCCTCCGGTGCGGTCTCCTTGCACGCCCGCGAAACGACCTCGGTCAGCGTCGTCGCGACCAGGGCCTCCTCCGCACAGGACAGGCAACCCGCCAGGTGCTCACGGATGTCGGCGTGCTCGGTCTTGCACATCTCGTTGCGGAGGTACTCCTCCAGATCCTGCCGCGCCTTGGCGCATCCGCAGTCGGTCATTTCGTGCTCCTCGTGCCGGCCGTGGAGATGCCCCGCTCCGCGGCGTAGTCCGCCAGCAGCTCCCGGAGCATGCGGCGCCCGCGGTGCAGGCGGCTCATGACGGTGCCGATGGGGGTCTTCATGATGTCGGCGATCTCCTGATAGGCGAACCCCTCGACGTCGGCAAGGTACACCGCGAGCCGGAAGTCCTCCGGCACCGCCTGCAGCGCCTCCTTGACGACGGACGCCGGCATCCGGTCGATCGCCTCGGCCTCGGCGGATCGGCTGTGCGAGGCCGTGGTCGACTCGGCGCCGCCGAGCTGCCAGTCCTCGAGTTCGTCGATCGTGCCCTGATACGGCTCGCGCTGGCGCTTGCGATAGATGTTGATGTAGGTGTTCGTGAGGATCCGGTACAGCCACGCCTTGAGGTTCGTGCCCTGCGTGAAGCTCGCCCAGGAGGCGTACGCCTTCACGAACGTCTCCTGCACGAGATCGGCGGCGTCGGCCGGGTTGCGCGTCATGCGCATGGCCGCAGCGTAGAGCTGATCCATGTACGGGATCGCCTGCTCCTCGAACTCGCGACGCGCCGAGACGGGCTCCGCGTCCGGCTGTGCGTTCATCGATGCCTGATCGTTCATCGCCAGCCAGTCTAGGCCGAAGACGTCGACCGGCACCCGCTCCAGCGTGGCCAGCATGAGCCTTCCCTCGTGTCATCTCCGCGGTCCCCGGGACGGGGGCCTTCAGTAGGGTAGGAACCGATGAGCGACTCGACCTATTCCCCCGCGCCGCGCGGACGCTGGTCCGCACCCGTCTCCGCCGGTGCGCTGCGCGCCGAACTGCGGGTGCCGGGATCCAAATCGCTCACGAATCGGGAACTCGTCCTCGCGGCGATCGCGGACGGTCCCGGTCTGGTCGCCGCTCCCCTGCACTCCGACGATTCGGCGCGCATGATCGATGCGCTGCGCACTCTCGGCGTCGGCGTGCAGGAGCAGCCGGGGTCGGGCGCGTTCGGCCCCGATCTGCTGATCACGCCCGGCCCGCTGCGCGGCCGCGTCCCGTACGGGGCCGGGACCCCGCAGCCGACCCGCACCATCGACTGCGGTCAGGCCGGCACCGTGATGCGCTTCATCGCGCCGCTGGCGGGCCTCACCCGCGGCGACGTGCTGCTCACCGCGCACGAGACGGCGCTGCACCGTCCGATGGGCGCGATGATCCACGCCCTGCGCGACCTCGGCATCGACGTCGAGGATGGCGGAAGCTGGTCGCTGCCGTTCACGATCCGGGGGCTCGGGCACATCCGCGGCGGCCGGATCGAGATCGACGCCTCGGCCTCCAGCCAGTTCGTGTCCGGCCTGCTCCTCGCCGCTCCCCGCTTCGATGTGGGCCTGCACCTGGTGCACACGGGCGACCGGCTGCCGAGCATGCCGCACATCGACATGACCGTGGAGGCGCTCACCCGGCGCGGGATCAAGGTGCAGCGCCCCGCCGCCGGCGAGTGGGTGGTCGAGGCCGGCGCGCCGCGCGCGCTGGAGACCGCGATCGAGCCCGACCTGTCGAATGCCGCCCCGTTCCTGGCCGCCGCGCTCGTCACCGGCGGCCAGGTGTCGATCGGCGGCTGGCCCGCCCGCTCCACCCAGCCGGGCGCACTGCTGCCCGGTCTGCTCTCCGCACTCGGCGCCGAGACCGTGCAGGTCGGCGACGTCCTGACGGTCCGCGGCACCGGCACCGTCCGCGGCGCGGAGCTCGATCTCTCCGCGGCAGGCGAACTCGCCCCCACATTCGTGGGACTCGCCGCGCTCGCCGACGGCCCCACCACCCTCACCGGCATCGGTCACATCCGGCTGCACGAGACGGACCGGATCGCGGCGCTGGCCGGCAACCTGCGCGCCCTCGGCGGCGATGTGCAGGAACTCGCCGACGGGATCCGGATCGTGCCCGTTCCGCTGCACGGCGGCGAGTGGCCGGCGCACCACGACCACCGCATGGCCACGACCGGTGCCCTGGTCGGGCTGCGCGTGCCCGGGGTCGAGATCGACGAGATCGGCACGACCGCGAAGACGCTGCCCGAATTCACCCTGCTGTGGGAGCGCATGCTCGCCGGGGCGGGCACCACGGCGGCCGCGGTCCCGGGGAGCGCGACCGCGTGAGCTGGCTCGACGACGACGAGGACGACGACGAGCTCGACGAATTCGACGAGTCCCAGATCCGGTCGCGCCCGAACCCGAAGGCGAACCGCCCGCGCACCAAGCGCCGCCCCGCGCATGCCGACGCCGAGATCGGCCGGGTGCTCGGCGTCGACCGGGGACGCTACACCGTGCTGCTCGGCGAGGGCACCGACGACGAGCGCACGATCAGCACCACGCGCGCGCGCGAACTGCGCCGGATGCCGATCGTGACCGGCGACGCCGCCCGCGTGGTCGGCGACACCACGGGCGACGAGGGCACGCTCGCCCGCATCATCGGGATCGTCGAGCGCACCTCGCTGCTGCGCCGCAGCGCCGACGACACGGATCAGGTCGAGCGGGTCATCGTCGCGAACGCGGACCAGATGCTCATCGTCGTCGCGGCCGCCGACCCCGAGCCGCGCGAGCGCCTGGTCGATCGCTACCTGGTCGCCGCGCTGGACGCCGGGATCCGCCCGCTGCTCGTGGTGACCAAGACCGACCTGGCGGATCCGCACGAGTTCCTGAAGCACTTCGAGGGCCTGGACCTGCGGGTCTTCACGAGCGCGCAGGACTCGTCCGGAGGGCAGGGCGGCATGCCGGTGGACGAGATCGGCGCCGCGCTGATCGGGCATTCCACGGTCTTCGTCGGGCATTCCGGCGTCGGCAAGTCCACGCTCGTGAACGCGCTCGTGCCCAGCGCGGGGCGCGCCACCGGCCACGTGAACGAGGTCACCGGGCGCGGCAGGCACACGTCCTCCTCCACGGTGTCTCTGCGCTACGTGTCGCCTGCGGGCACCGGCTGGGTGATCGACACTCCCGGGGTGCGGTCGTTCGGTCTGGGGCACGTGCGACCGGAGAACATCCTCGCCGCGTTCACCGAACTCGCCGCGATCGCCGAGGACTGCCCGCGCGGATGCACGCACCGCGCCGACGCCGAGGACTGCGCGCTCAACGAGGCCGCAGCCGCCGGCGAGCTCGGCGAGGCGGGGCTGTCCCGGCTGGAGTCCCTGCAGCGGCTGCTCGCGACGTTCGCCGACAAGCTCTGAGCGGATCCGGCCCGGCCGCTCCCGGTACCCTGGACGGGTGACTGCGCAGCGCCTCGAACCCGGTACCCCCGCCCCCGACTTCGCCCTCAGGGACCAGGACGGCAACACCGTCTCCCTGCGGGACCAGCGCGGCACGAAGGTGATCCTGTACTTCTACCCGGCGGCGATGACCCCGGGCTGCACCACCGAGGCCTGCGACTTCCGGGACAGCCTGTCCTCGCTGCAGGGAGCGGGGTACACGGTGCTCGGCGTCTCGCGGGACGAGCCGGCGAAGCTGAAGCAGTTCGCCGAGCGCGACGGGCTCGCCTTCCCGCTGCTGAGCGACCCGGACCTCGCCGCGCACACCGCGTACGGCGTGTGGGGCGAGAAGAAGAACTACGGGAAGGTCATCCAGGGCGTGATCCGCTCGACCTTCATCATCGACGAGGACGGCGTCGTCGAGCAGGCCCTCTACAACGTCAAGGCCACCGGCCACGTGGCGCGGATCCGCAAGATCCTCGGCCTCGCGGCCTGAGGACCGTCACTCGGCGTCCGTGCGCCGGCGCTCCGCGATGCCCTCGCGCCGCGCCAGCAGGAACAGCAGCACGGCGCCGATCGTGCCGGGGATCGCCAGCGAGAGCACGAAGAGCAGGGGCAGCGGCCGCACGCCGAGCGCGCTGAGCGCGACCAGGATCGCGAGGATCTGCACGACCAGGCCGCCGCTGCGCCCGAGCGAGCGTCCGCGCAGCACCGCGAACGCGAGCGCGCCGAGCCCGACCGCGCCGATCGCGGTCAGCACGATCAGGGCCACGGCCGACGGCAGCGACGACGCATCACCGGAACCCAGGCCGAACATCTCGATCAGCGCGATCACCAGGAGGGCGGCCGCCTCCACGGCGAGCACGGCCGCCGCCGCGATGGTCATTCTCGACACGCGCATGGCTTGCTCCTGGTCACTCGTCCGGACGGCGGTTCACGGCGGTGTACGGCACTGATTCACCTGCAGTGCAGAAAACCCTTGAAACAAGACGTTTCATGTACGAGAATAGATGACAGCCATGTGCTCCCACAGCGGCGTGGGGCGAGCATCTGCTCGCATCACCGAGGACGACGACCCCCGAACGCCGCCCTGAATCACGAGCACGCAGGTTCTGCGTGCTCACGACATTTCCACATGAGGAGCCCCCATGGATTGGCGCGACAAGGCCGCCTGTCTCACCGTCGACCCCGAGTTGTTCTTCCCCGTCGGGAACACCGGTCCGGCCGTCGATCAGATCGAGAAGGCGAAAGCCGTGTGCGCCCGGTGCACCGTCACCGAGGTCTGCCTGCAGTACGCGCTCGAGACCAGCCAGGACTCCGGCGTCTGGGGCGGGCTGAGCGAGGATGAGCGCCGCGCCCTGAAGCGCCGCGCCGCCCGCGCGCGCCGCGCCGGCTGAGCCGCGCCGGCTCGCGTCAGCCCTTCATCCAGCGCATCGGGATGTCGATGGTCACCACGGTGCCCTCGCCTTCCGCGCCCTGCCAGACGATCGTCCCGCCGAGCTCGCCCTGGATGAGCGTGCGGATGATCTGAGTGCCGAGGCCCTGGCCGATCCTTCCCTCCGGAAGCCCGTGCCCGGTGTCGCTGACGATCACGCGCAGGTTCTCGTCCGTGCGCTGCGCCTCGATCGTGACCAGGCCCTCCTGCCCTGCCAGGCCGTGCTCCACCGCATTGGTGACGACTTCGGTGAGGGCGAGCGCGAGCGGCGTGGCGTACTCGCTCGGCAGCACGCCGAAGCGTCCTGTCGACTGGGTGCGCGCCCGGGTGTTCGGCGCCGAGGCGACCTCGGCGACGAGCTTGAGCACGCGGGCGAACACCTCGTCGAAGTCGACCTTCTGCGCAAGTCCCCCGGCGAGGGTGTCGTGCACGACCGCGATCGACTCGACCCGGCGCATCGCCTGCGTGAGCGCGTCGCGCGCCTCCTCCGAGTGCGTCCGGCGCGCCTGGATCCGCAGCAGCGACGCCACCGTCTGCAGGTTGTTCTTGACCCGGTGGTGGATCTCCCGGATCGTGGCGTCCTTGGTGATGAGCTCCTGCTCCTGGTGCCGCAGCTCGGACACGTCGCGGCACAGCACGATCGCGCCGATCCGGTTGCCGTGGTCCTTGAGCGGGATCGCGCGCAGCGAGACGGTCACGCCGCGCGCCTCCACGTCCGTGCGCCACGGCGCCCGCCCGGTCACGACCACGGGCAGCGACTCGTCGACCTGGCGCGCGGGCGGCACGATCCGCGTGGTCACCTCGACCAGCGACTCCCCCTCCAGCTCTTCGTCGAAGCCCATCCGGTTGAACGCGGAGAGGGCGTTCGGGCTCGCGAACGTGACGATCCCGTCGACGTCGATCCGGATCAGGCCGTCGGAGGCGCGCGGCGCGCCGCGGCGCGGCGAGGTGGGGGCGGACGGGTCCGGGAACTCGCCGCCGGCGATCATGCCGAACAGATCGTCGGCGGCCTCGTTGAAGGTGATCTGCTGACGCGAGGGCGTGCGCGCCTCGCCGAGGTTCGTGTGCCGGGTGAGCACGCCGATCGGCTGCGCGGTTCCGCCGTCCCTGGAACGGGCGCGCACGATCGGCACCGCCCTGACCCTGGTCGGGGTCTCCTCGAACCAGTCCGGGTTCGCGGAGTCGACGATCCTGGCCTCGGTGAACGCGCCCTGCACCTGCGTGCGCCACTGCGGCCGCACCCGGTCGCCCACGATGTCGCGGTAGAAGAGGGTCGCGGCGCCGCTCGGGCGGGTGTGCGCGACCGCGACGAAGGATCCGTCCGCCGTCGCGATCCAGATCACGATGTCGGCGGAGGCCAGATCGGCCAGCAGCTGCCCGTCGCCCGCAAGCCGATGCAGCCATTCGACGTCCTCGTCGGCGAGGCAGCCCTGAGCCTGGGCGAGGTCACTGAGAGTCGACACCATGACAGCCTAGAGGGCGCCGCCGGACACGCGCGCACGGGCTGCGGGCCCGGGTCAGAGCACGGCGAGGGTGGTCGCGCGCCAGCGGCGATCCATGCCCTCGAGGCGGATCGCGACGGCACGCGTGCGCCCTGGACTCTCCACGATCACGGTCGCCTCCACGACGCCGTCGGCGGGCGACGAGGCGCGCGTCGACAGGATCCGGTACACGGGACGGGTGGGTGCGACCCCGCGCGCGCTGCGCGCCCGCGCGGACAGATTGGCGCGCGCGATCAGCACCTGGAAGGCGTCCGCGGTGAACCAGCGCGCGAGCTGATCCGTCTCGCGCACGCCGGCCAGCACTTCGAGCACGCCGCGCGTGAGGCTCTCCAGCAACGGGGTCGGATCGGGCAGCTCGGCGGTCGGTGTGGGCTGCGGAGCGAAGTCTTCGAGCGTCATCATCGGCGTTCTCCCGGTCACGGTTCGTGGCGTGTCTGTCCGGCATTCGAGCACATCCGGGCGCACCTCGGGGAGGATCCGCCGAGGAATGTGGATAACCCGTATGCCTGCATCGCGGTTCCCGTACCCTCGACCGCATGGAATGGGACCGGCTGTTCGAAGACCTGGAGGATCAGATCGCCTCGGGCTGGGAGGCGGAGCGCGCCGCCCTCGATGCCGAGGCGGAGCGGGTCCGGATCGCCCGGCTCGACCTGCGCACCCGGCTCGGCGCGCTCGTCGACGAGGACGCCGTCGTATCCGCGGTCCTCGGTGACTCCACTCGGCTGCGCGGACGCCTGCGCGCCGTCGGCGCCGACTGGGCGGCGCTGCAGCCGCTGGATGCCCGCGGGCTGGTGCTGCTCCCCGCGCACGGGGTGGAGATGTGGGCGCTGGATCACGGCGCGATGCTGTCCAGCGGCGCAGGTGCCGAGCCGCTGTCGCCGCTGCGCGAGCGGATGACGTTCGGCTTCGTGGTGCGCGACCTCGCCCGCCGGCGCAGCGGCGCGACGATCCGCACCCGTTCCGGCACGATGCTCGCCGGCACGATCGACCGCGCGGGCGCCGATCACCTCGACCTCGCGCTGCACGATGCCGGTGCGCCCCGGCGTGCGCGAGCCGTGACGGGGTTCCGGATCGTGCCGTTCGCCGCGGTGCTCTCGATCGGAACCGACGGGCCCGCCCCCGGCGTCGCCGGGTGACCAGGACGGCCGCGCTCAGTCGCCCCGGCGCACCGGCGGGCCCCACAGCTCGGGGAAGCTCGCCGCGTTCGCCTGGCGCCACAGCGCCATCCGACGTGCCTCCTCCGCCTGCTCGGCGAGGTATTCGGAGATGCTCTGCTCCTCGACGCGCCAGGCCGCAGGGACGCCGAGGCGCGCCCCACGCAGGCGCCCCTCGAGGATGAGTTCGACGACCTCGTCCACGCGCACGCCGAGGAGTTCGGCGACCTGAGCCGGGGCGAGGTGGCGCGGGACGGGCGTGGATGCGTCGGGCATGACACCCATTGTCCTCCCCGGGGCCGGATGCGCGCGGACCCGGCCCCGCCTGTGGATAACTTCCCCGGTCCCGCGCCCGACTCTGTGACGATGTGCACATGAGCACCGCACGCGCCGCCCGCCGGCCCTGGACCGACCTGCGCTTCTTCATCGGCCTGGCACTGATCATCGCCTCCGTCGTCGGCGTGTGGCTGATCGTGGGCGCCGCGAAGCAGACCACTCCGGCGCTGCAGGCCGTGCGCACGATCGTCCCGGGTGAGCCGCTGACCTCGGCGGACGTGCGGGTGGTGGACGTCGCGCTCGGCACCGTCGGGTCCGGATACCTCACCCCGGCGACCCTCGAACCGGGGCTGATCGCGACCCGCACGATCACCGAGGGCGAACTCGTCTCCGTCGCGTCCGCCGCGGGCGCCGACCGGGGCCGCACGACCTCGGTCGTGGTGCGGAGCGCGGTGCGCGTCCCCTCCGCCGTCGCGGCCGGCACGGTCGTCGAGGTGTGGGCCGCGGCGCCGCTGACGGACGGCAAGGGCTTCGCCGAGCCCGAGGTCCTGCTCGCCGAGGCGACGGTGGCCTCGGTCGAGCGCGACGACGGACCCCTCGCGAGCTCGAGCACGACCCTCGAGCTCGTGGTCGACCGCGCCAGGATCGGGGACGTGCTCGCGGCGATGACCGGAGGCTCGTCCCTGTCCGTGGTCCCAGTGGGGACCCGCTCATGACCGGGATCGTGCTGGCGCTCGCCGCCGACCGCGCAGAGGCCCTCGCCGAGGAACTCGGCCTCGCCGGTGTCGACGTGATCGCGCGGATGCCGCCGAAGCAGGCCGCGCAGCTGTCCGCGCACGCGGAGGAGCTCCGCGCCGCGGACGCCCTGCTGATCCCGGCCGAGCGGGCGTGGCTCAGCGGGGCGCTGCGCGGCGCCTGCGATCGCGCGGGCGTGCGGATCCTGATGCTCGGCGACGGCCCCGCGGCGGCCCGGCTCGCCCGCCGGCACGGCCTGTCCGCCCCGCTGCCCGCCGCGGCGAACGGGTGGGATGTCGCCGACGCTCTGCACGAGCCGTCGGATGTCGCGGGTGCCGCGCGCACGGCGGAGCCGGATCCGTCGTCCCTGCCGAGCCGGCTCATCACGGTGTGGGGACCCCAGGGCGCCCCCGGCCGCAGCACGCTCGCGGTGCAGCTCGCCGCCGCCCTGGCCGCCCCGGATCGCGGGGTCGCGCTGATCGATGCGGACACGCACGCCCCGGCAATCGCCCTGATGCTCGGCCTCACCGACGACGGACCCGGCATCGCCGCGGCCTGCCGTCGCGCCGAGCTGGGGCTGCTGGACGGCGCCGAGCTCAGCCGGCTGGCGAGCCCCGTGGAGACCGCGGGGGGCGCCGTGGACGTGCTGGTCGGGATCAACCGCCCCGCACGCTGGCCCGAGCTCTCCGCCGCCCGGCTGACCGCAGCGCTCCACGCCTGCCGCGCGTGGAGCGCGGTCACCCTGATCGACGTCGCCGCCTCGCTCGAGTCGGACGAGGAGATCGTGAGCGACCTGGACGGCCCGCGCCGCAACGCCGCCACGCTGACGGCGCTGCGCACGGCCGACCGCATCGTGGCCGTCGCCGCCGCGGATCCGCTCGGGATCGCCCGCTTCATCCGGGGCTACGCCGAGTTGCGCGCGGAGATCGGCGACGTCCCCGTCACGGTCGCGGTGAACAAGGTGCGTCCCGGCCCGCTCGGCATCGACGCCCGCGGGCAGATCCGCCGCGCGCTGGACCGCTTCTCCGGGATCCGCGACGTGCACTTCCTGCCGTACGATCAGCGCGCGCTGGACGCCGCCGCGCTGCATGCCCGCCCCGTGTCCGACGTGTCCGGCCGTTCGCCGTTCACCGCCGCCGTGCGCACGCTGGCGGGCACGCTGATCCGGCCGGACGCCCCGGCCGCCCCGACGACCCGGCGGGCGCGCCGCGGCAGGGCGCCCGCGCCCGCCTGAACGGCTACTGCCGGTAGCTCGCGAGGAAGTTGCCGAGCCGTTCGATCGCCTCGGTGATCACGCGCGGCTCCGGCAGCGTGACCACGCGCAGGTGATCGGGCGTCGGCCAGTTGAAACCGGTGCCCTGCACCAGCAGGATCCGCTCCGCGACCAGCAGGTCGTAGATCAGCTTCGCGTCGTCGTGGATCTCGTGCACGTTCGGATCCAGTCGCGGGAACGCGTACAGGGCGCCGGTCGGCCTGACGCAGGTGACCCCGGGGATCGCACTCAGCCCCTCCCACGCGGCGTCGCGCTGCAGGTGCAGGCGCCCGCTGGGCGCGATCAGGGACTCGATCGACTGCACGCCGGACAGGGCGGCCTGCACCGCATGCTGCGCGGGCACGTTCGGGCACAGCCGCGTCGAGGCGAGCAGGGTGATGCCCTCGATGAACCCCTTCGCGTGCTGCTGGGGGCCGGTGATCACGAGCCACCCCGACCGGTAGCCGGCCACGCGGTAGGTCTTGGAGAGTCCGTTGAAGGTGAGGCAGAGCAGATCCGGCGCGAGCGTCGCGGTCGGGATGTGCTGCGCGTCGTCGAACAGGATCCGGTCGTAGATCTCGTCCGACAGCAGCAGCAGGTCGTTCTCCCGCGCCACCTGGACGATGCCCTCGAGCACCTCGCGCGAGTAGACCGCGCCGGTCGGGTTGTTCGGGTTGATGATGACGATCGCCTTCGTGCGCGGCGTCACCTTGGCGCGGATGTCCTCGAGATCCGGGTTCCAGCCGTTGTCCTCGTCGCACAGGTAGTGCACGGGCGTGCCGCCGGCCAGGCTGGTCATCGCGGTCCAGAGCGGGTAGTCGGGCGCGGGGATCAGCACCTCGTCGCCCTCGTCCAGGAGCGCCTGCATCACCATCGTGATCAGCTCGGAGACGCCGTTGCCGAGGTAGACGTCCTCGGGGTCCACTGCGGGGAAGCCCTCGACCTCCTCGTACCTGCTGACGACCGCGCGCCGGGCGGACACGATGCCCTTGCTCTCGCTGTAGCCGTGCGCGGTGGGCAGCGTCGCGAGCATGTCCCGCACGATCTGCTGCGGCGCCTCGAAGCCGAAGATGGCGGGGTTTCCGGTGTTCAGCTTCAGCACCGAGTGACCTGCCGCCTCCAGCCGCGCCGCCTCGACGAGCGCGTTGCCGCGGATCTCGTACAGGACGTTCTTCAGCTTGGACGACTGGTCGAAGGTTCTCGGTGTCATCGGCCAAGATTACCGTCTCGCGCTACTTCTTCCTGCCCTGGGCGCGACGCTCGGCGCGGTTGCCCGGAGCCGCCTGGCCGCCGTCGACGCGCTGGCCGAAGGCGCCGCGCGCCGCGGGCTCCTCCGGCTGCGGCGGCCTCGGTACGCACGGCCGCCTGGCGCAGGCGGTCGGTCGCCGCCTGCTGCACCTGGCCGCGGTCGTTGCGCACCTCGACGTCGCCGGCGTCGTTCGGGGCGGAGTACTCCAGGCGCTGGTCGCCGGCGGATTCGGCGAGGCCCTTGGCCTCCACCTCGGTGATGCCCGCATCGCCCGCCTGGCGCACCTCGACCTCGAGGTTGTAGAGGAAGCCGACCGACTCCTCGCGGATCTGCGCCCATCATCGCCTGGAACATCGAGTAGCCCTCGCGCTGGTACTCGACCAGCGGGTCGCGCTGCGCCATGGCGCGCAGGCCGATGCCGTCCTTGAGGTAGTCCATCTCGTAGAGGTGGTCGCGCCAGCGGCGGTCGAGCACCTGCAGCACGACGCGGCGCTCGAGCTCGCGCATGGCGGCGTCGCCGAGCGACTCCTCGCGCTTCTCGTAGGCGACCATCGCGTCGGAGAGCATCTCGCGCTTGAGGCCCTCGCGGTGATCCCGCCCTTGCGGCCGCCGGCCTCGGCGACGACCTCGTCGATCGTCACGTCCACCGGGTACAGGGTCTTCAGCTCGGTCCACAGGGCGTCGAAGTCCCAGTCTCTCGGTGTGCCCCTCGCCGGTGTGGTCGTCGACGATCGTCGCCGATCGCGTCCTCGAGGAAGTGCTTGCACCCGGTCGGCGATGTCGTCGCCCTCCAGGATGTGCCGGCGGTCGGTGTAGATCGCCTCGCGCTGACGGTTCAGCACGTCGTCGTACTTGAGGACGTTCTTGCGGATCTCGGCGTTGCGCGCCTCGACCTGGCTCTGCGCGCTGCGGATCGCCCGGGTGACCGACCTTCGACTCGATCGGCATGTCGTCGGGGAAGTTCGTGCGCGCCCATGAGCGCCTCCGCGGCGCCGGCGTTGAACAGCCGCATCAGGTCGTCGGTGAGGCGACAGGTAGAACCGGCTCTCGCCCGGGTCGCCCTGACGGCCGGAGCGGCCGCGCAGCTGGTTGTCGATGCGGCGCGACTCGTGGCGCTCGGTGCCGAGCACGTACAGGCCGCCGGCCTCGACGACCTTCTCGGCCTCGATCCGCGACCTTCGCCTTCATCGCCTCGTAAGACTCGTCCCAGGCCGCCTCGTACTCCTCGGGCGTCTCCACCGGATCCAGGCCGCGGGCGTTCATCTCCGCGACGGCGAGGAACTCGGCGTTGCCGCCGAGCATGATGTCGGTGCCGCGGCCGGCCATGTTGGTGGCGACGGTGACCGCGCCGAGGCGGCCGGCCTGGGCGACGATCGCCGCCTCGCGGGCGTGGTTCTTCGCGTTCAGGACCTCGTGCTTGATGCCCTTCTTGGCGCAGCAGCCGGGAGAGGTATTCGCTCTTCTCGACGCTGGTCGGTACCGACCAGGACCGGCTGGCCCGTTCTCGTGCCGCGTCGCGATGTCCTCGACGACCTGCGCGAACTTGGCGGTCTCGTTCTTGTAGACGAGGTCGGACTGGTCCTGCGCGGATCATCGGCTTGTTCGTCGGGATCGGGACGACGCCGAGCTTGTACGTCGACATGAACTCGGCCGCCTCGGTCTCGGCGGTTCCGGTCATGCCGGAGAGCTTCTCGTAGAGGCGGAAGTAGTTCTGCAGCGTGACGGTCGCGAGGGTCTGGTTCTCGGCCTTGACCTGGCACGCCCTCCTTGGCCTCGATCGCCTGGTGGATGCCCTCGTTGTAGCGGCGGCCGACCAGGATGCGGCCGGTGTGCTCGTCGACGATCAGCACCTCGCCGTTCATCACGACGTAGTCCTTGTCGCGCTTGAACAGCGCGTTGCGCCTTGATCGAGTTGTTCAGGAACGAGATCAGCGGGGTGTTCGCCGACTCGTAGAGGTTGTCGATGCCGAGGTAGTCCTCGACCTTCTCGATGCCGGGCTCGAGCACGCCGACGGTGCGCTTCTTCTCGTCGACCTCGTAGTCCTCGCCGTCGGCTGAGCGTGCGCGCGATCTTGGCGAACTCGGCGAACCAGCGGTTCGCCTCGCCCGACGACGGGCCCGAGATGATCAGCGGGGTGCGGGCCTCGTCGATGAGGATCGAGTCGACCTCGTCGACGATCGCGAAGAAGTGGCCGCGCTGCACGAGGTCGCTCGCTGCGCCAGGCCATGTTGTCGCGCAGGTAGTCGAAGCCGAACTCGTTGTTCGTGCCGTAGGTGATGTCGGCGGCGTACTGCTCGCGGCGCTCCTCGGGGGTCTGCCCGGAGAGGATCACGCCGGTCGTCATGCCGAGGGCGCGGAAGACGCGGCCCATGAGCTCCGACTGGTAGGTCGCGAGGTAGTCGTTGACCGTGACGACGTGCACGCCCTTGCCCGCGATCGCGTTGAGGTACGACGGGAATGGTCGCGACGAGGGTCTTGCCCTCACCGGTCTTCATCTCGGCGATGTTGCCGAGGTGCAGCGCCGCGCCGCCCATGATCTGCACGTCGAAGGGGCGCATGCCCGAGCGTGCGCTTGGCGGCCTCCCGGACGGCGGCGAACGCCTCGGGCAGGAGGTCGTCGAGGGTCTCGCCCTTCTCGTACCGCTCGCGCAGCTCCGCCGTCTCGTTGCGGAGCTCCTCGTCGCTGAGCTCCGCGAAGTCGTCCTCGAGCGCGTTCACGGCCTTGACGACGCCGCCGAGGCGGCGCAGGATCCGTCCCTCGCCCGCGCGGAGGAGCTTCTCAAGAGGATTCGCCACGGATTCCATCTCCCTAGTGGTCTGTGCCCGCGCGCGACGCACGCACGGCATACGCACCCATGTTACCGGGCCGTGACCTGTCGATCCTCTGCGCGGATCCGATGAGCTCCCGACCGCGTGCCGCTCTCCGAGACCGCGATCAGAACGGCGGTGGTTGAGCATCCGATGCAGACTCGGCGTCGGGTGGTGGATCTGGATCCGGTTCGTGGATAGTGAAGGTGACGGGTGCGGGTGGTCGGTCGATGTAGGTCGCGCCGGTGGGGCTGTCGATCCGCGGATCCCGAGCGCCGAGTTGTCGCACCCGCCAGGGGTGTGTGGTGTTTGACGATATGGTGTCGGCGGCAGAACCCGCCGAGGTTGCCTTCCGCGGTCGCCCCGCCGGACGCGGCGTCGATCGTGTGGTCGAGGTCTTGGGCGGCGGGGGGCATCCCGCAGGTGGTGAATCGGCAGCGGGAGTCGCGGGCGTGCAGGAGGCGGCGCAGGTCGGCGTTGGGCCGGTACCGGTCGACGGCGAGGATCGCCCCGGTGATGGGGTGGGTGAGCACTCGCTCCCAGCCGGCGGCGCCGCCGGCGACGATCCGCGCCGTGTCGGTGTCGATGGGTTGCCCGCCGGCGAGCTCCCCGGGCTGCTCGGTGCGGACACCAAACGCGGAGCGTGCTCCCGTCGACGTTTCGCGTCCGTTCGCGCGCAGGTCGGGCCCATCAGCGTGCAGACAGGAACCGTGACTTCGACCCGCGCCTGGATCGCGGACAACAGGCCCGCGGTCGTGT
The DNA here is from genome assembly GCA_963791605.1 of uncultured Actinomycetota bacterium. Classification (GTDB taxonomy): domain Bacteria; phylum Actinomycetota; class Actinomycetes; order Actinomycetales; family Microbacteriaceae; genus Microbacterium. The sequence goes on along the minus strand of CAWBTB010000002.1, from coordinate 151,571 downwards.
CGTGTCCTGACGCGGCACCGGTGAGCAGCGTGTCCGCACAGACGTCGGCGCGGAGCTGGTCGAGGGTGCGGGCGTCCGCGGGATCGCCGAGCCCGTCCGGGTCCGGGCTGAGCCCTGCAGCCGTGTCTTTGGCGGCTTTCGTGTTCGCGGTCTTCAGCAGGCGGGCTTGCTGGGTGAGGCGATCCCAGATGCCGTCGATGATCGCCGCGGAATGGATCATCCCGAGCCTCCTGCCCGTCGGGGAGCTCCTCCCGCCACACCCGACGCTGGTCCTGCGCGTCCCGCTGCCGGTCGGTGAGGCTGCGGGGGGCGAGACGTTCCGCGACCCGCTCCACCACCCGCTTCGCCCGAGCGGCGTCTCCCCCACGCACGCCTCCACCGCGACCCGTTCGAACTCGCCCCGCAGCGTGTCATCCAGCCGGGCGCCCGCGTCCTGGATGAGGCGGACGTGGGCGGTGTCGATCCGTGCGTCGGGAACGCCCGCATCGTTTCCGGGTACCGGGTCGTCAGCTCCGCCGCGCGGCCCATCCGGCCCTGCACCACCCGGTCGGACATGTGCAGGACGGCGGCGAGTCCGCGGCCACCGACCGGGCCGCCAGCTCCGCCGATTCTCCCCGCGCCGCCCCACCATCCACGGAGCCGATCTCGTCGGCGAGGCGGTGCGCGACCGCGAGATGCACCTCCTTCACCGCCTGCAACCGGATGATCGACGCCTCCGTCGCCGCCAACCCGTCGACCAGCATGCGCAGTACGGCGACGGGATCCACCGGGTCCACCCGGGATCCGCCATCGTGCCGGTCGAGTTCGTCATAACCCCAGTCAACCCCGGACCACCGACATTCCCGACCCGAAAAGACCCAGATCAGGGCGTCAAAACATCACGGTTGCATCACAACCGGATCCCGATCAAAAGCACTGGACATCACCTCGCCGACACGCCGATCACGAATCCGATCGCCGGCATTTTCCGGTATGCATATACTCGGAAACAGATTCCCCGAAAGGAAATCCCATGTCCGTTCGGCAGAGCCTGCTCGCCATCCTCGATCAGGGCCCGTGCTACGGCTACCAGCTGCGGGCCGAGTTCGACCGCCGCACCGGCTCGACCTGGCCTCTGAACGTCGGCCAGATCTACAACACCCTGGAGCGGCTTGAGCGCGACGGACTCGTCGAGCGCGGTGACGCCGACGAGGCCGGGCACGTGTACTGGGAGATCACGGAGGCCGGATCCGCCGAGGTCGACGGCTGGCTCTCCTCCCCCGTCGAGCGCGGCCAGGGCACGCGCGACGAACTGGCGATCAAGCTCGCGCTCGCCGCGACCCTGCCAGGTATCGACGTCGCCGCGGTCATCGCGACGCAGCGCATCGTCGCGCGCGCCCGCCATGAGGCCCTGCAGCGGGCGGCGCAGGAAGGATCCGACTCGGATCGGCCGGAGGATCTGGCCCGGACCCTTCTCCTCGATTCCCAGATCGTGGCGGCGGACGCCGAACTGCTCTGGCTGGATCTTCTCGAGCAGCGGCTGTCGCGGCATCCGCGGCATGAACTCGCCCTGGCCCTTTCGGCGGACCGCCCCAAGCGCGGCCGACCCGCCAGAGCGGCGACCGCCTGATCGCGCAGGGCGCAATCGATGCACAGCCCGCATCGCGCCGGATCATAGGATCGGCGCATGGCTGGATTCTGGGGCAAGCGCAAACGCGAGCAGGAAGAGCTGCAGGCGCAGGACGACGATCTCGCGCGCCGCGCCGAGCAGGCGATCGTCGCGGCGGACGAGCGGATCCGCACCGCCGCGGACGAACTGGCCTTCGCGACCGCGGAGCTCGGCGACGAGATGACCGCCGACTTCCGTGCGGCACTGGATGCCGTGCGCGTCGCACATGGGCGAGGCGTTCCAGCTGCACCAGCTGAACCACGACGAGATCCCCGACACGGCCGAGGAGCTGCGCACCCGCAACGCGCGGATCGCGCAGCTGTGCGAGTGGGCGGAGGATCTCATCGACGAGAAGTCCGCCGCGATCGCCGACGCGGTGAGCCGGGTGCGCAACGCGCCGCAGGTCGTCGCCCAGGTGCGTGCCGACGCCGCGGCGCTCCAGGCCAGGGTCCCGCAGGCGCAGGACGCCGTCGACCGGCTCGCGACCCGCTACTCCGACACGGCGATGCAGCGCGTCGCGAAGAGCGCGGACGAGGCCGCACAGCTCGTCGCCTTCGCGACCCACGGCGCCGACGTGTCCGAGCGCCGCCGCGATGGCCGGGCGCAACCAGGAGGCGGTGCTCGCGCTGGAGACCGCGACCGAGGCCACCCGGCGCGCCGCGTCGCTGCTCGACGCGGTCGACGACTTCGAGATCGAGGCGCTGCGCGCCGAGTCCACCCTGGCCGAGGTCGTGGCCGACTCCCGCGGCGACCTGGCGGCGCTGCCCACCGCACCCGACGCTCCGGCTGTCGCCGCCGCCGCGACCGTGCTGCAGCAGGCCCTCGACGCGCTTCCGCCCGCGGGTTCGCGCAGCGATCCGTTCGGCGACCTGACCCGGCTGCGCGCCGCCAACACCGCCCTCGACGCCGCGATCGCCGCCGCCCGATACCGGGCCGAGCACCCGCTGCCCACGCTCGACGCCGTGCAGCACGCCCTCGACGACGCGGACCGCCAGCTCGGCGTCGCGCGCGGCCTGATCGAGGGCCACCGCGGCTGGATCGGCGCGGACGCCCGCACCCGCCTCGCCGAGGCCGAGCGGCTGCGCATCGACGTGCCCGCCCTGCTGCCCGCCGAGCAGACCCGCGAGCAGGCTCTCTCCGCGGCCCGCAGGGTCGCCCAGCTCGCCGCGGAGGCCCTGCAGCTCGCCCAGCGCGACATCGACTCGTCCCGCCCCGACCAGGGCTGGGGCGGCGGAACGGCTGGGGCGGCACGCTGGGGCGGCGGCGGCGCGGATCCGGCGGCGACATCGTCTCCGGCGTGCTCGGCGGCCTCGTCATCGGCGGCCTCATCGACGATCTGTTCGACTGAGTCGTCCCCCGGCGCACGCGGGCGACGGAGTGCGGCCCGAGACGGACAGTCTCGGGCCGCACTCGCGCGTCGTCAGCGGACCTCGTCAGCCGACGAGCGCCTCGATCGGGGCCGCCTGGGTGGTCAGCGAGATGACGCCGTAGTCCCAGCCCTTGCGGCGGTACACGACGCTCGGGTGGTCGGAGCGCGCATCCACGAACAGGAAGAAGTCGTGACCGACCAGCTCCATCCGGTCGACGGCCTCCTCGACCGTCATCCACTCGGCGTCGAAGTTCTTGGTGCGGATCACGACCGGGGAGTACTCCTCCTCGATCTCGATGGTCGGGATCGAACCCGTGGAGACCGCGTGCAGGGTGTCCACCGAGACGGGGTGCACGTCGATGCCGGCGAGCTCTCCTGTGCTCTTCTCCAGGTGCGCACCGCGCGGGTGGTGACGTCCGTCGATGCGGCGCTCCTTCGCCCGCCGCACCTGCTCGCAGAGCTTGTCGACGGCGAGGTCCAGCGCCACGAACTTGTCGGCGTCGCGCGCTTCCGCGCGCACCATCGGACCCTTGCCGGCGAGAGTGAGTTCGACGGTCTCGTCCTCCACGTGACCGCCGCGATAGGAACGATGGGTGACCTTCACGTCGACGCGTTGCGCCTTCGTCGCGAGAGTCGCGATCCGTGCGGTCTTCTCTTCGACCACCGCTCGGAACCGATCGCTGATGCCGACTCCGACACCGACGATGTTCGTTTCCATCCTGACCTCCTTGTTCCGGTCCGCCCGGCCAAGGGCGGACCGTGGTCGCCTTTGTGAATCCCTACCGTAGTCGGGCGGCACCGTCGTGTCATCAACAATTCACCTGCGTGTCGTGCGCGTTCACCGTGAGCTCCGCCTGGGTGCGCGCGCAGCGTCGCGATCGCCGCTGCCGCAGGGTCGCCGCGACGGCCGCCGCGCCGACCACCTCGAAGCCCGCCGCACGCAGCGCTCGCGCCGCCTCCTCGCACGTCGCGCCGGTCGTGATGACGTCGTCCACGATGAGCGCGGTCCGCCCCGCGCCCGCCCGGGTCGCGATCAGCCCGCCCGCGAGGTTCCGCCGGCGCTGGCCGACGCTCAGCCCGCGCTGGTCCTCGATCCGGCGCGCGTACCGCAGCACCCGTCGCACGGGGATCCCCGTGCCGCCGGCGAGCAGCTCGGGCACCCGGAACCCGCGCCGGCGGAATGCGGCCCGAGAGGTCGGCACGGGGACCACCACGTCGATCCGGCGCCGCTCACCCCCTCGCTCCGAGAGCCGCGCCGACCACGCACATCGTCAGACGGCCGCGGCGAGCGCAGGACGCAGCGCACGGATCAGCGCAGTCTGGCCGTCCTCCTTGACCGCGCGCAGCACCGAGGCCGCGACGCCCTCGAACGCGAGCCCGGCCCGCAGCGGCAGCGCCGCGGACGCGCCCTGCGCGCAGGGCCGGAGCACGCGCGGGACGAGGCCGGCGCTCGCACTCCGGGCAGAGCGCCGTACCGGTCGCGCCGCATCCCGCGCACACCGAGGCGAAGACGAGATCGACGATCTCACGGAACAGGAGGCGCAGCGGTTCGGCGGTCATCCCCCGATCCTCACCGCAGGCCGCAGGCGCCGGTCCGCCGCCCGCCGCATTCGGTGCGGAACCCGGGCGCGCCCCGCCCTGTGCGGAACGATCCGCATCCCGGCCCGCCGATCTCACCCGCCCAGCTGGACCCCGAGCACCTTCACGTTCGTGCTCACCTGGGGCCAGTTGGGCCCGCTGCGCACCCAGAGCACCCCGGTGCCGCCGAGCAGCCGGATGGACGCCGTGGACGAGGACGGTGCGACGGTGCGCGTCGCGTCCGGCACGACCAGGGTGGTCATCGGCCCGCCCACGGGCTGCTCCAGCAGCACCGTGCTCGAACCTTCCGAGGTGAGCACGCCCACCGTCGTGTCGTCCAGCCAGGTGAGATCGGTCACCGTCCCGGGAGGCCAGGTCAGCACGTTCTGCGGACCGATCGCGGTGGGCTCGCCCCGGTCGTCGCGCGTGATGGCGAACACCTCGACCCTGGTCTGCCCCGTCGCGACGACGGCCATCGCGAGTCGCGAGCCGTCCCTGCTGATCGCGATCGCGGAGACCTGGGATGCGTCCTGCGGGGCACCCGCGATCTGGCTCGGCGAGATCGACGTGGACCACGCGATGATCGACTGCGGCGACTGCTGCGGGACCGTCCAGATGTAGCCGAACGGATCCAGCGCGGGGGCGGTCAGCGCCCCCCGGCCGTCGACCTCGTCGACTTTGCCGTCCGCGACGGCGTAGACCACACCGTCCGAGGCCTGCACGGCCACGCGCTGCGCACCGCTGGCCGCGCGGATCGCGACGATCGGCTTGGGGAAGGACGCGAGCTCGGTGGAGACCCCGGCGATCGGGGTGACCTCGCCGTCGGTCAGGAAACCGAAGCCCTTGTCCGAGAGCACGAGCGGGCGCGGATCCACCGTGGTCGACGCGGCGGCCGCGGATCCGGCGTTGAGGTCGCGACCGCCGACCGTGAGCTTCACCTGCAGCACGCCGACACCGGCGAGACTGTGCTCGAGCTGGGTCCGCATGCGCGCGAGCGTCGCCTGATCCGCGCTCAGGGCGGCGTCGGTGAGCGCGACCTCGGCGACCTGAGCGTCGGGGGTCACCGTGTTGCGGGCGAGCGCCACGTCGCCGGTGAACGCCGTGCGCACGCCGTTCACGAGCCACGGGCTGGGCTTGCCGCTCACCAGGGACTGCACGATGCGGCTCGCCGTGTTCTCGCGTTTCGGGAACCAGCGCACGTCCGGCACGAGATAGGTCCAGGTGGGGTCGAAGTACTCGAGCGAGTACGGCGCGAAGACGTCGCCCGCAGCGAACGACTGCGCGTCCAGCACGATGCCGTCCGGCGCCGCCGAGATGCGCCACTGCCCGTCCGAGCCCTTGGCGAGGGAGAACGGGAGCTCTGCCGAGCCCGCTCGCCGCGAGCCCCGCGTAGTTGCCGTTCTCGTCGACGTTCGCGGTCTGCTGCAGCCCGAGCCGCACCGACGTCGAGGTCGCGCTCTTGGCGACCGCCGGTGCGTCGTAGCGCCGGTCCGAGAGCGAGGTGTCGATCGTGACGCCGACGTCCGGCTTCCACGCCTGCGCCGCCGACGAGGTGAGGTATTCGCGGGCGATGCCCCAGCTGTCCTTCGGGCTCGAGGCCGCGTCGATGAAGCCGCGCACGATCTGCTCCGGGTCCATGCCGTCGGACGGCCCCTGCGGCACGTAGGCGACGTCGGAGCTGTTGTCGCTCTTCTGCCCTGCCGCCAGCCCCGGGCGCACGTCGCCGGTCGTGGGCAGCGCGGCGCACGCGGCGAGCCCGAGGGCTGCGGCGAGCACGATCGTGCTGCGCAGGATCCGCGCGAGCCTCATGACTCCTCCTCGTCTCCGCGCGTTGCGGGCCGGTCGGCAGGCTGCGTGATGGGAACGGTGTTCACGCCGATCTCGGCGATCGGCTCCGCCGCCTCCAGCGGGACCGGCGACGCGCCGTCCAGCGGCCCCGCTCCGCGCGGCAGCGTGAGCACGAAGTTGGTGCCATGGCCGAGCTCGGACCACACCGCGAGCGTGCCGCCGTGCAGCCGTGCGTCGCCGAGCGCGATCGAGAGCCCGAGACCGGTTCCCCCGATCGTGCGGCGCCGGGACGGATCCGCCCGCCAGAAGCGGTCGAACACCCGCTCCGCATCCGGCGCGGACATGCCGAGACCGCTGTCGCGCACCCCGACGGCCACCGCGTTCTGGTTGCTGTCCACGGTGATCACGACAGGGCGGCCCTCGCCGTGCTCGATCGCGTTGCCGATGAGGTTGCGCAGGATCCGGCGCACCCGGCGCGGGTCGAGATCGACCGGTGTGTGCCCGCCGGGGGCGACGAAGCGCAGCTCGGTGTCGTGCGTCTGGGCGAGAGGCCGCATGTCCTCGACGAGATCCTCGGCGAGGTGCGCGAGGCTCGTCGCCTCCGTCTCCAGCTGCACGGATCCCGCGTCGTAGCGGCTGATCTCCAGCAGGTCGGCGAGCAGGGTGTCGAACCGGTGCACCTGCGTCTGCAGCAGCTCGGCGGTGCGCGCCGTGGTCGGGTCGAACTCGTCGCGCTGGTCGTTGAGCATCTCGGCGGCGAGCCGGATCGTGGTCAGCGGGGTGCGCAGTTCGTGCGAGACGTCCGACACGAACCGCTGCTGCACGAGACTCAGCTCGCCGAGCTCCTTGATCTGCGCCTCGATGCTGTCGGCCATGGCGTTGAAGGAGCGGCCGAGGGTGGCCAGCTCGTCCTGTCCGCGCACCGGCAGCCGCACGTCGAAGTCGCCGCCGGCGAAGCGCGCGCTGGTCTCGGCCGCCTCGGTGATCGGCTGCACCACCGAGCGCAGCGAGAACCACGCGATGAGCGCGATGAGCGCGACCAGCACGCTGCCGGCGATCCCGAGGCTGGACTGCACCAGCACGAGGGTCTGCTCGGTGTCGGCGAGGTCGTACGCGATGTACAGCTCGTAGGAGCCCGCATCGGGGATCTTCAGCTGCTGGCCGACGACGATGCCGGCGTGCTGGGATCCGTCCGGGTCGTGCAGCGCGACGGGCTGCCACCACTGCTTGGTGTCGTCCTTCGCGACGCGCTGGCGCATCTGGTCCGACACCAGGTCCTCGGTGAACCCCGCGCGCAGGAACCCGGGAGGCGCGGCCTGGGCGGATCCGTTGTCGATCGGGAACACCCCCACCATCTGGGCGCTGGAGACGGAGCTCAGCCGGCTGTTGACGTCGCCCATCAGGCCGAGCAGCGCGGTGCGGTTGCCCTGCGTGTCGGCGGAGTAGACCGCGGACTGCACGGAATCGACCGCGCGGCGCGCGTCGAGCAGCGCCTGATCCTTGCGCGCCTCCCAGAGGTTGTTCTGCACGGCGAGTGCCATCGCGACGCACGTCACGAGCACCGCGATCGAGGTCAGCGCGAGCGTGATGGCGAGGGTCCGGAACCGCAGCGAACGCTGCCACAGGATGGCCACCCGGCGTGCGCTCTGCCGGGCACCGCGCACCACCGCGCTCTGCGACATCGACCCACCGGCGGCCCGCGCGAGCGTCAGGCCACGCTCCCGGCACGGTACCCGACGCCGCGCACGGTGGTCACGATCCGCGGGCTGTCCGGATCGAGCTCGACCTTGGCCCGCAGCCGCTGCACGTGCACGTTCACCAGGCGCGTGTCGGCCTTGTAGTGGTAGCCCCAGACCTGCTCGAGCAGCATCTCGCGGGAGAACACCTGCTGCGGCTTGGAGGCGAGGGCGACCAGGAGCTGGAACTCGAGCGGGGTGAGTGCGATCGGCGCGGTGCCGCGGCGCACCTCGTGCGCGTCGACGTCGATCGTGAGGTCGCCGATGCGGAGCACCTCGGTGGTGGACTGCGGCGTCGGCCGCAGCCGCGTGCGGATCCGGGCGACGAGCTCCTTGGGGTTGAACGGCTTGACGATGTAGTCGTCCGCGCCGACCTCGAGGCCGCGCACCACGTCCGCCGTGTCGCTGCGTGCGGTGAGCATGATCACGGGCACGCCGGACTCGGCGCGGATGCGCGTGCAGATCTCGATCCCGTCCATGCCGGGCAGCATCAGATCCAGCAGCACGAGGTCGGGGCGCTGCGTGCGCCATTCGTCGACGGCCTTGGCGCCGTCCGCGCAGAACACGGGCTCGAAGCCTTCCGTGCGCAGCACGATTCCGATCATCTCGGCGAGTGCCGTGTCGTCATCGACCACGAGGATGCGTGAGGTCATTGTGCCCAGCCGTCTTTCGTCCAAGGCGTGCGGACGCCCCCGAGGCGCCCCACACGTGGCACCAGCGTACTTCACGTCCTGCGAAGTACGCGGAAGCCCCGGGCGTCCCGTGATTCGCGCGACGCCTCGCGGATGCCACACTTGGCCCATAAGACGCCGACGACCGTCGGCGGAGGGGAGCCCCGTGAACGACTGGCCCGTTCTCGTCGCAAGCTGGAACTGGGGCTCGATCCCCGATTGGGTGGCCGCCGTCGCTACACCGCTCGCGCTGCTTGCCTTCGTGCTGGAGGACGCCCGATCCCGCCGAGATCGCCGAGAGGCGGAGTCCGGCGAGGCTGAGCGCGCCGAGAGGGAACAGCGCGCGGAGACTGAGGAGCAAGTTCGGAGAGTGACCGCGTGGTCAGAGGTCGTGGCTGGCAACGGCAAGTACACCGACGTCGTGGCGCACATCGAGAACTCGAGCGACATGGCGATCTTCGCGCTAGTCGTGACACTGAAATCGACAGAGGGATCCGCGGTGCCTGAAGCGCAGCGGATCCCGGTCGTGCCACCTCAGGGGCGTTCAGACATTGCGGTCTGGTATGCCGTGGCGGTGCCGGACGATGCAATCCTTGATGTCGTCGTAGAGTTCACGGATGCGCGGGGCGCCCGTTGGCGACGGTCGGGGGCACAATTTTCCTCGCTCAGCGATACGGCGCCACCCAGCGAGTGAGTGTGCTCAGGCAGTAATCGAGATCGGGGCGGCTCTCCTCGTCGGGATCACACATTGCCCGCGCAATGCGCACGAGGCCCGCGTCGACGCCCGCCTGTTCCGGTGCGATGAAGGTCGTGTACACGTCGGCGTGACCAGAGGGGTCCATCGAGTATGGGTGGCGTCCCTGCCGATCGAGCACATGCACGAGAAGTGCACCGAGCGCGAAGACATCGTCCTTCGGTGAAAACTGCTTGCCACTGTTAAAGCGGATCTGCTGCTGTGGGGGGCGGAGCGGGCCCGGCGTGAAGCGGGTGAGTGGCCCCACCATCCAGTCGCTACCGAACGCACTGTCGGCGAGAAACGTGCCCAGCGAACCACGGTGGATCACGTTGTCCTCGCTAAGGTTGCCATGCACCCAGTGCGATTCCGTCAAAAGGCGCTGGAGCACGCTCGCGGCATCCCGGATGCGTTTGACGACTTCGATGGTGTCACGCAATTCCCAGTTTTCCGCCTGTCCGCGCAGGACGAAATCGCTGAGCGGGCGTCCCTGCGCGTGCGAGATGAGTAGCCAGGGGTCCACGACGTCCTCGACCCAGCCCGCGCTATCGTCCAACAGCGACTCACTCTTCACCTGGATGAGGTCGTCCGGGTTCACCCCGTCTGGGCGGGCGACGCGGCGGGCACGGTAGAGACTCCCTTCGCGCTCCACCACGATGTACAAGCCAAACGCATCGGTCGCAGGCTGGCCCTGCAGGGCGAATCCGGCGTCGCGAAGCGCAGAGAACTGTGGCCGTTCGCGCAGGCCTGCTATGCCGAACCTCAGCTGTATCGCGTTCTCGGTCAACCACCGCGAGGCAAGTCCGTTCGCGATCACGATCGCACCTTGATCGGTTTCGCGGAGCAGACCAAGGCGGAGGAAGCGTTCGATACCCTCCGCGTTCTCAGGGCCGAGACTCTTCTTCAGTAGGTCGAGTGTGGGTGGATCCACTGCGTCTTCGGGTGAGTCGGAGCCGTACACCTCGGCGAGAGCCGAGAGCACGCGTTGCTGATATTCCCGCTCCCGCTCGCGTCCAAGCAGGTGCTGAACCACAGTGCGGCCGGATCTCACGAGAGTCTCCGCTGCGTCACGGACCGTCTCAGCCGAGATCACTCGCGCGCCTCGGGAAGCGACGTGGTCAGCCGTCCTTCGAGCGAGCAAATGCACGTGGTTTGGGTACCCCGCGGTCATCGCCCAGAGTTCGTCGAACGCGTCCGGGAGGACGAAGAAGTACGGCTCCGACTTGCGGCCCTGATTGAATCCCTTTACCACCAGCTCTCGCGTCTCTTCCGGGGTCAAGAAGCCGATGGTCTCCTCGCGCAGTTCGTCGGCGATGTTAGTGTCGAGTAACCGGTCGCGAACGCTCGCAAACGTACATGAACCGAGCAAGAGGATCTTCAGCGGGATGTCGACGTCCGCATTTAGCGACCGGAGCACACCAGCGGTCTCACGCAGGAGCGATTGTGAGGGATCCTCCGCACTGAGACGCTCAAACATCACCTGGATCTCGTCGACCACAAGCACCATGCCATCGGGCTGGAGGTAGGGAACGACCCGGTCGCGGAACCACTTCTGGAATTGGAAGGCCGTCACGACGGGCGGCGGATCACCGAACCCATCCGCACCGCGCTGCTCGAGTTCCAAGCTGATCGCGGCCGCCACCTGAGTGAGAAAAGACTCCCCTCGGGCATATCTCTCCCCATCCATGTAAACAAAGGTGAGAGCGCTTTCGCCATTCCTCGACCTGCGGCGACATCGAACCACGAGCGAGGACTTGCCCACCTGCCGGGGCCCTCCGAGAAAGAGGATCTGTTTCCGAGCGCGGTAGTGCTCCTCGATAGTGCGTATCGTCTCGCTTCTGCCGACAAACAGGTCCTCGACGACCTCGTTGGGGTCGAACGGGAGGAAGACCGTCTGTGGTGCTTGCGGGGCTGGCAGAGTCACTCTGTGAACGTGCGTGTCACCGAAGTCTTCGACAAGCGTGACGCTAATCTCGGCCGGCGCAATACCCTTCACGGCGATTGGGAGTAGGTGCCACTGCCACTTGGCGTCGGATACGGTCCACGGCAACAGATCATGCCACTCCGCAATGGGTGTGGCGTCACCGATCGCGCAGATCACCTGCGAGAGGGCTCGGCGGATCCGCAGACCAAGGACGACCTCGATGTCGCCGTTCGCCGTGCGGGTGACAGCCCGCACCGCCGGAGCCTCGAACAGCGGACCAAGCGCTTCAAGGGACTCGACCATGGGTTTCCCGAGGCGCGCGTAGAGTTTCGAGGCTTCGTCGTGGCGCGGCGAGAGAGCGAGGGCGGCTTCGAGCGACTTCTTCGCAGCCGCACGATCGCCAGCTGCGAGCTCAAGCTTGGCCCGCGCCACGAGCACGGCAGAATTCTTCGGCAGCCTCGTGATGACGGCTATCCCCTCGATAGCGCGTCCTGTCCGCTCCGCAACCTTGACGAAGGACCCAACGAAAGGCAGATTCGAGGCATCGGCCTCAGATAGCACCTCGGCGAGGAGCATATACGCCTCGTCGCTGTGCTCTGTCTCATGGAGCAGTACCGCCCATGGCCCTCGCGCGCTCGCTGGGTCAGCGAGCCCGCCGTAATACTTCAGCCCCACGGCGTAGGCATCAGCGAGTGCTATTCGCCCGCTCGATAGTCTGTTCCGCAGTATCTTGACGACTCGTCGGAACAGGCCTGGCGTGATAGGCGCGGCAGGATCAGGCAACTCTTCGAACGGCGTCCGCGGCGACGGCGGAGACTCGCCCAAGTAAGCAAACAGAGCGTCACGCGCCTCGCGGAGGCTCCCTGGCGGGTCGTTCTGCGAAAGGTCGCTGGCGGTGCGGAACCAGCGGACTGCCTCCGTGTACTGACCACAGTTCGCAAGCGCCGCCGCGATGTTCCACAGAAGTGTTGCGTTCGGGACTATTCGCTTCTCATTGCGCAGGTAGAAGTCGAGCGCTTCGGCGCATCGACCCGCAGCGACAAGCCATCCGATTGCGGAAGGCCCTGCAATCACAGCACCTTCGTCGAACGCGGTCACCCAGCTGTCGGCGACACGGGCCGGGTCGCCGACGGCTGACCGCGCGGCGCCGAGCGCCCGCACCACAGATTCGGGCATCGCATTCGTGATGTTAATCGAGAGGAACAACGGATCGATGCGAGGCAAAGAATCAACCGTTGGGAGGACGTCCCGATTGGGCGGCGGCGGCATAATGGCAGTTAGAATCTGCTGCGCCTCTGGCTCGCGGTCTGCTGCCTCCAGCGCGCGGGCGAGGGTCCAGCCCAACCGGATGGAGCGCAATGGAGTCTCGTCGTATCCACGAGCCAGCTCAAGCAGCCGGATGACGTCGGCTCGGATACGCGGCGCTGACTCAGCTTCGCGATCCGCGGCGACGCGCAGAACCTCGACCGTCTGGATGACGACCGGCACGCTTGCCCGGGCGAGCACTTCGATTAGGCGCGCGCGATTATCGTCGTCCGCCAGCGATGGCGACAGGTCGCGCACCGCCTCAAGAAGGGCGATGGCAGCCCACGATCCGACCGATGTGGACGAGTCAGCCAGGGCAACCGCTCGCGCGAGCTCGCCGTCGGTGACGTAGCGAAGCAGGACTCGGCGCAAGTCGTCGCGCGACAGGGGCGTCTGTCCGTCATGGTCGCTCGTACCGCTCGGCGCAGTCGGGTTCAGGCGTTCCTTCGATCTGTGCTCCTCATCGAGCGACCGTTCAAGCTGCTCGCGCAACGCCGAATAAGTGGCGTCAAAGGCGATTCCTTCATTCGCGGTGACGATCTGATCGAGCACGGCGATGCCCTCGGCGAATCGGTTGCAGACGAGTTGAACCCGTGCGAGTTCAACGAAGTGACGCCACGAAGCGGTACCTCGCCTATCCAGGTCGGCGATAAGCTTCTCGGCCGGCTCCCACTGCCCGAGTTCGCGATAGTACTTCAGGAGCTGATGCGCTGCGGGCGATCGGGGGACCTTCTCGAGGTGACGCCGGAGACGTACGATTGCAGCACGGGTGTCGCCGCGCTCGTATTCCTCGCGTGCCCGGATCTCTTGCAACTGGTTTTCGCTCTGGGGTGTTCGGTTGGTACGCGCCGTCCCGGACCTGGGCTGTTCCACCGGGGCGAGTGCCGCGACCGCGGGTATCTGGCCGACCGCGCCAGGATGGCGCTTTTCGAACAGACCGATCTGTGTGGCCTGATCGTCGATCAGGTCACCGGGCAGCACGCGCAAGAAGTAGCGCAGAGAGGCGGCGGACCTCGCTACCTCGCCCACCCACTCGTATGCGACGGCGAGGTTCCACGCGACGCCGGGGGCGATGAAGCCCGTTGGATAGGCGACCAGAAAGTCGGCGTAACTCGACAGCGCGCGATCGGGGCGTCCCGCCTCCAGATAACAAGCAACGGCGTGACCCAGTCCGGGGAACCAGCCTTCTTGAAACGACTGCCGGAATAAGTCGGCGGCGGTTGCCGGATCGGAATGTTCGAGGGCGATGATCGCGCCATCGACAACGGGAATCTCTCGGCTCGTGAGGGTGAACTCGCGCTTGGGCTGGTGCACGAGGAGCGAACGATCGGCCGGACTTCCGGAAAGCGATATGACCCGTGGTGGCTGGGGTGGCAGGAGGAGACCAGTGAGGTCATCGTTGCGTTCAGTTACTTCCAGGTAAGGCCGCCGCACACCGACCCAAACCTTTGCCCTCGAAGCGATCGGTACCTCGTTGGCCAGTAGACGCCAGAACCATTGATCCTCCGCGCCAACCATGCTGGGTGCTAGAGCAATCAGTTCGTCAAAGTGCCCGGCCGCCAGAGCCGTTCTCGCCCGGGCCTGCAGGCCGTCGGGCGGGTGATCTGCCGAATCTGGCCAGACCTCGTCCGAAGTTTCAGCGTTACCGGTTCGGGACGGCCAAGCCACATCGCCCTGGCGCTCGACAATATTCTCGGCGAGCGCCAGGAGATCGGAGACCGGCGTGGCGTTGCCCGAGGCGAGAAGCACGTTCGCCGACTCCAGCAGCGCGCGCACGCGCCGCCGTTCTTCGTCGTCGTGAAGCCGACCGACCAATCCGGAGAGGGCGGCACTGCGCAATCGCATCCGCTCGAGGGCGAGTGTCGCACGCAACTCCGCAATCCAAACCTGGGCGTCGTCGACGAGCCCCCACCTCAGGGCATCGGCGGCTTCTCTCGCCGCCGCGGTGTCAACCCCCGACGACGCTTCCCCCAGAAGGCTGTTCAGCTCGCCACGGTAGGGTGCGGTCTCCCTGTCGATCGCATCCCACTCCGCCACTACCTCGTCAGAGCGCACACCCAGCATGTGAAGAAGTGCGGCTAGGCACTGGGCGGCGTTCTGAGAGAGTTCATGTGCGGGAATCCAGACTGAGTCCCACATGTTGCGCTCGACACCCGTCACCAGGCTTTCGTAGAGGCCGAACGAGGCACCGCCAATGCGAGCAGGGTCGAAATCTGTGTCGGACTCGAGCGATCCCATTGCTACCGCCGTCTCGCGAGCGCAGGCCACAGCTTCCTGCAACTCGCGGGCGCGTTCCACAAGTCCCGGCCATCGCACCCCGTTCCTCGGGATGGTGCGCCCAGGGTCGGCCCGTGTGACCAGGTCCTCAGGAGATCGACCGAGAATGTCGTCGAGCAACTCGACTCGACCGTCCTGAAGCGCGGCGATCGCAGCGTCCGCGTTCTGGATCATCAGCCGTTCGAAGATGACCCGATCGGTCGGAGTCGGCTGATCGGCGAGCTGGCGCAACGCAACAACACTGTGTATGTACCAGCTCTGCAGTGCCCGGTGCAGGAGCGCCCTGCGGTGCGGTAGGGCGCGCCGCAGGGCGGCATGCAGCTGTTTCGGAACGCGCGCACCGAGGTGAAAGCTTCCGTCGAGCGCTTCCCCGAGAAACACCATGTGCCACCAGTCAACGAGGGGCACGATGTCGCGTGCGTCGTTAGCGGAAGCAAGCTGAGAGAACTGCAGCGCGATGCGACGGACGGTGGCACTATCTGGCTCGCCGTTGATGAGGCTCGCGAGGACGCCATACTGCAACAGTTGAAACATCACAGGAGCTGCAGAATTGATGGTCTGCACCGCGACCGAGCGCCCGAGGGCGATGGCTTCGGCACAGTGCGCCAGGTCGCGTATCCCCACCGCGGAGGCGGGCGCGTGCTTCGTCACGTCGTCACAATAGCGTGTCGGTCGAGTATCACGGATTCGTCGCCCTGCGATCGCCTTCTTGGCATTCTTTCGCGGCCTACCGCGTCGCAGGCGGTGTGGCACGATGGAGCCACCACGCGAACCGGAGGACTCGTGAGCGGACAGACTGTGAGCGGAACGGGGTGGACCCCCGCGCCCAAACCGGGCCTGATCCCGCTGCGCCCGCTCGGGTTCGGCACCGTGCTCGGCAAGTCGTTCTCGGCGCTGCGGCACAACCCGAAGGTGCTGTTCGGGTTCGCGATCGTGGTGCAGCTGGCTGTCCTGATCGTCGTCGGCGCGGTGGTCGGCGGGGTGGCCGCCGCGACCCTCTCCCGCCTGGACACGGTGCGGCCCGGCAGCGACGACTGGATCACCCTGTACCTGGGGTCCTTCGCCTTCATCGGGCTCGCGGGTCTGCTGATGGGGCTGTTCTCGGCGGCGTTCAGCGCGATCGTGCAGGGCATCGTGGCCGCGGACGTGCGCGCGGCCGTGCTCCGCGAACCGGCGACCCTGCGGGTGCTGTGGCAGCGCGTGAAGCCCGCCGCCTGGCGGCTGATCGGCTACATCCTGCTCTACGGCCTCGCCGCCGTGCTGGCCGTCGCCCTGGTGATGGCGATCGCGTTCGGGGCGATCGGGATCCCGACGGGTTTCCAGGGCGCGGGACTCGTCTTCACGATCATCGTCAGCATCGTCGGCATGCTCGGCGTGCTGCTGCTCGCGATCTGGATCGGGACCAAGCTCATGCTGGTTCCCTCGCTGCTGGTGCTCGAGGGGGCCGGGATCCGCGAGGCCGTGGTCCGCTCCTGGCGGCTCACGCGCGGACGGTTCTGGTTCGCGTTCGGCGTCGTGTTCCTGATCGGAGCGATCTTCTACGTCCTCTCGCAGATGCTCAGCATGGTCGCGGGCCTCGTCACCTCTCTGTTCGGCGCGGTGCTCAGCCCCACCGGGGACACGGCGACCTCGTTCGGCACCGCCGCGATCGTGTCGCTGGTGATCACCGAACTCGCGGTCGTCGTGGTGCAGTCGATCAGCGCCGTCGTGCAGTCGACCGCCGGAGCCCTCATCTACATCGACTGCCGCATGCGCTACGAGGGGCTGGATCAGGATCTGATGGCGACGATGGAGCGCAGGGCGGCGGGGTACGACGACGGATCCGATCCGTTCCGCGTCGACGCCGGACGTGCGGTGCGGCGGGGATTCCGTCCCGCGCCCGCGGCCGCGACCCCCTATTACTACCCGCCGGCGGCGTACGGGGCGCAGGGCTATCCCGCGCCGCCGCAGGGGTATCCGGCGCCGCCGCAGGGGTATCCGGCCCCCGCGTACCCGGCACCGGCGGGCTACCAGGCGCCGCCTGCGTACGCGGCGCCTGGGGCTCCGGCGCCCGTGGCTCCGGCGCCCCCGCAGCTGCCTCCGGCGTACCCGGCATCGCCCGCCGCGCCGTCGGCCGCCCCCGCGCCGCTTCCGCCGATGCAGGAGAGCCCGTGGGCGCGGCCGCAGGATGACGGCTGGGCGGCCCCCGGATCCCCGGATCGATGACCCGGCTGATCGTGATGCTGCGCGGGCTGTCGGCGATCCCGCTGATCCCGGACGGCGACGGTGCCCGGAGGCTCGCCGAGCAGGAGCTCGCCAAGCCGGAGTACCAGGCCGCCAAGCCCACGCCGATCGATGAGTGGGCGCGGGCGTTCGCCGAATTCCTGGCGCACCTGTTCACCGGCCGGAACGCGGCAGGGATCGGCCCGTGGGGTGCGGTCGTGATCGGGATCGTGCTGGTCGCGGCCCTGGTCGCCGTGCTGGTGATCTGGGGACGCCCGCGCCGCTCGCGCTCGGGCACCGCCGGTTCCGTGCTGCTCGGCGCCGCCGATGATCGCACGGCCGCGCAGCTGCGCACCGACGCGGACCGCGCCGCGCGCGAGGAGGACTGGGCGGCCGCGATCGTGCTGCGCTACCGCGCGATCGCCCGGGCGCTGATGGAACGGGATCTGCTCTCCCCCGCCCCCGGCGCCACCGCGCAGACGATCGCCCGGGAGGCGGTGGTCCCGTTCCCCGACGAGGCGGAGGCTCTGCACGCCGCGGCGGTGACCTTCGACGACGTCCGCTATCTCGGCCACCCGGGCGACGCGGAGCTGTACCGCAGGGTCGCCGGCACCGATGAGCGGCTCCGCGCGCTGCGCCCTGCAGCGGATCCGGCCGGGACCGGCGCCGCCGAGCCGGCCCGTGATCGATCGCGGGTGACCGCGTGACATCGGCCGTTCTCGCACCGGCCGATGCGGCGCCGCCCGAGGAATCCGGTGGCACGCTGATCCGGGATCCGCGGCGGCTGCGCCGCGCGCTGGGCTGGCTGCTGATCGTCGCACTCGTGATCGTCGTGGCCGGTGCCGGCCTGCTGCTCACGGTGCCCTCCGGCTCCCAGCGCCAGACGTACGACCCCGAGCTGCCCGGCCCCGGGGGCACCAGGGCGCTCGCCGAGATCCTCCGCCAGCAGGGCGTGAGGGTCGACGTGGTGCGCTCCCGCAGCGAGGCCGCGAACCTCCTCGACGGGCACACCACGCTCGTGATGAGCGATCCGTACACCCTCAGCGACGGCGCAGTGCAGGCGCTCCTCGGCCGCGCACACGATGTCGTGCTGCTCACCGCGAGCGCCCGGATGCTGCGGATCCTCGGGCTCGGATCCTATTCCTCCGCTCCCTCCCCGGCCCGAGCGCAGGCGGACTGCGACGTCGCCGCGTTCGCGCGGATCGGCTCGATCGCGCCGGGCCAGCTCTTCCAGGCGGACCCCGGCGTCACGGCCTGCTTCGGCGACGCGGACGGAGCCGCGGTGCTGCTGCGGGACGGCGGCTCGGGCAGGCGCGCGATCGTGGACGGCACCGAGCTGTTCACCAACGCGCGGCTGGCGGAGGACGGCAACGCCGCACTCGGACTCGCGCTGCTCGGCGCCCAGCCGCACCTGGTCTGGTACGTGCCGTCGTACCAGGACTCCGACCGCACCGACGCCGACCCGGAGAAGTCGCTCGCCGATCTCACGCCCGGCTGGGTCACGCCCGCCATCGCGCTGCTGATGCTCACCGCCCTGCTCGCCGCGGTGTGGCGCGGACGGCGGTTCGGCCCGCTCGTCGCAGAGACCCTGCCGGTCACGGTGCGCGCCTCGGAGACCATGCTCGGCCGCGCCAGGCTCACCGCCAAGGCGGCGGATGCGGCGCACGCCGCGGAGGCGCTGCGCGCCGGGACCACCGCCCGCCTCGCGAAGCATCTGGGCCTCGCTGCGCGCGCGGATCCCGGCACCGTCGCGGATGCCGCCGCGGACCGGATCCGTGCGGATCGCGCGGCCTGCCGCACGCTGCTGACCGGCGCGCTCCCGGCCACGGACGCGGCGCTCGTCCCCTACGCCCGAAGCCTCACCGACCTGGAGACCGCCGTCGAGGACGCGGTCCGCATCGAAAGGAGCACCCGTGACTGACCCGCGGATCACTCAGGCCCCGGCGGGCCCGGCCCAGGGCGCGCCCGACGGCCACGCCGTCGCCCCGCAATTCTCGTCCGCGCCGGGCGCTCCGCCCGCCGCGCCGTCCGTGCCATCCGCGCCATCCGCAGCCCCGGTGCCGTCGGCCGCGCCGCCCGCGGACGACGACGCGGCGCTCCGCCAGGCCATGCAGCGCGTCCGGGCCGAGGTGGACAAGGCGGTGGTCGGCCAGGCGGGCACGGTCACCGGCCTGCTCGTGGCCCTGCTCGCCCGCGGACACGTGCTGCTCGAGGGCGTGCCGGGCGTCGCGAAGACCCTCGTGGTGCGCTCGTTCTCGCGCGCGCTCGGGCTCGACACCAAGCGCGTGCAGTTCACCCCCGACCTGATGCCGGGCGACGTCACCGGATCCCTCGTCTACGACGCCCGCACCGGGGAGTTCGAGTTCCGCCGCGGCCCGGTGTTCACGAACATCCTGCTCGCCGACGAGATCAACCGGACGCCCCCGAAGACCCAGGCGGCGCTGCTGGAGGCGATGGAGGAGCGGCAGGTGTCGTCCGACGGCGCGAGCCTGGCGCTGCCGGATCCGTTCCTCGTCGCGGCGACGCAGAACCCGATCGAGCACGAGGGCACGTACTCGCTGCCCGAGGCGCAGCTGGACCGCTTCCTGATGAAGCTCGTGGTCGGCATGCCCGAGCGCGACGCGGAGGTGTCCGTGCTGCGCCGGCACGCCGACGGCTTCTCCCCGCGCGAGCTCACCGACCTGCACCCGGTGGTCTCGGCCGAGGAGATCCTCGCCGCGCAGGGCGCCGCCGGCCGCGTGCAGGTCACCGACGACGTGCTCGGCTACGTCGTCGACCTCGCCAGGGCGACCCGGCAGTCGCCGTCCGTGCAGCTGGGCGCGAGCCCCCGCGCCTCCACCGCGCTGCTCGCGGCGGCGAAGGCCTGGGCCTGGCTGAACGGATCGTCCGCGGTGACCCCCGACCATGTGCAGACGATGCTCATCCCGGTCTGGCGGCACCGCCTGCAGCTGCGCCCCGACGCCGAGATGGAGGGCGTGTCGCCCGACGCGGTGCTCACCAGCGTGGTGCAGCAGACCAGGGTGCCGATCTAGGTGTTCCTCACCGGCCGGATCGTCGCTCGTCGCCGCCCTCGGCGTCGTACCGCTCGTGCTGCTCGACGGCGCGCACGTGCCGCCGTGGTTCACGCTGCTGGGCTGGCTCGCGCTGTGCGCCGTGCTGGTCGGGATCGACGTGCTGATCGCCGCGCCGGTGGGCGCGCTGCGGATCACGCGCGAGGTGCCGGCGCGGGGGCGGCAGCACGAGACGGTGACCGCGACCGTGATCGTGCAGAACCTCGGAGAGCGGCGCCTGCGCGGGCTGATCCGCGACGCCTGGCAGCCCACCGCAGGCGCCGCCGGGCGGGGCAGGGCGCGGCTGGACCTGCCCGCCGGAGAACGTCGCCGGATCGGCGTCGAGCTGCTCCCCCGACGTCGCGGCGAGCTGTCCAGCGAGTTCGTCGCGGTGCGCTCGGTCGGCCCGCTCGGGCTCGCCGGACGCCAGGGGCGGCACCGGGTGCGCGGGGCGATCCGGATCCTGCCCCCGTTCGCGTCCCGCCGGCACCTGCCGTCCCGGCTCGCCCGGCTGCGCGAGCTGGACGGCAACACCAGCGTGCAGGTGCGCGGCCAGGGCACCGAGTTCGACTCGCTGCGCGAGTACGTGCGCGGAGACGACGTGCGCTCGATCGACTGGCGCGCCACCGCCCGCGCCGGCACCACGATGCTGCGCACCTGGCGTCCGGAGCGCGACCGGCACGTGGTGATCCTGATCGACACCGGCCGCACCTCGGCGGCGCGCGTCGGCGACGGCACCCGGCTGGACGCGGCGTACGAGTCGGCGCTGCTGCTCTCGGCCCTCGCCCAGCGCGCGGGAGACCACGTGCACCTGCTGCTGTTCGACCGCACCGTGCGGGGGCGGGTCAGCGGCGTGGACGGACCGGGGCTGCTGCCCGCCCTGTCCGACGCGATGGCCCCCGTGCACGCGCGACTCGTGGACACGGACTGGGGCGCCGCGTTCGCCGCGATCCGCACCGTCACCACCCGGCCGTCGCTGATCGTGGTGCTGACCGCGCAGGACGCGGTGGAGAGCGCGCGCTCGTTCCTCGGGGCCTTCCCGAACGCGTCGCGCGCCACGACGATCCTGGTCGGATCCGCCACCGACGTCCGGATCGGCGACCTGGCGCGGGCGAGGGACTCCCGCGAGGACGTCTACCTCGCCGCCGCGGCGGAGCACACCCTTCAGGACGCCGCGCGCGTCGCCGACGCGATCCGGCGCGCAGGCGGCGAGCCGCTCGCTGCGGATCCGGAAGACCTGCCGCCGCGCATCGCGGACCGCTACCTCGAGCTCAAGGCCGCCGGCCGTCTCTGACCCTCCGCCAGCTGCAGGAGTCATCGCGGTCAAGGAGGTGCGCGCGACACGCCCGCGGGACCTCGGCTTTTCCTGAATCATTCAGGAAAAGCTAGCGTGGAGGCATGGACACCTCATCGATCCTCCGCGGAGCAGGACTGCGGGTCACGGTGCAGCGCATCGCCGTGCTGCAGGCGCTCGCCCTGGCGCCGCACAGCTCCGCGGACCGGATCCACGCCGCCGTCGCCGGCAGCGGCATCGCCCTGCCGACCGTGCATGCGATCCTCGGCGATCTCGCCACGGCGGGGATCATCCGCCGGGTGAGCCTGCCGGACGCCGATCGAGCGCTGTTCGAGGTCGAGCCCGACGACAACCACCACCACATGCAGTGCGTGCGCTGCGGCCGGCTGGAGACGGTGTCGTGCGCGATCGGCGCCGCGCCCTGCCTGCACCCGGCCGAGGATCACGGCATGCGCCTGCTCGAGGCGTCCGTCACGTACCGGGCGATCTGCCGGGAGTGCGACGCCGCACCGGCCGACGCCGAAAGCCACCCCCAGGAAAGGATCAGCATTGACTGACATCACCGACGCCTGCCCGATCAGCCACTCCGCTGGAGGCCCCATCGACCACTCCGGCACCCCGGACCCGTCGTTCCGCGAGACCCGCCGCGCCTTCCAGGGCACCGTCAACACCGACTGGTGGCCGGATCGGCTCGACCTGCACGTGCTCGCGAAGAACCCGGCCGTGGCGGATCCGCAGGGCGCCGGCTTCGACTACCGGGCCGCGTTCGAGGCGCTCGACCTCGACGAGGTGAAGCAGGACATCGCCGGGCTGCTCACGCAGTCGCAGCCGTGGTGGCCCGCCGACTTCGGCAATTACGGTCCGCTGATGATCCGGATGGCCTGGCACTCGGCCGGCACGTACCGCGTGTTCGACGGCCGCGGCGGCGGCGGCACCGGGCAGCAGCGCTTCGCCCCGCTGAACAGCTGGCCCGACAACGTGGGTCTCGACAAGGCCCGCCGGCTGCTCTGGCCGGTCAAGAAGAAGTACGGCAAGGCGCTCAGCTGGGGCGACCTGATGATCCTGGCCGGCAACGTCGCGCACGAGCAGATGGGCATGCCGACGTTCGGCTTCGCCGGCGGCCGACCGGAGGTCTGGGAGCCGGACAACGACGTGTACTGGGGATCCGAGAAGCTCTGGCTGGGCTCCGGCGAGCGCATCGACACGGACGAGCAGGGCGCACGCACGCTGGAGAAGCCGCTCGCGGCGACGATGATGGGCCTCATCTATGTCAACCCGGAGGGGCCCGAGGGCAACCCGGATCCGCTCGCCGCGGCGCAGGACATCCGCGAGACGTTCCGCCGCATGGCGATGGACGACGAGGAGACCGTCGCCCTGATCGCCGGCGGCCACACGTTCGGCAAGACCCACGGTGCGGCGCCCGAGGCCGGCAACGTGGGCGAGAGCCCCGAGGGCGCCCCGATGGAGCAGATGGGCCTGGGCTGGAAGAACGGTCACGGCACCGGATCCGGCAACGACACGATCGGATCGGGCCTCGAGGTCACCTGGACCTATCACCCGACCCGCTGGGACAACGAGTTCTTCCACATCCTGTTCGCGTACGAGTGGGAGCTGATGACCAGCCCGGGCGGTGCCGCGCAGTGGAAGCCGAAGAACGGCGCAGGAAGCGACCTGGTTCCCGAGGCGCAGGGCGAGGGCCGCCGCGAGCCGCGGATGCTCACGACCGACCTGTCGCTGCGCGAGGATCCCCTCTACCGGGAGATCTCGCTGCGGTTCAAGGACGACCAGGCCGCGTTCACCGACGCGTACAGCCGCGCCTGGTTCAAGCTCACGCACCGCGACCTCGGCCCGAAGTCGCGGTATCTCGGCACCGAGGTGCCCGCCGAGGACCTGATCTGGCAGGATCCGGTGCCCGCGCAGACCGGCGCGCTCATCGACGCCGCCGACGTCGCGACGCTCTCCGCGCGCATCGCCGAGACCGGGTTGAGCGTGTCCGACCTGGTGTCGACGGCGTGGGCGGCGGCGGCCTCGTTCCGCGGCAGCGACAAGCGCGGCGGGGCGAACGGCGGTCGGATCCGCCTGGAGCCGCAGCGCAGCTGGGAGGTGAACCGGCCGGCCGAGCTCGGCCGCGTGATCGAGGCGCTCGAGGGCGTGCAGCGCGAGTTCAACGCCGCCGGCGGCGCGCAGGTCTCGTTCGCCGACCTCGTGGTGCTCGCCGGGAACGTGGGCGTGCAGCGGGCCGCCGCCGCCGCGGGCCGCACGGTCGAGATCCCGTTCACTCCGGGCCGCACCGACGCCACGCAGGAGCAGACCGACGTGGAGTCGTTCCAGTACCTGAACCCGCAGGCCGACGGCTTCCGCAACTACGTCAGCGACGTGGCGCGCGCGGTCCCCGCCGAGCACCTGCTCGTCGACCGGGCCAACCTGCTCACGCTGTCCGCACCCGAGATGACCGTGCTCGTCGGCGGCCTGCGCGTGCTCGGCACGAACTGGGACGGCTCGCCGTACGGCGTCTTCACGAAGACCCCCGGTGCGCTCACGAACGACTTCTTCGTCAACGTGCTCGATCTGAACACGTCGTGGGCGCCGCTGGATCCGGGATCGCACGCGTTCCAGGCCACCGACGATGCGACCGGCGAGAGGACCTGGGTCGGCACCCGCGCCGACCTCGTGTTCGGCTCGAACTCCGAGCTGCGCGCGGTCGCCGAGGTCTACGCCAGCGACGACGCCGCCGAGAAGTTCGTCGACGACTTCGTGCGCGCCTGGGTCAAGGTCGCCGAGCTCGACCGCTTCGACGTCCGCTGACCCCAGCGCCCGCCGACTCCCCCAACCTCCCGACTCTCCCGGCTCTCCCGACCCTCCCGGCCCTCCCGTCCGCGAGACTGCAACTGGGCGGCGAGACTGCAGGAAATTACTGCAGTCTCGTCGCGGGGATGCAGTCTCGCGGTCCGGTGGCCGCGGGGTCCGGGCGGACGTTGGCCGGGGCGGGATCGGGCGGACCCGGACCCGGACCCGGATCCGGATCGCGGATCCGACGGATCCTGGGCCGCCGTTTGGGTCGCCGGCCCGGGCAGCGTTAGTCTCGCTCACGGACAGCGGCGTCTCCGCGCGACGCCCAGGAACAGGATCGAGATGACCTCCCCCATCGATACGCCGGCCGTGCCGGCCGCGGCATTGCCCGCGCGCCTGGTGGCGGAAGGGCTCGGCACGTTCCTGCTCGTCGCGGGAGCGATGGGCACCGCCGTGTTCGCCTCGAGCACCTTCACCGATCCCGGAGCGCAGTCGGGCGTGTACCTCGCCGTGGCGCTCGCGGTCGGGCTCGCCGTGCTCGTCGGGGTGTACGCCTTCGGCCCGATCTCCGGCGGGCACTTCAACCCCGCCGTGACGCTCGGCGCCGCGGCGGCGGGACGGCTCGCGTGGCGCGATACCGGACCGTACATCCTCGCCCAGCTGATCGGCGGCGTGATCGCCTCGACCGTGCTCACGCTGATCGGCACGTTCGGCCCCGACGGCTGGCTCGCCAAGGCGCAGGACGCCGGCTTCGCGAGCAACGGCTGGGGGACGCTCTCGCCCGGCGGCTTCGGCGTGTGGGCCGCCGTGATCGCGGAGGTCGTGTTCACCGCCCTGTTCCTGTTCGTGATCCTCGGCGTCACCCACCCGGTGCGCGGCACCCCGTTCGCCGGTGTCGCGATCGGACTCGCGCTGACCCTCGGCGTGCTGGCGACGCTGCCGATCGACAACGCCTCGCTGAACCCCGCACGTTCGCTGGCCACCGCGATCTACGGCGGCATCGGACCGCTCTCCCAGCTCTGGGTGTTCCTGGTGTTCCCGAGCCTGGGCGCGCTGATCGCGGGCTTCACGTACCGCGCGCTGTTCGACGGTGCAGGATCCGCACGCTCCGCCGCCGGCCGAACCGGTCCCTGATCCTGCCGGTCCGTGAGCCTGCCGGTCCCTGAGCCTGCCGGTCCCTGAGCCTGTCGAAGGGTCAGCCGACGACGAGCGTGGGCGTCCCGGCCTCGAACTCGGTGAGGTCGCCGGTCTCGCCGAGCCGCTGCGCGCGGCGGCCCAGGATCAGCATGTACCCGAGGAACACGCCGAGCGCGAGCGCGCCGATCCCGATCTTCACGGGCCAGGGCAGTCCCCAGCCGGTCACGAACCCCTCGACCGTGCCGGCGAGGGCGAGCGCGAAGACGAGGCCGAGCGCCACCGTGCCCAGCGAGCGCCCGGCGGCCGCGAGCGCCGCCCCGCGCGTGCGCTCCCCCGGCACCAGCCACGCCCAGAAGATGTGCAGCCCCGCGGCCGCGGCCACGAACACGCAGGTGAGCTCGAGCATCCCGTGCGGAAGCAGGTACAGCACGACCACGTCGCCGCGGCCGAACGCGAACATGACGCCCACCGCCAGGCCGACGTTCACGGCGTTCTGCATCAGCACCATGATCGGCCAGATCCCGGTCACGCCGAACAGCACGCACTGCGCCGCGATCCACGCGTTGTTGGTCCAGACCATCCCGGCGAACTCGGCGGCCGGATTCTCCGTGTAGTAGTCGGTGAACGCGTGCTCGGCGTAGTAGGCCAGGTCCGCCTTCGACCCGAGCGAGGCGACCAGGGCCGGATCCGAGGCGACCCACACCGCGACGACAGCCACGACGAGGAGACTGGCCAGGGCGATGACGAGCGTCGTCCAGCGCAGCCGGTACAGCGCCGCAGGCAGCTGCAGGGTGAAGAAGCGCCCCGTCTGGCGCAGCACATTGTCGCTCTGACCGGTGAGGCGCAGCCGGGCACGGGCCAGGATCGTGGAGACGTGCGCGCCCTGCGGCGAGCTGCCCACGGAGGAGCGCAGATCCGCGAGATCCGCCGAGGCCGCCCGGTATCGGGTGATCAGCTCATCGACTCCGGCGCCGTCGAGGCGCTGACGGCTGAGCTCGTCCAGGCGCGCCCATTCGCGGTTCCTGGCATCGGCGAGAGCGTCGGCGTCCACCTGATTTACTGTACTCATGTCGAGCACGCAGAACGCGGATGCGCCCGCCCCGGGCATTCTCGACGGCGAGGACGAGGTGCTCTCCGGCGAGGCCGTCGCGATCGAGGTGCAACCGGTCGGCGTCTTCCTGCGCTCCCTCGGCGCCCTGATCGACATGCTGCTGTGCTTCGCGCTCTTCATCGGCTACATCGCGGTGCGGTACTGGATGATCGGGGTCACCGCGCGATCCCGCATTGGACCGGATCCTCGCGGTGCTGGCGATCGTGACCTCGTTCGTCGTGGTGCCATGCGCGGTGGAGACCCTCACGCACGGCCGCAGCCTCGGAAAGCTCGCCGTGGGCGGGCGCATCGTGCGCGTCGACGGCGGGGCGGCGGGCTTCCGGCACGCGTTCATCCGTGCCCTGATCGGCGTGCTCGAGATCTACATGACGTTCGGTGCGATCGCCTTCCTCACCGCCGCGTTCAGCGGGCGCTCGCAGCGCCTGGGCGACCTCGTCGCGGGCACGTACAGCCAGCGCGTGCGCACGCCGATCCTGCCCGTCCGGGTGCCGGTGATGCCGGCGGGCCTGGAGTCGTGGGCGGCGATCGCCGACGTCGCGCGCATGCCGGATCGCCTGGCCCGGCGCATCTCGCAGTTCCTGGAGAACGCACCTCAGCTGCTTCCCGCGGCACGGGTGCGCATCGCGCAGGATCTGCTCACCGAGGCCTCGGCCTACATCTCGCCCGTGCCCGTGGCACCTGCCGAGGTCGTGCTCGTCGCGGCCACGGTGCTGCGCCGCGGCCGCGAAGGTCGCGCACTCGCGCTCGCCGACGAGCGCGTGGAGCGGCTGAGCGGGATGCGCGTCGGCGTCTGAGCGTCGTCTCGGCGTCGGCGGGCGCGCCGGCTCAGGTCCGCAGCGTCTCGTGCCGGACCACGATCCAGCCGGCGGGCACCGACAGCCGATCGGCGTGGATCGCGCACAGGTCGTGCGCGTGCGGATCGTTCTCGGCGCCCAGCGGCCCGAGCGCCGCCATCTGGTCGTCGTAGTCGTAGGTGAGGGTCGCCATGGCTTCGCGCGCGCAACCCACCTTGGAGCAGTGTCGTCCGTACATCGGGTTCAGCGTACGGTCCCTCCCCCGCTGCCGAGGGATGCCGCGCGGAGAACGCCGCGCTTCGAGCCCTTCGAGCCCTTCGAGCCCTTCGAGAACCTCAGGGACCGAACCTCGGGAGCCACGCCTCCGCGTCCGAACCGAGCACATAGACTGGCCGCATGCGCCGCTCCCGAACCTCTCGCCGCGCGGCGGCGCCGCGCCGCGGCGACCGGCATGGACGACACGGCCGACTCGGACGCAGCTCGGTCGTCCGCCCGCCGCTGCCTCCGCTGGACGGCCGGCTGGACTCGTTCGATCTGCACGTCGGATCCGCGGTGGAGCTGCTCCGGTCGATGTGGCCGGATCTGCGTCCGGTGCGCATCGAGATCGCCTCGATGCCCGCGCACTCCGATCCCGATGGCCTGCCGCGCTGGCTGGTGGACACCGAGGCGAAGCGCATCGTGCTGTTCCGCGTGCCGATCGAGCGGCTCATGGAGCCGGGGCACGACGATGCCGCGCATCGCCGCGTCGCGATCGAAGGGGCGGTGTTCCGCGCCGCCGCGCAGTACATCGGGCGGGAGCCATGGGAGATGGATCCGAATCACCCCGAGGAGTGACGCGGATCGCTCGCGATCCCCGCCCTAGCGCTGGTAGACGTCGACCGGAGCGGCCGCGGCACCGGTCGGCCACACCGGGTAGCCGGCGAGCTTGCCGGTCCCCGCATAGGTCACCGCCGCGCGGACGGCGGTCGCCGCGGAGAGCGAATACACGGTCGACGCGGTGAGGGCGACCGTGGCCGCGCCGCCCGCCGGCAGGGCGATGCGCTGCGTCGCTGCGCCATTGACCGGAGCGAGTTCGACCGAGGCCGCCTGATCCGACGCGTTCTGCACATGCAGCTGCGGCGCGGGGCCATCGGCGACCGCGAACGCGGTGCTTCCCGTGATGTCCGGCGCGGGCGTCATCCAGGCGAAGTCGGAGCCCTTTCCGAGCCCGGTGGTCTGCCACGCCGCCGCGACCACCGGCGCGGTGGACGTCACGTCGATCGAGTACAGCCCGGGTTTGAGCGCGGAGAAGTCGACGGATCCGACCTGACCGGCGGTGAGCTGCACCTTCTTCGCGGATCCGGTCGGGCTGCCGTTCGCGGCGTTGCGGGGTTGCAGCATCACAGTCGCGTCCTGGGACGGCGCGAGCAGTCGTACGGCGGTGGTGGCGTTGTCGTCGTCCATGGACGGCACGAGCGCGCGCACCCCGAGCAGCGACTGCGCGGTGTGCGGCTGCGGAATGGCGTCCTGCATGTCGATGCCGACCGGATCCAGGGTGCGGATCAGGCTGGACTGCAGCACGGCGCGCACCGGCGCACCGCTCGAGGTGACCTCGACGACCGGGCTCGCCTCTCCCGCGGATCCTGCGGCGAGCGGCACCGAGGACTGGGTGCCCGGCGGCACCACGATCTCGGACGTGTGCGGCGCGCCGCCCTGCGATCCGTACTCTGTGAACGTGACGGTCGCGGCGACCGCGCCCGGGTTCGCGATGAGCAGGACGTCGTTGGATCCGGTGGTGCCGGCGCCGCCGACGATCCAGGACTCCATGCTCGGCGGCCGGCAGGCGGAGGCGGCGAAACCGCTGAGGTCGTCGGCGGAGACGGTGCTCGACTCGGCAGCGGCGACCTGGGCCGGCGCGCTCCCGTTCGGCGGCGCCGTGAACATCGGCGCGTCCGTGGCGTCGGCGATCCCGGTCAACGCGATGCGTCCGGAGGTCAGCGTGGATCCGGAGGCTGCGCCGCTGACGACCGTGGGCGTCCCGGCCACCGTCAGCTGCGAGGCCTGTGACGCGTCACGGCCGATCGCGAGGAAGGGCCCGGCGCAGGTGAGCTGGGTGACGCCGGCGACCGGGGTGACCGTGGTGTGTCCCGGTGCGTGCGTGACGGTGGGCCATGCGGCGGGGATCGCGACGACGGCGCCGGCGACGCAGGCGGCCGAGACCACCGCTCCCGCGATCAGGCGCGCTCCGGTGGTGGCGATCCGGACGGTGGTCGGCTTGCTCACTCGTCGGCCTCCTTCGCGGGTGCGGCTTGCAGGTCGGCGGGCACGGGCTCCTCCTCGGTGCTCGGCTTGTCCGCAGAGGTTTCCTCCGCGTACTCCTCGGCGGGCGCCGGCTCGTCCCCGACAGGCGGCGTGGCCAGAACGGTCTCCTCCTCGGCTGGCGGCGTGCCCTCTGAGGTCTCCTCGGCGGATGGCATGCCCAGCGAGGTCTCCTCGACGGGCTGCGTGCCCGGCGAGGTCTCCTCGGCGGATGGCGGGATCACGACGGACTCCTTGGGCGCCTTCTCGCGCGTGGTCACCTTGCGCTCACGCGGCTTCCGCTCGGCCTTCGGCTTCGGCGCGCGGGGGGCGCGCTCCGGGAGCACACCGACCGCCCTCGGGACCGCGCGTGCGGCGCGGCGGGAGGCGCGCGTCGGGATCGACAGCAGCAGGGCGGCGAAGAGCACGATCAGCTCGACCGTGACGACCAGCTGGGAGGTCGCACGCTGCCCGGCGCCGGGTGCGGGGCGCGCCGCCGGGGCCGCCTCCATCCGCCACAGCACGCCGCGCGCCGTCTCGCCCACGCGCACGAACCCGGCACGCTGATCGAGCGCGGTGGCGGACTGCAGGCGCAGTGTCCGCTCCGGCCCGGTCTCCTTCGACGAGGCGGCCTGCAGCAGCACGTAGCGGACGCCGAGGGCTCCGAGTTCGGCCGGTGCATCGAACTGCCGCGCCGAGACCAGGTCCACCGACAGTTTCGCGAGGCTCTTCCCCACCGGCGCGGTGGCGGTGCTGAGCATGCTCGCCTGCGCTCCGAGCGTGGAACTCGCGCCCCACACGACCGTCGTGCCGAGTCCCGCCGGCTGGGCGGTGAGCACCAGGGTGCCGAGATCGCGATCGTCGCGTGCCTGCGCGTTGACGTAGGCGGGAAGGGTGCTGAGCTCCCCCCTCTGGATCGCCGCGGTGCCGTTCACGAGCGAGACCGCCGTGGGAACTGCGCACACCACGACTCCGGCCGCCGCGATCAGCGCGGCGGCCGCACGCAGCGTCGGCAGCGTGACCGCGCTGTCCAGGGTGACCAGCGCCGCGCCCAGCACTCCGATCCAGGCCAGGCTCAGGGCGCTGCCCGGCCAGATCGGCACCGGAGCCGACTGGGCGAAGGCGACAGAGATCCCGACCGCGGCGAACGCCGTGCCGAGCCCGGTCGCGGCGACGACGAGAGCGGCGATCCCGACACTCCAGCGCGGCGAGATCGTCGCGACCAGCGCGAGCAGTCCGAGTGGTGCGGCAAGCCAGAGCACCCAGGGGGCACCGCCGGTGTGCAGCCCGAGCAGCGCGGGCCAGCCGGCCTGATCCATCGTCGGCAGGCCGCTCAGCAGCGCCAGCCGGCCGGCCGCGTCGGCGGACGCCTGCGGGGCCGCGACGATCGCGCCGGGATCCGAGAACAGCGCGAGGATGCTGCCGTGCGCGAGCTGCCAGACGAGCAGCGGCGCGAACACCACGACCGCGGGCACCAGAACCCACACCATGCGCACCGCACCGCGCACCGCGCGGCGGGCGAGCAGCCAGACGATGGCGACGAGCCAGAGCAGCACGAATGCCGGGGCGAGCGAGGGTGCACAGGCCAGCGCGGCCGCGGTCAGCAGAGACGCGGCTCCCGCCGCACCCCAGGAGCGCTGGGCGACCAGCGCGGTGTGGAAGACCCACGGCAGCAGCAGGTGCAGCAGCACGGCGGCGGGCCGGCCCTGCGCGAGTGCGATCAGGAAGGAGGGCGAGAGCGCCCAGAGCGCGCCGGCGAGGATCCGCAACGCGGCCTTGTCGGTGATCCGCGTGGCTGCGAACCAGCCACCCAGCACCGCCAGCGGCAGCGCGGCCACCCACAGCAGCACGAGCGCGAAGGACGGCGACCCCGGCCAGAGCGAGCCGAGCAGGGCGATCACGCCCGAGAACGGATCGGCGGGGCCGACCACGCCGACGCCGAATCCGCGCTGCCCGTAGGCGGCGTCGCGCCAGAGCGCGGCGACGGTCTGACGCAGCGGCAGCAGCGCGCCACCGCCGAGCGCGGGCCAGGCCAGCAGCGACGTGAACAGGCCGACGCCGACGACCAGGGCGGCGAGCACCGCCCAGGCGCCGCCGCCGGAGAAGAACCCGAGTTCATGGTGCACGCCGGCCTCGGATCCGTGTCCGTCGTCCAGGCGCTGACGCAGCTGGGCGCGGGAGACGCGCAGCGGCGCGATGCTCAGCCAGCTCGCGCTGCGCTCGGCGCGGATCGCGCGGCGGGACCGGGAGACGGCGGAGCCGGAGACCAGGGCGACGGCCGCAGCGCCCCACTCCGGCAGCACCGCGGCGGGGCGCTTGCCGGTGAGGTGCGTGATCGAGCGCCAGAGCGCGAGGGGCAGCAGCGACAGCCAGTGCAGCGGGACCGCGATGGCCGGCGCATAGGCGAGGCGGCGGTGCAGCTGCGCACGGCGGATCGCATAGGCGTCCGCGGCGGTGCCCTCGGCCGCGCTGGCGTCGTCCACGGCGATGCGCGCACCGGGCGCGAGCACGATACGCCCTCCGGCGAGACGGGCGCGCACGCCGAGGTCGAGGCCCTCGTCGCGACCGCCGAGGCCCGGATCCGGCAGCAGTGCGCGCCCCCGGCGGATCAGGATCCCGCGCACGTCCGCACCGAGCGCGTCGTCCTGCGCGTCGTGCTGGCCCTGATCGAGCTCGCCGCGGGCGGGATCCACCGCGCGGCCGAGTCGGGTCATGCTCTGCCCGAACGACACGATGCGGCGCTCATCGGCGTCGCTGAGGAGCTTCGGGGCGGCCGCCGCGGACGACGGCGAACGCTCCAGCGCGCCGGCCAGCTGTTCCAGCGCCTCCGGGGCGGGAGCGCAGTCCTCGGTGAGGATCCACAGCGCGGCGTCCTCCGCCACGCGCGGCGCGGCCAGCGCGACCGCCGCCGCGAGCGTGGTCGACGGCCTGGTCTCGATGACGGCCTCGGCCGCGCCGGCGATTCGCGTGCTGGAGCGCATCGTCGGCGAGGCTCCGCACGCGACGATCGTCAGCGCGTCCGGCCGACGGGTCTGCGCGGCGAGCGCGTCGAGGGCGCGCAGGAGGCGCGCGAGGGAGGTCGCCCCGGAACGGGCGACGAGAACGGCGTGTACTCGGGCAGACATGGCGGGGTCAGCCTAAGCGGCCAGCCCGCGGCTCGGCGTCTGCGCACGGGCGCGTCGAGATTCCCGGTCTCTGAGCCTGTCGAAGCGCCCGGTCGCTGAGCCCGTCGCAGCACCGGTCGCTGAGCCCGTCGAAGCGCCCGGTCGCTGAGCCTGTCGCAGAACCGGTCGCTGAGCCTGTCGCAGCGCCCGTCAAGCCGCCCGGTCGCCGAGTCAGCTGGCGCGGCGCTTGAGCTTGCGGCGCTCGCGCTCGGAGAGCCCGCCCCAGATGCCGAAGCGCTCGTCGTTGTTCAGCGCGTACTCGAGGCACTCGCCGCGCACGTCGCAGGTGGTGCAGATGCGCTTGGCGTCGCGGGTCGAGCCGCCCTTCTCGGGGAAGAACGCCTCCGGATCCGTCTGCGCGCACAGCGCTTCGCTCTGCCAGGCGAGCGCATTGTCGTCGTCCTCGGTCGGGCGACGGACGCCCGGCACTCCCAACTGCACTGGATCAACGAACCAGTTGTCGGGAACGTCCGATCGGTAAGCCGTCATTTCGCCCTCTCCCTGTTTCCCCCGGGTGCCCCGCGGGCCGCGTTGCACTCCTAATTACACCCGTGTCATTCGCTCCGGTCAAGTCGCAGATGGTAAACCCTCAAGCACTCATTGAACGTTCTTCGGATCCACGGCGTGTCGCAGCCGGTGGCGACGGCCCGCGTCGGCTCCGGTTCGGGCGTGCCGCAGGCGGTAGCCTGAACCTCGATGGCGCAGCACTCCCGACTCTCCACGGCCCCGGTGCCGAGCGCTCCGGCGCGCGAATCGACGCGGCATCTGCTGCTGCGCGCGCACATCGTGCTGCTCCTGTTCGGCGTGTTCGCGCACACCGCGGTGTTCAATCTGCTCGGCGTCGACGGTGCGGCCGTGGTGCTGGCGGTGCTGCTGCTCGGCACGCTCGGCCTCGCGATCCCGCGGATCGCGCTGGCGCGTCCCGCCCGGTTCCCGTGGCGCCGGATGCCCTGGGCCGCACTGATCTATGTCGTGCTGGCCCTGCTCTCCGTGTTCTGGTCGCGCTGGCCGATGGCCACGCTGCTCACCTGGGTGCTGCAGGCGTCGATCACCGCGGTGGGCCTGTTCGTCGCGTTCACGCTGAGCTGGCAGGAGATCGTGCGCGCGCTGTCCAGCGCGTTCAAGTGGATCCTCGGACTCTCCCTCCTGCTGGAGGCGTGGGTCGCGCTCGTGCTGCGCCACCCGCTGGTGCCGAACTTCGCCGAATTCCCGCCCGGGAAGATCGACCCGCACTGGTACTGGGTGCGCGGCGACCTGATCGGCACCGGGCGGATCCAGGGCATCGTCGGCAACTCGAACACCCTCGGGATCCTGTGCGCGCTCGCGCTGGTGGTGTTCGCCCTGCTCTACGCGGAGCGCGCGCGGCACCGGCCGGCCCTGCTGATCTGGATCGTGCTGGCCGCGTACTTCCTCCTCCGCGCCGGGTCGGCGACGTCGTACGCCGCTCTCGCCGCCGGGGTGCTCGTGCTGCTGGCCGCGCTGCTGATGCGGCGGGCCGAGACCCCGGGGCGGCGCACCCGGCTGTACGCGCTGTTCGCCGCGATCGCCGTGCTGGGCGCGGCCGGGCTGTGGCTCGCGCGCGACGCCGTGTTCAGCGCTCTCGGCAAGTCGTCCGACCTGACCGGCCGCGTCGAGATCTGGCGCAAGGTCTGGGCGCGGGCCGTGCAGCATCCGATCTTCGGCAACGGCTTCTCCTCGCCCTGGGTGCCGTGGGATCCGGCGTTCCACAACTGGATCCTGGATCACCGCATCACGGTGTTCATGGCGCACAACATGTGGCTGGACGTGTTCCTGCAGCTCGGCACGATCGGCGTACTGCTGATCGCGGTCGCCTTCTTCGCCTTCGCCTGGCGGGCCTGGTTCTTCGCCGTGGACCGGCCGCGCTGGGACCTCGTGCGGGATCGCCCCTTCTCGGCGCTGTCGCTGCTGCCCACCGTGTTCGTCGCGATGATGCTCGTGCTGGGGCTCGCGGAGTCGACGCCGATCATGCTGTGGGGCTGGCTGCTGCTGATCGTGCTCTCGTTCAAGATCAAGATCTCGCCGCTGGTCGGCACGGGTCCCGGTGAGGGGGCTCCGCCGGAGACCCGCGGATCGAGGCGACGCAGGCGGGCCGCATGACCACGCACCGGCGCCGTCTGGCCAGGTTGCTGGCGTCGGTCGAGATGGCGCGCGCCTACACGACGTGCGCCCTGCTGAGCGTGTTCGGATCGTTCGCGATCTCCTCCTTCACCGCCACGGCGACGATGAACACCATCATCGCCGTGCTCTGCGTCGTCGGCGCCGGCATCCTGGTCGCGCGCAGGGACGAGCTCAGCCCGTTGCGCATCGCACCCTCCACGCTGCTCGCCTTCCTCGCCTGGACGCTGGCCAGCGTCTTCTGGTCGACCGCGTTGACGCCGTCGCTGCGCGCCTGGTCCGCGCTGGCCGGCTACGCGCTGATCGCCGTCGTCATCGGCCACATCCGCGACACCCTGCAGACCGTGCGCGCGCTCGGCGACGCGCTGCGGATCCTGCTCAGTGCCTCACTGATCGCCGAGATCATGTCCGGGATCCTGCTCGACATGCCGTTCCGCTTCCTCGGCATCCAGGGCGACATCGCCCACGGCGGCCCGCTCCAGGGGCTGTTCGGGACCCGCAACCTGCTCGGCTTCGTCGCCGTGATCGCCGTCATCACGTTCGTCGTGGAGTGGCGCTCGCAGGCCCTGTCGGCGGTGGTCGCGATCCCCTCCATCGCCGTGGCCGGCTTCCTCGCGCTCTTCTCCGCCTCCCCCACCGTCCTGGTGCTCGCGGCCGCGGTCGGCGTCGCGAGCGTCGCGCTGGTGATGGTGCGCCAGGCGCCCCCACGGCGCAGAGCCGCGCTGCAATGGTCGATCAGCGGCGTCGTCGTGGCGGGGCTGATCGCGGCGTACCTGCTGCGGCACCGCATCATCGCGGTGCTGGACGCCGGCAGCGACTTCAACATCCGGGTGGAGCTGTGGACCACGCTGTCGCAGTACACCAGCCAGCGGCCGGTGCAGGGCTGGGGGTGGTTCGGGCTGTGGGACGCCGACGCGTACCCGTTCAATTCGATCAACTACTTCACGAGCGATCACCACGGGAGCGCCCTGAACGCGTTCTTCGACACGCTGCTGCAGGTCGGAGCCGGGGGCCTGCTGCTGTTCGCGCTGCTCGGCGGCGTGGCGCTGGTGCGGTCCTGGCTGGTCGCCAGCGTGCGGCGCTCGGTGGTGTACGCGTGGACGCCGCTGGTCCTGGTGACGCTCGCGGTGGATTCGCTGTTCGAGAGCTTCACCCTCGTCGATGCGGGATGGTTCCTGCTCGTGCTGTGCGCGCTCCGCGCCGGGCAGTCGCGCTCGTGGCGGGAGAACATCGACGCCGCGCAGACGAACACGATGCCGACTCTGCCCGGCCGCTGAGTTGACCGTCGCGGCTGCTGAGCGTCTCGGCGGAACAGGAACGAGTGACCGGTAGTCTGGAAGATGACCCGTCACGAGTCGATATCCAACCAATCGGAGTGCCTGTCTTGACCCACGTCCTTCAGAACGTCGTGTTCCCCCTCGAGCGCGACCCCGACCTCCTTCCGCTCTACGCCGACCCCGAGACGTGGTCCGTCATCGACGAAGAGCCGGTCCGTGTATCGAACCGAGCGCACCTCGGTAATGTCCTGGGACGCAACCGCGCACGGATCGTGTCCGGCCGCCGTGTCTCCTTCGCGACATACTTCAACGCGTTCCCGGCCTCGTATTGGCAGCACTGGACCGCTGTGCGTGACATCCGCCTCACTGTGCGCACGGACGGACGCGCCACAGTGCTCGTATACCGGTCGAACGGCGGCGGCACGCGTCAGCGCATCGCGACCCGAGAGGTGGACGGCACGGCCTCTTCGTCATTCGATATCAAACTGGATCAGTACAGTGATGGCGGATGGATCTGGTTCGACATCGTCGCCGACCACGATGAGTCGATCTTCGAGGGCGCCGAGTGGACGACCGAGCAGGAGCCGGTACGCGCGGGCAAGGCCTCGCTGGGCATCACTACGTACAACAAGCCGGACTACTGCGTGCAAACACTCCAGGCGCTCATCGATGCCCCGGAGGCGCTCGAACTTGTCGATCGGATCTTCCTCATCGACCAGGGGACTCAGCGCGTGGACGCCCGCGAGGAGTACCCCGCGATCGCACAGAGTCTCGGCGAGACGCTGCAGGTGATCACTCAGCCCAACCTCGGGGGTTCAGGCGGCTTCGCTCGCGCCATGTTCGAGACCTTGCAACGTCCCGAGAGCGACTTCGTCCAGCTCCTGGATGACGACGTCCGCATCGAACCGGAGTCGTTGCGCCGTTCGATCACGTTCGGGCGCTACGCCACGACGCCCACTCTCGTCGGGGCACACATGTTCGATCTGCTCGACCGTCCCAAGCTGCACGCCTGGGCGGAGGTCGTAGACGAGTCTTCGTTCATGTGGCGCAACCTGTTCCAGGAGAAGATGCCTCACGATTTCTCCGCAGTGAACCTTCGGCAGCAGCCGCTTCTGCACATGCGCCTGGACGCGGACTACAACGGCTGGTGGATGTGTTTGATCCCGGTCGAGGTGATCCGCAAAGTCGGGCTCGCCCTCCCCGCTTTCATCAAATGGGACGATGCGGAATTCTGCCTGCGCGCCGGGGAAGCGGGGTTCCCGACCGTATCCCTTCCCGGAGTGGCTCTTTGGCATGTCTCCTGGGTGGGCAAAGATGACTCGATCGACTGGCAGGCATACTTTCACGTCCGCAATAGGATCGCAGCAGCCCTGATTCACTCGAACGCTCATCGTGGCGGAACGCTCCTGCGGCACAGTCGACGGGTCGACCTGAAACACCTGATGATGATGCAGTACTACCCGGCCGCCTTGCGCATGAAGGCCCTGCGCGACGTGCTCTCCGGACCACAGCACATGCGTGCAAATCTCGCCACGGCTATGCCCGAGGCTCGCGCGATCGCTGCAGACTTCCCAGAGACCGTCATCCACAAGGACTCCGGCGTGCCGATGCGGTCGTGGCGTGGTCGACTCGTGTTCAAACGGATGAAGACGCACGTGTACGACAGCCCGACAGGTCTCAAGCTGCGCTGGTTTACGGCGTCGACGCTCGTGTCGCACTGGTTCCACAAGCCCAACGCACGCAACGTCGGGCGTCCGGAAGTGGAGTTCGGCAAAGGTGACGCCAATTGGTGGCGTGTGCCGCTGTATGACAGCGTTCTGGTGAGCGCGGCCGACGGATCCGGACATAACGTGTACACCCGCGACAGGGCGAAGTTCCGCGAACTTCTCCGCGAGAGCCTGCGGCTGCACACCGAACTGCGCCGACGCTGGCCCGAGCTCCGAAAGCAATACCGGGAGGCGCTGCCGGAACTGGTGTCCGCAGAGGCATGGCTGACGACGTTCGAGGAGCATTCGTGAGCGTTCCGGCCGTCGACTTCGACCCGGCCAGCGCGACGATCGTCGTCGTCACCTTCAACCGCTCGCATCTGCTCACCGGGCTCCTCGACAGCATCGTGCAGATGGATCCGAAGCCGGGGCGCGTCGTCGTGATCGACAACGCCTCCTCCGATGACACCACCGAGGTCGTGGACTCGTACCGCGAGAAGCTGGGCGCCGAGCTCGTGTACCGCCGTCTGGAGACCAACACAGGCGGATCCGGCGGGTTCAGCGAGGGCATGCGCACCGCGTACGAGCTGGGATCCGAGTGGATCTGGATGATGGACGACGACGTCGAGGTGCTCCCCGACGGCCTCGCCCGGATGGGCGCGTGGGCGCCGCGGTTCAAGAGCATCCAGGGCCGGCGCTACGACTACGACGG
This sequence comes from uncultured Actinomycetota bacterium, assembly GCA_963791605.1. GTDB lineage: Bacteria > Actinomycetota > Actinomycetes > Actinomycetales > Microbacteriaceae > Microbacterium. The sequence goes on along the minus strand of CAWBTB010000002.1, from coordinate 112,892 downwards.
CAGCGCGTTCTACTGGCAGTACCGGATCGCCGAGCGCATGGGCATCCCGATCCCGTTCGCCCCGGCGGGCTTCGACGCCACCGGGTTCAAGCCGATGAACAGCGGCTGCTTCGAGGGGATGTTCATCCACCGCTCGATCGTCAAGCAGATCGGCCTGCCGGATCCGCGGTTCTTCATCTACTGGGACGACCAGATGTACGGCTGGCTCGCGTCGCGCAAGACGCAGGCCGTGATCGTCGACGAGTTCGTGCTGCGCCGCACCCGCGAGATCCGGCAATGGGACATGGGCATCCGGCACATGAACGCGTCGAGCAACGCGTACCGCTACTACATCATGCGCAACCGGGCATATCTCAAGCAGTATTACTGCGTGCACGACGTGTACAACCCGGTCCTGTTCGGGCTCGGCACCGCGATGACGTTCGCGAAGGAGCTCATCCGGCTGGTGTTCGTGGAGCGCACCGTGCGCGGCACCAGCAACCTGTTCCGGGGCCTGCGCGACGGCGGCCGGATCGGCCGCGACAAGAGCTGGCGTCCGATGCCTGCTCTGGAGGACTGAGTGAGCGAGCAGAAGCCGGAGGCCGTCTGGGTCTTCCCCGAGGAGACGAAGAAGCGCGGCCCGAGAATCGCGCTGACGGCTCTGCTGGTCGGGCTCGTGCTCCTCGTCACCCTGGGCCTGGTGATCTTCTTCATTCCCCATAGCGCCGACGAACGGCGGCCATCGGCGACGCCGAGTGCGTCACACCCAACGTCCACGTCCACCCCGGCGGTGTCCCCCTCACCGGCGCCGGATCCGGCGCGCTCCCCCTCTGCGCCACCGCCGCCCGATCTCTCGACGTTCCGCGACGCCGTTGTCCCTCGACTCGACTCCATAACATCTGGCATTGCGACGCTCCGAGGCAGCGCCGACCCTTCAGGCACGCAGGTCATCGAGAACATGCGCGGCGCTCTTCAGCGCATGGCTGATCTCGGCGCTCCGTCCGAGATCAGCCCGAATTGGAGCACGCTCTTATCTCAGCTCGACTCCGCGCTGCAGCGAACTCAAGTCGCACTATCGGCCGGCACTGACGCGACGACGGACCTGGATGCCGCATCGTCCGTTATCGATCAGATGCGGAAGTTGATCGGCGTCTGACTGCGGCGACGACTGCCTAGCTGTACTTCCCCGTGACGTTGTGAACGCGTTCTGAGGGGGTTTTGCCGTCGATGCCGGTGTGGGGTCGATGATGATTGTAGTGATGCAGCCAGGTGTCGTAAGCCGCGGCGCGTTCGGCTTCGCTCGGTGTAGTAGGCCTCGCGTAGGCCCATTCCGCCGCGAGGGTTCGGTTGAAGCGTTCGACTTTCCCGTTGGTCTGCGGCCGGTAGGGGCGGGTCCACTTGTGCTTGACGTTATCGCCGAGGGCGTCTCGCGAAAGCGTGGGATCGGTAGCATGCACCGTTGTCGGTCATCACCGCGGTGACGGTCACGCCGAGGCTCGCGAAGAACGCGTTCGCGCGGCGTCCAGAATCCCGCGGCGGTCTCCTTGCGTTCGTCGTCGAGGATCTCCGAGTACGCCACCCTGGAGTGGTCGTCGACAGCATGGTGCAGGATACCGGTAGCCGCGTGAGCCGGCCGCTCCTGCCCGGGTGGCTTTGTCTCGGACGACACCGGCCGCGCGGTCCTGCGCGGAGCCGCGCCCGTGTGCCCGCCATCCGCCGCCGTCAGGGATCCGACCTTGCTTCTTGATGTCCACGTGCACGAGCTGTCCTGGCCTGTCGACCTCGTAACGCACCGGCTTGGGTTTGCGGACCGGCAGCCCGGTGGCCTGGTCGATGTTCGCGAGCTTCGGCATCCCGTACCGGGCCAGGACCCGCCCGACCGTCGAGCGTGTGAGGTGCAGGTGATACGCGATCCGGTGCGGCCCCCACCGGCGGGTGAATCGCAACGACACGATGCGTCGCTCCGCCTTGCGCGGCAACCGGTTCGGTGAGGTTCGCGGCCTCGAGCTGCGATCTGTCAACGGCCACCCTCGCCGGTATCGATCAGCCCATCGCTTCGCCGTCGCGGGTGAGCATTGGAACCGTTCCGCTGCCCGGCGCAAGCTCCAGCCCCGATCGACGACGAGAACAGCAAGACGACGACGCCCCTCCGGCGTCAAGGGCGCGTTAGCGTGAGTCACGAAGACCTCCGTGGTCAGAGTGTGAGTGTGGTAACCCACATCCTGCCCGGAGGTCTTCGCCTACCCCAGCCGTTCACAACCTGCCGGGGAAGTACACCTAGCGCGGCCGCCCCGACCTGTTCACTAGGCATGATCGGCGTTGTAGCGGTCCAGCACCTCGCTGATCGAGGCGTCGAGCACGAGGCCGCCCTTGTCGAGGTACAGCCCGCGGGTGCAGAACCGGCGCAGATCCTTCTCGTTGTGCGAGACGAAGAACAGCGTGCGCCCTTCCGCCAGCAGCTCGTCGATGCGCCGGTAGCACTTGTCCCGGAACGCCTTGTCGCCGACCGCGAGCACCTCGTCGACCAGCAGGATCGGCTCCTCGAGCTGCGAGACGACCGAGAACGCGAGGCGCACCTTCATGCCGTTGGACAGGTGCTTGTACGGGGTGTCCTGGAATTTCCGCAGCTCGGCGAAGTCGATGATCCCGTCGTAGCGCTCCGCGATCTCCGCCCGGCTCATGCCGTGCAGTCCCGCCGTCAGCCGCACGTTCTCGCGCACGGTCAGATCGCCGACGAAGCCGCCGGTGAGCTCGATCAGCGGCGCCACGCCGCCGTGCACGCTGACCCGTCCCTCATCGGACAGCATCACCCCCGCCACGAGCTTGAGCAGCGTCGACTTGCCCTGGCCGTTGCGCCCGACGACGCCGATCGCCTCACCGTGGTGCACCCGGAACGACACGTTCGCGCAGCGCCCAGAACTCGTCCGGCCGGTTGCGCCGCTTCGCTGCCCGCGAACAGGTCCTTGACGCTGCGACGGCCCCGACGCCCGAGCCGGAACCGCACGCCGAGCCCGTCGACCTCGATCGCGGCCTGGTCCTGCCCCATCACAGCTCCTTCAGCACGTCGCGCTCGAGCGAGCGGAACGTGAACAGCCCGAGGGCGAGGAAGACGAGCGTGACGATCGCGCCGATGATCACCGGCTCCGCCTGCCACTGGCTCGGGAACAGTCCGACCCGGTACAGCGTGAAGATCCCGGAGAGCGGGTTCAGCGCGGCGATGACGTGGAACGCGTGCGGCAGATCCTTGAAGCCGTAGATGATCGGCGACACGTAGAACAGCGCGCGCAGGATCAGCGCGGTGGTGCGCTCCAGATCCGTCCAGAGCACGCACAGCGGCGCGATCAGCAGCCCGAGCCCGACCAGCAGCACCGCCTGCCAGATCATCGCGACGGGGAACAGCAGGAGCCCCCAGTTCGGCTTCGCGCCGGCGAAGACCGCGAACAGGACGAGCACGGGGATCGCGAACGTGAACTCCATGCCCTTGGTCAGGATCACCCTGACCACCCAGATCGAGCGCGGGATCGCCGTCGAGCGGATCAGGCGCGCGTCCTTCTTGAAGGCGCGGGTGAACTCCCCCACCGCGGTGTTGAACCAGACCCACGGCAGCAGCGCCGCGATCAGGAACACGATGTACGGTTCCTCGCCGACGCCCTTGCGGTGGAAGACCACCGTGAAGACGAACCAGTAGATCGCGCTCATCACCAGCGGATCCAGCACGGACCACAGGTAGCCGAGCACGCTGGTCGCGTAGCGCACACGCAGATCGCGCGCGGACAGCAGCCACAGCGAGTGCAGGTAGCGCCGTGAGATCCCTCCTCCGCGCACCTCGGTCACTGACACGCTCTGATCCTACCGACCGTTCTCAGGCGGCTCCTGCTGGCCCGCGAGGTCACGCCAGCTGGTTGTTCCACATCGAGAGGGCGGACCCGATCGCCATGTGCATGTCGAGGTACTGGTAGGTGCCCAGACGTCCGCCGAAGAGCACGTCCTGCTCGCCCTTCGCGAGCTCGCGGTAGGCCAGCAGGCCTTCCCGGTCCGCGGAGGTGTTCACCGGGTAGTACGGCTCGTCGCCGCGCTCCGCGAACCGGGAGAACTCGCGCATGATCACGGTCTTGTCCGTCGGGTACCGGTCCGCGCGCTCGGGGTGGAAGTGCTTGAACTCGTGGATCCGGGTGAACGGCACGTCCGCGTCCGGGTAGTTCATGACGCTGGTGCCCTGGAAGTCGCCGATGTCGAGGACCTCCTGCTCCAGGTCGATCGTGCGCCAGCCCAGCTCGCCCGCCGCGTAGTCGAAGTAGCGGTCCACCGGGCCGGTGTACACGACCGGTACCTGCCCGACCGTGGCCTTCCTGTTCAGCGGCTGCGACTCGTCGAAGTAGTCGACGTTCAGCTTCACCTCGATGTTCGGGTGATCCGCCATCCGCTCCAGCCAGGCGGTGTACCCGTCGGTGGGCAGACCCTCCCAGGTGTCGTTGAAGTAGCGGTTGTCGTAGGTGTAGCGCACCGGCAGCCGGCTGATGATCGACGCCGGCAGCTCCCGGGCATCGGTCTGCCACTGCTTGGCCGTGTAGTCGCGGATGAACGCCTCGAACAGCGGGCCGCCCGATCAGCCCGATTCCGCGCTCCTCGAGGTTCTTGCGCCTCGTGCGCGTCGAACTCCCCCGCCTGCTCGGCGATCAGCGGCACGCGCCTCGTCCGGCGAGTACGCCGCCTGGAAGAACTGGTTGATCGTGCCGAGGTTGATCGGCAGCGGGTAGACGACGCCCTTGTGCGTCGAGTACACCCGGTGCACGTAGTTCGTGAACGTCGTGAAGCGGTTCACGTACTCCCACACGGTCGGGTTCGACGTGTGGAACAGGTGCGCGCCGTAGCGGTGCACCTCGATGCCCGTGGTCGGCTCGTCCTCGCTGTACGCGTTGCCGCCGATGTGGTGACGGCGGTCGATGACGGTGACCTTGCGGCCTGCCGCAGCGGCGCGCTCGGCGATGGTGAGGCCGAAGAAACCCGACCCGACGATGAGGAGATCCATGTGAAACCCTTTGGCACGACGAAGGACCGTGCGTGTGCGACGGCCCGAGGCGAGTCTACGCGAGAGGGGTCCCGCAATCCTGGACGAGCTGTACGCGGCGCGATTCACGACGCGTCGGCGACCCGACCGCGCTGCCGCCTGCCGCCGATCCACCAGACCGCGTGATATCCGAGGATCAGGACCACCCCGATCCCCGCACCGATGCCGCCCGCGCGGAGACCCGGCACCTCATATCCGACGCGCACGACGCCTTCGCTGCCGGCGGGGAGGACGACGGTCAGAAGGCCGAAGGACTCCTGAGTGACCTTCAGAGGCTTTCCATCCAGTGTCGCTGTGTATCCCGGCCAGGCCAGACGGTCGAGCACGACTTTCGCGTCCTCGGATGCGTTCGCTCGGAAAACGACATCCTCGCCCTTCTCCTTTGCGTCCGAGATCGCGACGTCGCCGATAGCGTGCAACACAGGATGCGCCACCGGCTCGTCACGGACGAGGACGACCCGGTACGCATCGTCATCGACGACATGCCAACCTCGGTCGTACTCGGCCAGTTGGGCGAAGTCGAACTTGTCCTTCGCGACGACGAGGGTGTCGACGCCGAGCACGTCCACGATCGGGGCCGGGAGCTCTTCTGACATGTCATGGAAGAAGTAGGTGATCCCCACATCCTTGTTGACGGAGCCTCGGTAGTCGAAAGCCATCGCGTTCGCGAACGCGACGAAGTTGATCCCGGTGTAGCGATTCATCGACTGGATGCCGGCCGCTGCAGCGACGTTCCCGAATACGAAGTCCCCGCGCGCCACCGCGTCGGTGCCGCTCAGCGAGGCGAGGTCCGCGACCTGCAGGACACGACCCTGGAACATGCTGCTTCGTTCCTTCACTGTGGAGATCAGCGGGGGCGGTGGCTGATCAGCCGCGGCAGTCACGTGCTGCTGCGACCATCCGAACAGGCCAGCCTGCACGAGTGCGAAGAACAGGGTTCCGACCATCGCGATCACGGCCACGCCGCGCAGTTCCCAACGGCGGTAGCCCGCGAACATGAGAATCAGGAGCACGACGATCGCCAATGCAATCACGAAGTGCCAGGGGATCTGCGGCGAGGACGCCCAGGACATATAGGCGCCTGCGGTGACGACGGCGAGGGTCAGTACGATTTTCAGCCGTGTGCGACGCCGATCGAAGCCGCGGGAAAGCAGCACCGCCATCACGACGAACAGGGCGGCGTAGAAGTATTCGGAGAACCGGATCGGCCAGCGGAACAGCCAGATCTTGTCGGGGCCAAGTGTCAGCAGCAGGAAGACGCCGCCGAACGCGTAGAGGCTGAACAGGCGGCGCCATTCGCGCAGCACGCCGTAACGCAACCACGGCAGCAGAGGCAGGATGAACCACGCCGCATAAGTTGACGGGACGATGTCGGCGGTCTTGCCCCAAGCCGAGATGCGCGGCAAGTACGTTGGAGCCGATAGCGCGGTGAGATCCGACAGCGTCGGAGCGAGGTAGTTCCCATTGGCGGCGAAGGCCGTCGCCGGGTCTCGCGCCGTCAAAGGCATGGCATACGCCAAGGCGATGAACGCGAGCAGCAGCATCGTTCCCACGGCGAGCCCGATCAGCACGAGACCGCCGAAGCGGCGCAAATCCCGCTTGATGAGAAGTTCCAGGCCGACAGCGAGCAGCACGACCAATATCCCGACCATCGCGTACGGGCTGCCGAGCAACGCGGCCAGACTGCCGAACAGAAAGGGCCAAAGCGGGGAGATCCTCCGGCGCGCGAAGCTGCGGGACGCCCACCAGAAATGCACGGTCCACGTGATCGACATCAGCCCGGACAGCCAGTTGCCTGCCTCGTAGAAGAGGGTGAATCCGGCGAAAGGAGCAACACAGCCGACGATCACGGCCGCGATCCGCCGGGCACCGTAGCTGCGTGCGACCCCGTAGATGCCCCAACCCAGGATCACCATGACCTCGGTAGCGACCAGCAGACCAGCCACGCCGAGGTTGTCGAAGAACGAGATGAACACCGCATTGATCGCTGTGAACGGGTTGAACAATTCGTACGCGGCCTCGCCGACCACGTTCGCGCCGCCCCAGCCGGTGTGGTCGAAAAGGAAGGGTCGACCCTCGCGGATCGCTGTGCCCCACATGTGCCACAGCGGCAGGAACGACTCTGCGTTGTCACCCCAGAAGGTGAAGCCGCGCCAGACCAACTTCACAAGAAGCATCGTGACACCCGTGAACACCGCGATGATCGTCAGGTCGCGGATGGACGCACGAGTCCGGAGCGAGTGCTCTGCGCGGCGGTGCGTCGATGTCTGCTGCGACACCAGGGGACGGGACGTCATCGTGGCGGACAGAACGGCATCGGCTCCTCAATCGCCGATGCATAGCGCTCAGGCGGTACACGCTCATCCTAACCTCGGGTCCCGTATCCGGTGCCGACCGGCTTGACGCGCCCCTCAGGGTATGATCGGTAGTGGCTTCTGTGTCATCCCCGCACGTCGAGACCGTGCTGCGGATGCGTCCGCTGACGAAGGGTCTCGATGACAAACGACGCTCCCCTGCTGACCCTCATCATCCCCGCATACAACGAAGTCGAGTCGGCGGACGAGATCGCGGAGTTCTATCGCGATATCATCGCCGCCTATCCAGAGGTCGCGTTCGAGCTCATCGTCGTCGACGACGGCTCCACAGATGGCACTCGGGAAGCGCTGCTCCAGTCGCTCCGGAACGTCGGCGAGGCGCGCATCGTCACCCTCGCACGGAACTTCGGGTCCCATGCAGGCATCAGCGCAGGCTTCGCGCACGCCCGCGGCGACGCGGCGCTCACGCTCAGCGCGGACCGCCAGGAGCCGCTCAGCGCGATCGGCGATTTCATCGCCAGCTGGCAGGACGGCGCCGACGTGGTCTGGGGCCTCCGCTCGGTCCGCGCCACCAAAAAGGGGGTCGGCGAGGGCTTCGCCCGAGTCTTCTCGAAGGTCTACGGCGCGAACTCCGATGTGCCGAACTATCCCGAAGAGGGGCCGTCGCAGATCCTCGCGACGCGTCCTGTCCTCGACACGCTCAACGCGATGCCCGAGCTCAACCGGAACGTGCTGGCGATGGCGGCCTGGGTCGGGTTCGATCAGCGCCGCGTGTACTTCGAGCAGCTGCCTCGTCCGCACGGCGTGAGCAAATGGACCACCAAGCGCAAGATGAAGTTGGTGGCGGACTCGTTCGTGGAGTTCTCGCACGCGCCGATCGAATGGGTCGCATGGGGCGGGCTCCTGCTCGGCGCGCTGGGGGCGGTTCTGCTCCTGCTCTCCGCGGTGCTCGCGTTCTTCACCCCACTCGGCGCGGCGGTCTCCGTGCTCAGCGGCCTGGTTCTCGCCGTCGGCGGGATGATCCTCGTCGGAATCGGCGTCCTGGGCGAGTATGTCTGGCGCGCGGGCGATGACGCTCGCCGTCGACCCGTCTTCATCGTCAAGTCCGTGTCGGAGGTCGACTCCGCACCAGATACCGCCTCTCGTCAGTCAGGAGAATCATGACCCGCTCGGTAGCACTCGGCGCCCCCACTGTCGGACAGGAAGAGCTCGACGCGGTTCGCGCCGTCTTCGACTCCGGCTGGCTCTCCGGCGCCGGCCCTTCCTGCCAGGCCTTCGAGAAGGAATTCGCGACTGTCGCGGGCGTCGACAACGTCCTCGCCACCAGCAACTGCGGCTCGTCGCTGCACCTCGCGCAGCTCGCGCTCGGCGTGAAGCCGGGCGACGAGGTCATCGTCGGCGACTACACCTTCCCCGCCACCGGGCACTCCGTGATGTGGGCCGGCGCGACACCGGTGTTCGTCGACGTACGCCCGGACACCTGGTCGATCGACCCTGCTCTCATCGAGGCGTCCATCACCGAGCGCACCGTCGGCATCATCGCCGTCGACCCGTTCGGGCAGCCTGCGGACTACGACGAGATCAACGCGATCGCCCGCAAGCACGGCCTCTGGGTCATCGAGGACGCCGCCTGCGCCACCGGCGCGACGTACAAGGGCCGCAAGGTTGGCGAGCTCGCCGACATGACCGCGTACAGCTTCCACGGCCGGAAGGGCATCACATCCGGCGAGGGCGGCGCGCTGGTCAGCCCGCGTGCGGAGCTCGTCGCACACGCCCGCAAGCTGCACACGTACGGCATCGCGCCTGCTCTCAGCCGCGAGGGCGCCACCGACCTGCCGATCCCGTCGTTCGACGAGCTGGGCTACAACTACCGGATGTCGGACGTGCAGGCCGCGATCATGCGTGTGCAGGTGCAGCGCCTCCCCGAGTTGCTGGCCGCGCGCGGCCGCGCCGCGAACGGCTATCTCGCTCAGCTGGGCGACCTGGAGCAGATCCAGCTCCCCGTCGCGCTCGAGGACCGCACGCACCCGTGGCAGTCCTACGTGATCACCGTGGCCCCCGAGCTGGACCGGGGCGGCGTGGCGATGGCTCTGCGCGCGGCGGGCGTCGGCTGCAACTTCGGCACCTACGCAAGCCACCTGCAGCCGCTGTACGGGGACCAGAAGGCCCTACCGGTCTCTGCAGACATCTTCGCCCGGCACATCGCCATCCCGATGCACGCGAACCTGACCGAGGACGACGTCGCCTACGTCTCCGAGACCCTCCGCACCATCGTGTCGTCGGACGCCGTCCGCGCCTGATCTGCCGCATCAGAACTCAAGAACGAGAGAAGAAAGAGAAACCAAATGACTGACGCACGCACCGTCTTCGTCGCCGGAGGCGCCGGCTTCATCGGCCTCCACGTCGTGAACCAGCTCCTGGAGCGCGACTGGAAGGTCCGTATCTTCGACAACATGTGGCGCGGAGACCGCGACGCGGCCAACGCCCTCGCCAAGACGGGCAACGTGGAGGTCATCGACCAGGACATCCGCTCGGGTGCTGCCGTCGCCGCCGCCATGCGCGGTTCCTCGCACGTGATCCACCTCGCGGCCGACTCGATCAACAAGAGCGTCGCCGACCCGTACTCCTCGTTCGAGACCAACATCCCCGGCTCGCACAACATCTTCGCCTCGGCCGCCGACCAGGGTGTCCAGCGCGTCGTGTACGCGTCGAGCGCCTCCGTCTACGGCGACCCGAAGAAGCTCCCCATGCACGAGGACGACCAGCTGAGCCCGCTGACGCCGTACTGCATCACCAAGCGCACGGGCGAGGACATGCTCGGCTACTACGAGCGCGCCAAGGGCCTCAGCTGGGCAGCGCTCCGCTTCTTCAACGTGTACGGCCCCGGCCAGAAGACCACGGCGTACTACACCAGCGTGATCAACCACTTCGTCAACCGCCTGCTGGCGGGCGAGGCCCCGATCATCGACGGCGCCGGCGAGCAGTCCATGGACTTCATCCACGTGCACGACATCGCACGCGCCGTGGTCCTCGCGACCGAGGCGGAGAAGGTGAACGCACCGATCAACGTCGGCACCGGTATCGACACCACCGTCGCGCAGCTCGCACGCATCCTCATCGACGCCGTCGGCGCCGATGTCGAGCCGCAGTTCAACCCGCGCGAGGTGCTCGTCAGCCGTCGCGCCGCGGACACCACCCGCGCCAAGGAGCTCATCGGCTTCGAGTACACGATTCCGGTGAACGAGGGCATGACCGAGCTCATCCGCTTCGAGCTCGAGAAGAAGAAGGCCGCGGAGTAACCATGAGCGAGGGCTTCCCGGAGAACCCGTACAACCCGCATGCGTGGATCATCGGGGAGCCCTCGATCGGCGCCGGAACCTGGGTCGGCGCCTTCACGCTGATCGACGGATCCGGCGGCCTCACGATCGGCGAGGGATGCGACATCTCGTCCGGCGTCCACATCTACACCCACTCGTCCGCTCGACGCTGCGTCTCAGGACGTGCCTTCAACGAGGTCGAGCGTGAGCCTGTCACCATCGGCAACCGCGTCTTCATCGGAGCAAACGCCGTGATCAATATGGGCGTCACGATCGGCGACGAGGCCGTCGTAGGCGCGGGCGCAGTGGTGACCCGCGACGTGCCGGCCCGGACCGTCGTCGCCGGCGTGCCAGCCCGCCCTGTCGCCTCCGTGCGCCTCGGCGACGCGGAGGACCCGCGCCCGCAATTCACCTCACTCGGCTGATTCCGCTCTTCGTTCAGCTCCCGTTCACGAGATGGCTGACGTCGTCGATCGTCGCCGTCTCACTCGGCCCGGCACCGTCACCGTCCCAGTGGAACACGCTGTCTTCGCCCCTGACGTACTGTCCCATCTGAGCGGCACGCCAGGTGCTGGTCGGCAGCGGCACGAGTTCGCCCGCGGCGTTCGTCAATTCAGACACCGGCCGCAGGAACATGATGTATTCGCGATCGAACAGCGGCGGATCCCCTGCCCCGTCGATGTCACCGTGCTGCGGAAGGTACACCGGCGTACCCATGCTGTAGAGGCGCAGCACCTCCGCCTTCAGGCTCCCTTTCAGAACCTGGGAGACACCGATCATCGAAGCCGTGGCGACAATGTCCACGTCCGGGAACGGGTGCTGCTCGGTCACCTTCCCCACGACGATGAGGTCACTGGCCTGAACGAGCTCTTCAAGAGTGGAGTAGCTCTCCGCGAGATCCACAGCGATCGCGGGCCCACCGGACACCCGATCCCACTCCGTCAGATCAACCCCCGCCGGCGCCGAAGGTCCGATCGATGTCCCGGGAGAATGCGTCGCCGTGGTTGCGCACCCCGACAAGGCAAGCCCCGCTGCGAGCACGAGGGCACCACATCTGACCGGCACCCGAGCAATCATCCGACGCGACATGTGATCACCCCCCTTCTACGTCTTCCTCTTGCTCGTGCCCATCACCGGCATCCTCCCCGACAGGCCCGTAAACACGCAGATCCCACCTGATCAATGTCCGGAAATGGGGTCAACCCAAGTGGACTTCCTTCTTGCCACTGTCTGCTCCTTCGAGCACGGAGCGGCAGTCGGGGGGACTGAACTGTCAGCGCGCACGCCGCTCAAACGTATGAGGTCTCGAGGTCGCATGTCTGTAGGAAGAAGAGGGGACAGCGCCGAACGTCGCATCGTCAATACGTTGTGAACATGAGACGAACGATGACCCCGGGCTCCCCAAAAGGGGCGGTCCTGTCTCTGCTCACCGTCTCCCTGCTGACAGTGGGAGTCACTCTTCCTGCGGCCAGCGCTTCTGCCACCTCGCCTCCGGTCAGTGCTCAGGCGCTCGCGCAGCAGGTGCTTAGCAGTGGGCGTCTGAGCGGGAACTCGGAGGAGATGGCCCAGGTTCAGGGCTACGCTGACGGCGCGCTACTCTCACACGCCGGACGGGACTGCTTCATTGACACGGCGATCCTTCAAGCGCTCAAGACCGTCGTGGTGGACCGCGGGTTCTCGCTGCATGTCTCATCGTTGAACCGTTACTGTACGGGTGAGCTTACCGCCAGCGGCACCGCGAGCTACCACTGGAGGGATGGTGGCGGCCACGCCATCGACATCGATCGGGTCAACGGTGTCGGCTCGACGGGAGGCACTTCTCAAGATCTGGCGCTCATCGAGTCGATGTATACCGCGCTGCCCGCTCCTGCGGGGCTCGGGCAAGTTAACTGCCACGGTTTCCTCTCGGTGCCGGCAGGGTGGGCACAGTTCGACGACACGTGCAACCACAACCATTTTGAGTATCGCGGAACCTCGAGCGGTATCAGCGTGCCGACAGCCAATGATGGTCCGGCGGCGATCATCGACAGTGCCGACCGAATCTCCCTCTACGCGATCCGCAGCGATGGAAACCTCTACGGTGCGTCTCAGGCGGCGGCTGGTGCAGGTCTTTCTGCGTGGCAAGTTCTCGGAGGCAACATCGGCACGCTTGCCGGTCGGCCTTCAGTGCTACGACTAAGCAGCGGTGTCCTCGCGATTTACGCTCGCACGACAGCGGGAACGATCGTTGGGACGAATCAGTCCTCAGTGGGCGGCTCCTTCACGCCGTGGACCACGATCGGCACAGGAGGCAATGGTGTCGTGGGCGATCCGGCGACAGTGCAGTTCCAGAACGGGGGAATCGGAATCTACGCAACCACTGACTCCGGCACAGTCGCGGGCGCGGCACAGGCGTCCGCGGGCGCATCCTTCGGGTCTTGGACGACAATCGGAACCTCGAGCGCAGCGTTGCTGGGCACGCCGGCTCTCGTTCACTATTCGGACAACCGGATCGGCCTTTTCACGCGCACAGCGAGCGCCGAGATCTTCAGCAGTTCGCAGACGAGCACCGGATCAACGTTCACAGGCTGGAGCGTGGTCGGAACCGGTGGGGCTGGCGTGTCGACGGATCCCGCTGTGATCAACGACGCGGACCGAGTCACTCTGTTCGCAGGCGCAGGGCAGACTGTGTCGAGTGTCACCCAGACATCCGTGAGTAGTCCCTTTGGCGCGTGGGTCAACTTGGGGTCGGGCCCCGTTTCCGTGGGCGCGGCGACACCATCAGCTCTTCAAACCGGAGTCACTTACTCGATCTATACCTTGGGCGGAGACGCGACGACATGGGGAACGAGCGTGAATACCACGCCGGCACCCGCAGGTTGGGGTCAGACCGGAAGCGGAGCACTGGTGACGACCGCGCTCGCGTCTGTTCGCACTTCATCTGGAATCAATTGCATCTACGGAGCCAGCTCGGCCGGAGCGATCGTCGGGAGTTGCCAAAGCACTTCGGGCGGAGCCTTTGGATCATGGGTGAACATGTGACTCATCGTTAGCGCAAGAAACGGGCAAAAGCCCCCGCCCATCCGAACCGGTGCGGGAGCTTTTGTAGTTCAACATGCCCTTCGTCCGCTGGGGCGGGTTCTTCTCCGACGACATCGTCGCGTCCGCGATGATCGACCGTCTCGTCCACCAAGCCGAGGTCCTCACCCTCGCTGGCGATTCCTAAACAACCGAGTCCGACGCGAACTCCTCATTCGATCGTCGGAAAGGGGTCAGAATTCAGCCGACGTTGACAGCTTCTACGATCCCTTCCAACGACACTGGCCCGCCTGGCGCATCGCCGTCTCCGTCCCAGCGGAATAGGCCGCCGTCCCCCCGTACGAACTGTCCGAACCCGAGGGATCGCCAAGTTGATACGGTGAGCGGCATCAGCACACCGTCTGCTCTCGTCAACTCAGGCAGGGCTGCGAGGAAGAAGACATACTCGTGGTCGAACAAGGGAGGATCCCCGGCCCCATCGATATCCGTGTGCCTCGGGGCATAAATCGGTGTTCCCAGGGTGTAAACCCGGACCGGGGCACCATCGCGAGAGCCTTTCAGCAGCTGTGAAACCTCGATCAGTGATTCGGTCGCCACCAGATCCACGTCCGGGAACGGGTGCTGTTCAGCTACTTTTCCCACGACGATGAGCGAACTCGAGTCGACGAGCGATCTCAGCGTGGAGAACCCCTCCGAGGGTGTGACCGTCATCACTCCGTTTCCCGCGGCGTGGTCCCACTCTGCGATATCGACTTGCTCCGGCACCGCGACCCCACCACTGATCTCGGTCGGTCCTGCCGCAGGTGCTGTCTCGCCCGACGAACACGAAGATGTCAGCAAAAGTGCCGCAATGACCGCGGCGACGCTGGTCAGGCGACGGGGCGCATCACTCAATCTTGACATGGCACATCCTCCTCTCGACTAATAGATTGCCTCGACGGCGTAGACGTCGTCCCAACGAGGCACCCACGCTCCGCCGCAACCGCTGAATGCCAGAACGACGTCTCGATGCATGATCGCCTCGCAAGGAAGACGATTGCTATGAGCCACACCGACTGCATGCCCGAATTCGTGCACCGCAATCGCGCGATTCATGTTGTCGCTGTAGCCGTTGGTGTAATACGTGTCCAGAATCACCCAGGTGTCATCCGAGAAGTTTCCTACCGCATTGGGACACGGATCGATGAACTGGTAAGGGCCCTTTTGCGTAATCCCGGCCCATCCCGTCGCACCCCGGTTCTCGGCTTTCATCGCCACCTGCGAAGCCCCGGGCGACGCCCACAAGATCATCGCATGAGTTCCCGCATACCACGCATTGGCGGCGTCGATGCCGATGCTCGGATAGTAGTTCGGGAGGGAGGCTGCCCACCGGCGACGAAGGCAACCTGGATATCCATCGCCGAAGTCGACGGGATGGCATCATAACCCCGAACACAACCCAGCGCTTGCCAAGCGCTGGCGGGAGCAGGCACCGCAATGGAGCACGTAACCGTCAGAACCGCGATCAGCGCCAGAACTCGCTTACTGCTGCGCCTGTGCATTCCCATGCCTGACCATGGCACAGCACCAGGGAGGTAGCAATGGGTGAACTATGAATCCGACCCGCTACGTCAGCGGCCGGACCCGGTGTCCACGACCTGCGTCGCCGACGTCGTCCTTTCGGCTCAAGCCCTGCTGCGAGCCTTCAGCGCGCTCTCCACGATCCGGTGCGCGGGGAGGATCGAGCGGCGCTCGGCATCCGCGTCTACCTCGCCCGCAACGAGCCTGAGGAAGCGCTCGAACTGCGCCGCGAGAGGTTCGCGCCCAGTCACCTCCGGCACCTCCATCTCGGTCATCTGCCTGAAACCGGCGCCGCCGGGCTTGTCCTCGGAGATGGTGGTGTGACGGTACAGCGTGACGCCGCGGCGGAGCAGGTCGATCTCGACCATGTGATCGAGGGACTGGACCAGCAGCGAACGGACCTTGCGCTGTCCCAGACGGGAGGCGGAGGCCGAAGCGATGCCCCCTCCGGCGAAGCCGAGCGAGACGTCGACGATATCCTCCGCGCCCGGGAGCGACGACGGGTGGAAGTTCCCGACCTCGACGCCGATCGACGTGGGATCCTCACCCCCGAAGATCTGGCTGATGAGGTCGACATCGTGCACCAGCAGATCCCAAGCGACGCCGGTCTTGATCCGGGGCGCGTACGGCGAATGACGGTCGGCGCGTGCATACAGCGGCTGCTCGATCATCTGCCGGGCAGCGATCACCGCCGGGTTGTAGCGCTCGAGGAAGCCGCACATGATGGCGGCGCCTGCCGCCTCGGCCGCGTCCAGGATTTCCTGGGTCTGCGCGAGGGAGGGACAGATCGGCTTCTCGACCAGGAGCGGCTTGCCTGCGGCGATGACGTCCTTCGCGATGCCGTAGTGATGCTCCGTGGACGCCGCCACGACGACCGCGTCGACATCCCCGAGCTCGAGCTCCGGGACCCAGCGGGCGCCGTGCTGGTCCGCGACGGCCTGGCCGGTCTCCGCGAAGGGATCGACGATCGTGACGAGCTCAGCGGCAGGGTTCTCCGCGATGATGCGCGCATGGTTGCGCCCCATCGAGCCGGCGCCGACCAGCGCGATGCGTGCCCGGCTCACTGGCCGAGAACCTTGCGCACAGCAGCGGCGATGACGTCGAGGTCGTCCTCGGAGAGGTACTGATGCACCGGCAGCGAGACGCAGCGGGCCGCGACCGAATCCGACACGGGGGTCTCGGAGCGGATGACATCGGCGCGGTTCGCATAGGTGTCGTAGTCGTACACCGGCTTCGGATAGTAGATGCCACTGCCGACGCCCTCGGCCGTGAGGCCGTCGACGAATGCCTGGCGATCCGCGCCCTCGGGAAGCAGAACCGTGTACTGGTGCCAGACGTGCTCGCGGCCCTCCAGCTGCTGCGG
Source organism: uncultured Actinomycetota bacterium (assembly GCA_963791605.1). Lineage (GTDB taxonomy): Bacteria > Actinomycetota > Actinomycetes > Actinomycetales > Microbacteriaceae > Microbacterium. The sequence goes on along the minus strand of CAWBTB010000002.1, from coordinate 96,272 downwards.
AAGCACGAGGCCGCCGACATCGGCGAGTCGTGCGCTGAGGCCCGCCGCGTTCGCACGGCGCTTCTCGAGCAGGTCTGCGTAATCGTCGAGCTGGGGAAGCACGACAGCGGCCTGGAGGTCCGTGAGGCGGTAGTTGTGCCCGGCCATCACGTATTCGTAGCGGGCGCGCATGCCCTGGTTCCGCATCACGCGGAGCGTGTCGGCGATCTCATCGTCGTTCGTCGTGATGATGCCGCCCTCGCCCGTGGTGAGGTTCTTCGTCGCGTAGAACGAGAAGCAGCCGATGCCGAAGGTTCCGACTCCCTGGCCGCGATAGGTCGCGCCGTGGGCCTGCGCACCGTCCTCGACGATGGCGAGTCCGTGCTCCTGCGCGATCTCGACGAGCGGCGCCATGTCGGCGGACTGACCGTAGAGGTGCACGGGGATGATCGCCCGGGTGCGATCGGTGAGCTGCGCGCGCACCGAGGCGGGATCCAGCGCGAAGTCTTCTTCGCGGATGTCGCCGAAGCGCACGACGGCGCCGGCCTCGAGGATCGCGTTCAGCGTCGCGATGAAGGTGAACGGGCTCGTGATGACCTCGTCACCTGGCTGCAGCCCCAGGGACTGGATGGCCGCAACGAGCGCGGTCGTCCCATTGTTCACCGCGACCGCGTGCTTCGCCCCGACCAGCTCGGCGAAGCGCTGCTCGAACTCGGCGACCACCGGCCCCTGCGCGATGATGCCGGAGCGGATGACCTGCAGAACCCGCTCCTCGACAGCAGGACCGAGGCGGACGGTGGAGATGGGGATCACTAGGGCATCCTTCTCTGACGACATCGACAAATGCTCCTCAACTGTACTATGCGGCTGGCCGGTGACTTGGCGCCCCCGAGCTCCCAGGCTGCGGCGGGTGCCTGGGCTATCATTGACGAGCCGCGCACGGGCCTGACGAAAGAATGTCCACCTGTCGGCGGCACGGGGACAGCACCTCCTCAGAGCACCGCCATGCGCGAACCGGAAGAGAACCATATGACCACCGCCCCCCGTATCCACTCGTCCGCGATCGTCGGCGATGGGGTGACACTGGGCGAGGAGGTCACGATTGGTCCGAACGCCGTCCTGCTCGGTCCGCTCGAAATCGGCAACCGTGTGTGGATCGGCCCTGGATCCGTGATCGGCACGCCCCCCGAGATCTCGTCCCTGCCGCAGAACGCGGCGTGGGAAGGCGAGTTGATGCACGCCGGCGTCGTGATCGAGGATGACGTGGTGATCCGCGAGCTCAGCACCATCAGTCAGGGGAGCCACCGTTCGACGCGCATCGGATCCGGTACCTGGATACTCAACACCTCTTATGTCGCGCACGACGTCGAGATCGGCACGGGCGTGACGCTCTCGGCGGGCACCCGCATCGGTGGCCACGCCACGATCGGAGATCACGTGACGCTCGGGCTCAACTCGTCGGTTCATCAGCGGCGCGTGATCGGCGCCGGATCCATGATCGGCATGGGCACGGCGGTCTCGCGCGATGTCCACCCCTTCTCGAAGGTCTTCGGGTCCCCCGTGCGCCGCCACGGCGCCAACGCCTACGTGCTGCGTAAGCTCGGCGCCGACCCCGAAGTCGCGGCTCGGGTCGAGGCGGCTCTCAACAGCGATCCCGTCGACCTCCGTCCCTTCGCCGGGGATCCGGTCATCGGTCCGCTCATCTCGTCCTGGCTCGGCGCAGACATCCAGCCGGAGATGACGGTGAAGAAGGCATGAGCGACACGACGACCCCTGGAACTCCCGCCGAGAAGAAGACGCGCAGCGCGAGATCCATCCTCATCAACCTGGCGCGCACCCTCCTCATCGTTCTCGTCATCGCGGCCGCCGTCTGGCAACTCTGGACGAACTGGGCCGATGTTGCGAACACGATCAGCGGTCTGCAGTGGCATCGCACGGTACTCTCCCTCCTCGCCGTCGTGGTCGGAATCGGCTGCTCGACGCTGAGCTGGCAGGTCCTGCTCGATGACCTGGGCGAGCCCATCGGCGTGGGCCGCGGCGCACAGATCTTCCTGGTCGGGCAGCTGGGCAAATATCTGCCCGGTTCGATCTGGGCGTATGTGCTGCAGATCGAGCTCGGACGCAAGGCGGGCCTTGCGCGGGCGCGCGTCTTCGCCGCAACCTTGTTTTCGGTCGTGATCGCAGTCGTCGCCGCCCTCATCGCAGGATCGCTCGCCATCCCGGTGCTCGTGGCGGAGGACCCGCGACTGAACTGGCTCCCCTGGCTGTACCTGGCGCTCCCGTTCGCACTCGCTCTGCTGTACCCGCCGCTGCTCACACGCATCGTGCGATACGGCTTCCAGCTGCTGCGCAGGCCCCGGCCGGACCACCCCGTCACGTTCAAGGTCGTGGCCGGCGCGCTGGCGCTCGCGCTTGGTTCGTACATCGCCTTCGGTGCGCACCTGTGGCTGCTTGCCGACACACGTGCGGGCCTTACGCTCAGCCCGCTCACGCTGTGCATCGGCACCATGGGCATCGCGATGCTCGCGGGTCTCGTGTTCTTCCTGCTCCCGTCCGGCGTCGGCGCCCGCGAGTTCGTCATCATCGCGGCTCTCAGCCCTGTCGTCGGCCCGGGGGCCGCCACCGCCTACGCAGCCGTCTCCCGCGTCATGTTCATCGTCGCGGATCTGGCCACGGCCGGATCTGCCGCCGGTATCGCCGTCCTGGCTCGTCGCCGACGTGGCCAGTTCCACGGCGACGCCGGGATCGACGCCGACTGACCCTTCCCCACCACCCGAGGACATTCATGCCCGCTTTCGTCATCGTCGGCACCGGAATCGTCGGACTCGCGGTCGCCCGCGAGCTCGCACTGCGTGGAGACGACGTCATCGTCCTGGAGAAGGAAGCCCGCCTGGCAGCGCACCAGACCGGCCGCAACTCCGGCGTCATCCACTCCGGCCTGTACTACACTCCTGGCTCCTACAAGGCCAGGCTGTGTGCTACGGGTGCGCGCTCCATGAAGGCGTACGCGCGCGAGCACGGCATCGCCCAGGAGGACACCGGCAAGCTCGTCGTCGCCACCACGGAGGACGAACTTCCCCGTCTGCGAGCCCTCGCCGAGCGCGCGATCGCGAACGAGGTGCCGGCCCGCCTCGTCGATCCGGCGGAGGCCAAGGAGTGGGAGCCGCATGTGGCATCCGTCGGTGCCCTGCGGGTCGAGTCGACCGGGATCGTCGACTACGTCGGCGTCTGCAAGGCGATGGCCGCCGAGGTCGAAGCTGCTGGCGGCGAGATCCGCCTCGGCGTTAAGTTCCTGTCCTCCCACGCCGACGGAAACGGCGTCGTCGTCGAGACTTCGGCCGGGACGATCACAGCCGACGGTCTCGTGAACTGCGCCGGCCTTCACAGCGACCGCGTGGCGTCCGCCAGCGGAGTCAAGCCTGATGTGAGGATCGTGCCGTTCCGTGGCGAATACTTCACGCTGCGCCCGCAGCGCACCGAACTCGTGCGCGGTCTGATCTACCCTGTGCCCGACCCGAGATTCCCCTTCCTCGGTGTGCACCTCACCAAGATGGTTGACGGCTCGGTGCATGCCGGTCCGAACGCGGTCTTCGCACTCGCTCGCGAGGGCTACCGCTGGCGCGACATCTCCGTGCCCGATCTGTGGTCTGCGGGAACCTGGCCTGGCCTGTGGAAGCTCGGCGCCCGCTTTGCCGGCACTGCGTTGGGCGAGGTCAGCCGATCCGCGTCCCGCACCCGGTTCGCCGAGAGCCTATCCCGCCTCGTTCCCGGGATCGTCGCGGAGGATCTGGTCCGTGCCGACGCCGGGGTGCGCGCACAGGCGATGCATCGCGACGGTCGCCTCGTCGACGATTTCCACATGCTCACCCGCCCTCGGCAGGTGCACGTCCTGAATGCACCGTCACCCGCGGCTACCGCCTCTCTCGAGATCGCCAAGGTAGTGGTGGAAAGCCTGGATGGAGCGATGGCATGACCGTTGCCGCAAGGATCGAGGTTGTCGGAACCGACGCCGCGCCGAGCACCCCTCGTCGCCGATGGGTTCCGCCGACGGTGATGCTGTTCGCGACCCTCGTCGGATCACTGTTGCCGGTTGTCCGTAACCAGAGGTTCTATTTCTGGGATGACACCGCCGGGGTCGCGGTCGGAGTATGGCAGCGCATCCCGGAGACGCTCCTCAGCGGGCACGTCCCCTTCCTCGAGTCCGACATGTGGCGTGGCGGCAACCTCATCGCGGAGGCCGCCACCGGCATGTGGAACCCCGTGGTGCTCGGACTCATGCTGGGCACGCACCCGATCGACGACGTGGCCGTGGCCATCACGATCGCGAAGGTCGCGCTGTTCCTCATCACCGCGGGTGGCGTGTACCTGCTCGCCCGCGGCTTCGGCGCCAACGCCTGGATGTCCGCGGTCGCCGGCGTCGCGCTCCCACTGTCCGGCTGGTCGATCTTCATGGACGGCAGTTCCTGGATCAACGGGACGGCGATCATGGCCTTCACGCCCTGGGCGTGGTGGGCTCTGCGGCGCTGCTACCTGCGCGGTTTCCGCCCGTTGGACATCCTGCTTGCAGTCGTGCTGGCATACCTGGTGCCGTCGACAGGCAACCCCTACGGCTTCCTCTCCCTCGCCCTGGTGTTCGTCGCGCTGGGCTGCGAAGCGCTGTGGGCCCGCCGGGCCCGCGCGCTCTGGTGGCTCGTCCCGATCGGACTCGCGAGCGTCCTGCTCGTCGTGGTCGTGTACTTGCCGTTCCTGCTCACCTCGGCCTATGGCGTCCGCGCAGCATCGGGCATCTGGAACGACGAGTTCCTCGCCGTCAACGTCAACGACCTGCTGGGGATGAGTACGCCGACGCATCGCCCGTACATCAAGATGTTCGGCGGCAACCCGATGTCGTTCCCTGGCATCTACCTGGCCTGGTTCGTTCTGCCTCTGCTGCCGTGGCTGAAGTGGCGCGGATTCGGCGAGGGCTGGCGGCAGCTCAGCGGCGTCATCGCGTTCGGCGCCGTCTTCCTGCTGTTCGCGCTAGGCCCGTCGCAGTTCGGCATGTTCCGCTGGCCGGCGCGGCTGATCCCGTTCGTCTACACCGCCATCGTGATCCTGTTCGCCGTGCTCGCGAGCCGCGGGATCAACCGCACGCACTTCCGGATCCGTGCCCTGATGTCTGCCGGGGTGATCCTGTTCGGCGCCTGGATCGCCTACTCCGATGTCCCAGGTGCCTGGAAGTGGCACGGCCTGGTCACGCTGCTGGTGCTCGGCGGGATCTTCGTGATCGTGCACTGGACGGGTCTAACGGCGCGGGGTGCGCTCGTGATGATCCTCGGATCCGTCGTGTTCCTCGGCCCTCAGCTCATCCTCGAATCGGGGAACATGAACGTCGCGGACTACCACATGCCGTCGTCGCGCAGCGAACTGAAGAAGACCTTCGCGGATCGCTCGGACGGCCTGGTGGTGCAGATCTTCGATGTCCAGAAGCTCGTGGCGGAGAATCCCGCGGACAAGCGCTGGGAGGATCTCCTCGCGGGCAACATGCCGAGCGTCGCCGGCGTGGAGTCGACGACGGCCTACACCGGGATCGGGTTCAACGCCTTCGACAACACCCTGTGCATGACGTACAACGGCGGCACCTGCCCCCAGGCCTGGGACGCTCTGTGGAAGAAGCCTGCCGGCTCCGACCACATCCTCGCCGACCTGCTCGGCGCCAGGTACGTCGTGCTGCAGAACGACTGGGTCGACCACCCGCAAACCCCGAAGGGCTGGTCGGTGCAGAAGCGTACGGACATCGTCACCGTCTACGCACGTGACGACGCCCCTGTTCACAAGGGCACGATCACCGTGACCGGCGACGGCGTACGCGTCGCCAGCGACGCACGCACCGGCCCCGACGGCGAGCGGGCCACGGTCAGCACGACCGACGGCGACCGCCAGATCACCTTCGGACGGATCGCCTGGCCGGGTTATCAGCTCCACATCGACGGGAAGACCGTGCCCACGAAGATCGGGCCGGCGGGCTTGCTGACGGCGGAGCTGCCCACGGGCCTCAACGACGCCAGGATGGTGCTCTCGTTCACCCCTCCGGGGCTATGGATCGGTCTCATAACGGCCGGTGTCGGCGCGGTTCTAGTGGCCGCGCTCCTGGTGATCGCGTCGCGGCGTCGTAGGCTGGCAGGGTCGGCACCTCAGTCGGACGGCGACTCCTGACCTCGAAGGAAGTGAGACCATGGCGGTCAAAACCCGCGTCGTGACGGTCGTCGCCGTCGTGATCTCTCTCATGACGGCATTGTTCGTCACCCCTGTCGCGTCCGCCGACCTCAGCGGCAGTCAGTTCAATCCGGGCAACATCATCTCCGACGACCGGTTCTTCGACAACACCACGATGTCGCAAGCCGATGTCCAGGCGTTCCTGAACCAGATGGTGCCGACCTGTCGCTCCACTGACAGCACGCTTCCCTGTCTGAAGGATCTCGTCACCTCGACCAATACCCGGGCCCCCTCGCCAGGCGGCCAGTGCGGCGGGTACAACTCGGAGAACTGGGAATCGGCGGCCCGGATCATCTGGCGCATGGGGCAGGCCTGCGGCATCAATCCGCAGGTGCTCATCGTGATGCTGCAGAAGGAACAGGGCCTGATCACCGATTCGCGGCCTGACTACTATCAGTATCGGTCAGCGATGGGCGCGGGCTGTCCAGACACGGCACCGTGCGACGCGCGCTTCTACGGTTTCTTCAACCAGGTCTACCAGGCCGCGTGGCAGATGCGGGAGTACACCGTCGACCCCGGTTATTGGAACTACCAGGTCGGGTGGAACAACATCCTGTGGAGCCCCAACTCGGCGTGCGGCAGCGGTTCCGTCTACGTGCAGAACCAGGCCACGGCCAACCTGTACAACTACACGCCGTATCAGCCCAACACCGCTGCGCTCAACAACCTTTACGGGCTCGGCGACTCGTGCAGCGCCTACGGGAACCGGAACTTCTGGCGCGACTTCAACAACTGGTTCGGATCCAGCACGACCGACGGCGGCGCCGCGATCAACGGCCTGTACAACGCCACGGGGGGAGCATCCGGCCCTTACGGGGCCCCGACGAGCGACATGATCCGGATCGGCGACGCCGGCGGCGGCACGGCCCGTGCCTACGTCAACGGCTCCATCTACTGGACGAACCGCACCGGAGCGCACGGCGTGCTGGAACCCGAGCGCACCGCGTATTTCCAGTACGGCGGTGCCACCGGGATGCTGGGCTGGCCGATCTCGGAGCGAGGCAACGCAACCGGGCCGAAGGGTCCCGGTTTCGGCCAGGCCTTCACCGCCGGTTCGATCTATTCGAGCCCGGCCGGTACCTTCGCCGTGTACGGCGGACTGCGCGACGCGTACTTCGCCCAGTCCGGCGCGGTGGGACCGCTCGGTTTCCCGACCGCACCACCGCAGACCTTCGTCGGCGGCATCGGCCAGTCGTTCCAGACCGGATCCATCTTCCTGAAAACCGGTTCTGCCGCGCACAGCGTTCCTGCACTGATCCTCACCGGCTACGTCGCCAACGGCGGGCCGAACGGGTCGCTCGGCTGGCCCGTCTCCGATGCGATCGGCTTCGCTGCCAACGGCGGCGGATCCGGCCAGGTCTTCGAAAAGGGTTCAGTCTACGGCTCTCCCTCCGGCACGTTCGCCGTGACCGGCGCGGTTCGCGACGCGTACTTCGCGCGAGGCGGTTCGACCGGAGCCCTCGGCTGGCCGACGTCCGCCGCCACCTGCACCGGCGCGCAGTGCACTCAGTCCTTCCAGAACGGCACGCTGTATCTGGACGGCTCGACGGCGCGGGTCGGCGCCCCCGCAATCGAGCAGTACGTCGCCTCGAACCCCGGCATCCTGGGCGCGCGCGCGAGCGAAGCGGTCCGCGTCCCGGAGAACGGTGGCGGGTTCGGGCAGACGTTCGTGAACGGCTCCGTGTACTCGTCGGCGGCCGGCACGTTCCGCGTGCAGAGCGACATCCGCAACGCCTACTGGACTCGCGGAGGCTCCGCCGGGGCTCTCGGCTGGCCGACCGGCGAGTTCGTCGCCGGGGTGTCAGGCAGGCCGAGCAGTCAGTCGTTCCAGTCCGGCACGCTCTTCCGTTCGGCGACCGGCCAGGTCTACCTCGGTGACCTCCAGATCGAGACGCTGTGGTGGGACAACGGGGGCCCGGCCGGCGCGTTCGGCGACAAGGCGAGCGACGTGATCTCCATAGCCGAGAACGGCGGCGGCCTCGGTCAGGTCTTCGCCGTCGCGTCGATCTATTCGTCGAAGGCGGGGACGTTCGCGGTCAGCGGCGGGATCCGCCCTGCATACTTCGGCATCGGCGGGTCGGCTGGGCGTCTGGGCTGGCCGGCTGCGGCGATGACGTGCACCGCGCAAAGCTGCACCCAGCGATTCCAGAACGGGACCATCGCCGTCTCCTCCGCGGGCGCGGTGACGATTACGCCTTGAGCCTCGCGCCCGGCCGTACGCCTGTGACTCCCCGGTGCCACTAAAATTGTCTCGATCACCCGAATCCCTGTCAGGAATGAGCGCGCCTTTGTCACGGACATCCGTTCCCACCCCCGAGCGATTCATCTCTCCCGGAGCGGCGAACGGATTGATGGACGTCTTCGGGCGTCGCTATCTGTTGAGCCTTATCGTCAAGAAGGAAGTCGGTATTCGCTACCGCGGATCCGTCCTCGGCTGGCTCTGGTCGTACGTCAAGCCGTTGATCCAATTCTTGGTGTTCTTCTTCGCGCTCGGTGTGTTCATGAACCTGAACCACTCGATCCAGTACTACCCCATCTACCTGCTCTCCGGTATCACGGTGGTCACGTTCTTCAACGAGTCGTTCGCAAACGGCACCCGCTCACTCGTCGACAACGCCGCCCTGATCAAGAAGATCTATTTCCCGCGCCAGATGTTCCCGATCGCGAGCACCATCGTCGCCGCGGTCAACACCGTGCCGCAAATACTCGTCGTGATCGTGATCGGGCTGTTCTTCGGTTGGCACCCTTCGCCCCTGCACATCGCCGCGCTGCTGCTGGGGCTCGTGATCATTGCGCTGTTGTCCACCGGGCTCGGCATGCTGTTCGGCGCGATCAACGTCACGTTCCGCGATGCGCAAAGCTTCGTCGAGATCATCGTGATGATCTCCGTCTGGGCCTCTCCGGTCATGTACCAGTGGCAGATGGTGCGGGAGAAGGTACCGGCGTGGCTGTTCACGGCTTACTCGCTGAACCCGATCACGGCCGCCGTGGAGCTCTTCCACTACGGCATCTGGCACCCTCTCGGTCCCGCTGGGGGTGCACCGCTACCCGATCTCTGGATGCGCGGCGGTCTCGCGCTCGTCACATCCGTCGTGTTCGTGCTCCTCGGGGAGCTCGTCTTCCGCCGTCTGGAGGGGCGCTTTGCCCAGGATCTCTGAAGTCAATCCGCAGACGCGGATCCTCGTCGATGACGTGCACAAGCAGTTCCGGCTGCGCCACACGCACTCCATCAAGGAGACGTTCGTCGCCGCGATGAAGCGCAAGAGGCTCACCAGCGAATTCCAGGCCCTCGACGGCGTCTCATTCGAGATCGGCGAGGGCGAGTCCGTGGCGCTGCTCGGGTACAACGGTTCCGGCAAGTCGACGATGCTGAAACTGATCTCCGGCGTTCTCCGTCCGGACCAAGGCAAGGTACTGACGCGCGGGCGGGTCGCCGGTCTCATCGAGGTGGGCGCGGGCTTCCACCCGGATCTCTCCGGCAGGGAGAACATCTACCTCAACGCCGCGATCCTGGGCATGACCAAGAAGGAGATCGAGCAGCGCTTCGAGGCGATCGTCGAGTTCAGCGAGATTGAGAGGTTCATCGACACCGAGGTCAAGCACTACTCCTCGGGTATGTTCCTGCGCCTCGCCTTCTCCGTGGCGATCCACACGGAGGTCGACGTCCTGCTGATCGACGAGATCCTTTCGGTCGGAGACGAGCCGTTCCAGCGCAAGTGCCTCGCGCGAGTGCGCGAGCTGCACGCGCAGGGCAAGACGCTGGTGGTCGTCAGTCACGACCTGAACATGGTGTCCGACCTGTGCGAACGCGGGATCCTCCTCCGGGACGGCAAGGTGCGTTTCGACGGCCCCAGCAAGCAAGCCGTCGAAGTGATGCGCGCCTAGGCTTCGTCAGCGTCCCTGGGCGACGATCTTGAGGAGATAGCTGCCGTAGCCGCTCTTTACGAGGGGCTCCGCGCGCGCTCGCAGCTCATCGTCTGTGAGGAATCCCATCCGCCAGGCGACTTCCTCGGGCGCACCGATCGACAGTCCCTGACGCTTCTGCACGGTGCGGATGAAGTCGGTGGCCTCGGCCAGGGAGTCGAAGGTTCCCGTGTCCAGCCACGCCGTTCCGCGTGTCAGCAGCTGCACCTTCAGCTTGCCACGGTCGAGGTACTCACGGTTGATGTCGGTGATCTCGAGCTCGCCACGCGGCGAGGGCTCAAGGTTCTTCGCGATCTCGATCACGTCGTTGTCGTAGAAGTAGAGGCCGGGCACGGCATAATTGCTCCTCGGCTGCGCCGGCTTCTCCTCGAGCGAGACCACCCGGCCCGCGTCGTCGAACTCCACGACACCGTATGCGGTGGCGTCGTCGACCCAGTACCCGAACACGACGCCGCCGTCGAGCTCGGTGTACTGGCGCAGTTGCGTCCCCATCCCCTGGCCGTAGAAGATGTTGTCACCGAGCACGAGCCCGACGGAGCCCGAACCGATGTGCTCCTCGCCGAGGATGAAGGCCTGGGCGAGTCCGTCCGGCGACGGCTGGGTCTTGTAGGTGATCGACACCCCGAAGCGCGATCCGTCGCCGAGCAGGCGCTGGAACGCCTCAGCATCGTGCGGGGTCGTGATCATCAGGATGTCCCGGATCCCCGCCAGGATCAGCGTCGACAGCGGGTAGTAGATCATCGGCTTGTCGTAGACCGGGACGAGCTGCTTCGAGGTGCCGAGGGTGATCGGGTGCAGCCGGGAGCCGGTGCCACCGGCCAGAATGATTCCGCGCATGGGCTCATTCTTTCCCATCCCGTCCCGCTCCGCACTCGTGCGTCATCTCGGGCGCGTGCCCCTGTGCGTCTCGAGCGCACCGCTACCCTGGAAGCCATGCAGAGACTGCTCGTGACCGGCGGCGCCGGCTTCATCGGATCCAACTTCGTGCACCACGTCGTGGAGAACACCGATCACCACGTCACCGTGCTGGACGCTCTCACCTACGCCGGCAACCGCGCCTCCCTCGACGGCCTTCCCGAGAATCGGGTGCGCTTCGTGCACGGCGACATCACCGATGCCGAGCTGGTGGATTCTCTTTTCGCCGAGTCCGACGCGGTCGTGCACTACGCCGCCGAGTCGCACAACGACAACTCGCTGCACAGCCCGCGACCGTTCCTGGACACGAACATCATCGGCACCTACACGCTGCTCGAGTCCGCGCGTAAACACGACCGCCGCTTCCACCACATCTCCACCGACGAGGTCTACGGCGATCTCGAACTGGATGATCCGGAACGGTTCACCGAGAACACCCCGTACAACCCGTCCTCGCCGTACTCGTCGACGAAGGCCGGATCCGATCTACTGGTGCGCGCCTGGGTTCGCTCCTTCGGCGTGCAGGCGACGATCTCGAACTGCTCCAACAACTACGGCCCGTACCAGCACGTGGAGAAGTTCATTCCACGCCAGATCACCAACGTGATCCGCGGCGTCCGCCCCAAGCTCTATGGCGCCGGCGAAAACGTGCGCGACTGGATCCACGCCAACGATCACTCCTCCGCCGTACTCACGATCCTGGACAAGGGCCGCATCGGCGACACCTACCTCATCGGCGCCGACGGCGAACGCAACAACAAGGACGTTGTCGAGCTGATCCTCGAGCAGATGGGCCAGCCCCGCGACGCGTACGACCACGTCACCGACCGCGCCGGACACGACCTGCGGTACGCGATCGACTCCACGAAGCTGCGCACCGAACTCGGCTGGACTCCCCGGTTCGCCGACTTCGAATCCGGTCTTCAGGCCACGATCGACTGGTACCGCGCCAACCAGGCATGGTGGGCGCCGTCCAAGGACGCCACCGAGGCCTTCTACGCCACGAAGGGGCAGTGATGACGGTCGAGTTCGGCAAGCGGCTCCAGGTCGTCGAGACCCCGATCCCGGGGATGATCGTCCTCGACCTCCCGGTGCACGGCGACGCCCGCGGCTGGTTCAAGGAGAACTGGCAGCGCGAGAAGATGACCGCGCTGGGGCTGGCGGACTTCGGCCCGGTGCAGAACAACATCTCGTTCAACGACGCCGTCGGCACGACCCGCGGCATCCACGCCGAGCCGTGGGACAAGTGGGTCTCGGTCGCCACCGGCCGCATCTTCGGCGCCTGGGTGGACCTCCGTGAGGGCGAGAGCTTCGGTACGGTGTTCACGACCGAGCTGGATCCGTCCCGCGCGATCTTCGTGCCACGCGGGGTCGGCAACTCGTACCAGACGCTCGAGCCGGACACGGCATACACCTACCTCGTGAACGACCACTGGTCGCCGGACGCGCGCTACTCCTTCCTCAACCTCGCCGACGAGACCGCCGCGATCGCGTGGCCGATCCCGCTCTCCGATGTGGGGATCTCCGAGAAGGACAAGAACCACCCTCGGCATGGCGGACGTCACGCCGATCGCCCCGCGCAAGACGCTCGTCGTGGGTGCCAACGGGCAGCTCGGCCTCGCGTTGCGCGCTGAGCTCGGGCATGCCGCGCACATCGAGTACGCGACCCTAGCCGACCTTGACCTAGCCGCCCGCGATCTCGCCACAGCTCGTCGCTGGCGCGACTACGGCACGATCATCAACGCGGCCGCGTATACCGCGGTGGATCTCGCTGAGACGCCCGAGGGCCGCCGGGACGCGTGGATCGCGAACGCCGAGGGCCCGGGCCGCCTGGCCCGGATCGCAGCGGAGAACGGCATCACGCTCGTGCATGTCTCCAGCGACTACGTCTTCGACGGCACCGTCGACCGCCCCTATCGCGAGGACGACGCCTTGGCGCCGCTCGGCGTGTACGGGCAGTCCAAGGCCGCAGGAGACGTCGCGGTCGCCACCGCCCCACGGCACTACATCCTGCGCACGTCGTGGGTCATCGGCGAGGGCAAGAACTTCGTGCGGACGATGGCCTCGCTGGCGGAGCGCGGGATCGACCCGAAGGTCGTCGACGACCAGACCGGACGCCTCACCTTCACGGACGACATCGCGCGGGCCATCGTGCACCTGCTCGACGCGTCGGCACCGTACGGGGTCTACAACGTGACCGGATCCGGCGAGCCTGCGACCTGGGCGGATATCGCGCGCGCCGTGTTCGCGGCGGCCGGGCACGACCCGGCCCGGGTCAGCGGGGTCAGCACCGAGGAGTACTTCGCCTCGGCGACGTCACCGGTGGCACCGCGTCCCGCGTGGAGCGTGCTCGACCTCGGCAAGATCGAATCGACAGGGTTCACGCCTGCGAATCATTCGAGTGCCCTCATGGGCTTCATCGAGCGGTCGACCCCACTCTGATCGCGGCTCAGAGATCCGCGTGCAGCGCCCAGACCCGCTCGGCGGATCCGTTCCAGGAGTAGGCGCGCGAGCGGTCGGCCGCCAACACGGACAGGCGCCGGACGCCCGCCCCCGCGGCTTCCTGCACCGCATCGGCGAAGCCGTCCGGCGCGACGATTAACCCGCCGTCGGCGAGCAGGTCGCGGTGCACGCCGCCGTCCGCGGCGATCACGGGCACGCCGATCGCGAGCGCCTCGAGCAGCCGCCACGGCCACGCGAGCACCGGATCCGAGGCGACGAGCGCGATCGCCCCGCCCAGCAGCGCGGCACGGTCTTCGGCGTCGCGCCGCCCGAGCACGTGCACGCGCGGCGCTTCGAGCCCCGCCGCGAGCGCGGCCTCCGCGATCGCCGGCGCGGACCCGTCCGGCGCGTCCAGGACGAACGCGTCGGCATCCGCGGCGACGGCAGCCGCGAACGCCGGCTCGAGCGTGGCCGCGGTCCCGGTCGCGACCACGTACCTGCCCGGCGCTCCGAGTTCGATCCGGCGCTCGGCGGCGTCGTGCGGGATCGCGAAGCCTTCGGACGCGGCTCCGGGGATGACCCGGATCCGGTCCCGCAGCGCGGCGAGGTCGGCGAGCCGCTCGGCCATCGCGTGCGTGGGGACGACCACCGCGTCCGCGTGCTTCACGGCGCGCTTGAGCATGCCGCGCTGCCAGAGCACGCCCGCCCGGGACAGCTGCTCCGGCGCGGTCCACGCGCGCAGGTCCCAGAGCGTCACGACGGTCTGGTCGTAGTCGTTCACCCGGTCGTGCTTGGCGAGCGGGGCGAACAGCGACGGCGCGTGGATCATGCCGCCGCCGACACCGGCGACGACGCCGAGCTGCCAGGCCGCGGCGAGTTCGCGACGGCCGAGCGCGAGCCGGTGCACGGTGTCCGCGCCCGGGGGCGCGTCGGCTCCCGCAGCCCCGGCGGGCACGATCGCCTCGACCGTGCAGCGCTGCGGAGCGGTGACGGCGAGGCCGCGCAGCAGTGACAGCGCCGCGTCCGCCTGATCGGGGTCGACGACGTCGGTCACCTGATCCAGCACGACACGCAGCACAGCCATGCACCGAGCCTAACGAGCATCGGCCGGGAGCCCGCCGAGGCGCTCCGCGGCCCTCGACCGGTTGCTGAGCCGATCGAAGCACAGGGACCGGACCACGAAGCGCAGGGCCCGGTCCGTCACCGGGTCGGCGTCGGCGACGGCGCGGGGTGCAGCGCCGTCTTCACCATCTGGTGGATCTGGTTCCAGTCCGGATTGAACTCGTCGACGCCTCCGGCCGGGGTGAGCTCGATCGAGGTGACCGGCTGCTGCTTCGCCTTCATCATCAGGTCGAAGAACTCCGGCAGCTTGTCCTGCGGCAGATCCGTGTCGACGGCGGAGGTGCCCGCCTGCGCGATCTCGGTGAAGTGCGTGAGCACGTTCTGCGGGGTGAACTGCTTCAGCATCGCCTGCTGCAGTTCGCGCTGCCGGCGCATGCGGTCGAAGTCGCTGGTGGTGTATCGCGATCGCGCGTACCACTGCGCGGTGTCGCCGTTCATGTGCTGCTGACCGGCCTCGATCCAGCCGGTCGCCCACTCGTCGGCGTTGCCGGAGTCGCCCCACTCCGGGACGTTGCCCTCGGGCAGGCGTTCCTTGACGTCGATGTCCACGCCGCCGAGCGCGTCGATGAGCTTCGCGAAGTCGTTCATGTCCAGGAAGACGTAGTACGGGATCTTGATGCCGAGCACGCCCTCCGCGGCGTCCTTGGTCGCCTCGACCGCGGGCCGGGATCCGTGCTTGGCGGCGTCCGGGTACAGCGACGGGCCGGTGTGGCAGGTCTCGACGGCGTTGGTGAGCTGGTTGATCCCGCTGCCCCAGCCGCACTCGCTGTCGTCGTGCGCCTGGAGGCCGTCCGGGTACAGGTCGTGCATCGGACCGGGCGCGAACGGCACGTTCGGCATGTCACGCGGAATGCCGAAGATGGTCACCTTGCCGGTGTCGGCGTTGACCGACACCACCGAGATGCTGTCGTAGCGCATCGAATCGCGCCCCAGACCGCTGTCGGCGCCGAGCAGCAGCACGTTGTAGTAGCCGTCGCTCGGCGGCAGGCTCGGCCCGCCCGACCCGAACAGGGTGCTGATCGCACCGCGGCTGGATCCGGCGATGTTCGCGGCCGTGGCGGTGGCGCTGCCGCACAGCGACAGCACCAGCACGGCGACGAGAGGGATCACGATCTTGGCATAGGTCTTGGTGCGCACCAGGCGCACCAGACGCAGCGTGTCGATCGTGAGCACGATCCACAGCGCGAGATACCCGAAGCAGAGCACCTGGATCACGGTCAGCACGAGCCACGACACCCAGCCGCCGCCGACGGTCAGCCAGAGCAGCGCCTGATGCCACAGCAGCGCGGTCAGCGCGCCCAGCACGATCAGCGTCCACATCAGCAGCGTCGCTCCGAGCCCGAACCGGCCGAGACGGCGGTTGCCCGCGAGCACCTGCGCGGATCCGGGGACCAGCACGTTCAGCACGACGAGCCACCAGCCGCGCCGGGTCATCACGTCCGGCGAGCCGAAGTCGGGATCCCGCATGGGCCGGGAGCGGATCAGCCGCGCGCCCGGCGCGGATGCTCCGCCGGAGCGGGCAAGCAGCTGGGTCACAGGCTGTCCTTCAGACGCCGGTTCTTCTCCTCGACCTGCGCCTCGAGCTCGCGGGCGTAGGACTCGACCCGATCAGCGATCGCCGCATCCCCCGTGCCGAGGATCCGGGCGGCGAGGATCCCCGCGTTGCGAGCACCGCCGATCGAGACGGTCGCGACGGGGATGCCGGCGGGCATCTGCACGATCGAGAGCAGCGAGTCCATGCCGTCCAGGTAGGCCAGCGGGACGGGGACCCCGATCACCGGCAGCGCGGTCACGGAGGCGAGCATGCCGGGCAGGTGCGCTGCTCCCCCGGCCCCCGCGATGATGACCTTGAGTCCCCGCGCGCGGGCCTCGACGCCGTAGCGGTGCAGCTTCTCCGGAGTGCGGTGCGCCGAGACGACCTCGACCTCGTGCGGGATCCCGAACTCTGTCAGGGCCTGCGAGGCGTCGCTCATCACACGCCAGTCGGAGTCGGATCCCATCACGACGCCGACGAGGGGCGCGGCGGAGGCATGCAGTGTCCCAGTCACGCGTCCAGGCTACGGGCGACGGCTGGGAGATCCCCGCTGCGGCACACCGTGCGCCGGTCATTGGGTCGTTGAGCGAGCACCGACGAAGGAGGAGCGAGACGAAACGCGGTCGTCCTGCGGAAACCGCGTTTCGTCTCGGTCTCGCTGCGCTCGTCCTCGCTCAACGACCCCGGACTGGAAGTCAGGCGAAGGCTGCCGCGGCCGCGCGGGCTCGCTCGAGCGTCGCCTCCAGGTCGGCTCCGGCGACGTTCACGTGCCCGACCTTGCGTCCGGGGCGCGGTGCCTTTCCGTACGTGTGCACCTTCGCGTCCGGGCTCGCCCCGAGCGCCGCGGGGATCCGATCCACCATGCCGGCACCGGCCGGACCGCCGAGGATGTTGATCATGACCGACCACGGCGCGATCGGCGCGGTCTCCCCCAGCGGCAGATCGGCGACGGCCCGCAGATGCTGCTCGAACTGGCCGGTCACGGCGCCGTCCTGGCTCCAGTGCCCGCTGTTGTGCGGGCGCATCGCGAGCTCGTTCACGAGAATCCGCCCGTCGCCGGTCTGGAACAGCTCGACGGCCAGCATGCCGGTGACGCCGAGACCCTCGGCGATCTCGCGGCCGATCCGGGCGGCCTCCGCGACGTGCTCGGCGTCGACGCCGGGCGCCGGGGCGATCACCTCGGCGCACACGCCGTCGCGCTGCACGGTCTCGACGACGGGGTAGGCGACCGCCTCGCCGCTCGGCCGCCGGGCGATCTGCTGAGCGAGTTCACGCACGAACGGCACCAGCTCCTCGACGAGGAGGGCGTCGCCGTCGGCGAGGCCGGCGAACCAGTCCGCGGCCTCGGACGCCGCGGAGACGACCCGCACGCCCTTGCCGTCGTATCCCCCGCGCGGGGTCTTCACGACGCCGCGTCCGCCGTGGGCGTCGAGGAAGCGCTGCAGTTCGGCGGACATCGGCGACCCGTGCCCAGTCCGGCTGCGGCACGCCGAGCTCGGTGAGCCGTGCGCGCATGTCGAGCTTGTCCTGGGCGAAGCGGAGCGCGTCGGGCCCCGGGTGCACCGCCACGCCGTCGGCGACCAGCGCCCGCAGCACCTCCTGCGGCACGTGCTCGTGGTCGAACGTGATCACGTCGACGTCGGCCGCGAAGCGCCGCACGGTGTCGAGGTCGCGGTAGTCCCCCACCGCGGTCGCGGCGAGCTGCGCCGACATGCCCTCGTCCTCGGCCAGCACGCGGATGTCGATCCCGAGCTCGACCGCCGGAGCGATCATCATCCGCGCCAGCTGTCCGCCGCCGATCACACCCACACGCAACGCCATCGGATCTCCGTTCCTCGGGATCCATTCTCCCGTATCCACGGAGCACGCGATTCCCGCACGCGGTCCGACGGCGGCGTGCAAGGGTGCGCGTGCCGTCAGCCGTCGTACGAGTTCTGCGCGGCCTGCGCGTCGCGATGCGCGAGGATCTGCCCCACCTCGATCTGATCGGCCAGAGTCTCCTGAACGAGCGCGACGTTCGGCACGTCGCGCAGCCGCAGCGGGGCGTCCACGCCGTTCGAGAGCAGGATCGTGCCGGCGCCGACGGTGCGCTGCAGGGGCCCGCGGTGCACCGAGATCGTGTAGCCGCGCGCGTGCGACATCTCGATGCTGCGCCGGGATCCGATCCCGTCGCGCACGATCACCCGCCGGGTCGTGATGGTGTACCGCCGCGACAGCCAGACGAAGTACGGCACGACCACGAGCAGCAGCACGACCGCGCCGGCCGCGGCCCACAGCATCCAGTCGGCGAACGGCTTGGGCAGGTTCTTCGTGAAGAACCCCGTCGCTCCGGCGGCCACGATCAGGATCAGCGCCGACCAGAACAGGTGCCGCGCATGCGGATGGAATCGCGCGATGAGGCGCTCCTCCGCGGGCACGCCCGGCGGCGGCATCGTCGGCCGCCCTCCGAGACCCATCGGTTGCGTCACGCGTCCATTGTGGCCCGCACGGCCCGATCCGCGCGCTGCGGCGCCGGGTGTGTCCGCACTCCGATGCCGCGCGGTCGCCGATCGATCGCGCCCCCGGATCAGAGCACGACGGCGAGCGCGACCCCGTCCCAACCCTTGACGCCGACCGTCTGCAGCGCGGTCGCATCGAAGCGGGGATCCCGCCCGAGCATCTCCAGGGCCGCGCGCGTGCCGATGACCTTGGAGTCGGCGGAGGTCGCATCGACGATGTCGCCCTCGCGGCCGATGTTGTCCAGCACGACGACCGTTCCCGGGTGCCCGAGACGCGCGGCCCAGTCCAGGTACACCGTGTTCGACTCCTTGTCGGCGTCGATGAAGACGAGGTCGAAGGGCTCCTCGGCCTCGAGCCCCGGCAGCACCTCCGCGGCGCGGCCGACGCGGATCTCGACGCGCTCGCCGACTCCTGCCGCATCGATGCTGGCGCGCGCGACGGCGGCGTTGCCGGGCTCGGCCTCGATCGTGACGACCCGGCCCCCGTCACCGACCGCGCGCGCCATCCAGATCGTGGAGTAGCCGCCGAGGGTGCCGATCTCGAGGATGCGGCGGGCACCGGAGATCCGCACGAGCAGGCTCAGCAGCTTGCCGCTGACCGGCGCCACCTCGATCGCGGGCAGGCCCGCCGCCTGCTGTGCGGCCAGTGCGGCCTCCAGCGCCGGGTCGTGACCGACCAGAGTCTCGGCGAGGTAGTCGTCGGCGGTGCGCCAGTTCGCAGGGGTGGGATCGGCCATGGGTTCAGCTTCGCGGGTCCGGCCCCCGCGATCAAGACCGGTCGGGATCCGTCGTCCCGGTCGAGGAGCCCGCCCGCTCCAGGTAGGCCTGCAGCACAGCCGCCCCGACCGCCGCCCCGTCGACCGTGACGACCAGGGGGCGCTTGTCGCGCCGCTCCACCTCGATCGCGGGGCCGCGGCGCAGCACGATCCCGGTGCGCCCGTCCAGGCCGAGCCGCCAGCCGAAGCCGCCGAACTCTCCGAACGGATTGCACTCCACCGCCCGCACCGAGACGATCTGGTCCAACGGCACGTGCACCCGCGGGAAGCCGATCTGCGACCGCACCGAGAGCCCGTCCGGCGCGATCCGCACGCGGAACGACGCCGACGAGGCGAACGCCCCGCCGATCAGCACGAGCGTGAGCGCGGGCACCCACATCCGGTCCGTGAACCGGATCGCCATGAACGCCGTGACGCCGACCACCACCACGACCAGGAGCGAGATCAGGATCATCGCGGCGCGGGACATGCTCGCGGTCGCAAGCCACACCACCCGCTCGCCCTGCGAGATCGAGGCGACGTGCACGGGCTGCAGCGGTGCCGCGGGAACCGGACGGATGTGCGGCTGCACCACCCAGCCGATCCCGATCAGGCACACGAACACGGCGAGCCCGAGGAGCATGGATCCGCCCAGGTCCTGGACGTGCCGCGCATCGGTGACGCCCCGCTGCACCCGACCGCGCTGAGGTTCACGACGACACTGAGCCCGGAGAGGCCGAGTGCCATCGCGCTGAGCAGACGGGCCGCACCGCCCCAGTGCCCGCGCACACGAGCAGAGTCCCGGCGGTCAGCGCGGCAGGCAGCACGAACCCGAGCAGCACGGACAGCCAGAGGAACGTGCGGGCGGACCGAACCGGTCCACCCCACCCGGCCCCCAGTGCGTCGCGGCGGGCGTGGGCAGTTCGGGCAGCCAGGACACGATCAGCCCGAGCACGACTCCGGTCAGCACGAGCGGGATGACCACCCCGACCAGCACCGAGATCAGGCGCGCGCGGCGCAGGTCCTGCGGACGGGATGGCAGTCACGTCTTGCTCGGCAGGACCGGATCGTTCGTTCATGGCATCGTCTCCTCTGGGTTTCATGGCGTCGCCTCGTCAGCCTTGCGCCGCGATCAGGGCGGCCAGGGTCGCGGGGCCGAGGCCGAGCGCGGCGGCGCGCGTCACGAGCGCCGCGATGTCATCGGCCAGCTCGGCGAGGGGAGCGGCCGCGGCGGACAGCACGGCGCCTCGCCCGCGGCGGAGATCCACCAGCCCCTCGTCGCGCAGCTCCTGGTAGGCACGCAGCACGGTGTGCACGTTCACGGCGACGGCGCCCGCCACCTCGCGGGCGGAGGGCAGCCGATCGCCGGGTCGCAGCCGCCCGGCGAGCACTTCGGCGCGCACCGACGCGGCGATCTGCTCGAACAGCGGCTGCGCGCTGTCACTGTCGATCCGGATCAGCATCGCCCTCGCCTCTTCTCCGTTATTCTATTACAACTAGATCAATTGTGGGAGAGTTCCAGCCGATTCGGCTCACGGCCGCCCGGTATCCGCACGCGGCGATACGCCGAGGGCGTGAAGCCGAGCACGGTGCGGAAGTCGTTCGACAGGTGCGCCTGATCGGCGTAGCCCAGTTCGGCGGCGACGGTGGCGAGATCGGTCCCGGGTTCGGAGCGGATCCGTTCGGCCGCCTCCTGCAGACGCCGCCGGCGGATCATCGCCGCCGGCGAGAGCCCGACGTAGCGGTGTGCCATGCGCTGCAGGGTGCGCACCGACACGGCGAGCCGGGTCGCCGCCTGTTCGGGTGTGCGCACGGACGGATCCGCCATCAGCAGCTCCGACATCGCGTTCGCGTGCCGCGCCGGCGCCGAGACGGGGCCGACCCGCCGCTGCAGCCAGTCGCACAGGGCCTGCACGGCGCGTTCGCGGTGCCCCGTCACCCGAGGCCATCGCGGCGCTGACGGCGCGCTGCAGCTCCGGGGCGATCGACCGCCTCCGCGCGGTCGAGCAGCGCGACCGGCGCCTCGGTGAGCGCGGCGGCGGCCGCCGGGCGCAGCAGCGCGCCCACGGCCCAGCCGCGGCCGGACAGGTCCCGATGGCTCGCACGCGTGGTCGCGCCGGACAGCACGACGCCGGCGCCGCGTCGCCGCCCTCCACCACGAGGTTCAGCGCCGGGTACGACACGAGCTCCTGCCGGGACGATCGGCCGGGCTCGATGTCCCACTCCGGGATCCAGCACCAGTCCACGAGCTCGGTGGCCTCCGCAGCGGGCGAGAGCCGGTGGAACTGCGGCAGGCGCGCCGGATAGAGCACGCCGCGCGTCGGATCGACCATCCCCCGAGCGTAAACGAGGAAGTGCGGCCGTCGGACGCGCGGCGCGGCGCACCGCAGGCGACGCGCGGCGGACAGGCGGATCGCGACGGAGACAGGCAGATGCCGCCGCGAATCGCCTGATCCACGCGACCGCCTGATCCAGCGACGTGGCCTCGAGGCGTCATGGCGCGATCGCAAGCCGCTGCCCTGTCGCGGCCTAGCCTCGGGACATGAGCGAAACACACCCACGACAGGCACCACCGGCGTCACGGGCCGGTACACCACCGACGGCCGCCCGAACACGGCGACCACCCTCACCCCGTTCCTGGCGATCCCGGACTCGCGCGGCGCGATCGAGTTCTACCGCGACATCTTCGGCGCGCGCGTCGTCGACGTCACCGAGTTCGGCGGCGTGGTCGCGCACGCCGATCTCGACTTCGGTCTCGGCGTGCTGCAGCTGGGCGATCCGAACCCGGAATACGGCCTCGTCCCCTCGCCCGCCGGCGACGCCGACTGCTATTCGATGGGCGATCTACGTCCCCGACGTCGACGCCGTGGTCGAGCGCGCCGTCGCCGCCGGCGCGACCGTGCGCGAAGCGCCGTCGACGTTCGTGTCCGGCGACCGGTACGCGAGCATCCGGGATCCGTTCGGGGTGCGCTGGTCGGTGATGACCCGGGTCGAAGACCTCTCCGAGGCGGAGAGCGCGGCGCGGGTCGCCGAATGGGCCGCGTCGTTCAGCGCGCCGGAGAGCTGACCCCGCGCGACGAGGCCCGTCGGGAGCTGCCCGGCCGCCGCCGCGACGGCCGTCACCGCGACGGCCGTCACCGCCGGGAGCAGCGCCTCGGCCGTGCGGCGGTAGCCGAGCGCGCTGGGATGGAACCGGTCCAGGCTGAACATCTCCTCCGGCTCGTCGAAGAACATCGGCCCGACGGCGCGGCGCAGATCCACCGCCGTCGCGCCGAGCGCGATCGCGGCCTGCGCCTGCGCGGCCGCAAGGCGCCGCGAGAGCCGCGAGGCGATGGATCGGAGCGGTTGCGGCACGGGGCGCAGCGCCCCGAGATCCGGACAGGTCCCCACCACGACTTCGGCGCCGAGAGCCTGCAACCGGCGGATCGCGTCCTCGAGGTGCTGCACCGAGACCGAGACCGGGATGCGGTGCGTGACGTCGTTACCGCCGACCACGATCACCGCCACGTGCGGACGGTAGCCGCTCTCCAGCGCCGCGAGCTGCGCGTCCAGGTCCGGCGACTCGGATCCCACGATCGCGATCGTGCGCAGCCGCACCGGCCGCCGCGTGCGCCGTGCCAGGCCCTTCGCGAGCCGGCCGCCCAGCGTGTCCTTGCGGCGCTCGGCGCCGAGGCCGGCCGCGAGCGAGTCGCCGAGCAGGAGCAGGTCGAGCGGCGCCGCCTCCAGGCGCGGCCGCCAGATCCGGTCGGCGTCCAGCGCGTCCTCGCCGAGCGGCTTGCCGATGCGCCGCCGGGCGATCCGGGCCTGGCGGCCGAGGGCGAATCGCGTCGCGATCGCGGATCCGGCGAGCGCGAACCCCACGACGCCGAGCAGGAACCCGCTTCGGCGGCGGTCGTCGGCGTGCATCCCCGATCAGACCGCATCGACATGAACGACACGTGACGGGACGGTGTCCGGACGGAGCCGCGTTTCGTCTCGGTCGGCTTCGCCGTCCTCGCTCAAGGTCCCCGGCCCCGGTCGTCGAGCGAGCACCGAGCGCAGCGAGGAGCGAGCGCGCAGCGAGACGAAATCCCGCGGGCTCAGGACAGCGGCTTGACCTCGAGCGCCTCGGATTCATCGCCCGCGCGCACGGTGGCGAACGCCGTATAGCCGTCGGCTGCAGCGCGCTCGAGCAGGCCCTTGAGGTTCTTCGTGCGCCGCTCCAGCCGCACGCGCGCTCCGCCCGCGATCAGCGCCGCCTTGTGCGCGACGAGCTCGGAGACCGGCACGTCGGCGTCGTGGACGAGCACCACCGAACGCGCCGCGGCGTCCTCGCCCGACTCGAGGAGGTCGACGATCCGCTCGAAGCCGATCGAGAAGCCGACCGCCGGCACCTGCTGGCCGAGGAACCGCCCGATCATGCCGTCGTAGCGTCCGCCCCCGCCCAGCGAGTACGCCACCGAGGGGTGCGCGAGCTCCATGATCGTGCCGGTGTAGTACCCCATCCCGCGCACCAGGAACGGGTCGAACTGCAGCGGGATCGGGTCGACCACGTAATCGGTCCCTGAGGCTGTCGAAGGGCGCGCGGCGGCGACGGCCTCGCCGATCCCGACGAGGTGCGCGACGATCTCCTCCGGGGCGTTCTCGGGCAGGGCCTTGCGGATCTGCCGCTCGCCGTACGGGTTGTACTCGAGCGTCTGCGGGCGGTGCAGGAACGCCTCGAACGCGTCCACGGCCGAGGCGGTGGCGCCGCGCTCGCGCAGCTCCGCGATGATGCCGTCGGATCCGATCTTGTCCAGCTTGTCGATCGTGATGAGCACCCCTGGGCGCTCCTGCGCGCTGAATCCGAACGAGTCCAGC
The DNA here is from genome assembly GCA_963791605.1 of uncultured Actinomycetota bacterium. Taxonomy (GTDB): domain Bacteria; phylum Actinomycetota; class Actinomycetes; order Actinomycetales; family Microbacteriaceae; genus Microbacterium. The sequence goes on along the minus strand of CAWBTB010000002.1, from coordinate 72,009 downwards.
ATCCAGTCCAGGGCACGGCGGTCGTTGACCCGCACGACGGCGCCGGTCAGCCCCAGCGCGTCGACCGTGTCGAGCGAGGCCACGATGAGCTCCGCCTCGGCGCGGGCCGAATCGTCGCCGATGATGTCGATGTCGCACTGCACGAACTGGCGGTAGCGGCCCTTCTGCGGACGCTCGGCGCGCCAGACCGGACCGATCTGGATCGAGCGGAACACGCTCGGCAACTGACCGCGGTTGGTCGCGTAGAAGCGCGCGAGCGGCACCGTCAGGTCGTAACGCAGGCCGAGGTCGCTGAGCGCGGCCGGATCCGCAGCTCCCGCGCGGATCGCCTCGGCGTCGAGACCACGGCGGACGATGTTGAACGAGAGCTTCTCGTTGTCGCCGCCGATGCCCGCGTGCAACCGGTCGTACTCCTCCACGACGGGCGTCTCGATCTCGTCGAACCCGTGCGCGCGGTAGCGCTCCCGGATGACGGAGAGCACACGCTCACGACGCGCCTTGTCGGCGGGGAGGAAGTCGCGCATCCCGCGCGGAGGATTGACCGTTGCCACGGATCCATTCTTCCAGGTCCGGTCGGTATGACTTTTGGTATCCTTGGAGTATGACTCTCACGACGATCAAGGTCACGACGGAGCTGCGCGACCAATTGAAGGAACTCGCGCGCGCAGGAAATCGCACGCTCGGCGAGGAACTCCAGTTTCTGGTGGAGCGCGCGGATCGCGATCGAAGATTCGAAGAGCTCCGCGAGGCGATGGCCCGCACGAGTCCGGAGGACATGGCGTCCTATCGCGAGGAAACCGCATGGTGGGATCGTGCCACCGAGTCCTGAACTGACCACCGGCGACATCGTCTGGATGAGCCCGGACTCCACCATCGGTCGCGAACAGAGTGGCCGACGGCCCGTCGTGCTCGTCTCGAGTCCTCGCTCCCTGGATGTCGTCGGCACACTGGCGCTGATCGTCCCGATCACGTCCCAGGATCGGGGGTGGCCCAACCATGTCCCGCTGCTTGGCCTGCCCGCACCGTCATGGGCCATGGCTGAGCAGGTCCGAGCGGTATCCAGGGAGCGCCTGCACACCCGGATCGGCGTCGCGGATGATCTCGCAATGCATCACATCCGGATCTGGCTGCGTCTATACCTCGACCTCTGACCTCGGCCGCTCAGCCTCTCCGCTCGACGTCGCGCACCTCGTCCTCGAGCGACCGGATCCGCTCGCGCAGGGCGCGTTCGGCGTCCCAGCCGTGGGTGCGCGCCGTCGCGACGAGGGCGAGCAGCGCGTCGCCGAGCTCGGCCTCGGAGGCGGGGGCTGAGGCGAGGGGCGTTTCGTCTCGCTGCTCCTTCGTCGCGGCTCGCTCAACGACCGAAGAGGGCTGCACACCGACCTTCGCGGCCCGCCCCAGCACCTTCTGCGCGCGGGCGAGGGCGGGCATTCCGGGCGGGACGCCGTCCAGCACGCTGCGGCGCTCGCGCTTCTCCGCGGCCTTCGCGGCGTTCCAGTGCACGAGCACTTCCTCGGGCGTCCGTGCGACCGCATCGCCGAACACGTGCGGATGCCGGCGCGTCATCTTCTCGGTCAGGGTGCGGGCGACGTCGTCGATGTCGAACGGATCCTCGGGATCCTGCGCGGCGATCGCGGCATGGAACAGCACCTGCCAGAGCAGGTCGCCGAGTTCCTCCCGGAGTTCGCGGCGATCGTCGCGCTCCACGGCGTCGATGAGCTCATAGGACTCCTCCACGAGGTACGGCACGAGCTCGCGGTGCGTCATCGCCTGCGACCACACGCACCGCTCCCGCACCTGCCGCATGACCTCGGCCGCCGCGCGCAGCGGATCCGTCCCGGCATCGCCCGTCGCGCCCTGATTCTCAGCGGTCATCCCGCGCCTCCCCGTCCTCGTCCTCGCCGCCGACCTCGAACGCACTCCCGTCCAGGTCCTCCTCCGGGTCTCCTGCGGCGCGGTGCACCGCGGCCCGCCACGAGACCAGCACGGCGGAGAGCACGAGCGCGATCATCGAGCCGAGCAGTACCGCCAGGATCGCCTCGTCGCGCACCCCGGCGTCGGCGAACGCGAGCTTCGCGAGCAGCAGCGATACCGTGAATCCGATCCCGCCGAGGGCGCCCGCCGCGAGCAGATCGGGGAAGCGGATCGCGGGCGGCGCTCCCCGGGGTCGGATCCGCATCGCGACGGCGCCGAACGCCGCGATCCCGACGATCTTCCCGATCGGCAGCGCGATCAGGATCCCGAAGAACGCCGGCGAGAGCGCGTCGAGCGGCACCTGCGGGATCACCACGAACGCGGCGACGAACGCGAACAGCGGCAGCACGAGACCGTTCACCCAGGGCTCGAGGGCGTGCCGGGTGCGATCGGCAGGGCCGCGGCGCCATCGCGAGGCCGAGCATCACCCCGGCGATCGTCGCGTGCACGCCCGAGGCCGCGAACAGGCCCCACGCCACGATGCCGACGAGCACCATCAGCACGCCGATGGCGGGGCGACCGCGCGGTGCGCGCGCCCCCCGAGCTTCAGCCGGTCCCTGTGCTTCCAGCGGTCCCGGCTTCGACAGGCTCAGCACCGTCGAAGGGCAGCAACCGGTCGAAGGGCCCGGCTGAGCACGGCGAACACGGCCACCGCGATGAGTCCGAGCACCAGCAGCAGCACGTTCAGCCCGTGCGCGAACAGCACGGCGATGAACACGATCCCGACGATGTCGTCGAGGATCGCGAGCGCGAGCAGGAAGGCGCGCACCGCGGACGGCAGGCCGCGCCCGAACACGGCGAGCACACCGAGCGCGAACGCGATGTCGGTCGCCGTGGGCACCGGCCAGCCCGTGGCGCTCGCACCGGATCCTGCGATCGCCAGGTAGATCGCGATCGGCACGAGGATGCCGCCCGCGGCGGCGATCGCCGGCTGGATCGCGGCGCGCACGCTGCGCAGGTCGCCGCGGGTCAGCTCGTACTGCAGCTCGAGCGCGACCACGAAGAAGAAGATCGCGAGCACGCCGTCCGACACCCAGTGCGACACCGACAGGTCAAGGCCGGTTCCGGGGACCGCGAGATGCGTGTCGAGAACGCCCGCGAGCGCATCATGCGTGCGCAGATTGGCGAACAGCAGCCCGAGTCCGGCTGCGGCGAGCAGCAGGATCGCGGGGAACTGGGCGGAACGGAGAAGTCGAGTCGGGCGCCTCATCCCCCTCACCGTATCGCGATGGGAGGATGACGTGGGCGGGCACCGCGGCAACGGCTACGCGGGCGGGCGGACCGCGGCCTCGACCGCCCAGAGCAGGGCCTGCCGCGCCGTTTCCGCACTCACCCGGACCGGGTCCGCGAGCAGATGCAGGGCCAAGCCGTCGAGCAGCGCGAGCAACGCGGTGGCGGTCTCATCGACTCGGGAGGAGTCGCCGTGGCCTTCCGCGGCGAGCGCGGAGAGCCAGCGGCGCACGGAGTCCAGACCGGCCGCGTGCATGTGCGCGAGCACCTCCCCGGCCGTGCGTTCTGCACTTCCCGGAGTGAGCGCCTTCGCGTAGGCATCGAACCATCCCTGCAGCTGCACGGCAGCGGCTGCCCCTGACGGGAGGAACTGTCCGAGGCATTCCATCAGGCGCTCGGCCGGGGCGATCGAGCGGTCGTGGATACGCCGATCGTCGACCACGTCCGCCATGAAGCCCTGCGCAAGCGCGCCATACAGCTCGCCCTGCGTGCGGAAGTAGTGACGCAGCGTACTCGCACCGACCCCGGCCTCGCGAGCGACCGCACGCACGCTGAGCGCGCGGATGCCCTCTGCGGCGACAAGCCTCGCCGCAGCGGCCAGAATCTCCTCGCGTCGGGTCATTGGCTCATTCTGATGTAGTACGGTGTGCTAACACGAAGTACTAGCACACCGTACTACCATTCACGGAGGTTGTCATGCTCGAAACCCTGCAGAGCTTCGCCGGGTCCTTCCCCGGCTGGTTGCAATGGCTCGCAGTCGCCCTCGTCGCCGCGATCCCCTTCGTGGAATCGCATTTCGGCGCGCTCATCGGCGTCGCGATCGGGCTGCCGCCGGCCGTCGCCGTGATCGCCGCGATCGTCGGCAACACCGCGTCCGTCCTGGTCTTCCTGCTCATGGGGACGGGGGCACGGCGACTCGCCCGCGGCCGCGGGAGCCGCGGGACCACGACGCGGTCCGCCCGGCAGCAGAAGCTGCGCCGCATGCTCCAGCGCTTCGGAGTGCCCGGTGTCTCCCTGATCGGGCAGATGGTGATCCCGAACCAGTTCAGCGCCGCCGCCATGGTCACTCTCGGCGCCTCGCGCCGTGCGGTCGCGCTGTGGCAGATGCTCGGCATCGCGCTGTGGGCCGTGGTGTTCGTCGGCCTGGGACTGCTGGGGCTGAACCTGCTCGCCGCACGTTGACCTCCTCGTCGCGTGCAGACGGGCTCCGCACGCATCGCGCGGCGTCACGCGGAAACATGTCGTACACATGCGCGGGATACGCTCGAAAGGTGACCCCCGACACGACCCCCACCGAAGCCATCCGCATCGCCCAGCGGTTCGAAGCAGGCCGAGAACTGCCCGAAGCGATGCGTGCGGACGTGCGCATGCTCGGCGCGCTGCTCGGCCAGGTGCTGCGCGAATCCGGCGGCGACGCGCTGTTCGATGACGTCGAGCGCCTCCGTCAGGCGACGATCGAGGCGTACGCCGACGAGTCGGCCGAGGCGTTCGAGCGCGCCACCCGCATCGTCGAGGAATTCACGGTGCAGCGCGCCGACGAGGTCGCCCGCGCGTTCACCGCATACTTCCACCTGGTGAATCTCGCCGAGGAGCATCAGCGCGTGCGCGTGCTCCGCGAGCGTCCCGAGAGCCCGGGCCCTTCGACGGGCTCAGGGACCGATCCGAAGACCGACACGGTCGCGGGCGCCTTCGCCCAGCTGACCGCCGAGGTCGGCGAGGACGAGGCGCGGCGTCGGCTCGGCGCGCTGCGCTTCCACCCCGTCTTCACCGCGCATCCGACCGAGGCGCGCCGCCGCGCGGTCTCCTCCAGCATCCGCCGACTGGCCGACCTCCTCAGCGAGCACGACGCCGCGACGCCCGGAGGAGCCGACGCGCACCGCGCCCGGCGCCGCATGCTCGAAGAGGTCGACACGCTGTGGCGCACCGCTCCGCTGCGCGCGCAGAAGCCGGCGCCGACCGACGAGGTCCGCACCGTCATGAGCGTGTTCGATGAGACCCTGTTCACGACGGTCCCGCACGTGTACCGCCGCATCGACGACGCGCTGCGCGGCGAGGAGTCAGGATCCTCTGCGCCGATCGTGCCCGCCTTCGTGCGGATCGGATCCTGGGTGGGCGGTGACCGGGACGGCAACCCGTTCGTCACCGCCGCCGTGACCCGCGAGGCCGCCGGCAATCGCGGCCGAACACGTGCTGCGCGGGCTGGAGCGCGCCCTGGAGCGGATCGGGCGCACCCTGACCCTCGACGCCGAGAGCACACCGCCCTCCCCCGCCGTGCTGGCGCTCTGGGAGACGCTGAGCGCGGTCCACCCGGACGCGGCGGCCGACGCCGCGACCCGTTCCCCGTCCGAGCCGCACCGCCGCGTGGTGCTGCTGCTCGCGCACCGGGTCGCCGCCACCCGCCGCGGCGACGAGAGCGGCTACACGGATCCGGAGCAGCTGCTCGCCGATCTGCGCACGGTACAGGCCTCGCTCGAGCGCCGCCGGCGCCCGCCGCCACGCGTTCGGCGGCGTGCAGCACCTCATCTGGCAGGTCGAGACATACGGCTTCCACCTCGCCGAACTGGAGGTGCGCCAGCACTCCGCCGTGCACGCCAGGGCCCTGGCCGAGCTCGAGGCCGGCGGCGCCGTCAGCGCGGAGACCGAGGAGGTGCTCGCCGTCTTCCGCACCGTCCGGGAGATCCAGCGCGCCTACGGTCCCCGCGCCGCGGGCCGGTACGTGGTCTCGTTCACGCAGTCCGCTCAGGATCTCGCGAACGTGCACCGCCTCGCGCAGTTCGCAGGCGGCGACGACCTGCCGGTGCTCGACGTGGTGCCGCTGTTCGAGACGTTCGCCGACCTGCAGGCGGCGCCGCGGATCCTCGCGGAGATCGTCGAGCACCCCGCGTTCGCCGAGCGCCTGGCCGAGACGGGCCGGCGCCTGGAGGTCATGCTCGGCTACTCCGACTCGTCGAAGGACGTCGGTCCGGTCGCCGCGAACCTCGCACTGTACGAGGCGCAGGCCGAGATCGCGGGCTGGGCGCAGCGGGAGGGCATCGAGCTGACGCTGTTCCACGGCCGCGGCGGCGCACTCGGCCGCGGCGGCGGTCCCGCGAACTCGGCGGTGCTCGCGCAGCCGCCGCACTCGGTGGACGGCCGGTTCAAGCTCACCGAGCAGGGCGAGGTCATCTTCGCCCGCTATGGCGAGCCGGCGATCGCGATGCGGCACATCGACCAGGTGACGGCGGCCACGCTGCTCGCCTCCTCCCCGAGCGTCGAGCAGCGCAACAGCTCCGCGGCGGCACGCTTCGCCGACGTCGCGGCGATCATGGACCGCGCGTCGCGCGACCGCTTCTTCTCCCTCGTGAAGGCCCCCGGCTTCGCACCCTGGTTCGCCCGAGTGACGCCGATGGAGGAGATCGGGCTGCTCGCGCTCGGCTCCCGGCCCGCGCGCCGCGGCCTGTCCGTGGAGTCCTTGGAGGACCTCCGCGCGATCCCGTGGGTGTTCGCGTGGACACAGGCGCGGATCAACCTGGCCGGCTGGTTCGGCCTCGGCACGGCCCTGGAGGCCGTCGGCGACGAGGAGCGCCTGCGCACCGCATATCGGGAGTGGCCGCTGCTGCGCACGATGGTCGACAACGTGGCGATGAGCCTGGCCAAGACCGACATCCGCATCGCCCGCCGCTACCTCGCGCTGGGCGACCGCGATGACCTCGCCGCGCTCGTGCTGGACGAGCTGGAGCTCACCCGGTCCTGGGTGATCCGGATCACCGGCGGCGAGCGCCTGCTGCAGAACAAGCCGATCCTGCAGCGCGCCGTCGCCATGCGCAGCCCGTACGTGGACGCGCTGTCGCTGCTGCAGCTGCGCGCACTGCGCGGGCTCCGCGATGCCGAGGTCCCTGTGCTTCGACAGGCTCAGCAACCGGTCGAAGCACCCGCGCCGGATCCGGACCTGCAGCGCCTGCTGCTGCTCTCGGTCAGCGGTGTCGCGGCCGGACTGCAGAACACCGGTTGATCGCGCGGACGGGGTCCCTGGGGCCCGTTAGAGTGAGGCTTTCGGCCCGCACCCCGGCGCCTGCGCACGACACGATCGACCGCGCTCCACCGTCGTCCCCCGTCTGAAAGCATCCCGCGTGACCTCTTCCTCTTCCGCAGAGCTTCCGCTCCTGCCCTCCTCGGTGCGGCCGGTCTTCGACGCCGCGCTCCAGCGCAGCCCCTTCGAGCCCGAATTCCAGCAGGCCGTGCACGAGGTGCTGCACTCCATCGCGCCGGTCGTCGAAAGGCACTCGGAGTATCTCGATCAGGGCGTGCTCGAGCGCCTCGTCGAGCCCGAACGCCAGATCATGTTCCGTGTGCCGTGGATCGACGACGCCGGCAGGCTGCAGGTGAACCGCGGATTCCGCATCCAGTTCTCCTCGGTGCTCGGTCCGTTCAAGGGCGGACTGCGCTTCCACCCCTCGGTGAACCTGTCGATCATCAAGTTCCTCGGCTTCGAGCAGATCTTCAAGAACGCGCTCACCGGTCAGGGCATCGGCGGCGCCAAGGGCGGAAGCGACTTCGACCCGCACGGGCGCAGCGCCGCCGAGGTGATGCGCTTCTGCCAGTCGTTCATGAACGAGCTGTACCGTCACCTCGGTGAGCACACCGATGTCCCCGCGGGCGACATCGGCGTCGGCGGCCGCGAGATCGGCTACCTGTTCGGTCAGTACCGGAAGATCACCAACCGGCACGAGTCCGGCATGTTCACCGGCAAGGGAATCGGCTGGGGCGGTGCGCAGGTGCGCACCGAGGCCACCGGCTACGGCGCGGTGTTCTTCGCCGAGGAGATGCTGGGCGTGCACGGCGAATCGCTCGAAGGCAAGCGCGTCGGCGTCTCCGGATCCGGGAACGTCGCGATCTATGCGATCCAGAAGGCCGCGCAACTGGGCGCCACCGCGGTCACCGCATCCGACTCCTCGGGCTACGTCGTCGACGACTCCGGCATCGACGTCGAGCTGCTCCGCCAGATCAAGGAAGTGGAGCGCGCCCGCATCGTCGAGTATGCGCACCGCCGTCCGAGTGCCCGGTTCGTCGAGGGCGGTTCGGTCTGGGAGGTTCCGGTCCAGATCGCCGTGCCCTCTGCGACGCAGAACGAGGTGAGCGCCGGCGACGCCGAGACGCTGATCGCGAACGGAGTGCGCGCCGTCTCCGAGGGCGCCAACATGCCGTGCGTGCCCGCCGCGGTCGAAGCGTTCCAGAACGCCGGCGTGCTGTTCGCCCCGGGCAAGGCGGCGAACGCGGGCGGCGTGGCCACCTCCGCGCTGGAGATGAGCCAGAACGCCGCCCGGCAGCGTTGGGGGTTCGAGGACAGTGAGCAGCGCCTGCGCGGGATCATGGCCGACATCCACCACTCCGCCTTCGAGGCGGCGGAACGCTACGGGATGCCGGGCGATTACGTCGCCGGCGCGAACATCGCCGGCTTCGAGCGGGTGGCGAACGCCATGCTCGCCCAGGGCGTCATCTGACGCGCTGGCGCACGGATGCCGGTCCGGCTCGGCCGGCACCCGATGCTGCACGGGCGCCGGCCGGGCGGGCCTCAGCGCTCCGCAGCCGGCTCCGGCAGCTCGTCGTCCAGGTCGTCGAGCTCCGCAGGAACCTTGTTGTAGCCGGTGACCGCGTCGTTCTCGTCGAACGAGGCGACCTTCTGCCGGAACCCGCGGGTGATCACGAGCAGGTAGATGAATCCGAGCACCGTCCAGATGACGCCGCCGATCAGGGCGTCCGCGCTCAGGTTGACCCAGAGCAGGCCCGTGAGCAGCATGCCGATCGCCGGCATCACGATGTAGCGGAAGATCTGTCCCGGGGTGTTCCGCAGCCCCTTGCGGATCGCGAACCACGCGATCACGGAGATGTTCACGAACGTGAAGGCGATGAGCGCCCCGAAGTTGATGAACGACGCGATCAGGTCGAGGCTGAACGACATCGCGAGCAGGCAGATCGCGCCGACCAGCACGATGTTGAACGTCGGGGTGTGCGTGCGCGGGTTGATGTAGCCGAAGAGCTTCTTGGGGAGCACGTTGTTGCGCCCCATCACCAGCAGCATGCGGGAGACCGAGGCGTGCGAGGCGAGACCGGAGGCGAGCGTCGCGGCGAACCCGGCCGCGGTGAGCACCGCTTGGAAGACCTTGCCGCCGACCACGTCGCCGATCTGCGTGAGGGAGCTGTTCGACAGGGACGCGTCGTTGAACTCGTGCCAGTCGGGGAAGCGGAGCTGCGTGAAGTACGAGGAGACCAGGAAGATCGCGCCGCCGAGCAGGACCGTGAACATGATCGCCTTCGGCATGATGCTGGGGTGCTTCGCCTCCTCCGCGTACATGGTGACCGCGTCGAACCCGATGAACGAGAAGCAGACCACGGTGGCGCCCGCGAGGACCGCGCCGAATTCGACGCCGTTGTGGAAGAACGGCTGGATCGACACGACGGTGCCGGCGCCCGCGCCGCCGGCCAGCTGCGTCCACACCAGGACGACGAAGACCACGATCACGACGATGGCGAACACGAGCAGGATCATGTTCATGTTCGACGTCCCGCGCATCGTGAGGTAGATGATCGAGGTGGCGAAGATGCAGTACAGGATCACCCAGACGCCCGGCCAGATCCCGGGGAAGAGCTGCTCGAGGTAGTTGCGGATGATGAGCGCGTTCACCATCGGCAGCAGGATGTAGTCGATCAGCGAGGTCCAGCCGACCATGAAGCCCAGGTTCGGGTGGATCGACTCGCGCACGTACGTGTAGGCGGATCCGGCGCTCGGGATCGCGCCCGCGATCTTGCCGTAGCTGATCGCGGTGAACACCATCACGATGAGGGCGAGCACATAGGCGAGCGGAACGACGTTGTTCGTCTGCTGCGACACGATGCCGAAGGTGTCGAAGACGATGGTCGGGGTCATGTACCCGAGGCCGAGGCCGACGATGGCCCACAGCCCCAGATTCCGTTTCAGCGTGCCGCCGCCCTGCGCGAGCGGCTGGATCTTGGTGCCCATGGGTCTCTCCTTCGGGAACGACGGGTTCACGCCGGGATCGGGGGCATCCGGCACAGCAATGGTCCATTATGCCTCTCCGCGGAGGGGCCGCCGGACACGGCGTCACCCGCTCAGAGCGCGTGGTCGTCCACGTGCCGTGCGAGCGAGCGGGCGTACCGCTCCGTCAGCTGCACCATGAGGTCGGGGGTCGAACGGTCGACGCCGAACACGTAGCCGGGGAAATCGAGCTCGTGCTGCGCGGCCCAGATCTGCTCGTGCTGCTCGGGAGAGAGGATCCGCACCGGATCCCCGACCGCGACCCAGCCGATCGGCACGACGGTCTCCGGCGGCAGCGTCGTGCGCAGGTGCACCACGGCGTTGATGCGCACCTCGCTGCGTTCTCCGATGCGGGCGCCGTTGAAGATCCGGGTTCCGGTCGCGAGGAAGACCTCATCCGCGATCGTCGCCCCGGAGATGCTGGCCATCGGGCCGACCAGCACATGGTCGCCGATGTGCACGGGGTTCGCGGACGTCGCACGGATGAGCGCGTTCTCCATCACGATCACGTGCTCGCCGAGCGTGATCGGCCCCCCTTCCGCGGTGATCACGGCGCCGTGCAGCACCTGGCAGTTCTCGCCGATCGTGACGTCGCCGGAGATCACGGCGGACGGCGCCACGACGGCGGTGTCGTGGATGCGGGGCCGAGCCCCGAGGTGCTCGTAGATCATGAGACGAGCGTAGTCGCGCGGCCGGCCGGGCACGGGACCCGGATCGCCGGCTAGCGTCGCCGCGCCTCGATGAGGTGACGCGTCGAATGCGCCACGAACGGACCGCTGCTGCGGATCTCGTCGTGCAGTGCGCGCAGGCGTTCCCGGTACCTGTCGACGGTGAAGTCCGGAACCCACCAGACGAGTTTGCGCAGCAGGTACACGACAGCGGCGACGTCATGGATCTCGATCCGCAGGCGCGCCTCACGCAGGTCCACGATCTCCAGCCCGGCAGCCTCCGCCGCGGCGGTCTCGGTCCGCGGGTCGCGACCTCTGCGTGCGTCGGGCTGCGGGCCGAGGAAGTACTCGATGAGTTCGAAGCCGCTCGCAGGCCCGATGTGCTGGGCGAGATAAGTGCCGCCGGGTTGCAGGACCCGCGCGATCTCCGGCCAATCCGGGGAGACCGGATGGCGGCTGGTGACCAGGTCGAAGGATCCGTCCGCGAACGGCAGCCCGGCGCCGGACTCGGTGCGAACCACCGCGACGCCACGCGGGTGCAGGAGCGCCATCGCCTTGGCCGCGTTCGGCGGCCAGGCCTCGGTGGCGACCGCGACCGGCGGGAACGTCCGTGCCTCGGCCAGCACCTCGCCGCCGCCGGTGTCCAGGTCGAGCGACGCCTGCGCCCGGGTCAGCCGGTCCGCGAGCAGACGCGCGTAGCCCCACCCGGTGGCGCACCGTCCGGGCGCCTCCGTGGCGCGACCGTCCAGCCATCCGAATCCCCACCCGGTGACGTCCGCCTCGGATCCGAGCACGACGAGTTCTTCGAACGACTCCATCCCACCATTCTCTTCTCTGGCGTCTCTGGCGCTGACTTCGTCGCTCAGGCGCCGATCGGCGGGAGCAGCCCCTTCGCGGCAGCCATGGCGCGGGCGACCAGCAGCGCCGGATCCAGGACCTCGCCCTCGGCGATCAGGTCGTCCAGCTCGGCGAGCGGCATCCGCACCAGCCGCACCTGCTCGGCGGGGTCGTCCAGCACCGCGTGTCCGCGCCGCACCGCGGTCGCGAAGAACAGATGCGTCAGCCACACGCTGCGGCCGGGGTTCATCGAGAAGGTGTGCAGGGGCGTGAGATCCTGGGCGATCAGACCGAGCTCCTCCTCGAGCTCGCGCCGGGCCGCCGCCTCGGGCGACTCCGCGAGACTGCCGCCGCCGCCGGGCAGGTCCAGGATCCATCGATCGATCGCGTAGCGGTACTGCCGGCTCAGCAGCACGTCGCCGTCGAGCAGCACCAGCGTGGCCACCGAATACGGCACGCTGCGGTCGACCTCGTACGTGATGCGCTCGCCTTCCGGCAGCTGCACCTCGTCGGCGTCGATCCTGACCCGGCCGCGGTGCAGCTCGCGCGTGGACAGCCAGCGCCAGCGCGGCTCGGCGCCGGTCATCGGGCGACCCCCGCCGTGTCCGCAGCCGCGGGCGCGGACACCGGGTCGGGCTCGGGGAACAGCGCCGCGAGCAGCTGCGACGTCCACTCCAGCGGATCCGCCCGATCCGCGCTCGGCATCGGCACGACGAGCGCGTCCCCGCCGCCGATCAGCTTCGCCTGCGGGTAGAGCCGCTGCAGCCGCACCTTCATCGAGTCCTCGAAGCGCGCCGGCGCGACGCGCAGGTTGGATCCCATCGCGACCACGTCCGTCAGCCCGGCGCGGGCCGCGCGGCGACGCAGCCGGGCCACGGCGACGAGCCCGGACACCTCTGCCGGCGGCTCGCCGTAGCGGTCGGTGAGCTCTTCCACGACGTGATCGATCGCATCCTCCGCGGCGGTCGCCGTGGCCGCGGCGGACAGCTTCTGGTAGGCCTCCAGCCGGAGTCGCTCGCTGTCGATGTACGAGTCCGGGATCCGCGCGTCGACCGGCAGCTCGAGCCGCAGCTCGGCCCCGGTCTCGGTCTCCTCGCCCCGGAAGTTCGCCACCGCCTCGCCGATCATGCGCAGGTACAGGTCGAAGCCGACGCCGGCGATGTGCCCGGCCTGCTCCGCCCCGAGCAGGTTGCCCGCACCGCGCAGCTCGAGGTCCTTGAGCGCGACCTGCATGCCGGATCCGAGATCGTTGTTGACCGCGATCGTCTGCAGCCGGTCGGCGGCCGTCTCGCTCAGCGGCTTCATCTCGTCGTACAGGAAGTAGGCGTAGGCGCGTTCGCGGCCACGGCCGACGCGGCCGCGCAGCTGATGCAACTGGGACAGGCCGTAGCGGTCGGCGCGGTCGATGATGATCGTGTTCGCGTTCGAGATGTCGAGGCCGGTCTCGATGATGGTCGTCGAGACGAGCACGTCGAACTTGCGCTCCCAGAAATCATCGACCACCTGCTCGAGCTGGTGCTCCCCCATCTGGCCGTGCGCGACCGCGATCCGTGCTTCCGGGACGAGCTCGGCGAGCTCGGCGGCGACGCGCTGAATCGACTGCACCCGGTTGTGCACGTAGAAGATCTGCCCCTCGCGCAGGATCTCGCGACGGATCGCCGCGGAGAGTTGCTTGTCGCTCTTCGGTCCGACGAAGGAGAGGATCGGATGCCGGTCCTCCGGCGGGGTCTGCAGCGTGGACATCTCGCGGATCCCGGTGACCGCCATCTCGAGCGTGCGCGGAATCGGGGTGGCGCTCATGGCGAGGATGTCGACGTTGGTCTTCATCTTCTTCAGCGTGTCCTTGTGCTCGACGCCGAAGCGTTGCTCCTCGTCGATGATCATCAGGCCCAGATCCTTGAACATGACCTGGTCGGTGAGGATCCGGTGCGTGCCGATGACCATGTCGACGGATCCGTCCAGCAGCCCGTCCAGCGTGAGCCGCGCCTCCTTGTCGGTCTGGAACCGCGACAGCGGCCGCACCTTCACGGGGAAGCCCGCGAAGCGCTCGCTGAACGTCTCGAGGTGCTGCTTGACCAGGAGCGTGGTCGGCACGAGCATCGCGACCTGCTTGCCCTCCTGGATCGCCTTGAACGCCGCGCGCACCGCCACCTCGGTCTTGCCGAAGCCCACGTCGCCGCTGAGCAGCCGGTCCATCGGGATCGGCCGTTCCATATCTGCCTTGATCTCGTCGATCGTCTGCAGCTGGTCCGGCGTCTCCGCGAACGGGAACGCCTCCTCCAGCTCGCGCTGCCAGGGCGTGTCCGGCCCGAAGGCGTAACCCTTCGCCGACATCCGCGCCGAATACAGCTTGACGAGTTCGACGGCGATGTCGCGCACGGCCTTGCGGGCCTTGCCCTTGGCTGCGGACCAGTCGCTGCCGCCCATCTTGGACAGCGTCGGAGCCTCGCCGCCGACATACTTCGAGAGCAGGTCGAGCTGGTCGGTGGGCACGTAGAGCTTGTCGCCCGGATAGCCGCGTTTGGACGGCGCGTACTCCAGCACGAGGTAGTCGCGCGTGGTCTTCACGGGGTGGCGTCCGCCGGAGGACACCTCGCGCTGGGTCATCTCGACGAACTTCGCGATGCCGTGCGTCTGGTGCACGACGAAGTCGCCGGATTTGAGCTGCATCGGATCGACGACGTTCTTGCGCCGCGACGCGAGCTTCTTCACGACACGGTTGTCGCCGCCGATCGTGCGCCCGTAGAACTCGTTCTCGGTGATCACGGCGATCTTCGCGTCCGCGACCTGGAAGCCCGCCTCGATCGTCCCGGTGACGAGGGTGGCGACGCCGGCGTCGGGGATCCCGGGCAGGCTGTCCACGACGCGCGCCGCGACCCCGCGGTCGGCGAGAACGTCGCGTGCCCGATCGACGAGCCCGGCGCCGGAGGCGACCATCACGACCCGCCATCCGTCCGAGACGCGGGCGGCGGTGAACTCGATGGCGCCGTCGACGCTGCCGTGGAACGACGGAATGGGCGTGGCCGCAGCGCCGTCGGCGCCCTGATCGAACGAGGCGTCGTCGGAGCCGGCGTCGAAGGCGCTCAGCCGCCACCACACGCCACCGCGGTCGTGCACGGCCTCGCGCAGCTCGCCGACCGAGAGGAAGTCGCCGGTCTGCAGATCGATCGGCGCCGACGCCCCCGCGGTCGCGGCACTCCATGCCGCGTCCAGGAATTCGCGGTTCGTCTCGCCGAGGCTCGCCGCGCGGGCGCTGGAGCGCTCCGGATCCACCAGGGCGACTGCGGCGTTCTCGGGAAGGTAGTCCGTCAACGGAACGACGGGGCCGGCGACGACGGGCAGGAGCGACTCCATGCCCTCGACCGGGATCCCCTCCGCCATCTTCTGCAGCATCCCGGAGATCCCCGGGTAGGCGGCGACGAGGGCGCCTGCGCGCGCGCGCACCTCGGCGGTCAGGAGCAGTTCGCGGCTGGCCGACAGCGCCAGCGCGGTGAGATCCGTGGGCAGGGAGCGCTGATCCGCCACCGAGAACAACCGGATCCGGTCGACCTCGTCGCCGAAGAATTCCACGCGCGCCGGGTGTTCGGCGGTCGGCGGGAAGACGTCGAGGATGCCGCCGCGCACGGCGAACTCGCCGCGGCGGGAGACCATGTCCACACGCGAATAGGCGCGCTCGACCAGCGCAGCGGCCACACCGTCGAGGTCGTAGCCACGCCCGCCCACGACGAGCTCGAGCGGCTCGACATCGCCGAGCCCCGCCGCGACCGGCTGCAGCGCCGCCCGCACCGAGGCGACGACGACGATCGGGCGCTCACCGGTCCAGACCGTCATCCGTCGCAGCACCTCGAGCCGGCGGCCAACCGTGTCCGGACTGGGGCTGAGCCGCTCGTGCGGCAGGGTCTCCCAGGCGGGGAAGGAGAGGATCTCCGCCTCCGGCAGATAGGAGCCGAGTGCGTCGGCAAGCGACTCGGCGCGTCGACCCGTCGGGGCGACCACGAGCACTGCCGCCGGCTTGCCCGCGGCGGCACGACGCTCCAGCAGTCCGGCGATCGTCGGCACGTCCATACCGCTGCTCGCCAGCAGGTCGGCGTCGGTCTGCGCCCAGCTCAGAGCGTCGCGGAATCCGGACGCCTCCTCTTCCAGAGCGCGGATGATCCCCTGCACAGTCACCGGACGAGTCTACGTGGCCCCGCCGACACGGGGGCTGGCGTCTGCGTGTCGGCCTCCCGCGAGACCACCCGGTTCGTCTCGGTCTCGCTGCGCTCGTCCTCGCTCAACGACCCCGGGGACTGCGCCGGGCCCCTTCGACGGGGCCAGAGACCCTGGGGCTCGCGCGGAGCGCGCGCAGCCCGCCGCGCCCGCCCCACCGCAGCTCTAGGATGAGGGCGTGACCGATCCGCAGCAGCCCTGGCCCGTCCCGCCGCCCGTCGCGCCGGCTCAGTACGCGCCCCCTGCGCAATCCGCCCCGGGCATGCCGCCGTACTCTCAGCCGGCCGCGCAGCCGCTCTCGCAGCCGGCACAGATCTACCAGCCCCCGCCCGGCGCCTTCGCGGGTCCCGCCGCCGGCTACGCGGCTCCGTACGTCCCCGCCCGTACGGGAGGCGGGCCGGCGGTCGGCCGGATCGCCCTCCTGCTCGCCCTCGTCGCCACAGTGGCGCTCACGCTCGTGGGCGCCGTCCTCGCCTGGCAGATCGGCCACGGCGTGACGGCGGCAGCCAGCATCGCCACGCTCCAGGAGGAGTTCGCGCGGGGGGATCTGACCGTCCTCACGCCCGTCCGCGAACTCGTGCTGTGGTGGGAGATCACCGCCTGGAGCGCGACGGCGATCGGCATCTGGGCGATCGTGCAGAGCATCGTGGCGATCGCGAAGCGCCGAGGACGAGGCGCTGGCATCGCCGCGCTCATCATCGCGGCGGTCGGCCCCTTCGTGTTCTTCGTCGTGGGCTACCTGGCCGCGATCATCGGCGCGGGTCTCGCCGCGCACTGACTACGGCAGCCCGTTCCGCGGCGTGCCGTGGGCGGCCTCAGCGCGGAGCGTGATGCTTCTGCTGCGCGGCGACCAGCCCCTCGCCGATCAGCCGCTCCACGGCGTCCGCCGCGTCCGACACCAGGATCGGCAGGTTCGGCCGCTCCGTGGCGCCGAACGGCGAGAGCACCCAGTCCGCCGGATCCTGGCGTCCCGAGGGGCGGCCGATCCCGACCCGAACCCGGGGGAACTCGGGCGTGCCGAGCGCACGCGCGACGTCGCGGATGCCGTTGTGCCCGCCGTGTCCGCCGCCGGTCTTGAGCTTGATCGTGTCGAACGGGATGTCGAGTTCGTCGTGCACGAGGATCACGTGCTCCGGATCCACCGAGTAGAACCGCGCGAGGGCGGCGACCGGGGTGCCGGAGACGTTCATGTACGTGTTCGGCTTGGCCAGCACGATCTTGTCGCCGCCCGGCCGCAGCCACGTCTCCACGACCCGGGCGCCGCCCTTGTGCTCGCGGAACGTCTCACCCCGGCGCGCGGCGAGCTCGTCGACGACCATCTGCCCGACGTTGTGCCGCGTCGCCTCGTACTTCGACCCGGGATTGCCGAGTCCGACCACCAGCCAGGTCTGCGCCATGGATCCATCCTCCCGGAAGAGCCCGGTGCCGGGAAACCGTCCCGGAGACGACGAAGGGGGCGCGAACGATCGCGCCCCCTTCGGTAGGAATCGAACCGAGGGTCACTCCGCCTTGGACGCGATCGCGTCCGCCTCGAGGGCGTCGCCCTCGGCTTCGGCGAGGGAGTCCGCGACGTTCGCCGCGGAGACTCCGACGATCAGCAGCTCCGGGTCGGCGGCCAGGGTGACGCCCTTCGGCAGCTTCACGTCGGCGGCGGTGATGTGCGCGCCTTCTTCGAGGCCCTCGACGGAGACCTCGACGTTCTCCGGGATGTGGGTGGCCTCGGCCTCGACCGCGAGGTGCGTGTTCTCGAGGTTCACGATCGTGCCGGCGAACGCCTCGCCCACGATGACGACGGGAAGCTCGATCGAGACCTTCTCGCCCTTCTTCACGACGAGGAGGTCGATGTGCTCGATGATCTGGTGCACCGGGTCCTTCTGCACGTCCTTGACCAGGGCGAGCTCGGCGCGGCCCTCGATGTCCAGCTCGAGCAGCGCGTTGGCGCGACGGATGATCAGCGAGATCTGGTGGCCCGGCAGGGCGACGTGCACGGGCTCGGTGCCGTGGCCGTAGATGACGGCGGGGATCTGACCGCTCGCGCGCAGACGGCGGGCGAAGCCCTTGCCGAAGCTGGTGCGAAGCTCTGCGGTGACCTTGGTGTCTTCCGACATGATGTTCTCCTTGTTCACGCGCGGCTCGGGCTGCGCGGTGGTCTGGGTGCGTCGTCTCGACACGACGGAAGGAGAGCCAGAGCTCGCCGCGTCGATCACGGATGTGCGCGCACGCGCAACATCCCTCGCCGAGGACTTGTCCATGTTACCCGACTCGCGCAGGCCTCGCGGACGCTAGGCTGAGGGCATGACCGAAGGTGCACTCCTCTCCGAAGCGCTGGCCTGGCTGATCGGCCTGATGGCCGTCGGCGCCACCGTGCTCTGCTTCGGTGCGCTGTTCTCGCTGGGCCGCTCCGGCTACCGCAAGGACTGACGGACCGAAGCCGGCGCCCCGCTCCGTCTATTTCTGCCGAAGTGTCGGATACGCGACCCATACGCGACCGTTTGCCAGAAATAGACGGAGCGAGGGATCGGGCCCCTCAGCCGACGCCGAGGTAGGCCTCCTTCACGGCGGGATCCGCGAGCAGTTCCTTGCCGGTGCCGGTGCGGGTGATCGCGCCGGTCTCCAGCACGAACGCGCGGTGCGCGCGGGCGAGCGCCTGGTTGGCGTTCTGCTCGACCAGCAGCACGGTCGTGCCCTGTGCGTTGATCTCCGTGATGATCTTGAAGATCTGCCGGATGAACTGCGGCGCGAGCCCCATCGACGGCTCGTCCAGCAGCAGCACGCGCGGCTGCGACATCAGCGCGCGGCCGATCGCGAGCATCTGCTGCTCGCCGCCCGACATCGTGCCGCCGAACTGCTTCTTGCGCTCGTCCAGACGCGGGAACAGCGAGAACACGCGCTCGTAGGACTCCGCGACCCCGGACTTGTTCTTCAAACCGAACGTGCCCATGTCGAGGTTCTCCAGCACCGTCATGCCGGGGAAGATCCCCCGGCCCTCCGGCGCCTGAGAGATCCCGTGCACGACCCGCAGGTGCGCCTTCATCTTCGTGATGTCCTGCCCATCGAACGTGATGGATCCGCTGGACGGGCTCAGCAGCCCCGAGATGGTGCGCATGGTCGTCGTCTTGCCCGCGCCGTTCGCGCCGATCAGCGAGACGATCTCGCCCTCGTCCACGGAGAACGAGATGTCGTGGATCGCCCGGATCCGGCCGTAGTGGACCGAGACGTCCTTCAGCTCAAGCAACGTCATCTTCAGGAACTCCCAGGTAGGCGGCGATCACTCGCTGGTCATTGCGGATGGCGACAGGCAGGTCGTCGGCGATCTTGCGGCCGAACTCGAGCACCACGATGCGGTCGGTGACGCCCATCACCAGCTTCATGTCGTGCTCGATGAGCAGCACGGTGTACCCCTCGTCGCGGGTAGCCCGGATGAGGGCCATCAGGTCCTCCTTCTCCGCCGGGTTGAAGCCGGCGGCCGGCTCGTCCAGGCAGAGCAGCTTCGGATCCGTGGCGAGGGCGCGCGCGATCTCCAGGCGGCGCTGGGATCCGTAGGACAGGTCCCGCGAGCGCTTCTGCGCGTGCTGCGCGATGCCGACGAAGTCGAGCAGCGCCATCGCGCGATCGATCGACGACTTCTCCTCGCGCACGTGCCGCGGCGAGCGGATCAGCGCACCGGGCACCGACGTGCGGTGCCGCGCGTCGAGGCCGACGACCACGTTCTCCAGTGCGGTCATCTCGCCGAAGAGGCGGATGTTCTGGAACGTGCGCGCCAGTCCCATGCGGGTGATCTGGTGCTGCTTGCGCCCCTTGACCGACTGCCCCTCCAGCAGCACGTCGCCGCTGGTGGGCTTGTACACCCCGGTCATCGCGTTGAAGCACGTCGTCTTGCCGGCGCCGTTCGGCCCGATCAGGCCGAGGATCTCTCCCCGCTTGATGTCGAACGACACGTCGTCGAGAGCCGTCAGGCCGCCGAAGCGGATGGTGAGGTTCTTCACCTCGACGAGCTTCTCGCCGACGGCGACGTCGATCGGCCGCTCGGACTCCGCGCCCTCGACGAGGGGCGGATCCTGGATCGGATCGGTCATGACGCGCTCCCTTCCGAGCGCGGTCGCCGGCGTGTTCGGCGACGGACGGCTCTCGGCGGTTTCGGCGGTGCGACCCAGGTGGTCGCCTTGCGCGCGTAGGCCAGCAGCCGCATCTTCGCCGGGATGAGGCCCTGCGAGCGGAAGATCATCAGGATCACGAGTGCGACGCCGAAGATCAGGTACTTGTAGTCGGCGACCGCCGTGAACCGCAACGGGATGTACGCCACGATCGCGCCTCCCAGGATCGCGCCGACCTTGTTGCCGGTGCCGCCGAGCACGACCGCGGCGAGGAACAGGATCGAGGTCTGCACGTCGAACTTCTGGTTGTTCACGAAGCCGACCTGACCGGCGAACAGCGCGCCCGAGAGGCCGCCGACGCTCGCACCGATCGCGAACGCCCACACCTTGTACTTGAAGGTCGGCACGCCCATCGTCTCCGCTGCATCCTCGTCCTCGCGGATCGCGATCAGCGCACGGCCGACGCGCGAGCGTTCGAGGTTGCCGACCAGCAGCAGCACGATGATCAGGATCGTGATCGTCAGCCAGTACCAGGGCGTGCCGTTCGAGTTCGCGAAGATCGGGACGCCGTTGGCCGCGGTCCCCGGCGGGCGGCCGACGTTCTGGAAGCCGACCTGACCCTTCATCGCCGGGATGATCGTGGCCAGGATCCGGACGATCTCGCCGAAGCCGAGCGTCACGATCGCGAGGTAGTCGCCGCGCAGGCGCAGCGTGGGCACGCCCAGCACGACGCCGAAGACCATCGCGACGACCATGGCGAGCGGCAGCGTCCACAGGTACGGGATCTTCAGGTACGGCGAGTCCGGGCTGGTGAACATCGCCGCGGTGTACGAGCCGACCGCGAAGAAGGCGACGTAGCCGAGGTCGAGCAGGCCCGTGTAGCCGACGACGACGTTCAGGCCGACCGCGACGAGCGCGTAGACCGCCATCGCGAACAGCGACAGCGGCCAGTCGTTGCCCGGCGCCGTCGATGAGCGGGAAGAAGTTCAGGAACGGCATCGCGTACGCGATCGCGACGACGATGAGCATCCAGCCCCACTGCGCCTGCCGGGGCAGCGCGTTCCATCGTTCGCGGAGCCCCTGGAACGGGCCGCGGCGGCGGGTGGCGATCGATTCGGTCTCGATCGCCTCGCGGGCCGATTCCGCCGTGGGCAGGAGGACGGGGTCCGTCGGATGAAGTGCTCATGCCCGGCTCCTTCCGAGGGTGCTGCCGAGGATGCCGGTCGGGCGGACCAGCAGGACGAGGACGAGGATCACGAAGGCGACGACGTCCGTCCACTGGGAGTCGCCCAGCAGGATCTGACCGTAGTTGCCGACGATGCCGAGCAGGATGCCGCCGAGCAGCGCCCCGCGCACGTTGCCGATGCCGCCGAGCACCGCCGCCGCGAACGCCTTGACGCCGAGGATGAAGCCGCCGTTGTAGATGACGCCGGACGGGCACCAGCATCACGTAGAACAGCGCCGCCGCGCCCGCGAGCAGGCCGCCGATGATGAACGTGATGACGATGGTGCGCTCCTTCGAGACGCCCATCAGGGTCGCGGTGTCGGGATCCTGCGCGACGGCGCGGATGCCGCGGCCGGTGCGGCTGCGCCGGATGAACAGGTCGGTGCCGACCATGAGCAGCACCGCAGCGACCACGATGATGATCTGCTGGTTGGTGATGATCGTTCCGAACACGTCGAAGATCGGCGTCGGGATGAACATCGTCACCGCGGGCTGCGCGTTGCCGCCGCCGATGGAGCTCAGGAAGCCCAGACCCGGAATCTTGCCGATCTTGGGCAGGATGAAGATGATGTACTGGATCGCGAAGGAGACGCCGATCGCGGTGATCAGGAACGCCAGACGTGGCGCGTTGCGTTTGCGCAGCGGCCGATAGGCGGCGCGTTCGACGATGAACGCGGTGGCCGCGGACGCGATCATGCCGACCATGAGGGCCAGCAGCAGATCCATGATGATCGCGCCCGGCCCGATGATCGGGGGCGCTGGGGCCGAAGCCGAGGGACGTCAGCGTGATGACGACACCGTAGGCGCCCACGATGAACACCTCGGAGTGGGCGAAGTTGATCAGACTCAGCACGCCGTAGACGAGCGTGTAGCCGACGGCGATCAGGCCGTAGACGGCGCCGAAGGTGAGGCCGTCGAAGGTGGCGCTCCAGAAGTTCTGGAGCAGGGCGTTGACATCGAAATTGATCCAGGACGAGTCCGCGTGCACGACGGACAGAGCGACGAGATCCAGCATTCAGGTTCGCTTCCGCAGAGGTGGCGCGTCGATGCGCCGGGAATGAGCAGGAAAGGGGATCCCGCGGCGCGGCGCACGCGCCGCGCCGCGGGATCCGATCGTCACTTGCCGATCTGGCCGATGTAGGCGATCTTGCCGTTGTCGACCTTGTAGCCGTACACCGCCGGCGCCTGCAGCTCGCCCGTGGAGTCCCACTTGTAGTGCTTGCTCAGGCCGTCCTTGTCGTAGTTCTTGACCCAGTCCTTGAGGTCGGCACGGGTCGTCTTGCCCGCGTCGATGCCGGCGAGCAGCACGGTCGCCGCGTCGTAGCCCTCGATCGAGTAGGTGCCGGGCTCGGCGTTGGAGGCCGCCTTGTACTGGCTCTCGAAGTCCTTCAGCAGCTCGCCCGGGATGCACGGGCAGGTGAAGAAGGCGTTCTTCGAGGCGTCGCCGGCCAGCTTGATGAACTGGTCGTCCTTCACGCCGTCGGGAGCGACGAACGAGCCCTTGAAGCCCTTCGCGACGAGCTGCTGGTCGAACGGCGCGCCCTCGGCGTAGTAGCCGGAGTAGTAGACCGCGTCGGGCTTCGCGTTCATGATCTTCGAGATCACGGCGGAGAAGTCCTTCTGACCGGTGGTGACCTTGTCGGTGCCGGCGAGAGCCGAGCCGAGCGCGTCGCCGGTGGTCTTGGCGAGGCCGATGCCGTAGTCGGAGTCGTCCTGCACCAGGTAGACCTTCTTGGCCTTCAGCGTGTCGGTGACGAACTTCGCCGCCGCCGGGCCCTGCTGCGCGTCGTTGCCGAGGCCGCGGAAGAAGGTCGTCCAGCCGTTCTTGGTCAGGCCGGGGTTGGTCGCGGAGGGAGTGATGTGCACCAGACCCTGCTGCTCGAAGATGTTGCCGGTGGCCTTGGACTCGCCGGAGAACGGCAGGCCGACCACGCCGACGATGTCCGCCTCGCTGACGGCCTGGGTGACCGGGCCGGTCGCCTTGTTCGGGTCGCCCTCGGTGTCGAACTCCTTGAGCGCGACCTGGCAGCCCGCGTTCGCCTTGTTGTGCTGGTCGATCGCGAGCTTGCACGCCGTTGAAGATGTTGATGCCGAGCTGCGCGTTCGGGCCGGTCTCTGCGCCGACGTAACCGATGGTGAGGTTGGAGCAGGTGGCCTTGCCGTTGCCCGCGGGGAGCACGGCGTCCTTCGGCGTCTCGACCGAGGTCACCGTGGGGATGTCCGGCCCGCTCCCGCTCGTGGACGTCGGCGTGCCGCCGGCCTGATTGGCACAGCCCGCCAGCAGAAGCAGGGCCGCTGCTGCTGCGACACCCGCGATGGCTTTCTTTCGGATCATTGTGATTGCCTTCCGATTCGGGTCACCGGCGAATCGAGTCGTACGCCGATGTCTTCGAGGTGTGGTGAGCGTACCTCTGTGTAATCGCTCCGCGCACGACATTAGTCCGACCGGGTCCAGTTTGCGCCCGATAACGCACGACGTTTGTTCGGATCGTTACACGGGCGTCCCCGCATCGTCACATGCGGAGGTCGAGCAGCACCTTCCCGGAGCGCGCCGGATCGACGGCGACGGTGAACGCGTCGAGGGTGCGGGCGACCGGCAGCACGTCCGTGACGATGCCCTCGACGTCGAGCGAGCCGTCGGCGAGCGCCTCGAGCACCGGATCCAGCTCGCCCGCGAAGCGCAGGGACCCGACCAGGCGGAGTTCGCGCACGATGGCCGTCGCGATCGGCACCGGGACGTCGCCCGCGCGCTGCAATCCGAGCATCACGACCGTGCCGCCCGGGACAGCCGCGGAAAGCGCCGCGGCGAGGCCCTGAGGGGTTCCGCTGGACTCCACCACGACGTCGGCGTGCAGCCCGGCGATCGCCGCGGCGTCGCGCGCGTCGATCGCCCTGGCGCCGCGCCGGGCGGCGAGTTCGAGGGGCAGCGGGTGCAGATCGGTGACCGCGATCGAGCGCGCGCCGTGGTGCCGCGCGACGGCGGCGACCAGTTGCCCGATCGGCCCTCCCCCGATCACCGCGACCGACAGGCCGCGCACGTCGCCCGCCTGGCCGAGACCGTGCCAGGCGACGGCGGCCGGCTCGGCAACCGCCGCGGTGCGCAGGTCGAGGCCGTCCGGCAGCACGCGCAGCATGCGGCTCGGCAGGGCGACCCGCTGGGCCAGGGCGCCCTGAGTGTGCGGCAGGTGCATGGCCGAGCCGAGATAGGTCGACGCCGGCGCGAGGTTGGGCCGGTCCTCGGGCCAGGGCGTCACGCCGTCCCCGTGCGGGGTGAGCGGGTGCACGGCGACCGCGGCGCCGGCCGCGGGACCGGACCCGTCCGCGGCGGCGACGAGGACGGTGCCGACCACCTCGTGCCCCAGGATCATGGGCTCGCGGAGCACCGAGGACCCCGCGGCGCCATGCTGCCAGTAGTGCAGATCGGAGCCGCAGATGCCGCCGTAGGCGACCTCGACGACCGCCTCGTCCGGCCGCGGCACGGGTTCCGCGATGTCCTCGATGCGCAGGTCTCCCGCGGCATGCGCGACGACGGCGATGTTCGGCATGGTTCCTCCTCCGGTGCGAACCGCACCCTCCGGCGGCGTCGGCTCGGGCGACACCGCGTGTCTCAGCTCAGTGGCGTCTCCAGGCGGACGCCGCCCACGATCACGGCGACATCCTGCCCCGGAGCGACCGGGTGCTGCGAATGCGGCGCCCCGGTCATGACGACGTCGCCCGGGCCCAGCGGCGACCACGCCGCGAGATAGGCGAGGCAGTCTCTGATCGGCACGGGCAGCTCCCCGGATCCGGTGCGCGCGACGACCTGTCCGTCGACCTCGAGCACGAGGGCGACGTCGTCGATGTCGAGCGCGGTGTCGATCCACGGGCCGAGCGGCGTGTATCCCGCGCCCGACTTCGACTCGAAGTTGCGCGGATCCCGCACCGTCCGGTCGGGGCTGGAGAGGTCGTTCACCGCGGTGATCCCGAGCACGTACTCGTGCGCGTTCTGCGCGGTGAGGCCTTCCGTTTCGCGTCCGATCACGATCGCGATCTCGCCCTCCGCGACGGTCGCGCCCGCGTCCCGCCGCACCCGCACCGGAACGCCGGAGCCGACGACCGTGCGCGGGCTCTTCAGCCACGCCTGCACGGGATCGGCGTGGGCCGGGCCGTTCTGCGCGATCCCGACCACGACGAGCGGATCGGACGGTGCGAGCAGCGTGCCAGTGACCGGGCTGAGATCCGCCGGCGCGCGACCCGCTGCGAAGGCCCGGTACGGGTCCTCGATCCGGATCCGCTCCGCTCCCTCTTCGCGCACGAACGCGATCCCGTCGGGGGTCCGTACCCGTCCGATACGCATCACACCACCGCCGTCATGCCGCCGTCGACGTACAGCGTCTGCCCGTTCACGAAGTCGCTCGCCGCGCTGGCGAGGAACACCGCCGCGCCGACCAGGTCGCGCGGATCCCCCCAGCGTCCGGCAGGCGTGCGCCCGCGCACCCAGGCGGAGAACGTCTCGTCGTCGACGAGGGCTCGCGTCAGCGCGGTCTCGAAGTAGCCGGGAGCGATCGCGTTGGCCTGCACGCCGTGCGGACCGAGGTCGGCGCACAGCCCGCGGGTGAACATGACGATCGCGCCCTTGGTCGCCGAATACGCCGCGATCGAGGGTCGTGCGAGTCGCGACTGCACGGATCCGATCTGGATCAGCTTCCCGGATCCGCGCGCGATCATGCCGCGGGAGACCTTCCGCGACAGCGCGAACACCGCGGACAGGTTGGTCTGCACGAGCGCGTCCCAGTCCTCGTCGGCGAACTCGTCGATGCGCGCACGACGCTGGATCCCGGCGTTGTTCACGAGCACGTCGATCCGCCCGTGCCGCTGCTCGATCCGGTCGATGCCGGCGTCGATGTCGGCGGTCGCGGTGAGCTCGAACGCCTCCGCGAACGCCGGCGCGCCGGTGCTCGCGGTGATCTCGGCGGCCACGCTCTCGGCCGTCTCCGCCGAGCGGCCGTGCACGATGACGGTGGCGCCCGCCGCCGAGAGGCCCTCGGCGATCGTACGGCCGAGGCCGCGCGTGGATCCGGTGACGAGCGCGATCCGCCCGGTGAGATCGAAGGCGGACAGACCCACCGGAAGGCCCGGCGCCGCGGTCATGGCCGCACAGCCGAGATCGACACGGTCGTCGCGTCCACGCCCTCGCCGCTCTCGTCGCGGGACACCTTGACCGCGTCGTCGACCCGGGTGAGGTCGCGGCGCAGCGTCTCCGGGGCGAGGAAGGTGGAGGCCGTCGTGATGAGCGCGAGCACCGCCATGTACGTCGCGAGCAGCACCCAGTTGTTGTGGCTCACCGCGAGCAGATAGGCGCCGAGCACACCGGCCAGGCCGCCGGCGAGCACCGCCGAGATCTCCCGGGCCATCGCCACGCCGAGGTAGCGGTGCCGGTTGCCGAAGAGCTCGGGCAGCATCGCGCACTGCGGGCCGAGCATCGAATTGACGGCCACGCCGATGCCGATCGCGATCACCGCGATGGCGAGGAACGGGATGCCGAGCGACAACAGCCACCACGCCGGGAACGCGTAGGCGAGCATGAACACGGCTCCGAAGCGGTACACCGTGCGGCGCCCGAACCGGTCGGAGAGGTGTCCGGTGAACGGCACCGAGAAGACGCCGATCAGCGAGCCGATCGTGACGCCCCAGGTGAGCAGGCTCTTGTCGGCGTTCGGCCCGACCACCGCGACGAAGAAGGCGAGGCCCAGCGTCTGGAACATGTACGAGCCGCCGTTCTCGGCCATGCGCAGGCCGATGCCGACGATCACGCCCGGCAGCCCGTGCCCGAAGATCTCGCGGAACGGGTGGTCGGCCACCTGCTCGTGCTTCTCCAGCTCGACGAACGTCGGCGTCTCGCGCAGCCGCATCCGGATGAACAGCGCCAGCAGGATCAGCACGAACGAGCACAGGAACGGCACCCGCCAGCCCCAGCTCATCAGCTGGTCCTTGGGCAGCGTCGAGATGCCGGCGAAGGTGAGCGCGGCGAGCACGGTGCCGGCCTGGATCCCGATGAACGGCAGCGCGGCGAAGAAGCCGCGGCGGCGCACCGGCGCGTACTCGGCCATGAGGACGGTGGCCCCGGCCTGCTCGGCACCCGCACCGAACCCCTGCAGCAGGCGCATCAGCACGAGCAGGATCGGCGCCCAGATCCCGGCCGCCGCGTAGGTCGGCAGCAGCCCGATCGCGGTGGAGGCTCCGCCCATCAGCACGATCGTCGCGACGAGGACCCACTTGCGGCCGAGCCGATCGCCGAGGATCCCGAAGAACAGCCCGCCGAACGGACGTGCGAGGAAGCCGACGCCGAAGGTCGCGAACGCGGCGACCGTGGCCATGCCGGGGTCTCCCTGCGGGAAGAACAGCACGTTGAAGATCAGCGCGGTGGACAGCCCGTAGAGGGCGAAGTCGAAATACTCCAGCGCGCTTCCGATGCTCGACGCCAGCGTCGCGCGTCGCAGATTCGCCGCGTAGTCCGGATCATCCGACGGTGTGTGCACAGCAGCGTGCGTGGTGGTCATGCCATCTCCTTCGATCGGCTCGCCTGAGCGATGGGACGACGATATCAACCTGTTGGTCTTTGTTCAACCCTCTGGACAGACTTCGTCCTCGAGGGCCCGCGCGACGATGGCGCCCGGAGGAGGCGCCTCGTGCGCGGAGCCGGTCGCGCTCAGGCGCGCGTAGCCGCGCTGAACGGGTTGGTGAGCGCGCGCGCCGCGTCCTGCAGGGCTCGGCCGACGCGCTCGATGCGCTCGTATCCGGCTTCGGCTGCGGGGATCGCGACCCCGAGCGCGAGAGGCGGATCCGCGGGCGACCAGCCGTCCAGAGGAACCGCCACGCCGATGATCCCGCGGAACGACTCCTCGCCGTCGAGGACCCATCCGCGTTCCCGCCCCGCGCGCAGGGCGTCCTGCAGCGCGGCGAGCCCCGGGGCGCTGCGCTCGGTGAGGGAGGGGAAGGAGGCGTCCGTGCCGAGCAGCGCCTCCACCTCGGCGTCCGTCATCGCCATCAGCAGAGCGCGCCCGGCTGCGGAGAGGGCAGCAGGCAGGCGCGATCCGAGCGGCGTGCCGAGTCGCATCGTGCGCGACCCCTCGTAGCGCGCGAGGTAGAGCGCGTCGGTGCCGTCCAGAATCGCCACCTGCACGAGTTCCGAGGAGAGCACGGCCGAAGCCTCGCAGACCGCGTAGAACTCGCGGACCTGGTTGAACTGCGCCGCGAACGCCCCGCCCAGCTCCGCGGTGCGCACGCCGAGCCGGTAGCCCTGGGCGCCGCGCTCGACCATGCCCCCCGCTTCGAGCGCGAGGCAGAGGTTGGCGGTCGAGGACTTAGCCAGCCCCAGCCCGCTTGCGAGCTCCGTGAGCGTCCTCGGGCCTGCCGCCTCCGCGAGCAGCCCGAGCAGGCGGATGCTCCTGGTCACCGCGGGTGCCGGGTCGCGCCCCTCACGGATATCGCCGTCGTCTGCCATACGGAACTCCCTGCTCGGTGCTGCGGCTCGGTCGTCCCGCGGCGGTCAGTAGAACTCGACGGTATCGACAACGGCGCGCAAACGGGAGCCGTCCAGCAGGCGGGTCGCGTCCGCGGCGAACCGGCGGGCGATCCGCTCCTCCTCCTTGGCGCTGAGGGCCGCGGTGTGCGGGCTGATCAGCACGCGCAGGTGCTCCCAGAGTCGCGAGGAGGGCGCGAGCGGTTCGACCTCGAACACGTCCAGGGCGGCGAACGAGATCCGTCCGTCGTCCAGTGCGGCGAGCAGGGCGGACTCGTCGATCACGGTGCCGCGGCCGACGCTCGCCAGGATCGCGCCCGGCTTGACGGCGGCGAGCACCTCGGCGCCGATGAGGTGGTGCGTGTGCTCGGTACCGGGCAGCGTCACGACGATGGCGTCGGCGTGCACGACGGCCTCCGCCAGATCTTCGAGCGGGACCAGCCGGTCCACCCCCTCGACCGGCCGGCCGGAGCGCGTGGTCCCCCAGACCTGGGCACCCAGCGCGTGGAACCTGCGGGCGCACTCCGCGCCGATCCCGCCGAGACCGACGACGAGCACCGTCATCTCGTCGACCTGACGCATCTCCCAGCGCTCCGGCCACACCTTCGCTCGCTGGTCGGCGACCAGCCGGGGCAGATCCTTGGCTCCCGCGAGCACGCCGAACACCGCGAACTCGGCGAGCGGCGAGCCGTGCACACCGGCGCTCGTGCTGAACACGATCCGGTCCAGGTCGGCGCGGTCCAGGCCGGCCGCCTTGATCTGAGCGCCTCCGCCGGCCGCTGTGGTCATCACCCAGCGCAGCCGCGGGTTGGCCCGCACGGTGCGGGCAAGCGCAGCGGGGTCCACGTCGGGGATCCCGAAGAGCGCGTCCGCGGAGTCGACCATCGCGTCGAAGGCCGCCTGCTCGGCGGCGGTGCGCACGTGCTCCGGATCTCCCGACCAGTCCGCGGGGCCGCGCATCGGGTGCATGAGAGCGGCATCGCGCACGACCTGCACGCGCGGCTCGAGCTCCTCGATCAGCAGGCACAGCTGCTCGGTCAGCGGCACCGCCGCGACCGCGCGCAGCCTCGTCTTCGTCTCCTCGGCCATCTGCGGCCCCCTTCTTGCACGCTCGTGGGCGGATCCGTCCGGGCTCCGTCGGGCTCACCCTATCGTCGATCCAGCGGAATGGATACTGTTCGACGGGTTGAACCTGCGCTACCATGGCGGCATGAGCGACGCGAACGACGATGTCACGGTCGGGATGCTGGGTCTGGGCGCCATCGGACGCCCCATGGCGGAACGGCTGCTTGCCGGTCACGGGCGGCTGCTCACGGCGTCCCGGCGGCCGCAGCCGGAGCTCGTCGCGGCCGGCGCCACGGTGCTCACCACGCCGCGCGAACTCGGAGCCCGCGCCGACGTCGTGCTCGCGATGCTGCCGGACCTGCCCGAACTCGAGGAGGTGCTGGCCGGGCCCGACGGACTGCTCGCCGACGCCGGCGAGCTGCTCCTGCTGATCGGATCCACCTCGTCCGCGCCCGGCGTGCGCGCGCTCGCGACGCGCGTCGCGGAGCAGACGGACGGCCGGGTCAGGGTCGTGGACTGCCCCGTCTCCGGCGGCGTCGACGGCGCGGCGGCCGGGACGCTGTCGATCATGCTCGGCGGGGACCCCGCGGACTCCGCGCTCGCGGCGCGCGTGCTGGCGCCGTGCGGGGCGCCCGTCCACCTCGGCCCGCTGGGATCCGGCGAGGTGGCGAAAGCGTGCAACCAGCTCGTCGTGGCCGCGACCATCCTCGCGCTCGGCGAGGCCACGGTGCTGGCCGAGCGATCCGGACTCGACCTCGATGCCCTCTGGACGCTGCTCTCGGGCGGGTATGCCGGGTCGCGCCTGCTGGACAGCCGCCGCGCTCAGCTGGTCGCCGGCACCGATGAACCGAGCGGCATCGCCCGCTACATGGTCAAGGATCTCGGCTTCGCCCGGGACATCGCCGAGGCGACCGGGACAGATCCGGCGCTGCTGCCCGCCCTGCGCGCGGCGTTCGACGGGATCGTCACCGCCGGCCTCGGCGAGCGCGACATCTCGGTCACGCGACGCTACGTCGCCGGACGTTAACCGCACGAACCACGCGCCGGGCAACAGCGCTACGCTGAACCCGTCGTCCCCACCGGTCACATCGAGGAGATCACCGTGCCCACTGCCGCAGCCAACATCGGAGTCGTCGGACTCGCCGTCATGGGCTCGAATCTCGCCCGCAACCTCGCCAGCCGCGAAGGCAACACCGTGGCGATCTTCAACCGCAGCCGTGCGAAGACGGACGAGCTCATCGCCGCGCACCCCGAGGCCGGATTCATCCCCGCCTACTCGTATCAGGAGTTCGCGGACTCGCTGCAGAAGCCGCGCACAGCGATCATCATGGTCAAGGCCGGGGCGGGCACCGACGCCGTGATCGACGAGCTGGTCAGGGTCTTCGAACCCGGCGACATCATCGTCGACGGCGGGAACGCGTACTTCCCCGACACGATCCGCCGGGAGAAGGCGGTCAGGGAGACCGGCATCAACTTCGTCGGCGCCGGCATCTCCGGCGGCGAGGAGGGCGCACTGCTGGGCCCGTCGATCATGCCCGGCGGATCCGACGAGTCCTGGGTGACCCTCGGTCCGATCCTCCGCTCCATCGCTGCGGTCGCCGAGGGCGAGCCCTGCGTTACGCACATCGGCCACGACGGCGCGGGGCACTTCGTGAAGATGGTGCACAACGGCATCGAGTACGCCGACATGCAGCTGATCGCCGAGGCCTACGACCTGATCCGCCGCGGCACCGGCAAGTCGCCGGCCGAGATCGCGGAGATCTTCGCCGAATGGAACGGCGGCGAGCTGGAGAGCTACCTGATCGAGATCACCGCCGAGGTGCTGCGCCAGGTGGACGCCGAAACCGGCAAGCCGCTCGTGGACGTCATCCTCGACCAGGCCGGCGCCAAGGGCACCGGCGCCTGGACCGTGCAGACCGCGCTGTCCCTGGGCGTCCCGGTCTCCGGCATCGCCGAGGCGACCTTCGCCCGCTCGCTGTCCTCGCACCCCGAGCAGCGCGCCGTCGCGGCCGCCCTGCCCGGGCCGGACGAGGACTTCTCCGTGCCGGCCGACGACGTCGACGCCTTCATCGAGGACGTGCGCCTCGCGCTGTACGCGTCCAAGATCGTCGCCTACTCGCAGGGCTTCGACGAGATCCGCGCGGGCGCGGCCGAATACGGCTGGAGCATCGACCTGGGCGCGGTGTCGAAGATCTGGCGCGGCGGCTGCATCATCCGCGCGCAGTTCCTGAACCGCATCGCCGACGCGTACGCCGACGCCCCCGAACTGCCGGTGCTGATGACCGCGCCGTACTTCGCCGAGGCGCTCGGTCGCGCGCAGGCCGCCTGGCGGCGCGTCGTCGTGACCGCTGCGCAGAGCGGGATCCCCGCGCCGGCGTTCTCGTCGTCGCTGTCGTACTACGACGGGATCCGTGCCGACCGCCTGCCGGCCGCGCTCGTGCAGGGCCAGCGCGACTTCTTCGGCGCGCACACCTACAAGCGCGTCGACAAGGACGGCACCTTCCACACGCAGTGGTCGGGCGACCGCACCGAGGTCGAGGCCGTCGACACGCACTGAGCGCACGCAACCCCATCCGGGGTCGTTGAGCGAGGACGGAGCGCCAGCGACGACCGAGACCGCCCCATCAGGGGTCGTTGAGCGAGGACGGAGCGCCAGCGACGACCGAGACCGCCTCCCGGGGTCGAAGCTTCTATGTTTGTCAAGTTGTTTCGGGGGTGGGTGTTCCGGCTTGGAGGAGTCGGTAGAGGTGGCGGGTGAGGTGGCGTTTGAGGGCGCGGCGGATGTCGCGGTCGGTGCGGCCTTGGGCGCGGCGTCGGTCGCGGTAGGCGAGGGTGTCGGGGTGGTTGCGCCATCGGGTGATGATGACGCGGTGGATCGCGGCGTTCAGGCGCCGGTTGCCGCCTTTGTCGAGGCGGTGTCGGGTGGTTTGGCCGCTGGAGGCGGGGATCGGGGCTGTGCCGGCGATGCGTGCGAACGCGGCCTCGCTGCGGACGCGTCCGGGGTGTGACCAGGCGGTGTAGATCGTCGCGGCGGTGACGGGTCCGATGCCGGGTTCGTCCAGGAGCTGGGGGGCGACGGTGGCGACGAGCTCGTGAATGCGTTTGCTGTTCGTGGCGAGGGTGTCGCGCAGGGCGAGGATGTGGGTAGCGAGGCGGATCGCTTCGTCGCGGGCGGTCGCGGTCGCGATGTCTTCACCGGTGCGTTCGCGCCATCGGCTGATGGTGCGGGTCTGGGTGAGGGTGAACGCGCGGCGGGCGTCGATGCCGAGGTCGTGGCGGCGGGCGAGTCCGATGAGTGCGTTCTGGGAGCGGGTCTTGTCGCGGGCGAGTTGGTCGCGGGCGGTGAGCAGGATCTGCAGGGCGTCGCGTTCGGGGCCGCTCTTCACGTCCGCGAGGCGTGTGGTGTCCATGGGCAGGACCATGGTTGCGGCGGCGCGTGCGTCGAGCTGATCGGTCTTCCCGGCGGGGCGGTGCCCGGTCCGGGGTGCTTCCACGACCCGGGTGTTCTGCGCGAGGAATGCGCGGGTCAGGGGCGCCCCGTACGAGGACGCACCATCGATGCTGGCCAGCATGGGCTCGCTGGCGGTGCGGCGGTCGGTCCACGCGATCGCACGGCTGATGCCGGCCGGGGTCGCGGGGAAGGCTGCTTCGGCGATGAGGCGCCCGTCCGCGGCGATGATCGCGTAGTGGTGTTTCCGGGAATGGGTATCGATACCGGTGACGAACCGGTACTGGTCTGCGACGATAGTCATCGCGTCCTCCTTGACGTTGGTTTACCTGGCGGGGGGTCGTGGCCGGTGTCGGGCCCGACTGGGTAAACGTCACGGGACGGAACTGTCAAGAGCCCCCGAGGGCTCGCTTCTATCAAGTCACCGTGTCGAGGCAGGCCCGACGCCGGCGTCCCACGCTCGCGGACGATTCGAGTCGAAGACACCCCGTTCAGGGAGTCAGTTGAGCGATGAGTCACACGAACACAAGACACCTGGCCTCGAGCCTGCCCGGCCAGCCCAGCCGGCCACAACCCACACTGACAGTTGAGCGAGGACGGAGCGCCAGCGACGACCGAGACGAAACGCGGTTTCCTCAGGGAGACCGCGTTTCGTCTCGCTCCGACTCCGTCGGTGCTCGCTCAACGACCCCAGAGAGAGGGGCTCCGACTCCGTCGGTGCTCGCTCAACGACCCGAGCGGGGAGCGCTGCTACTCCTCCTTCAGGTGGCCGTTCTTCAGGCGGAGCCTGCGGTGCGCGCGCCGGGCGACGGCGGAGTCGTGGGTGACCACGATGAGCGTCAGCCCTCCCGCGCACAGCGACCCGAGCAGGTCGAGGATCTCGTCCCGCATCTCCTCGTCGAGGTTGCCGGTGGGCTCGTCGGCCAGCAGCACGCGCGGTTTCTTGACGATCGCGCGGGCGATCGCGACGCGCTGCTGCTGTCCCCCGGACAGCTCCCCCGGCAGGTGGTCGCCGCGATCGGCGAGGCCGACGTGCGCGAGCGCGTCTTCCACCTGCGTCCGTCGTTCGTCTGCAGGAATCTTGAGGGGCACGAGAGCCATCGCCACGTTCTCGCGCGCAGTGAGGGTGGGGATCAGGTTGAATCCCTGGAAGACGAAGCCGATCTCCTCGGCGCGGATCCGCCCCAGTTCCCTGTTCGACGCGGAGGACAGCTCGGTGCCGCCCAGGATCAGCGACCCGCCGGACGGGCGCTCCAGTGCACCGAGCAGCTGCAGCAGCGTCGACTTGCCGCCGCCGGTCGGCCCCTGGATCGCGACGAACTCGCCCGCTCCGATCTCGGCAGTGATCCCGATCAACGGGGTGACCGCCTTGCCGTTGCCGCGGTAGGTGCGGGTCACGCCGGTCAGCCGGTACAGCGCCGGCGACTCGGCCGGGGCGCTCTCGATGGTGCTCATGATGTCCTCCTGTGCGGTCGGGTGATTCGTGTCGGCGGTCATGCGGCGGACCGCAGCGCTTCCGCCGGACTCAGCCGGGCCGCGCGCCAGCCGCCGACGGCACCGGCGATCAGCCCGCCGAGGATCGCGAGGCCGACCGCTGCGATGAGGATCTCGATGCTGAGCGGCGCGTGCAGCACCACGTCCTGCACGGACTGGCCCGGTCCGGGCCCGCCGAAGCCGCCGCCTCCCCCGCCCGCACCAGCGCCGCGCCGGACGAATCCGGAGGCGCTTCGCGCCCGCGAGCAGTGCAGCAGTGTCGACTTGCCGCCGCCGGTCGGGCCCTGGATCGCGACGAACTCGCCCGCCCCGATCTCGGCGTGATCCCGATCAACGGGGTCACCGTCTTGCCGTTTCCGCGGTAAGTGCGGGTCACGCCGGTCAGCCGGTACAGCGCCGACGACTCGGCCGGGGCGCTCTCGATCGTGCTCATGATGTCCTCCTGTGCGTCGTGTCATTCGTGTCGGCGGTCATGCGGCGGACCGCAGCGCTTCCGCCGGGCTCAGCCTGGCCGCGCGCCAGCCGCCGACGGCACCGGCGATCAGACCGCCGAGGATCGCCAGGCCGACCGCCGCGATGAGGATCTCGATGCTGAGCGGCGCGTGCAGCACCACGTCCTGCACGGACTGGCCCAGCCCGCGGAACCCGCCGCCCGCCGCCGCCTCCACCGCCGCCTCCGCCGGGGAACCCTCCGCTCCCGGCTCCCGCTGCTCCTCCGGCTCCCCCGGTCCCGGCACCGCGGCCGCCGAAGCCGGCCCTGCCCGAGATCGTCGGGTGCACGACGTTGACGATCAGGATCCCCGCCAGACCGAGCGCGAGTCCCGCGACGCCGCCGATCAGGCCCTGCACGAGCGACTCCCCCGCGACCTGGCGGACGATGCGCCCGTTGGACCAGCCGATCGCCTTGAGCGTGCCGAACTCCCGTGTGCGCCGGGCGACACCGGAGAGCGTGAACAGCACCGCGAGCAGCACGGCGACGGCGAGCACGATGATCGACAGCCAGGTGCCGAGCCCGGAGATCATGCCGGCCGCGCTGGAGAGCGATCCGGACACCGTGGAGGCGAGTTCGGCCTGCGAGCTGACGGTCGCGGCCGGCAGCGCCTTGGTCAAGGCGGTCTGCAGTGCGTCGATCTGCGACGACGAGGCGGCCTTCACGTACACGGTCGAGACCACGTCGCCGGTGCCTGCGATCTTCTGCGCCGTGTCGAGCGGGATGTAGACGTTCGCGGCGGTGTCCGCGGAATCGGACGACGAAGCCACGATGCCGACGATCTTCGCAGTGGATCCGCCGACGTCGATCGTGCCGCCGACAGCCAGACTCTTCGAGGCGGCGTAGGTGCTGTCCACGAGCGCGACCAGCTGGCCGTCATCGCTCGCGGCCAGGGTGCGGCCGGAGGAGACCTTGACCGAGGAGAGCGGTCCGACATTGGTTCCGGCCGCAGGGTCGACGCCGAGCACGGTGAACGAGGTGATGCCGAACCGGGCGCCACCGAAACCGCCGCGGCGCTGGCCCGTCCCGCTCTCGCCGGTGGCGCCGGTCTGGCCGGTGGCCGGCTGCTGGGCGACCTGTCCGCTGAAGCTCAGGTTCGTCAGGGTCAGCGCTCCGGTCGACGCGGCCACGCCCGTGGTGCCGCTGATCTTCTTGACCGCGGCGGCGTCGAGCGTGCCGCGCGCCGGGGAGGTGCGCAGGATCGACTTGTCCAGCGCGGTGCTGCTGCCGTCGCTGCTGCTGGTTCCGCCGCCCGCTCCGAAGTCGAACCGCTGCCCGCCGGTGTCGCTGCCGCGCGCGGCCTGAGCCCCGGTCACGGTGACATCGGTGCCGACTCCGTACACCCGGGCGAGCGCCTGCGTCTGCGCGTCACGGACACCCGCGGACAGTGCGTTCACCACGATCACGAGCGCGATCGCGACGGCGAGGCCGACGGCCACGATCACCGTCTGCTTCTTGCGCCCGGCCAGTTCCCGGCGCAGATACGTCCCGTACATGGTTCTCCTCATCGTTCACGGCGATGGGAGCGACGCTAGGAGCCGGTCCTTGGGCGGGTTGGTGACGGACCTATGCGCGCGCTAAGCACGGCGGAGGTCCGGACACTCATAGACCGTTCATAGGAAATTGAGGAGAATAGTCTCCATGAACGATCACGCCACTGAGTTGCGCCGCCCCGATGGCTCTCCCCTGCGGGTCCTCGCGGTCGATGACGAGCCGATGCTCACCGACCTCCTCGCGATGGCCCTCCGCATGGAGGGCTGGGAGGTCCGCACCGCGGGATCCGGCCTCGAAGCGCTGCAGGTGGCGCGCGATTTCGGCCCCGACGCCCTGGTCCTCGATGTGATGATGCCGGACCTGGACGGACTCGGGGTCCTCAAGCGCCTGCGCGAGCAGGGCAACATGGTCCCCGTCCTGTTCCTGACCGCGAAGGACGCGGTGAGCGACCGGATCGCGGGCCTCACCGCCGGCGGGGACGACTACGTCACCAAGCCGTTCAGCCTCGAGGAGGTCGTCGCCCGGCTGCGCGCGGTGATCCGCCGCTCGGGAGGCGCGACCGCCGACGCCAGCGACTCGATCCTGCAGGTGGGCGACCTCACGCTCAACGAGGACAGCCACGAGGTGGTCCGCGACGGCGACGAGATCGAGCTGACCGCGACGGAGTTCGAACTGCTGCGCTTCCTGATGCGCAACGAGCGCCGGGTGCTGTCCAAGGCGCAGATCCTGGACCGGGTGTGGAGCTACGACTTCGGCGGCCGCTCCAGCGTCGTGGAGCTGTACATCTCGTACCTGCGCAAGAAGCTCGACGCCGGGCGCGACGTCGCGCTGATCCACACCGTGCGCGGCGTCGGCTACATGATCAAGGCGCCGCAGCCCGTCCAGCCGTGATCCCGACCCTGCCGATGAGCCCGTTCCGTCCCCGCCCCCGCGGCCCGCTGTCCCTGCAGACGCGGCTGATGGCCGCGGTGACGGGCTTCGTCTCGCTGATCCTGGTCGTGATCGCGATCGCGACCAGCGTGGTGCTCGGCAACGTGCTCAACGGGCGCCTGCAGGACGAGCTCGCCGCCACCGCCAAGAACGTCGGCGTTCCAGGCCATGCAGAAGCTGGTGCTGGGGCAGGTCATCCCCGATGCCTCGGACCTCGTCGTCGGCCCGATCGGCGTGCAGAACGGCACGCTCGTCATCGTCATCACCCCGACCGGATCCGCGACCGGCACGGTCGTCACCGCGGATCGCGTCGCGCAGGACCTCACCCCGCTGCAGATGCATCAGGCCGTCACGGCGCTCTCGGAACGCCGCTACACCGCGGACATCTCCAGGCTCGGCGACTACCAGTTCGTGCATCAGCCCGTCCCCGGCACCGGCACGCAGCGGTTCGAGGTCATCACCGGCCTTCCCCGCGCCACCACCGAGGCGCAGATCACGACGCTCTTCTCGGTCATCGCGATCACCACGATCGGCGGGCTGATCCTGCTCGCGCTGTCGACGGCGATCACGATCCGGCTCGCGCTGCGCCCGCTGCGCGAGGTCGCCGCCACCGCGAACCGGGTCGCGAACCAGCCGCTGGATCGCGGCGACGTGTCGATCACCGAGCGCGTGCCGCCCGCCGAGGCGGATCCGCGCACCGAGACCGGGCTCGTGGGCGCGGCGCTGAACACGCTGCTCGACCACGTGGACGCCTCCCTCGCGGTGCGCCAGCGCAACGAGGAGCGCATGCGGCAGTTCGTCGCGGACGCGAGCCATGAGCTGCGCACGCCGCTGTCGTCGATCCGCGGATACTCCGAGCTGTCCCTGCGCGCGCTCGACCGCTCCGGCGCCGAGGAGGACGCCGCGACGGCCTCCGCGCACACGGCGCTGGAGCGCATCCAGGCGCAGTCCCTGCGCATGACCAGCCTGGTCGAGGATCTGCTGCTGCTCGCGCGGCTGGAGGAGGGCAGGGAGCTCACGCTGTCCACCGTCGACCTGTCCCGGCTCGCGATCGAGGGCGTCGAGGACGCGCGGCCCACGGCGCTCGGACCACCGCTGGTCGATCGACGTGCCGCGGAGCCCGTCGAGATCATCGGCGACACCGGCCGGCTGCAGCAGGTGGTCGCGAACCTGCTCGCCAACGCGCGCACCCACACGCCCGCCGGGACGCGCATCGCGATCGCGGTCGCCGAACCGGATCCGAGGCCGTACTGCGGGTGCGCGACGACGGCGGCGGCATCGACCCGGCCGTGCGCGACGAGCTGTTCTCCCGCTTCGCCCGCGGCGACCGCTCCCGCAATCGTGCGACCGGCGGATCCGGGCTCGGCCTGTCGATCACGAAGGCGATCGTGGAGAGTCACGGCGGCACGATCGCCGTGCAGAGCGAGCCGGGATCGACCGTCTTCACCGTGCGGCTGCCGCGCAGCCCACCGCGGTGGAGCAGGAATCCGTCCGCGCACGCGAGCGCGACGCCGGGAGGCCACCAGCTCCGCGACATCGGTCGGCGGGCGCTGACGTCTTCCTCGGGGTCGTTGAGCGAGGACGGAGCGCCCGCGACGCCCGAGACCAAACGCCGTTTCCTTTGGATGACCGCGTTTCGTCTCGCTGCTCCTTCGTCGCGGTCCCTGAGCCTGCCGAAAGCCGCTCAACGACCCCGGGGCGGGGCAGCGAACGGAGCTCAGTACCCGGCGAAGGCGTCCGTCGTCAGCCCGCGCGCGCCGCGGAGCGCGGGCGCGAGGTCGGCGATCAGCCGCGGCGGACCGGACACGAACGCGTGCCTCGCGTGCAGGTCGGGCACCAGCCGGCCCAGCAGCGCGCTGTCCAGCCGCTCTCCTCCCGGCCCACTCGGCGGACGCCGGCAGCTCCGCGGGACGATCGGGCGTGACCACCATGATCCTGACCCCCGAACCCGCCAGCTCGGGAAGGTATGCGCACTCCTCGGCGGAGGAGGCGACGAGCACCAGCACCGCGTCCGCGCGTTCCTCCGCGGCCAGCTGCGAGAGGAACGGGGTCACCCCGATCCCGGCGGCCACGAGCAGCACCGGCCCGTCGCGGCCGGGGCAGCACGAAGTCGCCCCACACGCCCGTCGCGGTGAGCGCGTCGTCGGCCTGCAGCGCTCCGAGCGCGCGCTTGAAGGTCGATCCGCCCTCTCGGTACGCGATCCGCACGAACGGCAGTTCGGCGGGCGTCGACACCAGGCTGAACTCCCGCCGGGTTCCGCGGCTGTCCGGCCGGCGGTGCGGCACCTGCAGCTCGAGGTACTGGCCGGGAAGGAACCGGAACGGCCGGCGGGCGCGGAACGTGAGCTCCTGCACGGTCCGGGTCACGGCGCGGCGGCGGACCAGCGACAGCCGGATCCCGGAGCGCGCGACCAGGAGAGCGGCGAGCAGGTTGCCGATCAGCAAGCGCCCGCTCCTGACCCAGCGTGATGGCGCCGAGGCTGATCGGCCACCCGGCGAGGACGCCGACCACGGCCGCGACGAGCAGCTGCTGCCACCGCCGCGAGGGCAGCGTCAGCGGCTCGCTCAGCATGAAGGCCGCGAGGAACAGCACGGGCGACTGCACCGTCACCAGGGTCAGGATCCCGCCCGGATCGACCGCGATCCCGGCCGCCGCGGACTGCACCGCGAGCCGCACCCCCGAGACGAGCACGTACACGACCGCGAACAGCAGCGCGACCCGGATCCGCTCCGTGCGCCAGAGCACGAGGAGGCCGAGCACGAGCACCGGGATCGCGAGCACCGGGCGTTCCGACCCACCACGCCGAGAAGCCCAGCCCGGTGATCGTGAGCACCGTGGCCCCGACCGCCGCGGGGTTGAGCAGGTGCCGTCCGCGCCAGACCAGCACGTACTTCGAGAGGCTCGCGACCACGCCGGCCAGCGCGATCCCGCCCACCTGGTCGGGATTCGCCCCCGGCTGCACCACGAAGAGCAGGATCAGGGCGGTGATCAGCGAGGACTCGATACGGCGCGGGATGTGCAGCAGCGCCTGCGCCACGGCGTCCGTGCAGAACGTGGCGATCGCGAGGGCGGTGAGAGTCGCGACGATCTCCGGCGGAGTCGGCGAGACCGCCCCGACGGCGGAGAGGATCACCGCGATCGCGGCGAGGAGCAGCAGCGCGTACAGCGTGAGCCGGTACATCGACAGTCGCCCGAGCTGGGCGAGCACGCGCTGGCGTGCGCCCATCAGCGTCGCGATCATGCGAACACCTCCATCCGGCGCCCGGCCGACCACTCGACACGCCCGTCGGTGGTCATCCGCACCCATTCCACACCGTGCGCGTCCGCGAACGCGGGACCGCCGTCGAAGAACAGCGCCGTGGCGGCGGCGTCGGCGAGCATCGCCGCGGGCGCGACGGCCCAGGTCGCCGCGTAGGTGCGGACCGGCTCGCCGGTGCGCGCGTCCAGCACGTGGTGCAGTCCGCCGTGCTCCCCCGGCCAGGCGCGCCGGTTCGTGGCCGAGGCGCACAGCGCCTCGCCGGCGATGGTCGCGATGCCGATCGCCCGGGACGGATCGAACGGGTGCTCGAGTGCGACCCGGATCGGCGGGCCGCTGACGCGCAGATCCCCGCCGGCGTCGACGATCCGCCGGTCATGGCCGAAGGATCCGAGCAGATCGTGCACGACGTCGACGAGGCGTCCCTTGCCGAGCGCGCCCACGTCGATCAGGGCCGGCGTCCGCAGCGCCAGCGCGCCTTCGTCCCAGGTGAGCTGCTCGGTCCAGTCCGGCGCCGCCGGCCGCGCGCCGCGATCCGTGAAGGAGTAGACGGCGTCGTACCCGCGTGCGGCGAGGCTGTCGCCGACGAGCGGCTGCACCGCTGCCCCGGTGGCCTCGGACAGGGCACGGTACAGCTCGAGCATGTCCGCGGCGTCCGCCGGCGCCGGCACCTCCTGCGGCTCGCGGGCGAGCGCGGTCACCAGCGAGTCGGCCCGGAAGCGCGACCAGGTGCGATCGAAGTCGTCGATCACGCCGAGGATCGCGCTCCGCTCCCCCTCGGGCAGAACGTCTCGGGTCGTGCCGGCGTCGATCTCCCAGGTGGTGCCGATCGCGTCGAACCGCCAGACGCTCACTCGCCCTCAGCCGGCGGCTTCGGTGCGGATGGTGGCGAGGGCCTGGGTGAAGCCCTTGCTGGTGAGCGAGGATCCGGCCACCTTGTCCACCGAGATCTCGTCGAGCTTCTTGCCGACCACCTGGGCCGAGATCCCGCCGATGAACTGCGCCTGATAGTGCCGGGTCTCCGCGGCCTGCGGATCGCCGGTCACTTTCACCTTCGTGACCGTCCCGTCGGAGAGCGTCACCGAGACGGAGATCTTCTCCACCGTCTCCGGCGTCTGATACGAACCGTCGGCCGTATAGGTGCCGTCCTTGTACGTGCCGGTCGCGCCGGATCCGGATGTCGCCGCCGTGCTGTGCCCGCCGGGGTCTGGGGGTCGGATCCGTGGGCCGGCTCGGCGGAGGACGACTCCGCGGCGCAGCCCGAGAGCAGCAGCGCTCCGGCGATGCCGACGAAGGCGGATCCTTGACGGACCGAGGAGGGGATCTTCATGGGACCAGCTTCGACATCGCGCTTGTGCGTCTCCTCGCAAGGGGCCCTTCGACAGGCTCAGGGACCGGACGTCAGGGACGGACAGGCCGGGCCCTTCGACAGGCTCAGGGACCGGACAGGCTCAGGGACCAGTCGTCAGGCGTCGCCGCCGAACATGCTCGTCACCGAGCCGTCCTCGAAGACCTGCTTGATCGCGGTCGCGAGCAGCGGCGCGATCGGCAGGATCGTGAGAGTCGGGAACCGGCGGCTCTCGGACAGCGGGATCGTGTCGGTGACCACGACCTCGTCGATCGCGGCGTCCTGCAGGCGATCCGAAGCCGGGTCGCTGAAGATGGCGTGCGTCGCGGCGACGATGACCCGGCGGGCGCCGTTCGCCTTGAGCGCCTGCGCGGCCTTCACGATCGTGCCGCCGGTGTCGATCATGTCGTCCACCAGCAGGCAGGTGCGCCCGTCCACCGCGCCGACGATCTCGTGCACGGAGACCTGATTGGCGACCTTCGGATCGCGGCGCTTGTGGATGATCGCGAGAGGTGCGTCCAGGCTGTCCGACCAGGTGTCGGCCACGCGCACGCGGCCCATGTCGGGCGAGACGATCGTGAGCGTCTCGCGGTCCTCGGGCGTCAGGTGCTCCTCGAAGTAGTTCAGCAAGACGGGCTTGGCGAACAGGTGGTCGACCGGGCCGTCGAAGAAGCCCTGGATCTGCGCGGCGTGCAGATCCACGCTCATGACCCGGTCGGCACCGGCGGTCTTCAGCAGATCGGCGACGAGACGGGCGCTGATCGGCTCGCGGCCGCGGCCCTTCTTGTCCTGGCGGGAGTAAGGGTAGTACGGGGCGACGACGGTGATGCGCTTGGCCGAGGCGCGCTTGGCCGCGTCGAGCATGATGAGCGTCTCCATGAGCCACTCGTTGACCGGGGTGCCGAAGGACTGCACGATGAACAGGTCGCAGCCCCGGATCGACACCTCGAAGCGCGCGTAGATCTCACCGGACGCGAAGGTGCGGTGCTCGACGGGGGCGAGCTCGGTGCCGAGCGCCTCCGCGACGGCCGCGACCAGCTGGGGGTGCGACCGGCCACCGGCGACGACGAGCCGTTTCTTCGTCTTCGCGACCAGGCCGGGCGCGATGCCGTTGTCGCGATCCAGCTCGACCGTCGTGTACTTCTTGCGCCCCATCGGACCCGCCTATTCCGCCGAATCGGCACGTGCCGCGGCGTCAGCTGCGGCCGTGCCTGCCCTGTTGTTCTCGACCCACCCTGCGATGTTCCGCTGGGGTGCAACGCTCATCGCGAGAGCACCGGCGGGGACGTCCTTGCGGACGACGGCTCCGGCAGCGGTCTTCGCGCCGGGACCCAGCCTAACGGGCGCGACGAGCACCGTGTGCGAGCCGGTGTGCACCTCGTCCCCGATCTCGGTGCGGTGCTTGTTCACGTCGTCGTAGTTCGCCGTGATAGTGGACGCGCCGAGGTTCACTCCGCGGCCCACGGTGGCATCGCCGACATACGACAGGTGCGGGACTTTGCTGCCCTCGCCGATCGCGGCGTTCTTGGTCTCGACGTAGGCGCCGATCTTGCCGTCCGCCCCGAGCGTCGTGCCCGCGCGCAGGTAGGAGAACGGGCCCACCGTGGCCCGGGCGCCGATCACCGCGAGCGTGGCCTCGGACCGGCGCACCTCGGCGTCCTCGCCCACCTCGCAGCTCACCAGCGTGGTGTCCGGGCCGATCGTCGCGCCGCTCGCGACCGCGCTCGCGCGCAGGATGTGCGTGTTCGGCAGGACCGTGACGTCGGGCGCGAGCGTCACGTCGTCGTCGATCCACGTCGTGGCGGGATCCTGGATCGTGACGCCTTCGAGCTGCCAGCGGCGCACGATCCGGTCGTTCAGCAGGCGGCCCACCTCGGCGAGCTGGGCGCGGTCGTTGACGCCGTAGGTCACCGCGACGTCGGTGACGACGGAGGCGCCGACCCGGTTCCCGTCCCTGCGGAGCATCCCCGGGACGTCGGTCAGGTACATCTCGCCCTGCGCGTTGTCGATGCCGACCAGGGGGAGGTACTCGCGCAGCGCCTCGGCCCGGAACACGTACATGCCCGCGTTGATCTCCTGGATCGCGTTCTCGTCGACGGTGGCGTCCTTCTGCTCCACGATGCGCTCGAAGTCGCCCCTCGCGTCGCGGACGATCCGGCCGTATCCGGTCGGATCGGCGACCACCGCCGTCATGAGCGTGGCCCGTACGCCCGCGGCCCTGTGCTCGGCCACGAAGGCGCTCAGCGTCTCGGCGTCCGCCAGCGGGCAGTCGCCGGAGAGCACGAGCACGTCGCCGTCGAAACCGCCGGGCAGCGCATCCATGGCGACCTGCACCGCGCGGCCGGTACCGGGCACGTCGTCCTGGTCGACGAAGACCACACCGGGGTAGTCCTCGGCGAGCGCCGCGACGACCTGATCGCGCTCGTGCCGCACCACCACCTCGATGTGCTCGGCCTGCAGGCGCTCGGCCGTGATCAGCACGTGCCCGACGAGCGGGCGCCCGCCGATGGGGTGCAGC
This sequence comes from uncultured Actinomycetota bacterium, assembly GCA_963791605.1. Lineage (GTDB taxonomy): Bacteria > Actinomycetota > Actinomycetes > Actinomycetales > Microbacteriaceae > Microbacterium. The sequence goes on along the minus strand of CAWBTB010000002.1, from coordinate 27,194 downwards.
ACCTTCGGCAGGCGGGACTTCATGCGCGTGCCCTGCCCTGCGGCGAGGACGACGATCGCGAGCGTGTTCTCCGTCATGCTCCGCCGCCAGGATTCGAACCTGAACCTCACAGCTCCAAAGGCTGTCGTGCTGCCGTTACACCACGGCGGACCGCGGCCGCCAAGGCTCAGGGACGATGGCCGCGCCTCAAGTCTGCCATGCGCAGCCGGTGTGACCCGCGTCCGCCGGTCCGGTTCGTCGAAGGTCCGCTGCTGCTCCCTGAAGGCGCGGCAGTTTCCTGCACCCGCGCCCCCTCGCGCTGCTGATCGCTGAGCGCGCACCACAGTTATCAGCAGCGTCGTCAGGAATGAGCCGCGCGAACGAGTCGAGGCGGATCCGCAGCGCGCCACCGGGTCCACCGCTCCGGCCCGCCCCAGGTCGCGCTGCTGTTCCCTGAAGGCGCGGCAGTTTCCTGCACCCGCGCCCCCTCGCGCTGCTGATCGCTGAGCGCGCACCACAGTTATCAGCAGCGTCGTCAGGAATGAGCCGCGCGAACGAGTCGAGGCGGATCCGCAGCGCGCCACCGGGTCCACCGCTCCGGCCCGCCCCAGGTCGCGCTGCTGTTCCCTGAAGGCGCGGCAGTTTCCTGCACCCGCGCCCCCTCGCGCTGCTGATCGCTGAGCGCGCACCACAGTTATCAGCAGCGTCGTCAGGAATGAGCCGCGCGAACGAGCCGCGCGAACGAGTCGAGGGGAGGCGGGGGCGGATCCGCAGCGCGCCGACCGCCCGCGCGGGTTGTCGGCGATACTGGACGGATGAGCATCGGCGAGGAACCCACCGGTGACGAGGTCGACCGGATCGTCGCGGCGTGGAACCGGCAGCGGCCGGACCTCGACTTCTCGCCGCTCGAGGTGCTCTCCCGCGTCGACCGGCTCTCGCACCTGCTCGACCGCGCCCGCCGCGACGTGTTCCGCCGCAGCGACCTGGAGACCTGGGAGTGGGACGTGCTGTCGGCGCTGCGCCGCGCCGGTGCGCCGTTCCAGCTCAGCCCGAAGCAGCTGCTCCAGCAGACTCTGGTCTCCAGCGGCACGATGACCAACCGGATCGACCGGCTGGTCGGCCGCCGGCTGGTGCGGCGCGAGGCGGATCCGGACGACGGGCGCAGCGTGCTCGTCATCCTCGACCGACGACGGGCGGGTGCGCGTGGACGCGGCGATCACCCGGCTCGTCGACGCGGAGGCCACGCTGCTGTCCGCGCTCCCCCGCGGCGACCGCGAACGGCTCGCCGTGCTTCTGCGCAAGCTCAGCCTGAGCTTCGACGCCTGAGCTGCACGTCACAGCCCGTACACGCGGCGCGCGTTCTCCCCGCCGATCATCCGCAGCACGCGGCAGGCGTCGTCCTCGCTCCATTCGCCCTCGCGCACCCAGCGGCCGAGCGCCGCGGCCATGCCGCGCCGCCACAGGATCGAGCCCACCAGGTGCAGCTCGGGCAGCCCGAACGCGTCGGAGGAGTACAGCTGCTTGCGAACGGCGCGATCTCCAGCGACTCGGCGATGAGCTGCCGGCTCTGCGCGCCGAGATAATTCACGCCCAGCCCCACGTCGAAGTAGACGTTGTCGAACGCCTGCGCCAGGTAGCCCGCCTCGCGATGGTACGGATAGCAGTGCAGCAGCGTCACCGGGGCGCGCTGCACGTCGGCGCGGCGCAGCAGCGGAAGCAGCAGCATCGGGTTGGTGCGGTGCAGGTCGAGGTCCCGGTCGCCGAAGCCCACGTGCACCTGCAGCGGCAGGCCGGTGCCGACCGCCACATGCACGACGAATGCCTCGAGCACCGGATCCGCCAGCCGCGGCGCGGCCGTGCCCTGAGCCGCCCAGCCGCGGTCGCGGCCGCCACCACGTCCGCAGCGCTCGGCGGCGCCCAGTCGATGTCGAAGCCGGTGCGATAGGCCACGATCGTCTTGAAGCCCGACGGCGTGCGCGGCGGCCTCCGCGATCGCGGCGCGGAACGCCTCGGCGAAGTCGGCCGGAGCGACGCCGCCGGCCACGCCACGGCGACGAGCTAGCCGCAGACCTTGCTGGTGGCGCCGCCGCTCTCGGCGGCATCCTGCGGGATCCGTGATCGGCCGGGAGCTGAAGCCGGTGTCCATCACCCAGTGCGCCACGCCCGCGGGCGGCAGCAGCCGCCGGTCCAGTTCGGCGGGAGTCAGGGCGGCCCGCGCCGCCCAGTACTCGTCCGCCGGGGCGTGCCGCTCGAGCCCGAGCGCGGAGCGCACCAGCGCCGGAACGCGAATCCCGGCTGCGAGTCGAACTGGGTCATGAACGCCGGGATCGGATCCGTCGACGCCTCGTTGAACGACTCCTCGAACGCGGCGCGGTCGATCGGCTCGACGTAGCAGCCGTGCACGTGATGGTCCACCAGCTCCAGCGTCCGCACGGTCTCCGCCAGAGCGGACGGGATCCGCTCCAGCCCCTCCAGCACGTCGTCCTCACCAGCCCGCATATGCGCGCACCTCCTCGTCGTCGACGCGACCCGCGATCGCGTCGCTGATCGCCTGATCCAGGATCCGTACCGCCCGGTCGATCTCGTCGTCCGAGATGACCAGCGGCGGCGTGATCTCCAGCACGTTGCCGCCCACGTAGTAGACCACGGCGCCGAGCTGCCAGGCACGGTACACGACCTGCCGGGCGAGGTCCCGGTCCGGCGCGTTCTCTGCCCGGTCGCGGACGAGTTCGAGGCCGATCGTGAGGCCCCGTCCGCGCACGTCTCCGATGCGCTCGGCGCAGCGGCCCCGATCCACGCCGACTCCGGCGGCGAGTCCGCGGAGCCCGGCCCGGAACCGCTGCCCAGCCTGCTCCGCACGCGCCACGAGGCCTTCCGCGTCGAGCGTCTGCAGCACGGCGCGTGCGACGGCCGTGCATATCGGGTTGCCCGCCGTCGTCAGCAACGCCGAGCCGGCCGGATGGTCGAGGATGTCCGCCGGTCCGACCGCGGCCGAGATCGGCAGGCCGGCGCCGAGCGCCTTGCCGAACGTGACGATGTCGGGCGTGATCCCGTCGTGCTGGAACGCGTGCAGCAGGCCGGTGCGGCCGAGGCCCACCTTGACCTCGTCGCACACCACCGGCACGCCGGCCTCGCGGCACGCCTCGCTGCACGGCGCGCAGGAAGCCGTCCGGCGGCACCACGAGGCCGCCGTCGGAGAGGATCGGCTCGACGATCAGGCAGGCGACGCTCCCCGTCGCGAGCGCAGCCCGGATCGCCGCCAGGGACGCGGCCGCATCGGCCTCGATCCCGTCGCGGCCCGGGCGGAACGGGTTCGGGTACGGCACGAGCACCACGTCCGGATCCGCCGCGTGGCCCGCGTCGATCTGCTCGCCGGAGACGCCCATCGCCAGTCCCAGCCCGCCGTGGTAGCCGTGCTCGAACGCGATGACGGTGCGCCGGCCCGAGACGTGCCGGCAGGACCGCAGCACGACGTCGTTGGCGTCGGTCCCCGCATGGCCGAGATAGACGCGGCGCTCCCCGCCGTCGGGAGCGGGCACGCGCGCGAGCAGATCCTCGGCCAGGCCCACCGAGTCCGGGTGGATCGCGGAGAGGCCGCCCGCACCCGGCGCGGTGCGGGCCGCGCGGGTGACGGCCTCCACGACGGCGGGATGTCCGTGCCCGAGTCCGGTCGCCGTCCACGTCGCGGAGAGGTCGACGAGTTCGCGACCGGCCGGATCCAGCAGGATCGCGCCGTGTCCGCTGACGACTTCGAGCGGGAAGAAGCGCAGCTTCTCCACCCCCGCGATCGCCCGCGCGTCACGCTCGAGCAGCGAGGTCACGATCCGCTCGCCTGCGCACCGGGGTGGTGGATCGGATCCAGCTCCTTGCCGAGGCCGGGCAGGTCCAGCTCCTTCGCGAGCGACTCCCCGACCCGCTGGGCGATCTTGGACGCCGCGAGCGCGAGCACGAGACCCAACGCGCACCAGTACAGGCCGACCAGGCCCGAGGCGAACGGATCTGCGGAGTCCTTCACGTTGAACCAGATCACGATCGCGATCACGACCGCGCCCAGGGCGGGCAGCACGGTGCCGAGGATCCGCCCGCGTCCGCCGTGCACGATCCGGAAGCGGCCGTGGTTGATGAAGTAGACGGCGGCGACCTCGACCATCAGATAGGCGACCATGAGGCACACGGTGCCTGCGACGGCGAAGTAGAAATACGCGTCGATGGCGGAGTTGCCCGTGCCCATGACCGGCCAGCCGGTCGCGGCGCAGATCAGCAGCACGACGACCACGACGGCGAGGACGAGCCAGGCGGCGCGGCGCGGGCCGCCCTTCGGGTGCAGCACGCCGAGCGAGCGCGGTCCGAAGCCGTCGCGGGAGAACGCGTAGAGCATGCCGGCTCGCGGTGGCGACGGTCGCCATGTGCGAGCCGAACGCCGCGCACGTCGCCGTGAACACCGCGATCACGGCCGAACCACGGGCCGATGTAGGTGGTGCCGAGGTCACCCAGCGTGTTGCCCGAGGTGCCGAAGGTCTTCAGGCCGGCGGCGTCGGTGCCGAAGCCGATGGTCTGCGCGAACATCACCACGACGAACAGCACGCCGGTGATGATCAGTGTGCCGAACAGGGCCCGCGGGATGTTGCGCTTGGGGTTGTTGGTCTCCTCGCCGAGCGAGGCGCATGCCTCGAAGCCGGCCCAGGACAGGAACGCGGCGACGACGCCGGAGAGCACCTGCCCCACGTCGATCCCGCTGAAGCTGAACGTGGAGAAGTCGACACCGGTGTGCGGCGGCTCCGCCGTGCCCGAAGATCGCGATCACCAGGATGATCATCGCGACGATCCCGACGCCCTCGATCACGAGCAGGACCTTGGCGATCAGCGCCACGTCCCGCCCGGCCAGGAAGAACGACACCACGGCCCCGACGAGCATGATCAACGGCCACGGCAGCTGGAACGGGTGCGCGGCGCCCGGCTGGAAGGCCGCGATCAGCGCGTTCATGAACGCGGCGGTCAACGCGAGCGTGCCGATCGAGAACCCTACGTAGGCGCCGAGCATCGCCCAGCCGGAGAAGAATCCGGTGCGCGGGCCGATCGTGCCGCCGATGAGGCCGTAGGCGGATCCGGCGTGGTTGAGGTGACGGGTCAGGCGCATGAAGCCGTAACCCACGAGGGCGACGCCGACCGCGCCGATGACGAAGACCAGCGGCACGGACTTGCCGACGATCGCGACCAGACCCTGCCCGTTGCCGGACATGGCGAGCGTGGGGCCGACCGTGGCCAGGGAGAGTGCGAGGGCGGCCCAGAGCGGCAGGGCGCGCCGGGGAGCGGAACCGGAGGACTCGTCGCCGGTCGGCGAGCCGGCGGGCGGCTGTGGCGGTGGCGGACATTCGGGTCTCCTCCATCGGGGCGGGATCGGGGGGGGTGATGCGGTCGAGGGTGTTCGTCCGGGGCGGAAGTGCTCCCGGGTCAGCTCCAGAGAGACGGAGCGCGGCCGTGATGTCCTCGGGCGAGGCGTCCGCGAAGACGTCCAGCTCGTGGCGGCGCACGGCGACGGCTCCTTCGACGATGTCGGGGCCGAACAGTGCGCGCGCGAGCGCCGACGACGCCAGCCGGTCCAGCGCGGCCGAAGGCTCGGCGTCCAGGCGCAGCGTGTCGAAGTCCTCGGTCTCGGCCGGATTGCCGGACACCTCGGCCGGCAGCGGCAGGTCGCGCTCGATCCCGTCCAGCGCGGAGCCGAGCAGTCCGGCGGCCGCGAGGTAGAGGTTGGCACTCGGGTCGACGATCTTCAGCTCGACGTTGGCGCCGTGCGGGTTGCCGGGGGTTCCGGCGAGGAAGCGCAGCGCGGCCTCGCGGTTCTCCAGGCCCCAGCACGCGGCGGCTCCCGACCAGGATCCCGGGGTGAGCCGCAGCGAGGAGACGATGGATCCGGCGTACACGGCGAGCAGATCGGGGAGCCCTTCCAGGATGCCGCCGATCGCGCTGCCGCCTTCAGGTGTGATGCCGTGCGGACCGTCGCCGGTGCCGAACAGGTTCTGGCCGTCGCGCGCCAGCGAGAGGTGCAGGTGCATGCCGTTGCCCGATCCTCCGACGAACGTCAGCGGCGAGAACGACGGGGCCATCCCGTGCCGGGCGGCGACGAGGCCGATGAGGATCCGGGTGAGCACGGCGATCTCGGCCATCTGCACGGGCGGGAGCGCGCGAGCGACACCTCGAACTGGTCGGTGCCGTACTCGGCGTGGATCTGCTCGGTGCCGACCTGCGCCTCCTCCAGCGTGCGGGTCAGGTCGGTGAGGAAGTCGCGGCGAGCCACCACGGAGCGCATGCCGTACCCGGCCCAGGACGACTGCTCCAGCCGCGATCCGTCGGAGGCGACCAGCGTGAATTCCAGTTCGGCTCCCATCCGCGCGGTGAGTCCGACCGCGTCCAGTTGCTCCTCGAGGGCGAGCAGCCGTCCGCGGGCGCAGAGCGGGGAGCGCTCTCCGCTCTGCTCGTGGTACCCGGTCGGGCCCCACGCCATGCCGTCGCCGATCGGACGCACCATCGACGCGTCGAGGCGGAGCCGGAGGTCCCCCGAGACGCCGATCCCGCTCGTGAACGCGATGCCGTTGTCGGCGCAGAACACCACCCAGGACGGCGAGGCGCCCATGCCGGATCCCGCGAAGCTCGGCAGTCGTCGCACCGGCACGCCCTTGGTGCGTGTCACACCGGCGTAGTCGAGGGCGGTGCCGACCAGCAGGTCGACTCCGCGCTCGCGCAGGGAGTCCGCAGGGCTTCGAGGTCGCGGTCGTTCGGATCGCCTGTGGTCACGGTGCCAATGGTCACAGTGTCGTCCCTTCGTCGGGGTCACTTCGTCGTGGGGCGCTGTCGCCTCCACGCACGGACACGACACGCCTGTTACAGTGTTACACAGATTCCAGATTCTGTTACATTTGAATCACCAACACCTTCTGAGCGAGGTGGTCGCGCCGATGAAGGCCCGACCGCCCGGGAGCGGAGATCCCCATGTGCCGTCTGTTCGCCTACGTCTCCCCCGACACCTCGACGGCCGACCGCGAACTCGGCGCGGACGGCATCGAGAGCTTCTTCTCCCTCGCCCGCCTGCATGGAGACGGCTGGGGCTGGGCCGGCGTCGAGCGCCTCGGCGAAGCGCCGGAAGTGCGCAAGTCACCGCTGTCCGCGGCCGCGGATCCCGACTTCCTCCGGGCGATCGGCACCACCGGTCACGCCGCGATGGTGCACCTGCGCTGGGCGACGCTCGGGCTGCCGGTCGAGCTGCGCAACGCCCACCCGTTCCGCTCCGGCGGCATCTCCTTCGAGCACAACGGATCCCTCAAGCCGATCGACCGGTCCGCGCGATACTCTCCCCCGCGGCACTGGCGCAGATACCGGCGACACCGACAGCGAGATGTACTTCGCCCTCATCCAGGAGCAGCTCGCGGCGGGGGCGAGCCTGCCCGACGCGACCGCACGGGTCGCCCGCCGCCTGCGCGAGGCGTTCCCGCTGTCCAGCCTGAACGCGATCCTGCTGGATTCCGAGCAGCTCGTCGTGGTGCACGCGAGCGCCCGCAGCGTGCTGCCCGCGGACGACTTCGAGGAGATCACCCAGCTCGGCGGACTGCCCGACGAGCACAACGAGGACTACTTCGCACTGCGCTGGAAGCGCGCGGCGGACAGCACCGTGCTCGATCAGCTCCACGGGTGTGGCCGGGACCGGCTGGGAGACGCTGCCCCCCGAGTCTGTGACGACGGTGCGGCTGGACGACGGCACGATGCACACCGAGGCGCTCGGCGCCCCGCACACCGAGGCCCTCGACCGGCGGCCCGTGTGCGCCACCGTGACAGACTGAACGGCATGGCCGACGACGACGCGCTCTCCGACCTGGTCGCCGCGTCTCTGCCCACCCTGAGCCGCGCGGGACGCCAGGTGGGGCGGGTGCTGCTGGCCGACTACCCGAGTGCCGGCCTGTCCACACTCGCCGATCTCGCCGCTCGCGCCGGCTCAGCCCGCCGACCGTGCTCCGCTTCGCGCAGAGCCTCGGCTTCGGCGGCTTCACCGAGTTCCAGCGCGCACTGCGGGACGAGCTGACCCGGCGCTCCTCCGGTCCGCTGGTGCGGCTCAGCGCGCCGGCGGAGGCGGGCACGCCGCGCGAGGTCGTCGTGCGCGACGCGACCGCGCAGGCCGAGCGCACCATCGAGTCGTTCGCGCGGATCCCCGACGCGTCCTACGCCGCCGCGGTCGCGCTGCTCGCCGATCCTGGCCGGCGGATCCTGCTTACCGGCGGACGCTTCACCTACCTCGCGGCGTACCACCTCGGCACCCATCTGCAGGAGCTGCGCCCCGCGTGCGGATGGTCGACGACCCTCTCGGGTCATGACCTCGGCGCGGTCGTGGACCTGGGCCAGCGCGACGTGCTGGTGCTGTTCGACTTCCACCGCTATCAGCGCAGTGCCGCCGAGGTCGCCCTGGCGGCCCAGCGCCGCGGCGCCGCCGTGCTGCTCGTGACCGACAGCCTGGACTGCCCGATCGCCCCCCGGGCGGACGTCGTGCTCGACGTCTCGAGTTCGACCGATCACGCCTTCCAGAGCGACTCCTCCGCGTTCATGCTGAACGAACAGCTGCTGAACCTCGTGCTGGAACGGATCGGCGAGCCGGCGCACACCCGCCTGGCGCTGTGGGAGCGCATGCGCGAGAACGAGCTCCTGCCCTGACCCGCGCCGCCCGGGCGTCGGGCGAAGCGCGACCGCGTGGCACGACCGGGACGAGACCGGCTCAGTGCACGCGATCGCCGGCCGCGGAGAGCGCGTCCGTGGCGAGCGCGAGCGGCTCCGCTGCGACGCGGACCACCCGGATCCCGTCCACGAGCGGGTCCGCCGCCCCGCGCACGTAGCCGCCCGGCTCGCCGCGACGGCGCGCAGGAAGTCGATCGCCTGCGCCGTGACGACCTCGCCCGGCAGCAGGTTCGGGATTCCGGGCGGATACGCCGCGAGCGAGTCCGCGGAGATCCGGCCGACCGCGTCGCGCGCGGCCACCAGCTCGGTGTGCGCGAAGGCGGCATCGCGCGGGCGCATGACGGCCGGTCCCGGCGCCGGCAGCGCGACAGCGCCGGCCACGGGGCGGGCGGCGAGCTCGCCGACCGGGCGCAGCGCATCGAGCGCGGACACGAAGCGCGCCACGTCGGGCACGGTGCCGGGACCGACGAACGCCACGATGCAGGATCCGGTGGAGATCTCGGTGAGGATCCCGAAGCGCCGCAGCAGCTCCTCGCGCACGGCATGTCCATCCAGACCGGCCGCCCCCACATCGATCGAGATCCTCAGCGGGTCGTGCGCGACGATGTCCTCGAAGGCGTCGAAGCCGTCGCTCACGATCGGGAACCGTCCGGTCGCGCGGATGGCGTCCCGCAGCTCGGCGGCCGCGGCGATCGACGCGCCGATCCGCTCCCGGCCGGTCTCCAGCGTGGCGCGCGCGAGGTCGAGGGAGGCGAGCAGCAGCGAACTCGCGCTGGTGGACTGCGTGAAGGTGAACGCGCGATCGATGAGCGGCTCGAGCGCGTCGGCGAACTCGCTGTGCGCGAGATGCAGCATCGCGGACTGGGTGAGGCTGCCGCCCATCTTGTGCGTGGAGGAGACGACGAGATCGGCGCCGTGCACGATCGGATTCTCCGGCAGATCGGGGTGGAACCCGAAATGCGCGCCCCACGCGGCGTCGACGACGAGCGGGATCCCGGCCTCGTGGCAGACGTCCGCGATCCCCGCGATGTCGGCCACCGCACCGAAGTAGCTCGGGCTGATCACGTAGGCGGCCTTGACGTCGCCGTGGTGCAGCGCCTCGCGCATCGCCGCGGGCGTGACGCCGTGATTGATGCCGTGCTCGGCGTCGATCGACGGCTGCACGAACCGGGGGTCGAGGCCGCCCAGGATGATGCCGTCGAAGAAGCTGGAGTGCGCGCTGCGCTGCGCCACCACGATCTCGTCCGGCGAGCGGAACGCGGCGAGCGCGAGCGCGGCCATCCGGTTCGCCTCGGAGGCGCCGTTGGTGAGGAACCAGGTGCGTCGCGCACCCCAGGCGCGCGCGGCCGCCTCGCGGGCCTGCTCGAGCGGGTTCACGGCGCCCTTGTCGATCCCGTCCAGCAGCGGCTCGACGTCGTAACTCAGCACCTCGGCGCCGAAGAACTCGGCCAGCGGCGACGCGGCGGCGGGGTCGGCGGCATGGCCGGGGACGTTCAGACGCAGCAGGTCACGGGTGGCGAAACGGCGGAGGGCGTCGGCATACGGCGTGGTCGGGATCACCTTTCGATCTTGCCCCGCGCCGCTACCATAGGGAAGCGCGACATATCTCGAATCATCAATACTCTCTATGGAGGCTCCGTGCTCGATCTGCGTCAGCTTCGCGCCCTCCGTGCGGTCGCCGAGCACGGCTCCGTGCTGCGGGCCGCGCACGACCTGCACTGGAGCCAGCCGACCGTGACGCACCACCTGCGCGGACTCGCCCGGGTGCTCGGCGCGGATCCGGTCGCGAGCGGACCCGACGGCACCCGGCTGACCGCGGTCGGCGCGGCGCTGCTGCCGCACGCGACCGCGATCCTGGATCGCGCGGAACGCGCGGTCGACGAGGTCCGCGCGCTGGTCGCGGCGTCCCGGCGCCGGATCGCGATCGGCGTGTTCCCCTCCGCGGGCGCGCGTCTGCTCCCCCGCGTCGTGCGAGAGTTGCGCGCCGCGGGTTTCGATCCCGACGTCACCGAGGCCGAGCTGGATCCGCTCCTGGCCGCCGTCACCGGACTCCGCCTCGACGCCGCGATCGTCTACGACGCACCGGGACGCCCGACCGTCCTTCCCCCGGATTCCGGATGATCCCGGTGCGCCGCGAACGGCTCTCCGTGATCGTGCCCGCCGAGCATCGCTTGGCCGGCCGCCTCGGGGTGTCGCTGCTCGATCTGCGCGACGAGCCGTGGGTGGTGGGCGCGACCGCCGCCGATCCGGTCGATGCGGCACTGCGCACGGCCGCTGAGCACGCCGGGTTCACGCCGAGGATCGCGATGCGCAGCGACGACTACGCCGTCGTCGCCGCCTACGTCGCCGCCGGCTTCGGCGTGGCCCTCGTGCCGGAGCTCGCCCTGCCCGACCGTCCCGACGCGGTGCGCACCGTGATGCTGGACGACGCGGTCTTCGAACGGCGCATCTTCCTCGTCAGCTCCCCGACCGTCGACGACGCCGCCCGCGCCGCGCTGGAGCACGCGCTGCGCGGCCCCGCGTCACGGGGAGGAGCCGTGGCGCCGAGCTAGGCCGGAGCGGCGACCAGGATCCGCTGCACGGGATCCGCACCCCAGGCGCGCAGCTCGGCTTCCTGCTCCGGGGAGAACCCGGTGATGGTGACCACCGCCGTTCCCTCGGCGATCGCGCCGCGCGGCGGCAGCGTGTCCGAGACCGTCACGATCACCGCGTCCACCGGAGCGATCGCGGCGAGCGCGTCCTCGTCCCGGTAGTCGATCACCTCGTCCGCGCCCCACGACGCGACGAGCGCCTGCTTCGCCGGGCTCGCGGTGGCGATGACGTGCGCGTTCCGGGCCTTGGCGAGCTGCACCGCGAAGTGCCCCACGCCGCCCGCACCGCCGAGCACGAGCACGCGCGCCGCGTCGTGCGCAGCGACACCGGCGGCGTCCAGCGCCTGCCAGGCCGTCAGCACGGCGAGCGGCGCCGCGCCGGCCTGGGCGGCGCTCCACGCGCGCGGGGCGGGGGCCAGATCCCCGGCGGGCACCGCGACGAGCTCCGCGAGGGTGTGCGCTGCCTCGGGGAAGCGCGCCAGCCCGAAGACGGCGTCGCCCTCGGCCCACTCGGCGACCCCCTGGCCGACGGCGATCACGGTCCCCGCGACGTCCCAGCCCGGACGATCCGAATACCGGATCGGGCCGAAGTCGTGCCCGGCGGCGCGGATCTTGACGTCCACCGGGTTGAGACCGACCGCCGCGACCCGGACGACCACCTCGCCCGCTCCCGCGACGGGCGCGGCGACCTCGTCGATCGAGATGACCTCGGCGGCCGGCCCGGCCGCGCTGTACTTCGCTGCACGCATGATCGTCTCCGTCCGCCGTCAGACCTGGGCCGGCGCCCACTCGGAGACGCTGCGCAGGCGCTCGATCTCGTCGTCGGCGAGCTCGAGGCGCCCTCCGGCCAGCAGGTCGGGCACCTGATCCGCGGTGCGGGCGCTGGCGATCGGGGCGACCACGGTGGGCTGGGCGCGCAGCCAGGCGAGTGCGGTCGCGGTGATCGAGGCGCCGTGGGCGTCGCCGATCTCCTCGAGCGCGTCGACGATGCGCAGGCCCTGCTCCGTGGCGTACTTCGCCGCCCCGGCGGCGCGCGGAGAGGCCTGCCCCGTCGCGTCGGTCGAGCGGTACTTGCCGGTGAGGAAGCCGCTCGCCAGCGCGTAGTACGGCACGAGCCCCAGACCGAACTCGGCCGCGACCGGGATGATCGTCTCCTCGACGACGTTGCGGTGCACGAGGTTGTAGTGCGGCTGCACGGCCACGGGCAGCGCGACGCCGGTGGCGCGCGCGATCCCGACCCATTCGCGGATCCGCTCGGCCGAGTAGTTCGACACGGCGATGTTGCGCACCAGTCCGTCGGCGACGAGCCGGCCGAACGCGGCGACGGTCTCCTCGAGCGGCACCGACTCGTCATCGAAATGCGCGTAGTACAGGTCGATCGCGTCCACTCCGAGCCGGCCGAGCGACGCCTCCGCGGCGCGCCTGATGTTCGCGGCCGACAGCCCCGGGAACTGCGGATGCTGGCTCACCTTCGTCGCGACCACGAGGCCTTCCGGCCGCCGCGCGGCGAGCCACTCCCCGATGATCGTCTCGCTCTCCCCGCCGCTGTTGCCGGGCACCCACGAGCTGTAGCCGTCGGCCGTGTCGATGAAGTTCCCGCCGCCGGCGACGAACGCGTCGAGCACGGCGAAAGACGCATCGCGGTCGGCGGTCCAGCCGAACACGTTGCCGCCGAGCGAGAGCGGGAAGACGGACAGGTCACTGGATCCGATGCGAGTCATATCCGGCGCAACCGACGGGCACGGGAGACTATTTCCGCGTGACGCCGGATGACCGGCGGCGTCGCGCAGGAGCACGCGCGACGCGAGGCCGCGCCGCGGGATGCAGCGTCCAGCTAGGCTGTCCCGAATGGGCATGCCCTCTCCCCTTCCGGTGCGCAACGGCGTCGGCGCGACGCGGTTGCGTGTGCCCGCCGATGGTCCCTGGGCGACGGTGGGCGCGTACATGGTGGAGCGCTTCTTCCACCTGGATCCCGAGCTGCTGCTGAGCCGGCTCGACGGCGGTGAGATCGTCGCGATCGACGGATCCGCGCTCACCCGTGAGACCCCCCTCGGCGTGCACGACTTCGTGTGGTACTACCGGGAGCCTCCGGCCGAGAAGCACATCCCGTTCGAGGTCGAGATCCTGCACCAGGACGCGGATCTCGTCGTGGTCGACAAGCCGCATTTCCTGCCGACGACGCCGGGCGGGAAGTACCTGCAGAACTCGGCGCTGGTGCGGCTGCGCAACGCGCTCGGCAACCCCGATCTCGCCCCGATCCACCGCCTGGACAGGGCGACCGCGGGGTTGCTCATGTTCTCCGCGCGGCCGGTCACGCGCGGCGCCTACCAGCTGCTGTTCGAGCGCCGCGAGGTCGAGAAGGTCTACGAGGCGGTCTCGCTGCTGCCCGAGGGCTGGGATCCGCGAGCGCCCGCGCTGCGTGGATCCGCGTTCCCGATCGTGCACCGCAACCACATCGCGAAGCTCCGCGGCACCGTGCGCGTGCAGGTGGATCCGGAGCGGGAGCCGAACGCGGAGACGCGGATCGAGCTGCTCGGCTTCGACGACCGCGTGCTGCACACGCTGCTGCGCCCGCACTCGGGCAAGATGCATCAGCTGCGCGTGCATCTCGCGGAACGCGGCGCCGGGATCCTGAACGACCCGTTCTACCCCGACCTGCTGCCCGAGACGCCGGACGACTTCGCCCGCCCGCTGCAGCTGCTCGCCCGGGAGCTGCGCTTCACCGATCCGCTCTCCGGCGCCCCCCGCGAGTTCGTGACACGGCGGGTGCTGCAGGACGCGCCGGGAAGCTGAGGCTCACTCGCAGGCGATGCCGTCCCCGTCGCGATCGAGCTTGCTGCTGTACCCCGGCTGCCCGCGATACAGCGGCGCGGCCCCGGCGGCACGCGCAGCCGCGCAATTCGCAAAGTAGGCGCTCGCAGGCGGGGGCGCAGGCGCCTCCGGGGCGGGCGCGGCAGGAGCGGGCTCCGGTTGCTGGACGAACGGGGCGGGCTCCGCAGGCGCGGGGGCGGGCGGCGCTGCGGTCGGCTGCGGAGCGGGGGCGACCGCGGCGAAGACGGAGGTCGAGGAGGCCTCTGTCGGGCAGGCGTCGAGTATCCGTGTCATCGCATCATGCTCGGACGGAGTGACCCACAGTCCGTACGTGGCCTTGACCGCGATCTGGCGGGCCACGTAGACGCACCGGTACGACTTGTTGCCCGGCAGCCAGGTCGCGGCGTCGCCGTCGCCCTTCTGCTGGTTGACCTCGCCGTGCACCGCCTGGAGATTCAGCGGGTCGTTGGCGAACGTCGCGCGCTGGTCGGCGCTCAGGCTCTGCGCGCCGGTCTGCCACGCGTTCGACAGCGGGACGACGTGGTCGATCTGCACCAGATCCGACGTCCCGGGGCCGCGCACGAAGTCGATGCGCGTCCCCGTGTACGGGTCGGCGAGGGTACCGGACAGCACGAGGCACGACCCGCGACGGAGCACCCCGTTCAGTTGCGCGCCGAGGACGTCGTTGCGGGTGTCGCACCCGTTGCGATCGACGTCGAGCCAGCGCTGTCCGAACTGGTCGCGGCTGTAGCCGGTCTTCGCCGCGCGGCCCTTGACGGGGATCGTCGCCAGCACGTCCCGCGCCGAGCGCCCCGACGTCGCGGACGTGTCGTTCACGGTGGACGGGGCCCCACGGAAGGCGATCAGGCCCGGAGCGTCCTCCGAGGACGCGCTGGCGGTCGCCGTCGGGGCATGCACCGACGCTGGCGCGGTGGCGGCAGCGACGGGAGCAGCCGGGCGGTTGCCGTACGCCGCGACGCTGAGTCCGCCGGTGACCAGGAACAGCACCGCCGCGATGGATGTCACGATCGCCGCCCCTCGACGGCTGCGGAATCGGAGCCACGTGCGCGTGTTCTTCGCCAGCGACACGATGCCCGTGATCAGGACCACGAGCGCGAGCAGCGCCCACAGCGGCGAGAGCAGGATCCCGACGCCCAGCGCGACGAGACCGATGAGGATCCAGGCCCACAGTGGCAGCCGGCGCCAGCCGGTCTTCGCCGGTGCCGTCGCCGCCTTTTCGGGCGCATCGCTCATGTCCTCGTCACCTTTCGCCGACGGCACTGTGACGAGCCGCGATTCGAACGGCATCCGCGTCGGACGCCCGCCTCAGCGTAGCGGACCTATGCGCCTGCTGTGAGTTCGCGCGTCGTCACTGCCGGTGGCCCGGGGCTCCGGTCCTCCGCATGCCCGTCAGTCGAACTCCTCCAGCCCCTGCAGCCGCAGCTGCTCGAGATCGAGGCGGGCGGAGATCCGGCGCACCACGACATCGTCGACGGTGCCCGAGCGGCGCAGCCCGAGCAGCACCTCGCGCTTGCGATCGAGCAGCGCGAGCTTCAGGCGCGCGAACTCGTCATGCCGGATCAGCGGGGAGCGCTGCATCCGATCGACGTCCTCGGACGTCGCGATCATCTGCAGTGTCGCGCCCTCGATGAGCGGCCGGCGCCGAGCGGATCCGCCGGATCCGTCGCCATCCACGTCCTCGCCCTCGAACGAGCCCTGAGGCTCTCGCAGCAGCGACTCCGGCTGAGTACCCGCGGCGAGCGGATCCGGCTGGTCGAGCAGATCGTCGAGCGCCCTGACCTCGGCGTCCACGAGGGCCTGCTCCCGCGCCAGAGTGCGCGCGTTGGTGTACTCGAGCATCTGGTAGCCCTCGAAGCGGATCCGGTCGCGGACGTCGTCGCTCACGCCGTGCTCCTCGGCGAGGTCGTTCAGCACGGCGAGCGCGGCACCCGAGATGGTGCGCTCGGCGAGCTCGTACTCCTCGATCTCGCCGTGGTCGGCCGGGATCCGGGCCCAGCGCACCATCGCGGGCAGCAGCATGCCCTGCACGAGCAGACTGAGCAGGATGACGCCGGCGGTGACGAAGACGATCTCGTCGCGACCGTCCACCGCTCCTCCGGCGACGGCTCCGGCCGGCACCGAGAGCGCGATGGCCAGCGACACCGCCCCGCGCATGCCGGCGACGGTCGTGAGCACGCGCCCGCGCGCCCGCACGCCGCGCGGCGGCCGCGGACCGTTCGTCCGCTGGAACGGCACGCTCAGCAACTGGAACAGGTAGCGCACGACCAGCAGCGCGACCCACACCGCGAGAGTGACGAGCACGAGGCGGCCGATCGCTCCCATCGAGATCTGGTGCACGACGTACTGCACCTCGAGCCCGATCAGCACGAACAGAGCCCCGTTGAGCAGGAACACCCCGAAGGGCCACATCCACTCGGCCTGACGACGGGACGACGCGGTGGTGACCCGGGGCGACACGTACGCGATGACGACCCCGGCGACGACGACCGCGAGCACGCCGGACGCGCCGATCAGCTCGGCGAGCAGGAACGACACGAACGGGATCAGCAGCAGCGTCGTGTTGATCACGATGGTCGTCGTGATGGCCCGCAGCAGCAGGTAGCCGAGCGCGGCCACGACGGCCCCGGCGAGGATCCCGCCGACGTACGACACGACGACCGTCCAGGTGACGCTCAGCGGCGTGACCTGCCCGCCGATCGCGAGCGAGATGCCGATCGCGTAGAGCACCAGGGCGGTGCCGTCGTTGGTGAGGCTCTCGGCCTTGAGCTTCATGAACATGCGCCGCGGCAGCAGCCGGCCGAGCGCCGCGACGGCGGTGGCGTCCGGCGGGGCGACGGCGGCGCCGAGGATCAGCGCGGTCTCCCAGGGCAATCCGAACACCAGCCCGATCCCGGCCACGGCGAACGCCGAGGCGACGACGAGCAGGGTGCTCATCGGCAGGATGTAGCGGAAGTCGCGGCGGATCGAGCGCAGCGACGTGGTCAGGCTCTCCCAGAACAGCATCACCGGCAGGAACAGCAGCAGCACGGTCTCGGGCGGAAGCTGGATCTCGCGCAGCGCCGGGATGAAGCCCAGCAGGAGCCCGAGCACGACCAGCACGAGCGGCAGCGCCACGCGCAGACGCGGCGCGAGCAGAGCGCCCACCAGGATCGTGAGCCCCAGCAGAACGGTGACCTCGAGTCCTTGCATCAGAGCCTTCCGACGAACGCGATCGCGGGCGCGGCACGCACCCGTGCAGGGCTTCAGCGCCGTGTGCTGCCACGGTATTCCCGTACGCCGCCGACCGCCATCCTCACGCGTGCGCTCGGCCTGATCTGCGGCCCGGGCTCAGAGCTTGAAGAACGCCGCGACGCCGTGCAGCGCCAGCTCCACGCCGATCGCGGCGATGAAGAAGCCCATGACACGCGCGAGCGCGCCGAG
Organism: uncultured Actinomycetota bacterium; assembly: GCA_963791605.1. Taxonomy (GTDB): domain Bacteria; phylum Actinomycetota; class Actinomycetes; order Actinomycetales; family Microbacteriaceae; genus Microbacterium. The sequence continues at coordinate 9,657 of CAWBTB010000002.1, read as the reverse complement.
TCCGTTCGGCCCGAGCCTCTCCACGAGCGGAGTGCCGTAGCGCAGCGTGACGGCGACGACCGCCGCGATCACGACGCAGGCCAGCACGACGCCGATCCGCTCGTCGAGCGTCCCGTACCGTGCCGACAGCGCGATCACCATGCCGATCGCGCCGGGCCCGGCGATGAGCGGCAGGGCCATCGGCGAGAAGCTGACGTCCTTCTTGCCGATCGCCCCCTCCTTCTCGTCGCTGGTCAGCCGCGGCTGTGCGGTGAGCATCGTGTATCCCGAGTGCAGCACGACCAGACCCCCCGCGATCTGCAGCGCGGGCAACGAGATCCCGAACAACGACAGCAGCAGTGTGCCCACGACGGCGAAGACGACGAGGATCGCCGCGACGCAGACGCCCGTGCGCCACGCCTGCCGGCGCAGGTCTCTCTGGTCCATACCCGACGTCAATCCGGCGAAGGCCGCGAGACCGCCGACCGGATTCGTGATCGGGATGAGGGCGAGGAACGAAGCGAGGAAGACAGACCACATGCTCCGATTCTGACCCGTCCTGGTCCGGCCGATCATCCGGCTCCGGGATCTCGGCCCACTCGAAGACGGATATTGTTCCCAGAGACGGCGGGGCGTTTCGTTCCCCGCCCGAGACGCAGAAGGAGAGCGCATGTTCGGTGAGAAGCGACGCGAGGAACGACGCGACGAAGAGGCTCTCGCCCTGGCGAAGGAACAGGCCGCAGCGGCCGTCGACTCGAGTGAGACCGACGACGCCTCGTTCGAACCGGATGAGTCCCTCGAGGAGTCGGAGGAGACCGACGACGTCCGCAAGGCCGATCCGGACCGGGCCTGAACCGCCGGCTGCTGCAGCGTCCGCTCAGAGGATCGGCGACAGCATCGCCACGGCGTTCTGCCCCAGCCGGCGCAGCCACGACCACTCCGCGACCTCGTCTGGCGTGATGCGCCGGGAGGCGGCGAGATACTCCTGCTGCCGTGCTCGCACGGCAGCAGTGAGCTCCGGGCTGTTCACGAGCAGGTTGTTCTCGTAGTTCAGCTGAAGGCTGCGGCGATCCATGTTCGCGGATCCGACGAGCGAGAGCCGGTCGTCGATGGTCATGGTCTTGGCGTGCAGCAGCCCGAGGGGGTACTCGTACAGCTCGACGCCCGCCTGCAGCAGGTCGCCGTACACGCTGCGCGCGGTCGTCGCGACGAGCTTCGAATCGTTGTGCGCGGGCAGGATGAGGGTGGTGGCGACGCCGCGCTGCGGTGCCGCGCAGATCGCCTGCAGCAGCGGGGAGTCCGGCGCGAAGTAGGGCGTCGTGATCGTCAGCGTCTCCCTGGCGGAGGCGATCGCCGTGACGAACGCCTCGGACATGGCGGGATCCGGCGAGGTGGGGCCGGTGCCGAACATCGCGCCGATGTCGGTGCCGCCGGGGACAGGGGCCGCGCCCGGGGAGACGGTCCCGGTGTCCGCGGTGACGGGCTCATCCGTCTCGGCGCGCCACGACGTGAGGAACAGCCACTGCTCCTGCGCGACGACCGGGCCCTCGCACCGGAAGAACACGTCGACCCAGGGGGCGTAGCGCGGTTTGACGCGGAATGCGGCGTCGGCGCAGTTGCGACTTCCGCAGAAGGCGACGCGCCCGTCGATCACGACGATCTTGCGGTGATTGCGCAGATCCGGACGACCGACCGCGAGGTGACCGAGCCTCGGCACATCGTCGAGCGCCGCGACGACGTGGGCGCCCGCGTCCCGGAGCTGCGCCCACCGCGGGGACCGGGTGAACGCCTTCGAGCCGAGCGCGTCGACCATGATCCGGCAGGTGACTCCGCGCCGCGCCGCCGCCGAGACCGCGTCGGCGACCCGGCCGCCGTCGCCGTCGTCGAGCCAGATGTAGAAGCTGATGTGCACGCTGGCGGTCGCCGCGTCGATGTCGGCCACGAGCTCGTCGATCGCCCCCTCCGAGGTGGCGGCGAGCGTGATCCTGTTGCCGCCGGTCGCGAAGAACCCGTTGATCGACTGCACCAGCCGGAACGCCGACGCGGCGGTCCGGTCGAGCCGAGGCGGGTCCGCGGCGGCAGGAAGCGCGATCGCCTGCTCCGCGGCGCGCAGGGCGAGCACGCGGCGCCGTCCGATGCTGGTCTCACCGAGGAAGAGGTAGGCGAGGATGCCGATCACCGGCAGCAGCAGCACGACCGCGATCCAGGCCACGCGGGAGGCCGGCGTGCGGTGCGGCCGGATCAGCGCGAGGCACACCACGACGAGCTGAAGGACGACCACGAGCGCCGACAGGGCCGTGGCCAGCGGCCCGAACGCCGCGCTACCGCTCCAGAGCATGCGGTTCGGTCACTCCCAGGCCGGATCCTGCGGCACGTCCAGGTACCCGGCGCGCAGTTCCTCCACCAGACTCGGGCGGGTCGTCCGCCACCCCAGCCGCTCCCGCGCGCGATCCGACGCCGCATGCTGATCGAGCAGCAGCAGTTCCGCGAGGGCCGGGTTGATCCGCTGCGCCGTCTGCTCCGGCGTCTCCGGGCGCGTCGTGCCGCCCACGGCTGACGCCGCGGCCCCGGCGAGTTCGGCGACCGTCGGCCCGTCCCCGCTCGTCGCGATGTACAGCTCGTTGTTGTGGGACTCGGCGCCGATGATCCGCACGAAGAGGTCGGCGAGATCGTCGACGTGCACGGTGGCCCAGCGCTGCGACCCGTCGCCGAAGACCGGGACCACGGTCGATTCTCCCGGTGCCCTCCGCATCGTCCACGAAACGCCGCGGAATGCCCTGCCCGTGTCCGTAGACGATGCCGGGGAACACGATCACCGCGCGCACCGACTCCTCGGCGAGAAGGGCCTTCTGCACGTCGACCATCCAGGCGACGGCGGGCGGCGGATCCTGCGGGGACTTCTCGGTGAGGTCGGTGCCGGGACCGAACGTCCAGAGGCTGCTGGTGTAGACGAAGGGTTTGTCCCCGGCCGTCAGCCCCGGCTTGATCGCCGCGAGGAATTCGGGATCCCCCGCGCGCGACGTGGCCGTGTGGATCACGCCGTCCGACTCCAGGGCGAGCTGGCCGATGGTGCGGGTGTCGTCGTCCGATGCGAAGAACGCCTCGGCTCCGGCAGCCTGCACCTGCGCCGCCTCGTCCTGATCCTCGACGAGCGCGGTGACGCGGTAGTCGGCGGCGATGAGCGCGTTCAGCACGCCCCGTCCGATGAAGCCGGTGGCTCCGGTCAGCAGCACGCTCATCGTGATCCTCCTCCGTCCTGGGGCGCAGACGGGCTCCCTGGATCGACGCTATCCGTCGGCGCGGCCCGCGACAAGGGTCGCATGGTGCTGCAACATGGCGGCCAGCGCGAGTGGAAGCAGGGGAAGATAGACGGCTACGGGTGGCAGATCACGGGTTCCGACAAAGATCCCGAGGGACAGTGCGGCCGAACCGACACACGTCCACCCCGCCCAGTGCGGAAAAATGCCACTTCCGAGGATGATCGCCCCGATTCCCGCGACGACGACGATGAGGATCGCGCCCGCCACGTACCACATGGCGAGAGACCATGAACCGGCGAGGTCGAGCCAGAGCACACGGTTCGTGCGCAGGGAAGAGACGACGGCCGGTACGACGCTCAGCCGAAGGCAGAGCGCGGCCGCCCACAAGATCGTCGCGACCGTCATGAGGAGCAGTACGGGCACCACCAGCGGATGCGCCCCTACCGGCATCGCAAGGGCACATCCGGCGAGACCGAGCACCGCACCGACGAGGAACAGCAGCGCGTTGATCCGCCACAACGCGGGGTGTGCCGCGATCGGACCATACGGGTCGCTGCCGAACCAGATCGGGTAGAACTGCGGCATCAGCGCGGCGGCCCAGGTGCATGCGCCACTGGTGCCGAGAGCGATCGCGGGCAGGAACGAGAAGGACGAGCGCATGACTGCTCCTTTCGCGCACGGGTTACTCGGCAGGTTGCGGAGCGGCCCCGCGGTCACGCACCGCGTGGCCGCGCCGCGTTCGTCGTGGGACACATTCACCCTTGACACTACGTTGGTAGTGATCCTAGTCTAGGGAGCAACACTACGTTAGTAGTACAGGCGGAGGGCGATGAGATCATGAGTGAGATCGATACAAGCGAGACCCTCGGACTGCGCGTAGTGCGTGAGCTGCCGGCCACACCCGCTCAGGTGTTCGAGGCATACACCGATCCCGAGGCGCAGAAGATCTGGCTGTCGGCCCTGGGGGCGGAGAAGGGCGAAGTCGAGACCTCCGTGGACCTGCACGTCGGCGGCGTATGGGAGGCGACGTTCCGCGCCAACCCGGCCGCGCTCGTCCACGACGTGCAGACCTACCTCGAGATCCACCCGCCGCACCGCCTGATCACCCGGCTCGTCAGCGAGTCGAGTATCGGCGGCCAGCCGATGCCCGCAATCACGGGGCAGATCACGGTGAGCCTCGCGGCATCCGCCGTGGGCACGATCCTCACAGCGGAACAGACCGGACTTCCCAACGCCGAGGTGCGCGACTTCTTCGAAACGGTCGCCTGGGCCGGAGCGCTGGACCGCATCGAGGCGTACCTCGCGAATCGGAACTGACGAAGCGAAGGCGGAGGTGGCGACGTCGATCCCCGAGAATGCGGGATGCGATACGAGGGACATGATCGTCGTGCATCGCGTGTTCCGGCTTCTGTTCGGTCGGGCGCCCGGCCTCGTCGAGACTTCCGGCGCGGACACGAAGCGCCATGCCCTCCTCGACGATCATCTGGAGGTGATCACCAGTGCGCTGCACCGGCATCACGCGGGCGAGGACATAACACTCTGGGACCGGCTCGCCGAGCGGCGCCCGGCGTGCCGGCTGCACGTCGCACAGATGCGTGCCCAGCACGCTGACATCGTCGCCCGCCTCGCCGAGATCAAGCGTGCGCACGCTGCCTGGAAGACGGATCGCACTGTCGGGAGAGCGCCGCTGGCGGCAGCGCTCCGCGCCTTGAACGATGCGTTGACTGCTCACCTTGCCGATGAGGAGCAGTTCGTCCCCGAGACGGCAGGGGCACTGCTCACCCAGACGGAATGGAACGAACTCCGCGATCACGGCATCGCGACAACACCGAGATCCCGGCTTCTCATCGAAGTCGGCTACCTGCTTCGAACCATGGAGACCGACGACGAGCGGGCCGAAGCATGGCAGACGCTGCCCGGACCGGTCCGCCTGCTGTACCGCCTCTTCGGCGAACGACAGCTCTCCAAGGAACTCACGGCGCTCTACGGCACCGACCATCCCCGGCTTTGAGGCGCGACCGGCGCGTTACCCGATCGTGATGCCGGCGCGGCGCCGCTTTCCGGGGCCGGGCATTGTCATGCGAGGCACGCCCTGACGACCAGTTCGATGTGCGGGCGTGGATCGACGAGGTGGTGCTGGGCGATCGCATGCAGAAACAGGCCTTCGAAGCAGACAGCGATTGCGTCGGTCGCGAAGTCGGGATCGCGAGCGCCCAATGCGGCGACGGAGGGCCGGATCAGCGCTGCCATCGTCATCCGCCCACGCGCTAGACCTGGACGGAGGTCCGATTCATGGCCCGCCTCGACCATCAACGCCAACCGAGCCGCCGTCGGGACGCGATTCGGGCCGGTGAGGAACCCATACAGGCCACAGAGCCCGTCGATGAACTCCTCGATCGTCCCTCCGGGCGCCGACGCTGCGGACACGGCCGGGGTCTCACCCGTCATCATCCCGTCGACGACCCCCTCGAACAGGGCTGCCCGGGTTCGGAAGTAGTTCGAGGTCGAGCCGCGCGGCAGTCCGGCCCGCTCATCCACCTGCCGATGCGTGAGAGCCCTCACTCCACTCGTGCCAAGCAACTCAATCGCCGCAGCCACGGCACGCTCGCGATTGGTTCCATCCATCCGCTCACTATAAGGGTAGTAACAGAACACTACGTCCGTAGTACGTTGATGGTGGTCGATATACCTCGACGGGGGTGCCGGTTTCGGGGGCTCCTCCACCAACGTCATCGGCACGTGAGTTGGCTCCTGAGCCGTTCGATCGAGAGGCTCACCGTGATCCCAACATCCACTCCGGTCGCGCTCCGACCATCCCGCTTGTTCTCGCGGGTACTGCTCGCGGTGTTGCTGCCGGTAGGCCCGGCGCTGGTCGCCGTGCTGCGGTACGTGATGCCGTACAACACGGCCTCCCGAACGAGGTCAGCGCCGAGTTGTACAACGGGCTACCTCCGGTCGGCGGCATCGCCGCCATCATCTTCGTGATCGGCCACGTCATCGGAACCGTGATCCTGGGCATTGCAATGCTCAAGATCAGGCTCTTGCCGAAATGGGCGGGCATCGCCGTCCTTGTTTCCCAGCCACTGCACCTCGTCGCCGCAACAGTCCTTGCCCACCACCCCCTGGACGCCGCTGCATGGGGGCTCAATGCCGCAGGATTCGCGGCCGTATCGATCGCTCTTCTTCGCCATGAGCCGCTGTATCCGCGGGCGATCGCCAACCGCCCTTGCGCTGTCGTCCGACCGGGAAGCGATGGACGACGCCCCAGCGACTAACCCAGTTGCTCGGTGAGCTCGAACCAGCGCAGCTCGAGCTCCTCGACCTCGGCCTCCTGGGCAGAGATCTTCTTCATCCGGTCGCCGAGGCCCGCGTAGTCGGACTGATCGTGATCGGCGAGCGCGTGCTTGGCCGCGTCGATCTGCTGGGCGAGCTTCTGCATCCGCCGCTCCAGCGCCGCGATCTCCTTCTCGGCCGCACGCCGATCCGCTCCGGCAAGCGCCGCGGCCGATCCGGGTCCCGTCTCCGCAACGGAGGCGGATCCGGACTCGATCGGATCCGCCCGATCCGGTCACCGCCGCGCGCTCGCGCTCGCGCAGCCGCAGGTACTCGTCCACCCCGCCCGGCAGGTGCCGCAGCCGGCCGCCGAGGATCGCGAACTGCTGATCCGTCACCCGCTCCAGGAAGTACCGGTCATGACTGACCACGAGCAGCGTGCCCGGCCACGAGTCGAGCAGATCCTCGATCGCGGCGAGCATGTCCGTGTCCATGTCGTTCGTGGGCTCGTCCAGGATCAGCACGTTCGGCTGATCGAGCAGCACGAGCAGCAGCTGCAGCCGGCGCTGCTGACCTCCGGAGAGGTCCTTCACCGGAGTGGACAACTGGGCCGACGAGAACCCGAGTCGCTCCAGCAGCTGACCGGGCGAGAGCTCGACCCCCTTGGAGCCGGTCCCGAACGTGTACGTCGTCCGCAGCCGGCCGATCACCACGCGCACCGGCTCGTCCCACACGTCCTGCAACTCGTCGAGGCGCTGCGTGAGGGTGCGCACCTGCACGGTCTTGCCGTGCTTGACCCGTCCCGAGGTCGGCGCCACGGTGCCCGCGACGAGGCCGAGCAGCGTGGACTTCCCTGCGCCGTTGACGCCGAGGATCCCGGTGCGCTCCCCGGGTGCGATCCGCCACTCCACGTCGCGCAGGATCTCCCGGGCGGCCCCTGAGCCTGTCTTGTCGGTCCCTGAGCCTGTCGAAGGGAACGTCACCCCGGCGCCGATCAGGTCCACGACCTCCTTGCCGAGACGCGAGACGGCGAGGGACTGCAGCGCGATCCGGTCGCGGACTTCCGGGACGTCGGCGATCAGCTCGTTGGCCGCGTCGATCCGGAACTTCGGCTTCGCCGTGCGCGCGGGTGCACCACGGCGCAGCCAGGCGAGCTCCTTGCGGGCGAGGTTCTGCCGCTTCGCCTCGGTCGCCGCAGCCATGCGGTCGCGCTCGACGCGCTGCAGGATGTACGCGGCGTAGCCGCCCTCGAACGGCTCGACGATCCGGTCGTGCACCTCCCAGGTCTCGGTGCACACCTCGTCCAGGAACCACCGGTCGTGCGTGACGACCAGGAGCGCGCCCTGATTCGCAGGCCAGCGCTTCTTGAGGTGCGCGGCGAGCCAGGTGATGGCCTCGACGTCCAAGTGGTTGGTCGGCTCGTCGAGGGCGATGATGTCCCAGTCGCCGGCCAGCAGCTGCGCGAGCGCGACGCGGCGGCGCTGACCGCCGGAGAGGTCGGCGATCGACGCGTTCCAGTCCAGGTCGCGGACGAGCCCGTCGATGACGTCGCGGATCTTCGGATCCCCCGCCCACTCGTGATCGGCGGCGTCGCCGACGATCGCCTGCCCGACGGTGAGCGCGTCGTCGAGCGCGTCCGCCTGGTCGAGCACCCCGATCGTCGTGCCCCCGCGCATCGTGACCCGGCCGGCATCGGGATCGAGGCGCCCCGCCAGCATCGCGAGCAGGCTGGACTTGCCGTCGCCGTTGCGGCCGACGATGCCGATCCGATCGCCCTCCTCGATGCCGAGGGTGATCGAGTCGAAGACGATCCGGGTGGGGAACTCGAGGTGGAGGCCTTCGGCCCCGAGGAGATGTGCCATGTCCTCTCCAGGGTAGTCGGGCGAAATCCGGCGGCTCACCCCGGGGCGGTCACCCCCCGGGGGTCGTTGAGCGAGGACGCCGGAGGCGACCGAGACGAAACGCCGCTCACCCCAGGACACTCACCCCCGGGGTCGTTGAGCGAGGACGCCGGAGGCGACCGAGACGAAACGCGGCGATCCGCGGGAAACGTCGATGAGGTGCGGACGCGGCGTCAGGCGAGACGCAGATGCACGATGTCGCCGGCGGCGATGCGGTGCTCGGATCCGTCGGCCGTCACGAGCAGGCAGCCGTCGTCGCCGAGTCCGGTCGCCTCGCCGACGAGCTCCTCGCCACCGGGCAGCTGGCCGCGCACGGCCCGGCCGAGCGTGACGCATCGTGCGGCGACCGCCTCACGCAGTCCGCTCGAGACAGCCGATCCGTGCTCCTCGAGGCGCGACACCCATGCGTCCAGCCGCGCGAGATACCCCGCGGCGAGCAGATCGAGGTCGACCGTCACGCCCTCGACCGCGAACGACGTCGCGGTCTCCACGGGAAGCTGGCTCCGCGGTCATCGCGGTGTTCACGCCCGATCCGACGATCACGACGTCCGATCCGACCGCCTCCGCGAGGATCCCGCAGATCTTCCTGCCGTCGACCAGCACGTCGTTCGGCCACTTCACGCCGACGTCCCGCCCCGGCAGCTGCGCGGCGATCGCGTCCGCCATCGCGAGGCCGGCCGCGAGCGGGATCCACCCCCGCTCGGCGACCGGGATCCCGGGAACGCGCAGCAGCACCGACAACGCGACCGCCGCGCCCGCCGGAGCGGTCCAGACACGATCCAGCCGGCCCCGGCCGGCGGTCTGATCCCCGGTGAGGATCGCGGACAGATGCGGCCAGCCCGCCTCGTCCGCCGCGTGCGCCCGCAGGTCGGCGTTCGTGGATCCGGTCGACGAGAGCACCTCGAGGCGCGAGGAGGCGGCGGCGGCGTGCGGGAAGCTCATCCGGTCACCCTATCCGCGCCGCAATGTTGAGTCGTCCCCTCAGCGCACGCCCCAGGGTGCGCTGAGGGGGACGACTCGATGATCGGGCGGCGCCGCGCCGTGTCACGGCAGGGAGGATGCGGGGAGGAACCGGACAGAGGATCGCCGATCCCGTTGTGCCGGTCGTCCAACGGGCGCCGCGACCCCGGCGCTAATGTGGAAACCGTGACGGACACCCCTGACCCCTTTACCACCGCCGGCAAGATCGCGAACCTCCGCGCCCGCTACGACGAAGCTGTCGTCGCGCCCGAGGCCGCCGCGCA
>CAWBTB010000001.1:0-142249 GCA_963791605.1 uncultured Actinomycetota bacterium | reverse complement strand
GCGCCACACCCGCCGAAAGGCTGACTTGACAAACAAGGCTGGCGCATGAGTGTTGTCCCCAGGTTGTGCACATCCGATCAACACGCCGTGAACCTTAAAGAAGCACTTTAAGCAGAATTCCATGCACAGGGTGGGGACAGGGAAAGACCCTGGTCCAACGGAACTAATCCATCAAAAGTCACAACGTTCCCCACAGTTATCCCCAGGCGTTCTGCACAGACACTCCAGGGTTTCCCGCAGACTCTCCACAGAGTTATCCACAGGCGCTCTTGCGTGTGCGAAGTGGCCCTTCTAGCGTTGACCCGCATCCTCGATGTCGGTGGCCCGTGGTGTGCTGTGCGGGCGGGTGAAGATCCTGCACGTCACGCAGACCCGACCGGGATGCGGACGGCCGATGGGGAGCAGAAGGGGGCGGCGTGTCGATCGCGGACATCGCAGAAGAGCGGCTCGGAGGCGAGCGCCGGCCCGAGCGGACCCCTCCGCACGACATCATGGCCGAGCAGAGCACGCTCGGCGGCATGCTGCTCTCGAAGGACGCGGTCGCCGACGTCATCGAGTCGCTGCGCGGATCCGATTTCTACATCCCCAAGCACGAGCTGATCTTCGACGCCGTGCTCTCGCTGTACTCGCACGGCGAGCCGACCGACGTCATCGCCGTCACCGACGAACTCATCAAGACCGGCAACCTGTCCCGCGCCGGCGGTGCCGACTACCTGCACTCGCTGACCTCGATCGTGCCGACCGCGGCAAATGCCGGCTTCTACGCGGGGATCGTGGCGGAGCGGGCGATCCTGCGCAAGCTCGTCGACGCCGGCACCCGCATCGTGCAGATGGGCTACGACGGCCAGGGCGACGCCACCGACCTGGTGAACAGCGCGCAGGCCGAGATCTACTCGGTCACGGGCACCGAGACCGCCGAGGACTACGTTCCGCTGACCGTCGCCGTCGACGCGGCCGTCGAGGAGATGGAGGCCGCGAGCGGCCGCGACGGATCCATGACCGGCGTGCCGACCGGGTTCCGCGAGCTCGACGAGCTGACGAACGGCCTGCACGGCGGACAGATGATCGTCGTCGCGGCGCGGCCTGCCATGGGCAAATCGACCCTCGCTCTAGATTTTGCTAGGGCGGCTTCCATATCCCACGACCAGCCGTCGATCTTCTTCTCGCTCGAGATGGGCAAGGCCGAGATCGCCATGCGCCTGCTCAGCGCCGAGGGGGCCGTGCCGCTGCAGAACCTGCGCAAGGGCACGCTCGATCAGCGCGACTGGACCACCGTCGCCTCCACGCGCGGGCGCATCAACGACGCCCCGCTGTACATCGACGACAGCCCGAACATGACGCTCGTCGAGATCCGCGCAAAGTGCCGCCGGCTCAAGCAGCGCGTGGGACTGAAGATGGTGATCATCGACTACCTGCAGCTGATGACGAGCGGCAAGCGCGTCGAGTCGCGCCAGCAGGAGGTCTCGGAGTTCTCCCGTGCCCTGAAGCTGCTCGCGAAGGAGCTGCAGGTGCCCGTGATCGCGCTCTCGCAGCTGAACCGTGGCCCCGAGCAGCGCCAGGACAAGAAGCCCGCCATCAGCGACCTGCGCGAATCGGGCTCGATCGAGCAGGACGCCGACATGGTGATCCTGCTGCACCGCGAGTCCGTCTACGACAAGGATGTGCGCCCCGGCGAGGCCGACCTGATCGTGGCGAAGCACCGCAACGGCCCGACCGCGACGATCCAGGTCGCGTTCCAGGGGCACTTCTCGCGCTTCACGGACATGGCACCGGGCGGGGACTTCAACTAGTCGCCGAGGCGCAGGACGTCGAGATCCAGTGTTTAAAACTTATGATCTCAGAACATGGACATAGTGAGGCAACCAAAACTATGTATAGTTTTGACTATGGAGACCCGAGACGCGATCGCCGGCGGCGAGACCTTGAACGTCGAATTCAAGGCCGAGATCAACGACTCTGACCTCGCCAAGGCAATTGCGTGCCTGGCGAACGCCGAGGGCGGGGTCTTGTTCATCGGCGTTGATGATGTGGGAAGGGTGGTGGGCACGAAACCTCGACATGGCACGCGGACGGATCCACATCGAGTTGCTGCAGTCGTACAAGCGAACACAGAACCTCCACTGGGAGTGGACGTGTGCCTCGAAGAAATTGACGGCCACGAGATCATCCGGATCGATGTTCCTCGCGGCGTCCCGGGCCCGGTGGGCACCAGGCGGGGAGTCTTCACGAGACGAGTGATCGACACGACGGGCCAGCCGAAATGCCAACCGATGACCGCTCACGAGATTGTGAGTCTCGGGATGGTCACGCGAGGTCAGGACTTTGCGGCCGCGACAGCGCGAGGGGCCACGCTCGGAGACCTAGATCCTGAGGAGTTTGATCGATTCCGGAATCTGTGCAAGCGCAACGGCGACGATCTCGGCAGCCTGTCCTCCGCGGATGTTCTGGCCGCGCTGGGCCTCGTCCCGCTCGATGCGCCGGTGAGTCTCGGCGCCATACTCCTCTTCGGAACTGAAACCGCGGTCGAACGATGGATCCCGAACGCTGAAGTCCTCTTCCAAGATCTCCGTGAAGGAGCGCAAGCAGCGAACATCAGGCTCATGGGTCCGATTCTTCGGTCCGCCGAGCGGCTGCGGCAACTCGTGGATGAGCGCAACTCCGTGTCAGAGCTCATGGTCGGCCTGCACCGAGTGGATCTACCACTCATCGCACCTGTGACCCGCAGAGAGTCGATCGCCAATGCTCTGGTTCACAGAAACTACGCTGTGCTGGGCCCGACCACCGTTCAGATCACCAGAGACGAGTTCGTGGTGGCGAGTCCAGGGGGTTTTCCGCCGGGTGTGAATGTGGCAAACATCCTCGATCAGTCTCGGCCTCGAAGCATCATCCTCGCCGACGCGTTCAAGCGGGCGGGGTTGGTCGAGCGTCGCGGCAAGGGCGTGAACGACATGTTCGAACAGCAGCTCCGCGTGGGGCGCGACGCGCCCGACTATACGCGCAGCACCGCTGACGGGGTTGTCGTTCGTGTCGCGCTCGGAGCTGTCGATCTAGATCTGGTGCGGTTTCTTCTTACTTGGGAAGACGAGCGGCAGACACCACTAACGCTCTCTGAACTTCGGATTGTGCACGAGGTCAAAGCTTTCGGATCAGCCACTGGTGCGGAGATCGCAGAAGCATTGGATGTGATTCCGGCTACCGCTCGTAACACACTGGGTCATCTCGTCGAGAGTGGGATTCTCGAATCGCGGGGCAACGGCCGCAATCGCAGATACCACCTGACCGCCCGGTTCTATGACCTCGCCGAGGATCGGAACGCCTATGTGCGGGTGAAAGGTGTTGATCCACTTCAGCAGGAGCGGATGATCCTCGACTACGTCGCCGCATATGGCGCAATCACTCGTGGTCAGACCGCACAGTTGTGTCAGACGACCCCTGTTCAGGCGCGCCGGGCTCTGAAGCATCTCGTTGAGACGGGGCGGCTGGAACTCGTCGGTGAGCGGCGGGGCGCGCATTACGTAATGCCCAGCTGAGAATGCGGGCAGGTGAGTTGACCTACGTGTGGCGGGAATTCTGCAAGCTCCTATGCCACCGCCGAAGGAACGGCTGTCTCGCTGATTCCCGCAAAGTCTGCACGATGCGGTCGACGTCCGCTTCGGGGAAGATGAGATCGGGTCCGGTCGGCGCCTGGTCGGTGTACGGGGGCTCGAAGAGGCGGCCGGGGCCCATGATCCCGTTCTTCGTGAGCTCGTCAACGATCAGGTTCACGAAGCGGATCTGGGTCACCGTGAACTGGGTTTCGTCGAGGTACCTCTTGAAGGACTCGGTGGCCGGATCGATCAAGCCCCACCAGGCCGTGGATGAAGATCCCGAGGCCTGCTCGTGTGGTCATCTACCCACACGAGATCGATGCGGCCGTCGCCTGCTTCCACCAGCATCCCTTCGAGGTCGGTGAGATCATCCGGCGTGAGCTGCTTGTTGCGTCGAAGTCGCTGAAGCGCGAGCTTGTCGAGGTGCTGGGGGAGGCACGCCTCTGCTTTGGAGCGGAATCGATCGAAGTCGGTGGCTGGCGTGGCCCGGGGAAGGCGTATCTCGACGCCCTCGCCGAGGATGTCCTCGAAGTCGGTGTAGACCGGGTTGCGCCGTGTCTTCTCGATGAAGCGGACGAGGCTCCTGATCCGTAAGCATGCGAGTTCGAGCATCGGAGGGTCACATCGACCCACCATTCGTCGCCGGCCAGCGACGCCAGCAGTACGGCTTGCTCGGCGACGGAGGGGATCGCCGTCTTTGTGAGGAGGGCCGCGGCGATCTGCTGCACGGACTCGCGGGCCCGCTCGGCAAGTCCGTCTTGTCCGCACCGGGGCCGAACAGGTCCGGGCGCAGCCGTGTGCCGCGACCGATCATCTGCCAGAACTTCGACTTCGAGCGCACCATCTTGAAGAACACGAGGTTCACGACCTCGGGCACGTCGATACCGGTGTCGAGCACGTCGACGCTGACCGCGATGTGGGGAGCCTTGTCGGCGATGGAGAAGTCGTCGATCAGTGATTGAGCGTACGGCGTGCCATGCGTGCTAACGCGCGCGAAGTGCCCGGTGCGCTCGGGGTAGGCTACGCAGACTCGACATTGCGAAGGAAGTGCTGCGGTCCCGGGTGTTGGGACGGCTGCGGGCAGACTCCTAGCCAGCGGAACCGCAGGCGATCACGTCTCTCGATAGCGGAGGCATAAGGGGAGGCGGGCGTTGGCCGAGCTCAATAGCTGGACCAGCCAGGAAGTACCCGAGGACGACTTGGCGTTCGCGCTGAACCGATACTGGGACGGGCTAGAAGAGTACGTCGCAGACAGAGACTCGATGTGGGCGCGTGATTACCTCCAACAATCGGCCGAAGTGGGCTATGTCCCCGCGCAGACGCTCCTTGGCATCGTGGCGCTCTTCGAAGGGGATGACGGCGCGGCTGTTGTGCAGTGGGTCGCCCCGGCGAGGAATCGACACATTCCAGCACGGATACTTATCGCGCTGTGGAGCCTCGAGGGCGTGGAAGCGGCACAGGCGTTTGCCGACGCGCTAGTCTCTATCGAATATGATGCGCGGAAAAGTGAGATTCACCGCGCGGCGTACTTGAGTGCTTCTGAGACCGCACGGCGTTTTGGGTTCCAGGAGTTCGCGGACGCGACGATGGATGACTTGCAGACCCGCCTGAAACGGTATGGTGCAACCCTGACATAGGCTCGGCTGGACCGGGAGAATCACTGTCAATTGGCATTGCCGACAGCTCGGGGGTCAAGTCCCCGGTAGTGGTGTAGCGCGACCCTTCGGTTGATTGTTAGGCGCTGAGTTCGAGGAGGGGCTGTTCGGTCACCTTTTCTCGTTGTCGATGACGAGGGTGAGGTGGCTCTTGGCAAGGATCTCGAGGCCGAGGTAGCGGCGGCCCTCGGCCCATTCGTCGGTCTGCTCGGCGAGGACGGCCCCGGCGAGGCGGATGATCGCGTCGCGGTTCGAGAAGATGCCCACGCTGTCGGTGCGGCGGCGGATCTCGCAGTTGAGGCGCTCGTTCGGGTTGTTCGACCGGGTCTGCTGCCAGGGCCCCTCAGGGATCTGCGTGAACGCGAGCGGGTCAACCCCAGTGGAATCGTCAGCGGGAGCAGCCGGATCGCCACTCGTCGTAGACAAGCGTCTCCCCCGGGTCTAGCGTTCGGCATGAGGGGGTTGTCGTGACCACGCTCAACAATTCGAACCGGACGCTGCTCAAGGCGACGCACACGGCCATCGATCTCCCCGAGGACAGCCTCGGAACCCTCAATCGAGCGCTCGAGAAGAACTCGTATGCGCGGTCTCTGAGCCTTCAGGATGGTGAGGTCGACCGGCTTCGCGGTACGGCTGCGGATCGGGCGAACCGTCCGTCCGCGATCTGGGACGCGATGGCGGCATTCGAGCCGTCCCGTCAGCATGCGACCGGGTGGAGCTCCGGGGCGCTCGCGGCGGTCGGTTCGCAGGAACTCGTCGAATTCGGGCAGCGCCTCATCGAGCAGCGCACGGCGGATGCGGCGCGGCCCGCCGCACGCGGCATCGACGCCGTGGCGCTCGACTCGAGGGCCTACTCCGTCGACCCTGCCCTGATCGGGGCGGCGAAGTCGGCGCTGGACACCTTCACGTCGATGCTCAAGATCAGCCCGGTCGGGATGCTGCACCTGGAGCGCATCGAGATGGCGCCGGCGGGGATCGAGCGCGGAGAGCTGCTCGCCACCATCCCGCTCGCACCGGGCGAGTCGACCGCTGTCGAGCAGAAGGAGTGGACGGTCACCGAGGAAGACCTCTCGAGCATCGTCACCGACTCCCTGGAGAACTACACCGAGAAGGGCGTCACCGAGAAATCCGAGCTCGCTCAGGCCACGACCTCGGAAAGCAAGCGCAGTCAGCAGCTGGGAGTCTCGGCGACCCTCTCCGGCAGTTACGGCTTCGTGTCCTTCTCGACCTCGACCACCTTCACCTCGGCGCTCGAGGCGAGTCAGAGCAAGAAGCAGAGCGTCTCGGATGCGAAGGAGGTCACGTCGAAGGCGTCCAGCCGCGTCACCAAGGAACGCAAGGTGACGATCCAGACCACGACGGTCAACGGAACCAGCGAGACGTCGACCCGGCAGATCGTCAACTCGAGCACCACGGACGGCCTGCGGATCGACTACTTCTCGATGATGCGCAAATGGCGGGTCCGGCTCCTGCAGTACGGGGTCAGGCAGACCTACGACATCGCCATCCCGGCGCCCGGTGCGTCATTGCGCGAGCCGCTCCTGTCGATCGCGGCACTGAACTCGCAGATCGACACGCCGTACGTGTTCCCCGTCCGCGTCGGAGACGTCACTGCGGCGACGTATCGCGATCTGGCGGCCACCTGGGGTGCCGCGGTCCCCGAGCCGCCGAGCCCGGCCTATTCGCTGCGGATCGGCGGACCGACTCCTGGCCTGGATCACGAGGAGGGCTGGCACTTCCAGTCGATCGATCTCGATGTCCCGGACAACTTCGAGGTCACCGACGTGCTGCTGGACGCGATGCTCGGAAACGTCGACAACGACAATCCGGACCATCGAGCGTTCATGGTGTTCGGGTACGGGCAGCCCAGACTCGACAGTTCGGGCAACCCCACCGGCGACTCGCTCGGCCAGAACGGGCGGGCGTCGTTCGTCGAGGATCTGACGGCGATCGCCGGATTCCTCAGGGGTGCCCGCGGCAAGCAGACCATCCAGTACTTCATCCAGAACGTGGACGCGGCCGCCGTCACCTTCGTCGTCACGTTCTCGCCGACCGCCGAGTCGATCGCCCGGTGGCAGACCGCGGTGTGGCAGGCACTGCACGATGCCGCCAACGACCACCACTACGCGAGTATCCAGCAGCTGACCGCGGAACGGGACGCCCTCATCGCGTCGCTGTCGTCGATCGACACCCTGACGCTGCGCCGCGAGGAGCGCGACGAGATCATGCGCGGGGTGCTGGAGTGGTTGCTCGGGCCGTCCTTCGAGTTCATGCCCGACGCGCTCGCCGCGCTCTACGGGAGCGGATCGACCCCGGCCACGATCTCGCTGACCACGAACAAACTGGGGGTGAACGACGCGCAGTGGGCGACGATGTTCCGCTACCAGGAGATGATCAAGTTCCTGCACCAGGCCATCGAGTGGGAGAACCTGCTGTACTTCGTCTATCCGTACTTCTGGGATCTGCCCTCGAGCTGGGATTTCATCCGCACGCTCGAGCACCCCGACCTTGAGCGGCAGCAGTTCCTGCGCGCAGGTTCCGCACGGGTGGTGCTCACGGTCCGCCCGGGATTCGAGACCTCGTTCGCACAGTTCGTCGACAACGGATCGTTCGGCACGGTCCTGCCCCCCGGACACCCGTACGTGACCATCGGTCAGGAGATCGCGGCGTACAGTCAGACGAACTATCCCGGGGTGCCGCCGGCGAATCCGGCTTCGAGCTTCCGCCCGCTGCTGAGCACGCTCAGCCGCACGGCGTGGGCCGAGATGCTCGACGTGATCGCGAAGCTCGACGCCTGGGCGGCCTCCCACAGCGGGCAGTATCCGACCACCGCCGAGGGGCTCGCTGTGCTGGCCGGCGTGCCCGCCGCCGACCCGTGGGGGAATCCGTATCAGTACAGTTGCCCCGGCCGGTTCACCGACTACGAGTTGTCGTCGATGGGACCGGACGGCGTCGCCGGCCCCGGTGCCGGTGGCGAGACCGATGACATCACCAGCTGGGCCCCGGCGTCGCTGATCGGGGAGTGGTTCGAGTACACCCCGTCCCGGGGGACCGATATCGCGGTGAACTCGGTGCCCGCGGATCTCGCGTGAACCGGGGGCTTCTCGGGGAAGGATCCTGGTGACGAAGGCGGCGAGCTTCTCTGCGTACGTCACGTTGCTGACGGCCGCCGAGAGCGCCCTCCGCTCGCGTTACGCCAATGTCGAGGATCGCCTCGCCGTCCTGCGCGGAATCTACTACGGCACCACCTGGTCACTGGACTATCTCGTCGAGAGCAAGCGTTCCGTGCTCGGCGCGCAGATCAGGAACGCCGGCTTCGTCACCTATACCGGCGGTCACTATCCGGGAGACCCGCACGGACTGCTCTCCCCGGCGATGATCAAGGACCTGCAGGACAGTCAGTCCCTCAAGGATCGCGGCCGGTCCCTCGACGTCGGGCACCTGCTCATCGGCCTGGAGACCCGCACGACCGCGGCCATGCGGACCGTGGACTTCCCTGGCCAGGGCGGAACGGGGATCGAGATCGTGACGTGGCTGGGGGATCTGGGTGGGGGCGCGGCGAACCTGGCGCGCCGCAGGGCCACGGCTCCCCGCACGACCGTCGACTGGGTGTTCCACAACGCGACCTCGGACTACGGCGTCACAGACAACCTCGAAGGCGATGCCGCCGGATACCTCGTCGCGTCCGGGGGAGCGCCGCTGAATGCGCCGAGCCTGCCCACGACCGTCGCCGATGCCGTGAAGGCGTACCTGATCCCGGCGACCTCGCCGCAGTGGAAGACACGCGCCGCGGTGTTCGCGACCGCCCTCGGCGCGACGATCTCCGGGGCGCGGATCACCAACGAGGCGGCCCTCATCGGCACCCTCTCGGCCAAGCTCAGCACCTTCGCGATCTGGTACGCGGCCACGCGCTGGGTTCCCACCCGGCAACTCGTCGGGTCGGCGGCGAGCGAGGCGTGCAAGCACATGGACGGCGCTGCCCGCGAGGTCGCGACCGTGTTCGTGAAGACCCTCGGCCGCGCCATCGCATCGGCGCCCTCCGCGATCACCGCGGTCGGCCCGTATCCCGCGCCCACCCCGGCCGGCGTCTGCACCAGCACGCTGCTGACCGCGGCTTCCCTGGTGCCGTCCTGGGCTGCCGGATCCGGCGACTGAGCCCCCGCCCGCGATGTGACGGACGGGGATCTCGCCGACTTGGGGAATCTCGCCGTCTCAGGGGATCCGGAACGAGACCCTGGCTGACCACCGTGGAACAGTCATCCACCCGGGTTCCACACGGCGAGAACCTCGTCCCACGCCGGACCCGGCTCGCAGAGCGGGGTCGAATCGGCGGGGTGAAGTCCGTTGACAATAATCTCGATGTACCGCCGGCGAAGGGCTGCGCTGCGTTCGCCGGAGCCGATGCGCACCGTGCGAAGCATCTCGAACAGTTGCAGGACGTCGAGAGCGGTGACATCGGCACGCACGATCCCATGCTGCTGAGCCCGCAGAAGGAGATCGGCGATCGCGTCGTGAAGCCGTTGACCGGCTTCGTTCAGTGCAGCACCTGCCGTGAAGGTCCCGGCGAATTCGTTCATCGAGCCCGCCCCGGCTTCGAGAGCGGCCTCGAAGAAGCCGCGGAACACAGTCGGGGGATCGTCGTCGATGCGATCGAGCGCGTCTCGGGCTTCGTCCTCGATCGCGGCCATCGCGTGCAGCGCCAGCCGGCGGGCGAGATCATCGCGATTCGTGAACCGGCGGTAGAGCGAGGCCACTCCGACGCCAGCCGCGTCCGCGATCTCGGTGATGGGTGCCTTCGGGTTCGCGATCAACACGCGCAGGGCTGCATCGAGGATCCGTTCATCGTTCGCGGCCGCCTCAGCCTGCCGCCCCCGAGTTCGCCCCGCGCGCGGATTCTCCAGCATGGAACGAGGATAACAGCAGTAACGGAATATCCCATTCCGTTATGTGATACGGTGAGCGCATCTCATCCGGCGAACACCTCACCTCGTCCCGAAAGGTCGCCATGGTCAGCTCCGTGCATTCAGCCGATGGAACCCGGATCGCCTATGAACAGTGGGGCGCCGGCCCCGCGGTCGTCCTCGTCGGAGGCGCTCTCATGGATCGCCACAGCCCGACGCGCACCGTGCGCCGACTCGCCGAACGGTTCACCGTGTTCAGTTACGACCGGCGCGGCCGGGGCGACAGCGGCGACACCGAGCCGTACTCGGTCGAGCGGGAGTTCGAGGACCTCGAGGCCGTCATCACGGCCGCGGGCGGTGACGTGGCGGCGATCGGCATCTCCTCGGGATCGTTCGTCGTCCTGGAAGCGGCGGCGGCCGGTGCGAGCATCGCACAGCTCGCCCTTTACGAGCCTCCCTACCTCACGAGCCACGAGGACTCCTACCTGCCGGCAGCGGAGTACGCCCGACGGCTGCAGAGCGCCGTCGACGCCGGGCATCCCGAACAGGCGGTCGAGCTCTTTCTCCGGCAGGTCAGCGGCGGCTGGTTCGACGAGTCGATCACAGCGTCCGGATACTGGCCCACGATGGTCGCACTGGGCCCGTCACTGCGCTACGACGCGGCACTGACAGGGAACGGCGACGTTCCCACCACACGGTTGAATGCGATCTCCGCGCCCGTCCTCGCGTTGTTCGGTGGTGACAGCGACGCGTGGGCACGCCGATCCGCGGACGCGGTCGCGGGCGCTGTTCCGCAGGGCAGGTCGATGGTCCTCGAAGGGCAGACGCACCAGGTCGACGAGGACGTGCTGGCGTCCGCGCTGATCGACTTCTTCGAACAGGCGACGCGCGGGTCCTGAACGCGCAGATCGTGCAGCCGTACCGGCGGCAACGATGAGAGAACTCGGTCTTGTTGTCAACGCTGAGGTGTCACCTCGAGACGAATGCGGCCTGGATCCGCTGCAGTGCCGCGGTGGCCAGCCGCAGATCCTCCGGATCGACGGCGGCGAGCACGTCGTCGAGCGCGGCATCGAAGCGCTCCCTCGCCAGGGTCAGCGCCTTCTCGCCCGACGCCGTCGTCGTGATGCGGACACTGCGGCGGTCGTCCGAGTCGGCGGATCGCTCGATGAGGCCGTCTGCCGCGATCCGGTCGAGGAGGCGACTGGCCGCGCCGATCGTGGTTCCGACGGCATCGGCCACGTCCTGCACACGGACGCCGGCCGGGTTCGCGTCGATCACGCGCAGCACCTCGAGGCGCGCCAGGCTCGGGGCACCGTCACCCCGCATCCGCTTCTCGACGGCGTTCCAGAGCGCGGTCTCCTGGCGCACGAGCGCGTCGAAGTAGGCGTGCGACGTCATCGGCCGGCCCTCCGGCGTCGGCGGTTGCGGCGGCTCATGCGTGCACGTCGATGTCCAGATCGGCGAACCACGCCTCGGTGCCGATGTCGACCCACAATCCGATCGCTCCGGGCGCCTCATCGCCCAGGGTGTGGTCGAGGTCGAGCACCGGGACGCCGTCGACACTCGCGCGCAGGCCGGCCGGGCCGAACGTGACCTCGAGGCGCATCCAGGTGTCGGGGTGGATGTCGGCGCCGGCCTCGTAGCCGCCATCGGGCCGCTCCTCGCGCAGGCGTTCGTAGGCCAGTTCGGGTAGGCGAAGTACTGCACGCCCCGCTGGCGGCGCACCCCCTCCGGCGCGACGGCGAGCCCGTTGGTCGGGCGCAGATAGACCGACTCGAAACGGTCCTCGTCCACGCGGAAGGCGAGGCCGGCGAATCCGCGCGCGTAGTCGGGCGCGTCCGGGAGCAGTCCGCTGCGGATGCTCACCGCGATGCGACCCGACGCCACGGTGACGGGCAGCAGCAGAAACGTGGGCTGGTCGATGTAGTCGACGCCGGGCGTTCCTGCGCGCGTGACGTCGTCGAGTGCGATGCGCAGCGCGGACCGGCCGTCGACCGCACCGGCTTCGGCGGTCACGCCACGGGCGAGAGCACCGTCGGGGATGGTGTCGAGATCGAAGTGCATACAGCGAGCGTACTCGGATTGCTTTACATGTAAAGCATCTTCCCCGAGAGACGGCACCGGGGCTCAGTCAGTCGCATCCGCGCGGCTGCGGGTCTCGACCGCGGGTCGCAGCGCCGCGTCGCGCGGGGCCGGCGCGGTGCCGTCCAGGAAGGCGAGATGGTCGGGGTCCGAGGCTTCGAGCACGCGCAGCACGTTGTCGTGGGCGAGGGCCGCGAGCTCGGGCTCGGACCAGCCGCGGCGGCCCAGCTCGGCGAGCAGTTCCGGGTAGCGCGAGACGTCCTCGAGACCGGAGGGCATGTCGTCGGTGCCGTCGTAGTCCGCGCCCAGGCCCACCGCGTGCACCCCGGCGACGTCGCGCACGTGCTCGATGTGGTCCGCGAGCTCGGCGATCCCGACCGGCGGCGGATCCCCCTGCTCGCCGTCGAGCACCCAGTCGCGGCGCGCGGGGGAGAGGAACGCCGGAACGAACGCGACCATGACCACGCCGCCGCCGGCGCCGATCGCGGCCAGCACGTCGTCGGGGACGTTGCGGGGATGATCGCACAGCGCGCGTGCCGCGGAATGGCTGACCATCACCGGTCGGGTGCTGACCGCGAGCGCATCGCGCATCGTGTCCGGCGACACGTGCGCGAGATCGACGAGCACGCCGATGCGGTTCATCTCGCGCACCACTTCGCGCCCGAAGTCGGTGAGGCCGCCGTGGCGGGGCTCGTCGGTGGCCGAGTCGGCCCAGTCGATCGTCTGCGACCACGTGAGCGTGAGGTATCGCGCCCCGAGCCGCGCGTACTGGCGCAGCACGGCGAGGGAGCCGTCCAGTTGGGCTCCGCCCTCGACGCCGATGAGGGAAGCGATCCGCCCTTCTGCGATGGCCGCGCGTGCGTCGGCCGCGGTGCGGGCGAAGCGCAGCTCCGCGGGATACGCGTCGACCAGGCGGTGCACGAAGTCGATCTGCTCCAGCGTCGCGGTCACCTGCTCGGCGCCGGAGAGCACCGGATCCACCCACACCGACCAGAACTGGCCACCCACCCCTCCGGCGCGCAGCCGCGGCAGGTCGGTGTGCAGGTCGGGCAGGGATCCGTCCCAGCCCGCGGTGACGTATCCGTGCCGCAGGCGTCGTGCCCAGGCGAGATCGTTGTGTCCGTCGATGACCGGGATCATGCGGTTCAGGGCCTCCGTGCGTCCAGTGCCTCGTTCATCCGACGTGTGTCGGCCGTGTCGACCCGGCGAGGTGCGCCGTCCAGCGAGCGTACCGGGGCGGCGGCGCTCGGGCGGGATCGCCGAGCGGGTTCCGCCCGGCGCGCCGTCGGCCTAGACTCCTGCGCGAAGCCTCCGTTCGCGCAGGGATCCTTTGCGACGGCGCGGAGAGCGGAGGAGACGACATGCAGACCTTGACGATCGACTTCATCTGCACTCTGGACGGCTATGGTGCGTCCGAGGGCTGGCCGGGCCTGTGGGGGATGGGCGGCCCGGAGTACTACGCCTGGCTGGACGCCGCGCTCGACAAGGACGCTCCGCTGCTCATGGGCGCGCGGACGTACCGGCTGATGTCGGAGCTCACGGCCGGCGGCGAAGAGGGCACGGATGTGCTGAACGGGATCCCGAAGTACGTGTTCTCGTCGACGCTCGAGGATCCGCTGGACTGGGCGAACTCGACCCTCGTCAGCGAGGACGCCGTGTCGTTCGTGCAGCGGCTGAAGGAGGAGTCGGATCGCCCGCTGCGCACCCTCGGCAGCGTGGCGCTGTGCCGGTCGCTGCTGAACGCCGGCCTTGTGGACCGGTACCGCGTCGTGCTGTTCCCCGTGATCACGGGAGCGACCGGGAGCGACCGCATCTTCGACGGCTATCCCGACGTCCGTCTCGAGCTCGTCGAGTCGCGCACGTTCGATCGTCGCCTGCAGCTGCTCGAGTACATCCCCACCGTGCTGGAGGGGTGAACGTGCCGATGCGGACGTGTTCTGCGGAGGATGTCGATCGGCGGATCCCTCGATCGTCACCATGATGTCGACATCCTCACGAAAGGACGGATCATGCGTTATGCACTTCTGCTGCAGTACCCCGAGATGAGCGCCGAGGACCTCGGGCCGGAGGCGCTCGCCGAGGGCATGCGCGCCTTCGACGTGTACGCCAAGGCGCTGGACGAGGCCGGTGTGCTGCGCAGCGCAGAGGTGCTGCACCCCTCCGCCGCCACCACGACCGTGCGCGTGCGCGACGGGGTCTCAGTCATCCAGGACGGGCCCTTCGCCGACACCAAGGAGCAGCTCGGCGGAACCTTCGTGATCGAGGTGGACGACCTCGACGCCGCTATCGCCTGGGCCGCCCAAGCGCCGTCGGTCGCCTGGGGTGCCGTCGAGGTGCGCCCGGTCGCGACACGCTTCGCCGACGGCGCCTGGCAGGGCGCCGCGCCCGTGCGGTGACATGAGCACGGACGAGGCGCAGGCCGCCGCCGAGCGCGCGGTCCGTACCTCGTACGGCCGGCTCGTCGCGCTCCTGGCCGGCGGGACCGGCGACCTCGCGCTCGCCGAGGACTGCCTCGCCGACGCGCTCGAACGCGCCCTGCGCACCTGGCCGGACTCGGGCGTGCCGGACAACCCGGAAGGATGGCTGCTCACCGTGGCCCGCAACCGACTCCGCGACGTGTGGGGATCCGCGGCACGCCGCACCGCCGCGCCGCTCGACGACGCCGTCGCTGCGGCGCATGCGGACGCGGGCATCGACGTCGAAGCCCTGGTGGAACGCGGCGCGTCGATCCCTGATCGGCGTCTCGAACTGCTGTTCGCGTGCGCCCACCCCGCGATCGATCCCGGGATCCGCACCCCGCTCATGCTGCAGACCGTGCTCGGCTTCGACGCCGCGCAGGTGGCGCGGGCGTTCGACGTCGAGCCCGCCGCGATGGCGCAGCGCCTGGTGCGGGCGAAGCGCAGGATCCGCGACGCAGGCATCCCCTTCGCGATCCCCACCCGCGCGGACATGCCCGCGCGCACCGCCGCGGTGCTCGAGGCGATCTACGGCGCCTATGCGCTGGACTGGCTGGGCCCGCACGACGACGTGCGCAGCTCGATCGCGGACGAGGCGCGCTGGCTCGCCGTGCTCACCGCCACCCTGCTGGAGACCGATGCCGAGGCGTGGGGTCTGGCGGCGCTGCTCACCCTCGCGCAGTCCCGGGCGCCGGCGCGCCTCGGCGATCCATGGCCGCCTCTCGACGAGCAGGATCCGGCCCTGTGGGACCGCGCGCTCATCGCCGAGGGGGAGGCGCTGCTGCATCGGGCAGCACGACTGAGCGGGGTCGCCGAGGGACGGGATCCGGGACGGGAGCCGGGGCGGTTCCAGCTCGAGGCCGCGATCCAGTCGGTGCACTGCGACCGGGCACGCACGGGCGTTGTCGACCGCGTCGCGCTCCGCACGCTGTACCGAGGGCTGGTGCGGATCGCCCCGACGCGCGGCGCCCGCGAAGCTCTCGCCGCCGTGGAGAGCCGAATCCCGGACGTCCCGGAGTGACGGCCGTCGGAGCCGTGGCCGGGGCGGGCTGGCGCGGCCCGTGTTCGGCTACGGGATCAGCAGGTACGCGGCGCCGAGGACGGTCAGCGCCAGCACGATCCGGTCGAACAGCGCCTGATCGATCCGCGGGATCAGCCATCGCCCCAGCAACGCGCCCACGACGACCAGCGGCACGAGCACGGCGTCCATGAGCAGCACCGGAACCGTGAGGAGCCCGAGCCCTGCCAGCACCGGAACCTTCACGATGTTCACGATCGCGAAGAACCAGGCGGCCGTGCCGAGGAAGACCTTCACCGGCGTGCGCATCGCGAGGAAGTACATCGACATGACCGGGCCGCCCGCGTTGGCGACCATGGTGGTGAAGCCGCCGAGCGCGCCGAATCCCAGGGTGGTGCGCACGTGCGCGGCACCCTCCTCGGCAGGGGCGGCGGTGCGGCGCCGGCGCCAGATCGTGATCGCGACCATGGCGAGCAGGATTACGCCGATCACGGGGCGCACCACGGTGTTGCTCGCGAACGCCAGGAACACGGCACCGAGCACGATCCCCGCCACGACGGCGGGCGCGAGCCGCAGCAACGTCGGCCAGTGCGCGTGACGGCGCCAGGTGAGCAGAGCGAACATGTCGCCGACGATGAGCAGGACCAGCAGCGCTCCGGTCGAGGTGCGGGCCGGCAGGAGCGCGGCGAAGATCGCGACCGAGATCGTGTTCGCCCCGGGCAGCGCGGTCTTCGACAGCCCGACGATCGTGCCGGCGAACGCCAACAGGATCCACGCCCACGGGGCGAGATCGATCACCGGAGCGCTCCCCGAGGGCAGGCACGGGCGATCGTGGGGCGGTGCAGGAGCATCCCCGAAACGTATCAGGGGAAGGTCCGGGTGGAATCGAGGCTTCACGACGCGGCTCGGGGCTCGCTGGTCGCGAAATGCGATCAAACCACCCTCAAACGCGCCATTCGCGACCAGTGAACGGTCCGGAAGCCGACGTCACCCGAACGGCCGGACGCCCGGTGGCTAGGATCGGACCCATGGAGCCCGCGCCCCGCCCCGATGCGATGCCCGCCGGGCCGGAGAGGGCGACGACGGCGGATGCGAGGGCGCGCCTGGAGCTGCTGCTCGAACTCGGTTGCGGCCTCCTCGAATCCGGTCAGCTCTCCGGCCAGACCGCGCGGACGCTCGCCACCGGCGGTCACGCGCTGCAGCTGGACCGCGTCCGATGCACGTCGATGGGCCGCGTACTCCTGCTCGAGGCCGCGTTGCCGGATGGCGAGCCGGTCTCGGTGTCGGGCACGGCACGCACCCTCGACGCCATCGACTGCACCCGTGCGCACGCGCTCAGCCGTGTCGCTGCCGGTCTCGCCGCCCCTGCGCAGACGTCGCCCGGGAGTCGCGAGGGCTCACCGGGCGCCGAGGCGCTGAGCGTCGCGGGGGCACGGCGGGAGGTGCAGCGGCTGCGCGACACGGCGACGCCGTGGTGGGCGGTCACGGTCGGCATGACCATGCTCGCGTTCTTCATCAGCATGCAGGTCGGCGTGACCTGGCAGGCGTGGGTGTCGGCCGCCGTCGTGCAGCTGTTCTCCTCGATCGTCGGGGTGGGGATCGGCCGCGCCCGCCCGCCGAAGCTGTTCGCGATCGCCGTGCAGAGCTCCGCCGCGGGCGCGCTGGCCACGCTGCTCGTGCAGCTCGGCTTCGTCGACCCGGTCGGCGCGGCGGCCGCGATCGCGGTGAACTGGCTGCTCCTGCTTCCGCTGCCGCTGGTGATCGGTGCCGTCGCCGAGGCGGTCGAGGCCGATTTCCTCTCGGCGCTGAGCCGGGTCGCGAGCGTCGCGATGGCCGCCGCCGGCATCCTCATCGGGGGTGCATTCACGTTCGCGCTCGGCGATGCGCTCGGCATGGCGCATCCCACGCTCGCCGTGCTGCCGCACATGCCCTGGCCCCTCGTGCTGGTGTTCTCGATGCTCGGCGCCGTGGCGAATGCGTTCGCGAACGGCGGCCGGATCCGGCTCGTGCCGCCCGCCGCCCTGCTCGGCCTCGTGACGGCCGCCGTGAGCCAGACCCTGCTGCTCGTGGCGGGTCTGCCTGCGCTGTGGTCCAGCTCGATCGCGGCTGTCGTGCTCGGCGGGCTGAGCGCCGTCCTCGCCGCGCGCACCGGCTACCCGCAGCAGGTGCTCGCGCTGATGGGCGTCACCGGAGCGCTGCTGCCCGGGATCCCGGTGTTCTTCGGGATCCTGCAGGAGATGGGGCAGGGATCCGGCCTCGCCTCCTACGGTCAGGCCGCGGCGATCTGCGTCGGCATCGGGATCGGCGTCTCGCTCGGCACCTACCTGGCCGAACTGGTCAGGATCGTGCGCCTCTGAGCGTGCGGTCAGCCCGGAACCGACCCGCGACGGGCAGCCGCGCCGCGGTGCACACGGCGGCGACGGCTACTTCTTCTGCGGGGCGAACGGCGTTCCGAGCGCCGTCGCGATCGACGTGAAGATCCGGGTCGCGGGGGAGCTGCACGGCAGATCGGTCGGATGGTCGGTCAGCGTGCGACGGCCCTCGCACGTGCCGGTCGGGATGTCGCTGTTGACCATCGTGATCACGGTGGTGTCGTCGGTGGTGCTGTAGAACATCGACGTGTTGTAGCCGGGCAGTTCGCCGGTGTGCCCGACCCAGCCGTTCTGGCAGCCCCAGCCGAGGCCGTAGCCGCCGTTGCCCGGACCCTGGAACTCGCGGAACGAGGTGAGCCGTTCGACCTGCTGCTTCGCGGGCAGCACGCCGGCGCCGGTGGCCTCGGCGCGGCCGAAGCGAAGCAGATCCTGCGCGTTCGAGATCAGTTCGCCCGCCGTCCAGCCCCAGGACGGGTTCCAGTCCGTGGCGTTCGCCGGGTTCTCGGGCGTGCCGTGGCCGCCCTGCAGCGTGAGGCCCTGGGCGTGCGGATCCGGGAACGCCGGGGATCCGGCCGGGAAGATCGTGTGCGTGAGTCCGAGCGGGGTGAGGATCCGCTCGCTCAGCACGTCCTGGTAGGTCTTGCCGGTGACCTTCTCGATGACCTTGCCGAGCAGGATCGTGTTGGTGTTGGAGTAGTCGAACGCGGTGCCAGGCGCGAACGGCTCCGGCTTCAGCGCGAGGCCCGCCGTGAGCAGCTCGTCCGGAGTCCAGACCCTGCTCGGCTCGGCGAAGAAGACCTTCTGCCAGGCGTCGTCCTTGGTGTAGCTCGAGATGCCGCTGGTCATGTCGGCGAGCATGCGGATCGTCACGGTGTCGCCGTTGGTCACGCCGTCGACGTACTTCGAGATCGGGTCGTCGAGACCGAGCTTCCCGTCGGCCGCAAGCTGCAGGGCGAGAGTGCCGGTGAACGGCTTCGTGATGGACCCCACCCGCTGGTAGATGTCGGTCGTCATGGGCGTGCCGGTGGTCATATCCGCAACGCCGTACGCCTTCAGGAAGAGCCCATTCGGCGACTGCACGGCGACGACCGCGCCCTTCGCGGAGGTCGCGGCGAAACCGTCCTGGGCGGCCTTGTCGAGCGTGGTCGCGAGGTCGCCGGGCATCGCGCCGGCGGGCGGATCCGCTGTGCGCGCGACGACCGCAGACGGGTCGGCGACGCACGTCGACACGGCGGGGACGGTGGGCGATGGCTTCGCGCTGCCGGTGCTGCTCGGCCCGGCCGAGGACTGCGCGGTGCAGCCGGCGAGCACGAGCAGGACGGCCGCGAGTGCGAGCGGCTTCGCGAGACGAGCGGAGACCATGGCGGTGTCCCTTCCGGCGGATCGGTCCACCTGCGGAAACTCTCGCACCGTCCGCGTCCGCGAGGAATAGACGTAGGCCCATTCCGCGCCCGGAACGGCGCCGCGAGACTGGACCTGCAGGGGATGCGCAGGGGGATCGGGGGCCGCGTCCGCAGGCGCAGCGCGGCCGGAAGGCGGCGAGGAGGAGATGCACGGTGGCTTCGACGGACAATCGGCGGGGGACGACGGTAGCCGCGATCCTCGCGATCGGGTTGCTGCTGACCGGCTGCGCGGGCGTGCCGGCACCGGCCGGCCCCGCGTCGTCCTCGTCGTCGCCGTCCGGGGTCACGGCGGACGCGTCCGCGCTGCGTACGCGGTTCGCCGAGCTCGCGACCGGGCTGGGAGTTCCCGGAGCCGCGATGCTCGTGCGCACGCCGCAGGGTGAGATCACCGCGACGTACGGCATGACCCAGCTCGGCGGATCGACCCCCGTATCGCTCGACGATCACTTCCGCATCGGGTCGAACACGAAGACGATGACCGGGACCGTGATCCTGCAACTCGTCCAGGAGGGCAGGATCGCCCTCGCGGACAAGGTCTCGAAGTACCGGCCCGACGTGCCGGACGGTAACCGGATCACGATCGAGCAGCTGCTCACGATGCGCAGCGGGCTGGCGAACTACACGACAACGCTCGCCCTTAACACGGCGCTCGACGATCAGCCGCAGCGCGCCTGGGATCCGGAGGAGCTCGTGGCGATGGGGCTCGCCGAGCCGCGGACGCGGTCCCTGAGCATGTCGGAGGGCGCGGGCGGCGACGGATAGAACTACTCCAACACCAACACGATTCTGCTCGGCCTCATCGCGGAGCAGATCGAGGGCAAGCCGCTCGCCGAGATCTTCCAGAAGCGCCTGTTCGAGCCCCTCGGGCTGCGCGAGACCTCCTACCCCGGCGCCGCGGACGCCTCCCTGCCGGTTCCCTTCTCGCACGGCTACATGTACTCGACCAACGTCGACACCATGGCGACGAGCGAACTGCCGCCCGGCCAGCTCGCGCAGGCGAAGGCGGGCACGCTGCTCCCGTCCGACACGACCGGGCTGAACCCGTCCTGGGCGGGAGCCGCCGGGGCGGCCATCTCGACGATCCGCGACCTCGCGCACTGGGCGGAGGCGCTCGGCGGCGGCGGTCTGCTCTCCCCGACCCTGCAGAAGGAGCGTCTCGCCAGCGTGCAGCCCGCGCCCGTTCCGCTGCCGGACGCGCGGTACGGCTGGGCGATCGCGAAGATCGGACCGCTCTACGGTCACACCGGGGAGTTGCCGGGCTACAACTCGTTCATGGGCTACGACCCCGTGCAGAAGGTGACGATCGTCGTCTGGACGAACGTCGCCCCCGCCGCGGACGGTCGTCCGCCGGCCACCACGATCGCCCTCTCGCTCATGAAGAGCATCTACGGAGGTTGAGATGATGTCGTCCTTCCGCCCCGTGCGCGCCCTGGCTCTCGCCCTGGTCGCCGGAGCCCTCGTCCTGGCCGGATGCTCCGGATCGTCGGGTCCGCCGCCCGGCTCCCCCGCGCCGTCCGCGACGGCGGCGACCGGGTGCGTCGCGGATCCTGCGAAAACCGCTGCCGCCGCCGCAGGCACGACCACGCTCTCCGCGCTGCCCGCCGCGGCCGCGGCGAAGCTCGACGCGGCCGCCGCGAAGGCCTTCGCCCTCGGCGCCTCCCCGGGCGCGATCGTCGGCGTGCGCACACCTGAGGGCACCTGGATCAAGGCCTACGGATCCTCGGACGCCGCCGGCACGCCCATGCAGGCCGGAATGCACACCCGCATCGGATCGCTCACCAAGATGTACACCACCACGATCGTGCTGCAACTCGCCGAGCAGGGGAAGCTGAAGCTCGACGACACGATCTCGACGTACGTCGACGGGATCCCGAACGGCGACCGCATCACCCTCACCCAGCTCGCGGACATGACCAGCGGCATCGCGAGTTACACGATGAACGAGAAGATGGTCGACGCGTTCCTCGCCGATCCCTCGGTCTTCTACACCCCCGAGCAGCTCATCGAGGCCGGGGCCGCGCTCTCGCCCCTGTACCCCCCTGGCACGAGTTTCAACTACTCGAACACCAACACCGTGCTGCTCGGACGGGTGATCGAGAAGGTCACCGGTGAGCGGTTCTCCACCGTGCTGACCCAGCGGATCATCGACCCGCTGCACCTGAAGAACACGTCCTGGCCGGGCGACTCGGCAGCGCTGCCCGAGCCGTACGCGCACGGGTACACGCTGAACGGCCCGGCCGCGAACCCGGCCGCTCCGACCGACTCCACGAGCTGGAACCCGGCGTGGAGCTTCACCGCCGGCGAGATCATCTCCGACATCGACGACCTGCTCACGACGGGCCGGGCCCTCGGCACCGGGCAGGGCCTGGTGAACGCGGCGAGCCAGAAGGTGCGCCTCACCTCGTTCTCCGAGATCGGATACGGGTTCGGGATGAGCTGCTCGCACGGCTGGGTGGGGCACACCGGCGACATCTCCGGCTACAACAGCTCGCTCTACTACGACACCGCCACCGACACGACGGTGGCGGTGCAGACCAACAGCGACATCGCCTCGGGCGGCTGCAAGAACTCGCCCACCCTCGCCGACGACCCGGGCGACGCGATCTGCCAGACGCCGGCGGTGCGGATCCTGGTCGCGCTCACCGGCGAGCTGGGCACGGCCTACGCCCCGCCGCCGCGGTCGTGACCGGCGTCGCGGGCGAGCGGTTCAGCGGTACTCCTCCGCGACGGAGGCGAGGAACCGCAGCACCGCGAGCACGCGGCGGTGATCGTCGCCGTCCACGGCCAGGCCGAGCGCGGCGTAGATGTGCGAGGTGTGCTGCACGACCGCCTTCTCGGAGAGGAACAGGTCGGTCGCGATCCGCGCGTTGCTGCGCCCTTGGGCCATCAGCGAGAGCACCTCGAGCTGCCGCGGTGTGAGGGACCCGACGGCCCCGCTCGCGCGGCTGGCCCGGGTCACCAGCACCGCGACGACCTCGGGATCCAGCGCCGTGCCGCCCGCCGCGACCCGGCGCAGGTCGGCCGTGAACGTGGTCACGTCGGCGATGCGCTGCTTCAGCAGATAGCCGAAGCCGCCGCCGTCCTGATCGAGCAGCTCGGTCGCGTACCGGCGCTGCACGTACTGCGAGAGCACCACGACCGGGATCCCGGGGTGCTCCTCCCGGATCCGCAGCGCCGCGATGAGCCCCTCGTCGGTGTGCGTGGGGGGCATCCGGATGTCGGTGATGACCAGATCGGGCCGCAGCTCGTCCACCTTCTGCTGCAGCGCCGCGGCATCGCCGACGGCGGCCACGACCTCGAACCCGTCCCGGGTGAGCAGGTGCCGCAGGCCCTCGCGCAGCAGCACCTCGTCCTCGCCGATGATCACGCGCATGGCAGCTCCACACTCACCTCGGTGCCGTGTCCCGGATCCGAGCGCACGCGCAGGCGGCCGCCCAGCGCGTCCACGCGATCCAGCAGACCGTGCAGCCCTGCGCCGTGGTCGACGCTCGCCCCGCCGATCCCGTTGTCGCGGATCACGAGGTGCAGCCGGTCGCCCTCGGCGTGCAGGGTGACGCGCACCCAGGAGGCACGCGAATGCTTGACCGTGTTGGTCAGGGCTTCGGCGATGATGAAGTACGCGGTGTGCGCGGTCGTCGACGAGATCGCGGCGTCGGCCACATCGGTGTCCAGGGTCGCCGGGACCGACAGCCGGTCCACCAGGTCCTCGGCGGCGGCGGTCAGCCCGCGCTCGGTGAGCGTGACCGGCAGCACGTCGTGCACGAGGCGGCGCAGATCCGCGGCCGCCTCGTCGATCCCGTGCCGCAGCCGCCCTGAGGCGGCACTCGTCTCGGGGCCGGCATCGGGGGCGTTCGCGATCGTCTGCGCGGCGAGGGCGAGCAGCACGAGCTGCACCTGGATCCCGTCATGCAGATCCTGCGCGATGCGAGAGCGCTCGCGGTCGGCGGTCTCGACGAGACGGATCCGTGATTGCATGAGCGCCTCGTTGGTCGCGAGCAGTTCGGCGGTGAGGCGTTCGCGATCGATCGCGAGGGCGAGCAGGTCGCCGGCGCGCCGCACCGGCGCCGGATCCGCGGTCATCCTGGCGTCGTACACGATCGCGCCCACGAGCCGGGACTCGACGCGGATCTCGCACCATCCGCGATCCGTGCCACGGCGCGCGGGATCCACCACGGATCCTGCGTCGTCGACGAACTCACCACGATCCTCGGACCAGTAGACGACCGCCAGCGAGTCGTCGCCGAGCGTCGCGGCCAGCGCGCGGGCGACGGCGGGCCCGCCGGCGCCGGTGGTGCCCAGCCAGGCGCTCAGCGGCTCCAGGTCGCCGGTGCGGCGGAACCCGCCGAGCAGCACGCCGAGCAGGAACGCGATCGGGATGGCTGCCGAGACGATGAGCTGCGCGACGCCGGCGATCGTCGGATCCCACCCGAGTGCGTGCCCGATCGTGGCGGCGAAGGCGAGCAGCAGCACGGCCACGATGCCGTAGCCGAACAGCGGCAGCAGCACCCGCCGGTGCGCGGGGTCGGCGATGATCAGGCGCCGGGCCAGCACGATCGCGGTCAGGATCATCACGGCGATCCCGAGGGTCTTCTGCGCAGCGGCCACGACGGCGAAGGCGCCGGGCGCATCCGGCGGGATGAGGACGAGGACGAGCTGGAGCACCGGACAGGACACCCAGCCCAGCACGACGGTGGTGATCGAGAGCCGTCCGCGCAATCGGCCCGAGGGGAACGCGTGCAGCAGATGCACGGTCATCGCGAGCGGGCTCGTCGCGAAGATCGCACTCGCGACAGACAGCGCGTCGATGCCGAGGTTGGCGAGCCCGCCGAGGAACAGCGCGATGCCGCCGATGACGAGAAGCAGTCCGGTGGCGTTGTGCGGACGGCGCCACCACGCCAGCAGGCCCGCGATCACCCAGATCCAGAACACGCCGGTGAACAGCGCGACCGCCCAGAGCAGATCCGGCGCCTGCGCGCCCACGGCGAGCTCGACGGCTCCGAGCAGGAACGCGAAGGCGCCGATCATGAGGAGCGCGGCCGGGAGCGGGCGGCCGGATCCCGCGCGCAGCCGTGCGGGAGCAGGCGGTGCGGCCTGGTCTCGGCCCGCACCGGACGCCGCGGCTGTCCCGGTCTGCGCCGTCATCGGTCTGCGCTCCATCTGCGTCTCGCGCGCTCTCGTCCGCTGTCCCGTGCGGGGTGCGCGACGGGCACACACCCATGATGGTCCGCCGGGACGCTCATGACCATGGGCCTGTGTCCCGTGCGACCGGTTCCCTGCGCGCCCCGCCTCTCGATCCATGAGAAACCAGATCCTGCATGAGACACCACACCCTGCGTGATGTCTCATGCAGGAAGTGGTTTCTCGGTGCGGCGGCTCGGGTGCGAGGGGTCAGGCGAAGCGGACGGTCTGCTGGATCCGCGTGCGCACGTCGAACAGCTCGGTGCCGCCGATCGTGCGGGAGCCGGGGACTCCGGTGCGCAACAGCATGCGCAGGGCGCTGCGCCGCACCACGACGACGGGGGTGCCGCGGATCGTGCCGAGCGGGGTGGTCGCCTGGGCCAGGTCGTCGTCGGGCAGGACGAGGATCGCCCCGCCGAAGCGCACGCCGGCCGCGCGGGACACGGCGCGGATCCGGCTGATCAGAGCGGTGATCGGAGCCCGCGCCCCGGTCTCCGGCCCGATGATCTCGCCGCCGCGGAACCGCGCGACGCCGCCGAAGTCGGCCGACGTCAGGCCGTACAGGCCGGACGGGCCGAGCACGATGTGGTCGAGGACGTCGTCGGGCGCGGGCGCGTCAGCCCCGGCGCCGGATGCGCCGGCGCCGGCCGGGCTCGGCGCCACGGCCACGTCATGCCAGGCCGTGAAGCCCATGCCCAGGTCGCTCACCGCGCGGGCCGTGTCCTCCTGGGCGAGGGCGTCGGCGAGGATCCGGCGCAGGTCGCGCGGGACGGTGCGCACGAATGCGGGGTCATACGGATCCGGCACCTCGGATCCCGCCCACGCGTTCACCTGCACGACGTAGCGGCGACGCCGGCTGGCGCCCGCCTGCCCGTACGCCTTGGCGCGGGGCCGGGTGTCGGTGCGTGCGGCCGGGGTGCGCCAGCCGTCCCAGGCGATGTCGTCGTGGGTGAAGCCGTGGCCGCGGTCGTATGCGGCGCGCAGCTCGGGGGTGCCGACGAGCTCCCACGCGCGCTGCACCTGGACGAACACGGACGCCTCGCCGCCCGTGTCGGGGTGCGTGCGGCGCAGCTGCAGCCGGTACGCCCGCCGCAGCTCCTCGTCGTCGACGCTCGCCGAGACGCCGAGCACCTCGTACGCCGAGGCGGAGAGCGGACTGTCGAACATCGCCCTCCTCGGGTGGGTCTGCGCCGGCACGGCGGGATCCAGGCTATCCGGTCGGGCCGGTTCGCCCGGTTCGCCCGGCACGTTCGGTCTGCCCGGGCGCGCGCGGTCTGCCCGGGCGTGCGGTTCTTCCGGCACGTTCGGGAGGAGTTCTCACCCGCGGGCTGATGCAATCGGCGGATTCCTCCTCCCGAGCGCGAGAACTCCTCCCGGGGCTGCGGGCGCGCGCGGAACCGGGATCGGCCTCGCGGGCGCGGGGACGCGGGCGGGTAGCATTCCGGGGTGAGGACGCCGCTGAGCCCAGACCATCCCCTGCAGCAGGAGTACGAGGTGCGGTTCGACTGGGCGCGCGAGGGCCTGCGCTCGATCGCCCAGGGCGCCGGCGTCATCGTCGTGATCGACGCGATCTCGTTCACCACCACCGTGGAACGCGCGGTGTCCGAGGGCCTCGAGGTGCAGCCGTTCCCGGGCCTGCGCGCGGACGCCGAGCGCATCGCCGCCGAGGGCGGGTTCGGCGCGGCTCGGCTCGCCGGCCGGCGCGGAGATCCCGGCGTCTCGCTGTCGCCGTCGAGCATGACGGCCGAGAACGTCGCCGCGTTCGGATCCCGCCGGGCGGTCGTCGCGTCGTTCAACGGATCCCGCCTGTCCGCGCTCGCCGCATCGTTCGGGGTGCCGGTGCTCGCCGCGTCGCTGCGCAACCGCACGGCGGTCGCGCGCTGGATCCTGGAGCACCAGCGGGCACTGGGGCACCGGGTGCGGGTCGCCGTCGTCGCCGGCGGGGAGGTGCGCGACGACGAGACCGTGCGGTTCTCCGTCGAGGATCTGCTCACCGCGGGCGCCGTGATCGACGCGCTCGGCGTGCTCGGGATCGATGCATGCTCGCCGGATGCGGCCGCCGCCTGCGCCGCCTACACGGGACTGTCGCGGGCGACGCGGCACCTGTTCACGGCGTCGACGAGCGGCGTCGAGCTGCGTGCGGACGGCCAGGGCGCCGACGTCGAGCTCGCCGCGCAGACGGACGTCTCGGACACGGTGCCGGTCCTGGTGGACGGGGTGTTCCGGAGGGCGGATCCGGGGCTGCGGGCCTGACCGGGCCGCATGCAGCCCGCGCCGCGTTCACCCCCTCACAGCGTCTTCGCCCCCTCCCGCGGACGCATCTCAGAGGGGGTGAAGACGCTCGGAGGGGGTGAACGCAGTGCGCGCGAGTCGTGCCGAGGGCGTGGCCGGACGATACTGGACGGACACCCCTGACCTGCAGGAGGAGCCCGCATGTCCGCCACCGTGACCGCGCCGTTGGACGAGGCGCTGCTCGGTCCCGGCGTGCGGGTCGCCTCCCGCACGATCGACAGATTCGCCCGCGCGCACGACGCCTCGCACTACCTGCTCGTGCCGGACGCGGTGCTCGTCCCGCAGGACGCGGACGCGGTCGCCCGGATATTCACCGCGGTGCGCGCAGCGGGCCGCAGCCTCACCTTCCGCTCCGGCGGCACGAGCCTCAGCGGCCAGGGCGTGACCGGCGACGTCATGGTGGACGTGCGTTCGGCGTTCCGCCGCATCGACGTCGCGCCCGACGGCACATGGGTCGCCGCGCAGCCCGGCGCCACGGTCCGCCAGGTGAACACCCGGCTGGCCCGATACGGCCGCAAGCTCGGTCCGGATCCGGCCAGCGAGATCGCCTGCACGATCGGCGGGGTGGTCGCCGACAACTCCAGCGGCATGGCCTGCGGCATCGTGGAGAACTCGTACCGCACGATCGAGTCGCTGCTGCTGGTGCTGCCGAGCGGCACGATCCTCGACACGGGCGCGGAGGACGCGGCAGAGCAGCTGCGCGACCGCGAACCCGCGATCGCCCGCGGACTGCGGCATCTGCGCGACCGGCTGCGCGGAGATGCGGCGCTGAGTGCCGAGGTCGCGCGGCAGTTCTCGATGAAGAACACGATGGGCTACGGGCTGAACTCCCTGCTCGACTTCGACGACGAGGTGCGGATCCTGGAGCATCTCGTGATCGGATCCGAGGGCACGCTCGCCTTCGTCGCGGAGGCGCGGTTCCGCACGATCCCGATCCAGCCCGAGATCTCGACCGGTCTGCTCGTGTTCGACACCCTCTCCGATGCGATGGCGGCGCTGCCGGGCCTCACCGCGCTGGGTCTCGCGACGATCGAGCTCCTGGACGCCGCCTCGCTGCGGGTCGCGCAGGGGCTCAGCACCGTGCCCGAGGTGATCGCCGACATCGACGTGCAGGGCCATGCGGCGCTGCTCATCGAGGTGCACGCCGCGGATGCGGAAGCGCTCGAGGCGGGCAAAGCGGCCACGCTCGCGCACGTGCGCACCCTGCCGCTCACGACGCCGGCGCGGATGACCGAGGATCCCGCCGAGCGCGGCGAACTGTGGACGGTGCGCAAGGGCCTGTACCCCGCGGTCGCGGGTGCCCGACCCTCCGGCACGACCGCACTGCTCGAGGACATCGCGGTCCCCGTGGAGCGTCTGCTCGGCGTATGCGAGGGCCTCACCGCGCTGTTCGAGAAGCATCGCTACGACGGGTGCGTGATCTTCGGGCACGCCAAGGACGGCAACGTGCACTTCCTCATCAACGAGCGCTTCGACGACCACGCGGCGCTGCGTCGGTACGAGGCGTTCACGGAGGATCTCGTCGAGCTCGTGCTCGCGCAGGGCGGCACGCTCAAGGCCGAGCACGGCACCGGCCGGATCATGGCGCCGTTCGTGCGGCGGCAGTACGGCGACGTGCTCACCGACATGATGTGGGAGATCAAGGGCCTCATCGACCCGGACGGGATCCTCAACCCCGGCGTCGTGCTGTCGGACGACGAGCGCTCGTACCTGACCGACCTGAAGCTCGTGCCGAGGGTCGAGGCCGAGGTGGATCGCTGTGTCGAGTGCGGATACTGCGAGCCGGCCTGCCCCAGCAAGGACGTCACCCTCACGCCGCGGCAGCGCATCGTGCTGCGCCGCGACATGACGGCGGCTCTGCACCGCGGCGACGTCGACGTCGCCGCCGACATCGCGCGGGACCACGACTACGACGCCGTGCAGACCTGCGCCGTGGACGGCATGTGCGGCGTCGCCTGCCCGGTGGACATCAACACCGGCGACCTCGTGCGCCGCCTGCGCGCCGAAGAGGAGGGGAGTCTCGAAGCGGGCCTCTGGAACGCGGCGGCGAAGGGCTGGGGTGTGGTCTCGCGTGGCGGAGGGTTCGCGCTGAGTGTCGCGAAGGCGCTCCCGGCGCCGCTCGTGACCGCGGTGACCCGGGCCGGCCGTGCCGTGCTCGGCGCCGACACCGTGCCGCTGTACGACGACGGCTTGCCCGGGGGCGGCTCGCGGCCGCTGCGTGCGGCGTATCCGGCCGACGCGCAGGCGGTGCTGTTCGGCGCCTGCATCGGCACGATGTTCGGGGCGGAGCAGGGGTTCGCTGCGGAGCAGGGGCCCGGGGCCGAGACGGATCCGAGGCCCGAGACGGATCCGCACGGCGGGGAGGGCGGCGGATCCCGCGACGCGGTGCGACTGCTGCTGGAGCGGGCCGGGATCCCGTTCGCCGTGCCGCCGGATGCCGGCCGCCTGTGCTGCGGTACGCCGTGGAAGTCGAAGGGGCACCTCGCCGGCTATGCGACCATGACCGAACGGGTGCTGCCCGCACTCTGGGCCGCGAGCCGGCAGGGGGCGCTGCCCGTGGTCTGCGATGCGTCCTCGTGCACCGAGGGCCTGCACGTCATGCTCGCCAAAGCCGTTGCCGAGCACCCGGAGTACTCCGATCTGCGCATCGAGGACGCGACCACCTTCCTCGCCCGCGAGGCGCTGCCGACGCTGACCGTGCGGGAGCGGATCCGCTCGATCGCGGTGCACCCCACCTGCTCGACCACACAGCTCGGCGCGACCGGCGACCTGCGCGCGCTCGCCGCGGCGCTCGCCGACGAGGTGTTCGTGCCGGACGGCTGGGGCTGCTGTGCCTTCGCGGGAGACCGCGGCATGCTGCATCCGGAGCTCACCGCGAGCGCCACGGCGGTCGAGGCGGCCGAGATCGCGGAGGCCGACGCCGAGCGCGGCGGATTCGACGCGTACGTCTCGGCGAACCGCACCTGCGAGCTCGGCATGAGCCGCGCGACCGGCAGGCCGTACCGGCACGTGGTCGAGGTGCTCGAGGAGCTGACCCGGCCGTAACGAGCATCGCCGGGCCGCCGGCTGCCGTGGGGCCCGAGCGCCCGTCGATCAGCCCCCGCTGAACAGTCCCAGGCACGGGCCGATGACCGTGATCCAGGCGGCGGCCGAGATGATGAGCACGCCGGTTCCCATGCCGCGGGTCTTCTTCCAGAACATCAGGACCCCGCCGACGACGAGCGGGAACACGAAGATCAGGAGGGAGAACGTCCCGCTCAGACTCAGGAGCGCGAAGTAGAGCACGAGTGCGATGAGCAGCGAGGCGCAGCCGATGCCGATGCCTACCCCGATCCCGCCGCCGAAGCTCATCCCGGTCCGCGGTGGAACCGGCGCCCCAGGGCCGTACGGCGCTCCCGACGCCTGTGGTTGACCGGGTGCGTACTGCGGACCGGGTCCGTAGGGCACCGGGGGCAGACCATGGGGGAGCGGGGAAGGATCCGGGGCCGG
The DNA here is from genome assembly GCA_963791605.1 of uncultured Actinomycetota bacterium. Lineage (GTDB taxonomy): Bacteria > Actinomycetota > Actinomycetes > Actinomycetales > Microbacteriaceae > Microbacterium. The sequence continues at coordinate 111,816 of CAWBTB010000001.1, read as the reverse complement.
CGGCACGAACGGGGCGGGCGGCACGGCCGGGGGAGGCGACGTCGGCGGGCCCGGAGGAGGCGGGGGCTGCGGCGTTCCGGAGGGAAGGTGCGGCTCGGGATCGGACGGGGACTCAGGCGTGCTGCTCACTCGGGATCCTCCTTGTGATGAGCGGGAAGGCGCCTTTTCGCGCCTTCCAGACGATGCGGACCAGCAGGAGCGGGATGGTGACGATCAGGAAGAGCTGGGGCCGGGTCAGGCCCAGCCAGGCGATGTCGTTGCCGCGCACGAACTCGACGAAGAAGCGGAAGATCCCGTAGGCCGCGATGTACAGCGTGAGGGTCTCGCCGGCGGCGATGTCGCGGTGCCGCAGCCAGAACCAGAGCAGGCAGAACGCCGCCGCGTGGAAGGCGATCTCGTACACGAAGCTCGGGTGCAGGGGCACGCCGGCGGGGGATCCGACCCGTGCGGCCGCCGCCGGATCCAGCACGATCCCCCAGCCGGTGCCGGTGGGCGTGCCCGGACGCTCCGTGAACAGGCACCCGAACCGGCCGATCGCCATGGCGATGGCCACCGCCGGTGCGAACAGGTCGCCGCTGCGCTCGCGGTAGCCGACGATCTTCTTCGCCACGTGCACGCCCAGCCAGGCCCCGACCAGGGCGCTCAGGATCGAGGCGTTGCCGTGCGTGAGCTGCGAGACCAGGTCGCGGTTCTTGGTCAGGTCGATGTGCTGCGCCCAGGTACCGAGCCGGGACAGGATCGCGGCCCCCAGCAGGGCTCCCAGTACGAGGTAGGCGACGCGCGGATCCGTCACGCCCCGCCGCCGGCGCTCGATGAGGAACACGATGCCCGCCGCGCCGAGTCCGAGCGCGACGAAGAATCCGTGCGTCTCCAGCGGCGGGGCCCACGGCCCGAGCAGATCCTGCAGGGTCGGGAACATCAGCCGATCCGCCCCATCCATAACGAGACCCAGAACATGACCCAGAACGGCGTCGCGACCGCCGCGAGCACCGCGATGACGGACAGATACGCGAGCACGAGCCGGGTGTCGCCGAGTTTGCACTTCGAGCGCAGCAGGCCCTCACGGCGGGCACGCGCATAACCCGCGATCGCGATGATCGCGAAGCCGAGCACGGCGATCGGCCCGAGCAGGCACGCGATGAGCGCGATCGTCGTGAACACGCACAGTCGCAGAGGGTCGAACGGCGGCGCCGCGGATCCGACCGCCTCGTCGAAGCGGTTCAGGCCGGAGAGGTCGAGCGGGGCGACGGATCCGGCCGGGTCGACAGCTCCGGGGGTTTCACACTCAGTCGATCCGGGCTCCGGCGCGCCGTTCGGCATCGCACCCGACCGATCCGACCGAGTTCGGAACGTGCCGTCCCGCCCCTCGCCCCCCGGCGCCATGGCTCAGTTCCCCACCGACAGGGGCAGGCGGGTACGTTCGCCGGCCTCGACGCCGGCCTCGACGCCCGCCTCGGCCCGCTCCGCGCGGACGCCGGCGGACCCGGTGGCCGTCGAGATCCGGGTCCGCGAGAGCGGCGCCCACGCCTGCACGGCGCAGAACGGCGCGCACTGGTGCGCCGAGGTCTGCGCGTTGACCGTGGCGACGTGCACGCAGCACTGCGTCAGCCGCTCCTCGATCATGGTGTTGATGTCCATGAACGGCTTCACGGTGATGCGCTTGACCCGCTCGCCGAGGAACGCCCGCAGCCGTTTGTGCTGTCCGGGCAGCGCCGCGGTGGCGAGCTTCGTGAGCGTGCCGATGCCGAGGTCGCAGCCGGTGCAGATGTCTTTCCAGAGGGATCCGATCGACGGGTGCGACAGCGACGACTGCTCGCTGAGCAGGTCGAGAAGCGACTGCTTGACGCTGTCCTTGAGCTTCTGGTTGATGCCGCTGTCGGCGATCCGGTTCGCGATGAGATCCGGGTTGAGGTCGAGGAACTCCTTCAGCCGGTCGTGCCCGACGAGCTTGGTGAGCGAGTTCCAGGTGCCGGAATCGTCCTTGAGCAGGTAGCCGACCGAGCAGCAGTGCGGGTGGCTGCACGGCAGCGCGGTGAGATCCTTCCAGGTCACGTCGCCGTCGGTCTGCGGCGCGAGCCGGGCCAGCACGCCCGTGTGCGTGAGCCGGTCGTGCGGATCGATGCCGGCCGAGCGGCCGGATCCGAACACCGGCTGGATCGTCACGCCGCCCACGTACGGAGTCACCATGGCGCGGCGGATCACGGCGCCGATCTCGCCGTCGTTCACGCCCAGGGCGGCGGTCATCGTGAGGGTGGTGAACACGCCGGCCTCGCTGAGCCGGGCGAGCGCCCGCTCCTTGAACCGGCGGATGTCGGCGCCGCGGTGGTACGCGGACGCCTCGGCGCTCTCGCCGTCGTACTGCAGGTACACCTCGACGCGCTCGCGGTGCTTCTTGAGGGTCTCGACGAGGGCGTCGTCCTGCGCGATGCGCAGCCCGTTCGAGTTCAGCAGGATCCGCACGATCGGTCGCGCGACCAGATGCTCGAGCAGCTGCTCCAGCCACGGATACAGGGTCGGCTCGCCGCCGGAGAGCATCAGCACGTCGATCCGGCTGTTCTCCTTCGCCAGGCGCGCGTCGACCGACGCGAGCACCTCGGCGAGCGGGGCGACCGCGCTCGCGGCGGGGCTGGACTCCGCGAAGCACGTGGGACAGCGCAGATTGCAGTGGTCGGTGAGATCCTCCAGCAGGATGCAGGTGTGCTGGGTCTGCATCTCAGGCAGGCCGTCTTCGTACGCCGAGGGGACCGGCTTGAAGTTGCCGGCGAGGTCGGGCTCGTGCACCTTCGTCGGCGCGGTCCACTGCTCCAGATACGTCAGGATCTCGGCGGACTCGTCGTAGATCGTGCGCTGCAGACCGTGCTGCGGGGCAGCCGCGCTCCAGCCACACGCGGTCGTTGCGGACGGCGAGCCAGCCGCTCAGGCGGCGGACCTCGGCGAGCGGGCGATCCGGATCCTCGTCGTGGCACGCCGGACAGAACGCGTTGACGTACCGGTGCACGCGGTAGTCGCGGAGCGGCTGGCCGGCCTCCGCCGCAGTGCGAGCGAGAGGAGGAGAGTCGGCGGCGGCGGTGGCGCCCGAGCGGGGTGTCATGCGCTCACCATATCGATCGGGGGCGACCGGACCGGGGTCTTGCCAGGCGTGTGGACCACGTCCGGCAAGGGCCGTCCGAAAGCGGGGTCAGGGCCGCCTCCGTGTGGGAGGCGGCCCGAGGAGAGGTGACGGACGTGTGTGTCCGTCACCTCTCCTGTGCGGAATCAGCGCCGCTGTTCGACGAGCTTCACCGCGGCGCCCGCCGCGAGCAGGAGGGCTCCGGCGAAGAGCAGGAGCAGGAGCAGGTCGCCCCCGGTCTGCGCCAGCGAGCCGTTCCCGTTCGCGGACATCGTGCTCCGCGTGATGCCCATCGTGTTCAGGCCGTGCGTCACCCGCGAGACGACCTGGGTGATCGGCGCGGAGGCTCCCGCCGATTCCGGTGCCGGCGGTGCCGTTGCCGGAACCGCCGTTGCCGGACCGCCGTTGCCGGAACCGCCGTTTCCGGAACCGCCGTTTCCGGAACCGCCGGATCCGCCGGTGCCGGGGGTGGTGCCGCCCGGAAGACCGGGGAGGACGCTGCCCGGGAGACCCGGCAGCACACTCGTCAGAGTGGCGAGGCGCGGCAGGGTGACGGAGACGTACGGTGCCGTGGCACCGTTCGTCGGGACGGCCGCGTCGACGAGGACGTTGGTGGCGTCCGTGCCGATGCGGTCGGTGGTGGCGATTCCGTGGGGTCCGACGGTCAGATCCGAGACGTCCTTCACACCGGCGACGTTGAGGTTCGTACCGATGTCGATCCCGTCGGGGGTGGTGCCGGCGTGAACGGATCCGATCCCCGGAACGGGGACGGTGATCATGCCGGGGGTGCTGCCGCCGGTGCCGGGAAGACCCGGAACCGACGGCAGACCCGGCAGCGAGGGCAGGCTGGGGACGCTGCCCGTGATGCTGCCGAGTGCCCCGGTGAGGTCACCGAGGGGCAGTGCCGGCAGGGAGGGCAGGCTGGGGACGCTGCCCGTGATGCTGCCGAGTGCCCCGGTGAGGTCACCGAGGGGGAGACCCGGGAGTCCCGGGATGCCGCCGGTGCCGGGAAGGCCCGGAACCGACGGCAGACCGCCAGTGATCCCGCCGAGCTTCGGCAGGGTGACGGTGGCGTGCGGTGCGGTGGCACCGCTGGTGGGGACGGCTGCATCGACGAGGACGTTGGTGGCGTCCGTGCCGATGCGGTCGGTGGTGGCGATTCCCTGGGGTCCGGCGGTGAGATCCCAGACGTCCTTGACGCCGGCGACGTTGAGGTTCTTACCGACGTCGATCCCGTCGGGGGTGGTGCCGGCGTGGACCGATCCGACTCCTGGGACGGGGATGGTGATCATGCCGGGGGTGCTGCCGCCGGTGCCGGGGGCACCCGGAACCGACGGCAGTGCCGGCAGCGAGGGCACGCTGGGGACGCTGCCCGTGATGCTGCCGAGTGCCCCGGTGAGGTCACCAAGGGGCAGACCGGGAACTGTGGGGAGTCCGCCGGTCAGGTCGCCGAGCTGGGGCAGGGTGACGGTGGCGTGCGGTGCGGTGGCACCGCTGGTGGGGACGGCTGCGTCGACGAGGACGTTGGTGGCGTCGGTGCCGATGCGGTCGGTGGTGGCGATTCCCTGGGGTCCGGCGGTGAGATCCCAGACGTCCTTGACGCCGGCGACGTTGAGGTTCTTACCGACGTCGATCCCGTCAGGGGTCAGCCCCGCGTGGACCGTGCCGACTCCGGGAACCGGAACCGTCACGACACCGGTCGTCGGAACGCCGCCGGAGTCAGACCCACCGGGCACGGATCCTCCCGATTCCGTGCCGCCGGGGGTCGACCCGCCGGGAGTGCCTTCGGAGTCCCCGCCCGAGTCGGATCCGCCGGGCGCGGGAGCCGCAGGGGCGACCACGCTGACGACATCCGTGACGAGGTCGGTGACGTCCTGGGTCACCGCGGGGAGGGCGCTGGTTCCTCCGGTCCCGCCCTCCCCGGGCTGGTCACCCGGCTGTGACTGGTCGCAGGGGCCGGTCAGCAGATTCGTCACGGTCGTGAGAGTGCTCGTGACGACGTTGCCGCCGCAGTCGGCGCCATTGGGTGGCGCCTCTGCGGCATTCGCCGCCGTCGCGCCGGCGAGAGTTATCCCGCCCGCGATGAGCGTGCCCCAGAGAGCACGCTTGAGGATGCGATTCATGATTCTTTTCCTGTCTGATCTGGGGATGCGCGAATGCGCGATGAGACGTGCCGTCCTGAGGACGGCCGCGCCCCGATCAGTCGGGAGAGGAGTCGTGATCCGCGACCGGAGAGACCGGCAGGCGGTCGTCGCCTGCGGATCCGGAGCGGACGGCCAGCAGGCTGTCGCCTGCCGAAGAAGAGGAGACGGATCCGAGGAACCGGGCGTCACCTGCGCTTGCACCGGCGGATGAGCCGGTTCCGGGCACAGTGATCCCGTCTGAGACGGGGGACCCTGCGGGCTGTCGCGTAGGCGTCGCCGGTACGGTCGACGCCGCGGGATCGAGGCGCAGCACGGCGACCGGTTGCCTCGTCGGATCGCATCAGTGCGAGCCGATCTCCGTTCGCCCCGGTCACAGGCGCGGCAGGCGGAAGCGCTGCGAACGCGGCCGACCCGGGTGCGCCGGGACCGGTCGGAACCGCGCTCTGGCCCTGCGGAGCCGGCCGTGCGGGGAGGGATACCGGCACGCCGTGCACGGTGTCGGCGACGGTGCCGACCGTGTCGTCGAGCGAGAGGGCGAGCCGGGGGAGCGCGGAGGTCACGGTGGTCAGAGTGCCGGGGACCCGCTGCAACAGAGAGTCGACCGGGGCGAGCACGGGGCTCAGCGCCGGAGCGACCGCGTCGGTCGTGGTCGAGATGACGCCGATCACCGCACCGGCCGTCTGCGTCACGGACTGCACGACCGGAGCGACGGCGTCGACGAGCGGGGCCACCACCGGCGCCGCGGGCTCCTCGGCCGTCGATGCGGCCGCGGGCGTGACGGGCACGGGATCCGCAGACGGGAGCCGCGACCGAAACAGCTGCCGTCACCGTTCCGAGCGTGTCGGAGACCGTGCTCTGCACCGTGGCCAGCGTGCTCTCCGCCGCACTGACCGTACTCTGCACGGTGCTCAGCAGAGAGGGGGGCGGAGGCGGCGTCGACTCAGAGGCCTGAGCGGATCCGGATCCGAAAGCGATCGACAGTGCCACCCAGCCGAGAGCGAAGAAGGCGCCAGTGATCGCGGCGGGGATGAAACCCCGTGCCCTCCGCGAACGATCCGGCATGGCGTCTCCCCCGATATACCGATCTACGGCACAAGGTAGGCCTCTTCAGTGGATCTGTCCAGCCTTTTTTCAGATTTCCTCCGCGCAGTTCTCCGCGGGAACTGCGCGGGTACGCGTATGGACCGCGCGGATCCACCGGGCTCCGCGCTGACGTAGCGTGGATACGTGAGTCTTTCCGCCTTCGATGTGGCCGCCGTGCGCGCCGACTTCCCCCTGCTCGCCGAGTCCGTGCAGGGGATGCCGCTGGCGTACCTCGACTCCGCCGCGACGAGTCAGAAGCCGCGGGCCGTGCTGGACGCGGAGCGCGACTTCCTCGAGCGCTCCAACGCCGCGGTGCACCGCGGTGCGCACACCCTGGCCGCCGAGGCGACCGAGCTCTACGAGGATGCCAGGGCCGCCGTCGCCGGCTTCGTCGGCGCCGCGCCCGACGACCTCGTCTGGACTCACGGCGCGACGGAGGGGATCAACCTCATCTCCTACGCGATCGGCAACGCCACGCTCGGCCGGGGCGCTCCGGCCAGCGCCCGGTTCGCGCTGCAGCCCGGCGACGAGGTGGTCGTGACCGAGGCCGAGCACCACGCGAACATCGTGCCGTGGCAGGAGCTCGCCGCACGCACCGGTGCGATCCTGCGCGTGATCCGGATCCGCGACGACGGATCCCTCGACCTCGACCATGCTGCCGAGGTCATCGGATCCCGCACGCGCGTGGTCGCCTTCACGCACGTCTCGAACGTGCTCGGGATCGTGAACCCGGTCGCCGAGATCGTCGCCCTCGCGCAGGCGGTCGGGGCGCTCACCGTGCTCGACGCCTGCCAGTCCGCGCCGCACCTGCCGCTCGACCTGCCCGGCCTCGGCGTGGACCTCGCCGTCTTCTCGGGTCACAAGATGCAGGGCCCCTACGGGATCGGCGGGCTGTACGGCCGCCGCGAGGTGCTCGAGGCGCTGCCGCCGTTCCTCACCGGGGGATCGATGATCACCCGTGTCACGTTCGAGCGCACCGAGTTCCTGCCGCCGCCGCAGCGGTTCGAGGCGGGCACGCAGCCGGTGTCGCAGGCGATCGCACTCGCCGCCGGCAGTCCGCTACCTCGACGGGATCGGCATGGACGCGATCCACGCGCATGAGCAGGTGCTGGAGCACCGGATGCGCGAGGGGCTGCGCGCGATCGACGGCGTGCGCCTGCTCGGCGACGCCGACGGAGTCCGAGCGGGTCGCGCTGCAGGCGTTCGTCGTCGACGGCGTGCACGCGCACGACGTCGGGCAGTTCCTCGACTCCCGCGGCATCGCCGTGCGGGTCGGGCACCACTGCGCCGAGCCCGTGCACGCCCGGCTCGGCGTCACCGCCTCGGTGCGCGCCTCGGCCGCGCTCTACAACACGGTCGACGAGGTGGACCGGATGCTCGACGCGGTCTCGGGCGTGCGCGCGTACTTCGGTGCGGACGAGGTGCGCGCATGAGCGGCCTCGACGACCTGTACCAGGAGCTGATCCTGGATCACTCCAAGCGCCCGCATGGCAAGGGCCTGGTCGGCGACGACCCTTCGACAGGCTCAGGGACCGATTCGCATGTCGGCGAGTCGCATCAGCGCAACCCGATCTGCGGCGACGAGATCACCCTGCGGGCGCGGATCACCACCTCCGGCAGCGACGCCGACGGCGACCGGATCGCGGCCGTGAGCTGGGACGGATCCGGCTGCTCGATCTCGCAGGCCTCCGCGTCCATGCTCACCGAGCTGATCGTCGGTCGCACGCGCGCCGAGGCCGCCGAGCTGATCGACGGCTTCCGCGAGGCGCTGCGCTCGCGTGGCGCGATGGAGCTCGACGAGGACGTCTACGGAGATGCCGCCGCGCTGACCGGCGTCTCCCGCTACGTCGCCCGCGTGAAGTGCGCGATGCTCGGCTGGGTCGCCCTGGAGGACGCGCTCCGCAAGGCCTGAGGAGCGGGCCTCGGTCAGGAGGCGCGCCCCAATGCGCGGAGGACGTCGCGGAGCCGCGGGTCGACGACCGCTGCGGCTTCGACAGCGGCCGTGAGAGGCGCGAGGAGTCCGGCGCCGACCTCCGTCGGACGCAACGGGCCGCTGTCCTCGGCGAGCAGTCGTGCGCCGATCAACCGCTCGAGGCCGGCGATGCGGGTTCGCAGCTCGACGACAGGGAGGTCCAGGACCTCTGCGGCCTTGTTGTAGTCGCCGGGTGGTGACCAGCACGAGATGCGGCTTGCCAGAATCAGGTCTTCGGATCGCGGCGAAGCGCCGCGCTCTCGGTCCGGCGATGTCGACTTGTCGTCATGTTGAGGACTCCCGGCTCGGCTGTAGCGTGACGGAAAGCGCGACAGCCGACGTCCTGCGGGAGCCCCCTCCCGCAGGACGTGCAGAGCTGCATCCCCATGGCGATCGTTCCCCAGCGCTCCCGTTCCGTCCTCGTGGCAACCCCTGCACCACGAGACGCGACTTGTCGCGGCGTTACCGGGACCCCTCTCCCCAGCGATCGCACGTGGCGAGCTCACATCAGAACCTATGAACCGCGTCACGAGCCAGGTGCTGCAGATCACCCCGACTTTCACCCGGGGCTGTGATCACCGGCGCGGAGGACGGCGCCTTCGCCGCGTGCGGTGAGCATGCCCGTCTTCGCGCACGCGCGCGAGGGCGTCGATCCGATCGGAGGTCCCGATCTTCCGGTAGATCGACCGCAGCTGGGTCTTGATCGTGTTGCGGGAGACGTCGAGTTGCTCGGCGATGTCCGTGATCGAGGCGTCGGGATGGGAGTCGAGGGCACGGAGCACGACGAGCTCTCGAGCGGTGAGCCTGGTGGCCACTGGTCGGGCCGTCTCCCCGTCGGGCACGGTGGACAGCAGGAGTGCAAGCAGTGCGGGCGAGTCGTCAGGGTAAGAGACCTCGGTCAGCGCCTGCAGGTCGGTCGGCGGGATGGCGAGGAGCGCGGCCGGCAGGTGATGCAGTTCCGCCATCGCAACGGCGTCGCGAAACGTGCTGCGAGCCCGCGCGTACTGAGACTTGCGGAGGTGGAGGGCGGCTTGAATGGTCTGCAACTCGACGTCACTGCGGGGGGAGTCGGCGAAGCGCTCCAGGGCGAAGGCGGCATCGAGTTCGGCGGCGCGGATGTCGCCCAGTCGCAGGTGGAGGGCCGCCCTGGCTGCCGAGATCCATACCCCGAATCGTTCCCCGGACATGGCGGTGAGGCGGGCGATGGCGCGATGCCCGTATCCGTCGAGCAGGTCGAGGCGGACACGTGCGAACACCTCGGAGATCTCTCCGAGGTGGCTTCGCGGCGGGGCGCCGCAGGCCGCGTCGAGGTTGGCGGTCAGTGCGGCACGATCCGGACGGGGAAGAAAACTGCCCCAGAGGACGCGGAAAGACGCGCGCACGCGTGCGTGATCGACGGAAGGGACGGACTCAGCCTGCGCGAGATGCGCCAGCGCCTGCTCGAACGCGAGCTGGTTGGCGGAGATGAGAGCCAACGCGTACTGCGTGGACGGTGGCGTGCCTGCGGCGTCGGCGTTGGCTCGATACAGGACGGTCGCCCGATGCACCCACAGTTGCGCGGATTGGGAGCGCCCGAGGAGAGCGTCGTCCGCGGCGAGCTCGGCGGCGGAATCGATGGCGGGGTGCAGTTGCCCGACACTGACGCTCCACGCGTACGCCTCCTCAAGGAGGTTGCGGCCTTCCGGGTCGTCGTCGACGGCGCGGATCACGCGCGCCCAGGACAGCAGGTGCCTGGGCAGGGTGGGACCGGCGACTACGCGCTGCCGCTCGGTCATCGCCCGGTAGAAGGCGATGGCCTGCCGCACCGTGCTGAGGGCTGCTGCGATCCCGCCGTGGTCCAACGCGGTCGCCGCCTGCGCGGTGAGCGCGTCGAGGTGCAGCAGCAGTTCGCCGGCGTTACCCGACCGACGGATGCGGTGCGGACGGGCCGGTACGCAGAATCAGTTGTCTCGTCGCGGCGAGATGCCGCCATCGCCGCGAGTCCTTGCGCTGCGGCTTCGGGAGCGCAAACACGACCGCGTGGATGACGTACGGTGCCGTCTGCAACAAGCTGTCCCAGTGCAGCTCGACCAGGCCCACGGCGCTGTCCCAGTGCCCCTCGGCGAGAGCGGCGAAGATCCTCCGGATCACGCTCTCATCCACCGGCGCTGGGGGAGTGTCCCGGGTCATAACAGTCCTTCTCCTCGCGCCGCGGCGCGCAGCGCGCCCCGGTCGTGGACGCCGAACTTCCGGAACAGGGCCCGCAGGTGGGTCCGCACCGTGTTGCGGCTGATGCCCATCGCGGTCGCGATCTGCTGCTCGGACAGATCGTCCGTCAGCAGGCGGATCAAACGTCCCTCCTGAGGCGTGAGGCGCCTGTCCGGCTGCTGGGTCGGGGGCATCGGTATCCGCCCGCTGGCCAGTGCCATGATCGGCGTGACATCGTTCAGGTGCGGAAGACGCTCGACCAGCGTCCGCACGTCGTCTCGGGGGATCACCGCCAGCGGCATGTAGGTGTCGTTCTCGACCGCGAGTGCGGCGGCATCCCGGAACATCTCGGTCGCGGCGACCGGGTTCCCCTTCCGCAGCAGCGACGCGGAGAGCACCGCGTACGCCTCGATCTGGACGCGGGGACAGGTCTCCCGTGCACCCAGCACGAACCGGGCTTCTTGCTCCGCCGTATCCAGGTCGCCGGACAGCATGTATGCGGCGGCGAGTCGCGCGGACGCGAACAGCCCGGTCGCGGCCGCGTCGTCGGTGAGCAGGCGGATCGCCGCGGGCGTCTCCCCGCGGAGCAGGAAGTAGTCCGACCGGACCACCCGGTTGTGCTGGTCGATGAACGGGACGAGCGAACTTGCAGGCAGGAACGCGCTCACCGCCACGTCGAACTGGTGCAGGATGGACTCACTCGCCGCGCCGGTCGCCCGCGCACGACCGAGCAGGCGGATGCCGGCAACGAATGGGGCACGGTCCCGCGCATCGGCATCCGGGATCTCATCCGTCAACTGCACCGCACGGGCCGGCTCCAAACGGTCCCAGGCGCGCATCGCCTGCGCGAGGACCCCGCTGACCCGCGCCCTCGAGAACGTGGCGTCCACATGGCACACGGCAGCATGCCTCGCGATCCACGCATCCGCTGTGAACCCGTACCCGCATATCGCAAGCAACCACGCCAACTCGCCGGACGCATCGACCTGGACCCGCACGTTCGACGTCCGCACCGCCCCGTCGAACGCGGCGGCGAACAACTCGAACGCCTGACCGCCTCGCCCTGCGACGACATACGTGAGGGCCCACTGGAACTGCAGCTCCGGCAGCAGCTGGTCCCGCACCGGATCCTGCGTAGTGATCTCCGCCGCGGCGGCACGCGCCCGGCCGACGAGGTCCGCTGCCGTATCGACCCGTCCCGACGTCCGCATCGCCGTCGACTGGCTCGTCCACAGCACCGCCCGGGTAAGGGCGGCATCGCCCGCGCGCGGGTCTCGTGCGGCATTGACGTACAGCGATGGCCGAAGCGCGCGTCCAGGCCCATGTGCCGAGCGTACGCCCGCAGGGATGCCCACATGGGCCGCTCCTCGAACGCCTCCGGCGGCAGCGCATCACCGACGATCTCGATCAGCGACACGCCTGAGGCGTTCAGACGCCCCCAATGTGCCTCCACCAGGTCAGCCGCGGTCCGCCAATCGCCCTGGGCGAGGGCGCGGAACACCGCGGACGTCAGGTCCCACCCATCCTCGCCTGACGGGGGCGGACCTTGATCTCCTATCCCCATGTTCACCTCGGATGAGTTCGTGACGGTGTTGGATGCGGCCGGACTGGGACCGGCCGCATCCAGCGCCGGGGACGCGGCGCGCGGATCGAATGCCACCTGACGTAGGCGATGAGAGCAATCGTCCGGCTCTCGATGCTAGAGAGCATCGCACCATGCCGTGACGACGTTGTCACCCTTTTCTTCACCCGGGTGATATGTCGGCATGCGGTTCGGGGCGGTGGCGCAGCTCGCGGCGCTCGAGGGCGGCACGCACGCGTACTCGTTCGCGTCGGGCCTCGCCGCGGAGGACACACTGCTGCGGGCGATCCTGCAGCCGGGCGATCACGTGCTGCTCGGCAACGACGTCTACGGGGGCACGTTCCGGCTGATCTCGCGGGTGCTCGGCGGCTGGGGGATCACCGTGCAGGTGGTCGACATGAGCTCGCTCGCCGCGGTCCGCGCGGCGGTCGCGGAGAAGGCGCCGCGCGTGCTCTGGGTGGAGACCCCGTCGAACCCGCTGCGCGCTCGACCGCGCGAAGCAGCTCGCGGTCGTCGAACAGCTCACGGCGCTCGTGGCCGAAGCCGCGGGTGACCGGGCGCAGCGCGAGCGCACCTGGGTGCTGCTCACCGAGGCCCCCGACGGTGGCTGGGGGCTGCACGGCGTCGCACACACCAACGACGAGCTCGTGCTCGCCGCGCGCGCCGAGATCGCCGCGCTGCAGGTGGGCGCCGGGTCCTGACGCCCGCCGAGCCCGTCTATTTCTGCCATCTGGTCGGTTTGAGGCCCGTGAAGCGACCACACGGCAGAAATAGACGGGCGGTCAGCGCTCCATCAGGATCCGCTGCCAGTCCGCCGGCACACGGGCGACCGGCCCCGGCACGCCCTGCGCCTCGGGGTGACTCGTGGGCGGCGCGAGCGCGGGCCCGGTGACCTCCCGGCCCGAGCGGAAGTCCCAGAACCAGTCCTCACCGGGCTCGAAGCTCTGGATGATCGGGTGGCCGGTCTCTGTGGCGTGGGCGCGGCCGTGCCGACCGAGGGAGTCGTCGCAGCAGCCGATGTGTCCGCACTCCGCGCAGCGGCGCAGATGCAGCCACCACCCGGCGTCGCGCTCGCACTCCACGCATCCGGTGCCTGACGGCGGGACGGTCGGATCGATTCCTTCGCTCATGGACGGCTCCCTTCTCCGGTCACACTAACGCTGCGCCTGCCGCAGCGGAACGGCGGGGGCCTGCGGCTGCGCCGGCCACCGGCCGAGCCGAACCGCGGCGTCGTAGGTCGCGTGGAGGAACTCCGACACGACCGCGTCCGGGTCGGCCGAGGTGCGCACGACCTCGTACGGCAGCAGGAACTCGCCGTAGTCGGCGCTGAAGTATGCGCCGTCCGGCATCGCCGTGGACGAGTACCCGTCCGGCGCCGGGTAGGCGTAGGCGTAGAACGCGCCTTCCGCGCCGCCGCCCGGCCAGAAGCCCGCGCTGCACAGCTCGTCGGAGTAGCCCTCGATCATCACGCTGTCGGGGCAGTTCGGCGCCCCGCCGGGGTGCCGGGGTGCCGGTCGTCCAGAGAACCGCGTCACGGCGAGATCCATCGCGCCCCAGAAGTAATGCACGGGGCTGACCTTGCCGCGGAACTCGGCACGGAACCGCTGCAGTACCCGGTTCGCGGCGATCAGCTGCCGCCAGAACGCGTGCGCGTGCTCCGGCACGTAGGTCGCGTGCACCGCGTCCTCGTCGAACGGGATCGCGACCGCGACCTCGTTGGGCGTCGGATGGATCCGCGCCGGGACGTCGAGGACGCGCATCAAGTCGAGGACATCCGCGTAGAAGTCGGCCACCGATCGGTCCGCGAGGGGGAAGGATCCGCTCGCCCCGTCGCTGGTGCGGGCGCGGAGGAGGTGCTCGACGAAGTCGAAGGAGATCTCCAGGACGCGATCGCCGATAGGGATCGCGCCGGTCGTGAGGCCCTGCGCGTCGACGACGAGCGTGACGTGCCACCAGTGGTTGACCGGCGGTGCCAGCGTCATCTTGATCTTGCCGACGACCTGCGTGAACATGTGCAGCGTCTCGCGGGTCGGCGTCCACGCCTCCACGGCCAGCGCCGGCCACGACGGATCCTGCGTCACGATGCCACCTCCTCGTCGAATGACACCCTATCCATCACGCAGGGAGCGGATCATGCTCTGCAGGATCCGGAACGCGCCGGCCTCGCGTCAGCCGCGGGGTGCGAAGCGGAAGCCGCGTTCAGCCGAGCCTTCTCACGCGCCTTCAGCGAGTCACCCAGCCTGCGCCGTAGGAGCAGACCGCCGAGCGAATCGTTCGCAACCACAGCACAGCTGCGCGAGTAGAACGTACGGGGCGTCACCGGTATTCGGGGTTGGCGTCGAATCCGAACCGCTCGCCCGTCGTTCCACGCCTGCCGGAGGTTGCCGTACGCCGGGATGCCGCCGGCGTCCTTGAGTCGGCGCGCGGTGTGCAGCAGATTCCACGTCATGAAGGTGGTGTTGCGGTTCGTGAAGTCGTTCTCCGGACCGCCCGATCCCGGATCCAGGTAGCTCGGCCCCGGGCCGATCGCGCCGATCCAGCCCGCATCCGCCGCCGGCGGGATCGTGAACCCGATGTGCTGCAGGCTGTACAGGATCGACATCGCGCAGTGCTTGACGCCGTCCTCGTTGCCCGTGATGAGCGCGCCCCCCGCCTTGCCGTAGTAGACGTACTGGCCCTTGTCGTTGAACAGGCCGCTCATCGCGTACAGCCGCTCGATCAGCTTGCGGGTGATGGACGCGTTGTCGCCCAGCCAGATCGGCCCGCCGACCACCAGGATGTCGGCGGCGTCGATGCTCGGCCAGATCTCGTCCGGCCACGCGTCCGTCGCCCAGCCGTGCTCGCGCATGTCCGGGTACACCCCGGTGGCCACGTCGTAGTCGATGAACCGGAAGTTCTCGACGGACACTCCCTGCGCCCGCATCAGTGCGATGCTCCGATCCATCAACCCCTGCGTATTGCTGAGTTCGGGACTCGGCTTCAGCGTGCAGTTGATGTAGACGGCGCGCAGGTCGTCGTAGGTCGCCGGGACCGCTATCTGCTCTGACATGCCGCCAGAGTACGCCGGGACGGCGGGCCGTGGGCCTGCGGACGCTACTTCGGGCGCGCTCAGGGCGCGGCGCCCTCCTCGCGCGGGCCGCTCACCAGCGGGGCGACCGCGAGAAGCGCCACCGAGGCTGCGACGGCGAACAGCAGACCCGGTTGAAGGGCGACCGCGGTCAGCAGGAAGATACTGCCGAGGGCGATCCCCGCCTTCGCGAGCATCCCGCCTCGCACGGACGAGATCGCGATGACGAGGGTGCCGAGCAGGGCCAGGGCGACGGAGCTGCCGGCGTGAGCTCCCCACACGCCGAACCACGTCTGCCCCGAGGGGAGCTCATCCACGCGAAGAGCCGTCGCGGCGGTCGCGACGCCGGCCCACAGCGGGGGAACGAGCGCGAGTGTCCGCAGCAGGGCCGGCGTCCAGGCAATCTCGAACGGGGCGAGCACCGCGGCGACGAAGAGTGTCAGCGCAGGTCCGAGAAGCATCCCGAGTCCGGGGACGATGTAGCCGATCCCGTCCGCGCACATCCAGGAACCCGCCGCCTCGCCCAGCATGCCCCAGCTGCAATTGACGTGCAGTTGCTCGCGGAGAAGAGGCATCATCATCGGCGACAATGCGACCGAGAGCAGGATCCCGCCGATCAGCAGAGCGGATCCTGCGCCGCGGGGAAGAAGGGTCTTCGGCATCACGAACCCGCCAGCTGTGCGTCGCGCACCACGATCGCCCGGCGCAGGTCGGCCATGATCGGGTCGAAGAAGTGCTCCCGGTAGCTCTGCTCGCTCACCGCCGACAGCACGAACGGCAGAGACGAGATGATCGACAGCAGCGCGGCCGTCTTCACGAGGTTCACCGTGATCGGCAGCGTCGCCCCGCCGATCACGACCCGCTCGACGGTGAGCGGGTGCGCGGCGGTGCCCGCGCCGACCCACAGCTCGACCACGCCGATCGGGACCGCGATCCCGCCGATCAGCATGAGCAGGGACCACAGCATCCCGGCGAACAGCACCGCCTGCATGAGCTGCGCGACCGCCATCACCAGCAGCACGTTGAACCGCTGGCTCCAGCGCAGCGGCTGCGCAGGAAAGGATCCGGATCCGCGGGCCGCGGCCGGAGTACCGACGAGCAGCCGCGAGCGCTCCTCGTCGGTGAGCGACTGCCGGATCTCGTCGATCTCGGACGCGCACACCCGCAGCACCACCACCAGAGCGAGCGCCGCCACGACCAGGCCGATCAGCGCGATGGCCCCCCAGTGCAGGGCCGCCGACAGCTGCCATGCGTCGGCCGCGAAGAACGAGAACACCACCAGCATCAGGATCACCGGAAGGGCGATCGACGCCATGTGCCCGACCGCGGAGGCGTTGCGCACGGCCAGTCGGCCGCCCCAGGAGACCAGTGCGCCACCGCCCGCCCCGGTCACCAGCATGCACGCGACCACGAGCACGATCCCCCAGAAGACCGGCGAGACCACCGCGTCCGGCTGCACGAGGTAGCCGCCGATGATCATGGCGGCGAGACACGCGACGATCGCCGTCGCGGCGACGATCGTGCCCACCCCCGGAGCGGGCCGGCGCACCGCCGCGCGCACCAGCCGGAACCCGATCCCCGCGACCACGGCGATCACCGCGAGCAGGAGCAGCACGATCCCGAACACGGCCCACTCGTCGCCGGGCAGCGCCGACCGCGCCGCGCCGACGGCGGCGGGGAAGACGTCCTCGAGCAGGATCGTGACGACGGTGACGGCCGTCACGAGCGGCGCGACCCGGCGCGGCAGGTCGGTGAACCATCGCCGCAGCGGTACGAAAGCCGGCAGGCCCTGCTCGCGGAACCAGCGATCCGTGGTGCGCTGATGAGCCCGGGCGCTCGTCGGTGCGGTGGGGGACATGCCCCGAGACTACGGGTTCTCCGGATCCTCCCGAGACGGCGCCGGGAATACCCCCTAGGGGTATATGGTTGTGGGTATCCGGATGCCCGCACGGGGCATCGGACGGAGGAGACGACATGGCCACGACCGAATACCAGGTGACCGGGATGACCTGCGGGCACTGCGAGGCGTCCGTCCGCCGCGAGGTCGGCGGGATCGCCGGCGTCGAAGGCGTCGACGTGAGCGCCGCCACCGGGCGACTCGTGGTGACCTCGACGACCGACCTCGACGATGCGAGCGTCCTCGCCGCGGTCGATGAGGCGGGATACCGAGCGGCGCGCGCCTGAGACGCTCGCTGTCCCGCTCGCGCTCCCGGGGTCGTTGAGCGAGCGAGACGAAACGTGGTCGCCACGAGAAACGCCGTTCCGCATCGGTCGCCTCTAGCACCGTCGCTCAACGGCCCTGACAGAACGGCCCCGATAGAACGACCCTGACACGGCGACCCGACAAAGCCTCCCGGAAGGAGACGCACCCATGGACGCGAACAGCGTGGAGCTCGAGATCGGCGGGATGACCTGCGCCTCCTGCGCGAACCGGATCGAGAAGACCCTGAACAAGCTCGACGGGGTCACCGCGACCGTGAACTACGCGACCGAGAAGGCGAAGGTCGCCCTCCCCGAGGGATTCGATCCCGCCGTGCTCATCGCGCAGGTCGAGGACATCGGGTACTCCGCCGCGCTGCCGGTTCCGGTCGCTGTGCTTCGACAGGCTCAGCAACCTGTCGAAGCGCCCGACCCTTCGACAGGCTCAGGGACCGACCTTTCGACGGGTTCCGGGACGGGCCCTTCGACGGGCTCAGGGACGGGCCCTTCGACGGGCTCAGGGACCGACCAGGAGCTGCGCTCGCTGCGCACCCGGCTGCTCATCAGCACGATCCTGACCGTCCCCGTCATCGCGATGGCGATGATCCCCGCGGTGCAGTTCACGTACTGGCAGTGGGCGTCGCTCGCGCTCGCCGCGCCCGTGATCGTGTGGGGCGCGTGGCCGTTCCACCGCGCCGCCTGGCTGAACCTGCGCCACGGCGCAGCGACCATGGACACGCTCATCTCGATGGGCACCCTGGCCGCGTTCGGGTGGTCGCTGTACGCCCTGTTCCTCGGCACCGCCGGCATGCCCGGCATGCGGCATGAGTTCTCGTTCGCGCTGCAAGCCCCTCGGCAGGCTCAGGACCGCGGGTGCCGGCAACATCTACCTCGAGGTCGGCGCGGGGGTGACCGTGTTCATCCTGGCCGGGCGCTACTTCGAGAAGCGCTCCAAGCGCCGGGCCGGCGCGGCCCTGCGGGCGCTGCTGGAACTCGGCGCGAAGGACGTGGCGGTGCTCGCGGCGACGGATCGCGAGCGAGCGGATCCCGATCGCGCAGCTCGCGGTCGGCGACGAGTTCGTCGTCCGGCCCGGGGAGAAGATCGCCACGGACGGAGTCGTGGTCGCGGGGTCCTCCGCGGTGGACGCGTCGATGCTCACCGGCGAGTCGGTGCCGGTCGAGGTCGGCGCCGGCGACGCGGTCGCCGGCGCGACCGTCAACGCCGGCGGGCGGCTGGTGGTCCGCGCCACGCGGGTCGGATCCGACACGCAGCTCGCGCAGATGGCGCGGCTGGTCGAGGACGCGCAGACCGGCAAGGCCGAGGTGCAGCGTCTCGCCGACCGGATCAGCGGCGTCTTCGTGCCCGATCGTGATCGCGATCGCCGTGGTGACGCTCGGCGCCTGGCTCGGCGCCGGCGTTCCCGCGACGGCGGCCTTCACCGCCGCGGTCGCCGTGCTCGTGATCGCCTGCCCGTGCGCGCTCGGGTCTCGCCACCCCGACGGCGCTGCTCGTCGGCACCGGACGCGGCGCGCAGCTCGGGATCCTGATCAAGGGCCCGGAGGTGCTGGAGTCCACCCGACGGGTCGACACGATCGTGCTCGACAAGACCGGCACGGTGACCAGCGGGCGGATGACGCTCGTCGACGTGGTGGCCGAGGACGGCACGGATCCGAGTCGAGCTGCTGCGCCTGGCGGGCGCGGTCGAGCACGCCTCCGAGCACCCGATCGCGCCGGCGATCGCGCGCACGGCCGCCGACGAAGCGAGCTCGGCGCAGCTGCCGCGCGGTCGAGTCTGTTCCGTCGAACCTCGAGGGCCTCGGTGTGCAGGGCGTCGTCGAGGGCCACGCCGTGCTCGTCGGGCGTGACGGCGCTGCTCGCCGACTGGGCGCAGCACCTCAGTCCTGCGCGTCGCGGCGGCCAAGGCCGACGCCGAGGCGGGCGGCAAGACCGTCGTCGCGGTCGGCTGGGACGGATCGCGCGCGCGGGATCCTCGTGATCGCCGACACCGTCAAGCCGACGAGCGCCGAGGCGATCGCCGAGCTGCAAGCGGCTCGGCCTCACCCCGATCCTGCTCACCGGCGACAACGAGAGCGGTCGCGCGTCGGATCGCCGCCGAGGTCGGCATCGACGAGGTCTATCGCCGAGGTGCTGCCCGACGGGCAAGGTCGAGGTCATCGCCCGGCTGCAGCGCGAGGGCCGCGTGGTCGCGATGGTCGGCGACGGCGTGAACGATGCGCCGGCGCTCGCCACGGCCGATCTCGGCATGGCGATGGGCACCGGCACCGACGTCGCGATCGAGGCCAGCGACATCACGCTCGTGCGCGGCGACCTGCGCGCCGCCGCCGACGCGATCCGGCTCTCCCGCCGCACGCTCGGCACGATCAAGGGCAACCTGTTCTGGGCTTTCGCCTACAACGTCGCCGCGATCCCGCTCGCCGCCGCTCGGGCTGCTGAACCCGATGCTCGCGGGCGCTGCGATGGCGTTCTCCAGCGTGTTCGTGGTCGGCAACAGCCTGCGCCTGCGCCGGTTCCGCTGAACCCGCGCCAGCCCCAATCCCGTCTATTTCTGCCGAATGGTCGCCTCAAGCCCTGGGAAGCGACCATTCGGCAGAAATAGACGGGCGCGGGGCGCCGGGGCGCGGCGGTCTTGCCGCCGTCGACGGGCAGCACCACGCCGGTGACGAAGGACGCGGCGGGCGAGGCGAGCCAGGCGATCGCCTCGGCGACCTCCTCGGCGCGGCCCATCCGCTGCATCGGGACGAACCGGCCGATCCGCTCGCGCACCCCGTCGGACTGGGTGAGCACGTGACCGGACGCGATCGGACCGGGGGCGACCGCGTTCACGCGCACACCCCGTGCGGCCTCGTCGAGCGCCGCCGTACGGGTCAGGCCGACGACGCCGTGCTTGGCCGCCGCATACGCGGACATGCCCGGCGCACCGCCGATCCCGGCGGTCGAGGCGACGTTCACCACCGCTCCACCGGGGCGGATCACGGCGAGCTCGGCGCGCAGGCAGCGCGCGACGCCGAGCAGATCGACCTGCAGCACGCGGGTGAGTTCGGCGTCGTCGATCTCGGTGAGGGGGCGCGGCAGGTGCGCGATGCCGAGGTTGTTCACGGCCACGTCGATGCCGTCCGGTGCGTGCACGGCCAGGAACTCCGCGAGCGCGCCCTGGTCGGAGGCGTCGAAAGCCGCGGCCGTGGCGTCGATGCCCGCGTCCCGCAGCTGCGCCACGAGTTCCGCGAGCGGATCCGCCCTGCGTGCGACGAGCAGCATCCGGTGCCCGTCCGCCGCGAGCCGCCGGACGACGGCCGCGCCGATCGCGCCGTTCGCGCCGACCACGATCGCGGTGCTCATGACGGATCCTGGATCGGGGCGAGACGCGGATCGCGGCGCGGTCGATCGCGGGGCAACAGGAACGCCGCGGCGATGAGCCACGCGCCGCCGCCGAAGCGCACGACGGGCAGCAGGAACTGGAGCGGATCGATCACGAGCGAGAGGAACGACACCTCGCCCGCTGCCGCGATCACGAGTCCGAGCAGCGCGAGCCAGCGGGGCGTCAGGCGCAGGATGTAGGCGGGCACCGCGATTCCTGCGATCAGCAGGCCGAGGCCGACGGCGTAGCCGACGCCGCCGAGCCCGAACGCGAGGCGCCCGAGTACGGCGATCGCTCCCGGGTCGGCCGGACCGGATCCGGCGGCGAGCGCCCAGGTCACCAGCGCCGAGACGAGCAGCAGGAGCGATGCGGTGATTCCGCCGAACAGCCCGATCACAGGTCCCGGCACGCGCACGCCCAGGCGAAGCTGACGCGCGTAGACGGAGGCGGCGAGGATGCCGAGGGGGACCGCGGCCCCCAGTTGCAGGGTCGCAGCGACGCGGATCGGCAGCACGTGCGCGGAATACCAGGCGGCGACCTCGGCCGCGGGTGCGAACGGTGCGGGAGTCGTGCCGGTGCCGAGCAGCAGCGTGCTCACGCCCGCGAGCGTGAGCACGAAGGTCACGATCGCGAGCGGCCCCAGGGGCGGTCCGCCGGGACGACCGGGACGATGCGATGAATCGTTCATAGAAGAAATGATGCATTGAGTGAATCATTCTGTCAAGAGGACTATGCTGAGGGCATGGACGAGCCCCGCCGACCCGCGCACCCGGGTTTCCTCCTCTCCCAGCTCGGGGCGTTCGCCTCGTCGCTGTTCGCCGAACTGGTCAAGCCGGTCGGCCTTACGCCCGCGACCGCGGGTGCGCTGCGGATCCTGGCGCGCAATCCCGGTCTCAGCCAGCGCGCCCTCGCCGACCGGCTCGGCGCGGCGCCCAGCCGTGTGGTCGTCCTCGTCGACGCGCTCGAGAGCGCTGGCCTGGTCTCGCGCACGCGCGATCCCGAGGATCGCCGGCATCATCGCCTCGACCTCACCGACGCCGGCCGTGCCGTGCTGCGCGGGCTCCGCGAGGCGGCGGAACGGCAGAACGCGCAGCTGCTCGCGCCGCTCGACCCCGAGGAGCGCGACGCGCTCACGGCGCTGCTGTCCCGGCTGGCCGCGGCGCACGGACTCGATCCCGAGGTGCACCGGGGGTACCGCGCAGGTGCGCCGGGCTGAGGATCCGGAACCCCCCGCCCCGCAAGTCCGTCTATTTCTGCCGAACGGTCGCTTCCAGCCCTCAGAAGCGACCGTTTCGGCAGAAATAGACGGTCGTGCGGCCGACTGCGCGGCTTCGCCGTACTCAGCGACTTCTCGAATCGATTCGATACACTTGTGGGTCTCGTTCGCGAACCACATCCCCCACCCGCACTTCCCCCCTGGAACCGCTATGTCCACGACCCTCACCACCGGCCGCCCCTGGCGCGTCATCCTCGCCTTCGCCGTCCCCCTGCTGATCGGCAACGTCGTGCAGCAGATGTACCAGTTCGCGGATGCGATCGTCGTGGGGCGCCATCTCGGCGTCGATTCGCTCGCGGCCGTCGGCGCGACCGGAAGCCTGATCTTCCTGCTCCTCGGCTTCGCCTGGGGCCTGAGCAGCGGGTTCGCGATCCCCACGGCACAGGCGTTCGGTGCGGGGGATCATGCCGCGGTGCGGCGATCCGTCGCCACCGGGACCGTGCTCACCGGCATCACCAGCATCGTCGTCACGATCGGCGGCCCGCTCGTCGCGGTGCCGCTGCTCGAGCTGCTGCGGACGCCGAACGTGCTCATGCCGGAGGCGACGGCGTTCACGCAGGTCACCTTCCTCGGCGGCGCGACCGTGATGTTCTTCAACTACCTGTCGGCCGTGATCCGCGCGATCGGAGACTCGCGCACCCCGCTGGTGTTCCTCGTGATCTCGTGCGCGCTGAACATCGGCCTGGTGCTCCTCATGGTCGGCTCGCTGGGCTGGGGCGTCGCGGGCGCCGCACTGGCGACCGTGATCGCACAGGGAGTCTCGGTCGCGCTCTGCCTCGGCTACGTGTGGCGCCGGCTCCCCGTGCTGCACGTGCGCCGTGCGGACTGGCGGATCGGCCGCACCGACATCGCGCAGCACCTCCGCCTCGGCCTGCCCATGGGATTCCAGGCGTCGATCATCTCGATCGGAATGCTCGCGGTGCAGGTCGCGCTGAACGCACTCGGCACCGATGCGGTCGCCGCGTACACGACCGCGTCGCGCGTCGACAGTCTCGCCGTGGCGTTCCTCGCCTCGATCGGTCTCGCCTCGTCGATGTACACCGCCCAGAACCTCGGCGGGCGCCGCCCCGACCGGATCCGGCGCGGCATCACCGAGGCGCTCGTCATGGCGCTGATCACCGCGGTCGTGCTCGGTGCGCTGCTGGTGCTGTTCGGATCCGCGATCGTGCGGCTGTTCGTCGGATCCGGATCCGACGAGGTGGTCCGCCTCGCCAGCCAGATGCTGATGATCAACGGCATCAGCTACGGTCTGCTCGCGGTGCTGTTCGTGCTCCGCGGCGTGCTGCAGGGTCTCGGACATGCGCTCATCCCGACCGTCACCGGGGTGATCGAACTGCTCATGCGCGTCGTCGCCGCCATCGCGCTCGGCGGCCTGATGGGCTTCGTCGGGGTCGCGCTGAGCAACCCGCTGGCGTGGGCCGGCGCCGTCGCTGTGCTGATCCCCGCCTACATCACCGCGCACCGCGCGCTGCGTCGCATGCCGGTGGATCCGCCCGAGATCACCTCGACCACCGCGATGGCGGTCGTGGGCCCCAGCGACGGTTCGATGGTCGTCGACGCGGTCATCACGGCGTCGATTCCGGTGGTGCGATCGAAGCCGAGGATCCGCATCGGCGCGCGCTGACGCCGCCCCTTCTGCGCGCGGTCTTGTGCAGGACGGGTGCGAGCGAGCACCCTGGGAGACGGGACAGAATCCGCACTCGAGGAGCATCGTCATGTCGCAGCGCATCATCCCGAACATCTGGTGCGATCGGAACGCCGAGGAGGTCGCGGCGTTCTACGCCTCGGTGTTCGACGAGACCTCCTTCCGGGTGACCGCGCGCTATCCGACCGAAGGGCTGCCCGACTTCCAGCGGGAGTTCGCGGGTCAGGCCGTGCTGGTCGACGTCGATCTGTCCGGTTTCCGGATCAGTCTCATCAACGCCGGAAGCGAGTTCCGCCCCACTCCGGCGATCTCGTTCCTGGTGAGCGTGGACGCACGCCGGTTCGGCGGGGATCCGCTCGCCGCGCGCGCCTGGATCAACCGCACCTGGACCCGCCTCGGTGAGGAGGGACTTGCGCTCATGGACATCGGCGAGTACCCGTTCAGCGCCCTGTACGGCTGGGTCGAGGACAAGTACGGCGTCAGCTGGCAGCTCAAGCTGACGGATCCGGCGAGGGAGCCCGTCCCGCTGATCATCCCCATGCTGACGTTCGGCGGCCCGATGCAGAGCAAGGCGAAGGAAGCCGTCGAGCTGTACACGGCTCTGCTGCCGGACTCCGGGATCGACCGGGTCGTCGAATACCCGGTGACCCTGATCCCGGACGCCGACGACACCGTCCGGTACGCCGACTTCCGCCTCGCCGGGCAGGCGTTCGGGATCATGGACTCCCAGGTCGACCAGGACTTCGCGTTCACGCCCGGAGTGTCCCTGCAGGTCGACTGCGACGGGCAGGAGGAGATCGACCGACTCTGGGATGCGCTCAGCGCCGTGCCCGCGGCCGAGCAGTGCGGCTGGCTCACCGACCGCTTCGGGGTGAGCTGGCAGATCGTGCCGTCGAACATGGCCGAGCTCATGCAGCGCCCGCACGCCTACGCGCACATGATGCGGATGAAGAAGCTCGTCATCGCGGATTTCTGATCCGGTGGCGGTGAACAGGGATCCGCTCGGAGTGCTCTCTCACTCGGGGTGCGCTCCCATGGGAGGAGAACTCACTCCCGGGTGGATCCTCAGCGCCGACTTCTCCGCCTGAACGTGCGATCTCCTCCCGAACGCGAGCGGGACCGGCAGTCGGGGACCGGCAGTCGGGATCCGGGCGGATCCGGCAGTGTGGATCCGCAAGTCCGGTGCGATCCGACCCGAGCCGCTCAGCGGTGGTCGCGGTCGTGGTGCTGGCCGGACTCGTCGCCGGCCGCGATCCGCTCGGCCTCGCGGGCGCGCAGATCGACCCGGCGGATCTTGCCCGAGATCGTCTTCGGCAATTCGGGCACGAACTCGATGATGCGCACCCACTGGTGCGACGAGAGCTTGCCCCGGGCGTACGCGAAGATCGAGCCCGCCGTGACGTCGAGGTCGTCGTGCGCGGCCGCGGTCAGGCAGACGTACGCCTTCGGCACCGCGAGGCGGGTGGGATCCGGGCTCGGCACGACCGCCGCCTCGACGACATCGGGGTGCTCGAGCAGCACCGACTCGAGCTCGAACGGCGAGATCTTGTAGTCGGACGCCTTGAACACGTCGTCGGCGCGGCCGACATAGGTGAGATAGCCGTCGGCGTCGCGCGTGGCGATGTCGCCGGTGTGGTGGAAGCCGCCCTCGCGGGTGCGCGCGGTCGCCTCGGGATCCGCGTAGTAGCCGGCCATCAGCCCCAGCGGCCGCTCCGCGAGATCGAGGCAGATCTCGCCCTCGGCGACGCCGTCGGCGTCACCATCCGCGTCTCCGTCGACGCGCTCGCCGGTGACCGGATCCACGAGCACGACCGGGTACCCGGGCAGCGGCCGGCCCATGGATCCGTCCTTCACGACCTGTCCGGGGGAGTTGCCCACGCAGCACGTCATCTCGGTCTGCCCGAAGCCGTCGCGGATGGTGCCTCCCCAGGCGTCGCGCACGCGGCCGATCACCTCGGGGTTCAGCGGTTCGCCGGCGCCGACGAGCTCGCGCGGCGGGTGCGCCAGACGCCCGAGATCGGCCTGGATCAGCATGCGCCACACGGTCGGCGGCGCGCAGAAGGTGGTGATCCGGTGCCGGTCCATGACCTCCATCAGGGTGTTCGCGTCGAAGCGGTCGTAGTTGTACACGAACACGGTCGCCTCGGCCAGGAACGGCGAGTAGAAGCTCGACCAGGCGTGCTTCGCCCAGCCGGGGGACGAGATGTTCAGGTGCACGTCGTCCTCGCGCACGCCCAGCCACCACATCGTGGACAGGTGCCCGACCGGATACGACACGTGCGTGTGCTGCACGAGCTTCGGCCGGCTCGTGGTGCCGGACGTGAAGTACAGCAGGCTGGTGTCCCCGGCCGGGGTGGGCCCGTCGGGCTCGAAGTCGTCGGAGGCGGTGAGCGAGTCGGCGAAGTCGTGCCAGCCCGGCGGGACGGTCTCGCCGTCGTCGTCGCCCGCGCGCACCGCGATGCGCAGGATCCCGTCCGGCAGCTCCGCGACGCGGTCCGCGAGCGCGCCGAGCGTGACGATCGCCCTCGCCTCGCCCTTCTCCGCCCGGTAGGCGAGATCCGACGGCGAGAGCAGGGTCGAGGTGGGGATCGCGATCGCGCCGATCTTGGTCAGGCCGAGCATGACCTCCCACAGGTCGATCGTGTTGCCGAGCATCACGATGACGTGGTCGCCGCGCCGGATCCCGAGCCCGCGCAGCCAGGTCGCGACCTGATCCGAGCGCCGCGACAGCTCGCCGTACGACCAGCTGCGGCTGGTCAGGTCGGCCGACACGATCTGCACCGCGGGACGTCGCGGGTTCTCCGCGGCTACCACGTCGAACCATTCCAGCGCGAAGTTGAACTCCTGCAGCTCCGGCCAGCGGAACGTCGTGCGCGCCCCGGGATAGTCGGTCGCGTGCGCGAGCAGCAGATCGCGCGCGGAGCGGATCGCGGCGGTCGCGGCGGTGGCGGGGCGGGGCTGGCTCATCTTCGACTCCTGCGGGTTCGGCTGCTCCTCATCTTCGTCCGGATCGCCCCGTCGCGCGACACGGGCAGGGACGAGTTCGGCACATCGATCGCCTACGCTGGCAGCATCCGCGTCGTCCGAAGAGGAGCCCCATGAGCACGCCCGAGACCCCGCTCTTCGTCGAGATCGGCAACGAGCCGCGCGACTACGCCTGGGGCCGGGTCGACGGCGTCGCGCAGGTGCTCGGCACCCCCGGATCCGGCGGGCCGGAGGCGGAACTGTGGCTCGGCGCGCATCCGGGATCCCCGGCCCGCACCCTCGGCGGTGAGCCGTGGGCGACCCTGCTGGACTGGGAGCGATCCAGCGGCCGGAAGCTGCCGTTCCTGCTCAAGGTCCTCGTCGCCGGCGGTCCGCTGTCGCTGCAGGCGCACCCCACCCCGGCGCAGGCCGCGGCCGGTTTCGCGGACGAGAACGCGCGCGGGATCCCGCTGGACGCGGCGTTGCGCAATTACAAGGATCCGTTCGCGAAGCCCGAGCTGATCGTCGCGCTCGAGGACGGTTTCGAGGCGCTGTGCGGCTTCCGTCCGGTCGCCGAGACGATCGCCGACGTCGACGCGCTCGCGGGCGCACGCCGGATCCGACGCGCTCGCTCCGTGGCGTGCGGAGCTGGCCGGTGCCGACGGACTGCGCACGGGCTTCTCCTGGCTGCTGGCCGGGGGAGCGGAGGTCGCCGCGGTCGTCGAGGCGCTGGTCGCGGCAGCCGCCACGGACGAGCGATTCGAGCTGCTCACTCGCCTCGCCGCGGCGTACCCGGGCGACCCCGGCATCGCGGTCGCGCTGATGCTGCGGCATGTCACGCTCGCCGCGGGGGAGTCGCTGTGGCTGCCGGCGGGCAACATCCACGCGTATCTGCGCGGCGCCGGCGTCGAGCTGATGGGGCCGAGCGACAACGTGCTGCGCGGCGGCCTCACTCCGAAGCACGTCGACATCGCCGAGCTGGAGCGGGTGCTCACGTTCGCCACGAGCGACGACGATCACCTCGTCCCGGTGCCCGCCGGCGCTGGTGTGCTCAGCTACCGCCCGCGCATCCACGCCTCGGGGGCCGATGTCCCGTTCGAGCTGCTGGCCGTGACCGGCGACGCGTCGGTGCCGCTGCAGGGCCCGTCGATCGCGATCGCGACGGACGGATCCTTCGCGCTGGCGTCCGAAGGCTCTTCGATTCGGATCCCGCGCGGAGCGGCCGTGTTCATCACGCGCGCCGCGGACGTGCAGGTCACCGGATCCGGCCGTCTCTGGATCGCCACGGCCGGCTGACCGCCACGGCCGGCTGATCGCCGTCGTCGGCTGATCGCCACGGCCGGCTGATCGCCGTCGCCCGACCCGGCCGATTCCACCCGCGAGACTGCAACTGCGCGACGAGACAGCACGCTGATCATGCAGTCTCGTCGCGGGGATGCAGTCTCGCGGGGTCTGACTGGGTCTCGCGGGTCCCGGGCGCGGGCGCGGGATTCGACGCGGAACCCGGGCGGGTAACGTGGTTCCGTGCACCAGCCCGTCTCCCGTCGCATCCTCGGGCTGATCCCGCAGGAGTGGGCGCTGGTCGCCATCACGGCCGTCTGGGGCGGCACGTTCCTCGTCGTGCACACCGCGATGCAGCATTCCGGTCCGTGGTTCTTCGTCGGATTCCGCTTCCTCGCCGCGGGTCTGTTCGCGAGCGCGATCTTCTGGCGCTCGCTGCGCGGGATCGGCTGGCGCGAGATCGGCGCGGGCGCAGCCATCGGCGCCGCGATCTACGGCGGCTACGGGCTGCAGACCGCGGGACTGCAGACGATCGACTCCAGCACCAGCGCGTTCATGACCGCGTTCTACGTGCCGCTCGTCCCGCTGCTGCAGTGGCTCGTGCTGCGCAAGCCGCCGCGCGCACTGACCCTGGTCGGCGCGGGCCTGGCGTTCGTCGGGCTGCTGCTCGTGGCCGGCATCGGATCCCGCGGGATCCAGCTCGGCGAGGGCGAGCTCCTGACGCTGATCAGCACGCTCCCGATCGCGGGCGAGATCATCCTGATCAGCATGTTCGGGCGGCCGGTTCGACGTCGGCCGGCTCACCGTCGTGCAGCTGCTCACGGCCGGGCTGCTCGGGTTCGCGACCATGCCGGCCGTCGGCGAGCGGATCCCCGCGTTCGACCCGGTCTGGCTGATCACCGGCCTCGCGATGGCGCTCGCGAGCGGCCTGATCCAGCTCACGATGAACTGGGCGCAGCGCTCGGTCTCCGCGACCCGCGCGACCATCATCTACACCGGCGAGCCGGTGTGGGCGGGGGTGGTCGGCCGCATCGCGGGGGAGACGGATCCCGCCGCTCGCGATCCTCGGCGCCGCGCTGATCATCGCCGGAACCCTGCTCAGCGAGCTGCAGCCGCGCCGCCGCGACGGACGCGCCGCGGAGGATCCGGAGCCGGATGCGGACACGACGGGGCCGCGGCTGGACCCCGTCGCCGAGCCGTGACCGGTCGCTGCGATCAACGACGGTGTGTGCGCCCGAGCGGAGGCAGCGCGCCGGCGACGATCTGCGCCCAGCGTCGGTAGCCGCGTTCCCCGGGTGGAAGCCGTCCTCGGCGAAGAAGGCCTCACCCACCAGATCCGGTCCGGCGGCGACGAAGCGGGCGTGCGCGAACTCGGCGCAGACCGCTCGACTCGTCGCGTCGAGGATGTCGCCCCGCTCCGCCAGATAGCGCGCGAGCGCGCGGGGGAGCAGAGGAAAGACGGCGAACGGGGGAGCCCCGGTCACGACGACCCATCGCGATCTGGTGCCGAGCTCGGCGACGATCGCGGTGAGGTCCTCGCGCCACTGCTCGGGTGTCCGGCGCGAGAGCACGTCGTTCGCCCCGGCGAGGATGACGACGACGTCGAACTCCCCGGTCAGCTGCGGCATCAGCCGGTGCCGGATCCGCCGCGCCGTCGCTCCGTGCTCGCCGATGACGTGCCACGCGACCCGGCCGCCGTGGGAGGAGAGCTCCTCGGCGAGGGCGCCCGTGAACCCCTCCGCGTGCGTCGCGACGCCGCATCCGGCCGCCGTGGACTCACCGAGCACGCCGAGCAGCAGAGGCGGATCGGCGTCGGGCGTTCCGGTGACGCCGGAGGTCGGTCCCCCGGCCGGCGGCAGCGTCACGGAGCGTCGCCGGATCCACAGCCCCTGCGCCAGAGCGAGCGCCCTGCCCATCGCATTCATCTCGCCCACGCCCTCTCGATGCGCCGGATCCACGCCGGATAGACGACAAAACGCGGGAAATCGCTCGCGCTCCCCGGGGTGTCGACCGAGAAGACCTCGTCGACGCGGAAGCCGATCGCGACCTCATCGATGCTCCACTTCTGCGCGAAATGCGCGCCCGGCGACAGCCTCATGGGACTCCTCCGCATCCTGCTCGATCGCATCGAAACATACGGCACCGTATCTAACGATTGATACGCTAGCGTATGTTTCATGCGCTGTCGATGGCGCGGGAGGATCCTCATGCCGGCAGCGCTGCGAGTGCCGAAGAGTCAATGGGTCGCGTCGGCATCCCACGCGCTCGTGGACCAGGGTCACGCCGGCGTGAGGGTCGAGACTCTGGCCGCGGCTATCGGAGTCACCAAGGGAAGCTTCTACAACCATTTCGCCAGCCGGGGCGAGCTCCTCGAAGCGGTCCTGGAGGACTGGGAACGACGGTCGACCGACGACGTGCTGATGCGCGTCGAGGCCATTGCGTCCGCACCCACCGAGAAGATCCGGCTGGCGGGGTTGCTGACCTTCGACGAAGAGCTGCGTCGCATCGATCTCGCCATCCGGGAATGGGCGCGCACCGATGCCGGTGTTCGGGCCCGACTGAGACGTGTCGACGACGCGCGTATGGACTACCTGCGGACGCAGTTCCGGCATCTTGTGCACGACCCCGACGAGGTCGAGGCGCGAAGCGTGCTCGCTTTCACGTTCGCGATCGGACGGCACTTCCTCGCCGACAGTCTCGGCGACACCATGTCCCGCAAGGTAAGCCGTCGTGTCGGGAGTCTGCTCGGCCTCACCGGGGAGAACCCGGTGTCGCGGGCCGACTCGGTATCGATACCTGAGTGAAGGGCGCCGGGCCTTCTTCCCGGCCCCGCACACTCAGCTCGTCGCCGCCCGCGCGCGGACACCTGTCCCGGGCAGGCGCCTAGGATCCCCCGCGTAGACTGGCAGAGTCCGCCCGCCGTTCGACAGCCTCGGCACCGAGGATCCGTCATGCCCGCCACCCGCACGTTCCAGCTGCGCCACGTGCAGCTCGCGCGCGCCGCGTTCGCCGCGGTCGCGGCCCTGATGGTCACCTTCTCCGTCGATCACTCGGCGTCGGTCGGCCTGGCCGTGTTCAGCGGGTTCGCCCTGGTCAGCGGCCTGATCTTCGTGCTCGCCGCGTGGCTCGCCGCCGACCCGGGCGGGCGCTGGCCGTACGTGCTGATGGCGGTCGATCGCCGGGCTCACCGGCATGGCCGCCGGAGTCCCCGCGTGGCGCACCACTCCGCTGTTCTTCGTGCTCGTCATCGCCTGGGGCGCGCTCGGGGGCCTCGTCGAGCTCATCGCGGGGATCCGTGCGCGGAGGATCGCGCGGGCCGAGGGCGTTCCGGCCCCCGACGGCGCGCGCGACGCGATCCTGATCGGATCGCTCGGCCTCGCGCTCGCCGTCGCGCTGGCGTGCGTGCCCAGCACCTACGCGCTGCGGTACTCGATCGCCCAGGCCGGCTCGTTCACCCTCACCGGCATCACGCTCGCGGTCGGGATCTTCGGCGCCTACGCCGCGATCGTCGCCGTGTTCCTGGGCATCGCCGGGCTGAGCCCGCGCCCGTCGAGAGCCTGCGCCACG
The DNA here is from genome assembly GCA_963791605.1 of uncultured Actinomycetota bacterium. Classification (GTDB taxonomy): domain Bacteria; phylum Actinomycetota; class Actinomycetes; order Actinomycetales; family Microbacteriaceae; genus Microbacterium. Next base: position 80,363 of record CAWBTB010000001.1, on the reverse strand, counting down.
GGCACCCGACACCGCCGGAGCCGTCGCGACGGCCCCGGCCGAGAACGAAGGATCCGCATGACCGAGAAGACCCGGCGCCGCGACCTGATGCGCCCGATGCAGCTGGTCGGGCTGTCCCTGCTCTGCGGCGTGTTCGCCGGCGTGGTCACGCTCATCGCGACGGGAGCGTTCACGCAGGACGTCATGCGCCGCGTGGCCAACGGCACCTACGGCGCGATCCCGCCGTGGAACCTCGCCTTCATCGTGACGGGCGGCATCTTCATCGTCGCGCTGCTGATCCTGTCGATCCTGATCCTCGCGGTCGACCCGGCCGACTTCACGAAGCCGCACGACCGTCCGGTGCTGTACGACAAGGAGGACGCGTCGGACGCCGGCGCTGCAGGATCCTCCGGCGACGGGCCAGCGGACGGCCCCGCCGCGCCGAACGGGGAATAACCCCGCGCCCGCGGGCGCTGGACACCGAAGTGAGCATCACCGATCGACCGTGCCGCTGTCGGATTCCGATCCGAGCGGGGTCCGGTGCTGCTCTCGCTCATGCTGGCCACCGGCCTCATCGCGATGGACGCGACGATCCTCGCGACCGCCGTGCCGAGCGTCGTGCGGGAACTCGGCAGCTATCAGCAGTTCCCCTGGCTGTTCTCGATCTACCTGCTCGCGCAGGCGGTGAGCGTCCCGCTCTATTCGAAGCTGGCCGACACGGTCGGTCGCAAGCCGATCATCCTGATCGGGATCGCGCTGTTCCTGCTCGGATCGATCCTGTGCGGATTCGCGTGGAGCATGACCTCGCTGATCCTGTTCCGTCTCGTGCAGGGCCTCGGCGCCGGGAGCGGTGGGCCCGATGGCGATGACCATCGTCGGCGACATCTACACGGTCGCCGAGCGCTCGATCGTGCAGGGCTACATCGCGAGCGTGTGGGCGATCTCTTCGGTGGTCGGACCCGCGCTCGGCGGGCTGTTCGCCGCAGTTCGACGCGTGGCGCCTGATCTTCTTCATCAACGTCCCGCTCTGCCTGATCGCGGCGTGGATGCTGCTGCGGCACTTCCACGAGCAGATCGAGAAGCGCCGGCATCGGATCGACTACGCCGGTGCCGTGCTGCTCACGCTCGGACTCACCGGGATCATCCTCGGCGTGCTCGAGGGCGGCAACGCGTGGGCCTGGCTCTCGGCGCCGAGCGCGGTGTGCTTCGGCGGCGGCGTGCTCGCCCTGATCGCGTTCGTCCTCGTGGAGCGGCGGGCGGCCGAGCCGATCATCGACCTGCGGCTCATCTCCCGCCGGCTGATCCTGACCACGACGCTCGCGTCGTTCTCGATCGGCGCGCTGCTGACCGGCATCACGAGCTTCGCGCCCACCTACCTGCAGGGTTCGATCGGGGTCCCGCCGCTGCTGGCCGGACTCTCCGTGGCCGCACTGACCCTGGGCTGGCCGCTCTCCGCCGCGAACGCGGGACGGGTCTACCTGCGCCGCGGCTTCCGGTTCACGGCGCTGGTCGGCGCCTCGATCGCGACGCTGGGCGGGGCGGGACTGGCGCTGATCGGCCCGTTCCCGAACGCGTTCGCGCTGGCCGGCGTCGCCTTCGTGATCGGCTTCGGCCTCGGCTGGACCGCCGCGCCGACGCTGATCGTGGCGCAGGCCTCGGTGGGCTGGGGCGAGCGCGGAGCCGTGACCGGCATGAACACGTTCGCGCGCTCCGCCGGCGCCGCGGTCGGGGTGGCCGTGTACGGCGCGATCTCGAACGCGGTGCTCTTCCGCGGCGGCGGCGAGCACGATCCTGCGACCGTGGTGCACGCGTCGACGTGGGTGTTCGTCGCCGCGGCCGTGACGGCGGCGCTCATGCTGCTTGCGATCCTGGCGATGCCGAAGGACCGCGCCGGCGAGCATTCCGGCATCCCCGCGGCGGTGCCGGCGGAGGCCTGAGTTCGGCGCGCTCCCGCGCGGGCGATCGCGCCGCTCGCTCGAGGGGATCCGCCGCGCGCTCGAGATGGAAAACGTCCTGCGAGCGCAGCGCCGCAGCAACGTTTTCCATCTCCACCGGAGCCGCCGTCTGCGTGGAGATGGAAAACGCCGCCACGGGCAGCGGGCGCAGAAGCGTTTTCCATCTTCAAGCCGCATGCGCGGGCCGCGCGCGGCCCGCCGCGCTGGCCCTACTGCGCGAGCGTCTCCGCGAGCCCGACGTACGTCGCCGGGGTCAGCGCGAGCAGGCGCTGCTTGGCGGCGTCGCCGATCTCCAGGCCCTCGACGAACGCCGCGAGCTCGGCCGCGCCGACGCGGTGACCGCGGGTGAGCTCCTTGAGCAGCGCGTACGGATCCTGGATCGTGGAGCGGCCGGCGGTGACCTCGGCGCGGATCACGGTCTGGATCGCCTCGCCGAGCACCTCCCAGTTGTGGTCGAGGTCGTCGAGCAGCACGTCGCGGGAGAGCGAGATCTCGTTCAGGCCGCGGCGCAGGTTGTCCAGCGCGAGCAGCGAGTGCCCGAACGCGACGCCGATGTTGCGCTGCGTGGTGGAGTCGGTGAGGTCGCGCTGCAGCCGGCTCGTGACGAGCGTCTGCGACAGCGAGTTCAGCAGGGCGCCGGACAGCTCGAGGTTCGCCTCGGCGTTCTCGAACCGGATCGGGTTGATCTTGTGCGGCATGGTCGAGGATCCGGTCGCGCCGGCGACGGGGATCTGCGCGAAGTAGCCGAGCGAGATGTACGTCCAGATGTCGGTCGCGAGGTTGTGCAGGATCCCGCCCGCGTGCCGCACGTGGTCGTACAGCTCGACCTGCCAGTCGTGCGACTCGATCTGGGTGGTGAGGATGTTGAAGTCGATCCCCATCCCCTCGATGTACTCGCGGGCGAGCTCCGGCCAGTCCACGGACGGCTCGGCGGCGAGGTGCGCCGACCAGGTGCCGGTCGCGCCGGAGAACTTCGCGAGGTACTCGGATCCCTGGATCCGCTTCACCACGCGCTCCAGGCGCCACGCGAACACCGCGAGCTCCTTGCCCATGGTCGACGGGGTCGCCGGCTGGCCGTGCGTGCGGGACAGCATCGCGGCGTCGGCGTGCTCGACGGCGAGCTCGCGCAGTTTCGCGATGATGTCCTGCAGGGCGGGCAGCCACACCCGCTCGACGGCGCGCTTCACCGTGAGCGCGTAGGAGGCCGAGTTGATGTCCTCGCTCGTGCACGCGAAGTGGGTGAGCTCGGCGATCGCGTCCAGGCCGAGGGCGGACAGGCGGTCGCGGACGAGGTACTCCACGGCCTTCACGTCGTGGCGGGTGACCGCCTCCTTCTCGGCGAGCCAGTCGATCTCGGCCTGGCCGAAGTCGCGGTACAGGCCGCGCAGGCGCTCCTTGTCGGCCTCGGCGAGCGGGGCGGTGCCGAACAGCGCGCGATCGGTGAGCGCGATCAGCCACTCCACCTCGACCTCGACGCGGGCGCGGTTCAGGCCCGCCTCGGAGAGGTAGTCGGCGAGCGGGGCGACCGCGGCGCGGTAGCGGCCGTCGAGCGGGCTGAGCGGCTGCGCCGGAAGGGGCGCGTGGGCCGGAAGCTGAGCAGTCAGGGGAGACCTCCTGATCGAGGCACCGCTGGCGTCGGTGAGCGACGTCAGATGCGGGGTGCCGATGGCCGGATGGCGGGCTCGAGCTGGCGGAACAGGCCGTGGCTCGCGCTCTCGATCATACCGAGCACATCGTCGAACATCCGGCGGTCGGCGTAGTAGGGGTCCGGCACATCCAGCGCGGTCGGGTTGTGCTCGAACGAGAGCAGCAGCGTGACCTTGCCCTCCTCGGACTCGTCGCGCGCCCACTGCCGCAGGATCCGCTCGTGCGTGCGGTCCAGCGCGACGACGAGGTCGTTCGCGGCGAACGAGTCGTACGTGAACTGGCGGGCGCGGTGCCGCGAGCCGTCGTAGCCCCGGCGGGCCAGCGCCTCGATCGTGCGGCTGTCGGCCTGCTCGCCCACGTGCCAGTCGCCGGTGCCGGCGCTCGTGGACACGATCCGGTCGCCGAGGCCCTGCTTGTCCGCGATGTCGCGGAAGACCACTTCGGCCATGGGGGACCGGCAGATGTTCCCCGTGCACACGAAGATCACGCGGAACGGATCCGACTCGGTCATGGCTCCATTGTGCCGCACGCTTGTCGCGCGTCTCCCTCCACAATCCGGCGACGGCGACGGGATCCCACGGGTTGCGCGTACCGGGGCCCGCGCGCGCCCGCGGGCCGTCAGGGTGGTGCCATGCTCACCTTCGCACCGGACACCGCTCACGGATCCTGGCTGCTCGCCCAGGCGCTGCTGCACTGCGACAGCGCGCGCGAACGCATCGAACGCGCGATCGCCGACCTGCGAGCCGTCGGCGAGGACTGCGCCTGGAAGGCGCACGCGATCGAACTGATGCTCGACCGGTGCGCCCAGCAACTGCGCGAGCTGCTGGGCGTCCTCGACCAGCTGCGCGAGATCGAGTCCGAGCTGACGGCGGGGTGACGGCGATGGGAGGTGAGGTGGAGATCACGCACGGCGGGATCGTCGCCGTGGATCCCGACGACCTGCGCGCGATGGCGGCGCGGGTGCGATACGACTCGGTCGCCGTGCAGGTCGCGCAGCAGGACCTGCTCGCGATCCCCGATCTGGTGCAGCAGAACGCGATCGGCGGCGTGTCCGCGGTCTGGACCGCGGCGAACCGGCTGGAGCGGGTGAGCGAGGCGCTGGACGAGGTGGCGAGCGCCTCCGGGACCATGGCCGACGTCTTCGAACTGGCGGAACTGCGCGCCCAGCAGGCGCTGCTCGCGGTCGGCGATCCGCGGCTCGCGCTGGGATATCAGCACCGCATCGACGAGATCCTGGCCGGGAACGTGATGCTCGCCGACGTCGAGAAGAAGCTGCTCGCGGAGTGGGCCAAGGGCGCCTATGAGGGCTTCTCGCCGGCTCCCGGGAATGCGGTGCCCGACATCTCACGCCTGGCCGCGACGAGTCCCGCGGCGTACGCGTTCCTGCTCAACGCCGGATTCGTCGGCCAGGGGCTCGTCATGCCGATCCAGGCGCTGGTGCACGGTGCAGGGTCGCGGTACGGCGTGGTGCGACCGCAGCCGCTCACCTCGACACCCGGTGTCGCGGTGATGGAGGGCTCACCCCGGTCGGGGCAGCTGATCACCGGCCTGCAGCCGCGCCCGGGGGATGTGCTCGTGAAGAGCAGCAGCACCCCCACCGCTCCGGGCACCCCCGGCGCCACGAGCCCTGTCGTGGTGAGTTCGGCGACGCCCGGATCCGCGCCCGCGACGCTCGGCGACGCCGTCGCGCGGGTTCCCTCCGGCAAGCAGCCGCAGGTGCGCGTGGAGACCTACACGCTGACCGACGGCTCGAAGCGGTTCGTGGCGTACGTGGACGGCACGCGACCCGGCCAGTCCGAGAGTGAGCCATGGGATATGACGTCGAACCTCCAGGCCTATCTCCAGCACGAGGAGGCGGACTCGTACAAGGCGACCGTCGCGGCGCTCAAGGACGCCGGAGCGGACGCGACGACGCCGGTCGACCTCGTCGGCTACTCGCAGGGCGGGATGATCACCGACCTGATCGCGCAATCGGGGGACTTCGACGTGCAAGGCGTCTTCACCGTCGGCTCTCCGATCGAACCGATGCTGCCGGCGGACGTGCTCGACGTCGCCGTGCGGCACACCGACGATCCGGTCGCAGGTCTCGCGGGCGGAGGAAGTCCGCGCGGCCTGGGATCGCCGGACAGTCTCGTGATCACGAGGACTGCTGCGCCGGGACACGGGATCGACCCTGCGATGCCGGCGCATCAACTCGACGCCTACCGGGAGACGGTGCGGCTCGCGGAGGAGTCGGGCGATCCGCGGATGGATGCGATCCGGGACCACTTCGCGGTGTACGACGGCGCGACCCTGGAGGATTCGAGGGACTACACGGCCGAGCGGGTGCTCGGTGAAGGCTGACCGCCCGACGGGCGCCCGATCAGCGGTCGCGTTCGCGACGCCGCTGCGGGCGCAGGATGACGTTGAACACTCCGTTGATGATCGCGATGAGCAGTGCCGCGAGGATCGTCCAGCCGAAGCCGCCCAGGTGCAGGCCCCAGCCCCAGAATCCGGTGATCCAGGCGGTGAGCCAGAGCAGGAATCCGTTGATCACCAGCGAGATCAACCCGAGCGTGAGGATGTACAGCGGGAACGCGACGATCTTCAGCACCGTGCCGATGATCGTGTTGACGAGCGCGAACACCGCCCCGAGCGCGAGCAGCGTCACGATGAGCGGGATCTGCCCGCCCGGCGGGTAGGGCGTGACCGTGACCTCGAGGGCCGTGATCAGACTCACGACCCAGATGGCGAAGGCGTTCACGACGACGCGGATCAGGAACCTCATGCAGCCGATTGTCGCACCGAAGCCCGGGAGCGCACGGTGAATCCGGTCCTAGACTCGACGCGTGAGCGATCCGATCCTGCCCCGCATCCGACCCGAGATCGCGGCCCTGCCGCCGTACCGCCAGGGCAAGCAGGCGGGAGCCGACGCGTTCAAGCTGTCCAGCAACGAGAATCCGTTCGATCCGCTGCCGCAGGTCGCCGCGGCCCTCACCGAGACGACGCCGATGAACCGCTACCCCGACGCGACCGCGCGGGCCCTGCGCGAGCGGCTCGCGGAGCGCTACGGCGTGGATCCGGACGGCGTGCACGTGGCGTCGGGCAGTGTCGCGATCCTGTACCAGCTGGTGCAGGCGGCCGCGACGGTCGGCGACGAGGTCGTCTACGCGTGGCGGTCGTTCGAGGCGTATCCCGGCCTGCCGCTCGTGGCCGGCGCGACCGGCGTTCCGGTGCCCCTTCGACAGGCTCAGGGACCGGCTCAGGGACCGGGTGGGGGTGGCCGGCACGACCTCGAGGCCATGGCCGCCGCGGTCACCGAACGCACCCGCGTCGTGATCGTGTGCACCCCGAACAACCCGACCGGCCCGATCGTCACGAGCGCCGAGTTCGCCGCCTTCGTCGCCGCGGTGCCGCCCGACGTGCTGATCGTCCTGGACGAGGCGTACGCCGAGTTCGTCACCGCGCCCGACGCCGTCGACGGGCTGGCCGAGCGGATCTTCGAGGCGCACCCGAACGTGGTCGTGCTGCGCACCTTCTCCAAGGCCTACGGGCTTGCAGGGCTCCGCGTCGGCTACGCGATCGGGCACCCGCGCGTGCTCGACGCGGCCCGCAGCACGGGGATCCCGCTGTCGGTCACGTCGGCTGCCGAGCGCGCCGCGCTCGCCAGCCTGGACGCCGAGGACGAACTGCGCGCCCGGGTCGCGGAGCTGGTCGAGCGCCGCACCGTGCTGCTCGAGGGCCTGCGCGCACAGGGCTGGGATGTGCCGGACGCGCAGGGCAACTTCGTCTGGCTGCCCACGGGCGAGGCGACCATCGACGTCGCCGCCGCGTTCGAGGACGCGGGTCTGATCGTGCGCGCCTTCCCGGGAGACGGGATCCGCATCTCGATCGGCGAGGCCGAGTCCGTGCAGCGCGTGCTCGACGTCGCCGGGGCGCTGCACAGCTGATCCCACCGATCGTCCCGATCCGATGCAAGGCGTCCCACGCAAAAAGCTAGGGGGACCTGGCATAAATACGTGGGGGGCCTGGATATCCGCCGGGGTGCATGCGTCGGTGGGGATCGTCACAGCGGCGCGGGGATCGTTTGTGCGCACCCTCCACTCCGGACGCGGAAAGCTCGGTTACCGTAGACAACGTGACCGCCGATTCCGACACCGTCCGCGTCCTCGACGCCGAGGGAGCCTTCGCCCCGAGTCCCGCAGCGGAGGAGTACCTCCCCCTCATCGAGGCGCTGCCTGACAGCGACCTCGAGCAGTTCTACCGCGACATGGTCATCATCCGCGGGATCGATGCGCAGGCGACCCACCTGCAACGGCAGGGACAGCTCGCGCTGTGGCCGCCGAGCCGCGGCCAGGAGGCCGCCCAGGTCGGATCCGCCCGGGCGTCCCGCCCGCAGGACACGATCTTCCCCTCGTACCGCGAGCACGCCGTGACCCGGATCCGCGGGGTGGATCCGGTCGACATCATCAAGCTGATGCGCGGCACGTCGAACAGCGGCTGGGACCCCAGCGACCCGAAGAACGGCAAGACCCGGATCTACACGCTCGTGCTGGGATCGCAGACCCTGCATGCGACCGGCCTCGCGATGGGCCTGGTCTTCGACGGCAAATGCGGCACCGGCGACGTCGAGCGCGACGAGGCCGTCATGGTCTACTACGGCGATGGCGCGTCCAGCCAGGGCGACGTGCACGAGGCGATGGTGTTCGCCGCGAGCTATCAAACCCCCGAGGTGTTCTTCCTGCAGAACAACCACTGGGCGATCTCCGTGCCGGTGGCGACCCAGTCCCGGGTGCCGCTCGTGCAGCGCGGCACCGGCTACGGCATCGAATCGATCCGCGTCGACGGCAACGACGTGCTCGCGAGCTACGCCGTGACGCGCCGGGCGCTGGACGAGGCCCGTGGCGGTGCGGGACCCCGCGCGATCGAGGCGGTCACCTACCGGATGGGCGCGCACACCACGAGCGACGACCCGACCAAGTACCGCCAGAGCGACGAGGAGCAGGAGTGGGCGCGGCGCGATCCGATCGCCCGCATGCGCGCGTTCCTCGAGAACCGGGGCGCCGCCGGATCCTTCTTCGCCGACGTCGAGGCCGAGGCCGCGGACGCCGCCGAGGATCTGCGCGTGCGCACCCTCGAGCTCACCGCGCCGGGGCCAGAGGCCATCTTCGACAACGTGTACAGCGAGCCGCACCCGCTCATGGCCGAGCAGAAGGCGTGGCAGGCGCAGTACGAGGCGTCGTTCGGGGGCGAGCGGTGAGCGCGGGGGCGTCGGTCGTGAGGACGATCCGACTTCTGCAGGATGATTCCGGCGGATCCGCTCTGCATTCCTGCATTCGTCCTGCATTCGTGAAGGGACTCCGGGCATGACCATCAGCGAGACGACGACCGGCACCCGCACCGCTACGGCGGAGGCGGCGCGCATCGAGACGATGCCGTTCAGCAAGGCCCTGAACGCGGGCCTGCGCAAGGCGATGGAGGATGACCCGCGGGTGATCCTCATGGGCGAGGACATCGGCAAGCTCGGCGGCGTGTTCCGCGTCACCGAGCACCTGCAACGCGACTTCGGCGAGCAGCGCGTGCTGGACACCCCGCTCGCGGAGTCGGGCATCGTCGGCACCGCGATCGGGCTCGCGATGGGCGGGTTCCGTCCCGTCATCGAGATCCAGTTCGACGGGTTCGTGTTCCCCGCGTTCGACCAGATCACCACCCAGCTCGCCAAGCTGACCGCCCGGCACGAAGGCCGGCTGTCGATGCCGATCGTGATCCGGATCCCCTACGGCGGGCACATCGGAGCCGTCGAGCACCACCAGGAGAGCCCGGAGACCTACTTCGCGCACACTCCCGGCCTGCGCGTCGTCTCGCCGTCGACGCCGAACGACGCCTACTGGATGATCCAGGAGGCGATCGCGTCGGACGACCCCGTCGTCTTCCTGGAGCCGAAGAGCCGGTACTGGCCGAAGGGCGAGGTCGATCTGTCCGCCCCCGCGCTCCCGCTGCATGCCTCGCGGATCGTGCGCCGCGGATCCGACGTCACCCTGGTCGGGCACGGTGCGATGGTCTCGACCCTGCTGTCGGCGGCGGCGCTCGCCGAGGCCGAGGGCACCAGCTGCGAGGTCGTCGACCTGCGCTCGCTGTCGCCGATCGACTACGGCCCGATCCTCGACTCGGTGCGCTCCACCGGCCGGATGGTCTACGCGCAGGAGGCGCCGGGCTTCGTGAGCGTCGGCAGCGAGGTCGCCGCGACCGTCATGGAGCGCGCGTTCTACGCCCTGGAGGCGCCCGTGCTGCGGGTGTCCGGCTACGACACCCCGTTCCCGCCCGCGAAGCTCGAGGGCGTCTACCTTCCGGATCCGGACCGGATCCTCGAGGCCGTCGACCGGTCGCTGGCGTACTGATGTCCACTCCGGGGTCGTTGAGCGAGCATCGGCGCAGCCGGCGCGAGACGAAACGCGGTCTCCTGCGAGATCGCCGCGTTTCGTCACTTCGACTCGCTCCGCTCGCTCAGTACGGCGCTCGGTCGCCTTCGGCGTCCTCGCTCAACGACCCCTGGGGATGAAAGGATCCCGACCATGAGCACCCAGACCTTCACCCTCCCGGACGTCGGCGAGGGGCTGACCGAGGCCGAGATCGTCACCTGGAACGTGGCGCCCGGCGACACGGTCGCGGTGAACGACGTGATCTGCGAGATCGAGACGGCCAAGTCGCTCGTCGAGCTGCCGTCGCCGCACGCCGGCGTCGTGGGCGAGTTGCTCGTGCCGGAGGGCAAGACGGTCGACGTCGGCACCCCGATCATCACGTTCCTGACGGCCGGGGCCGCGCTCGCCGCGGCCCCGGCGCCCTCCGCCCCCGCCGCGGAGGAGGGATCCGGATCGGTCCTGGTCGGGTACGGATCCGGTCACGAGGCCACCTCGCGCCGCCGCCGCCCCGCCGAGCGCCCGGTGCGCTCGAGCGTGGGCGTGATCGCGAAGCCGCCGATCCGCAAGCTCGCCCGCGACCTCGGCGTCGACCTCGCCCAGGTCGCACCCAGCGGCGCGGACGGTGAGGTGACGCGTGACGACGTCATGGCGCACGCCGAGCAGGCCAGCGTGTTCCGCAACATCCAGACCCCGGAGTGGGGCGACGTGCGCGACGAGACCGTGCCCGCTCCGCAGGCCGCCCCGGCGGGCCTCGCCCGCGGTGTCTCGCCCGCCGCCCGGTCCCTGAGCCTGTCGAAGGGCGGGGCCGACGAGTCGCGCACCGAGTCCATCCCGGTCAAGGGCGTGCGCAAGGCGACCTCGTCGGCGATGGTGCAGAGCGCCTACTCCGCCCCGCACGTGACCGTGTGGAAGGAGATCGACGCCAGCCGCACGATGGAGCTGGTCAAGCGCCTGAAGGCCTCGCCCGACTTCGCCGACATCCGGGTGTCGCCGCTGCTGATCATGGCGCGGGCCGTGATCTGGGCCGTGCGCCGCACCCCGATGGTCAACGCCGCGTGGATCGACACCGCGGACGGCGCCGAGATCGCCGTGCGCCACTACGTGAACCTCGGCATCGCGGCAGCGACCCCGCGCGGCCTGCTCGTGCCGAACATCAAGGACGCGCAGGATCTGGGCCTGCGCGATCTCGCCCGCGCCCTGAACCGCCTCACCACCACGGCACGTGAGGGCAAGACCACCCCGGCCGACCAGCAGGGCGGCACCATCACGATCACCAACATCGGCGTGTTCGGCATGGACGCGGGCACCCCGATCATCAACCCCGGCGAGGCCGGCATCGTCGCCATGGGCACGATCAGCCAGAAGCCGTGGGTCGTGGACGGCGAGGTCCGCCCGCGCTGGGTGACGACGGTGGCCGGATCCTTCGACCACCGCGTCGTGGACGGCGACGGCATGAGCCGCTTCATCGCCGACGTCGCCGCCGTGCTCGAGGAGCCCGCCCTGCTCGTGGACTGACCGTCCCTCAGGCCCGTCTATTTCTGCCGAATGGTCGCTTCGGCCGGCGGGAAGCGACCATTCGGCAGAAATAGACGGGTCAGGCGTGCAGGCGCTGGGCCACGAGCTGGGGCAGCCCGGCGCTGCGCGCCGCGGCCAGAGCGGTCGAGACCGCGCCGACCAGCACGATGTCCGCGCCGAGGTGCGAGCGCAGGATCGCGGGTGCGGGCAGGTCGAGCAGCGGGCGCAGCGCCCCCCGGGCGGCGTCCAGCACCGGCTCGATGCCGTCCGCGATCGCGCCGCAGACGATCACCCTCTCCGGGTCGTAGGTGCTGCCGAGCACGGCTACCACGCGGGCGAGGAACTCGCCGGCCCGCCGGGCCACGAGCAGGCCGTCCGGATCCCCGGCGGACGCGAGTGCGAGGATCCGTTCCGCCGGAAGACCGTCCGCGACCAGCGTCGCGAGCGCCCCGCCCGGCGAGGCTTCGCCGGCCTCGACCAGCTCCCGCGCCAGCCGGATGGTGACCGGGCCGAGCCCGACCGCCGACTCCACGCCGCGGACGTGGTCGAACAGCACCATCTCGCCCACCCCGCCGTGCGCACCGTGCAGGATGTGCCCGTCCACGACCGCGCCGGCGCCCAGCCGCTCCCCGGCGATGAGCGCGATGTAGTCCCGGCAGCCCACGGCTTCGCCGAGATCCCCCTCGGCGGCCGCCGCGAGCACGGCGTCGTTCTTGATCTGCACCACTGGCGCCCAGCCGGCGAGCACCTCGGCGAGGCCGGGATTGGTCCGCTCCCAGAATCCGCCGGCGTGCGGCGGAGAGGATCCGTCCCTGGCGACGGGCGCGGCGACTCCCGCGCACAGCGCCAGCACCGCATCGCGCGGCACGCCGCTCTCGCGCAGCGCGCTCTCGAGGTGGTGCAGGATTCGCGCCCGGCGTTGGCCGACCGAGTCGAGCGGATCGAGGTCGGTGCGCAGGTGCGCGAGCGGCGCGCGGGCGAGGTCCGTCACGAGGATCCCGAGGTGCGCGTCGCCCGCGTCGAGGGCGATCACCGCGCCGAGGTCGGCGGGAAGTTCGAACCGCCTGGCCGGCCGGCCGCCGGAGTACTCCCCGGCGTCGCGGGCGTTGGCGAGCTCCTGCACGATGCCGAGCCCGACGAGCGTGTCGATCGCGTCGATCGTGGTCGACCGGGTGAGCGCCGCCCCGGCCATCGCCTCGGTGGCGGTGAACGCGCCCCGTCCCCACGCGAAATCCAGCACCTGGCCGAGGCTCGGCCGTACCGGTGCTGGTTCCACGGCGGGATTCGGCATGATGCTTGACCTCTCGATCTGGTTCTGTCAGAGTAGCCTTCGTTCGAGTTGATTCGAGCGTAAAATCTAATCCCCGAAGATACGGATCCGCATGCGGGCCGACGGGTGGAGACGAGGACGATGGTGTCTGGGAAGAGATGGCGGATCGCGAGGGCCCTGGCGGTCGTCGCGGCACTGGTGGTGGCGGGCGGCGCGCTGGCGGGATGTTCGCCCGCCGACGGCCGCGAGACGGTCCGTTTCACGTTCAGCAAACGTGAGGCGATCGACTTCATGACGAAGGTGGTGAACGATTACAACTCCTCGCAGGACAAGGTGCGGGTCGAGATCGACACGTCCGGAGTCGACGTGGTCTCGGCGAGCTTCGTGCGCGGCAACCCGCCGGACCTGATGCTGGCGAACTACAACTTCGAGGTCGCCCGGTTCGTGCAGCGCTGCGCCCTGACGGATCTGGCGGACACCCCGGAGGCCGGACGGATCCGCAAGGACCTCCAGCCGCTGCTGGACCAGTACGGCATCTGCCCGGGCAAGACCACCGTGCTGCCCTATTCCGTGATGGCCGCCTCGGTGATCTACAACAAGGAGATCTTCGCGAAGTACGGCATCGAGATCCCGAAGACCTGGGATGAGCTGATCGCCGCGTGCGACACGCTCAAGGCGGCAGGGGTCGCCCCGTTCTACGGCACGTTCAAGGACAACTGGACCATCGGCCAGGGCTGGTACGACTACGCCGTCGGCGGCGAGGTGCCGGTGGTCGACTTCTTCAAGAAGCTGAACGACGAGGGCACCGACGTCGGGCCGAACGCGCAGACGTCCTTCTCCAAGGACTTCAAGAAGCCGGTCGACCAGATGGTCGAACTCATCAAGAAGTACACGCAGCCGAACGCCGGCAGCCAGGCGTACGTCGACGGCAACCTCGCGTTCGCCAAGGGCCAGGGGGCCATGTATCTGCAAGGGCCGTGGGCCTTCGGCGAGATCGCGAAGACGTCGCCGGACCTGCAGGTCGGGAGCTTCCCGCTGCCGATGACGAACAACCCGGACGACCTCAAGGTGCGGGTGAACATGGACCTCGCGGCGATGATCCCGACCGGATCCCATCACCAGAAGGCGGCCCGCGACTTCCTCGCGTACCTCTACCAGCCGAAGATCGTCGACGCCTACAATGCCTCGCAACTCGGCTTCAGCCCGACCACCGATGCCGCGATGCCGACCGATCCGCGGGTCGAGGGGATGATCCCGTACTACACCAAGGGTGCGGTGTACCAGGGGGCGTCGGTGCTCGTGCCGAAGACGATCCCCGTCTTCAACTACGTCCAGTCGATCGCCCTGGGGGGCAGCGTCGCGGACAACCTGAGCACGATGGACTCGGACTGGGCGCGTGCCGCCTTCCGCGCCCCGAAGCTCCCGAGCGACACGAAGGGCACCGCGAAATGAGCACCACGACAACCATCGTCACGGGTGGCGACCGGCGGATCCGTCGCAGCAGCCGCCGCATCGAGCCGATCTACTACCTGTTCCTGCTGCCCACGCTGGTGCTGTTCACGCTGGCGATCACCGTGCCCGCCGTCATGGGCATCTTCTTCAGCTTCACCGACTCGATCGGAATCGGGACCTGGAGCTTCAACGGCCTCACCAACTACATCGCCGCGTTCAGCGATCCGGCGATCCTGCAGAGCTACCTGTTCACGTTCGGATTCTCGATCGCGACCGTGATCGTGGTGAACGTGTTCGCCTTCCTGCTCGCGGTGGGCCTCGTCTCGCGGATCCGGTTCAAGACCGGGCTGCGCGCGGTCTTCGTGATCCCGATGGTGATCTCCGGCATCATCATCGCGTACGTGTTCAACTTCCTGTTCTCGAACTCGATCCCCGCTCTCGGGACCGCGACCGGGATCCCGTGGCTGTCCACGAGCATCCTCGCGAACCCGGATCTGGCCTGGGTCGGCATCGTGATCGTGACCGCGTGGCAGGCGATCCCCGGCACGCTGCTCATCTACATCGCGGGCCTGCTCTCGATTCCCGGAGACGTGTACGAGGCGGCGGACATCGACGGCGCGAGCAGGTTCCAGCAGCTCACCCGCATCACGGTTCCGCTGGTGGCGGGCTACTTCGTGATCAACATCGTCCTCGGGTTCAAGGGCTTCCTGAACGCCTACGACATCATCAAGGGCCTCACCGACGGCGGCCCTGGCACCGCGACCCGCAGCGTGGCGATGACCATCATCGCCGGCTTCAACGGCGGCGACTACGCCTACCAGATGGCCAACGCGACGATCTTCTTCATCGTCGCCATCCTGATATCCCTCCTGCAGCTGTCCGTGACCCGCGGAAGGAACGCACTCTGATGTCGACGCAGACTCTCCTCACCGCAGAGGCCCTCACCACAGAGGCCCTCACCACGGCCGGCCGCAAGCCGCGCATCCGGATGGAGCGGGTGAACTGGTCGGGCACGATCATCCTGATCCTGTGCGCGGTCACCGTCCTGATCCCGTTGTACGTCACGATCTCGATGGCGTTCAAGACGTCGAAGCAGTCGGTGGACGGCAACGCGTTCTCGTTCCCGGCCCCGTTCAGCCTCGACGGGTTCGTGCAGGCCTGGGATCTCACCAAGTTCCCGGTCGGGGCCGGGCGTCTCGATGCTCGTCACCGCGGGCACCGTGTTCCTGACCGTGGTGCTGTCGGCGTTCGCGTCCTATGCGATCGTGCGCAACTGGGATCACAAGCTGTTCCGGTACTCGTTCTTCTACCTGCTCGCGGCGATGTTCATCCCGTTCCCGGTGGTCGCGCTGCCGCAGATCCAGCTCACCGGGCTGACGCATCTGGACAACCCGTTCGGCGTGATCCTGCTCGCCACGATGTTCCAGCTCAGTTTCAGCGTGCTGCTGTTCACCGCGTTCCTGCGCTCGATCCCGCTCGAGCTCGAGGAGAGCGCGCGGATCGACGGGGCGAGCACCTGGCAGACGTTCTGGCGGATCATCTTCCCGCTGCTCGGGCCGATGAGCGCGACGGTCGGCATCTTCGCCTTCCTGTACGCGTGGAACGATTTCATGATGCCGTCGCTGATCATCTCGGATCCGGCCCTGCAGACCCTCCCGGTGCGGCAGAACCTGTTCCAGAATCAATTCAGCAGCAACTACAACGTCGCATTCGCCTCGTACCTGATGGCGATGGCACCGGCGATCGTCGCCTATCTGTTCACCCAGCGCTGGGTGATGGAGGGCGTGACCCAGGGCGCCGTGAAGGGCTGACCGACCGGTCGGTCCCCGTGCTTCGCCGAACGGCCGGCCGCACGGGGGCCGACCTCACCTCGCCGGGTCCGCACGGGCCCTGCTCCACCGCAACACCGAAGGAATCCTCGCTTCATGACCGATGCAGTCCTCGCGACCGAGACCCCCGCGACCGGATCCGCCGACGCCGCCTGGTGGCGCCAGGCCGCCGTCTACCAGATCTATCCGCGCAGCTTCGCCGACTCCGACGGCGACGGCCTGGGCGACATCCGCGGGGTGTCCGAGAAGGCCGACTACCTGGCCGGGCTCGGCATCGACGCGGTCTGGCTCAGTCCGTTCTACCCCTCCGCGCTCGCCGACGGCGGCTACGACGTCGACGACTACCGGGACGTGGATCCGCGTCTGGGCACGCTCGCCGACTTCGACGACATGATCGCGGCGCTGCACGCCCGCGGGATCAAGGTGATCGTCGACATCGTGCCGAACCACTCCTCGGATCGGCACGCGCTGTTCCAGGCCGCGCTGGCGGCGCCCGCGGGCTCTCCCGAGCGCGACCGCTACATCTTCCGCGACGGCCTCGGCGAGAACGGCGAGCTGCCGCCGTCCGACTGGCAGTCCTGCTTCGGCGGCTCCGCCTGGGAGCCGGTGGGCGACGGCCAGTGGTACTTCCACTTCTTCGCCACCGAGCAGCCGGACTTCAACTGGGACAACCCGGACGTGCACGCCGAGTTCCTGCAGACCCTGAGGTTCTGGTCGGATCGCGGCGTCGACGGCTTCCGGATCGACGTCGCGCACGGGCTCAGCAAGGACCTGCCCGAGGTGCTGCCCAGCCAGGCCGAGCTCGATGCGCTGGACACCACCGGGGGCAAGCATCCGCTCTGGGACCGCGACGCCGTGCACGACATCTACCGCGAATGGCGGCAGGTGTTCGACGAGTACGACCCGCCGCGCATCGCGGTCGCCGAGGCGTGGGTCGCGAGCGCCGAGCGGCGTGCGAAGTACGCGACTCCGGAGGGGCTCGGTCAGGCGTTCAACTTCGACCTGCTCGAGGCCGATTTCGACGCCGCGCAGTTCCGCGACATCGTGACCGACAACCTCGCGCAGAGCGCCGCCACCGGATCCAGTTCCACCTGGGTGCTCTCGAACCACGACGTGGTGCGGCACGCCACCCGGTACGCGCTGGCGCCGCGCAACGGGAGCGCCGCGAAGCAGGGATCCGCCTGGATCCTCGCGGGGGCTCCCGCAGATCAGGTGGATCTGGAGCGGGGTTCGCGCCGAGCCCTCGCGGCCTCGCTGTTCCTGCTGGGCCTGCCCGGCAGCGCGTACCTGTACCAGGGTGAGGAGCTCGGCCTGCACGAAGTGGGCGACATCGCGCCCGAGGACCGCCAGGATCCCGCCTTCTTCCGCGGCGCGGATCCGGATCGCGACGGTCTCGGCCGCGACGGATGCCGCGTGCCGCTGCCGTGGGCGGCGGAGGGGTCGTCGTTCGGGTTCGGCGCGGCCGGGGCGCACATCCCGCAGCCGGCCTGGTTCGCGGGCTACGCGGTCGCCGCGGAGGACGCGGATCCGTCGTCGTCGCTGAACACCTACCGTCGCGCGCTCGCACTGCGCCACGAGCTGCAGACCGGCGAGAGCCTGGAGTGGGTCGAGACCGGCCGCGAGGACGTGCTGCGCTTCACCCGTCCGAACGGCTGGCAGGTCGTGACGAACTTCGGCACCGAGCCGTACGCGCTGGATGCCGACACGGTCGTGCTGGGCGCGCTCGTCGACGGCAGGGTGCAGGGGGAGAGCACGGTCTGGCTGCAGGGCTGAGTCGGGTCCGCGCTCACCCCGCCGCCCCTCTCCGTCGGAAAACGGAGAGGGGCGCGGCGTGTCGCACCGGATCCACGGGGCGACACGCCGCCCCTCCGTTTTCCGACAGGCCCGGAGTGGGGGTCTTCTCTGCGCGTCCCGGTTTTGATAATGATTCTCATTTAGTTTAGGCTCGAGGGCATGCAGAAGCCCCTCGCCGCCCTCGCGCTCGCTGCCGCCTCGATCCTCGCCCTCGCCGGGTGCTCCGCGACCGGGGGCGCGACGGATCCCGCGGCCGCGGGAAACGCCGACACGATCGCGGTGACCGCCTCGACCAACGTCTGGGGCGACATCGCGAAGGAGATCGGCGGTGGCCACGTGAAGGTCACCTCCGTCATCGCGTCGCTGTCGCAGGATCCGCATGGGTACGAGGTCACCGCAGCCGATCAACTGAAGGTGCGCAACGCGAAGCTGATCCTGGACAACGGCGGCGGCTACGACCCGTTCTTCGGCGACCTGATCGTGAAATCCGGCAGCACCGCTCCGATCATCACGGCGGTCACCTTCGCGCCGACCTGGCCGAAGGGCGAAGACGGGACCAAGACGGTCGAGGGCTTCAACGAGCACGTCTGGTACGACACTTCGGTCGTCGACGCGGTGGCGAAGAAGGTCGCCGCGGAGCTGAGCTCCCTCGCACCCGCGCACAAGGCCGACTTCGAGAAGAACCTCTCGACGTTCGAGGAGGGGCTGAAGGGCCTGAACTCGTCGCTCGCGACGATCAAGGCCGCGCATCAGGGCGCGAAGATCTTCGTCACCGAGCCCGTACCGCTGGACATGACGGCCGCGGCGGGCCTGGTGAACGTCACACCCGAGGCGTTCAGCCATGCGGTGGAGGAGGGGCAGGACGTTCCGCCCGCGACCCTGCTCGAGGCGACGAGCCTCATCGGCTCCGGTGAGGTGAAGGCCCTGTTCGCGAATGCGCAGGCCGGAGGCGCCGAGACCACGAAGGTGATCGGCGTCGCGAAGGACAAGGGCATCCCGGTCCAGGAGGTCACCGAGCTGGTGCCGGACGGCAAGACCTACCTGACCTGGATGACGGACAACATCGACACGCTCTCGCGTAATCTCGACAAGTGACTTCTCCCGCCGCCGCGTCCTCGGCCGCTCCGACGTTGCGGATCCGCGGCGCCGGCATCCGCCGGGACGACCGGGAGCTCTGGAGCGGACTCGACCTGGAGGTCGCCCCCGGGGAGCTCGTCGCGGTGCTCGGCCCGAGCGGATCCGGCAAGACGACGCTGCTGCGCGCGATCCTCGGCCTGCAGGACCTGTCCGAGGGATCCGTCGAGGCGCTCGGGCAGCCGGTGCGCCGGCGCGGGAACCGCCGCGTGGGCTATCTTCCGCAGGCCCGCCCGCTGCCGGCCGAGACGTCGCTGCGCGGCCGGGACCTCGTCGCCCTGGGCGTGGACGGGCACCGATTCGGCTTCCCCATCCCGCGGCGCGGCGACCGCGCACGGGTGAGCGCCCTGGTCGAGGCGGTGGGTGCCGGATCCTTCGCGGATCGCCCGGCCGGAACGCTCTCGGGCGGGGAGCAGCAGCGGCTGCGCGTGGGTCAGGCGCTCGCGGACGACCCGCGGCTGCTGCTCTGCGACGAGCCGCTCACCAGCCTCGACCTGGCCAACCAGCAGGCCGTCGTCGGCCTCATCGACGCGCATCGGCGCACGGGCGCGGGGGTGCTGCTCGTCACGCACGACATCAACCCGGTGCTCGACATCGTCGACCGGATCCTCTACCTCGCGAACGGCCGGTTCACGCTGGGAACCCCGCGACAGGTGCTCACCACGGAGGTGCTGTCGGACCTCTACGGCGTCCCGGTGTTCGTGTCGGAGGTCGGCGGGCGGCTCGTGGTCGTCGGCGCGCCCGACGCGGACGATGCCACGCACTACCACGACGCTCATGACCTCGACACACCGCGCGGTGAGGGGGGCGCATGAACGTCGGGGACATCGGCCAGGCCATGTTCGGCGGCATCCCGCAGTACGGGGAGATCCTCGCGCTCGTCGCCAACTCCGTCTGGGCCGGTGCGGTGCTCGGCCTCGTGGGCGGCCTCATCGGCGTCTTCGTGATGCAGCGGGACATGGCCTTCGCCGTGCACGGCATCAGCGAGCTGTCCTTCGCGGGCGCCGCCGTCGCCCTGTTGCTGGGCGTCGACGTCGTCACCGGCTCGATCGTCGGGTCACTGCTCGCCGCGGCGATCATCGGATGGCTGGGCGCCCGCGCACGCGACCGCAACTCGATCATCGGCGTGCTGATGCCGTTCGGTCTCGGCATCGGGATCCTCTGCCTGTCGCTCTACAACGGCCGCGCGGCGGGACGGTTCAGCCTGCTGACCGGTCAGATCGTCTCGGTGCAGTCGGAGCAGCTGGGGTGGCTGACCGGTATCTGCGCCGTGGTGCTCATCGGACTGCTGGTGATCTGGCGGCCGCTGCGCTTCGACTCGCTCGATCCGCAGTCCGCGGCCGCCCGGGGCGTGCCGACCGTGGGCGTCTCGTTCGCATTCATGCTGCTGCTCGGGCTCGTGGTCGCCGTCGCCGTGCACATCATCGGCGCACTGCTGGTGATGGCGCTGGTGGTGACGCCCGCGGCGGCCGCGATGCGCGTGCGCAGCGGTCCGCTCGCGGTGCCCGTGCTGGCGGCGGTGTTCGGCATCGTGTCCGCGGTGGGCGGGATCCTGCTGGCCGTGATGGGAACGCTCCCCGTGAGCCCGTACATCACGACCGTCTCGTTCGCGATCTACCTGGTCTGCCGCGCGATCGGATCCCGCCAGGACCGCGTCGTGCGCTCGGCGCCGTCCGCATCCTGATCCGATGCACAGGCCCGTCTATTTCTGCCGAACGGTCGCATGGAGCGCCAAATAGTGACACTTCGGCAGAAATGGACGGCGTAGCGTTGCTCCGACCACGGTGGAGGAGATCTCTGATGGGACACGGGCACGCGCACGGCACGACTGCTTTCGGGGACGTCAGGATCGCCCGGACGCCGAAGCGGATCCTGTTGACCGTTCTGATCGTCGTCGGGGTGGCCACGATCGCCGGACTGCTCGTGCTCTGGCCCTATGGCGGGGCCGGTGCGCCGGGATCCGGAGGCATGACGGCGAACGGGACGACGTTCCCGACGGGGGAAATCGTGCGGATCACTCCGGAGTGCCCGGGGCCGCAGACGGCTCCGTCGTCGGGCGGCAGCTCCGGCGCCACGACGCCTTCCGGATCCGGCGGCCTGCCAGGGGCGGCATCCGCGGCGACCGCCTGTGCGATCGCGAAGGTGAGGATCGCGTCGGGGAGCCGCGCGGGCGAGACCGTCACCCTGATGCTGAACGGGCCGTTCGCCCATGCCGGCCTCCGTCAGGGGGACCGCCTCGAACTCATGATCACCCCGCTCGCCGGGCGCCCGCGGATCGCGCAGCCCGGCGGCGTGGATCCGGGCGTCTCGGTGTTCGGCGTCGTGCGCACGGTCCCGCTCGCCGTGTGGGCGGGGTTGTTCGTGCTGGTCGTCGCGGCGGTGGGACTGCTCCGAGGGCTGCTCGCGCTCGTCGGTCTGGTGTTCAGCGGCGGCATGATCGTGATGTTCATGCTGCCGGCGCTGCTGCGTGCGGGACCGGCGACGGCGATCGCCCTCATCGGCGCTTCGGCGATCCTGTACGTCGTCCTCTATCTCGCGCACGGCGTCTCGATGCGCACGAGCGCGGCGCTGGCCGGCACGCTCGGCGGCGTCATCATCACGGCGGTGGTCGCGCAGCTGGCCGTGGGCACCACGCGGCTCAGCGGCATCGACGAGAGCGCCGGATTCCTGGCGCCGATGGTCCCGCACGTCGACTTCCAGGGACTGCTCACCTGCGCGATCATCATCGCGGGGCTCGGCGTGCTCAACGACGTGACGATCACGCAGAGCTCCTCTGTGTGGGAGCTGCGTACGGTGGCACCAGGGCTGTCGCGCCGTCAGCTCTTCGGCAGGGCGATGCGCATCGGACGCGACCACATCGCCTCCACGATCTACACGATCGTCTTCGCCTACGTGGGGGCGTCGCTGAGCGTCGTGCTGCTGCTCTACGTCTACGACCAGCCGATGCTGAACGTGCTGAGCTTCGAGGACATCGCCGCCGAGATCATCCGCACACTATGCAGCGGAATCGGCCTCGTGCTCGCGGTGCCTCTCACCACGGCGATCGCCGTCGCGCTGCTTCCTCCGGGATCTGCGGGCGTGGAGGGTGCGGACCCGGCCGAGCTCCGAGCGGACGACGCGGCCACCGTGGACTGGCTCCGCATGCTCCGGACCGGTCCGGATGCGCCGTTCCCGACCTCGCCGGGCTGAAGTCAGGCCTCGCAGTCCCCTCCACTGCACAAGGCCCGTCTATTTCTGCCGAACGGTCGCATGGAGCGCCAAGTAGTGACACTTCGGCAGAAATAGACGGGTGCGGGGCGCCGCTATGCGTCGGGGTCGCCGTAGCGCTCCGCGATCTCCTTCGAGCCCGGCCATCCCTCATAGGTCGGATGCTGCGGCCAGCCGTCCGGCACGTCCTGCCAGACCTCCTGGCGTCCGTACGGCAGCACGTCGGCGATCGCGAAGGTGAGCATGAACTGCTCGGCGCCGCGGCCGTCGGTGTGCCAGGTCCGGTAGACGTCGTCGCCGTCGCGCAGGAACACGTTGTACCCGAATCCCTCGCCGGGACCGGCATCCATGTCGGCGCCGAACGTCGTGCCTGCCGCCGAGTACCAGGTCATCAGGTTCCCCACGCGCTTCTTGTACGCGAGGATCTCCTCCATCGGTCCGTTGGTGACGATCACGAACCGCATGTCCAAGGGCTCCACGATGTCGGGGCGCGCGAACTGCGCCGTAGCGCCGGTGCAGCCGGGGCACTGCCAGGTCGCGCCGTCGGTCCACATGTGGTGGTACGTGACGAGCTGACTCCGCCCGTCGAAGACGTCGGCCAGGCTCACCCGGCTGCCGTCCTCGGCGATCAGTGTGTAATCGGGCAGCTTCACGGCGGGCAGGCGACGGCGCGCGGCGGCGATCGCGTCCAGCTCGCGGGTTGCGGCCTTCTCGCGGATCCGCAGCTTCGCGAGCTCCTCGCGCCAGGTCTGCTCGTCGACGACAGGGGGCAGGGCGGTCATGACTCCTCCGATGTTCACGGTGTCCACATCTGCTATGTTCACACCGTACACATGGCGAAGGACGGGGACAAGGGCGGAAGGGGATCCGATGGCCTACCATCACGGCGATCTCGCGACGGCCCTCGTCGAGGCCGCGCTCGAGCTCAGCCGCGAGGGCGGGCCGGCCGCGGTGACGATCCGCGAGGCCACGCGCCGCACAGGGGTCTCACCCAACGCCGCGTATCGGCACTTCCCGAACCGTGCCGCCCTGCTGGACGCGACCGCTGCCGCGATCCAGCGAGTACTGGCCGCCACGATGACCGACGAGCCGGATCCCTCGCCCATCGAGCGGCTGCATCGCATCGGCGCCGCCTACGTGGCGTTCGCGCTGGAGGAGCCCGGCTGGTTCGCGGTGGTCTTCTTCGGGATCCGCCCGCCCGATCCGGTCTCGGTGCGCGCCGCACCGGCGTTCCTGGCGCTCGCCGGCGCCCTCGACGCCCTCGTCGCCTCCGGCGGCCTGCCCGCGAGCGGCCGCGACGACGCAGCCTGGGCCTGCTGGGCGACCGTGCACGGGTTCGCCGAACTCTGCCTGCACGGGCCGCTCGCGGGTCTGGACCGGGCGGAGCAGCGTCGCCGCGGAGACGTCGCGATCCGTGCCGTGATCGCCGGGCTCGCGGTCGCCGCCGGATCCGCGCGCTGACACGGATCCACCCCGCCGTGGCGTCGTGCCTGCGGGTTAGGATCGACACGACATCGCGCGTGGATCGCGGCCCCGCACCCAGGGAGCCGGACGCGCGCGATCCCCCTCCGCAGATCACTCGTAGCCGGTGCGTCCCCCCGCGCCGGTGAGGGGGCATGATCAGAAAGGCGCCGCACGTGGCTGAGGCAACCGAGGACAAGGCACCGCACGGAGATTTCTTCGATCAGTTGCTGGACGGCCCGTCGAGTGCGCAGTCGTTCACGATCGGCTTCCGCGGCTACGACAAGACCGAGGTCGACGCGCATCTGACCGCGCTCAAGGAGGAGCTGCGCCGCGCCGGCGATGCGAACACGAAGACCGATGCACACCTGCGCGCCGAGCTCGACAAGGCGGAGGCGAAGCACCGCCGGGAGCTGGAGAAAGCCACCGCGGCGCACGACAAGCGCACCGCGCAGCTCGAGTCCGACCTGGCCACCGCGCAGGCGAAGGCCGCCGAGTCGGCGCAGCAGATCCAGTCGCTGAGCACCGCCCTCGCCGGCAACCAGGACGACATCGACGAGGCGACCTCACGGTCGCAGTTCGAGACCGTGCTGCGCGTGGCCGAGGAGCAGGCCAGCGTGCTGATCCAGAATGCCGCCGTGCAGGCCGAGCGTCTGCTCGAGGCGGCACGGGAGGAGGCGGCGACCAAGCGGGCGGAGCTCGAGGCGGATGTGGCGCGGATCACCGCGCAGGCCGAGCGCGACGCCGACCAGGTGCGCCTGAAGATGGACACCGAGTTCACCGCGCACACCGCGCAGATCGAGCGCGAGGCCGCGCACGCACAGGAGAAGGTGAGCCACGCCGAGCAGGAGGCGCACGCGATCCGCACCGAGGCGGAGAAGGGTGCGGCGGCGTTGCGTGCGATGGTGACGCGGGAGACCACGGACCTGCGCGTCTCGGCCGAGCGCGAGGTGCGCGAGATGAACGCGCGCATGCTGGAGATGGAGGAGTCCATCACCCGCCGTCAGGACGACGCGCAGCAGGAGTTCCTGGTGCTGCACAACCAGGCCGTGTCGCACGCGGAGCGGATCACCGCGGACGCGAACGAGCAGGTCGCGGGATCCCTCGCGCATGCCGAGCGGATCTCGGCAAAGGCCGACGACTACGAGCGACTGATGCGTTCGCAGGCGACGGCGATCGAGGCCGAGGCGCAGGTGCGCGCCCGCGAGACGCTGGACCGGGCCCG
This sequence comes from uncultured Actinomycetota bacterium, assembly GCA_963791605.1. Classification (GTDB taxonomy): domain Bacteria; phylum Actinomycetota; class Actinomycetes; order Actinomycetales; family Microbacteriaceae; genus Microbacterium. The sequence goes on along the minus strand of CAWBTB010000001.1, from coordinate 55,497 downwards.
CACCAAATCGCAGAAGATCGTCGACATGGTCACCGCGCACACCGCGAACGTCGTCCGCGACGCCGACGACCGGGCCCGCCAGCTGCGCTGGCAGCAGCAGCAACTCACCAGCTTCATGGCCGAGGTGCGCGAGCTGATCCGCCCCGACGGCGCGCTCGGCAGCGAGGGATCCGGATCCGCTCCCGCCGCCGCGCTCGAGGAGCCCGCCGAGACCGAGGCGGAGTAGCCCCTTCGGGGTCGTTGAGCGCCCTTCGACGAGCTCAGGGACCGCGACGCAGTCGGAGCGAGACGAAACGCGGTTTCCTGCGGAGTAGGGCTCCCGGGCGTCACAACGGCCCCTCCCAGCCGCGGGCCAGCACCCCGATCTAGACTCGGGGCATGGCACAGCGGAACACGTGGCAGCGCGAACGCGTGCGCGAAGAGCTCGCGGAGGCGCGCGGTTTCGTGAGCGCGCAAGCACTGCATGCCGCGCTCCGCGAGGCGAACACCGGCATCGGCCTGGCCACGGTGTACCGCGCGCTCGCAGGCCTCGCAGCCTCCGGAGACGCCGATTCGCTGCAGAGCCCCGAGGGCGAGGCGCTCTACCGGGCCTGCGCCACCTCGGGCCACCACCACCACCTGATCTGCCGATCCTGCGGGCTGACCGTCGAGATCGAGGCGACCGACGTCGAGCAGTGGGCGCGCCGCACGGCCGCGCTGCACGGCTTCCGCGACGCCGAGCATGTGGTCGACATCTTCGGTCTCTGCGCCTCCTGCGCGAACGCCGCGGAAGGGTGATCGCGGCGTGACACTGACCACCCCGAACCGGCGCACGTCGTCCGAGCGCGACCGGTCGACCGTCCCGCACGCGCTGCGCACGCCGCCGCCGCGATTGTCCGGGCGGAACGCGGCGATCGCCGCGGTCATCGGCATCGCGGTCATCGCCGCGCTCGTCGCGATCGACGTGTTCGCGCCCCACCTGTTCCGCGCCTCGCTGCCGAACCGGCTGCAGGACGGGCTCACCCTCTCGCTCAGCGTGCTGTTCGAGGCGCTGCCGTTCGTGATCCTGGGCGTGCTGCTCTCGATCGTGGTGCAGGTGTGGCTGCCCGACGGCGTGATCGAGCGGATCCTGCCCCGACGGGGCTGGGCCCGGCGTGCGGTGCTGTCGCTGCTCGGCATGCTGATCCCGGTCTGTGAGTGCGGCAACGTGCCGTTCGCGCGCGGCCTGATGATGCGCGGGCTGGGGCCGGCGGAGGCGCTCACGTTCCTCATCGCGGCGCCGATCGTGAACCCGATCGTGATCCTCACCACCCAGGCCGCGTTCGGCTGGGACAGCGGGATCCTGATCGCGCGGATCGCGGGCGGTTACGTGGTCGCGAACCTGATCGGCTGGATCTACAGCCGGCACCCCTCGCCGGACGCGCTGCTCACGGAGCGGTTCCGGAACACGTGCGAACTCGTCGCGCACGAGCCGGGCACGCCGACGCGGCGCAGTCTCGCGCAGTTCCTGATCGAGCTGCGGGCCGTGATGCCGGCGCTGATCATCGGATCCGCGCTCGCCGGGGCGGTGCAGGTGATCGTGCCCAGGGATGTGCTGCTCGCGATCGGATCCAACCCGCTGCTGTCGGTGGTCGCGATGATCGCCCTCGCGATCTCGGTCGCGATCTGCTCGAACGTCGACGCGTTCTTCGCCCTGTCGTTCGCGTCGACGTTCTCGCCCGGCGCGATCGTCGCGTTCCTGCTCGTCGGCCCGCTGGTCGACATCAAGATGATCGCGCTGCTGCGCACCACCTTCAGCGCCCGCACGCTCGCCGGGATCGTGACGATCGTGATCCTGTTCGGCTTCGCCCTGGGGATCGGGGTGAACGTCCTTGTCTGAGGGTTCGCGGTTCCTGAGGTTCTCGAAGGACCGAGCCGGATCGCTCGGCGCGCGCTGGCTCGGCGCGGGGCTGGCGGCCCTGCTCGCCGTCGCCACGCTCGTGCTCGCGGCCACCGGGCAGCTGACGCTCTACATCAGTCCCGAGACGGTCTGGTTCGCGGTGGCGGCGGCGATCGTGACGCTCGTCGGCGTCGTCTGGTCGTGCGCGCTGCCGCTCGGCGCGGAGCAGGATCACGGGCACGACCACGCGCACGAAGGGGAAGAGCACGGGCACGCGCCGCGCCGGTCGTCGCGCCGGATCGCCGGGCTCGCGCTGGCCGCCACCGGGGGAGTGATCGCGACCGCGGTCGCCGCCGGAGCGCTGCTGCTGCCACCGGCCGCGCTGTCGGTCGACATGGCCATGCAGCGCGCCCCCGTGGGCAACGTGCTGTTCGCCGGGTCGGACAGCGTCGCGCTCGGCGCGAACGCCGACACCAGCACGTTCGGCGTGGGCGGCTGGGCGAGCGTGTTCGCCACCGGGACCCGGCCGGAGAAGTACGATGGCACGACGGTGACGCTCACCGGCTTCCTCACCCCCAGCGGATCCGCCGCGGATCAGGCCCACCTGACCCGCATGGTCATCACGCACTGCGTGATCGACGCGCAGCCGGCCTCCGTGCCGGTGCAGATCAGCGGCTGGAAGAGCCAGTACACGGTCGGGGACTGGGTGCAGGTGAAGGGCACCGTGCATGCGTCCGCCGACGGGAAGCTGACCGTCGTCCCGGCCACCGTGTCGAAGATCCCGCAGCCGAAGGACCCCTATGAGCACTGACGACGCGGATCGCCCGCTCACCCGGGCCGAGCTGCGCGCCCGCCGCGAGGCCGAGGAGCCGGGCCCCGCTCCGGTCGCTGAGCCGGTCGAGCGCCCGCCCCGGTCGCTGAGCCTGTCGAAGCGCCCGGCCCCGCTCCGGTCGCTGAGCCTGTCGAAGCGCCCGACCCCGCCCCGGTCGCTGAGCCCGGCCCCGCCCCGGTCGCTGAGCCTGTCGAAGCGCCCGACCCCGCCCCGGTCGCTGAGCCCGGCCCCGCTCCGGTCGCTGAGCCTGTCGAAGCGCCCGGCCCCCGCCGCACAGCGAACCCTCTGACGGATGACACCGCCTCCTCCGAAAGAGGTCCTGGCTTCGGGTCTGGCGGGAGCCGACCTCCGGGCGGCGAAGAGCGAGTCCACGGCGGCGGGGGACAGGACCTCCGAGAGACCCATCGCGGAGCGGATCCCGAACCGACCCCCGCCCCGCCCGCCCCCGCACCGGACTCCGCGCCGGAGTGGCAGCCGCACCCCACTCCCGCGCCTGCGGGCCGTCGCCGCCGGTTCCCCCTCATCGTCGGCGGCGTGATCGGAGCGCTCGTGCTCGTAGTCGCGGGGTTCGCCGGCATCAGCCTGCTGCAGGGGCCGCGCGTGACCGGCGTGAAGATCGACGCGGAGTCGGCGATCGACACGTCCGGCACGCGGATGATCCTGACGGCGAGCGAGCCGCTCGCGAAGGTCTCGGCGTCGCAGGTCACGGTCACGCCGAGCGCCCCGTTCACGGTCGACACGTCGGGGCGCACGCTCGGGATCCGCTTCACCGTGCCGCTCGACGACGACACGCACTACACCGTCGCCGTGAAGAACGCGGCGGGCACCGACCGCCAGCGCACCGGCACGCTGCAGGCGACGTTCCAGACGCCGAAGTCGACGATCTTCCTGCTGCAGCGCAATCCGTCGGGCGATGACACGATCTTCCTCACCGACCTCGGCGGCAAGAATGCGGTGCCGGTGTTCCAGCACGCGAAGATCGACGACTTCCGGGTGACGGCGGACAGCCTCGTCGTCGCGTCGGAGAAGGACGGCACCTCGGTGCTGCTCGTGATGGACCGGCACGGCAAGCATCAGCGGGAGCTGCCGCTGCCGGGTCCGGGCTTCGTGTCCTCGATGCAGGTGTCGGAGCGCGGGAACCTCGTCGGCTACACGTTCACTGACAAGGGCATCAGCGCCGCCGGCGGTCGCGCGAGCGTGCTGGTCACGCAATCGCTGACCGGCGACGCCACCCCGCGGATCGTCACGATCGGCGACAAGATGCCGAGCACCGCGCAGTGGGCGTTCGTGCCGGACACCTCCTCGGTGCTGTTCATCGACTTCACCGGCGCGCTCTACGTCGAGGACCGTGCCGTCGCCAAGGCGTCGCCGACCGCGCTGGGGCACGCGCAGACGATCGAGGGCATCTCCCGGGGCACGTACACCGCCATCGTGAGCCGGGCGAACGACCTCGTCGAACTCAACCTCGCCGACGGATCCGAGAAGCCGCTCGCCCTGTCGAGCCCGGACTTCGGGGTTCCCAGCACGATCGCGCCGTTCCCGGGGGGCACCCTGCGCCAGGTCGCGACCCGCGACGCGACCGGACTGCCGACCGGGCAGATCATCACCCGGGTCGACGACAAGGGCACGGCGGTGAAGCTGTTCGGCGTGACCGGATCCGACGCCATCATGCAGGCGTGCCCGTCGCCGAGCGGGCAGTACAGCGCGGTCGTCGTCGCGCCCAGCCTGGTGCAGAACCCGTACGATCAGTCGCTGCTGCCGCTGCCGACCACGATGCAGACGCACCTGCTCGACACGAAGACCGGCAAGGAACTGGTCGTGCTGTCCGGTTTCGACCCGTCCTGGTGCTCGGCGGCCCCGCACCGATGATGAACGCGCTCGAGGACCTCGGACTCCGCCGGGCGACCAGGGCCGATCTGCTCGGCCTCCCGCTCGAGGTCGCGCCCCGGCTGCTCGGCGCGCGTCTGCGCACAGTCGTGGACGGGGCGGAGGTGCGGCTGCGGATCACCGAGGTCGAGGCCTATCACGGTGCGGGAACCGGCGCAGTGCCCGACCCCGGATCGCACGCGCGCATGGGGCGCACCGCGCGCAACGCCACGATGTGGGGCGAGCCGGGGCACCTGTACGTCTATCTCAGCCACGGGATCCACTCCTGCGTGAACGTGGTCGCAGGCCCGACGGGTTCGGCGGGCGGGATCCTGCTGCGTGCGGGCGAGGTGGAATCGGGCGCCGATGTCGCCGCCGTGCGGCGCGGACTCCGTTCCGAACTCAGTGGATCCGAGGGCGCAACCGGCCCGATGGACGTCGGCAGCGCCGTATCGACCGAGTTGAGCACGCGTGAACTCCGCCATCTTGCGCGCGGCCCCGGTCGATTCGGTCAGGCGTCCGGGCTGCGCCATCCGCGGCACGACGGCATCGACGCGATCAGCGGCACGGAGAAAGCAGGGGCTCAGGCCGAGCTGTGGCTGGCGGATCCGCTCGCCGAGTTCGCGTCCGGTCCGCGGGTCGGCGTGGCCGGTCTCGCCGGCACCGGTGCGTTCCCGTGGCGGTTCTGGATCCCCGGTGACGAGACGGTGTCCCCGTTCCGCTGGGGGCGTGGCGCCTCCGAGGCCGCCGGCGGGCTCGACCTGGTCTGAGCGATCCGCTCAGACCAGGATCATCCGTTCGACGGCCTCGATGAGCCAGCCGAGGTAGGTCTCGGGACTCCAGCCGCTCTCCAGTACGAGCTGGTCGTAGCTCTCCGGGGAGATGAGGAACGACACGGCGCCGGCCAGCTCGTCGTCGTCGCGGGTGCTGCGGCACAGGCCGCGTTCACGAAGGAGCGCGATGACCGACTCCATGTCGAGCCGCCGGTTGTGTTGCAGCGCGGCGATGCGGGTGCCCACCTCGGCGTCGACCAGGGCGGCCTCCCGCAGGCGCGGCCACAGCCGCGCGACGCGTCCGTTGGCCTCCGCGACGAACTGCAGCCAACCGGGCAGGAACGCGTCGTTCGAGAGCGCCCGGATGCCGTCGAGCGACGGGCGCTGGTGCAGCGGGGTCTCGTCCTCGGTTCCGGTGAACGCGTGCCCGAACGCGGCCAGCAGCAGCGCGGCCTTGGGGCCGTTCTGCTTGACGGTCTCCACCGAGACACCGGCGGTGCGGGCGATCAGCGCGAGCGAGGTTCCCCCGTAGCCGGTCGCGCTGAACGCGGCGGCGGCGGCGTCGAGGATGCGTCGCCGCGTCGCCGCCGCCTGGGCTTCGCGCAGGGGGGACACATAACCGGCCATTGACTTTCCTCACAGGGTAGTTAATACTTCTAACGTGTTATCAACATCTTACTCGGGTACTCCTTTGAGTCTGCTGGTCTGCTCCACGCCCGTGCACGGTCACGTGACCCCGCTGCTGGCTGTGGCCCGCACGCTCGTCGCCGCCGGGCACGAGGTGCGTTTCCTCACCGGGATCCGCTACCGCGAGGCGGTCGCGGCCACCGGTGCCGTCTGGGTGCCGCTTCCCTCGGACGCGGACTTCGACGACGGCGACATCGATGCGGCCTTCCCCGGGCGCGTCGGCAAGCGCGGCGTCGAGAGCGCGAAGTGGGATCTGCAGCACATCTTCCTCGACTCCGCGCCGAGCCAGCTCCGCGCGGTGGACGCGCTGCTCGCAGCGAAGCCCGTCGATGTCGTGCTCACCGAGAGCATGTTCTTCGGTGCGCTGCTGCTGCTCTGCCGCCCGGCCGATCGCCGTCCGCCGGTGGCCAACCTCGGCATCGTGCCGCTGGCCCTGCGCAGCCGTGACACCGCTCCCTTCGCACTGGGGATCCCGCCCCTGCCCGGCCCGGTCGGGCGGATCCGCAATGCGCTGCTGTCGTGGAGCACCGAACGCCTCGTGTTCGGCGAGTTGCAGCGCGAGGCCGCCGAGCTGGCGCGCACCGTGGCCGGCGGAGAACTGACCACGTCGGTGATGAACTATCCCGCGCTCGCCGATGCGATCGTGCAGTTCAGCGTCGCCGAGTTCGAGTATCCGCGCAGTGATCTGACGGTCCCGGTGCATTTCGTCGGGCCGGTCTCGCTCGCGAACGCGTCCACCGTGCCGGTGCCGGACTGGTGGGGCGACCTCGACGGAAGCCGTCCCGTGGTGCATGTCACCCAGGGCACGGTCGCCAACGCCGAGCTCGAGGACCTGGTGCTGCCCACCCTGCGCGCACTCGCCGACCGCGATGTGCTCGTGGTCGCCTCGACGGGTGATCAGGAGGTGCCGGCCGGATCCCTGCCGGACAATGCGCGGGTCGCGCCCTATCTGCCCTACGACCGGCTCTTCCCGCTGCTCGACGTGCTCGTCACGAACGGCGGGTACGGCGGTGTGCACTACGCGCTCGCGCACGGCGTGCCGATCCTTGCGACCGGCAACACGGAGGACAAGGCCGAGGTCGCCGCCCGGGTTGGCTGGAGCGGTGCGGGCCTGCGGCTGAAGTCGCGCTCCGGCCGGATGGACGCGCGCCGCATCGGCGCGGCGGTGGACCGCCTGCTGCGCGAGGCGTCGTTCCGGGAGAACGCGCGACGGATCGGCGCGGCGATCGCGCACGCGCCGGGGCCGGCCGGGGTAGAGGGGGTGCTCCGCGGGCTCGTGCGTCAGGCGCCGGTTGCGTCGGACGCGACCGGCGGCACCCGCAGAGACCTGGCGTGACGCCGCGCGAATGCCTGCGGGGCCGCTGCGCCATCCCGGGACGACCACCGTGGATCACACGATCCGGAAGACGAACACCGTGAACACCCGATCACCGAAGGACGACATGAACACCGAAGACGGGAACGCCGACACCTCGCCCCTGCACCCGCGCATCCTGCCGGGAGAGCTGCACCCGGGAGTCCTGCCGGGAGAGCACCTGCATGCCCTGGGCGCGCGCCTGCATGGCGAGCTGATCCTGCCCGGCGCGGCCGGCTGGGACGAGGCGCGCCGCGCCTGGATGCTGCTGGCCGACCAGCAGCCCGCCGCGATCGTCGTGGCCGCCGACGAGCACGACGTGGCGGAGACCGTCCGCTCCGCCCGCAAGCTCGGCCTGCGCGTTGCGCCGCAGGGCACCGGACATGCCGCGAGCGCCCTGCCGGGGCTCGGCGATGCGATCCTGCTGCGCACCACGCGACTGGCCGGCATCGCCGTCGACCCCGAGGCCCGGACCGTGCGCGTGGGCGCCGGAGCAGTGTGGGCCGACGTCGTCGCCGAGGCCGGGCGGCACGGGCTCGTCGCGGTCGCCGGGATGGCTGCGACCGTGGGGGTCACCGGGTTCGTGCTCGGAGGCGGTCTCGGCTGGCTGGCGCGCTCGCACGGGCTCGGCTCGCAGAGCCTGCGCGCCGTCGAGGGCGTCGACGCGCAGGGCGACCGCGTGCGCGCCGATGCGACCGCGCATCCGGATCTGCTCTGGGCTGCCCGCGGCGGCAGCCTGCCGCTCGTGGTGACCGCTGTCGAGTTGCAGCTGCACGCGATCGGCGAGCTCTCGGCCGGCGGTCTGATGTGGCCGCTGGAGCGCACCGGCGAGGTGGTGCGTGCGTGGCGGGACTGGATCGTCGACGCTCCCGACACGGTCACCTCGCTCGTGCGGATCCTGCGCTACCCGCCGATCCCGGAGATCCCCGAGTCCGTGCGCGGCCGCGCCTTCGTCTCGGTGGAGGTCGCGGTGCAGGCCGACGCCGAATCCGTCGCCGCCCTGCTCGCGCCGTGGCGGGAGCTCACGCCCTCGATCGACACGGTCCGGCCGATGCCCGCGGCCGAACTGGCGTCCGTGCACGGCGATCCGGTCCAGCCGGTCCCCGCATATGGGGACGCCGTGCTGCTCGCCGAGCTGTCCGACGCGGCGATCGATGCCTTCGTCGCTGCGGCGCTCGCGCCGGCGGCGGGCCCGCTGCTGTCGATCGAGATCCGCCAGCTCGGCGGTGCGCTGACTCCGGGAGGCGGGGAGCGGGGCGTCGGGGACGCTGCGGGGGCGGCGGTCTCGGGCCTGGACGGCGCCGGTCTCGTCTACACGGTCGGGGTCGTGCCCGTCCCTGAGGCTCTCGAGCCGGTGCGATCCGCCGTCTCCACCGTGCTCGGGGCCCTCGCGCCGTTCGCGTCCGACCGGGCCGTGAAGACCTTCGCCGAGCGGCCGGTGGACGCGGTTGCGCTCTACGGCGATGCGGCCGATCAGATCCGCTCCGTCGCGGCCGCATGGGATCCGGACGGCGTCATCCTCACCGGCCACCCGCTCGGCTGATCGCAGTCGGGATGCGTGGACTCCCAGGGGAGCCGAAGGCGGGAGTCCTGGTGTGCGGGGCTGGGGAGCCTGCGGTGCTGGGGAGGCCGCAGGTGTCGGGGAGTCCGTGGGTGCTGGGGAACCTGCGGTGCGGGGGATCGGGGTGCCGAGTGCGCTGGGGACTCGGCATCCCGGGATCGGATCCGTGCTAGTGTGGCTCTTTGTCTGCGCACACTCCTGTGCGCAGTTCGTATGCCTCCCCTGGTCCCTGAGCTCGTCGAAGGGCCGGTCCCTGAGCTTGTCGAAGGGCACCGAGGTGGGAGGCGTGCAGACAAGGGATCTTGGGTGAGGCCGTCCGGTCTCACGGTATAGAAGGAGTCATCATGGCAGCAGTGTGCCAGGTGACCGGAGCTGTTCCCGGTTTCGGTCACAACGTCTCGCACTCGCACCGCCGGACGAAGCGCCGCTTCGACCCGAACGTGCAGAAGAAGACGTATTTCGTTCCGTCTCTCGGTCGCAAGATCAGCCTGAACGTGTCCGCCAAGGGCATCAAGGTGATCGACGCCCGGGGCATCGAGAAGGTTGTCGCGGACCTCCAGGCGAAGGGTGTGAAGCTCTAATGGCCAAGAAGGCTCAGGACATCCGTCCGATCATCAAGCTGCGTTCGACCGCGGGCACGGGGTACACCTACGTGACCAAGAAGAACCGTCGCAACACCCCCGACCGTCTCGTGCTGAAGAAGTACGACCCGGTGATTCGCAAGCACGTCGAATTCCGAGAGGAGCGTTGATCCATGGCTAAGAAGAGCAAGATCGCGCGCAACGAGCAGCGCAAGGTCGTCGTCGAGCGGTACGCCGCGCGTCGCGCCGAGCTGAAGAAGACCCTGGTCGACCCGAACGCGACCGACGAGGCCCGCGAGGCCGCCCGCGTCGGCCTGCAGAAGCTGCCGCGCAACGCGTCGCCCGCGCGCGTCCGTTCGCGCGACGTCATCGACGGCCGCCCCCGCGGTGTCCTCACGAAGTTCGGCATCTCGCGTGTCCGCTTCCGTGACATGGCGCACCGCGGCGAACTGCCCGGCGTGACCAAGTCGAGCTGGTAAGTCTTACCGGTCCCTGACGGGTGCTGAGCCCGTCGAAGCACGCAGGGACGCAAGGGGCGGGGATCTTCGGATCCCCGCCCCTTCTGCATGCCCGGTGCTCATGGGCGCCCGGGGCGCCCCCGCCGCGCCTCCGTCCCGGGCGGAGTTCTCTCGGACGGGAGGAGGATCCGACCCGATCGCTCCACCCGTCCGTGAGTTCTCCTCCCGGACGAGAGCCGCCGATCGTCCTCCACAGGCCGGGACGAGGGCAAGTTCTGCACGGATCCTGGGATCCGGCCGCCACGACGGCTGCGGCCGCGTCAGGATCCTGGGATGGATCCGATCGAGCAGCTCAGACGGCGAGGCGGTGTCGCACGCCTCGACTCCCTCCGGCGCGACGGCGTCACCGCGCACGGACTTCGCCGGGCGCGGGAAGCGGGGCTACTGCTCTCCGTGCGCAGGGGATGGGTCGCGCTCCCGGACGCGGACGCCTCGCTCACTGCCGCGGCACGACGGGGCGTGGTGCTGAGCTGCATCACCCTGGCGGAGCGCCGGGGGCTCTGGGTGCTCGACGGCAGCGAGCCCCATGTCGCCGCACCGCCGCGGTCAGGCCACGCCCGCGTCTCGAGGGGAGTGATCCACTGGAGCTCTCCCCTGGTTCCCCGCGATCCGGACTCTCTGGAGGACTCCCTGGAGAATGCGCTGGTCCTGGTCGCGAGGTGTCAGCCTCATGAGGCGGCGCTCGCGGTGTGGGAGTCGGCGCTGAAGAGGAGGGTGGTGGATCCGGAGGTGCTCGACCGCCTTCCGCTGCCGCCCGATGCCCGGCGGATGCTGGCCGAGGCGCGGCCGTTCGCCGATGCCGGCACCGAGACCATCCTCCGGACCAGGCTGGCGTGGCTCGACATCCCCATCACGCCGCAGGTCTGGCTGTACGGGCACCGCGTGGATTTCCTGATCGGTGAGCGCCTGGTCGTGCAGATCGACGGCGGCCATCACGTGGGTGTGCAGCGGGAGAAGGACAACAGCCATGACGCGCTGCTCCGGCTGCACGGGTATCACGTGATCCGGGTCGGATACGACCGCCTGATGAACCACTGGCCCGAGGTGCAGGCCGGAATCCTGATGGCGATCGGCCAGCGCCTGCACCTCGCGCGATGAGCCCCCCGCGGTCGACCACGCAGACTGGGGAGGAGAACTCCCGTTCAGGCGGAGGATCGGATCCGGAGCCTCCGCCCGTCCCTGAGATCTCCTCCCGAAGGGGCGGGCCGAAGGGGGCGGAAGGGCCGGGCGTCGGCGGTCGGAAGCTCCGATCCTGTGACTGGAGTGACGGATGAGGCGCGACACGCCGCCTCAAAACGTCAAAACCCGCGAAATGACGCGGAAAACCAGGGTTTGATTGATACATTCAAGGCGGTCGTTCGACCAACGGGGGGCATCCGCCCATCCGGAACTCTGATACGAAGCGACGGGATCCCCGTCGCTGGAGGATGAAATGGCTGACAAGTCCATCACCAAGACCGAGCTCGTCGCGAGCATCGCCAGCGCCACCGGCCAGAGCCAGGCTGCCGTCTCCGGCGTTCTCGACGCCCTGTTCGCCACGGTCTCGGACGCTGTTGCCAAGGGCAGCAAGGTCTCGATCCCGGGCTGGATCTCCTTCGAGCAGGTCGCGACCGCTGCCCGCACGGGCCGCAACCCGCAGACCGGCGCCGAGATCAAGATCCCGGCCGGCAAGCGCGTCAAGGTGACCGCTGGTTCCAAGCTCAAGGCAGCCGTCAAGTAATTCCGGCTCCGCCTCGGAAGGCCGCCCCTCGTCGCGAGGGGCGGCCTTCCTGCGTTGAACACGGCCCGCAGCCTGTCCTCCCGGCGGATGCCGAACCGCGCGCGCCTAGGCTGGAGAGGTGAATCGTCCCTCCACCGGGACCCGCCCATCGACCGGCGCGGGATCCGCGCTCCCGCCCGCGGCGCCCGGATCCGCCTCGCTGCGCGTGACCGGGCCCGTGATCCTCGTGATCGCGGCGGTCCTCGCCGTGATCGCCGGTCTCGCGTTCGGCCGCGGTGCGGCGCCGAATCTGCTGCTGGATCCCGGTCCGGTGGTGCGCTGGGGGCTTCCGGTCGCGAATCTGGTGAGCAACCTGGGCGCGGCGGCGATGCTCGGATCCCTGGTGCTCGCGCTCTTCGGCCTGCGCAGCGGCGCACGCTCCTTCGAGATCGCCCTGGACACCGCCTCGATCGGCGCCGCCGTCTACACGGCCGCCGGTGCGGTCGCCGGGCTGTTCACGTTCCTGCAGACGATGGGCGTCAAGCTCAGCGCGGGGCCCGAGTTCGGCGCGCAGCTCGGACGGTTCCTGCTCGAGCTGCCGCTCGGCCAGGCCTGGCTGATGACGGTGATCGCCGGCGCGGTGATCACGATCTCCGCCTTCGCCTTCCGCGGGTGGACCGCCACGCTGCTGACCGCCATCCTCGCCGCCGTCTCGTTCATCCCGCTGGCCACCCAGGGTCACGCGGGCGATCTGAGCGGGCATGACGCGGCGGTCAACTCGCTGCTGCTGCACACGCTGGGTGCCGCGGTGTGGCTGGGCGGGCTGCTGCTGCTCGTGGTGCTGCGCGGATCCCGCACCGAGCTCGCCGACAGCGGTTCGGCGAAAACAGGTACGAAGACGAAGAAGGGCAGGCCGAAGACCGGCGTCACGTTCGCCGCGATCGTGCGCCGCTATTCGTCGCTCGCTCTCGCCGCTTACGTCGTCGTCGCGATCTCCGGCATCGCCCGTTCGATCGTCGCGGTGGGGAACTGGGCGGGCCTGCTCACCCCGTACGGCGGGATCATCCTCGCCAAGGCGATCGTGCTGATCGCGCTCGGCGCGCTGGGGGCCGGCTACCGCACCCGGCTCATCCCCCGGATCGAAGCCTCCGCGCCGGGGAACTCAGCAGCACGCGACAGGGGCGGATCCGGCCCGTTCTGGACGCTTGTGCTGCTCGAACTCGCACTGATGGGCATCGCTTCGGGGCTGGCCGTCGCCCTGGCCCGCACGCCTCCGCCCACGGGAACCGAGGCCGCCGCGGTGCGCACTCCGGCGGAGATCCTCACCGGTTCGCCGCTGCCGCCCGAGCTCACCCCTGACCGCTGGTTCACGGCCTGGAACATCGACCTGATCTGGGCGCTCGTCGCCGGTTTCGGGGTGTTCCTGTACCTCGCCGCGGTCTGGCGGCTGCGCAGGCGCGGGGATGCCTGGCCGCTGCACCGCACGATCCTCTGGATCCTCGGCATGCTGCTGCTCGTGTGGGTGACCGGCGGCGTGATCAACGTGTATCAGGAGTACCTGTTCAGCGTGCACATGCTGGGGCACATGATGCTGTCCATGGCGATCCCGGTGCTGCTCGTCGCGGGAGCCCCGGTCACCCTCGCGCTGCGCGCGATCGACAAGCGCGACGACGGAACCCGCGGCGGACGGGAGTGGATCCTGTGGGCAGTGCAGTCGCCGTTCTCCCGCGTGGTCACCAACCCGTTCGTGGCCGCGGCGATCTTCGTGCTGTCCCTGTGGGCGTTCTACTTCACCGATCTCGTGCGCTGGGCGATGACCGACCACATCGGGCACGAGTGGATGACGATGCACTTCCTGATCTCGGGCTATCTGTTCGTGCTGAGCCTGATCGGTGCGGATCCGGTGCCGCGGCGGCTGCCGTACCCGGGGCGGCTGATCATCCTGATCGCGGTCATGGCCACGCACGCGTTCTTCGGCATCGCGATCATGATGCAGTCGGGCCTGCTGGTGGCGGAGTGGTTCGGATCCATGGGCCGCACGTGGGGCGCCACGCCGCTGCAGGACCAGTACGTCGGCGGGGGTGTCGCGTGGTCGGTGGGGGAGATCCCGACCCTGATCCTCGCCGTCACGGTGGCGATCCTGTGGAGCCGCAGCGACGCGAAGGCCGAGAAGCGGTCGGACCGGCACGCCGACCGCACGGGCGACGCCGAACTCGAGCAGTACAACGCTCGCCTCGCGGAGCTTGCGGAGAAGGATCGCCGCGCCGCAGCCCGCGGACGCTGATCACGCGAGAGCCCGGGGCGGTCGCCGGGTCAGTCGTGCGGTGTGCTGTCGGCCGGCTGATCCGGCGAGGTGATGCTGATGGATGCGGATCCGTCCGGGAGGAACTGGATCGTCCCGTCCACGTGGAACGGCACATCCTGATCGACCTTGTGGATCGAACCGTCGAACAGCGCCTGGACCTCGACCTCGATGTGGGCGGTCGCCGGAGCCGACGGGATCTTCCAGCCGGCGCCCGCCGGCTCCAAGGTGACTGCGGGCATGGACACCATGCTCCACGTCGGCGGTTGCGTGACCCGGTTGGGCACGGTCATGCCGAACGGGCAGCCGGTGGGCTGCAGAACCTGCTGGGTGGCGCACTGCGTGAGGAACTCGTCCACCCGCTGCTGCACGACCTTCACGAATGCGTCGGTGGGATGCGCCTGCACGTCGAGCGGCACCTCGGCCAGCGGCTTGTCGGCGAGCACTCCGATCCCGTTCGCGGTGGCCGCCGCGGTCTTCACCGACACCGAGTACAGCCCGGGCGAGAACACCAGCATCGGCACGGGCTCGAGCGGTGAGGCGTCGACGCCCCCGGCCGCGACCTGCCGGCGATCGAGCTCGAAGCCGTTGACGGCGAACCGGTCGGATCCGCGAATCGTGAAGTCGACGACCGCGAGCGGGCTCTGCGCGAATCCCCATGACGGGGCGACGCCGATCCAGCCGATCCGGTGCACCCGGAACGTCGACGTGCCAGGGTGCCCGCCCGCCTTGTAGCGCACGGTGACCGTGGTCTCGTCGTGATCCGGACGCTCCTCGGTCACTGTGACGTCGGTGAGAGCGGCGAGCGCCGCGCGCCGCAGCAGCGCGTCGGAGGCGGTGCGGAACGAGCCCTGGTCGAGCTCGGAGCGGTCGATCGCGACGCCGGGAAGGCGCAGTGCGTCGGCGGCCCGGCCCTCGGAGAGCAGCGTCAGATAGTGCGTCACGAAGGCGGAGGGGCTGTAGAACTCGCGATAGAGGGTGACCCCGCCGGCGCCGAGGGCGGCCAGCAGAACGACGCCGACGACGGCGAGGATCGTGAGATCCGACCACAGCGGCGCACGCCGACGCGCCGACCGTGCCCCCCGCGACTGCGCCATGGGCGCCAGTCTACGAAGCACTGCCTGCGTGGAGCCCGAGTGGCGCGCGCGCCCTTCTTTACCGCGGTCAGACAAGGCGGTCGCGATAGACTCCGAAGATCGTGAGCACGCCGACCCTCTCTGCCGAACAGGAAGAACTTTTCCGGCTGATCGAGGACACCCGGGAGCACGTGTTCATCACCGGCCGCGCGGGCACCGGCAAGTCGACGCTGTTGCAGCACTTCGCCTACCACACGCAGAAGCAGATCGCGGTGTGCGCGCCCACGGGCGTCGCCGCCCTGAACGTCGAGGGGCAGACGATCCACTCGCTGTTCCGGCTTCCGATCGGCCTCATCGCGGACGGCGAGCTCGACCAGTCCGACGCGACCCGCAAGATCCTGAACGCGATCGACACCCTCGTGATCGACGAGATCTCGATGGTCAACGCCGACCTGATGGACGCGATCGACCGTTCGCTGCGGCAGGCGCGCGGGCGTCGCGCCGAGGCGTTCGGCGGTGTGCAGGTGGTGATGTTCGGGGATCCCTACCAGCTCGCACCGGTGCCGCCCCGGGGCGACGAGCTGCGCTACGTGCAGGATCACTACCGCTCGTTCTGGTTCTTCGACGCCAAGGTGTGGACCGGAGGGCGCCCTTCGACAGGCTCGGGGACCGCGCAGATGATCGACATCGGCACGCACGGGGCGACGCTGCACGTGCGCGAGCTCGTGCACATCCACCGGCAGTCCGACGCGGGGTTCAAGGCGATGCTGAACGCGGTCCGATACGGCCGGGTGACCGCGGAGATCGCGGGCGCGCTCAACGAGGCCGGTGCGCGCACCCCACCGGATCCGGGCGACGGCGAGATCCCGATCATCACGCTCGCGACCCGCAACGACATCGTGAACGGCATCAACGCCCGCCACCTCGCGGCTCTCCCCGGCAAGGTGCAGACCGCGAAGGCCGACATCTCCGGCGACTTCGGCCGGGGCGAGGCGAACTACCCGGCCGATCAGGACCTCACGCTCAAGGAGGGCGCGCAGGTGATGTTCCTGCGCAACGACATCTCCGCGATGCCGGATCCGCCGCGCTGGGTGAACGGCACGATCGGCACGGTCGTGCGGATCCTCGGCGACGTCGTCCGTGTCGAGATAGACGGCGAGGAGGTCGACGTCGAGCCCGCCGTCTGGGAGCGCTACCGCTACATCTACAACCCGGGTACGAAGACGCTCTCGCGCGAGGTGGTCGCCGAGTTCACGCAGTTCCCGCTGCGGCTGGCGTGGGCGGTCACGATCCACAAGTCGCAGGGCAAGACATATGATCGCGCGATCGTGGACCTCGGATCCGGTGCGTTCGCGCCCGGGCAGACCTACGTCGCGCTGTCCCGGCTGACCTCGCTGGACGGGCTGTACCTGACCCGGCCGCTGCGCCCCCGCGACATCCGCGTCGACGAGGACGTGCGCCGATTCATGCGCGCCGCGTGGGAGGCCCGGCAGGGCGACTCGACACCGCAGCTGCCGTAGCTTCCGTAGGGGTCGTTGAGCGAGGACGCCGGAGGCGACCGCCTACCCTCTGGGGTCGTTGAGCGAGGACGCCGGAGGCGACCGCCTAACCTCTGGGGTCGTTGAGCGAGGACGCCGGAGGCGACCGCCTACCCTCTGGGGTCGTTGAGCGAGGACGCCGGAGGCGACCGAGACGAAACGTCGCGCGGTTCGGATCCGGGCTCGAGGGGTAGTGCTCAGTAGTACGGTGCTACATTCGCTACATGCCCCGGACCAGCCAGCCGACCCGTCTTCCCGCAGACGTCTACGACTCCGCGCTCGCCGCGACCCGGACCGTCGCGCACCGTTCCGCAGCAGATCGCGCGCTGGTCACGGATCAGCCGCGACTGGAGCTCTCGCCACGGTCAACCACCGCGAGATCGCCCAGGTGCTGGCCGGACCGGGTCCTACGATGCGCTCAGCGAGCCGGAGCAGGTCATCGTGCGCGAGGATGGGCCGAGCGTGCCAAGGCGTTGCGTGGGGAGCTGGACCATGCCGCGCTCTTCACCGCGGCCGGCGAGTCCTATTCGGAGCTCGATGAGAACTGCGACGTCATCGTCCGCTCGGCCGGCTGATGCCGGTCCTGCATCTGCTCGTCGGGCCGAACGGTGCGGGCAAGTCCAGCTACGTCCGTGATGTGCTGCGGCCGACCACTCGTCTGCCCTTCATCAACGCGGATGAGATCGCGGCCGAGCGGTGGCCGGGAACCGAAGAGGAGCATCCCTATGAGGCGGCGCGGCTCGCGGAGGATCAGCGTCGGCAACGGATCGCAGACGGCTCATCGTTCATCTCCGAGACCGTCTTCTCGCACCCGAGCAAGCTCGCGCTGGTCTCCGATGCGGCCGACGCCGGATACCTGGTGCACCTGCACGTGATCCTCGTGCCCGTCGACCTCACCGTGCAGCGAGTTCAGGACGGGTGCGACGGGGTGGCCATACGGTGCCGGAGTCGAAGATCCGTGGCCGCTTCGAACGACTGTGGGATCTCGTCGGCCGGGCAGTCCGCATCGCCGATGTCGCCGAGGTGTTCGACAACAGCCGCGCTCGCGCTCCGTTCCGTCTGTGCGCCTCGTTCGAGCGTGGCGCGCTCATCGGAATTCCGAGCTGGCCGCGGTGGACGCCGGCGGCGCTCATGATCGATGGATGAGTCCGGCCGACTGGTGGAATCGTCGGTAGATCCGAATTGCGGTGGGGTCATGAACGACCGCGCACGCCGTCGGCACAGTGTCGGCGCAGGCATCGCCCTCGTGATCGGTGTGCTCGGCGCGGTGCTGCTGGTCTGGCCGCAGGCGTTCAGGGCGCAGCGCGTCTTCGGCCGCACTGACCTTCGCCTTCTTCCCGGAGCTTGCACAGGGAACTGACATCCCTGCTCGAGCGATCGGTCTGATCAACGGCGTCGTATCAATGCTCTCCGGAGCATTCGGGTTGGTGGTGACGGTCCCCGACGTCCCCACGGCGGCCGGGTCGGTTGGCGATGTGCGGATGAGTGAGTGACGGTTCAGCGTCGCACGTGCGCGGCAAGGATCTCGGCGATCTCGCGGACGTCGAGACGACTCTGCGCGGTTCCGAGCACGAGGTCGAATGCGGTGTCGGTGTCCATATCGATGCGGATGCCGTTGAGTTCGAGGAAGGTCAGCGTCAGGATCCAGGAGCATCGTTCGTCGCCGTCGTACAGCGGGTGATTCTGCGCGAGCGACGACATCAGCGCGGCGGCCTTGACCTCGATCTCCGGGTACGCCTCGACGCCGAACATCGCACTCGCCGGGCGCGCGAGCGCGGACGAAAGCAACCCGATGTCACGGATCCTCAGGCCGAGGGCGTCGAGGATGCCCACTGCCTGAGGAAGCTCGACATACCGGATCACGCGTCTTCGAGCCTGGTGGCCAGCTCGGCATAGCGGTCGGCGACGCCGAGCGCGATCGACACGGCCTCGGCGGTCGTGACCTCTTCGCGCACGAACCGATCGGCCGCCTCGATCAGCAGCGCGTGCTTGGACGTGTGCCGTCGCGCGGCGAGCTCGTTCAACTGCGCGTCGAGCTCTGCGGGGATCCGCACTGTCATGGCCATACCAGAATGGTACTACGTCAGGTCTCACCCGCCCGGGCGGACCTCCAGCCCGGTGCCGGATCACGATCCGGCACCGGGCTGCGGGATCACCCTCGAGGATGACGGGCCACAGAGACCGTCCGCATAGAATCGGGGAGAATGTCAGGGGGCTGAATGCGTCGGATCACTCTTCGCCGTGCGGGCGTGCTGGTCGCGGGTGCTCTCGCGGCGGTGCTCGCACTGAGCGGCTGCACCGGCACGGCGGCCCCGAGCTACTCCCCGAAACCGCAGGTGCAGGGATCCCTGCCCTCCGAGGTGAAGGATCAGCTCAAGGCCGCGACGGAACGGGCGATGGCCGCGAGCGGCGCCAGCGGTGCGATCGTCGGCGTCTGGGCTCCCTGGAGCGGATCCTGGGTGGCCGGCCTCGGCACGGTCTCGGCCACGGACAAGAGCCCGGTCAGCACCGACATGTCGTTCCGGGTCGGCGACGTGACCCGGCTGATGACGTGCGACGTGCTGTACGCGCTGGCAGACCGCGACGTCGTCAAGCTCGACGCGAAGATCCCGGACTACGTCTCCGGTGTGCCGGACCTGCAGGCGGTGACCCTGCTGGACCTGTGCAACGGCACCGCGGGCATCGGATCCTCGGAGAGCACCGCTCTGGCGATCTGGCTGCACAACCCCGATCGGGTGTGGGAGCCGAAGGAGCTCGCCTCTTACGGGCTCGGCCAGAACCGCACGCCCGTGCACACCGCCTACCGCGACTCCGACGCCGGGTACCTGCTGCTCGGCCTCGCGCTCGAACGTGCCAGCGGCCAGACCGCCGCGCAGCTGATCCGCCAGTACGTCACCACGCCGCTCGGGCTGTCGTCGACCTCGCTGCCCGGCGTGACCGCCGCCGCGCCCGCCCCGGCGCCGGCCCTCCGCGGCGCCTACCTGCCGCAGGAGGCCGGCGCGTATCAGTGCGCCAAGCCCGCCGACATCACGGTGAGCTCGTCGAGCATGGGCTACACCGACTCGGGGGTCACCTCCACGATCACCGACCTCGGTCGCTACGCCCAGGCCGAGGCCGTGCAGGCGCTGCGCACGAAGGACACGCCGAAGCGCTTCGGCTCGCCCCTGCCCGCGGCCGACGGGGCGCCGTCGTGGTATCAGTCCGCCGGCGGAGCGAAGCTGGTCGGATCCATGATCGGGCAGCACGGCGCGACGCCCGGCTACCTGACCGCCGCCTACTCCGATCCGGCGAGCGGGTTCACCGTCGCGGTCGTGCTGAACGATTCGAGCGCCGGCAGCGCGATGATCGGGGATCTCGCCTTCGAGCTCGCCGCGATCGCGTCGAAGACCCCGGCGGCCAAGGGGCACAAGGCTCCCGCGTTCGCGTTGCCGTTCACCGCGGAGGACTACGCTAAGGCCGTCGACGGCGCGGCGATCTGTCCGCTGCCGCAGGGCTGACCCGGCCCGTTCGACGTCCGGCCGAAAGGCCAGCGCGAGTCGGGAGGAGCGGCATGGCGATCGTCGACAACGGCATCTACGTGGGCGGCGTCCGCACCGACACCCCGCATACGCTGGATGAGACGTTCGAGCTCATGCATGCGCGCGGGGGCATGGGCTGGATCGGCCTGTACCGGCCGAGCGAGGAAGAAGTGCGCCAGGTCGCGGCCGAGTTCGGGCTGCACGAGCTCGCCGTCGAGGACGCCCTCACCGGCCACCAGCGCTCCAAGCTGGAGCGCTACGGGGAGACCCTGTTCATCGTGCTGCGCCCCGCCCGCTATCTGGACGCGACCGAGGAGGTCGAGTTCGGCGAGCTGCACGTGTTCGTCGGTCCCAACTTCGTCGTCACGATCCGGCACGCGGAGACGCCGAGCCTGAGCCGGGTGCGCGGCCGCATGGAGCACGACCCCGAGCTGCTCGCGCGGGGTGCGGAGGCGGTGCTGTACGCGATCCTGGACGAACTGGTGGACGAGTACTCCCCAGTGCTCGCGGGCCTGGAGAACGACATCGACGAGATCGAGGCGCAGCTGTTCGTCGACGAGTCCGACGTGACGCAGCGCATCTACGAACTCTCCAGCGAGGTCATCGACTTCCAGAAGGCGACGCAGCCGTTGCAGGCGATGCTGGAGAACCTGCTGCGCGGATCCGCCAAGTACTCGGTCGACCTGGAGCTGCAGCGCTACCTGCGTGACGTGCTCGACCACATCCTGACCCTGTCGGAGCGAGTGTCGACGTTCCGGGCGAACCTCGACAACGCGCTCACGGTCGAGGCGACGATCGTGGCCCGCCGGCAGAACGAGGAGATGCGCCGGATGACCGAGGAGAGCATCCGGCAGGGCGAGGAGGTCAAGAAGATCTCCAGCTGGGCGGCCATCTTCTTCGCGCCGACCATCGTCGCGGGCATCTACGGCATGAACTTCCACGTGATCCCGGAGCTCGCCTGGCCGTTCGGGTACCCGATGGCGATCGGGCTGATGGTCGGCGGCGCCGTCGTGCTGTACCTCGTGTTCAAGCGGCGCGGCTGGCTGTAGCCTCCCGGTCCCTGAGCCGTTCTCCGGTCGAGCAGTTCTCCGGTCCCTGAGCCTGTCGAAGGGCCCGTGCCTGTCGCCGGTTCCTGAGCCTGTCGAAGGGCCCGTGCCGTGGCCGGTCCCTGAGCCTGTCGAAGGGCCCGTGCCGTGGCCGGTCCCTGAGCCTGTCGAAGGGCCCGTGCCGTGGATGGCGCCCGCTCCGCGGTCGTCCCGTCGGGCGCGCAGTCCCCCGCGGTTGCTTCCCTCGCAGGCTCGGGAAGCAACCGCTCCCGCCAGACCCGATGCCTGCGCGCCCGACGGGACGATCGCTGCGCTCCGTCCTGTCGGGACGATCGCTGCGCTCCGGCCTGGGTCAGCGGCCCAGGCCGGTCAGCGCGATCGTGGCGAGGGCGGTCGCGGTGACCAGGATCCACAGGGTCGCGCCGAGCGCGAGGGGGCGCCAGCCGGCCTGGCGGAGCGCCGCGACGTCGGTGGACAGGCCGATTCCGGCCATCGCGGTGGCGATGAGGAACGCGCTCGCGTGCACCATCGCGTCCCGCGGGCCGGGCGGGATCGCGCCGAGGGATCCGAGCACTGCGACGACGAGGAAACCGATCAGGAACCAGGGCACCAGGCCGACTGTGCCGCGCAGCGTCAGCCTTCGTTCCCCGGCCGTGCGCCGCGACTCGATCACGGAAAGTCCGAGCGAGATCGGGATGATCATGAGCGTGCGCACCAGCTTGACCACGACGGCGAAGCCGAGCGCCGAGGCGCCGAAAACGCTCGCGGCGGCCACCACAGAGCTGGTGTCGTTCACCGCCGTGCCCGCGAGCAGGCCGAAGGTGTGCGGATCCATGCCCAGCGCGTGACCGAGCACGGGGAACAGCAGCACCGCGAGCACGTTGAACACGAAGATCGTGGACACCGCGTAGGAGACCTCGGCGCTGAGCGCGCCGATCACCGGCGACACGGCGGCGATCGCAGAGGCGCCGCAGATGCCCGTTCCGACCCCGATCAGGGTGCGCAGGCGCGCCGGAACCCGCAGCGCGCGCCCGATCGACGCGGTGCCGACCAGGCACACGGTGAGGGTCGCGAGCATCACCGGCAGCGACTCGGCTCCGACCCGGACGATCGCGGCGAGGGAGAGCTGTGCGCCCAGCAGCACCACGGCGAGCTGCAGCAGGACCCGGCCCGAGTAGTCGATGCCGGGCCGGAACCGCGCGCCGGGCCGGCGGATCACAGCGGCCACGACGCCGATCACGATCGCGGGCAGCGCGGATCCCAACACGGGCACCGCGATTCCGATCAGCGTCGCGACGACGGCGATCGGGACGGTCAGCAGGAGCCCCGGCAGCACCTCGGCTCCGCGCAGCGCGAGGCGCGAGGGGAGTGTGCGAGCGGGGAGGAACATCATGGATCCAGCCTCGTGCGGGTGCGGCGATCGCGGTATCCGGCTATCGTCGATGGGGGTACAGGCGAGAACTGTGGGGTGCGCATGGCGGATGGATCGATGCCCGACATCGGATCGCTCGAACTCCTGGTCGCCGTGGTGCGCACCGGGTCGATCTCGGGCGCGGCACGGGAGACAGGGGTGACCCAGCAGTCGGCGTCGGCGCGACTGCGTGCGATCGAGCGGCAGCTCGGGCTGTCGCTGTTCCACCGCACCGCGTCCGGCACGCGGCCGACGCTCGAGGGCGAAGTCGTCGCGTCGTGGGCGGACGACGTGCTGGCGGCGGTGGGACGCTTCCGCGCGGCCACCCGCACGCTGCGCGGCGAGAGCACGGCGCGGCTGACCGTCGCCGCGAGTCAGACCGTGTCGGCGCGGCTGCTGCCGCTCTGGCTGGTGGCGTTGCGCCGTCACCAGGTCGAAGCGGGCCGCACGCCCACGGCCGTGCAGCTGCTCTCCGGCAACAGCGCGGACGCGGAGGCGCTCGTACGCGACGGCCGTGCGGACCTCGCCTTCATCGAGTCCTCCGAGGTGCCCGCGGATCTCGGATCCACCACGGTCGACCGGGACGAGCTCGTGCTCGTCGTCGCTCCCGAGCACCCCTGGGGCGCCGGCGCACCGGTCTCGTTCGAGGACGCCGCCGCCGAACCCCTCGTCGCCCGGGAACAGGGCAGCGGGACCCGGCGCGCCTGGGAGGCCGAAGTGCGGCGCCGGCTCGGCCGCGATGCGGCGGAGCCGGCCGTGGTGCTGCCGACCTCGGCGGCCGTGCGCTCGGCGGTGGCGGGCGGGCTCGGCGCCGCCGTGATGTCCCGGCTCGAGGCGGCCGACGACGTGCGGCTCGGCCGCCTGCGCGCGGTGCGCACGACGGGGGATCCGGTGCTCCGCCCGATCACGGCGCTGTGGCGCGGCGGCGCACGCGACCTGTCCGCGACCGGCGGGGAGCTGATCGAGGTCGCGGTGCAGACGGCGCGGGATCGGGCCGAGAAACTGCGGCGTCCGGCGCGGTAGTCTCACCTCAACGCGCTCCTGCGACCGCCGCGATCCGCCACGTCGCGATCCTCGGAAGGAACCGGATGCCCACGCTCGTGCTCTTCGGCCTCGCCTCCGTGCTGCTGTGGTCGCTGGTCTCGCACCGCTTCGAGCGCTGGGGCGTCGCGGGGCCCGCGATGCTGCTCGTGCTGGGGGCGGCGACGACCGTGTGGGACCTGCCGACCTACGCCACGGCGCTGGACGCCCCGCTCACCGAGAAGATCGTCGAGGTCATCCTCTCGCTCCTGCTGTTCGCGGACGCCACCGAGGTGCGTGGGGGGCTCTTCGGCGGGGAGGGCCGGGTGACGGCCCGGCTCGTGCTCATCGCGCTGCCCCTGTCGCTCCTGCTCACCGCGATCGCCAGCGCCCTGCTGATCCCGGAGTCCTTCGCGGTGATCGTCGTGATCGCCTGCGTGGTCATGCCGACCGATTTCGCCCCCGCCGCCCAGCTGCTGCGCACGAAGCGGCTTGCGGAGCGGATCCGCGCGATCCTCAACGTCGAAAGCGGTTACAACGACGGTCTCGTCTCGCCGATCTTCGGCATGGCGCTGCCGATCGCCGTGGTGCTCGCGCCCGTGCTGCACAACGCGATCGCCACGGGATCCGACACGATCAGCATGGACGGGAAGGACCTCGACCACAACGGCGAGAAGATGATGGAGGCCTTCCTCAACGCGGTGCCGGCGACGCTCTGGGCGATCGCGATCGGCGTCGTGCTCGGCGGCGTCATCGGGGTGCTGCTGCGGATCGCGCGCGACCGCGGCATTGCGAACGAGGGCGGTGCGCGCTACGCCATGCTGCTGCTGCCGCTCATCGCCTACGGGATCGCGACCATCCCGGCGATCGAGGCGAACGGCTTCGTGGCCGCGTTCGTCGCGGGGCTCATGTACCGGGTCACCCGCACGCGGGGGCTGGAGGTGCGGGTGATCCCGCACGCCGAACTGCTGCTCGTCGAGGAGGTCGGCACGCTCACCGCCAACTTCGTCTGGTACATGCTGGGCGGGGCGGCGCTGCTCGCCTTCACCGACTCGTTCGATTGGCGCGTGCTGGTGCTCGCCCTGCTCGCGCTCACCGTGCTGCGGCTCGGACCGGTGTACCTGTCGCTCATGCGCAGTTCCGTCGGCCGCGGCGACCGGGTGCGGATCGGCCTGCTCGGACCGCGTGGAACAGCCACGATCGTGTTCGGGCTGCTCGCCTACAACGCCCTGCCGGATGCCGACGGCGACATCGTGCTCCTGGTCATGGTCGTCACGGTCGTGGGCAGCATCGTCCTGCACGGGGTCGCGGCACCGATCCTGTTGCGCCGGACGGATCCCGCGGTTACCCGGGCGGCCGGCTGACGCCGCAGCCGTGTGATGCGGCACGGTGAACACCGGCGGAACTTTGCCGCGCCCCCTGTTGCGGGGACCGCACTTGGCCCTAACGTCGTTCCGGGACCCGATGCCGGGCGCGCCTGGCAAGCCGTGGCACCGAGGCCCCTTCCCCCGAAGAAAGGCTCATCGATGTCACTCACTCGACTCGGCACCGCGGGCGCGCTCGGCGCGCTCGTCCTGGCCGTCGCCGGCGGCGCCGTCGCCCTCCCCGCGGGTTCCGCCACCGCGGCCGCAGCCTCGCCGCACGCGGCGGCCTCCGGCACGTCCACCCCGATCAAGCACGTCGTCGTGATCTTCGGGGAGAACGTCTCGTTCGACCATTACTTCGCCACCTATCCGAACGCCGCGAACACGCCGGGTGAGACGGTGCAGGGCACGGGCGCCCCGGCCTCGTCGTTCACCGCCGACAAGCACACCCCCACCGGCATCGCCACGCTCGCGCACGACGGACTGCTCGCGCCGAACAACCCCAACTCGGTGCAGCCCGCCCGCCTCACCCCGGGCCAGGCCGTGACCTGCGACCAGGACCACGAGTACCTCGCCGAGCAGGAGGCGTACAACGGCGGCGCGATGGACAAGTTCGTCGAGCACACCAGCACCGACGCCTGCGGCGTCGCGGGCGACCCGCGCTACGCCGCCCCGGGCCTGACGATGGACTACTACGACGGCAACACCGTCACCGGGCTCTGGAACTACGCCCAGCACTACGCGCTCAGCGACAACAGCTTCTCCGACACCTTCGGCCCGTCCACGCCCGGCGCGATCAACCTCGTCTCCGGCCAGACGCACGGCGTGATCAGCGTGGATCCGTTCACCGGTGCGCAGACCGCCGCCCCGGATCCCTACACGGTGAAGAGCCCGAACGCGCAGGGCGTCGGGACCATGACCGAGGATCCGGATCCGGCCTTCGACGACTGCTCGGACGGCAGCCACGCCAAGAGCTACGCGCTCGCGGCGATGCAGGGGAAGAACATCGGCGACCTGCTGAACGAGAAGAACGTCTCGTGGGGCTGGTTCCAGGGCGGGTTCACGCCGCAGGGCACGAAGAACATCCAGGGCACCGACTACGCGCAGTGCACCACGACGCACACCAACGTCGCCGGGGTCTCGTCGACCGACTACAACCCGCACCACCAGCCGTTCCAGTACTACGCCTCGACGGCCAACCCGCACCACCTCGCTCCGGCCTCCGACGCCGAGATCGGGCACGCCGGGCAGGCGAACCACCAGTACGACATCACGGACTTCAACAAGGTGGTCGGCACCGACAACATGCCGGCCGTCTCGTACCTCAAGGCGCCGAACTATCAGGACGGGCACGCCTCGTACTCGGATCCCATCGACGAGCAGAACTTCGTCGTCACCGAGATCAATGCGATCCAGAAGTCGAAGAACTGGGACTCCACCGCGATCGTGCTCGCCTACGACGACTCGGACGGCTGGTACGACCACGTCGCGGCCACGGTGACGAACGCGTCGAACGACCCGCAGCTCGACGCCGCCTGGTGCCTTGACGCGGCCGCCGCGGGCACCCCGATCCTCGGCGGATTCGTGGACCGCTGCGGACCCGGCCCGCGTCAGCCGCTGCTGATCGTGTCGCCGTTCGCGAAGAAGAACTTCGTCGATCACACGGCCACGCAGCAGTCGTCGATCTCGCGGTTCATCGAGGA
Organism: uncultured Actinomycetota bacterium; assembly: GCA_963791605.1. Taxonomy (GTDB): domain Bacteria; phylum Actinomycetota; class Actinomycetes; order Actinomycetales; family Microbacteriaceae; genus Microbacterium. The sequence goes on along the minus strand of CAWBTB010000001.1, from coordinate 28,790 downwards.
CAACTGGGGTCTCGGGCGCCTCGGTGGCGGATCCGTCGACGAGGTGGCCGGATCGCTCGGCAACATGTTCGACTTCTCGCACCCGAACAAGGACTCGTCGCTGACCCTCGACCCGGCGACCGGCACGATCGTGCAGCCCGCCTATTGCGCCGGCAACAACGGCAAGCACCTCGGCCAGGGCGGCGGCTGCCGCTGACCCGACCCGCCGCCGCGCCTGATCCGGATCGGCGCGGGCGGCTCCTTCGGGAGGAGCCGCCCGCGCCGATGCGCATGCGGGGATCAGGCGAAGAAGCCCCGGATCAGGGCTTCCGTCCCCGCGAGATGGTCGGCCATCGCCGCGGCGGCATCGTCGGGCTGGCCGCGCAGGATCGCGCTCGCGATGGTCCGGTGCTGCTCGTCGGAATGGCTGATGCTGGGCACCAGGAGCGGCAGTCCGTCGAGCAGCTCGTTGATCCGCATGCGGGTGTCGGCGGCGAGCTCGGTGACGGTCGGTGAGCCGAGGACCTCGACGATCACGAGATGGAATCGACCGTCCGCGACGCGGTAATCGTGCGGGAAGGGGGCACCGCAGCACTCCTCGTAGGCTCGCCACAGGCGCTTCCGGTCGACCGCGGTCAACTCGCTCTCCGCCGCGCGCCGAGCTGCTCCGACCTCGATCACCGAGCGCAGGGCGAACGTGTCCTCCATCGCGGCGATCGCGGCCGGTGTGGGGGACGACGACGGCAGCGTCTCGGCGACGAACGTGCCACCGTTGCGTCCCCGTCGGGAGACGACCCATCCGGTCTCGGAGAGCGAGACGATGGCGTCGTGCAGGGTGCCGCGGCTGACGTCGAGGGTCGCCGCGAGATCGCGTTCGGGAGGAAGCCGCGCGCCGGGCGGGATGAACCCCAGCCGGATGGTCTGCAGAAGGCTCCGCACGGTGTTCTCGAACACGTTGCTCGAGGAGGTGGGGCGCAGCAGCAGGCCGGAGTCGAGCACGACGGTCGCTTCTCGGGTCGCAGTCGCGGCGGCGGGGTCGTCGTCATGGGGCTCCGCGACGCCGGGGGGCGCGGACGAGGTCACGCCGTGCCCCCGAGAGCGCTTTTCTGGTGCATGCAATGAACCTTATCGCCGGTGCGAGTCTCCGCGACGGCGGTCGCGCATAAGGTCGGTTGTCTGTGCCAATTTCATGGGAGATTGAGCTGACTTTTCCGCGCGATCCGGGACTCTCTCTCGGTTAAAAGGTTGCTTGAATAACCATTATGGGTGTAAGAACTGTCTTTGACGGTGCAGCGCACGAGCCGGGATCGGATCCGTGCCGCACCGCCGGGCCATCCCCGTCAGCAGAAGGACCACTCGCATGACCATCAGCTTCCCCGCCGCCGTCTTCATCGCACCGAACGAACCGCTCCGCATCGAGACCATGACCGTGTCGTCGACGCCCCCGCCCGGTGAGGTGCTTGTGCGTCTCGAGGCGAGCGGCGTGTGCCACAGCGATCTGCACGTCGTGAAGGGTGAGTGGGCGGCTCCCGCTCCCATGGTGCTGGGACACGAGGGCGCCGGCGTGGTCGAGGCCGTCGGCGACGGCGTGACCGACCTCGAGGTCGGCGACCACGTGGTCCTGTCCTGGACGCCGTCCTGCCGCAAGTGCTCGTACTGCGTCTCCGGGCGCCCGGTGCTGTGCACGGTCGCGAATGAGACTGCTTACCAGCACCTCTCCTTCGACGGCACGACCCGGCTCACCCGGGAGTCGGACGGGGCGAGCGTACGGAGCTTCCTGCTCTCCGGCACCTTCGGCCAGTACACGGTCGTCCCGGAGTCCGCGGCGGTGCGGATCCGTAAGGACGCTCCGATGGACGTCGCCGCCCTGGTCGGCTGCGCGGTCACCACCGGCATCGGCGCGGTCACGAACACGGCCCGGCTGGAAGCCGGATCCACCGCCCTCGTGATTGGGTGCGGCGGGGTCGGGCTGAACATCGTGCAGGGCGCGCGGCTCGCGGGCGCCAGCCGGATCATCGCGGTGGACACGTCGGCGGAGAAGCTCGAGCTCGCGAAGGCGTTCGGCGCGACCGACGTCATCGACGCGAGCGCCGTGGACGTCGTCGAGGCGGCGCGCGAGCTCACCTCCGGCGGACCCGACTACGCCTTCGAGGCGATCGGGCGGGCGAAGACGATCGAGACCGCCTACGACGCGGTCGCGCGGGGTGGCACGGCGGTCGTGGTCGGCCAGGTCGCGGACGGCGTCCGGATCTCGATCGACCCGTTCGTGATGTCGGATCAGGAGAAGAAGCTGATCGGCTCGAACTACGGCAGCAGCCGCCCATCGATCGACTTCCCGAAGCTGATCGACCTGTACATGTCCGGCCAGATCGATCTGGACTCGCTGGTGACCCGGAAGATCCGCCTGGACGAGGTGAACGACGCGCTCGCGACCATGGGTGCCTCGGGCGGCATCCGCACCGTCATCGAGTACCCGGCTCCGTGAGCGAAGGGACCTTCTCATGACGAACCGCATCACCGAACCCGACGCCCCGCCTGCCGCCTCCGCGGAGGTGAAGCTGCAGGGCAAGCTCGGTGTCCCCGAGCTCGTCTTCATGGTCGTCGCCGGGGCCGCCCCGCTGACCGTCGTGGTCGGCATCGTGCCGCTCATGATCACGCTGGGCAACGGCACCGGAGCCGCACTCGACTTCGTCGTGGCCGGCATCCTCATGCTGCTGTTCTCGGTCGGATTCTCCACGATGACGCCGGAGGTCGAGAACGCCGGCGCGTTCTACACCTACATCCAGAAGGGTCTCGGCAAGATCCCCGGCCTCGCGGGCGCGGGGCTTGCGATCGTCTCGTATATCTGCCTGATCGTCGCGGTGATCGCCTACTTCGGCGCCGCCGCGCACAACGCGGTGCAGAACCTGTCCGGGGTGGATCTGCCCTGGTGGGCGTTCTCCATTGTCGCGGTCGCGATCGTCGCCTTCCTCGGGCACCGCAACGTCGAGCTCAGCGCCAAGGTACTCGGCGTGCTGCTGGTCGCCGAGATCCTCATCGTCGCGGTCGTCGACGCCGTGATCATCGCGAAGGGCGGCGACTCCGGCCTCAGCGGTGAGCCGCTGTCGTTCCAGGCCTTCTTCAGCGGTCCGTTCGCGACGGGTGTGATGCTCGCGATCTTCGGTTTCGTGGGCTTCGAGGCCACGGCCGTGTTCCGTTCGGAGGCGAAGGATCCGGAGCGCACGATCCCGCGGGCGACGTACGCCGCGGCGATCCTGATCGCCTCGTTCTATGCGCTGTCCGCCTGGGCCATCATCGTGGGCCTCGGCACCGGCAACGCCGTCGAGGCCGCCACGAAGAACCCGGAGAACCTCGTTCCCGACCTCGCGCAGCGGTACGTCGGCGTGTTCGCCCACGATGCGATCCAGGTGCTGCTGATGACGAGCTTCCTGGCCTGCATCCTCACGTTCCACAACGTGGTCTCGCGCTACCTGTTCACGCTCGGCGGACAGTCCGTGCTGCCCCGTCGCCTCGCGGCCGTACACCCGAAGCACAAATCACCGTACATCGCCTCGTTCGTCACGTTCGTGATCGGCGCCGCGGTCTCGGCCGTCATGGCCCTCCTGCAGCTCGACCCGGTGCTGGAGATCTACACCTGGTACGGCACTGCGGCGACCCTCGGCGTGATCGTGCTGATGGCGGCGACGTCGGTCGCGGCGTTCGTGCACTTCCGCACCTCGCCCAGGGTGCTGAGCCCGTGGAAGAAGTTCATCGCCCCGGCGCTCGCGTCGATCGGTCTCGCGGCGGTGACCGTCCTCGTGATCGCGAACTTCACATCGCTGATGGGCGGAGCGGTCGTCGCGGTGCTGTTCGAGGTCGTGCTGGTCGGCGCCGCGGTGGCCGGCGCCTGGCGGGCCGCGTATCTCCGGGTCCGGCGTCCGGAGATCTACGAGGCGCTCACCGCCTGAGGCCGCCCGGAAAACCACACGAGGAGCATTCATGGATCACACGGCCCTGAACCACATCGCCGGCGAGCGCGTCGCCGGCACGTCGGCCCTGGAACTGGTGATCGTCGACCCGTCCACGGGAGAGGCGATCGCGACCGGGGCGGCCGCGGGCGCGGCCGACGTCGACCGCGCGGTGGCCGCCGCCGCGGCGGCGTTCCCGGCATGGTCCCGCACAACCCCGGCGCAGCGCTCCGACCTGCTGCTCGCGTGGGCCGAGGTGCTGCGCTCGCGGCAGGACGAGCTCATCGCGCTGGAGAGCCGCAACGGCGGCAAGGCGGTGCGGCTCTCCGCAGGGTTCGACATCCCCGGCGTGATCGACAACGTGGTGTTCTTCGCGACGTGTGCGCGCAACCTGGAGGGCAAGGCCTCCGCCGAGTACTCCGGCGCGCACACCTCGACGATCCGGCGCGAGCCGATCGGCGTGATCGGATCCATCGCCCCGTGGAACTATCCGCTCCAGATGGCGGCGTGGAAGATCCTCCCCGCCGTCGCGGCGGGGAACACGATCGTGCTGAAGCCGTCCGAACTGACCCCGCTGACGTCGCTGATCTTCGCGGAGACCGCCGTCGAGGCGGGCATCCCCGCGGGCGTGATCAACATCGTCACCGGTGTCGGCGAGGTTGCGGGTGCGGCGCTGGTCTCGCACCCGGACGTGCGCATGGTGTCCTTCACGGGGTCGACCGGTGTCGGTCGCACAATCGCCGCGACGGCGGCGGGTGCGGTCAAACGGGTGCACCTCGAGCTCGGCGGCAAAGCTCCCTTCGTCGTGTTCGACGATGCCGACGTCGAGGCCGCGGCCCGCGGTGCGGTGGCCGGAGCACTGATCAACGCGGGTCAGGACTGCACGGCGGCGACCCGGGCGTACGTGCAGGAGCCGCTGTTCGACGCGTTCGTGAACCGCGTCGCGGCGCTGATGGATGCGGTGACCGTCGGGCCGACCGACAGCCCGGACACCGACATGGGATCGCTGATCTCCCTCCGGCATCTGGAGAAGGTGGAGGGGATGGTGCAGCGTGCGGTCGCGGCGGGCGCCACGGTCGTGCGTGGGGGCCGGCCGCCGGAACATACCTCGGCGGGCGGCGCCTACTTCGAGCCGACCCTGATCGTGGGGGCGGCGCAGGACTCCGAAATCGTGCAGCAGGAGGTGTTCGGCCCGGTGCTCGTCTGCCTGCCGTTCGGCACCGACGATGAGGGCATCGCGCTCGCGAACGACACGCCGTACGGGCTCGCCGCCTCCGCCTGGTCCCGCGATGTCTATCGCACGCAGCGGGCCTCGCGCGAGATCGAGGCCGGCTGCGTCTGGATCAACGATCACATCCCGATCGTGAGCGAGATGCCGCACGGCGGGTACAAGGCCTCGGGGTTCGGCAAAGACATGTCGATGTACTCGTTCGAGGAGTACACGAACGTCAAGCACGTCGTGGCGGACATCACCGCGGAGGCGCACAAGGAGTGGCACGACTTGATCTTCACGGAGTAAGGCATCGCGCCGGCCTGCGGGGCCGACGCAGCAGAATGGTCGGATACCGATTCAGGATCTGTGTGAAGGAGAAGCCGTGGGTGTTGAGGGGCCTGTGGTGATCGGGATCACCGCCTATCGCAAGTTCGCGACGGTGGACGACGAGGTGGACATCCTCGCCGATATCCTGCCGGCGAGCTATGCCACCGCTGTGTCCGCAGTGGGCGGGGTGCCGCTGCTGATACCGGTCATCGCCGATGCCGTGAGTGCAGCGGCCGCGGTCTCGGCGCTGCACGGGCTGATCCTTTCGGGGGGCGAGGACCTCAACCCGGAGACTTACGGGTGCCCGCCGCATCCGCAGGTCACGGAGTGGGACGACGCGCGTGATCGCAGCGAGTTCCTGTTGCTCGACGCCGCCGACGCGGCGGCGCTTCCGGTGCTCGGGATCTGCCGTGGCATGCAGGTGATGGCCGTGCATCGGGGCGGGACCCTCATTCCGCACCTTCCTGAGGTCGTGGGGCACGCGCGGCACTCCCGGACGGCCGAGGGCTACGCGGACAACGAAATCGCGACGCTGCCCGGATCCCGGTTCGGCAGCGGACTTCCTTCGCGCATCGTAGGTGCGAGCTGGCACCACCAGGCCGTCGCCGAGCACCCCGGCTACGCACCGGTCGCCCGCGATGAGGACGGCGTGCTTCAGGCCATGGAGGCGGCAGGAGAGCGGTTCGAAGCCGCCGTGCAGTGGCACCCGGAGCAGCGCGCGGACGTCGGCGTCTTCGCCTCGATCCTCGCCGCGGCGCGCGAGTACCGGAGCCGTCAGGCGCTGTCGGGCAGCCGTGTGTAGGCGCCGCGGACGAGCGGGAGCGGATCCGCGTCCGCCGGCACGGCGGTGTCGAGTTCGAGCGCGAGCCGCTCGCCGTCCGCGCGCAGGCGCATCACGGTGCGGCCACGGTCGGAGCGGCGGTCGAGGATCAGGGTGTCGGCGTCCCAGTGCGCCGAGCCGGGCGTCGCGGGGGTGAAGCCGTAGGTGTCGAACCACCAGAATCCGGCGCCGGCGACGACGCCGTGCGCGACCAGCTGGCCGTTCGCGTGCTGTTCGACGTAGTCGAGCAGGATCCCGTCCGGGCCCGGCTCGACCGTGAGCGCGCCACGCGCCGTGCCCGCCGCAGTCCACGCGGTCGCGAACAGCTCCTCCGTCCCCGTCCATCGCCGAGCAGTGCGATGAGCCGTCGATCCGGAGCCATGCTCCGAGCGTAGATGCCGAGTCGGCGGCGAGACCGGGGGATCCTCGGTGTGGCGATCGTCGAGCCGGCGCGAGTGAGCCGCCGGAGTGCGCCCCCTCGCGCCCTACTCCCGCTCCGGTCACGCGAACGAAGCGGAGGGCACCTGTTCGCCGCGCGGCCGGCTGAGGATCGTGGCGATGAGCTCGGACCGGGTGGACACGCCGAACTTGCGGAAGATCTGGCGCAGGTGCACCTCCACCGTGCGCTCGGAGATGCCGAGAACGGCACCCACCGCCCGGTTGGTCCGGCCCTCTGCGACCGCCGCGGCCACCTGGGCTTCGCGCAGGGAGAGCGACTCGAGCAGCCCCGCGCCGTGCTCGGCGGGTGTCGGTCGTCCCTGCGCCAGCCCCGCGCGCGTCTGCGCGAGTGCGCCGTGATCGTTCCACACGACCGGACGCTGCGGTCCGAGTGCCGACCAGGCGGAGATCAGCCCCGACGGCACGGCGGCGCCGGCGTCGGAGGCGGCGCGGAGCAGGCTCGGAACGACCCCGCCGCCCGGCAGGCCCAGCGGCAGCCGCCGGCCGGAGTCGCGCAGCGTGCGCACGGCGTCGTCGAAGGCGCCCGCCCGAGCCTGGAAGGCCGCGGTGAGCACACGCAGATGCGCTTCCGCGAACGGGGAGAGCACGCCGGTCTGGTGGGTCGACCAGGGCCACGGCGCCGGTGCGCGTCTCGCGCCGAGGATGAGGCGGGCGAGCTTCTCGTCCGCCTCGTCGCGGTCGACGAAGAACGTGTGGATCACGGCGAGCATCCCGTCGAGCACCTCGCGGTCCGCCGCGGTGATGGCCCAGGGGTGGATCTCCTGCAGCAGCTCGGCGGCGTTGCGGATCGGCGTGGGCTCGGGGATGGGACCCGCGAGCAACCGGTCGACGAGCGCGGCCAATCCGCCCTGGCCGGACGGGACGCCCTCGCGACGGGCCCAGGCGGAGGCGTCGGACATGCGGCCGTCCCAGAGGCTCGCCCTGGCGGCGATCCTGTGCGCGCGGACACGGAGCGTGCTGTCGGCGGCGAGCGTCGCGGCCCGTGCGGCGATCCGGGTCGCCGGCTCCATCTGCCCGACCGCGGCGCAGCGCTCCGCGAGCTGCACGAGCGGAGTCGCGAGGCGTGCGTCGGCGTCTCGCCCGAGCGACTCGTGCCAGACGGCGAACGGAATCTCGGCCGCGCGCATCGCCCGCGCGAGCGAGGAGTGCGCGACCCGCCGCTCCTCGAGCGGGATCCGCTCGGCGAGTGCCGCAGGAAGGCGCGGGTCGAGAAGACGGTAGCGGCCGTCGGTCACCTCGATCCAGGGCTGCACGCGCGAGCCGAGGACGATATCGGTGCCGACATCGGCGGCGCTCAGGATCACGCCGACACGATCGGTGGCGCTGAGCGTCGCGATGAGCAGCAATCGGCGCTCTGCCGGGTGCAGTGCTTCGACCTCCGGCGGCTCTCCGGGACCGAAGGACGGCAGGTGCAGGGGAAGCAGGGCGTCCCCGCGCAACTGCGCTCGGCTCAACGCGCTCGCGAAGGCGTCGATCGGCTTGGTGATTCCCTGCGCATGCGCGGCGAGACGGGCGTGGACGTGCGGCGCGATCTCCGGCGTGCGGGGTTCACCCGGACCGACGGAGGGAAGATGCTCGATGCTCAAGCCGTCCGCGCACGGGAGGCGTGGTCGAGGGTCGTCGCGGGGTGGGAGCCGGGTGAGCACATGGGGCTCATGCTAAAGCGTGGGGGTCGGCGGGCATCCTCCCGTCGACCCGATCTACGGGGATCCACGTATCCGGGCCGCCGGCGACCGACGACGGCGGTGATCGCCGCGGACGGGACGAACACGAGCTCGACCGGGCCGAAGATGCACGAGACCCCGACGTACTCGCCCGCCGGGGCCCCAGGGAGCGGGGCCGGGTCAGGAGCGAGTGGTCGGTGCGACCTCGCCGCGCGCAAGGGCGAACGGCAGCCGGTCGAACACGATCCGGATCCGGGTGATCAGCCCGCCCGAAACCGTATGCAGCTCGGCGGCGGGAGCGCTGGCGACCGCCGCGTTCCTGGTGTCGTACAGGAGCAGGGCATGCTCGTCGTCCCCGAAGCTCGCCAGCAGGGTCGAACTCAGAAGGCTGGCGGCGAAGGGGGCCATGAACGCCGTCACAGCCTCGCGTCCGGACAGACGTCCACCCGGGGAGTCGCACACGACGTCGGAAGCGAGCAGCGCCCATGCGGAGTCCGATTGCCCGGAGGTCCAGTGCCGGTAGTAGGCGAGCGAGGTCTCGATCGCGGTCATATCCGTTCCTTTCGTCGGTAGTGATGTCCTGCAGACGGCACTTGCGATCGGCGGCCGCGTTCAGTCGGCTCCGCGGCCCTCGCGCCACTCGTCGCGGAGCAGGCCCATCCGCACGATGTCCTCGTACTGCCCGCGCACCCAGGCGTGCTCGCGTTGGCGCCCCTCGACGACGAAACCCGCCTTCTCGTAGATGCGCAGCGCGGCGGTGTTCGATGCGATCGCCTCGAGGTGAAGGCGTCGAAGGTTGGCACGCACGAACGCGAACTCGATGATCTGCGCGATCGCCTCCGTGCCGATACCCCGCCCGCGCGCCGACGCGGCGAGTGCGATCCCGACCTCGGCGGTCGCCGTGAACCCGTCGATGTCGAAGAGGCTCACGGTGCCGACAGCCTCTCCGTCGACGTCGATCACGAAGCCGAGGTTCCCGTTCGGATCCGCGTCGTATTCGGCGACGCGCGCCTCCCACCCCTTTCGCGTCATCGCTGCCGGACGCAGAGGGCTGCGCTGCTCCCAGCTGTCGAGCTCGGCGGCGAGGGCGTAGAGCGCGTCGTAGTCCGCATCGGTGCGCGCGCGGAGAGTGACGGCGGGTCCTGGAGACATGGGAGACACGCTACCCGCGGGCCCCGACATCCGACACGTGACCCGGCGTCTCGAATGCCTGCACGCGGTGGGCCTTGTCAGCCACCGGGGGACCGGCATAGCCTGCCCGGGAGAGGCCTGGTCCGGTGCGGCTGCGCCCGAGCGTTGAGCCCGAGGACATCCCGGATGGGCGGCGCTGCGAAGGAGGATCAGATGGGTCACGACGAGCAAGACGATCAGATCGAGGAGCAGGACGCGGTCGACGAGGACCCGCCCGAGCAGGAGGATCCGGACGAGGAGTTCCCGTTGCCTCCTCCGACGGTGGAGACGACGCTCGGCTTCGAGGGGTCGATCGAGGGGCTCTGACGCGCGTCGCCCGGCCGGATTGCGGGGTCCGCTCAGACGATCGCGTGCGCCCGCACCGGGAAGGCCCCGAATCCGACGACGGCGGGCGGCGCGGCGGTGAACCGGGCTCCGCGGGCGGGGAGCGAGCCGAGATTCGTGAGGTGCTCGACGACCGGGATCCCCGCGGCGAGCAGGATCGAGTGCGCCGGGCGCTCGCCGCCGGACTCGGTGTCGTCGATGTTGAGCGAGTCGATGCCCACGAGAGCGACACCGGCATCGACGAGGGACTGCGCCGCAGCTCCCGTGAGGAACGGCGCGCCGTGACCGTAGTCCGACGTGCCGAAGAGGCGGTCCCAGCCGGTGTGCAGCAGGACGGCCGCACCGCGCAGGTCGCGATCGGCGAGGGTCGCCGACCCGATGCCGCGCGCATCGGCCGACCACGAATCCGTCAGATGGAAGACCTCCGCAGGCAGGTCGACGAGCCGCTCCAGAGGAATCGTGGAGAGGTCTCCTCCGTCGGCGTAGCGGTGGAACGGCGAGTCGACGTAGGTGCCGGTGTTGCCGATCATCGTGATCACGTCCATCGCGAACTCGGTGCCCGGGGCGTACTTGGCGCGCGAGTCCTCGCGGGTGAGGAACGGCGTGATCTCGGGCGCGGGGAGCCCGGGATAGGTGATCAGGCCCGCGCGGATCGGATGCGCGAGGTCGACGATCCGCCGATCGGAGGCGGCGGCCGGCACGTCGATGCCGCGGCTGCCGCGGTGCTGTTCGGCGACGATCTCGAGGTTGCGCAGCTCGACGGAACCCACCAGCGCGAGGCCGAGGTGGCGGACCAGGAGCTCGCCGATCGCCTCGGCATCCAGCTCGGCGGAGGGCAGGTCGAGGCGGAATCCTTCGCCGTGCATCCCGCCGCCGTTCGCGAACGTGATCTCGAAGTCGAAGCGGGCGCGGTGCTGGACGGAGGAGGTCATCAGGTCAGTATGGCGACTCGGATGTGCGGGATGGAGAGGCTGCATCCGGAGTGCGAATTCCGAACATGGCGTCCTGCCCTGTCGCGAAGAGACGGCGCTCGTTTCGAGACCGGCTGCAGAGGCGACGGTATCGGGGGTTCAGATCCGCGCCGATATCGATTCCCGGATCCGGCTATGCCTGGTCGTCCATCAGGTCGAGTGCGTCCCAGGACTGTTCGATACGCCCCGCGGCAAGACGTGCGGTGCTGCCTTCGAGCTCGGCGAGGATGGCCTGTACGACGGCGAGCATGGCTGTCAGAGACGGGGTTTCGTTGACACCCTCGATAGGGGTGATGACGACATGGTCGGCGTGTGCGTTGAGGGGCGAGGAGTGCAGATCGGTGAGCACGGCGATGTTCGCGCCGCGATCGCGGCCGAGGCGGGCCAGGCCCCGCAGGGCGCGGGTGAGGCGCCAGACGTTGATGACGATGAGACAGTCGCGATCGTCGAGTTGCGAGATGAGGACGGCCTGCGACGTGGCGGGTCCGGCGGCGACACGGATGTCGTACCCGTAGATGGATCCGAGGTATCCGAGGACGTGAGCGGGTCCGGTACCGGATCCGGTGGCGAGGACGACGGTACGGCGAGCCGCGCTGATCGTGCGAGCGATGTCTCGGATCGCGGCGACGTTGGTGTCGGAGGCGACAGCGGCGATGTTCGCTGCGTCCTGTCGGAGCATCCGTGCGGCGGCATCCGTGGACAGCGGACGCGCAGGGTCTGACGTCACGAGCGAGTCGAGGTACTCGGCGCGGAGTTCCCGGCGCAGGTCGCTCCACCCGTCGAAATCGAGCTGCTGCGCAGCTCTGACGACCGTGGAGACGTTCACTCCGGCCCGCTCGGCGACTTCGCGTGCAGAGGCGTACGACGCGAACTGGGGCATCTGCGCGAGGATCTTCACGACGCGTTCGGCCTGGGTTCCGAGGTTCGCGTGCTCCGCTCGCCGGGCGAGCATCGTTCCCACCATCACCTCGAAGCGCCTCTTTCCCGGAGCCAGCGTCAAGCGTCGATAGCGAGCTGGAACACCTCGCTGGCCGCCTTCACGCTACCACCCGCGGCGTCCAGGATGCCTTGCGAGAACTCGGCGCGCACGGGTGCTGCTTGCCAGGCCTCGTAGGCGGCAGCATCCGCCCAGGTTGCGATGACGAGCAGGGTGCCGGGGTCGTCCGACTGCACGCAGAGCCGGGAGGACTCCGCCCCCGACGTCTGCAGGATCCGTGCTTCCCGGTAGTAGCGAACCACCGTATCGGAGCGGTCCGGGGGCACGTGAAGAGTCAACGTTGTGAGCACGGTCATGAACTAAGTGTTGCATCAAGAGCCATGATGCACTTAATGTTGCGCGCAACGAAGCCCGAAGGAGATCGTCATGGCTACCCTTTCGAATGCCGCGAGCCCGGAACACGCTGAACTCCTGGCTCGGCTTGACAGCCTGAAACCAGGGAAACCGCATCGCCGCCTGATGACGATGGGTGGCCTCGGCTACACCTTCGACTCGTTCGACGGCGCTCTCATGGGCTACGCGCTCTCGGCGCTCATCATCGTCTGGGCGATCCCCAAGGAGGTCGGCGGATGGCTGCTGTCGTCGATCTTCTTCGGGTACCTCGTCGGCGCGCTCGTCGCGGGAGTCCTCGCTGACCGGTTCGGCCGGCGGAGACTCATGATGACCTCTCTGCTCGTCTTCTGCGCCTGCAGCCTCTTGATGGGCACCGCGAGCTCCGTGACCGAGCTGTTCATCTGGCGTGCGCTGGCCGGTGTCGGCATCGGCGCGGAGACCGCGCTCATCGCTCCCTACATCTCGGAGTTCCTGCCCGCCCGGGTGCGCGGAAAGTTCGTCACCAGGACCGTCGGATTCCTCGCGTTCGGGTACATCCTTGCCGGGTTGCTCGCCCCGCTCGTCATCTCACCCAACCCTGGGATCGGGTGGCGGATCGCCGCCGTCATCTGTGCGCTCCCCGTGGGGCTTCTGCTGTGGTGGCGCCGCAAGCTCCCCGAGTCGCCGCGTTATCTGCTGGCCAAGGGGCGCATCGACGAAGCGACCGAGGTCGTCGAGAAGATGGAGCGCGAATCCGGTGTCACCGCCGCAGCTGCTCCTCCGGCCATCTCCAATGTCGCCCCCAACGGCGCTCTGCTCACGACCCCGACGCCGCTTGCGGCAGCAGCGCAGCGCAGCATGTTCTCGCAACTGAAGGGCCTCTGGTCGGGGGGTCTCGCCCGAACCACGCTGGTGATCTGGTTGCTCTGGTTCATCCTGACCGGCGTGAACTACGGCTTCTCGTCCTGGTTGCCCACCCTCCTGGTGCTGGAGAAAGGTCTCACGCTGACGAACTCCTTCCTCATCGCTCTCATCACCTCCCTCGTCCAGATCCCCGGCTACTACGTCGCGAGCCTGCTGATCGACAAGATGGAACGCAAGTGGCTCATCGCCCTCTTCGCGTGCGGGGCGACCGCCGGAGCGGTCGTCGTCGCATTCGCAGACAGCACGACGGTCCTCATCATCGGGGCGGCCCTGCTCGCCGCGTTTACGAACGGCGTTGCCGGGGTCTATTACACGTACACGGCAGAGCTCTATCCGACGGAGGTGCGCACCACCGCGATGGGCGTCGCTTCTGCGGTCGGACGCGTGGGAGCGATCTGCGCTCCCATCGCGATCGGCTATCTCTTCGCTCGCATCGGCTGGGTCAACGTGTTCCTCGTCCTCGTCGCCGCCCTCGCCGTGGCCGTGGTGGTCGTCGTCGTCTTCGGCGCACGCACGTCGGGCAGGAGTCTCAACGAAGGTATCCCCGTCGCCCATTGACACCACCCGACCGGGTGGCGGACGAGCTGTCCGGCACCCGGTTCGCGTCACCCAGAGAGGCAACAAGGAGGATCCCATGCAGACCCGCATCATCAACGCCCACACACTCGAGCCCGCGACGGGCGAGCGCCAGGAGAATGCCTGGATCGACATCGCCGAGGGACGGATCGTCGACAGCGGGGAGGGGCGACCGTCGACGAGAGGCGGTGATCTGCGGATCATCGACGCACGAGGCGGCACCGTGATGCCGGGACTCGTGGATTCTCACGTGCACATCCTGGTGACGTCCACCGATGCGGCCGACCGTGTCAATTGGACCCCCGGCTACGCCACAGTGCGGGCGCTGCGCTCCGCCGGCGACATGCTCCGTCGTGGCTTCACGACCGTACGCGATGTCGGCGGCGCGGATCACGGAATGGCCCGCGCCCTCGCGGAAGGCCTTGCTCCCGGGCCCCGACTGATCTTCGGGGGCAAGGCTCTGTCTCAGACCGGCGGACATGGAGACTTCCGCTCGCTCAACGACGACTCCCAGCCGTGCTGCCAGGCGCACCTCGACTTCGCCCGCATCGCGGACGGTGTCGACGCGGTGCGCCACGCGGCCCGCGATGAGTTCCGCAAAGGCGCTCATCACCTCAAGCTCGTGGTCTCCGGAGGCGTCGCGTCCCCGACCGACGAGATCTCCGCAGTGCAATACACCTACGAAGAGATCCGCGCCGCTGTCGTCGAGGCGGAGAACCACAACCGGTACGTCACCGTGCACGCCTACCATCCGCGAGCGGTGAACCAGGCGCTGCGCGCCGGAGCGCGATGCGTCGAACACGGGAACCTCATCGACGACGAATCGATCAGCCTGCTCCTCGAGAACGACGCCTTCCTGGTCCCGACCATCATCACGTACGAGGCGATGTACGAAGCAGGAAGCGCCTCCGGGCTGTCTGCCGGATCACTCGCCAAGCTCGATGAAGTGCGCACGGCGGCCCTCGATGCGTTCGACCGTGCGCGTCGAGCGGGCGTGAACATCGCCTACGGCAGCGACTTGCTCGGTGCCCTGCAGACCCAGCAACTGGGCGAGTTCACGATCCGCGGCCGCATCCAGCCGAACCTCGATGTCATCCGCAGCGCCACCAGCACTGCCGCGCGCCTCCTGCGCATGGAGAACGACATCGGCACCCTCCGCCCAGGTGCTTTCGCGGATCTGCTCGTCCTCGACGCGGACCCCGAACAGGACCTCGCCGTGCTCACGGCACCCGAACAGAACCTGCGCCACGTGATCCGCGGCGGGATCGTCACGGACGTCGCGACGTCGGAGTGACGCGCGACCCAGCCATGCGCTGGCCGACCCGGCGGCATCAGTGCGAGGCGGTTGCAACAGGATCTCGCGTTCAGAGCAGCGCGGCGACCTTGTTGACGGTTTTGGAGGCTGTGTCGCAAACCCCGTGGCCAGGGGTTTCGTGGGCTCGCCGGTGGTGGGCGTTTGTACACCGACCCTCGGCTGTTTGTACACGTCGTGTGACGACAAGAGGCGTCAGGCGGTCAGAACGGCTCGATGTCTCGGTGGCCGAGTGACACACCGAACGCTCGCGACGACGTTGCCGAAGCAACCAAGCGGCGCGAGCGATCGAGCCACGGTCCCCGCATAGAACAAGCCTCATCGTGACGTTCGCACTACTTCTCCTGGAGTGTATGTAACGGATAGGATCTGTTACATGTTCGACGTCGGCGCACTCTCCGTGACCGAGCTGCTGGTGCTGCGCGGCAGCGTCCTCCGCGAGATCCGTCGCCGGAGTACCCCGCAGCGCAGCTGCGAGCGGTGCGCGTCGAGATTCGTTGGCCGCGCCGATGCCCGATACTGTTCACCGAAGTGCCGCACGGCCGCACACCGTGCGCACAACAAGAAGGAGACCCCACAGATGAATACCATTCTCGGCATTGGCTACGAGGGTCAGACTCTTGACGCATTCATCTCGAAGTTGCGCCTACGTGGCGTTGAGACGCTGGTGGACGTCCGGTTGAACGCAATCTCCCGCAAGCGCGGATTCTCGAAAACCGCGCTCTCGGAGGCAGTGCGGGCGGCCGGTATTGAGTACGTGCACATGCCGGAGCTCGGGAATCACCGTGACAACCGAGACGGCTACGCGGCGACCGATACCTTCGAAGCTCGCGAGGCGCGTGACCGGTTCCGCGACGTGCTCGCATCTGACAGGGCTACTTCAGCGCTGGAGGAACTGGCATCACTCGCGAGGGATCGAACGATCGCCCTGTTCTGCTTCGAAGCGGACGAGGATCATTGCCACCGTCAGCAGGTGCGCGAAGCGCTGACGAGTCTGATGATCGCCGATCTCGTCGTCGTTTAGAACAGGGTGGGAACCGTATCCGCCTGTGTCGGAGCGTAGACGCCCAGGACGCTGAAGCTTCCGCGTTTCACCTTGTCCCCAAAGTTGCCGACGAAGAATGACGTTTGGCGGTTCGGGGCGAACTTCTGTGTGAGGAACTTCTCCTCGATCTCACGCTTCGCGTCGTCTTCAGCCAGGTTCATAAGGTGGCGACGCTGTAGCTCGCCGAGCTCCCAATCGAGGAGTTGCCCGGCGTGTGACGGGCAGCCGCTGGCAGAGCATCGGTACCGGTATCGGACGGTGAAGCGCGGCGCCTGTAGTTCAGGCGGAGTGTCCATCCCGTCCCCGAACAGGTCGAGCGGGGCGAGGTTCTCCGCATCCGCAATGCGCTTGAGCTGCGCATCGCTCCAGCCCGCGAACGGAACGATTTCGAGTTTCTCGACGGACCCAACGGGTACGAGACCTAGGGACGAGGCCTGACTATCGATGGTCGCCGCTCGGTGCAGTTCGCAAGTGGAAGTCGAGGTCACCTTCCCGACGATCTCGTGCCGATGCTTCCACTTGTCGAGGTGGCTGATGATCTCGATCGACTGAATGTCCGGGCGGTAGCTTTCGCGACGGTCGTCCCTGGCGCTGCGGTGGACGTCGACCTCGATCACGTCGTACTTCTTGAACCGCACCCTCTCCGGCATCCAGCGAAACGGGAACGGGTAGAGGCGGATCCACTCCGCGCGATCACCGTCGATCCGGATCCCTGCCACGCACACCGTGTCTCCGTACGTTGATGACGGCTCTGGCGCAGCTTTCACTGTGATGAGAACCTGCGCACGCTCTACCCCCGCTGTCATGCCCGTCAGGATAGCGTTTCTACCGCGGACCGCGCGTCGCTCCGCCTCTCTTCGCGCACTCGTTCAGTCCGTTGAAACGATCAGCCCACCATTCAAAGTTGCGGCGATGTCGCAGAGGGCTTCGGTCTGGGCGAGCGTGACGAGATTGCGTTGAGCGGGCCGGTAGGGCGGCCGACTGCGTGGCTCACAATTTAGATACAAGATGTAAAGTCACTTTCGGGATTACGGTGGCGTCGGGACTTATATCTGCCGCAGCCGGCGGGTTTGGCGGCTATCTGGCTGGAGGGATTTTGGGCGTCACCACGGGCGTCCCCGGGCTTATCGAATTGATCGCCGGGTCGATGATGGAACTGCCCGATAATCGGGAAAGAATAGATTGGTGATGTCCGCAGTGATTACAGCGATTGATGGACCTGGTTTGGGGCTCGGTCAACTGTTCTTCGGCGTCACTCTACTTGTCGCGTCAATATTGATGGCTATAGCCACAGCCGCAGGCGTGGTTTCTGGATCTGCCGTTATCAATTACCTACTCGCGTGCCTTGGGCTATTTGCCGCTCTTCTTCAGGGTTGGGGAATGCTGCCGTTGGCGTTGAACGCACGTGGTCGTGCAAGAGAATCAAATGTCTCGGATTGGAACATCATTCGATCTGCGAAATGCACCCGTGGCCCGGACCAGATTTGGGCTGCGGGGCCGGGGTGGATTCTCTTCGAGGAAAAGTCTGCGCGCTTCGAAGTTGTCGCGTCACGATTCTCGTTTCGATCCAGATCCCGAACAGCCGCCGTGATCAGGAGTGATCGTGTTGTGGGCGGCGAAATAGTGCAACCCTTCAAGGGTAGCTATCCGCGCACTGTGTTAAATATGGAAGACGGATCGACAGTTGAGATCGATCTTTCTCCTAACAGCGGGAGTACGGTCTGGGGGGTTAAGCGTGAACGCATGATCGAGATCGTGCAAAAGCTCACCGATTGAGGCTCGGCGGTTTTTGTGCGATGCATGCACAGGTTAGACCCGGCCGAAGACACCGGTTCGCGGGGATTATCCCATGGATGGGACTTGCCATGAACGCAACTGAATCGATCCCGGACCGATTCAGTCGCTGGTGAGAACGTGACCGACCAAGTCGCGCGATCTCAGTCCGGACGCATCGTCTCGCACACCTCTGCACGAGGAACCCTGACCTACGCCTCAAAGTTCGGACATGACACGACGAATCGCCGCTACGACACCATCGGCCACGACGGAAAGATCTCGCTCCGCCACTGCGGAAAGCTCCTGCACCTCGGCATCGGAAGAAGCCACGCCCGCACCGAGATTATCTGCCTCGTCCACAACAACGACGCCACCGTCATCGCGCAGCACACCGGCGAGATCCTCGCCGAGTTCACCCTCGACCCCGCCCACGACTACCAACGCAAAAACGGATGAACCCCCGTTACTGAACTGACCCCCGGGAGTTGGACTGAGAAATTCAGTTCCGACTCCTGGGGGTCATTCGTTGGATAAGCGGAGTTCGTTGGCGGTGCAGCAGCGGGCGGTGGCGGTAGCGTTGTTCGAGCAGGGCCTCGCTGATAGGGCGGTCTCGACCCGGCTCGGCGTGTCGAGATGGGCGGTCAGAGCGCTGTTTCAGCGGTGGCGGATCCATGGTCGAGGAGCGTTGGTGTCGCAGCCGTCGAAGCGGTCGTATTCGTTCGAGTTCAAGCTGGTTCTGGTGCATCGGCTGCTAGCGGGTGAGGCGGTTGTCGCACTGGCTGAGGAAGCGCGGCTGTCCTCACCTCAGCTGCTGAGGGCATGGGCGCGCGCATATCGTCGTGAGGGTGAGGACGGGTTGCGTCCGAAGCCGAAGGGCCGCCCGCCGAAGGCGGACGCACCGCCTCCCCCTGAGGAGACCGAGTTGGAACGGCTGCGGCGTGAGAACGAGTATCTGCGGGCGCAGAACGCGTACTTGGGAAAATTGCGGGCCTTGATGGATCAGAAACGACGGACAAGGTGAACGCCGTCGTCGCACTCAAGGCCGAGCACTCTCTCACCGACCTGCTCACCGCTGCCGGGCTTGCCCGGTCGACGTTCTTCTACCACCAGGCCCGCCTGGACGTCCCGGACGGGCACGCGGAGCTGAAGGCCGAGATCCGTCGCCTGTTCGACCGTCACAACGGTCGTTACGGGCACCGCAGGATCCGTGACGGGTTGCGGGCGGCGGGTTGGGTGGTGTCGAAGAAGACCGTGTTGAAGCTGATGCGTCAGCTCGGGTTGCGGTGCACGATCCGCCGGCGCAAGCGTTACAACTCGTTCAAGGGCGAGGTCGGCACGATCGCGCCGAACCTGCTGGGCCGCGACTTCACCGCGACCGGCCCGAATCAGAAGTGGGTCACCGACGTGACCGAGTTCACCGTCGGGGACCGGAAGGTCTACCTGTCCCCGGTGATGGACCTGTTCGACCGGCAGATCATCGGCTACACGATCGGCCTGTCCCCGAACCTTCAGCTCACCAACATGTCGCTGCGGCAGGCGCTGACTACGCTGCGGCCGGGCGACACGCCCATCGTCCATTCCGACCAGGGGTTCCAGTATCAGCACCTGTCCTGGCGGCGAATGCTGTCCGACGCCGGCTGCGTCCAGTCGATGTCCCGCAAAGCGAACTGTCTCGACAACGCCGTGATCGAGAGCTTCTTCGGCCACCTGAAGGACGAGGTCTACTGCAACACGACCTACCTCACCGTCGACGCGCTCGTCACCGCGATCGACGACTACATCGCATGGTTCAACACCGAACGGGCCCACTCAACGCTGAAGGGCCTGAGCCCGGTGCAATACCGGACCCAGGCCCTCGCAGCCTAGCCCTACACTCTTACTTGGCCAGTCCAACTTCCGGGGACCAGTTCATTACCGGGGGTTCATCCGTTCACGATGCCCTGAGACATCACACGGAGGGGCTGACGGGAATCGAACCCGCGCTATCTGCTTGGGAAGCAGAAGTTCTGCCATTGAACTACAGCCCCGCACGCCTCGCGGCGCCTGGCCAGCATAACAAACGTGCGGGGATCCGCGACGCGCCCGGGCGCGGCAGCAGCACATGGCACCGTGGTACCACCCGCCCGGACCGAATCATCCCTCCGGGGGACGCGCCGCCCGCACCCTGCGCCGTAGCGTCGAAGACATGATCACAGCAGAGGGACTCAGCAAGAGATACGGAGACAAGGCCGCCGTCGACGACGTGTCGTTCACGGTCCGCCCCGGCACCGTCACCGGCTTCCTCGGCCCGAACGGCGCCGGCAAGTCGACCACCATGCGCATGATCGTCGGGCTGGACCGGCCGAGCGCGGGACGCGTGACGGTCAACGGCCAGGACTACCGCCGGCTGCGCGCGCCGCTCACCGAGGTGGGGGTGCTGCTCGACGCCAAGGCCGTGCACACTGGCCGCACCGCCCGCAACCACCTGCGCGCGCTCGCCGCGACGCACGGGCTGCCGTCGTCGCGCGTCGACGAGGTCATCGAGATCACGGGCATCGGATCCGTCTCCCGCAAGCGCGCGGGCAAGTTCTCCCTGGGCATGGGGCAGCGGCTCGGCATCGCCGCAGCGCTGCTCGGCGACCCGCACACGCTGATCCTGGACGAGCCGGTCAACGGCCTCGACCCCGAGGGCGTGCGCTGGGTGCGCCAGTTCGTGCGGCACGCGGCGAGTGAGGGACGCACCGTGCTGCTCTCCAGCCACCTGATGAGCGAGATGGCGCAGACCGCCGACCACGTCATCGTGCTCGGCCGCGGCCGAGTCCTCGCGGACGCCCCGCTGCCCGACCTCGTCCGCGCCTGGACCACGGCCCGCGTGCACGTGCGCAGCCCGCGCGCCGCCGAACTCGCCGCGCTCCTTGCGGGGCGGGACATCGAGGTCGTGACGACCGACGCGGAGACGCTCGACATCGCCGGCCTCGAGGCCTGGCGCATCGGCGACCTCGCCGCCGAACGCGGCATCCCCCTGCACGAGCTCACCCCGACCACCGGGTCGCTCGAGGATGCCTACCTCGCCCTCACCGGAGAGTCCGTCGAATACCGCACCCGCGCCGTGCCCGCCGCCGGCGCCCCGCTCGAGGAGGTCGTGGCATGACCGTCGCCGCCCATCCCACCCGCGCCACCCACGTCGCCGCCCGCCGGTATGCCCTGAGCCTTCCGCGCACGCTCCGCGGCGAATGGATCAAGCTCACCACGCTGCGCTCCACGTGGTGGTCGATCGGAATCACCGCCGTGCTCACGATCGGGATCGCGCTGCTCTTCGCGCTGTCCATCCCCCGCGGGACCCCCGGGATCGACGGCGTGATGGCCATCGTCTCACCCATCCAGTTCACGGCGCTGCTCGCGGGCATCCTCGGTGCCATCGCGGTCACCGGCGAGTACTCCACGGGCATGATCCGCTCCACGCTCACGGCGGATCCGATGCGCGGACGGGTGCTCGCTGCGAAGGCGATCGTGCTCGCCGCGTTCCTGTTCGTGTCCTCGCTGGTGATCTTCTTCGCGGCCGCGCTCATCGTGACGCCGATCCTCGCCGACAAGGACATGGGGCTGGACTGGGGCACGTTCGACGCGACGATCCTGCCGCTGCTCGCCGCCTCGCTGGCCATGGCCGTGTGCGCCCTGATCGGCGTCTCGTTCGGGTACGTGCTGCGCTCCGGCGCGGGCGCCATCGCGGCGACCGTCGGCCTGCTGTTCGTGCTGCCGATCGTGGCCACCATGTTCTCGATGGGGGGCAAGAGCTGGAAGTGGATCGTGGACGCGAGCAACTACCTGCCGCTGCAGGCCGCGCAGTACGCGATCCTGCCGCACGACGGCGCACCGCTCACCGCGCCGATCGCCTACCTCACGCTCGGCCTGTGGGTCGTCGCCGGGATGCTCGGCGCCTGGACCGTGCTGCGCACGCGGGACGCCTGATCGCCGAGTCCCGTTCGTCCCTCCTGTCGTCTTCACCCCCTCCTGTCGTCTTCACCCCCTCGTGGTGACGCAGCTGCAAGGGGGTGAAGACGCTGCAGGGGGGGAACGGAAGGATCCGCGTCCCGGAGCGGACACTAGGCTGAACACGTGCTGCTGAGCGACAGGGACATCCGGGCGGGGCTCGACACGGGACGGATCGGGCTGGACCCGCTCGAGCCGTCGATGATCCAGCCGTCGAGCATCGACGTGCGCCTGGACCGGTACTTCCGGCTCTTCGACAATCACAAGTACCCGTTCATCGACCCGTCGGTCGATCAACCGGAGCTGACCCGGCTGATCGAGGTCGCCCCGGACGAGCCGTTCATCCTGCACCCCGGCGAGTTCGCGCTGGGTGCGACGTTCGAGCAGGTGTCGCTCTCGGACGACGTCGCGGCCCGGCTCGAGGGCAAGTCCTCGCTCGGCCGCCTGGGCCTGATCACGCACTCCACGGCGGGGTTCATCGACCCGGGATTCACCGGGCACGTGACCCTCGAGCTCGCGAACGTCGCGACCCTGCCGATCAAGCTGTGGCCAGGCATGAAGATCGGTCAGCTGTGCTTCTTCCGGCTGACCTCGCCGGCCGAGAACCCCTACGGATCCGGCCCGTACGGCAATCGCTACCAGGGTCAGCGCGGCCCGACCGCCTCGCGGTCCTTCCAGAATTTTCACCGCACCGATGTCGGCGTGACCGACGCCGGCTCCAACGGAGGCTGACATGACCGCGGACGCGACGGATCCGAACCCCGCCGAGGGGGCAGCTCCCGAGCGGTCCGCCGCGCCACCGTTCGACGACGCCGGCCTCGCCCCGGTGCCCGTTGAGAGCGAGGGTCTCGCCGACCTGCTCTCCGACCCGCAGATCGCGCCGGCCGAGGACAGCGCCGAACTCGCGGATCTGCTCGCCACGCCGCAGGAGGCGACCGCCGTCGACGAGACCCCCGGCCTCGCGGCACTCCTCGCCGAGCCCGATCCCGCGGTGTTCGGGGAGGCCACCGCGCCGGCGGCCGACGCGGAGCCGTCGCCCGAGCCGGCTGCCGCACCGATGCCCGAGGCCGAGCCCCAGCCTGCACCGCTCCCCGAGGCGCGCGCAGAGGGTCCGGCCACGGGGCTCCCGCCGCTTCCAGCGCTGCCGCCCGAGCGTCCGGGGCCGACGCCGGGCCCGCTCGCCCCGGAAGCCGGATCCGGCGGGTACCTCGGTCTCATCATCGTGATCGTCCTGGTGCTCGTCGCCCTGCTGGTCGGCGCGATCGTGCTGATCGCCGTGCTCGTCGCGAACGCGGCGTGGCCGTTCCCGATCGCCGCCGCGGCGCTGCCGTTCCCGATCGCCGCCGCGGCGCTGCCCGCCGTGCTGCCGCTCTGACGCCGGAATCCGCGGCGCGATCCGGACGATCGGTCGGATCGGCCGGACGCACGGTCGGGCGCGGGCGCGGCCGCTGCGGAAGGCTGGACGCATGACCACGACCGCCCCCATCCCCGTCGCCGCGCACAGCGCAGGCACAGGCACCCGCCGGCTGGACTACGGTGCGCTGCTCGTCATGATGGCGACAGCGTTCCTGCTCGTCACCGCCGAGTTCCTGCCCGGCGGCGTGCTCACCGACATCGCCGCCGAGATCGGCGTCACGCCCGGCCAGGCCGGGCAGATGGTCACCGTGACCGCGCTCGCGGGCCTGATCGTCGCGCCGACGATCGGCCTGATGCTGCCGCGGCTGGACCGTCGCTCGCTGCTGGTGTGGATGGCGATCGGTGCCGCCGTGTCGAATCTGATCGTGGCGGTCGCCCCGAGCCTGATCCTGCTGCTCGTGGGCCGCGTGCTGCTGGGCGCTGCGCTGAGCGGCTTCTGGTCGATGTCGGTGACCGTCGCGGCGCGGATCGCTGGACCCGAGCGGCTCGGCCGGGCGATGATGTTCACCTCCGCCGGGGTGTCCTTGGCGACCGTGGCGGGGGTGCCCCTGGGCGTCCTGCTCAGCCAGGTCGTGGACTGGCGCGGGGTGTTCGGGATCGCCGCCGCGGCCAGCGCGCTGCTCGCCGTGGCGCTGCGGATCCTGCTTCCGAGCGTCCCCGCCGAGGGCGCGGCGCGGCTGTCCACGCTGCTCGACACGTTCCGTCGCCGGGGTTTCGGGCTCGGCATCGTCGGGCATGTGCTGGTGGTGCTCGGGCACTTCCTCGCCTACACCTACATCCGGGTCGCACTCGAGCGCGTGCACGACGGCGGCACCGCGATCACCGGAGGAACGATCATCCTGTTGCTCGCCCTGTTCGGCATCGGCGGCTTCGTCGGAAACATCGCGATCGGCGTCATCGTCGACCGCAGTTACCGGATCCTCGCGGTGATCACCCCTGTCGTGATCGCCGGCATGGTGCTGCTGATGAACGCGCTCGACGGATCCCTCTGGGCGATCGGGGCGGTCGCGTTCGTGTGGGGGTTCTTCTTCGCTTCGTGGCTGCTCATCGTGAACACCTGGATCGGGCACCGGATGCCGGACCGGCTCGAGGCGGGCGGCAGTCTCGTGGTGATGGGCTTCCAGGCGGCGATCATGACGGCGGCGGGAATCGGGGGACTGCTCGTGGACGGGATCGGGATCGCCCAGGTCTACACGCTCGGCGCCGTCGTGCTGGTCATCGGCGCCGTGCTGTTCGGCCTGGCGGGGCGCAACGCCGCCCGGGTGCGCTGAGCCCGGGGCGACTGCCGGTACGTCGCGCGCTCCCGTCGCCCCCGAGGTGGCTCCCCGGTTCTTGGGCCCGGGGTGGCTCCCCGGTTCTTGAGCCCGCGAGATGGAAAACGCGGCTCTCGGGTCGTTCCGGGCAGCGAAAACCATCTCCACGCACTCATCGAGACGACTCTGTCGCCCGGAGCGGGCCTCAGGCGCTGCGGGCGAGGCGCCAGGCGGTCGGCGTCTGGCCCGTGCGGCGGCGGAACGCGCGGCTGAAGCCCTCGTCCGAGCTATAACCCAGGTCGCGGGAGATCTCGCTGACCAGGCAGCCGAGCACGAGCCGGTCCTGCGCGGCGCGGATCCTGACCTCCGTCACGTAGCTCGCGGGCGACGTGCCGAACGCGGCGCGGAACCGCTCGGCGAACACCGTGCGCGACATGGCGCCGACGCTCGCGAGGCCCTCGACGCTCCAGTCGTGGCCCGGCGCGGCGTGGATCGCCTCGATCACTCTGTCGAGGAAGGGATCGCTCGTGCGGGCCGGCCAGCCGGCGGGGGCGCAGCCGTGCGCCGCCCAGGCCCGGATCACCGACACGAGCACGGTGTTCGCCATCATCCGGCAGACGACCGCGTCGCCGTCGCGCATCGGCGCCGTGTCCCCGCGCGTGCTGTCGGACAGGTCGATCCCGATCTGCGCGGCGAGCATCGCGGCGGCCGGCTCGTGCTGCGCGAAGTCGCGGACGAGCGCGACATCGGGCAGCGCATCGGCGACGTGCCGGGCGCTCTCCGCGAGCGTCAGGGTGGAGACCAGGATCCGCGCTCCCGGATCCGTGCCCAGCGACATCGTGCGGCGGCCGGGGGTGAGGATCGCGTCGCCCTGTGCGAGCGATATCGGCTGGTCTCCGCAGCGGGTGCGCACCGTGCCCTCGATGACGTAGACGAGGGAGAGCGCGTCGCGATCCAGCGCGATGACCTCGTCCGGAGCGGGGGAGATCCGCACCTGGCGCCGCAGGCGCACGTCGACCGCGGCGAGCAGCGCGTCGACGGCGCCGGGATCCTGCGCAGGCGCGGTGTGCGTTACGCGCGCTCCGGCCACCGCGTCGGAGGGCGCCGGCCGAGGATCCGCGAGAAGGCTCACGTCGATCGCAACCGCGGGGGAGGTGAGGCTATTCCGGGATCCACCGGGCGGCGTGGCGCTCCCGGGACACGCGAACGGGCCCCTGCCGCGGAGCGGTCAGAGGCCCGTCGGGCGCTGGCACGGTCAGCCGTCGCGGCGCTCGTGCAGGTGCACGTGGATGTGCGGGGCAGGCATCCCGTCAGCGGGGCCGCCGTGCCGTCGTCCGCCGCGTCCGTGCGCACGGCCGTCGTCGGCGAGCTGCTCGCAGCGTCGGCTCGGGTGTTCGTGCCGGAGCCACTCGCGGCCGAAACCGGGGTGGTGCGCGAAGCGCTCGGCCTCGGGACCGAACTCACGGTCGAAACCCGGGGCGCCGTGGTGGCCATGGCTTTCGGGGCCGACGTGCGCGTGCTCGTATCCGTGCCGGCCGTGCGCCGCGCTGAAGCGGTCCTCTCGGCCGGCGCGGCCCTCGCGGCGCTGCTCACGATCGCGGCGGGCACGGCGGGGAAGGCGCATGCCCTCGGTCCAGCCGAGCCCGCGGGCGACCTTCTCCAGCGACGCGGCTCATCGCGGTGAACTCCTCCTCGGTGAGGGGAGCGGCGACCTGCGCGCGGATCTCGTCGACGGCCGAGCTCAGGCGGGCCTTCGCGGCGGCGCCCTCCTCGGTCAGGGTCCAGTCTTCGCCGTCGCGGGCGATCCAGCCGAGCTCGGCGAGACGGCGCAGCTTCGGGCCGCGCAGCTCCCGGACGGCGGGAGCGGTCCCGTCGATGACGTTCAGGATCCGCCAGTCGCGACGCGTGATGCCCTCGTCCTCGAACGCGGTCGCGAACGCGGCAGCGGTCAGGCGGTCGACGGCGGTGAGCCAGAAGCCGAACGGGCGGCTGGCGGGGGCGGTGTTCTCAGTGGGGTTGTCGGGGGTTGTCATGAGTGATGTCCTTTGTTTGTCATTGTGCATGTATATGCAGTGTGACATGCAATCTGAATCCATGTCAAGTCGCATGTAAAATCGACTCGTGCCCGAGAACGCGGAGACCCCCGACCCCATCGACGCCATCGTCGCGGCGCTCGCCCGCCTGCGCTCGCGCGGGCCGCATCCGCATGCGCCGCGGGAGCACGGGCATGAGGGGTGGCTCGCGGGACGCGGCGGGCATGGCGGCCGGCACGGCGGCCCGCACGGCGATCCGCACGACGACCCCGAGGGGAATCCGCACGACCGCCCGCACGGCCGCGGACGTCGGGGCGCGCCCTGGGGCGAGGGGCCCGGGGGCCGTGCAGAGGCGCCGGCACGCCTGCGCATGCTCGAAGCGCTCGCCGCCGGGGCGCTCAGCGTGAGCGCGATCGGCGAGGCGATCGGCGTCGATCAGCCGCGGGCTTCCCGGCTGGTGCAGCAGGGCGTGGAGCGCGGCTGGCTGCAGCGCGAAGCGGATCCGGACGACGCACGGCGCACCCGGATCGTCCTCACCGACGACGGGCGCCGGATGATCCGTGGTTTCCGCGGCGAACGCCGCCAGGCGATGCGCGACGCGCTCGCCGTCCTGACGCCCGAGGAGCAGGCCGAGTTCGCCCGGCTGCTCGGCAAGGTCGCCGACAACTGGCGCTGAGCAGATCCGGGCGAGCTATCGGGAGAGCCGGACGCGCTGCCGGCTCTCCTTCACCGGCAGGAGCAGCAGCAGCCCCGCCAGCAGCACCGCCACGATCCCCAGGATCCCGAACTTCGTGTTGCCGGTCAGGATGATGAGCAGCGTCCAGGCGCCCTGCGCGATCCAGCTCGCCGCTCGCCCGGTCGTGGCGTAGAGGCCGAAGACCTCACCCTCGCGTCCGGCCGGGGTGACCCTGGCCAGGAACGACCGGGCGGCGGACTGCGCCGGCCCCACGAACGCGCACAGGATCAGACCGCCGATCCAGTACGCGATCTGGCCGGTGTCGACCAGCGCGAACACCGCGATGCCGGCGACGGTCATGCACGCGAGCGAGACGATGATCAGCCGCTTCGGACCCCAGCGGTCGTCGAGACGCCCGGCGAGGATCGTGGACACGCCCGCGATGAGGTTGGCGGCGACGCCGAAGATCACCAGGTGGATGAAGTCGAAGCCGAAGACGGTGCTCGCGATCACGGCGCCGAACGTGAACACCCCGCTCAGGCCGTCGCGGAACACGGCGCTCGCCACGAGGAACCAGAACGTGGTGCGGGTGGCGGGGGTGCGGTACAGGCCGATGACGTCCTTCGCGAGCAGCGCGTAGGACGCGAAGAAACCGACCTTGCGGTCGGGTCGCCCGTTCGACGGTTCCGGCACGTTCAGGAAGATCGGGATCGAGAACAGGATCGCCCACACCGCGCAGCCGACCGCGATGAGGCGGAACGGCAGCCCGCCGTCCGCGGAGAGGCCGAACCAGTGCGCGGAGTAGAACACGATCACGAGGACGAGGGCCACGATGCCGCCGAGGTAGCCGAAGCCCCAGCCCAGCCCCGAGATCCGCCCGACCGTCTTCGGGTTCGCGATCGAGATGAGCATCGCGTTCGAGTTCACCGACGCGATCTCGCTGAACACGACGCCGGCCGAGATCAGCGCGACACCCACCCAGAAGAGCGACGGGGTCGGGGTGACGAACCACAGTCCGAGCATGCACAGGATCAGCGCGCCGGTGCCGATCCCGAGCCACAGCTTCTGCCGTCCTGCCGCGTCGGCGCGCTGTCCGAGCACGGGCGCGAGCAGCAGGATGGCGATGCCGGCGATCGTGCCGCCGAGCCCGAGACCGCTCGTGAGCTCGGCGATCCCCGCGACTCTGGCCGGATCCGTCTTGGCCAGGTGCGCGAGCTCGGGCGGCAGGAACGCGGGCGTCGTGAGGTAGAGCGCGGTGAAGATGAACGTGAGGATCACCGAGTGGAACGGCTGCGTGGCCCAGTCCCACAGCGCCCAGGAGTAGATCTGCTTCTTCGGCGCCGGCCGGTCGCCGCGCAGCTCGAGGCCCACGATCGCGACCGCGCCGCTGTTCGCCGCCGCCTGCGGCTCGGGATGATCGCCGTTGCTCATGCAGGAAGTCTCGCGGGTGCCGGTGAACGGCGGGTAGCGGCGCGCCGGTGCGGGATCCGCGGCGCTCGCCGCAGCGGGCGTGCGTTCCGAACTCAGCCGATTCTCTGCTTTCGCGCGGCGGATGTTCCATGTGAACTGAGTTCGGGACACCGCAGCGTGGCCGGCGGTACCGTCG